>NZ_QGSL01000106.1:1087748-1145817 GCF_003176655.1 Pseudomonas sp. RW407 | reverse complement strand
TGCTGGCGCGGGGCTTGCGGGAGCTGGTGGGGGCGGGCATGGGGTTCTCCGGGCATGAGCGGCTATTGGACTTCAGCTCAGGCGCCCGGAGCAAGTTCGCAGGCTTGGCGCCGCCGTGGCGTGGCGGCGCGCCGCTGGCCGTCAGTGGTCGGCCAGCAGCTTGTCCCAGGTTTCCTTGAGCACCGGGGCGGTCTTTTCCGGGGCGATTTCCAGGGCGAACAGGCGGCGCTTGGTCTCCTGGTCCGGGTACAGGCCCGGCTGCTGGCGCAGTTCGGCGTCGAGGAAGGCCGCGGCGTCGACGTTGGCGTTCGGGTAGAGGGTGGCGGCGGTGACCTGGGCGGCGACCTTCGGCTGCAGCATGAAGTCGATGAAGCGCAGGGCCAGGTCCGGGTGCTGGGCGCTGCTGGGCACCACCAGGTTGTCGATGAACAGCACCGAGCCTTCCTGCGGCACCACGAAGTGCACCGGCTGCCCGGCGCGGGCCGCGTGCAGGGCGTCGCCGACCCAGGCCATGGCCACGCACAGCTTGCCGTCGTTGAGGTCCTGGATGTAGCGCTCGCTATCGATGTAGCGCAGGTTCGGGCGCAGCGCCGCGAGCACCTGGCCTGCGCGGCGGATCTGCGTCGGCGCGCTGCGGGCGAAGTTGCGCCCCTGGTAGTTCATCAGCACCGAGAAGGTCTCGTCGGGCGCGTCCAGCAGGCTCATGCCGCAGCTCTTCAGGCGCGCGCTGTATTGCGGGTCGAACAGCAGGCCCCAGCTGTCCGGCACCGGCCCGCCCAGGGCCTTCTCGGCCTGCGGCTGGTTCACCGCCAGGCCCACGGCGCCCCACAGGTAGGGCACGGCATGGCGGTTGTCGGGGTCGACGGCGGCCAGCTTGCTCATCAGTTGCGGGTCGAGGTGGCTGCGGTTGGGCAGGCGGGTGAAGTCCAGCGGCTGGATCAGCTTGTCCTTGATCAGCTGCGGCAGGTCGTTGTGGGAGGGGACGGCGACGTCGATCTTCTCGCCGGAGTGCAGCGCCTGTTTCAGTTCCTCGGCGGTGCTGTAGGTGTGGTACTCGACACGGACGCCGCTGGCCTTCTCGAAATCCTTGAGCGCTTCCGGGGCGATGTAGTCGTTCCAGTTGTAGACGCGGATGACGTCCTCGGCCTGGGCGAACAGTGGGCAGAGCAGCAGCAACAGCGGGGCGAGCAGGCGTGGCATTGGCATTCTCCCTGTATGTCAAGGCACAGCATGGACGGCCGGCGGCCATTCCGGGGCTTGGTTGCAGCGTGGAGCGGCAGAGCAGGGTGAGGCGAGGTAAGCCCGCCCGGCCGGGAAGGCATGGCGCAGTCGTGCACTGCGGCCGCCCGGCGGGCAAGGCGATCGGACGAACGCCGGCGCGGGGCCGGCGTTGTCCGGGGCGTTTCCTATACGGTGTGCAGGTACCAGTTGTACTCGAGGTCGGAGATCGAATACTCGAACTCCTGCAGCTCGTGTTCCTTGCACGCGACGAAGATGTCGATGTACTCGGGGCTGATGTACTTGTTCATCACGTCGCTGTCGTCCAGCTCGCGCAGGGCATCGCGCAGGTTGTTCGGCAGGCTCTGCTCCAGTTGCTCGTAGGCGTTGCCCTCGATGGGCGCGCCCGGCTCGACCTTGTTGGTCAGGCCGTGGTGGACGCCGGCGAGGACCGCGGCCAGCAGCAGGTAGGGGTTGGCGTCCGCGCCGGCTACCCGGTGTTCCAGGCGTACCGCTTCCGCCGCGCCGGTGGGCACGCGCAGGGCCACGGTACGGTTGTCCAGGCCCCAGCTCGGCGCGTTCGGCACGAAGAAGGCCGAGCCGAAACGGCGGTAGGAGTTGACGTTCGGGCAGAGGAAGGCCATGGAGGCCGGCAGGGTCTCGAGCACACCGCCGATCGCGTGACGCAACGCGGCGTTCTGCTCGGGATCCTCGCTGGCGAAGATGTTCTTGCCGTCCTTGTCCAGCAGCGACACGTGAACGTGCAGACCGTTGCCGGCCTGGCCCGGGTAGGGCTTGGCCATGAAGGTCGAGTCCATCTCGTGGTCGTATGCCACGTTCTTGATCAGGCGCTTGAGCAGCACCGCGTAGTCGCAGGCCTTGAGCGCATCGTTGACGTGGTGGAGGTTGACCTCGAACTGCGCCGGGGCGCTTTCCTTGACGATGGCGTCGGCCGGGATGCCCTGGGCGCGGGCGCCGTCGATGATGTCCTGCAGGCAGTCGGCATACTCGTCGAGGTCGTCGATGGAGTAGACCTGTACCGATTGCGGGCGCTTGCCGGAGATGGGCGAACGCGGCGGCTGCGGACGGCCGTTCACGTTCTCCTGGTCGATCAGGTAGAACTCCAGTTCGAAGGCCGCGACTATGCTCAGGCCGATGTCGGTGAATTTCTGGATGACCTGGCGCAGGACTTCACGCGGGTCGGCGAAGAAGGGCGCGCCTTCCATTTCATGCATGGTCATCAGCAGTTGCGCGGTCGGGCGCTTCTGCCAGGGTTCCATGGCTATGGTGTCGGGGATGGGATAGCAGACACGGTCGGCGTCGCCAATGTCCAGGCCAAGGCCGGTGCTTTCAACGGTGGAGCCAGTGATGTCGAGGGCAAACAGCGAAGCGGGGAGATTGATGCCTTTCTCGTAGACTTTCGGCAGGTTGGTGCGCTCGATGCGCTTGCCGCGAACCACGCCATTCATATCTGCAATAAGGAGGTCGACGAACTGGACCTCGGGGTGTTCCTTCAGGAACTCGGTCGCTTCTGAGAGCGGAACGGCACTCGGGGGTACCGACATGGTGCAACACCTTTATTGTTAAAAATATCAATCATTCGGGGGCTAGGGTGTGAGTCAATCCGAAAGGCCTGTTGATGTCAATAGCGCCACTTCCTGCCCGCTTATGGTGCAAGGTGGCCATTTCTGGGGCATTTCGGCTTGTCTCAGGGGCCGTGAAAGCGTGTTGTCATGGGATGTTCAGCGAGGCGTGTGCGATTTTTTACAGGACTATTGTGTAAAAAAATGAACAGCGCTAAGCTCGGTCGCAACCCATAACACTTACAAGCACGGGTGTCCCATGTCTCGCCTGCCGTTAATAGGCGTGACCGCCTGCGTCAGGCAAGTCGGTCATAAAACCAGCCATACCGTCGGCGACAAATACGTCAGCGCCGTGGTGGCCGGGGCCAATGGTCTACCGTTGATCATTCCCGCCCTGGGCGAGGCTCTCGACCAGGACACCTTGCTCTCCAGCCTCGATGGGCTGCTGTTCAGCGGATCACCGTCGAACGTCGAGCCTCATCATTATAGTGGGCCCGCGAGCGATGCAGGCACTTTGCATGACATCGCCCGAGACGCTACTACACTGCCGCTCATTCGCGCTGCGATCGCCGCTGGCGTGCCGGTACTCGGCATCTGCCGCGGTTTCCAGGAGATCAACGTGGCTCTCGGCGGCACGCTGCACCAGAAGGTGCACGATACTTCAGGATTCATGGACCACCGCGAGCCGGACGACGAGCCGGTCGAGGTGCAGTACGCCCCGCGCCACGTCGTCGACGTGCAGCCGGGCGGCGTTCTCGCCGGCATCGGCTTGCCGGCGCAGATCCAGGTCAATTCCATTCATGGCCAAGGCGTTGCACGTCTGGCGCCGGGCCTTCGCGTAGAAGCACTGGCGCCTGACGGGTTGGTCGAAGCCTTCTCCGTAGAAGGTGCCAGGGCCTTCGCCCTCGGCGTGCAGTGGCACCCGGAGTGGCAGGTCCGATCCAATCCCAACTATCTCGCCATCTTCCAGGCATTCGGCAAAGCCTGCAGCAAGAGGGCGGGGCAACGTTGAGCCCGGCGGTTGGGGCCGGGCTCTCACACCCTGAGGTCTTTATGACTACCAAGCTAGACCAGCTGACCGGCTGGCTGAAGGAACGCAAGATCACCGAAGTGGAATGCATGATCGCCGACCTGACCGGGATTGCCCGGGGCAAGATCGCGCCGACCAACAAATTCCTCAACGAGAAGGGCATGCGCCTGCCGGAGTCCGTGCTCCTGCAGACCGTGACCGGTGATTACGTCGAGGACGACATCTACTACGACCTGCTGGACCCGGCGGACATCGACATGGTCTGCCGCCCGGACGAGAATGCCGTGTTCCTCGTCCCCTGGGCCATCGAGCCCACCGCGATGGTCATCCACGACACCTACGACAAGCTCGGCAACCCCATCGAGCTGTCGCCGCGCAATATCTTGAAGCGCGTGCTCAAGCTCTACGCCGACAAGGGCTGGAAGCCCATCGTGGCGCCGGAGATGGAGTTCTACCTGACCAAGCGCAGCGACGACCCCGACTACCCGCTGCAGGCCCCCGTGGGCCGTTCCGGGCGCCAGGAAACCGGCCGCCAGTCCTTCTCCATCGACGCGGCGAACGAATTCGACCCGCTGTTCGAGGACATGTACGACTGGTGCGAGGCGCAGGGCCTGGACCTGGACACCCTGATCCACGAGGAAGGCACCGCGCAGATGGAAATCAACTTCCGTCACGGCGATGCCCTGGACCTGGCCGACCAGATCCTGGTGTTCAAGCGCACCATGCGCGAGGCCGCACTCAAGCACAACGTGGCCGCGACCTTCATGGCCAAGCCGATGACCGGCGAGCCGGGCAGCGCCATGCACCTGCACCAGAGCATCATCGACATCAAGACCGGCAAGAACATCTTCTCCAATGCCGACGGCACCATGAGCGAGCTGTTCCTGCACCACGTCGGCGGCCTGCAACGCTTCATCCCCGAGGCCCTGCCGCTGTTCGCCCCGAACGTCAACTCGTTCCGCCGCTTCCTGCCCGACACCTCGGCGCCGGTGAACGTCGAGTGGGGCGAGGAGAACCGTACCGTGGGCCTGCGCGTGCCGGATTCCAACCCGGAGAACCGCCGCGTGGAAAACCGCTTGGCCGGCGCCGACGCCAACCCGTACCTGGCCCTGGCCGCCAGCCTGCTGTGCGGCTACATCGGCATGGTCGAAGGCATCAGACCCAGTGCCCAGGTCAAGGGCCGCGGCTACGAACGACGTAACCTGCGCCTGCCGCTGACCATCGAGGCGGCACTGGAAACCATGGAAGGCAGCAAGACCCTTGAACAGTACCTGGGCAGCAAGTTCATCCGCGGCTACGTCGCGGTGAAACGTGCCGAACACGAGAACTTCAAGCGGGTGATCAGTTCCTGGGAGCGGGAGTTCCTCCTGCTGTCCGTCTGATCGGCGTGGGGTCCGGCCCTGCCGGCCGGGCCCCGTGTTCATTACAGAGAGGTTTTACCAAAATGACGAAACAGACCAGCGCCCAGACCCAACACTGGCAGGCGCTCAGCCGCGAACACCACCTGGCTCCGTTCACCGACTACAAGCAGCTGAACGAGAAGGGTGCGCGCATCATCACCAAGGCCGAGGGCGTGTACCTGTGGGACAGCGAGGGCAACAAGATCCTCGATGGCATGGCCGGCCTGTGGTGCATGAACGTCGGCTATGGTCGCAAGGAGCTCGCCGAGGTCGCCTACAAGCAGATGCTCGAGCTGCCCTACTACAACCTGTTCTTCCAGACCGCGCACCCGCCCGTGCTGGAACTGGCCAAGGCCATCGCCGACATCGCCCCCGAAGGCATGAACCACGTGTTCTTCACCGGCTCCGGCTCGGAGTCCAACGACACCGTGCTGCGCATGGTCCGCCACTACTGGTCGATCAAGGGCAAGCCGCAGAAGAAGGTGGTCATTGGCCGCTGGAACGGCTACCACGGCTCCACCGTCGCCGGCGTCAGCCTCGGCGGCATGAAGGCCCTGCACGGCCAGGGCGACCTGCCGATCCCGGGCATCGTGCACATCGCCCAGCCCTACTGGTACGGCGAGGGCGGCGACATGTCGGCGGAAGAGTTCGGCGTCTGGGCCGCCGAGCAACTGGAGAAGAAGATTCTCGAAGTCGGCGAGGCGAACGTCGCCGCCTTCATCGCCGAGCCGATCCAGGGCGCCGGTGGCGTGATCGTCCCGCCGGAAACCTACTGGCCGAAGATCCGCGAGATCCTCGCCAAGTACGAGATCCTGTTCATCGCCGACGAAGTCATCTGCGGCTTCGGCCGTACCGGCGAGTGGTTCGGCAGCCAGTACTACGGCAACGCCCCGGACCTGATGCCGATCGCCAAGGGCCTGACCAGCGGCTACATCCCCATGGGCGGCGTAATCGTCCGCGACGAGATCGTCGATACCCTGAATGAGGGTGGCGAGTTCTACCACGGCTTCACTTACTCTGGTCACCCCGTGGCCGCAGCGGTGGCCCTGGAGAACATCCGCATCCTGCGCGAGGAGAAGATCGTCGAGACCGTGAAGGCGGAAACGGCACCCTACTTGCAGAAGCGCTGGCAGGAGCTGGCCGACCACCCGCTGGTGGGCGAGGCCCGCGGCGTCGGCATGGTGGCCGCGCTGGAGCTGGTGAAGAACAAGAAGACCCGCGAGCGCTTCGAGAACGGCGTCGGCATGCTGTGCCGCGAGCACTGCTTCCGCAACGGCCTGATCATGCGCGCGGTGGGAGACACTATGATTATTTCGCCGCCGCTGGTCATCACCAAGCCGGAGATCGACGAGTTGATCACCCTGGCGCGCAAGTGCCTCGATCAAACCGCCGCCGTAGCGCTGTCTTGAGTCTTTCACCGGACCTTTGACAGACTGCGCCTGTGCGTTGGCCAGGCTCACCGGGTGGTGAAGGCGGGAAGCCGCCGACGCCACCCGGAACATCAAAAACAATTGGAGCTACCCGCATGTTCAAGACCTTCGGCAAGACCCTGCTCGCCATGACTCTGGCGGGCGCTGTGGCCGGCATGGCACAGGCCGATGACAAGGTACTGCACGTTTACAACTGGTCCGACTACATCGCCCCGAACACGGTTGACGAGTTCACCAAGGCCACCGGCATCAAGGTGGTCTACGACGTCTACGACAGCAACGAAGTGCTGGAGGCCAAGCTGCTGGCCGGCAAGTCGGGCTACGACGTGGTGGTGCCGTCGAACTCCTTCCTGGCCAAGCAGATCAAGGCCGGCGTCTACCAGCCGCTGGACCGTTCCAAGCTGCCGAACTGGAAGAACCTCAACCCGGACATCATGAAGACCCTCGAGGTCAGCGACCCGGGCAACAAGTTCGCCATCCCCTACATGTGGGGCACCATCGGCATCGGCTACAACCCGGACAAGGTCAAGGCCGCGCTGGGCGACAACGCCCCGGTGGATTCCTGGGACCTGGTGTTCAAGCCCGAGAACATCCAGAAGCTGAAGCAATGCGGCGTGAGCTTCCTCGACTCGCCCACCGAGATGCTGCCGGCGGCCCTGCACTACCTGGGCTACAAGCCGGACAGCCAGGACCCGAAGGAAATCAAGGCCGCCGAGGACCTGTTCCTGAAGATCCGCCCGTACATCACCTACTTCCACTCCTCCAAGTACATCTCGGACCTGGCCAACGGCAACATCTGCGTGGCCATCGGCTACTCGGGTGACATCTACCAGGCCAAGTCCCGCGCGGTGGAAGCCAAGAACAACGTGAAGGTGGCCTACCACATTCCGAAGGAAGGCGCCGGCGCCTTCTTCGACACCGTGGCCATTCCGAAGGACTCCGAGAACCCCGAAGGCGCGCTGAAGTGGATCAACTTCCTGCTCGAGCCGAAGGTGATCGCCGAGATCTCCGACACCGTCTCCTACCCGAACGCCAACGCCGCGGCCACTCCGCTGGTGAACGAGGAAATCCGTAACGACCCGGGCATCTACCCGAGCGACGAGGTCATGAAGAAGCTGTACGCCTTCCCGGACCTGCCGGCGAAGACCCAGCGCCTGATGACGCGCAGCTGGACCACCATCAAGTCCGGCAAGTGACGGCATGGCCCGGCCGCTCGTCCCGAACGGCCGGGCCCTTGCGGAAAGCGGTGGCGCCGCTGCCGCCTTCCGGAACACACGGATCATCTGCAGTGGGATGACCGTTGGTTGCAGCGCTCTCGTTTCCGACCGGGCTGCATTTAGCGCTCGTGCGCGCCACGGAAGGCCCTGAACAAGCTGTAAAAAAGCCAACCAGACAAAGAAGCTTCATAACAACGAGAGGACCGACGTGTGCGAATTCCCTTCCGCAATACCCTGATCGCCGCCATCTCAACGTTGGGCCTGGGCGCCGCCGTGGCGCAGGCCGAGCCGACCGTCCACATCTACAACTGGAGCGACTACATCGGCGAGACCACCCTGGCCGATTTCGAGAAGGAAACCGGCATCAAGCCGGTGTACGACGTCTTCGACTCCAACGAAACCCTCGAAGGCAAGCTGCTGGCCGGCCGCACCGGTTACGACATCGTGGTGCCGTCCAACCACTTCCTCGGCCGCCAGATCAAGGCCGGTGCCTTCCAGAAGCTGGACAAGAGCCAGCTGCCGAACTGGAAGAATCTCGATCCCAAGCTGATGAAGCAGCTGGAAGCCAACGACCCGGGCAACCTGTACGGCGTGCCGTACCTGTGGGGCACCAACGGCATCGGCTACAACGTCGACAAGGTCAAGGCCGTGCTCGGCGTCGACAAGATCGACTCCTGGGCCGTGCTCTTCGAGCCCGAGAACATGAAGAAGCTCAGCCAGTGCGGCGTCGCCTTCCTCGATTCGGGCGACGAAATGGTGCCGGCCGTGCTCAAGTACCTGGGCCTGGACCCCAACAGCACCAACCCGGCCGACTACGAGAAGGCCGAGGCCAAGCTGATGGCGGTACGCCCGTACGTCACCTATTTCCATTCCTCCAAGTACATCTCGGACCTGGCCAACGGCAACATCTGCGTCGCCGCCGGGTTCTCCGGCGACGTGTTCCAGGCCGCCAACCGCGCCAAGGAAGCCGGCAAGGGCGTGAACATCGCCTATGCGATCCCCAAGGAAGGTGCCAACCTGTGGTTCGACATCCTGGCGATCCCCAAGGACGCCTCGAACCCCAAGCAGGCCCACGCCTTCATCAACTACCTGCTCAAGCCCGAGGTGATCGCCAAGGTCAGCGATTACGTCGGTTACGCCAACCCGAACCCCAAGGCTGGCGAATTCATGGATGAGTCCGTGCGCGACAATCCCGAGGTGTACCCACCTCAGGAGGTACTCGACAAGCTCTTCGTGCAGCACGAGTTGCCGCCGAAGATCCTGCGCCTCATGACCCGTTCCTGGACCAAGATCAAGTCCGGCAAGTAAGCAATCCGAGTACGCCCGGCCGCGGGGGCCGGGCGTCTAAAAGTTGGGAGTTGTGGTAATGGCTATAGCCTCCGGTGCCTACAAGAAAGCCCTCGCGGGCGACCAGCAGCCCAAAGAGGTGTTGGTAAAAATCGACCGGGTCACCAAGCAGTTCGACGAAACCCTTGCGGTGGACAGTGTTTCCCTGACCATCAAGAAGGGCGAGATCTTCGCATTGCTCGGCGGTTCCGGTTCCGGTAAATCCACCCTGTTGCGCATGCTGGCCGGCTTCGAGCGGCCGACCGAAGGTCGCATCTTCCTGGACGGCCAGGACATCACCGACCTGCCGCCCTACGAGCGGCCGATCAACATGATGTTCCAGTCCTATGCGCTCTTCCCGCACATGTCGGTGGCGCAGAACATCGCCTTCGGCCTGAAGCAGGACGGCCTGCCCAAGGCCGAGATCGACAAGATCGTCGAGGAGATGCTCAAGCTGGTGCAGATGACCCAGTACGCCAAGCGCAAGCCGCACCAGCTGTCCGGCGGCCAGCGCCAGCGCGTGGCCCTGGCCCGTTCGCTGGCCAAGCGGCCGAAGCTGCTGCTGCTCGACGAGCCCATGGGCGCCCTGGACAAGAAGCTGCGTTCGCAGATGCAGCTGGAGCTGGTGGAGATCATCGAGCGCGTCGGCGTGACCTGCGTGATGGTGACCCACGACCAGGAAGAGGCCATGACCATGGCCCAGCGCATCGCCATCATGCACCTGGGTTGCATCGAGCAGATCGGCAGCCCGATGGACATCTACGAGACCCCGGCCAGCCGCCTGATCTGCGAGTTCATCGGCAACGTCAACATGTTCGACGGCCAACTGGTCGAGGACGTGCAGGACCACGCGGTGATCGCCTGCCCGCAGCTGGAGAACCCGATCTACATCGGCCACGGCATCAGCACCCGTGCCGAAGACAAGCGCATCACCTACGCGCTGCGTCCGGAGAAGGTCATGGTTTCCGCGCAGAAGCCGGAGAACCTCGAGCACGAGGGCTTCAACTGGGCCCAGGGCACCGTCTACGACATCGCCTACCTCGGCGGCCACTCGGTGTACTACATCAAGCTGGCCTCGGGGATGATCGTCCAGGCCTTCATGGCCAACGCCGAACGCCACGTGGCGCGCCCGACCTGGGACCAGCCGGTGTACATCAGCTGGTACGACGACAGCGGTGTGGTGCTGCAATCATGAACATCAGCAAATCGCTCATGAAGCGCCTGCCGCGTGGCCGGCACGCCGTGATCGGTGTGCCGTTCATCTGGCTGTTCCTGTTCTTCCTGCTGCCCTTCGCCATCGTGCTGAAGATCAGCTTGGCGGCAGCGGACGTGGCCATCCCGCCGTACACCGAAGTGTTCCAGTACGCCGACCAGACCCTGCAGCTGGTGCTGAACCTCGGCAACTACCTGATGCTGACGGACGACCCGCTCTACATCGATGCCTACCTGGGCTCGCTGAAGATGGCGGCGATCAGCACCTTCCTGTGCCTGCTGATCGGCTACCCGATGGCCTACGCCATCGCCCGCGCCAGCAAGGAAATGCAGACCGTCCTGCTGCTGCTGATCATGATGCCGACCTGGACGGCGATCCTGATCCGCGTGTACGCCTGGATGGGCATCCTGTCCAACAACGGGCTGCTCAACGGCTTCCTGATGTGGCTGGGGGTGATCAACGAACCGCTGACCATCCTCAACACCAACCTGGCGGTGTACATCGGTATCGTCTACTCGTACCTGCCGTTCATGGTGATGCCGCTGTACGCCAACCTGGTGAAGCATGACATGAGCCTGCTGGAAGCCGCTTCCGACCTCGGCGCGCGCAACTTCACCAGCTTCTGGAAGATCACCGTGCCGCTGTCGAAGAACGGCATCATCGCCGGCTGCATGCTGGTGTTCATCCCGGCGGTGGGCGAGTTCGTCATCCCGGAACTGCTCGGCGGCCCCGAGACGCTGATGATCGGCAAGGTGCTGTGGCAGGAGTTCTTCAACAACCGTGACTGGCCGGTGGCATCCGCCCTGGCGGTGGTCATGCTGGCGATCCTCATCGTGCCCATCATCCTGTTCAACAAGAACCAAGCGAAGGAACTGGAGGGCAAGGTATGAACAAGCGCTGGTCGTTCTCCAACATCATGCTGGTGTTGGGCCTGCTGTTCATCTACGTGCCGATGGTCATCCTGGTCATCTACTCCTTCAACGGCTCCAAGCTGGTGACGGTGTGGGGCGGCTGGTCGGTGAAGTGGTACGTCGGCCTGCTGGACAACACCCAGCTGATCAGCTCGGTGTTCCGCTCCCTGGAAATCGCCGTGTACACGGCGATTTCCTCGGTGGCCCTGGGCACCCTGGCGGCCTTCGTGCTGACGCGCATCCCGCGTTTCCGCGGGCGCACGCTGTTCGGCGGCATGGTCACCGCGCCGCTGGTCATGCCCGAGGTGATCACCGGTCTGTCGCTGCTGCTGCTGTTCGTGGCCATGGCCCAGCTGATCGGCTGGCCGCAGGAGCGCGGCATCGTCACCATCTGGATCGCCCACACCAGCTTCTGCTCGTCCTACGTGGCGGTGGTGGTGTCGGCGCGCCTGCGTGAACTGGACCTGTCCATCGAGGAAGCGGCCATGGACCTGGGCGCCAAGCCCTGGAAAGTGTTCCTGCTGATCACCATCCCGATGATCGCGCCTTCGCTGGCGGCCGGCGGCATGATGTCCTTCGCCCTGTCGCTGGACGACCTGGTGCTGGCCAGCTTCGTGTCCGGCCCCGGCTCCACCACCCTGCCGATGGAAGTGTTCTCCGCCGTGCGCCTGGGCGTGAAGCCGGAGATCAACGCGGTGGCCAGCCTGATCCTGCTGACCGTCTCGCTGTTCACCTTCTTCGCCTGGTACTTCACCCGCCAGGCCGAGGAGCGCCGCAAGCGTGCCGTCCAGGAGGCCATGGAAGCCACGGCCACCGACTGGCAGAAAGGTTCGCCGGCCACCGCCTGACGTCGTCTTGTCGGCCGGCTGCAGCCGGTGCCTGCGAAAGCCATGGGCCACCTTCGGGTGGCCCATGTTTTTGGGGGTGCGGACATATGCCGAAGGGCAAGAAGAATCTGTTTTCTCAGAAGAATCTGACAGTCAATCGCTGCAACTTCCACGCATTTGCCAACTACTATTCAGTGTGTCCGTTGGCGGTTGCCGGCTATTCCCCGCAGCTTGGTCGGCCTCCGTGATCCCGGGCAACTTGCCAGTGCTTACCACAGCACCCAGGCGGGAGGTGGTGCGCAAATACAACACCCCGACAGTTATCCCTAGGGGGAATAACGCGCCAGGGAGCTTCGGCGCCTCCCGCAGTCCCTTCTCACGGAAACGACGAACCCCGCATTGCGCGGGGTTCGTCGTTTTCGGCGCCAGCTAGCGGCCCTGCGGGACCAGCCTGAGCAGGCCATGGCTGTTGGCGGCGACCTCGTCGGGCTGGAAATGCTCGGCGTGGTAGCGGCCTTCGACGTAGTCCTCGGCCTGGTCCTTGTAGTGCGCGTCGAACAGCACGCCGCTCTGGCCCACCGGGTTGATGCCCAGGGCGTGGGTCGGGTCGGCGAAGTCCACCAGGCGCCGCGTCGAGGGCCCGTAGGTGACGGCCCAGGGCGCCGGGCCGATGGGCGCCGAGAGGTTGTTCGGCACCTCGTGGCCACCGGGGGCGGCGAAGGGGCCGATGTTGAACAGGCGGTCCAGCGGCTTCTGCATGCCCAGCGGGTGCACGTGGGTGAGGGTGTGCGCCTCGCCCCATCTCCAATTGGCCGGGTCCTGGCCGAAGGTGTCGCGCAGGTGCGCAAGGCTCGCCTGCCAGGCGGCCCTGACGATGTCCGCGCGGCTTTCCTTCTGCGCCGTGCCGCGGTCGTCCCACCAGGGCGAGGTGTCGTCGGCGGCCAGCCGCGGCAAGGCGCTGTCGATCGCCCGGGTGCTCAGCAGGGTGTTGAAGAAGGCGTCGCCCATCTCGTCGTGCATGGCGGCGTAGGCCAACTGGTAGAGGAACTGGCTGAACAGGGTGGCGGCCACCGAGTCCAGCGGGTAGTCGCCCTTCCAGGCCGCCAGTTGCTCCACCAGTGCCTTCTCCTGGTCGCCGGCCGCCACCTGGCGCAGGCTCGGCAGCAGCGGGGCCAGGGTGCGCGGGCCGTAGTCGGTGCCGGTGTCCAGCTGCAGCGCCTGGCTGTTCTGCAGGTCCCACTTCACCGAGGCGTCGGCCAGGCGTTGGTCCAGGCGCTGGCCGCGGTCGGCCAGGTTGTAGTAGCCGGGGATCGGCCGGCCGTTGGCGGGCACCGGCTGGAAGTTGGCCGAGACGATGTAGCCGCGCGCCGGGTTCTCCTCGTGGGGGTTCTCGACGAAGGGGTAGAAGCCGTCCTTGTCCGCCGCGGCGGTGCTGCCGTCGAGGATGAAGTTGGGCTCGACGCCGGCCGGGCGCCGCGGCAGCTGCGCCGAGGCCCACCAGGCGATGTCGCCGCGGGTGTTGGCCCAGACCACGTTGAGCCCCGGCGCGTGGATCTGCGCGGCGGCGGCGCGGGCCTTGTCCAGGGTGTCGGCGCGGTCGAGGTGGTAGAAGGCGTCCAGCAGCGGGTTCTCGGTCTGCAGGAAGCCCCACCACATGGCGATGGGCGTCTTGCCCGAGGCGGCGCCCAGGGCGTCGTTGACGATCGGCCCGTGGGGCGAGCTGCGCAGCACCAGCCTGACCGGCGCCTGGCCCTTGACCGCGATGCTCTGCTCCTCGCGCGCGAGGTCCACCCATTGGCCGTGGTACCAGACCTGCTCGGGGTTGGCCGGGTTGGTCTTCTCGGCCACCAGGTCCATGTCGTCGTTCTGGAACATGGTCAGGCTCCAGCCGAAGTCCTTGTTGTGGCCGAGCATGGCGAAGGGCACCAGGGCCTGGTGGTGGCCGTAGAGTTCGAAGCCCGGGGCGCTGAGCTGCGCCTCGTACCACACCGAGGGCGCGGCGAAGCGGATGTGCGGATCGCCCGCCAGCAATGGCCTGCCGCTGCGCGTGCGGCTGCCGGAGACCACCCAGGCGTTGCTGCCCTCGTACTGTGGCAGGCCGGCGGCCTCCAGGGCCTGCTGGCTGATCTGCGCCAGGGCGCCGAGGTCCTTCCAGTCGCCGGCGGCCAGCGCGGTGGGCCGCTGCAGCACGCCCTCGGGGTGCCAGGCCAGGTCGAAGGCCTTCAGGTAGTCGGCGCCCAGGTCGTCGCGGATGTAGGTGAGCACCGGCTCGGTGCGCAGGGCCACGGCGAAGCTGTAGGCCAGGTAGCCGGACACGGCGAGGGTGTCCTCCACCGTGAACGGCCGCTTGGGGATGCCCAGCACGTCGAACTCCAGCGGCTTCGGGTGGCTGGCCTGGTACTGGTTGATGCCGTCCAGGTAGGCCTGCAGGGCTTTCCAGGCCGGCGACTGGCGGTCCTGGCGGGCGGCGTACTCGGCGGCATGGCTGCGCAGGCGCAGGGTGCGGAACAGGCGGTCGGTGTCCACCAGCTTGGGCCCCAGCACCTCGGCCAGTTCGCCGTTGGCCAGGCGGCGCAGCATCTCCATCTGGAACAGCCGGTCCTGGGCGTGCACGTAGCCCAGCGCGCGGTACAGGTCGCTTTCGTTCTGCGCACGGATGTGCGGCACGCCACGCTCGTCGTAGCGCACCTCGACCTCGGCCTGCAGCCCCGGCAGCCCGGCCAGGCCGTCGCGGGTCGGCTGCTTGCCATGCAGGTACCAGGCACCCCCGGCGGCGGCCGCCGCCACCAGCACGGCAAGAACGGTCAACGTACGTTTCATGCAAGGCTCTCCTTGTTGTTCTGCGCGGATTCTGCGCATTCGCGCCGGGCGCTTGCATTGACCAAACGCCCGCAAGCTGCAAGTCTTCGGTCAAAAGGAGGCCGCATGCCCGCTGCGCGCGCACCACTCACCCACTCGGCCACCCTGCGCCGCCTGCTCTACGAGGCCCTGGCCAGCCTGGGGCTGGAGCCGGCGCGCATCTACCGCCAGGCGCTGCGCCGGGTGCGCCTGGCGCCGGTGAGCGCCGACGGCCGCCTGCTGCACGACGAGGTGCCGTTGTTCTGGGCGGCGCTGCCGGAGCTTAGCGGCGACGCGGACATCGGCCTGCACCTGGGCGAGGCGATGAAGCCGCGCCTGCTCGACGTGGTCGGCTACCTGCTGCTCGCCAGCCGCGACCTGGAGCAGGCGCTGCACAGCTTCCTGCGCTTCCAGCACATCCTTTCCGGCGGCCTGGCCGCGCAGCTGCGCGAGGAGGGCGAGCAGGTGCGGCTGGTGCTCGACATCCACTACCGCGACTGCCCGCCGCTGCGCCAGCAGATGGAATGCCTGCTGCTGCTGTTCATCAAGCTGCTGAAGGCGGTCACCGACGACGAGTTCGCCTGTTCCGCCATCGAGTTCCGCCACGCCGCGCCCCGGCGCCTGGCCGAGCACCGCCGGCTGTTCGGGCTGACGCCGCGCTTCGCCTGCGAACACGATGCCCTGCTGTTCCCCCGCGCCCTGCTGCGACGTCCGTCGCGCACGGCCAACGCTGCCTTGCACGGCGTGCTCACCCGGCATGCCGAGGAGGAATTGCAACGCCTGCAGGAGAACGACCTGCTCAACCGCCTGCGCTACCTGCTGGCCCACCGCCTGGGCCGCGAGCCCTGCACCCTGGAGGCCTGCGCCGAGCTGCTGGGGCTGCCGGCCGGGGCCCTGCAGCGCAGCCTGGCCGGGCAGGGCAGCGGCTTCCGCGAGCTGCACGAGGAAGTGCGCCGCCAGCGCGCCACCGAGCTGCTGGCCGAAGGCGTGGCCATCCGCGAGGTCGCGCGGACCTGCGGCTTCGCCGAGCTGTCGCCGTTCTACCGCGCCTTCCGGCGCTGGTTCGGGGTGCCGCCGGAGGCCTACCGGCGGCGTTTGCGGGAGATGGCGCAGGCGCGTTGAGGCGACCCGCGCCGGGTTCATTCGGCCAGCGGGATCTCGCGGGACACGTCCAGCAGGGCCATGGCGTCGAGCTGTGTCTCGATCTGCAGGAAGCGCATGGCGCGCGTCGGCGAGACGGCCTTGGCCATGCGCGTGATGTAGCGGTTGCGCAGGTCCAGGCGCATCTGCTGGAGCTTCTCGGCGCGCGTGATCAGCTTGCTGGCGTCGGCATCGGCGACCTTGCCGGTGTTGTAGGACCTGGCGTAGTCGAGGATCAGCGCCAGGTGCTGCTTGCTCAGCTTCTCGGCTTCGCTGCGGTAGGTGTTGTAGATCGGCCAGAACGCCTCGCCTTCCTTGTCGGTGAGGTTCATGTTGGCTTCGACGATGCGCTTGCGCTTGTAGTCGATGTCGGCCAGGCGGTTGTCGATCTCGGCCTTGTGCTCGGACATCACCTGGTCGGGGTTGGGCGCCTGGTCGTCGGCGACGGCCAGCAGCGGCAGGGCGAGCAGGGCGCACAGGGCGAGGGTGGGGCGTAGCGGCATGGGAGGCTCCTTGTAGTCGCGCGCCGGCCCTTCATGGGCCGGCTCCGGCAAGTGTAGATGCTGGCGCCCGGCTGTCCGCCCGCCAGGGGCAATAGCAGCCTTGCGCGAGGGTCTGGGTGGCCTGCACCGGGCGGCCGTCGACGAGGGCCTGCAGCACCGGCTCGATGAAGCTGTTGGCCGAGCTGCACACCGCGCCTTCGCTATAGGGGCCGAAATAGGCCAGGCGGCCCTGGCGGTCCCAGATGGCCACTGCCGGGCTTGCCGGCAGCGCCTCGGCGCCGGGCGGCATGGCCAACGGCTGCAGGGCCTGGAGGGTGGCGGGCAGGCGGCCCTGGCTGGCGGGTTTCCGTACGGCGAAGAACTGCACGCCGAGCGGCGCGAAGCGCGCCAGCAGCTCGGCCAGGTGCTGCTGGTTGCCGACGTTGCACGGGCAGGCCGGGTCCCAGAAATGCACCAGGCGGATGGCGCCGGGGCCGGCCAGCCCCGCCGGCAACTGCAGGCCGGCGCCGCTGAACAGCGTCGGCTGGGTGTCGAAGGGGCGGATGTAGCGCTGCTGGAACCACTGGTAGGCGCCCAGCAGGGTGGCGCCGGCGAGCAGTGCGGCCAGGCTGGCGAGGATGAGCTTGCGGCGGGCAGGCATGGCGAATCCCGGTAAGATAGCCCCCAAGAGTGCCATGCCGCCGCCCGCGGCAGAACGGCCCGGTTGCCGCCGGGCACTCGCCCCCGTGCCACCGTAAACGCGGAAAACCCCGATGCCAGAAGCCTTCCAGCCCGATCTGCTGCGCCAGCGCCTGCGACCCCTGACCGCAGCCGGGCGCGATGGCCAGGTCGCCGCCTACCAGTCCTTCTACGGGCTCGACCTGGCGGCCCGCTACCCGGGCCTGGACAGCCGCCTGGGCTATCTCGAGTGCGCCGGCTACCGCATCGCCGTGCAGACCTGGCGCCCGGCCCTGGCCCGCGGCAGCCTGCTGTTGCTGCACGGCTACTACGACCACATGGGGCTGTACGGCCATGTCGTCGACTGGGCGCTGGGCCTGGGCCTGGCGGTGATCGCCTGCGACCTGCCGGGGCACGGCCTGTCCGACGGCGCGGCAGCCAGCATCAATGACTTCGCCGAATACCAGGCGGTGCTCGCCGGCCTGCTGGACGCGGCGGCGCAGCTGGACCTGCCGCAACCCTGGCACCTCTTCGGGCAGAGCACCGGCGGCGCCATCCTGCTGGACTACCTGCTCACCGGCGCGCCGCGCCCGGAGCTGGGCCACACCCTGCTGCTGGCGCCGCTGGTGCGGCCGCGGGCCTGGGGCTGGTCGAAGCTCAGCTACCAGCTGCTGCGGCCCTTCGTCGACTCCATCCCGCGCAAGTTCACCGACAACTCCAACGACGCCGGCTTCCTCGCCTTCCTCCGCGATCGCGACCCGCTGCAGCCGCGCATCCTGCCCACCGCCTGGGTGGGCGCGCTGGCGCGCTGGATCCCGCACATCGAGGGCGCGCCGCCCAGCCCGCGCAACCTGCTGGTGGTGCAGGGCGACGCCGACGAAACGGTGGACTGGCGCTACAACCTGAGGGTGCTGGAGGAGAAGTTCGAGCGCATCGAGTGCCTGCTGCTCACCGGCGCGCGGCACCACCTGGCCAACGAGAGCGAGGCACTGCGCCGGCGCTACTTCGACTTCCTCGGCGAGCGCCTGAGCTAGTTGGCGGGGGAGGCCAGCCCGGCTTTCACCGCGGCCAGGGCGGCCTGGTAGTAGGCCTGGCCGGCCGGCGACTCGGCGAAGTCGGCGAACTGCTGCAGCTCGGCGTCGGAGAGGCTGCGGTAGACGTACAGCAGGGTGTTGTCGAGGTCGGCGCCGATCTGCTGCACGACGTTCTGCCGCTGCCCTTCGAGCAGCCCCTGGCCCTGGCCGAGCAGGCCGGGGAGCATCTGGCTGAGGCTGTCGGCGGCCACGCTGGCCAGCGCCATGCTGACCTCGGCGCCCGCTTCGCTGGCCGGCAGGGCACGGCTCAGGCGCTGAGCGAGCTGCTGGCGCTGCGGCGTGGCCTGCTGGCGCGGCAGGCCGTTGGCGTACTGGGCGAGCTGGTCGCTGCGGGTGGCGAGGGTTTCCGCGGCGGCGATCTTGTGCCCCAGGGGCGATTCGAAGAAGGCCAGCGCCGGCCCGCTGTCCGCCAGGTTCTGGCGCAGCCCGGCCAGCGCCCGGGCATCGATCTGCGCTGGGGCGAAGCGCTGGTTGCTGTTGTTCACCAGGGCCTGGTACAGCGCCGGCGGCAGGTTGGCCTGGTAGCGCTTCTGCGCGGCGTGCAGGGCATCGTTGAAGTGCGCGCGTTGTTCCGGCCAGCCGGCGGCCTGGTACAGGCGCTGGTAGTCGTCGGCCAGGACGGGTAGGCCCAGCATCAGCAGGGCTAGGGCAAGCAGTGCACGCAAATCGGGTCCTCCTGGCGACAGTGGCCATCCGCCGCGGCTATTGTCGGCAAGCCCGGCCCCGCTTGTCGAGGCGCTTGTCGCCGGCGTTACAATAGCGCATGAACCCGCATTCCGATTCCTCCCCCCTGCAGAACGCCGTCGACGACCTGGCCGAACGGGGCTGGTCGCTGCAGCGCGACTTCCTGCCCGCGGACCTGGTCGCCGCCCTGGCCACGGAGTGCCGCAAGCGCGCCGCCGCCGGCGAGCTGGCCTCGGCCTCGGTGGGGCGCGGTGCCGGCCAGGCGGTGCGCGAGGGCATCCGCGGCGACCGCATCCAGTGGCTGGAGCCGGGCCAGGCCGTGGCCTGCGATCGCTACCTGGGGCTGATGGACGAGTTGCGCGTGGCGCTCAACCGCGCGCTGTTCCTGGGCCTGGAGGACTTCGAGTGCCACTTCGCCCTGTACCCGCCGGGCGCCTTCTACCAGAAACACCTGGACCGCTTCCGCGACGATGACCGCCGCAGCGTGTCGGCGGTGCTCTACCTCAACGACGGCTGGCTGCCCGAGCACGCCGGCGAGCTGCGCCTGTACTTCGCCGACGGCAGCCACGACGACGTGCCGCCGCTGGGCGGCAGCCTGGTGCTGTTCCTCTCCGGCGAGTTCCCCCACGAGGTGCTGCCGGCCCACCGCGAGCGCCTGTCGCTGACCGGCTGGTTCCGCCGCCGCGGCGATGCCCCGCTCTAGGGCTCAGTGGCCCCAGACGCGGATGGTGCCGCTGATGTCCTGGATGTCGCGGACCTCCAGGCTGCCCAGGCGGCTTTCCCCGACGTAGAGGTCGCCGGCGACGCGCACGCGGATGGTCTGCGCCGGCAGGCCGCCGGCATTGAGCTGCTTGTTGATGGTGGTCAGGTCCGGCAGGGTCAGCGCCAGTTGCTGCTGGCCGTTGCTGCCCTGGACCACGTCGACCTGCAGGGTCGGCAGCTCGACGCCGAAGACCGGCAGGCTCAGGCCCAGTTGCGCGGCGCCCAGGGGCAGCGCGCCGCCGCGGCCGTCCGGGCAGACGGCGGCGCTGGTGCAGCCGTTGTCGATCTTCACGTTGCGCAGCGAGACGCTGCCGCCGTCGTCGACCCAGGCGGCCTTGCCGATGCTCGCCATGACGTCGGCGCGGATGCTCAGGCCGTCCTGGCCGCTGATGCGGCCGAGGTTTTCGTTGTCCAGCGGTTCGAGCGCGGCCTGGCTGGCGCCGGCGGCGCACAGCAGCAGGCCGCCGAGCAGGTGCGGCAGGCTGTCGAGAAACTTGACCATGGTGGCGGTTCCCTCGCGGTGGCGATATGGCGAGGCAGTCTGCGCGCGATGCGGCCGGCCCGCCATGCCGGCGCGGCAGTTCCAGCCGAAGGATGGGCCCGGCCGCCGTCGGGGGCCCGCCATCGGTTGCCAGGTGACCGGGGCGGATGTGCGGGCTAGTCTGTTGCGATCGAAAAGGGAGCGCTTCGCCCATGCAGAAGATTCTCGTCAGCCGCTGCCTGCTGGGCCACCGGGTGCGCTACGACGGTGGCAGCCACGGCCCCTTCGACCTGCTGGAACGCTGGCAGGCGCAGGGCCGGGTGGTCGCGCTGTGCCCGGAAGTGGCCGGCGGCCTGCCCACGCCGCGGGCGCCGGCGGAGATTCCCGGCGGCCGCGGCGCCCTGGTGCTGGAAGGCCAGGCGCCAGTGGTGACGGTGGATGGTGCGGACGTCACCCGCGCCTTCGTTCGCGGCGCCGAACAGGCCATGGCGCTGGTCGACCGTCACGGCATCCGCCTGGCCATCCTCAAGGCGCGCAGCCCTTCCTGCGGCAACCGCGAGAACTACGACGGCAGTTTCTCCGGCTTGCGCGTGCCCGGCGAAGGCGTCACCGCGGCGGCGCTCAAGCGCATGGGCGTGCTGGTGTTCAGCGAAGAGGAGCTGGACGCGGCGGCGGTCTGCCTGGCCGGCCTGGAAGCCGGCGGCTGAGCGCGCTGTGGTAGCCTGAAAGGCGCGGCGTAGAGCCACCCGACAGCCCTTGTAGCACTCTTTCCCTTGAGCCGTCGGCGTGGCGGCCTATGCTGAAGAGTCCCGCTGGAGGCTCGCTTTAGCGTGCCGGGCCTCCCCATCCCGCTCACAAGGAGAACTCCATGAAGCTCACGTTGCCTTGCCTCGGCCTCGCCGGCCTGCTGCTAGCCGCCTCCACCGCCGCGCTGGCGGCCGGCATGCCGCGTACCCCGGCGCCCGAGGGGGCCAAGGTGTATTTCATCGAACCGCAGGACGGCGCCACCGTCGGCCAGACCTTCACCGTCAAGTTCGGCCTGGAAGGCATGGGCGTGGCCCCGGCCGGCGTCGACGCGCCGAGCACCGGGCACCACCACCTGCTGGTCGACCTCAAGGAGCAGCCGGCCATGGACATGCCGCTGCCGATGACCGACAACATCCGCCACTTCGGCAAGGGCCAGACGGAAACCAAGATCACCCTGCCGCCGGGCAAGCACACCCTGCAGCTGCTGCTGGGCGACAAGAACCACGTGCCCTTCGAGCCGAACGTGGAATCGAAGCAGATCACCGTCGACGTGAAGTGAGGGGCGGGTCAGCGTCGTAGGAGCGGATTTATCCGCGATGCTCTTGAGCGGCGGATAACCCATCGCGGATGGAGTCCTACGTCCGTGCTCGACCGTAGGGCGAATAACCGTTCGCGGTTATCCGCCGCCGGCCGGAACAGCGGTGCTCGGGACCATTGGCGGATAACGCCGTAGGCGTTATGCGCCCTACGGGTTGGAAGGGGCGGCGTAGGATGGGTTGAGCGAAGCGATACCCATCACCACGGCCGCATGGGTTTCGCCAAGGCTCAACCCATCCTACGAAAAGCGCCCCGCCGCGGTGGGCAAGACAGTCGCTCCTGCGAAGAAAATGAAAAAGGGAGGCCGAGGCCTCCCTTTTTCATTGCCGGCGCGCCTTAGAACAGGACGCGGCTGCGGATGGTGCCGTTGACGTGCTGCAGCTTCTCCAGCGCCAGGTCCGAGTACTCGGCGTCGACGTCGATCACCACGTAGCCGACCTTCTCGTTGGTCTGCAGGTACTGGCCGGAGATGTTGATGCCGTTGTCGGCGAACACCTTGTTGATCTCGCTCATCACGCCCGGGATGTTGGCGTGGATGTGCAGCAGGCGGTGCTTGCCGGGGTGCGACGGCAGGGCCACCTCGGGGAAGTTGACCGAGGACACCGAGGTGCCGTTGTCGCTGTACTTGACCAGCTTCTCGGCCACTTCCAGGCCGATGTTGGCCTGGGCCTCGGCGGTGGAGCCGCCGATGTGCGGGGTCAGGATCACGCGGTCCAGGCCACGCAGGGGGCTGGCGAACTCCTCGTCGTTGGACTTGGGCTCGACCGGGAACACGTCGATGGCGGCGCCGATCAGGTGCTCGTCCTTGATGGCGTCGGCCAGGTGGTCCAGCTCGACCACGGTGCCGCGGGCGGCGTTGATCAGGATGCCGCCCTTCTTCATGGCGCGGATTTCCTTCTCGCCGATCATCCACTGGGTGGACGGCAGTTCCGGCACGTGCAGCGAGACGATGTCGCACAGGCCCAGCAGCTCGTGCAGCGAGCCGATCTGCTGCGCGTTGCCCAGCGGCAGCTTGGTCACCACGTCGTAGAAGAACACCTGCATGCCCAGGGCCTCTGCCAGCACCGAGAGCTGGGTGCCGATGGAGCCGTAGCCGACGATGCCCAGCTTCTTGCCGCGGATCTCGAAGGAGTTGGCCGCCGACTTGATCCAGCCGCCGCGGTGGCAGGAAGCGTTCTTCTCGGGGATGCCGCGCAGCAGCAGGATGGCCTCGGCCAGCACCAGCTCGGCCACCGAGCGGGTGTTGGAGTAGGGCGCGTTGAACACCGCGATGCCGCGCTCACGGGCGGCGTTCAGGTTGACCTGGTTGGTGCCGATGCAGAAGCAGCCGACGGCGATCAGCTTCTTGGCGCAGTCGAAGACTTCCTCGGTGAGCTGGGTGCGGGAGCGGATGCCGATGAAGTGGGCGTCGGCGATCTTTTCCTTCAGCTCGTCGCCGGACAGCGCGGTCTTGAGGTACTCGATGTTGGTGTAGCCGGCGGCCTTGAGGGTATCAACGGCATTCTGGTGCACGCCTTCCAGGAGAAGGAATTTGATCTTGCTCTTGTCGAGAGAAGTCTTGCTCATCTGCTTGAACCTGTAGTCCCGGGATAATGGCTAGAAAATGAACAGCTCTGGCCGAACCGGCCGGTGCCGCAGCTCGGCGCCAGGTGGCGAACTGCGTGGGGTGCGTATGCTAGCATGTTCTCCCTTTTCCTTGTCCGGTTGCGACCTGAGCTGTTCTCAGGACGACCATGAACCATTTGAGAGTTCCTCCGATGACCCGCGAAGCCCTGATCGAATCGCTCAAGCCCCTGCTGGAGCCCGGCAAGCTGCTGACCGATGCCGATTCCCTGGATGCCTATGGCAAGGACTGGACCAAGCATTTCGCCCCGGCGCCGCTGGCCATCGCCTTCCCCAAGAGCATCGAGCAGGTGCAGGCCGTGGTGCGCTGGGCCAACGAGCACAAGGTCGGCCTGGTGCCCTCGGGCGGCCGCACCGGGCTGTCCGCCGCCGCCGTCGCCGCCAACGGCGAGGTGGTGGTGTCGTTCGACTACATGAACAAGATCCTCGACTTCAACGCCTTCGACCGCACCGTGGTGTGCCAGCCGGGCGTGGTGACCAAGCAGCTGCAGCTGTTCGCCGAGGAGCAGGGCCTGTACTACCCGGTGGACTTCGCGTCCTCCGGTTCCAGCCAGATTGGCGGCAACATCGGCACCAATGCCGGCGGGATCAAGGTGATTCGCTACGGCATGACCCGCAACTGGGTGGCCGGCATGAAGGTCGTCACCGGCAAGGGCGACCTGCTGGAGCTGAACAAGGACCTGATCAAGAACGCCACCGGCTACGACCTGCGCCAGCTGTTCATCGGCGCCGAGGGCACCCTGGGCTTCGTGGTCGAGGCCACCATGCGCCTGGAGCGCACGCCGAAGAACCTCACCGCGATGGTCCTGGGCACCCCCGACTTCGACTCGATCATGCCGGTGCTGCACGCCTTCCAGGGCAAGCTCGACCTGACCGCCTTCGAGTTCTTCTCCGACAAGGCCCTGGCCAAGGTCCTGGCCCGCGGCGACGTGCCGGCGGCCTTCGAGACCGACTGCCCGTTCTACGCCCTGCTGGAGTTCGAGGCCAGCACCGAGGAAGTGGCCAACGAGGCCCTGGCCACCTTCGAGCACTGCGTCGAGCAGGGCTGGGTGCTGGACGGCGTGATGAGCCAGAGCGAGCAGCAGCTGCAGAACCTGTGGAAGCTGCGCGAGTACATCTCCGAGACCATCTCGCACTGGACGCCGTACAAGAACGACATCTCCGTCACCGTCAGCAAGGTCCCGGCCTTCCTCAAGGACATCGACGCCATCGTCGAGGCCAACTACCCGGACTTCGAAGTGGTCTGGTTCGGCCACATCGGCGACGGCAACCTGCACCTGAATATCCTCAAGCCCGAGAACCTGTCCAAGGACGAGTTCTTCGCCAAGTGCGCCACCGTCAACAAGTGGGTGTTCGAGACCGTGCAGAAGTACAACGGCTCCATCTCCGCCGAGCACGGCGTGGGCATGACCAAGCGCGACTACCTGGGTTACTCTCGCTCCGAGGCCGAGATCGGCTACATGAAGGCGGTCAAGGCGGTGTTCGATCCCAACGGGATCATGAACCCCGGCAAGATCTTCGCCGAGTGAGCTGATCCAGCAGTAGATCCCAGCAGGGCCGGTTCACCGGCCCTTCGCTTGTCTGGGCCGAGGGATTCGGCCGGCAGCGCCCGCGGGAGGCGGGCACCGCGCAGCGTCACGAGCGCCGCGGGGCATCCCATTCATCCGTCCAGGAGTCGGTCATGAGCTACCAGCATCAGTACGTCGACGGCACCCGCATCCACTTCCCGCTGGGCAAGGTGGTCTGCGTCGGGCGCAACTACGCCGAGCACGCCAAGGAGCTGAACAACCCGGTGCCCACCGAGCCGCTGCTGTTCATCAAGCCCGGCTCCTGCACCGTGCCGGTGGAAGGCGGCTTCGTCATCCCCGAGGGCCGTGGCGACGTGCACTACGAGGCGGAGATCGCCGTGCTGATCGGCAAGCCGCTGTCGCGCCAGCCCAGCGCGGAAGAGGTGCTGGACGCCATCTCCGGCTACGCCCCGGCCCTGGACCTGACCCTGCGCGACGTGCAGGCCAAACTCAAGGAAAAGGGCCTGCCGTGGGAGCTGGCCAAGTCCTTCGACGGCGCCTTCGTGCTGGCGCCCTTCGTCAGCGCCGACCGCTTCCCCGACCCGACCGACATCGGCATCCGCCTGAGCATCGACGGCGAAGTGCGCCAGGACGGCAACAGCCGCGACATGCTCAACCCGATCGTGCCGCTGATCCAGCACATCTGCGGGCACTTCTCGCTGCAGCCGGGCGACGTGGTCTCCACCGGCACGCCGGTGGGCGTGGGCCCGCTCAAGCGCGGCAGCGCGCTGGTACTGGAACTTCCCGGCGCCAGCCGGTTCGAAAGCCGCGTCCTCTGATCCGTACCCCGCCAAAGGCCGCCCTCCGTGCGGCCTTTGCTTTCTGCGGGGCGTTGCCAAACCCAGACAACAAGAACCCTCGATGACCCAGGTCCGATCCTCCCGTCTTCTGCGCTGGCTGCTGCTGGCATTGCTCTTCGCCGCCGTGGTGCTGGTGGTGCTGGCCAAGCTGTTCCACTGGGACGACCGCGCCCGCCTGTGGTGGCAGGAAGAGAACACCAGTGCGCAGGACCGCGCCGACAGCGTCTGGCTGCCCGGCTACCGCGCGGTGATCCAGGGCAAGCCGCTCAAGGGCGGCCTGGAGGGGCAGGAGACCTCCGACCTGGCCTACAACCCGGTGACCCGCACGCTGTTCACCGTGACCGGCAAGAAGCCGCTGCTCGGCGAGCTGTCGCTGGACGGCGAGGTGCTGCGGGTGATCCCGCTGCTGGGCCTGGAGAACCCCGAGGGGGTGGCGGTGCTGCCCAACGGCAACGTCGCGGTGACCGACGAGCGGCAGAACTCCCTGACCATCTTCCACCTCGACCCGCAGACCCACGAGCTGAGCACCGCCAAGCTGGCCAGCTTCGACCTGGGCAACCTCGGGGAGAAGAGCAACAAGGGCTTCGAGGGCATCGCCTGGGACCCGGCGCAGAAGCGCCTGCTGCTGGGCCGCGAGCGCGACCCCATGACCCTCTTCAGCTGGGCCAGCGACGGCAGCCCGGGGCTGACCGGCAGCATGCAGCCGCTGCCCAGCGAACAGCTGTACATGCGCAACGTCTCGGCGCTCAGCGTCGACCCGCGCACAGGCCACACCCTGGTGCTGTCGGCGGAATCGCACCTGCTGCTGGAGCTGGACGAGAAGGGCGAGCCGGTCAGCTTCATCAGCCTGCTGGGCGGGCTCAACGGCCTGCACGACAAGATCCCGCGCGCCGAGGGCGTGGCCATCGACGAGCAGGGCACCATCTACATGGTCAGCGAGCCGGAGCTGTTCTATGTGTTCCGCAAGCTGAAGGACGACGGCAAGGGCGGTTAAGCCTGGATTAAGCGCGGATTCAGGCTGGTTTCAGCAGGCTTGGCTAATCTGGCTTCAACGAAAACAGCCAGGAGGCTACTTCATGAAATCCATCCGTCTTCCCCTGATCGCCGCCATCGCCCTGTTCTCTGGTGCCACCTTCGCCGCCGGCGGCTACACGGGCCCGGGCAGCGACGCCGCCAAGCCGGCCGCGAGCGGCCCGGTGAACACCGTGAAGGCCGCCCAGGCCGCCGCCGACGACACCCCGGCGGTACTCGAGGGCGTGATCACCAAGCGCCTGCACGGCGAGCACTACGAGTTCAAGGACGCCACCGGCAGCATGCAGGTGGAGATCGACCACGACGACTGGCCCCAGGGCGTGGACATCTCCGACAAGACCAAGGTGCGCCTGACCGGCGAAGTGGACCACGAGCGCAAGGGCGTGGAGATCGACGTGGACCGGGTTGACGTGCTGCAGTAACGGAAAGCATGCGAAAAGGCCGCGCCGGGAGTGATCCTGGCGCGGCCTTTTTGCATTCGGCTTTTCGTAGGAGCGAGCTTGCTCGCGAACGGTGCTTACCTGCGACTTAGGAGTATTGCCTTAACTACGGCCCCTCTCCCTAACCCTCGGCTGCGCGCCCCGCCCTGAAGGGAGAGGGGACCGTTGGGCAGGGTTGGGTGTTCTGGAGTCAGCCGGCAGCTCTGCAGTTTCCGGCTAAAGCCATGCTCCTCTCGGCACGGACTAGCCCCCTCTCCCTTCAGGGAGAGGGCTGGGGAGAGGGAGCGGAGTCAACCCCGCGCGCCAGAGCCACCGGGAGACGCGGTTCGCGAGCAAGCTCGCTCCTACAGGGAATGGCGATCAACCAACGCTCTCGAACCCCTGCAACACATTCACCGCATTGATCCCGATCTCCTCCACCGCATACCCGCCCTCCATGACGAACAGCGTCGGCAGGCCCAGCCTCCCGATGGCCTCCCCCATGCGCAGGTAGTCCGGCGAGTCCAGCTTGAACTGCGAGATGGGGTCTTCCTTGAAGGTGTCCACGCCCAGGGAGACGATCAGCACTTCCGGCCCGTAGGCGGCTATCTGGCGGATCGCCGCCTGCAGCGCCAGGCTCCAGACCGACCAGTCGCTGCCCGAGGCCAGCGGGTAGTTGAAGTTGAAGCCTTCGCCCACGCCCAGGCCCTTCTCGTCGGCGTAGCCGAGGAAGTAGGGGTACTCGAAGCGCGGGTCGCCGTGGATCGAGGTGAAGAGCACGTCGGCGCGGTCGTAGAAGATGTCCTGGGTGCCGTTGCCGTGGTGGTAGTCCACGTCGAGGACGGCCACCCGCGCCGCGCCCTGGTCGAGGATGGCCTGGGCGGCGATGGCGGCGTTGTTCAGGAAGCAGTAGCCGCCCATGTAGTCGGCCGAGGCGTGGTGGCCCGGCGGGCGGCACAGGCTGAACACCGAGCGGGCGCCCTTGGCCAGTTCGGCCTGGCCGGTCAGGGCCACGTTCGCCGAGCTGGTGATGGCCTGCCAGGTGCCGGCGGTGATGGGCGCGCCGGCGTCGAAGCTGTAGTAGCCCAGGCGCCCGTCGATGCTGTCGGGCTCCTTCTGCCGCAGGCGCCGGGTCGGCCAGGCGATGGGCAGCATGTCGTGGCTGCGGCCGGTGGCCAGCCAGTCGCGCCAGGCGTGCTGGAGGAAGTTGACGAAGCCCTCGGTGTGGATGCGCCGGATCGGCTCCAGGCCGAAGTCGCGCGGGGCCTGGATTTCGCCCAGGCCCACGGCCTTGACGCGGTCCAGGACCATGTCGGCGCGGCTGGGCTTCTCGAAGCAGGGCGTGAACTGGCCGCCGATCAGCTCATGCTGGCCGTGGTGCAAGCGATGGTCGTCGGTGTAGATCGTCAGCATCTTGCGCTCCAGTGGGCGCCCGGCGGCGCCCGGTTGGGTCCGTGGGGTGTCAGGCGTTTTCCTCGAAGTTCACGCTCGGCGCCTTGCGGCGGAAGCCGCCGGTGTGCAGCGCCAGGTAGACGAAGCCGACGGCGAACCAGCTCAGGCCGACGATCAGCGTCAGCTGCGACAGGCTGGTCCACAGCCAGAGGGTCAGGCACAGGCCGACGAAGGGCACCAGGCCGTAGCGCAGCAGGTCGGCCGGCGCGCGGCGGCCTTCGACGCCCAGGTAGGTGCGGATCACCGCCAGGTTGACCACCGAGAAGGCCACCAGGGCGCCGAAGCTGATCATCGAGGCCAGGGTGGTCAGGTCCAGCACCAGGGCCAGCAGGGAGATGGCCGAGACCACCAGGATCGCCACCACCGGCGTCTGGAAGCGTGCGTGCAGGGTGCCGAACAGGCTGCGCGGGAGGATGCCGTCGCGGCCCATGGTGAAGAGGATGCGCGACACCGAGGCCTGGGAGGCCAGCGCCGAGCCGATGCAGCCGGCGATGTAGGCGGCGGTGAAGAAGTTGCCGAGGAACTGGCCGCCGGCCTTGAGCATCACCTCGTTGGCCGCCGAGTCGGCGTTCTGGAACACGCTGCCGGGGAACACCAGTTGGCTGATGATCGCCAGCAGGGTGAACATCAGGCCGGCCAGCACCGTGGTGATGATGATCGCCCGCGGGATGTCGCGGCGCGCGTCACGGGTTTCCTCGGCCATGGTGGAGACCGCGTCGAAGCCCAGGAACGACAGGCACAGCACCGCGGCGCCGGCCATCAGCGGGGCGAAGCCGGGCTTGCTGCCGTCGCCGACGAAGGGTGCGGCCAGGTCCAGGGCCGGGGCGCCGGCCAGGCTCTTCAGCGACATGCCGACGAACACCACGATGAACACCAGCTGGGCGCCGACGATGGCGTTGCTCATGCCGGCCACCTGGCTGATGCCCACCACGTTGAGCACGGTGACCAGGGCGATGGAGGCGACCACGAAGACCCACGCGGGGATTTCCGGGAAGGCGATGTTCATGAACAGGCCGATGAGCAGGTAGTTGATCATCGGCAGGAACAGGTAGTCGAGCAGCAGCGACCAGCCGGACAGGAAGCCCACCGCCGGGCCGAAGCTCAGGCTGGTGTAGGAATAGGCGGAGCCGGCGATCGGGTACTTGCGCACCATGAAGCTGTAGGAGGCGGCGGTGAACAGCATCGCCAGCAGGGTGATCAGGTAGGCGCTGGCGGTGCGCCCGCCGGTCATCTCGGTGACCACGCCGTAGGTGGTGAACATGGTCAGCGGGACCATGTAGACCAGGCCGAAGAAGACCAGGGCGGGCAGCCCCAGGATGCGTTTGAGGCGGGCGTCCGCCTGGGCTTGGGGGGCGTTGCCGGTGCTGGCGCTCATGCGGGCGCCTTGTTCGATGGCCATCGATGTTTCCTCGCGAATTCTTGTCGTTGTTGCGCTGGCGCGGGGCGCCGCTGGCGGCCGCGCGGACGGAGCGGGGCGGTCAGCCGCAGCGCTGCCGGCGGACGGAACGGGCGAGGAAGGGGTGGGCGCGGTGACGGCCGCGAACCGGGGTGGAGCAAGGGCTGTTCATGAGCGTTCTCGGGGCATTGTTCTTGTGGATGCTCGCTGGCGGCGCTCCCTGGATGCCGCCGCATGCTGCGGCGGCGGTCGCGGCCCTGGCGGCCATTCCCTGGGCGAGTACCCGGACTTTAGGCCGCCGCGCCGCCCCGCAGAACCCTGTAAAGGGTCAAAAAGGGATCGAAGTGGCCAAACTGACTGTCAGCCCTGCGGCGGGCGCCCGTCCCGCCGCAGGACCCACCGGTCATTTCTTCAGCTTGGTCCAGACCTTGGCGCGCAGCGCCAGGGACTTCGGCGAGCACAGCTGGAACGGCTTCAGGCGGTCGATCTTGTCTTCCGGGGTGTTGATCGCCGGGTCGTCGAACAGCTCCTTGTCCATGAACTTCTCGGAGCCGGTGATGGCGTTGTTGTACTTGGCGAAGTTGGAGGCGGCGGCGATGTTCTCCGGCTGCATCATCCAGTTGAGGAAGACGTGGGCTTCCTTGATGTTGGTGGCGTCCTTGGGGATGGCCAGGTTGTCGATGAACAGGCGCACGCCTTCCTTCGGATAGACGTAGACCAGGCTGGCGCGCTGGGCGTGGGCGCGGTGGAAGGCGCCGTTCCACTGCTGGTGCATGTACACCTCGCCGGCGGCCATGCGCTCGATGGTGCCGTCGCTGTTGTACATCGCCAGCAGCGGCTTCTGCTTCAGCAGCAGGTCGAGGACCTTCTCGGCCTGTTTCGGGTCCTCGGTGCACTCGTCCACGCCGAGGTAGTAGGTCGCCGGGGCCCACAGCTCCTCGATGGAGTTGAGCGCCACCACCTTGCCCTTGAACGCCTCCGGCGGCTCGAAGAACGGCTTCCAGCTCTCGTCGAACTTGCCGCCCGGGGCCTTGGCGCTGTCGTAGCTGTAGCCGGTGCTGCCCCACAGGTAGGGCACGGTGTAGTCGTGGCCGGGGTCGTAGGAGAGGGTCTTGAACTTGTCCTTGAGGTTGGCCAGGTTCGGCAGCTGCGACTTGTCCAGTTTCTGCAGCAGGCCTTCCTTGACGAAGATCTCGATGAAGCTGTCCGAGGGCACCACCACGTCGTAGGCGCCGCCGCCGGCCTTCAGCTTGGCCAGCAGAGTCTCGTTGCTGTCGTAGGAGTCGAGGGTGGCGTGGATGCCGGTGTCCTTCTCGAACTTCTTCAGCAGCTCCGGCGGGAAGTAGTCCGACCAGTTGGCGAAGTGCAGGGTGCCGTCGGCGTGAGCCTGGCTGGCCAGGGTCAGGCCCGCCAGGGCGGCGGCCTTGAGGGCCAGGGGAAGGCGGCGGATGGTCATCGGTGAAGCTCCTGTGCGAATGGTTTTTATCGGGAGGCAGTCAACGCCGGCGCTGGCCGACGTAGTACGACAACGCAACGAACGCGATGGAAATCAGCAGGATGATCGAGGAGATCGCATTGATCTTCGGCGATATGCCCATTCTTATGGAACTGAAGATGTACACCGGCAGGGTGGTGGCCCCGGCGCCGGCGACGAAGTAGGTGATGACGAAGTCGTCCATCGAGATGATGAACGCCAGCATCGCCCCGGAGAGGATGCCGGGCATCAGCAGCGGGCAGGTCACCTTCCAGAAGGCCTTCCAGGGCGAGGCGTAGAGGTCCGCCGCGGCCTCCGCCAGGCGTGGGTCCATGCCCTCCAGGCGGGCGCGGATCGGCAGGTAGGCGAAGGGGATGCAGAACACCACGTGGGCGATGAGGATGGTGAACAGCGACAGCTTCAGGCCGATGAAGGCGAAGAACATCAGCGTGGCCACCGCGACCACTATCTCCGGCACCAGCAGTGGCAGGCCGAGCACCCCGTTCATCAGGCTCTGGCCGCGGAAGGCGCGGCCGCGCATGCCCAGCGCCGCCAGGGTGGCGAGCAGGGTGGCGAACACCGTGGCCAGGCTTGCGACTATCAGCGAGTTCTTCGCCGCGCGGACGATCTCCGGGTCGTTGGCCACCACCGCGTACCACTTGAAGCTGAAGCTTTCCCACAGGGTCGCCGACTGGCCGCTGTTGAAGCTGAGCACCACCAGCACCAGGATCGGTACGTAGAGGAAGGCGAAGAACAGCCAGGCGGCCGGGCGCACGCCGGCGAAGCGCCACAGCGGGTTCAGCGAGTTCATGGGTGACCTCCGGCGGCGCCCTGCCTGAAGCGCATGCTGTAGACCAGCATGGCGGCGAGGACGAAGGCGAGCAGGGCGAAGGACAGCGCCGCGCCGAACGGCCAGTTGTGCGCCGTGCCGAACTGCAGCTGGATCAGGTTGCCGATCATCAGCGACTTACCGCCGCCGAGCAGCTCGGGAATGATGTAGTTGCCCAGCGAGGGGATGAACACCAGGATGCAGCCGGCCACAACGCCGGGCATCGCCAGCGGGATGATGATGCGCCTGAGCGCCTTCCAGCGGTTGGCGCCGAGGTCGAAGGCGGCTTCCACCAGGCGCCAGTCCATCTTCTCCAGGCTGGTGTAGATGGGCAGCACCATGAACGGCAGGTAGGTGTAGAGCAGGCCGATGATCACCGCGTTGTCGGTGTACAGCAAGCCGATGGCGGCGTCGCTGAAGCCCAGCTTGTGCAGGCCCTCGTCGATCAGCCCGCCGTTGCGCAGCAGCAGTATCCAGGCGTAGACGCGCACCAGCAGGTTGGTCCAGAACGGCACCGTGACCAGGAACAGCAGCATGTTGCGCCGGCGCTCGTCCTGCAGCGCCAGGTACAGCGCGGTGGGGAAGCCGATCAGCAGGCAGCCGGCGGTGGTCAGGATGGACAGCCAGAAGGAGCGCTGGAAGATGCCCAGGTAGTCGGTGTTGAACACCAGGGCGTCGTCCAGGTCGCGTTCCCAGAGGAAGTTGATGTACGCCTCCAGGGTGTGCTGGCCCCACTTCACGCCGCCGTAGTCGCCGGGGGCCTGGATGGACACGGCGAACATGATGCCCAGCGGCAGCACCAGGAACACCAGCAGCACCAGCATGGCCGGGGTGGTCAGCGCCAGCCGGGCGCGCAGGCTCTTGCGCTCGGCCTGCAGGCGCAGCGTACTCATTCGGCCAGCACCCGGATGGCGTTGCCGGGCACCCGCACGCGCACCTGAGCGCCGGGCTGGTGGGCGCCGACCGCGCCCTGGCGGTTCTGCTGGCGCACGCGGAAGCCCGGCTGGCCCGCGACCTTCAGGTGGTAGACGGTATCGGTGCCGACGTAGACCACGTTCTCCACCACGCCTTCCAGCTCGCCGTCCTGGGCCAGCTCGGTGCGCTCCGGGCGGATGGCCAGGGTCACCTTGCCCGGCAGGGTGGTGGCGGCGGCCAGGCGCTGGCCGTCGGCGAGCATCACGCCGTCGCCACTGGCCTCGGCCTCGAGGAAGTTGGTCTCGCCGATGAAGTCGGCCACCCAGCGGTTGGCCGGGGCGTCGTAGATCTCGGTGGGGGTGCCGATCTGCAGGACCTGGCCCTTGTTCATCACCGCGATGCGGTCGGACATGGTCAGGGCTTCTTCCTGGTCGTGGGTGACGAAGATGAAGGTGATGCCGGTCTCGTGCTGCAGGCGCTTGAGCTCGATCTGCATTTCCTTGCGCAGCTTCAGGTCCAGCGCCGAGAGCGATTCGTCCAGCAGCAGCACCTTGGGCCGGCTGGCCAGCGCGCGGGCCAGGGCGATGCGCTGCTGCTGGCCGCCGGAGAGTTGGTCGGCGCGCCGCGAGCCGACGTCGGGCAGGCGCACCAGTTCGAGCATGGCCTTCACCGTGGCCTCGGTCTCGGCCTTGGGCTTGCCCTGCATCTCCAGGCCGAAGGCGATGTTCTGCGCCACGGTCATGTGCGGGAACAGGGCATAGCTCTGGAACACGGTGTTGACCGGGCGGCGGAAGGGCGGGAGGCCCTGCATGGGCTCGCCGTAGAGGCGGATGCTGCCGGAGGTGGGTTGTTCGAAGCCGGCGATGAGCCGCAGGAGGGTGGTCTTGCCGCAGCCCGAGGGGCCGAGGAGGGTGAAGAACTCGTTGGCGCGGATGTCCAGGGACACGTCGTCCAGGGCCTTGAGGCCTTGGCCGGGGGTACCGAATTCCATGCCGATTCGCTCGATGGCAATCGCGCTGGTCATGCTTCAATACCATGCAGTTAAGCAGTTGTTATTGTTTGCGGTTGTGCGGTTCTGCCGACCGCTTCACCTAGCTGCGGCTTGATAATGGCCCTCCTTTTCGCAGCGGCAGAACGATAGAACAGGCCAATAAGGGATAAATCAGGCCAAGTTGAAGGGCCATATTCACCGGCCATGGCAACCCGTCGTTCCCCTGTAGGGCGCATAACGCCTACGGCGTTATCCGCCGTTGTCGTCGGGCTTCGGTGCATCGGCCAACGGCGGATAACCGCGAACGGTTATTCGCCCTACGTCCTGCTCTTCGTAGGAGCGAGCTGTGCCGTCTGGTGGGGACGCGATTGGCCCTAGCCGCGGTACAGGCTCGGACTCGCCCCGCTCCAGCGCTGGAAGGCGTGGCGGAAGCTGGCGGTCTCGCTGTAGCCGAGCCGCTCGGCGATCAGGTAGATCGGCAGGTCGGTGTCCTTGAGCAACTGCCGGGCCTTGTCGTAGCGCACCTCGTCCAGCACCTGCTGGTAGCTGGTGTTGTGCTGCTGCAGGTGGCGGCGCAGGGTGCGGCTGGAGCGGTGCAGGTGGCGCGCCACCTCGTCCAGGCCGCGGGCTTCCTGCAGGTGGTTGGCGAGGTGGCGGCGGATCAGTTCGAGGATGTCGTCGCGCCCGCTCATGGCCGCGCTCAGGCGCTGGCATTGCTGCAGGCCGTTGTGGCAACTGACCGGGTCGGCCAGCGGCAGGGCGCGGTCGAGCAGCGCCGGGCCCAGGCACAGGGCGCTGGTGGCGGCGCCGAACTCCACCGGGCAGCCCAGGCGTTCGGTGTAGGTGCTGGCATGCAGCGGCGGTCGGTAGGCCAGCAGCAGGCGCCGCGGACGCACCGACTCGCCGAGCAGGTCGCGCACCACGGTGAGCAGCGAGGTCAGGCACAGCTCGGTGTTGAACACCGTCAGCTCCGGCGCGTAGCGGTAGCCCTCGGCGCTCAGCCAGACCTCGTCGCCGTGGTCCTGCAGGACCAGGCGGAAGTAGGTGCCGAGCAGGTCCGGGTGGGCCAGGGCCAGCTGCAGGGCGTCGCGCAGGGTGCGGCTGGCCAGCATGCTGTAGCCGAGCATGCCGTAGGCCGAGACGTGCATGCGCAGGCCGAGGTAGAGGCCCAGGGCCGGGTCCTGGTGGCAGTTCAGGGCATTGGCGAACACCCGCAGTTCCTGGGCGTGGCTGATGAATTTCTCCGGCGTCAGCAGGTCGGCCTCGGCGATGCCGCTGCCCTCCAGCAGCCGGCCGCGGGGGATGCCGGCCTGGCTCAGCACCTCGGTGGCCAGCACCACCGTGTGCAGGGTGGTCAGGGTTCGCTGCTCGGGAAGCTGGACGGCGCTCATCGGAACTCCTTGCGGGGGCGGTGAGGACTCGGAATTACGCTAGCCTGACTCTAGCCTTGGAGAAATTTCCTGCACGGCGATTAAGCCTGGCTTCAGCGGCCCTGTGCTATTACTGCGCGCTCCCATCGACATGGACCTGCGATGCTCCGTTCCATCACCCCGCGCCGCTGCCTGGCGGCGCTGCTGCTGCTCCTGCTGCTCGCCCTGGCCTGGCTCGGCCAGCAGTTCCGCGTCTACGAACGCGCCTGGTTCGCCGTGCGCGAATGGCACCATGCGGAAAGCTGGCGCGAGCAGTCGATCTGGCTGCCCGACTACCGCGTGGAGATCGAGGCGCAGCCCATCGAGGGCCTGGACGACGATGTCTCGGCGCTGACCTACGACCCCGAGCGGCGCAGCCTGTTCACCGTCACCAACCAGCCGGCGCAGATCGTCGAGCTGTCCCTGGACGGCCGCGTGCTGCGCAAGATCACCCTGCACGATTTCGGCGACACCGAGGCCATCGAGTACATCGGCCCCGGCCTCTACGTGCTCAGCGACGAGCGCCGCCAGCGGTTGTTCAAGGTGCGCCTGGAGAACGACACCCGCGAGCTGGACGCCGAACAGGCGCAACAGCTGTCCCTGGGCCTGGGGCCGATGGGCAACAAGGGCTTCGAGGGGCTGGCCTACGACTCGGTCGGCCAGCGCCTGTTCGTCGCCAAGGAGCGCGACCCAGTGCGCATCTACGAGGTCCACGGCTTCCCCCACACGCAGCCCGACAAGCCCTTCGCCGTGCACGTGCTGGACGACCTCAAGCGCGACCGCCGGCTGTTCGTCCGCGACCTTTCCAGCCTGCAGTACGACGAGGGCAGCGGCCACCTGCTGGCGCTGTCGGACGAGTCGCGCCTGGTGCTGGAGCTGGACGTCAACGGCGAGCCCATCAGCAGCCTGTCGCTGCTGCGCGGCATGCAGGGGCTCAAGCGCAGCGTGCCGCAGGCCGAGGGCCTGGCCATGGACGAGGCGGGCACGCTGTACCTGGTCAGCGAGCCCAACCTGTTCTACGTGTTCCGCAAGGCACCGGGCGTGGAGTCCGAGTAACAAAAGGCTTACATTGTCGCCCCCACCTGCGGACTCGGCCCTGGAGCGACCTTGAACATCATCCGCGAAGCCCTGATCAACCGCCGCCTGCACAAGGCGCTGAGCGAACACGGCTGCCGCCTGGCCGGCGGGATCAAGTCATTGCGCGACGGCGCGCGGCTGGTCCTGGAGCCGGGGGTGAAGATCGGCAAGGCGAAGATCTACTCGCCATCCCTGGAAATCGGCGCGCACACCGACGTGGTCAGCGGCTGCGAATTCCTCGACGTCTCGCACATCGGCCGCTACTGCTCGATCGCCACCGGCGTGGTGATCGGCCAGGGCCGCCATTCGCACCCGATGGACTGGCTGACCACCCACAATTTTCCGTCCAACCCCAGGCTGATCGGCCGCCCGATCCTCCGTGACGAGCCCCGGCGCCCCTCGTCCATCGGCCATGACGTGTGGATCGGCCGCGACGTGCTGATCCTCGACGGCCTGACGGTGGGGACGGGGGCGGTGATAGGCGCGCAGTCCCTGGTCAACAAGGACGTGCCGCCCTACGCGGTGGTCGCGGGAAGCCCGGCGCGGGTGATCCGCTACCGCTTCCCGCCGGAGCTGATCGAGCGCCTGCTGGCCAGCCGCTGGTGGGAACTGCCGCTGGAGGCCCTCGGGGAATTGCCGCTGGACGACCCCCGGGCCTGCCTGGCGCAGCTGGAGCGCGAGGCCCCGCAGGCACGGGACAAGCCGCCGCGCCTGCAGGTCAGTTCCAGGCCCTGGGGGATCGAGCGGCTCGGCGGCTGAGCCGCCTCAGGTATCGTCGCTGATACCGGCGTCCGGCGCGTAGCGCTTCACCGAGGCGATGCCGTTCTCGGCATTGGCGCGGCTGGCGTACATCTGGCTTTGCCCGACCACCTGGCCGTTGGTGGCCTTGAGCACGAAGTAGTGCTTGCCGTTGCTCGCTTCCTTCACCTCGAAGGCGCCCTCGCGCTGCGAGTTCCTGCGCACCGACTCGATGCCCTCGGTGGCCGAGGTCTTGGCCTTGTACAGCTCGCTGCTGAGCACGACCTCGCCGTTGCTGGCGTGCAGGGTGAAGTGGAACTGGCCGTCGCTGGCCCTCTTCAGATGGTATTTCGCGGACATGGCTGCCTCCTGTGCTGAGCCGTATACCCAGACCCAGGGTAGACGTTCGGCGGCCGGCCGACGGAAAGTTTCAGGGGCCCTTGAGAGGGCCGGTGGTGGCCGCCCGGACGGCGGCCACCGAGGCTCAGGCCTTGAGCGTCTTCACGCCCTCGGCGGTGCCGAGCAGCAGCAGGTCGGCCGGGCGCGCGGCGAACAGGCCCACGGTGACCACGCCGACGATGTTGTTGATCTTCTCTTCCAGGGCCACCGGGCTGTCGATGCGCAGGTTGTGCACGTCGAGGATGATGTTGCCGTTGTCGGTCAGCACGCCGTCGCGGTAGACCGGGTCGCCGCCCAGCTTGACCAGCTCGCGGGCCACGTGGCTGCGGGCCATGGGGATGACTTCCACCGGCAGCGGGAAGGCGCCGAGCAGCGGCACCAGCTTGCTCTGGTCGGCGATGCAGATGAACCGCTTGGCCACGGCCGCGACGATCTTCTCGCGGGTCAGCGCGGCGCCGCCGCCCTTGATCAGCTCCAGGCGCTCGTTGCTCTCGTCGGCGCCGTCGACGTAGAACTCCAGCTCGCTGACGCTGTTCAGGTCGTAGACCGGGATGCCGTGGCCCTTCAGGCGCTGGGCGGTGGCCTCGGAGCTGGCCACGGCGCCGTCGAACTCGGCCTTGTGCCTGGCCAGCAGGTCGATGAAGAAGTTGGCGGTGGAGCCGGTGCCGACGCCGACGATGCTCTTGCTGTCGAGGTGCGGGAGGATGTGGTCGACGGCGGCCTGGGCCACGGCCTGCTTGAGCTGGTCCTGGTTCATCTCTGGGTTCCGGCAAAGGGGCTTGGGGCGCGGATTATAGCGGGGCCGCCGGGCGAATGTGGATTCGCCGCTCCCGCCGGCCGCCGACTGGAGTAGACTGCCGGCTTTGTGCCCCGTCCCTGCGAAGCCCGCCCCGATGCTCGAACAGTACGTCAAGAAGATCCTCACCTCGCGCGTCTACGACGTCGCCGGGGAAACGCCCCTGCAACCGGCCCGCCGCCTCTCCGAGCGCCTGGACAACCAGGTGCTGCTCAAGCGCGAGGACCTGCAGCCGGTGTTCTCCTTCAAGATCCGCGGCGCCTACAACAAGCTGGCGCAGCTGAGCCCCGAGGAACTGGCGCGCGGCGTGGTCACCGCCTCGGCCGGCAACCACGCCCAGGGCGTGGCCCTGGCGGCGAAGGAGCTGGGGGTGAAGGCGACCATCGTCATGCCGCGCACCACGCCGGAGCTGAAGGTCCAGGGCGTGCGCGCCCGCGGCGGCAAGGCGGTGCTGCACGGCGATGCCTTCCCCGAGGCGCTGGCGTATTCGCTGAAGCTGGTGGAAGAGAAGGGCTACGTCTACATCCACCCCTACGACGACCCGGACGTGATCGCAGGGCAAGGCACCGTGGCCATGGAGATCCTCCGCCAGCACCCGGGGCGCCTGGACGCCATCTTCGTGCCGGTGGGCGGCGGCGGGCTGATCGCCGGCATCGCCGCCTACGTGAAGTACCTGCGCCCGGAGGTGAAGGTCATCGGTGTCGAGCCGGACGACTCCAACTGCCTGCAGGCCGCCATGGCCGCCGGCGAGCGCGTGGTGCTGAGCCAGGTCGGGCTGTTCGCCGACGGCGTGGCGGTGGCGCAGATCGGCCAGCACACCTTCGACGTCTGCAAGCGCTACGTCGACGAAGTCATCACCGTCAGCACCGACGAAATCTGCGCGGCGATCAAGGACATCTACGACGACACCCGCTCCATCACCGAACCCGCCGGCGCCCTGGCGGTGGCCGGGATCAAGAAGTACGTCGAGCGCGACAACGCGCGCGGGCAGACCCTGGTGGCCATCGACTCCGGCGCCAACATCAACTTCGACCGCCTGCGCCACGTCGCCGAGCGCGCCGAGCTGGGCGAGAAGCGCGAAGCCATCATCGCCGTGACCATCCCCGAGCGCCCGGGCAGCTTCAAGGCCTTCTGCGAGGCCATCGGCAAGCGCCAGATCACCGAGTTCAACTACCGCTACAACACCGACAGCGAAGCGCACATCTTCGTCGGCGTGCAGACCCACCCGGACAGCGACCCGCGCGCCGTGCTGGTCGAGCAGTTGCGCGAGCAGGGCTTCCCGGTGCTGGACCTGACCGACAACGAGCTGGCCAAGCTGCACATCCGCCACATGGTCGGCGGCCACTCGCCGCGGGTCAGCGACGAGCAGGTGTTCCGCTTCGAGTTCCCCGAGCGCCCCGGCGCGCTGTTCAACTTCCTCAACAAGCTCGGCGGGCGCTGGAACATCACCATGTTCCACTACCGCAACCACGGCGCCGCCGACGGCCGCGTGGTCGCCGGCCTGCAGGTGCCGGAGGAGGAACGCCACAAGGTGGCGCAGGCGCTGGAGGAAATCGGCTACCCGTACTGGGACGAGACCGACAACCCGGCCTACAAGCTGTTCCTCGGCTGAGGCCGGGCGGCCGGGTGGGGAACGCCGGGGCGGCACGCGCTGTCCCAGCTCAACCCGCCGGCCGGCAGCGCTGCTAGGCTGAGGGAACAGCCCGAATCGCGACAGGGACCGCCCGCATGGAAACCTACCAGACCCTCAAGATCCTCCACGGCGTCGCCGTGGCCGTGCCGCTGCTGGCCATCGCCGGCCTCGCCTGGTACGGCTGGCGCAGCTGGCGTGACGGGGATGCCGGCGTGCTGGCCAAGGCGCTGCAGCGCATCGGCCTGGCCGCCTGGGTGCTGGTCGCCGGCTGCGTGGCCAGCCTGCCGCTCACCGGCTGGCAGATGGTCCACCGCGCCGGCCTCCCGCTGGGGCAGACCTGGCTGCTGGCCAGCGCCTGCCTGTTGATCCTGGTGGCGATCTTCTGGCTGCTGTTCACCGGCCGCCTGTGGCGCATCCGCCGCCTGGCGGCGAGCGCCCGCGACAGCGGCGAGCCACTGGCCGAGGGGGTGGTGCGCGAGCTGCGCTTCGGCGCGGTGTTCTTCGCCCTGGCCCTGCTCAGCTGGCTGGCGATACTCGCGCTGATGCTGGCCAAGCCGCTGTGAGATCGACGGCGACGGAGCGCCGATGAGTCCCTACCTGCTGCTCAAGACCCTGCACATCCTGTCTTCCACGCTGCTGTTCGGCACCGGCCTGGGCTCGGCCTACTACGCCTGGCGGGCCTGGCGCAGCGGCCACCTGGAGGCGATCCGGGTGACTTTCCGCCACCTGGTCACCGCCGACTGGCTGTTCATCGCCACCACGGCGGTGTTCCAGCCGCTCAGCGGCGCCGCCATGGCGCACCTGGCCGGTTGGCCGCTGGACTCGGGCTGGCTGTTGTGGAGCCTGGCGCTGTACGTCTTCGCCGGCGCCTGCTGGTTGCCGGTGGTGTGGCTGCAGATCCGCGTGCGCGACATGGCCGAGGCGGCGCACCGTGATGGCACGGCGCTGCCGCCGCGGGCCTTCCTCTACATGCGCTGGTGGTTCGCCCTGGGCTGGCCGGCGTTCCTGGCCTTCCTGGCGATCTTCCACCTGATGGTCAACAAGGGCTTCTGAGACGGCTCAGTCGCGCAGGCTGAGCACCGGCCAGCCGCGCGCCTGGGCGGTGGCGCGCAGGACCTCGTCCGGGTCGACAGCCACCGGGTGGGCCACCACTTCCAGCAGCGGCAGGTCGTTGCGCGAGTCGCTATAGAAGTAGCTGTCGTCCAGGCTCATGCCGGTTTCCTGCAGCCAGCGCTGCAGGCGCGTCACCTTGCCGCCCTGGAAGCAGGGCACGTCGAAGGTGCGGCCGGTGTAGAGGCCGTCGCGCATCTCGCACTCGGTGGCGATCAGCGTTTCCACGCCCAGGCGCTCGGCGATGGGGCCGGTGACGAAGCGGTTGGTGGCGGTGATGATCACCAGGCGGTCGCCGGCGGCGCGGTGCTCGGCCAGCAGGGCTTCGCCGCGGGGCAGGATGATCGGCTCGATGACCTCTTCCATGAACTGGCGATGCCAGGTGGCCAGCTGCTCCAGGCTGTTGCGGCCGAGGATCGCCTGGGTGAAGGCCTGGTAGGCGAACACGTCCAGGGTGCCGGCCTGGTAGTCGGCATAGAAGGCGTCGTTGCGCGCCTGGTATTCGCCGGCGTCGACCAGGCCGCGCTGGCACAGCCATTCGCCCCAGCTGTGGTCGCTGTCACCGGCCAGCAGGGTGTTGTCGAGGTCGAAGAGGGCCAGACGCGCCATGGTTCACCGTTGATTGCGAAAGCGGAAAAGTCGCCTAGAGTAACGGCTTTTGCCTGCCCTGCCCATGCGCGCCAAGCCTCGCGTTGCTGCTGTCACAGGCTTTGTGGAACAATGCGGGCACACGCGTTTTCGAGGATGTACCGCCGTGATCGATCCCGATGGTTTTCGCCCCAATGTCGGCATCATCCTCTCCAACGAGGCCGGTCAGGTTCTGTGGGCGCGGCGCATCAACCAGGAGGCCTGGCAGTTCCCGCAAGGCGGCATCAACGCCCGGGAAACTCCTGAAGAGGCGCTGTTCCGCGAGTTGAACGAGGAAGTCGGCCTGGAGGAGCAGGATGTGCGCATTCTCGCCTGCACCCGCGGCTGGTTGCGCTATCGTCTGCCGCAGCGGCTGGTGCGTACCAACAGCCAACCGCTGTGCATCGGCCAGAAACAGAAGTGGTTCCTGCTGCGCCTCACCGGCGACGAGAACCGGGTACGCATGGATGTGACCGGCAAGCCGGAATTCGATGGCTGGCGCTGGGTGAGTTACTGGTATCCCCTGGGGCAGGTGGTGACCTTCAAGCGCGAGGTCTACCGGCGGGCCCTGAAGGAACTGGCGCCGCGCCTGCTGGCGCGGGACTGAATAGGAGATAAGGCCCTGAGCATGCTCAACACGCTGCGCAAGATCGTCCAGGAAGTGAACGCCGCCAAGGACCTGAGGGCGGCGCTGGGCATCATCGTGCTGCGGGTCAAGGAAGCCATGGGCACCCAGGTGTGCTCGGTCTATCTGCTCGACGCCGACACCAACCGTTTCGTCCTGATGGCCACCGAGGGCTTGAACAAGCGCTCCATCGGCAAGGTCAGCATGGCCCCCAACGAGGGCCTGGTGGGCCTGGTGGGCACCCGCGAGGAGCCGCTGAACCTGGAGAACGCCTCCGAGCACCCGCGCTACCGCTACTTCGCCGAGACCGGCGAGGAACGCTACGCCTCCTTCCTCGGCGCCCCGATCATCCACCACCGCCGGGTGATGGGCGTGCTGGTGGTGCAGCAGAAGGAGAAGCGCCAGTTCGACGAGGGCGAGGAAGCCTTCCTGGTGACCATGAGCGCGCAGCTCGCCGGGGTCATCGCCCACGCCGAGGCCACCGGTTCGATCCGCGGCCTGGGCAAGCTCGGCAAGGGCATCCAGGAGGCCAAGTTCGTCGGCGTGCCCGGCGCCCCCGGCGTGGCCGTGGGCAAGGCCGTGGTGGTGCTGCCGCCGGCCGACCTGGAAGTGGTCCCGGACAAGCCCATCGACGACGTCGAGGCCGAGGTCGAGCGCTTCAAGCAGGCCCTGGAGTCGGTCCGCGAGGACATGCGCAACCTCTCCAGCAAGCTCGCCACCCAGCTGCGCAAGGAAGAGCGCGCGCTGTTCGACGTCTACCTGATGATGCTCGACGACGCCTCCATCGGCCAGGAGGTCAAGCGCATCATCCGCTCCGGCCAGTGGGCCCAGGGCGCCCTGCGCCAGGTGGTGATGGAGCACGTTGCGCGCTTCGAGCTGATGGACGACGCCTACCTGCGCGAGCGCGCCTCCGACGTCAAGGACATCGGCCGGCGCATCCTCGCCTATCTGCAGGAAGAGCGTAAGCAGAACCTGACCTACCCGGACCAGACCATCATCGTCAGCGAGGAACTATCCCCGGCGATGCTCGGCGAGGTGCCCGAGGGCAAGCTGGTCGGCCTGATCTCGGTGCTCGGCTCGGGCAACTCCCACGTGGCGATCCTTGCCCGCGCCATGGGCATCCCCACGGTGATGGGCGCGGTCGACCTGCCGTATTCCAAGGTCGACGGCATCGACCTGATCGTCGATGGCTACCATGGCGAGATCTACACCAACCCGTCGCCGCAGCTGGTCAAGCAGTACGGCGAAGTGGTCGCCGAAGAGAAGGAACTGAGCAAGGGCCTGGCCGCGCTGCGCGAGCTGCCCTGCGAAACCCTCGACGGCCACCGCATGCCGCTGTGGGTCAACACCGGCCTGCTGGCCGACGTGGCCCGCGCCCAGGAGCGCGGCGCCGAGGGCGTTGGCCTGTACCGCACGGAAGTGCCGTTCATGATCAACGACCGCTTCCCCAGCGAAAAGGAGCAGCTGGCGATCTACCGCGAGCAGCTCTCGGCTTTCCACCCGCTGCCGGTGACCATGCGCACCCTGGACATCGGCGGCGACAAGGCGCTGTCCTACTTCCCGATCAAGGAAGACAACCCCTTCCTCGGCTGGCGCGGTATCCGCGTCACCCTCGACCACCCGGAAATCTTCCTGGTGCAGACGCGCGCCATGCTCAAGGCCAGCGAGGGCCTGAACAACCTGCGCATCCTGCTGCCGATGATCTCCGGCACCCACGAGCTGGAAGAGGCGCTGCACCTGATCCACCGCGCCTGGGGCGAGATCCGCGACGAAGGCGTGGACATCCCCATGCCGCCGATCGGCATGATGGTGGAGATCCCCGCGGCGGTGTACCAGACCCGCGAGCTGTCGCGCCAGGTGGACTTCCTCTCGGTCGGCTCCAACGACCTCACCCAGTACCTGCTGGCGGTGGACCGCAACAACCCGCGCGTGGCCGACCTCTACGACTACCTGCACCCGGCGGTGCTGCAGGCGCTGAAGAAGGTGGTCGACGACGCCCACGCCGAAGGCAAGCCGGTGAGCATCTGCGGCGAGATGGCCGGCGACCCGGCGGCCGCGGTGCTGCTGATGGCCATGGGCTTCGACTCGCTGTCGATGAACGCCACCAACCTGCCCAAGGTGAAGTGGCTGCTGCGCCAGATCACCCTGGGCAAGGCCCGCGAACTGCTCGGCCAACTGATGACCTTCGACAACCCGCAGGTGATCCACAGCTCCCTGCACCTGGCATTGCGCAACCTCGGCCTCGGCCGGGTGATCAATCCCGCGGCGACCGTCCAGGGCTGACCTGGCGCGCCGCCCTCCCCGGAGCTGAGTCGTCCCCGGGGCCCTGTACAACCGGCACTGCCGGGAGAAGGCTTATGGACGAGCAGCAAGCGCGCGTGGACGACCGCGAAGCCATCGAGAAGACCCTCCGCTATGCCCTGGAGATCGTCAGCGACGGCATCTGGGACTGGGACATCCGCAGCGACGACGTCAAGCGCAGCCCGGGCTGGTACCGCATGCTCGGCTACCCCATCGACGGCTTGCCGGAGAACGTCGCCACCTGGCACTCGGTGATCCACCCGGACGACTTCCCCCGCGTCATGCGCAGCTTCCAGGCCTACCTGGACGGGCGGCAGGCGGCCTACGCCGAGGAGTACCGCTGCCTCTGCGCCAACGGCGAGTACCTGTGGATAAGGGACCATGGCCGCTTCGTCGAATTCGACGAGCAGGGCCGCGCCACGCGGATGATCGGTGCCCACCACAACATCCACGAGCGCAAGCTGATCGAGCTGGAGCTGAAGCGGCGCAACGAGGAGCTGCGCGAACTCAACCGCAACCTCGAACAACTGGTCGAACAGCGCACCGAGGCCCTGCGCCAGGCCAACCTGGCCCTGGCCGAGCAGGCCGCGGTGGCGGTGCGCCTGAGCGAGACCGACCCGCTGACGCAGATCTTCAACCGGCGCCGCTTCGAAAGCAGCCTGCAGCAGGAGTGGCAGCGCTTCCAGCGCCACGACCAGCAGGTCAGCCTGCTGATGTTCGACCTCGACCACTTCAAGCGCATCAACGACCTCTTCGGCCACCCGGTCGGCGACCGCGTGCTGGTGGCGGTGACCCAGGCGGTGCGCCGGACCCTGCGCGAGGAAGACTGCTTCGCCCGCTGGGGCGGCGAGGAATTCATCGTGCTGCTGCCCAACACCCCGGTGGCCTCCGCCACCCGCCTGGCCGAGCGCTTGCGCCTGCACATCCGCGAGGCCTGCGGCGAGCTGGAGCAACCCCTCACCGCCAGCTTCGCCCTGGCCGGCATGCGCCGCGCCGAATCCCTGGAGGGCCTGCTGCGCCGCCTGGACGACGCCCTCTACCGCGCCAAGCGCCTGCGCGATGCCATCGAGGTGTGCTAGGCCGTAGCGCATGGTGTAGGACACAAGCGGGCCCTGCCCGCGAATCGCGCGCAGGGCGCGCTCCTACATGGGAATGGCATGGGTGGGGCGGCGTAGGAGCGGATCTCATCCGCGAATCGCGCCGGAACCTCCGGCTATCGCGGAAAAGTTCCGCTCCTACGGGAGGGAATACCGTGCCGCCCGGCAACTGTAGGACGAACCCGCAACCCCCTCCCTAACCCTCCCCCGCAAGCGGGAGAGGGGACCGTCCGTGCCTGCTGGAAGCGTGTGCCTCACGGCTGATCCCGTAGGGCGCATAACCGTTCGCGGTTATCCGCCGTTGGCCCCCGCGCGGGATTGGAATTCGGAACGGCGGATAACCCCCTTCGGGGTTATTCGCCCTACGGGTGCCTTTCGTAGGCGCGAGCTTTCCCCCGTAGCGGGCCCTAGGCGTCGAGCAGCAGGCGCACCTCGCCCAGATGGGCCCCTTCCGGCCCGAAGCTGCGTTCGATGAATTCCCGGCGCCCGTCGGCATGCACCCGCAGCACGCTGCTGGCGCGGGTGCCGTAGTTGGCGCTGGCGATGAACACGCTGGACAGCAGGCGCTCGGTGGCCAGGCCGACGCCGGTTTCCGGCAGCCGTTCGTCGCCGGGGCGCTCGCGGTCGCCGAGCAGCCCCAGCAGGCTCTCGGGCTCGGCTTCGTCGAGGTGCTCCTCCAGGGCGGCGCGGGCGCGCAGCAGCTTGGGCCAGGGCGTATCCAGCGTGGCATTGGACAGGCCGTGCAGCCCGGCCGGCAGTTCCCGTGGCGCGCCGTCGCGGGGGTTGAAGTAGCAGAGTTGGCGGGCGTCGCCGACCAGCAGGTTGAACCCGGAATATTCGCTGGCGCGGCGCTGCACCTCGGCGAGGTAAGCCAGCGGTGCCTGGCGGCCGCGCAGGAAGCCGGCCACCAGTTCGCCGCGGGAGCGCGGCCCCAGCGGCTGGCCCGGATCACGCACGTTGGTCAGGGCGGCGAAACGCCCGCCAGGCCCCAGGCCCATCCACGTGCCGCCGGCCTCCAGGTCGCGCCCGGCATAGACCTCCGGCGCATCCTCCCAGGCCGCCAGCGGCAGGGTGGGGCGGGCATAGAACTCGTCGCGGTTGGCCGCGACTATCAGCGGCATGGCGTGTCCGGGGCGCCAGGCAAGGACGATCAGGCACATGGGGCAGGGCCCTGCGGTGGTGGTCCAGGCAGGGTAGGTAACTGGCGGTGGCAACTCAATAGCCGCCGTTGCCCGGGCGCGGCGCAGGATGAAATTTTCTTCATATCGGTACCGAAAGGCCCGTTGCACCGCGGGCGGCTGCCGTCGCCGGCGCATTTTCGGTACCATGCCGCTTTTGCCACCCGAGGTCTCCATGGAGTTCCTTCTCTACCTGGTGCTGGGTGCCTGCGCGGGGGTGCTGGCCGGGCTGTTCGGCGTCGGCGGCGGCCTGATCATCGTCCCGGTGCTGGTGTTCAGCTTCACCGCCCATGGCTTCCCCGTCGAGGTGCTGACGCAGATGGCGGTGGGCACCTCCCTGGCGACCATCGTCTTCACCTCGGTCAACTCCATCCTCGAGCACCACCGCCGCGGCGCGGTGCTCTGGCCGGTGTTCCTGTGGATGACCGTGGGCATCGTCGTCGGCAGCGCCCTGGGCGCGCTGACCGCCTCGGCCATCAAGGGGCCGGTGCTGCAGAAGATCATCGGCACCTTCGCCGTGCTCATCTCCATCCAGATGGCCCTGGGCCTGCAACCCAAGGCCGGCGGCAGCCTGCCGGGCAAGGGCGGGCTGGGTGCGGCGGGTGGCTTCATCGGCTGGGCCTCGGCGATCTTCGGCATCGGCGGCGGTTCGCTGACCGTGCCTTTCCTGTCCTGGCGCGGCGTCTCCATGCAGCAGGCGGTGGCTACCTCTTCCGCCTGCGGCCTGCCCATCGCCATCGCCGGGGCGATTTCGTTCATCGCGGTCGGCTGGCACCGGCCCGAACTGCCGCAGTGGAGCTTCGGCTTCGTCTACCTGCCGGCGCTGGTGGGCATCGCCGTCACCAGCATGTTCTTCGCCCGCATCGGCGCGCGCCTGGCGCACCGCCTGCCGGCCAAGGTGCTCAAGCGCCTGTTCGCTCTGCTGATGTTCTGCGTCGGCATGAGTTTCCTGATCAAACCCTAGGAGTAAGCGATGCTGCCCTATCCACAGATCGACCCCGTCGCGGTGTCGCTGGGCCCCCTGAAGATCCACTGGTACGGGCTGATGTACCTGATCGGCATCGGCGGCGCCTGGCTGCTGGCCTCGCGCCGGCTGAACCGTTTCGATGCGACCTGGAGCAAGGAGAAGCTCTCCGACCTGGTGTTCTGGGTCGCCTGCGGCGTGGTGCTGGGCGGGCGCCTGGGCTACGTGCTGTTCTACAAGCTGGACTTCTACCTGGCCAACCCGCTGAACCTGTTCAAGGTCTGGGAGGGCGGCATGTCCTTCCACGGCGGCCTGCTGGGGGTGATGCTGGCCACCTGGTGGTTCGGCAAGCGCAACGGCAAGAGCTTCTTCCAGCTGATGGACTTCATCGCCCCGCTGGTGCCGATCGGCCTGGGCGCCGGGCGCATCGGCAACTTCATCAACGCCGAGCTGTGGGGCAAGCCCACCGACGTGCCCTGGGCGATGATCTTCCCGCCCTACAGCGACCCCGCGCAGCTGCCGCGCCACCCCTCGCAGCTGTACGAGTTCGCCCTGGAAGGCATAGTGCTGTTCGCCATCCTCTGGATTTTCTCGCGCAAGCCGCGGCCGACCGCCTCGGTCTCGGGCCTGTTCATCCTCTGCTACGGCTGCTTCCGCTTCTTCGTCGAGTTCTTCCGCCTGCCGGATGCCGACCAGGGCGCCGGCGGCAACGGCGGCCCGGGCTACCTGGCCTGGGACTGGCTGACCATGGGCCAGCTGCTGTGCGTGCCGATGATCCTCGGCGGCATCGCCCTGATGGTCTGGGCCTACCGCCGCGCGGCGGCGAAGCCGGCGACCAACTGACGGGACGGCGGCTTTTCGTAGGAGCGAGGGGGACGCCTGGTTCTTGCTCGCGAACCCAACGTCTCTGGATTCCCGCGTTCGCGGGAATGACGGGGTGGAAGGATGGTGTCTGACCTACAAGCCACTCCGAACGGCTCCCTCTCCCTTCAGGGAGAGGGTTGGGGAGAGGGCCGGAGTCAACCCCAGACCCAGTGCTTACCGGTAGGCGCCCCTCAAGCGCGATCCCAGACCTCGAAGGCATAGGCCGGGGTTTCCGTGGTGGCCTCGTGCTCGATGCTCGACGCCAGGTGCCAGCGGCTTTCGTCCAGCTCGGGGAAGTGCGCGTCGCCCGCGGGGCTCAGGGCCACGCGGGTCAGGTACAGGCGCTCGGCCACGGGCAGGGCCTCGGCGTACAGCTGGGCGCCGCCGATCAGCATCAGCTCCTCGGCTTCCTCCTCCCGGGCCCAGGCATCGGCGCGCTGCAGCGCGGCCTCCAGCGAGGTGAAGACTTCCGCGCCTTCCAGCTGCAGGCCGGCCTGGCGGCTGACCACCAGGTTGAGCCGGCCGGGCAGCGGGCGGCCGAGGGAGTCCCAGGTCTTGCGGCCCATGATGATCGGCTTGCCGAGGGTCAGCGCCTTGAAGTGCTTGAGGTCGGCCGGCAGGTGCCAGGGCAGGCGGTTGTCGATGCCGATCACGCGGTTCTCGGCGAGGGCGGCGATCATCGCCAGCGGCAGGCGGGAAGGGGCTTGGGACATCGTGGCTCCGGTCATGTGCTCAGGGTGATCCATCGGTGGCAGAGGATACCAGCCGCTGGGCCGGCGCGTCGTTCGCATAGGGCGGCACGCGCATGAAGAAGGTGCCGTCCTCGTTGACCTGGGTGATGCCGGTGGCCAGCACCTTGCGGTAGTCCCTGAGGTTGAACACCAGCCTCTGGTCCGGCTGCTCGGCCTTGAGCAGCACCTGCGCGTAGGTGATGAGGATCTCGAAGATCTTCAGGTCGCCCGACTGCAGCCAGATGTACGAGGGGCCGGCCAGGGTGGGCGGCTCGAAGTGCGGCGGCGGGCTGCCGGCCGGGCGGGCGAAGCGCAGGTGCAGGCCCTGCTGGTCGAGCCAGGCGGCGTCGACCTTGCCGTCGATGCCCACCAGCGGGAACACCTGGTGGTAGTTCAGGCGCATGGCGTTGTCGCGCAGCAGGGCGCCTGGGCGCTCCAGCTCGACCAGCGAATCCAGGTGCAGGCCGACCAGGCTCATGGCGCTGTAGGCCGGCACGCCGAGGACCTTGACCTGGTCCGGCTGGTAGAGGATCTCGTCGCCCTCCAGGCGCACGCTGCCGGACAGCCGCAGCGGCAGCCAGGGGCCGATGCCCAGGGGTTGCACCTGGCCGCTGACCAGCAGGCGCTCGCCGTCCACGCTCATGGCGAAGTCGCGCAGCATGCTCTGTGGATAAGCCAGGATGCGCTGGTTGAACAGGTTGGCCAGTTGCTGCGGGTCGAGGATCACCTCGCCCTCGGTGACCTGGATGCGCATGTCCTGCGGGCGGTCGAAGTCCACCGGCGCGCCGGCCTGCAGCGGCAGCAGCCAGCCCTTGAGCTGCGGGCTGTGGAAGCCGATGCCGCCTTCGAAGTACATGTCCACGTTATGCAGCAGCAGGCCGACGCCGTCCTGGCCGGAATCGCGAATCCCGCCCGGGCGGCTGGCGGCGTGGCCGGCCTCCGGCGGCGTCTGCTGGAACCAGCCCTGGCGCAGCAGCTGCAGCTCCTGCTGCTGGCGGTCGATGGCGGTTTGTGCCCAGGCCGGAACGGCGGCCAGCAGGGGCAGGGCGAGGAGCAGGGGCAGCAGGCGCTTCATAGGGCTTTCTCCTGCGGCGCCGGCGCCTTCACCGGCGACACCGCGATGTGCACCATGCCGTCCTGGCGCAGGCGGATCTCGCCGTACTGCAGCTGGCGGCGGTAGTCGTAGAGGTTGAACAGCAGCGGCTGCCCGGGGCTGAGGCTGGTGAACAGGGCGTAGGCCTTGACCAGGATGGTGCGGGCCATCTTGATGTCGCCGCCCTGGATGAACATGTAGCTTTCCGGCGCCTGCAACTGCGGCCATTGCAGGCCGGCCAGGTCCTCGCCCAGCAGCAGGTCCATGCCGCCGTCGGCCAGCTTCAGGCTGCGCACGGCGAAGTCCAGGCGCGGTGGCGGGAACAGGCCGTCGAGGTCGACCAGGATGTGGTTGCCGAGCAGCTGCATGTGCGCGGTGTGCAGCCGCAGCACCTCGGACATCTCGATGGAGGCGGCGCTGAGCGAAGGGGTGACGTCCACGCCGTCGACGAAGATGCGCTGCGGCACCAGGGCCACCTTCAGCGGGCCGGCCTGCTCGATCCGGGTGAGCATCCGCAGCGGCCGCCAGCGCCCCTTGCGCAGCAGCTCGCCGCGCACCTCCTGGCCGTCCTTGCGGGTGCTCAGCACCAGGTTGCGCACTGGCGCGTCGGCGCTGCGCAGCTCGGCGTTGAGCAGGGTGGCGAGGGTGGCGTCGGCGACGAAGATGTCGCCGGCCTGGATGCGCGCCACCATGGCCCTGGGGTCGTCGAGCATGAGCGGCGTGCCCTTGGGCCCCACCGAGCTCATGCGGATCAGCATGCGGCGGATGAAGAAGCCGATGTCGTCGTGCAGGCGGAAGTCGGTGTGGCTTATCCACAGCTTCGACTCGTCGCTGTCGGAGGCGCGCTGGCCGACCTTCTCGTCCAGCTGGCGCGGCGGCACCGCCTGCATCAGCGGTGTGTCCGGGCCCCAGTCGGAGGGCCGGGGCGGGGGCGTTTCCACGGCCGCCGCGCGGGCGGCGGCCAGCAGGAGCAGGGCGCAGGGCAGGACGCGCGGCATGGCGGGCCTCGTTGTTGTTGTTCTGGTTGGCTTTGGCACCCTATACCCGTGCGCGCGCCGGGTAAGCCCTTCCTTGGTTCGGTCGGTGGCCGCCGGTGTTACCGTTACCCCGGAGAGCTGGCGGGCGGACGCGGCGCGGCGCAGCGGTTATGCTTGCGCCCAGGAACCAGCGCCGGAGACCCCGTGAGCGATACCGCCCCACCTTCCGCCTTCGACCGACTGTGGCTGTGCGAAGCCGTGCGCCTGCGCGAGGAGCAGGCCGGCCCGCTGGAGGATGCCGAAGCCAACCGCCGCGCCATCGCCGCCGGCGGCGAACTGCCCCGGCGCATCGAGCACCGCGCCCTGTGGCTGGCCGGGCGCGACCAGCTGGACAGCGCCCTGCGCCTGTGGAAACAGGGCGCGCAACTGGCCTTCTACCTGCTGATCGTCCTCGCCCTGCTCAGCGGCGCCGGCCTGGCGCTGGCCGCCCTGGGTGACGGCCAGCGCCCGGTCAACGTGTTCTGGGCCCTGGCCAGCCTGCTCGGCCTGGACCTGCTGATGCTGCTGGGCTGGGCCTGCGGCTTCGCCCTCGGTGGCGGCGAGGCGGCCGGCGCCCTGGGCCGCCTGTGGCTGTGGCTGAGCGGCAAGCTGGCGCGCGATGCCCGCGCCGCGCAACTGGCGCCGTCGCTGCTGGTGCTGCTCGGCCGCCAGCGCCTGACGCGCTGGGCGCTGGGCATGCTGGTCCACGGCCTGTGGCTGCTGGCCCTGGGCGCGGCCCTGGTGGTGCTGCTGGCGTTGTTGTCGACGCGGCGCTACGGCTTCGTCTGGGAAACCACCATCCTCGGCGGCGACACCTTCGTCTTCCTCACCCAGGGCCTGGGCGCGTTGCCTTCGCTGCTGGGCTTCCCGCTGCCGGACAGCGACCTGGTGCGCGCCAGCGGCGACGCCCTGGTGGCCAGCGAGGCCGCGCGCCACGCCTGGGCCGGCTGGCTGGTGGGCATCCTGCTGGTCTATGGGCTGCTGCCGCGCCTGCTGCTCTGGGCCTTCTGCCTGTGGCGCTGGCGCAGCGGCCGCGCGGCGTTGCGCCTGGACCTCTCGCTGCCGGGCTACAGCCTGCTGCGCGAGCGCCTGCAGCCCGGCAGCGAGCGCCTGGGCGTCAACGACGCCGCGCCAGTCAGCCTGGTCGAGCCGCAGGCGCAGAACCCTGCGGCCAGCGCAGAGGGCGCCTTGCTGGTGGCCATCGAACTGGACGACAGCCAGAGTTGGCCGCCGAAGCTGCCGGCCGGCGTGGCCGATGCCGGCGTGCTGGACGATGGCGCGCAACGCCGCCGTCTGCTGGAGCAACTGACCCGCTACCCGCCGGCGCGCCTGGCCATCGCCTGCGACCCGCGGCGCTCGCCGGACCGCGGCACCCTGGCGCTGATCGCCGAGCTGTCGCGCTGCGCCGGCGCCACCCGCGTCTGGCTGCTGCAGCCGCCGGCGGGCATCGGCCTGGACAGCGACCGCCTGGCCGACTGGCATGCCGCCATCGACAAGCTGAACCTGCCGCACAGCGGCGCATCGCCCCTGGCCTGGCTGGAGAGCGGACATGACTGAGCCCCTCCGGCTGGCTGTGGTCGGCCACACCAACGTCGGCAAGACCTCGCTGCTGCGCACCCTGACCCGCGACGTCGGCTTCGGCGAGGTCTCGCACCGCCCCAGCACCACCCGCCACGTCGAGGGGGCGCGCCTGTCGGTGGACGGCCAGGCGCTGCTGGAGCTGTACGACACGCCGGGCCTGGAGGACGCCATCGCCCTGCGCGACTACCTCGACGCCCTGGAGCGCCCCGGCGAGCGCCTGGACGGCCCGGAGAAGCTGCGCCGCTTCCTCGACGGCAGCGAGGCGCGCGGCCGCTTCGAGCAGGAAGCCAAGGTGCTGCGCCAGTTGCAGGCCTCCGATGCCGGGCTCTACGTGATCGACGCCCGCGAGCCGGTGCTGGCCAAGTACCGCGACGAACTGGCGGTGCTCGCCGGCTGCGCGCGGCCGCTGCTGCCGGTGCTGAACTTCGTCGCCAGCGCCAACCACCGTGAGGAGCAGTGGCGCGAGGCCCTGTCGCGCCTGGGCCTGCACGCCCTGGTGCGCTTCGACAGCGTGGCGCCGCCGCTGGACGGCGAACGCCGACTCTACGAAAGCCTGGCGCTGCTGCTGGAGAAGTCCCGCCCGCAGCTGGAGCGGCTGATCCAGGACCACGAGGCCCAGGCCGTGGCGCGGCGCGAGGCCGGCGCCAAGCTGATCGCCGAACTGCTGGTGGATGTCGCCGCCTGCCGCGACCTGGTGCCCGGCGACGCCCAGGCCATCCGCAAGGCCACCGAGGCCCTGCGCGACCGCGTGCGCAAGCGCGAGGAAGCCTGCGTGCAGGCCCTGCTGCGCCTCTACGCCTTCCGCAAGGACGATGCCCGCGCCGCCGACCTGCCGCTGCTGGACGGGCGTTGGGGCGATGACCTGTTCAACCCCGAAACCCTGCGCCAGCTCGGCGTGCGCCTGGGCGGCGGCGTGGCTGCCGGCGCCGCGGCCGGCGCCGGCATCGACCTGCTGGTGGGCGGCCTGACCCTGGGCGCCGCCACCGCCCTCGGCGCCCTGGCCGGCGGCGCCTGGCAGACCCTGGGCCACTACGGCCAGCGCCTGCTCGGCAAGCTCAAGGGCCAGCGCGAACTCTCGGTGGACGACAGCGTGCTGCGCCTGCTCGCCCTGCGCCAGCGGCAACTGCTGGCAGCGTTGCAGGCGCGGGGCCACGCGGCCATGGAGGCGATCCGCGTCGACTCGCCGGAAGACAAGCAGTGGCGCGAAGGCAAGCTGCCCGAGGCGCTGCGCAAGGCCCGGGCGCACCCGGAGTGGTCGACCTTGAATGGCCGCAAGCGGGTAGAGAAGAGCGAACGCCAGGAACAGGTCGACGCCCTGGCGCAACAGCTGTTGGCACCGTAGGGCGTATAACCGTTCGCGGTTATACGCCGTTTGACCTTGCTCGAAGGGCGTTGCGGGTTCGAACACGAAGCGCCTGCGGGCTCAGCCATGGAGTTGGCTCGTGGGCAAGGTGTAGCGGCGGATAACCGCGAACGGTTATTCGCCCTACGTTCAGCCGAGCGTGATCATTTCCACCGAAGCCTGTCCGTCCGCGATGCTCAGGATCGCCAGCGCGATCGGCAGCTTGAAACGGCGCGGCCCGGCGCTGCCAGGGTTGAGGTAGAGCACGCCGTCGCGCACCTCCTGCAATGGCTTGTGCGAATGCCCGGCCAGCACCACGTCGAAGCCTTCCGCGCGCGGATCGACGGCCAGTTGCTTGAGGTCGTGGATCAGGTACAGGCGCAGTCCACCCAATGCCAGGGCTAGGGTCTCGGGGATCGCCGCGGCCCAGGCTTCGGTGTCGTTGTTGCCGCGCACCACGTCCAGCGGCGCCAGTTGGCGTAGCGCATCGAGAATGCCCGGCTTGCCGATGTCGCCCAGGTGCAGGATGCGCTCGCAACCCCGCAGGGCATCCAGGGCCTCGGGGCGCAGCAGGTTGTGGGTGTCGGCGATCACGCCGACGCGCAGGGGAGTGCTCATGCCCCCCAGCATAAACGACGACGCCACCGGCAGGTGGCGTCGTGGCGGGCTCAGTGCCGGGCCTGGGCCGCCGGCGCTTCCGGCAGGAACCAGTTCAGCAGCAGGGCGCAGATGCCGCCGGTGGCGACGCCGGATTCCAGCACGTTGCGCAGCGCTGCCGGCATGTGCGCGAGGAACTCCGGCACCTGCGACACGCCCAGGCCCAGGGCCAGGCTGACCGCGATGATCAGCAGCGCGCGGCGGTCCAGCTGGACGCTGGCGAGGATGTTGATGCCCGAGGCGGCCACCGCGCCGAACATCACCATGGCCGCGCCGCCGAGCACCGGCTCGGGCACCGCCTGGATGACCCCGGCGACGCTGGGGAACAGGCCCAGGAGGATGAGCATCGCGGCGATCCACAGGCCGATGTGGCGGCTGGCCACGCCGGTCAGCTGGATCACCCCGTTGTTCTGTGCGAAGACCGAGCTGGGGAAGGTGTTGAAGAGGCCGGCCAGCAGCGAGTTGGCGCCGTTCACCAGCACCCCGCCCTTGATCCGTTGCATCCACAGCGGGCCTTCCACCGGCTGCTTCGAGACCTTGCTGGTGGCGGTGACGTCGCCGATGGCCTCCAGCGAGGTGACCAGGTAGATCACCAGCATGGGGATGAACAGGCTCCAGGAGAAGCTCAGGCCGAAGTGCAGCGGCACCGGCACCTGGAACCGCGCGGCCTGGTGCATGCCGGTGAAGTCCAGGCGGCCCAGGTAGCCGGCCAGCACGTAGCCCACGGCCAGGGCGATGACGATGGCGCCGCTGCGCATCCACACCACCGGGATGCGGTTGAGCACCACGATGATCGCCAGCACCACGCCCGACAGCAGCAGGTTCTCGCCGTTGGCGAAGGTGCCGTTGGCCATCGCCGAGAAGCCGCCACCCATGCTGATCAGGCCGACCTTGATCAGGGTGAGGCCGATCATCAGCACCACGATGCCGGTCACCAGCGGGGTGATCAGGCGCTTCACGAACGGCAGGATGCGCGACACGCCCATCTCCACGAAGGAGCCGGCCATGACCACGCCGAAGATGGCCGCCATCACCTGTTCCACCGGCGTGCCCTGCTTGACCATCAGCGCGCCGCCGGCGATCAGCGGCCCGACGAAGTTGAAGCTGGTGCCCTGGACGATCAGCAGGCCGGCGCCGAAGGGCCCGAAGCGCTTGCACTGGACGAAGGTGGCGATGCCGGAGATGACCAGCGACATGGACACGATCAGGTTGGTGTCCCGCGCGGAAACGCCCAGCGCCTGGCAGATCAGCAGGCCGGGGGTGACGATGGGCACGATGATCGCCAGCAGGTGCTGCAGCGCGGCGAGCAGCGTGACGGGCAGGGCGGGGCGGTCTTCCAGGCCGTAGACCAGGTCGCGCTGGGCCTTGTCGGCGGTGACGGGGTTCTCGAGGGAGCTCATGGCGGCAGTCCGGGAAAAAGAGCGGGATTTTACGGGGTGGGAGCGGGATCGGACAGTGCCATGGGGCAGGGGGAAGGAGTGGCGAAATTTGTCAGTATGCGTCAGTAATAAGGGCATTATCTGACGTAATTTGTCTTTTATTGATGGCGCATTTTGAGTGCTGTCGAAGGCTTTTCGATCTTCCGGAAATTTCAATATCGGTCCGGGGAATTGGACTACATATCTGCCTAATTCATGAGTCATTTAATTCATGTCATCCGATATCTCCCGTTGGAGGTTGGTGGATATAAATGAATAATTCATGGAGGTGGGATATGAGTTGTTATCGTTCTCGACAGAAGGGGTTCACGCTCATCGAATTGATGATCGTTGTTGCAATCATCGGTATTCTGGCTGCAGTAGCAATTCCACAATATCAAAATTATGCTACTCGTGCCCGTATTACCGAAGGCCTTAATCTGGCATCTGCTGCGAAGCTTGCGCTGAGTGAGACATATACAGCCAATGCTGGAATTGCGATCAATGCCTATGCTGGTGTTGGGCCGGCTGCGGCAGCTGGTCCAAATACTGTGAACACAGGGTTTGAGTTCGCTGCTACCCGGGATGTTGCTACTATCGCTATCGCAGCTGTTCCTGGTGGTGGCGGCGCAATTGCCGTAGGTGCTGGTGCCATTACAATCACTTATTCCGCAAGTATTTCAGCTCCTACGGCCCCCTTGACGCTGACGCTTACTCCGGGCAGCGGCGCCATTGCAGCAGGTGTGCCTGCAGCCGGTATAACTCCTGGGCTTCCTATAGTTTGGGGGTGTGCCGTGAATAATGTTAATAATAACGATCTGGTACCTGTCAATTGCAGGATTTAAGATCTCATTCAGGTTTTCAGACGGGCTTCTGGTGTTTTTAGATAAACTATTTGATTGATAGTAAAAGCCCGGCACTTAGGCCGGGCTTCTTATTTGCCGTCAGGTAATTAACCTTCCAGTAACGCCTTATTCCGCACTGCACCCTTGTCGGCACTGGTAGCGAGCAACGCATAAGCCTTCAGCGCGGTACTGACGCGACGGGCGCGCGGTTGCGCCGGCTTCCAGCCCTTCCTGTCCTGCTCGATGCGGCGGGCGGCCAGTTCCTCGTCGCTGACCAGCAGGTTGATGCTGCGGTTGGGGATGTCGATCAGTACCTTGTCGCCGTCCTGCACCAGGCCGATAGCGCCGCCGGCAGCGGCTTCCGGGGAGGCGTGGCCGATGGACAGGCCCGAGGTGCCGCCGGAGAAGCGG
>NZ_QGSL01000106.1:1086676-1087738 GCF_003176655.1 Pseudomonas sp. RW407 | reverse complement strand
CGCGGCCACCCCCGCCGAGCTGCTGGCGGCGCAGGTGGCCGCCTGCCTGGACCTGCGGGTGCCGGCGGTGGCGCTGTTCTGGGACGTGCAGGCCGAGGTCGTCCGCCGCTTCAAGGACGCCGGCGTGCTGGTGTTGCACCAGGTGGGCCACCGCGCCGATGCCGAGGCCGCGCTGCGCGCCGGCGTGGACGTGCTGATCGCCCAGGGCGTGGAGGCCGGCGGGCACGTCCGCGGCCAGGTCTCGAGCCTGGCGCTGGTGCCGGAACTGGTGGCCCTGGGCGAGGTGCCGGTGGTGGCCTGCGGCGGCATCGCCAGCGGCGCCGCCATCGCCGCCGCGCTGGCCCTGGGCGCCCAGGGCGTGGCCTGCGGTTCGGCCTTCCTCGCCACCGACGAGTCCTACGCCCACGACTACCACAAGCGCTGCCTGGTGGAGGCCGAGGCGGAGCAGACGCTGCTCACCGAGGCCTTCTTCCGCAACTGGCCGATGCCGGCGCCGGTGCGCGTGCTGCCCAACGCCGTGACCCGCGGCGACTACGCAAACCTGCACGCCCGCCGCGAGACGCCGGTGATCGGCGAGCAGGACGGCGGCCCCATCTACCTGTTCTCCACCGATTCGCCGTTGCGCGGAGCCTATGGCCGCCTGGAGGACATGCCCATCTACGCCGGACAGTCCTGCGCCCAACTGCGCGACATCCGTCCGGCGGCCGAACGCCTGCTGCAACTGGTGACCGAGGCCGAGGCCTGCCTGGCCCGGCTGCAGGGCGGCGACGACGAAGCCGACCTGGTCGACTGGCTGCAGGAACTGCTGCGCGCCGAGCGCGCCGGCGCCCGGGTGATGCTCGACAGCGCCCGGCAGACCGAAGACGAGCCACTGCTGCAGCGCCTGCACGCGCTGCACCTGGGCGAGGCGGAAAGCTGCCGCCGCCTGCGCCGCAGCCTGCAGCGCCTGGGCGCCGAGCCCGACCGCGCGCTGGGCGCCTTCCATGCCAAGGCCATGGCCATCGACGACCTGGCCGAGCGCCTGCGCTTCATCGCCCGCGGCCAGCGCTGGGTGGCACGGCG
>NZ_QGSL01000106.1:1068407-1086666 GCF_003176655.1 Pseudomonas sp. RW407 | reverse complement strand
GCGACATCCATGTCGCATGACCTCCTGAGCGCCGGTTTCGCTCGGCCTTCTGAAGGGGCGTTCCGGTGCGCTCGGTGGTTTCTCTGGAAGTCCAAAATCAAGAGCGGCACTGCTCTTCGTAGGAGCGAGCTTGCTCGCGAACCCTGACTCCGTCCCCCTCCCTAACCCTCCCCCGCAAGCGGGAGAGGGGACCGTTCGGCGTGATGCGAAATCACGAAGCTCCCGGCCTCCCCGTAGGATTCACCGGCCACGCCGGACGCCCCGGCGGCACGGCCTGGGTTATACCCCTTCGGGCCAGCGCAAGCGTTGTTCGCGATGGAGCCGCGTCCCGCGTTCGCGGGAATGGCGAGGGATAGTTCATCCGCCGTGCTTCAGAAGAACGACCGCGACGCCTTGAAGGTGACCGCGCTGTCGCAGTAGGCGTTGTGCCCCGAGTAGGCGCTGCAGTCCGTGCCGCTCAGGCTGCTGCCGCTGTAGGAGAAGTTCAGGTCCAGGCCCAGCCAGGGGCGGCTGAGGTTCACCGACCAGTCGTTGAAGCCGCTGACGTAGCCATTGGCCACGTTCACCGGGTTCTCCAGGCTGTAGCTGGCGTATTTCAGCGTCAGGTCGAAGCCCAGCGGCGGCGTCAGGCCCAGGTCGGCGAACAGGGTGGCGCTGCTGCGCCCGGCGCTGTTGCTGTAGGCGGCGCCCAGGCGGCTGCCGAAGATCGACAGGCCGCCGTAGACGTCCTGGGTGTCCAGGTCCGGCCGCTGCGGGTGCACGTAGCGGATGCTGCCCAGCTCGTAGCCGAGGCGGCCATTGCCCAGCGGGCGCTTGAAGCCGGCGTAGGAGTCGACTTCGGTGGGCTTGTCCGGTTCCAGGTTGGCGGCCCAGCCGCCGAAGTACCAGCCCGAGTCGTGGCTGGCGTCCAGCCCGCCGTGCAGGCTGTCCAGGCCGCCGGGCTGGACCAGGCCCTGGGCCATGCTGCGGGTCGGCGAGTTGGCGAGCTTGAGGTCGAAGTCGCCCAGCTGGCGCTGCATGACCTGGGCGTTGGCGGCCAGGCTGGCGCACAGCGAGGCGCCCAGCAGCAGACGTTGGATGATCATGGCTCCCCCCCTTGGTCTTCGAAATGCTCCTTGGCAGGTGCGGTCCCCTCCGCACCTTTACAGGGTAAATCCATTCATCGACCAGGCAATGACCGGCGGTCCATTTGTCGGCCGGATCGAACCTTTTCGTGCCGGCGCTCGTGGAGGTTGCCGGGCCGCGGTCTAGCTGCTAAATCTTCCCCAGCATGCGCACTCCATTCAGCAGGGAGGCCTCCATGGCCATCACATCCGTACCCTCGGCCGACGGCCAGGAACTGACCATCGTGGTCCAGGGCCGCTTCGACTTCGGTGCGCACCAGGAATTCCGCGACGCCTACGAGCGCGTCGAGACCACCCCGCAACGCTACGTCGTCGACCTCAAGGGCGCCACCTACCTGGACAGCTCGGCGCTGGGCATGCTCCTGCTGCTGCGCGACCACGCCGGCGGCGAACATGCGCAAATCAGCCTGGTGCACTGCAGCCCGGACGTGCGCAAGATCCTCTCCATCTCCAACTTCGAACAGCTGTTCCGCATTTCCTGAGCCGTGGCGGTCATGGCCAACTTCCTCACGGTCCTGATCGCCGACGACAACGCCGCCGACCGCCTGCTGCTGTCCACCATCGTCAGCCGCCAGGGGCACCGCGTGCTGACCGCCGCCAACGGCCTGGAGGCCCTGGCGCTGTTCGAGCAGGAGCGTCCGCAGCTGGTGCTGATGGACGCCCTGATGCCGGTGATGGACGGCTTCGAGGCGGCGCGGCGGATCCGCCGCCAGGCCGGCGAGGAGCTGGTGCCGATCATCTTCCTCACCTCGCTGACCGAGACCGAGGCGCTGGTGCAGAGCCTGGAGGCCGGCGGCGACGACTTCCTCTCCAAGCCCTACAACCGGGTGATCCTCGAAGCCAAGATCCGCGCCATGGGCCGCCTGCACCACCTGCAGCGCGAGGTGCTGGCGCAGCGTGACCTGATCGCCCGGCACAACGAGCACCTGCTCAACGAGCAGCGGGTGGCCAAGGCGGTGTTCGACAAGGTGGCGCACTCCGGCTGCCTGAACGCGCCGAACATCCGCTACCTGCAGTCGCCCTTCGCGCTGTTCAACGGCGACCTGCTGCTGGCCGCCTACAAGCCCTCCGGCGGCATGCACGTGCTGCTCGGCGACTTCACCGGCCACGGCCTGCCGGCGGCCATCGGCGCCATGCCGCTGGCCGAGGTGTTCTACGGCATGACCGCCAAGGGCTACCCGATCGCCGACATCCTCCGCGAGATGAACGCCAAGCTGAAGCGCATCCTGCCGGTGGGGGTGTTCTGCTGCGCCAGCATGCTCAACCTGAGCTTCCAGCGCGGCCTGCTGGAGGTGTGGAACGGCGGCCTGCCCGACGGCTACCTGTTCCGCCAGGGCCGCGAGCTGCAGCCCCTGGTGTCGCGCCACCTGCCGCTGGGCATCCTCGAGCCGGCGGCCTTCGACGAGGGCTGCGAGGTCTTCCCCATGGAGGACGGCGACCGCGTGCTGCTGTTCTCCGACGGGGTGCTGGAGGCCCGCAACCCGCAGGGCGAGATGTTCGGCGAGCAGCGCCTGCGCCAGGTGTTCGAGGAGCAGCGCGACGGTTCGCGGCTGTTCGAGGGGGTGAAGGCGGCGCTGGTGCGCTTCCGCGGCGAGGCCCAGGACGACCTGAGCATGCTGGAAGTGGCCCTGGTGCCCGACGCCAGCCTGCAGCGGCCGCCCCTGGCGTTTTCCGAAAGCGGGCTGGGCGGCACCCAGGACTGGTCCTGCAGCTTCGAGTTCCGCGCCCCGACGCTGCGCCACTTCAACCCCTTGCCGTTCCTGCTGCAGCTGCTGATGGAGGTGCATGACCTGCGCCCCCGCGGCAGTGCCCTCTACACGGTGCTCGCCGAGCTGTACTCCAACGCCCTGGAGCACGGCGTGATGGGCCTGGAGTCGCGCCTGAAGTGCGACGCCCAGGGCTTCGCCCGCTACTACGAGGAGCGCCGCAAGCGCCTGGAAAACCTCGACCACGGCTTCGTGCGCTTCCACATCGACCTCGCCCCCCATGGCGATGGCGGCCGCCTGCTGGTGCGGGTGGACGACAGCGGCAACGGCTTCGACGTCAATGCCGTGCTGCAGGCCCAGGCGCACTGCGTGCCGGGCGCCTTCAGCGGCCGCGGCCTGACCTTGATACGCAGCCTGGCCGACCGCTGCCAGTGGTCGGGGGACGGCAAGTCGGTGTCCGTGGAGTTTTTCTGGTCCGCTCAGGCATAATCCGGCACTTCCCGTGCGCCGGCCCTGGCCATGGGTGGCCAGGGAGCGAGCGAATGTCCGATGTGCATCTCGACGATGCGGTACTGAAGGCTTTGCGGGAGGTGATGGCGGAAGAGTTTCCGCTGTTGCTCGACACCTTCATCGGCGACTCCGAGGAGCGCCTGCGCAACCTCCACGAGGCCCTGGTCGAACTCGACGGCCAGGCCCTGCGCCACGCCGCGCACAGCTTCAAGGGCAGCTGCGGCAACATGGGCGCGCCGGCCCTGGCCGCCCTGTGCAAGCGCCTGGAAGACGCCGCCCGGCAGGGCGACATGGCCAAGGCCGCCGGGCTGATCGAGCAGGTCGAGCGCGAGTTCGCCATCGTCCGCATCCTGCTGCGCCAGCAGCGCCTGCAACGTTCCTGACGGGCGACCCGGGAAACTGGCCCGGCCCTTGCTATCTCCGTGTCATCGACGCAAACGAAACGGAGATCGCCGATGGCTGTCGCCCCGGACATCCTACTTTCGCCGACCCCGCCGCCAAGCCCCCGGACATCCCCGTCCAGGGCCGCGCAGGATTCGGCCAACACCAGCAACGACAAGGGTTCCAGCTTCGCCGACGTGTACGCCCAGGAAAGCCGGCCGGCCGCCAAGGAGCGCCCGCAGGCCCAGGCCAAGGCCAAGGGCGACAAGCCGCGCGCTCAGGATGACGCGCCCGCCAAGGACAGCGCCAAGGCGCCGGAAGCCGGCAGCGAGCAGCCAAAGGTTGCCGAAGGCGGCAAGCCCTTGCCGGCCCAGGAGCAGGCGTCGACGGACGACGGCCAGCAGCCGCCCGACCCCAGCCTCGACCCGCTGCTGGCGCTGGCCATGGGCGTGCAGCCGACGGTGCAGGACGGCGCCACGCAACTCGGCCAGGGCCAGCTCGATGCTGCCAACAGCGACGGCGACCTCCAGAAGCTCAACCAGGCCCAGGGCGTGGCCCTGTTGCCGGAAGCGGGCGCCGAGGAGGTGACCCAGGCCCTGCAGCTGCCCACTGCCGGCAAGGGCGAGCTCAACCTCAAGCTGGCCGACGGCCAGGGCAAGGGCGACGCCAAGCTGGACATGACCAGCCTGCTGGCCGGCCTCAAGGACGCCCAGGGTTCGACGGAAACCAAGACCGCCGACGCAGCCGGCGAGCTGGCCGGGCAATTGGCCGACAGCGTCGGCCAGCCCAAGACCGAGCCGCGCAACGAGGCCTTCGCCCATCGCCTGGAGGCCATGACCCAGGCGCTCAACGGCACCCAGCAGGCGCTCACCAGCCGCCCGGTCAACCCGCAGGTGCCCGGCCAGCCGGTGGCCATGCAGCAGAACGGCTGGACCGACCAGGTGGTGGACCGGGTGATGTGGATGTCCAGCCAGAACCTGAAGTCCGCCGACATCCAGATGGAGCCGGCCGACCTCGGGCGCCTGGAAGTGCGCATCCACATGACCAGCGACCAGACCCAGGTGACCTTCGCCAGCGCCAGCGCCGGCGTGCGCGAGGCCCTCGACAGCCAGCAGCACCGCCTGCGCGAGATGCTCGGCCAGCAGGGCATGAACCAGGTCAACGTCAACGTCTCCGACCAGTCCCTGGCCCGCGGCTGGCAAGGGCAGGGCCAGCAGCAGGGCAATGGCCGCGGCGGTTCGGCCACGGCGGCGGAGGGTGACGACGAGCCCATGCTCAGCGGCGTCAGCGAGATCCGCGCGCGGCCGCAGCTGGGCGGGCTGGGGATGGTGGATTATTACGCCTGACGCCGGCCCCGCCGTTCCCTTGTAGGAGCGCGCCCTGCGCGCGAATCGCGGGCAGGGCCCGCTCCTACAGGGGCGCCTTGCAGGCCAAACGGCGGATAACGCCGTAGGCGTTATGCGCCCTACGCCAGGCCCGCCCCTGACGTAGGGCGAATAACCGTTCGCGGTTATCCGCCGCTTCACCTGTCCCCCCTCGCTCCGCCCATCGGCAGCCTGTAATATCCGCCGCGGCGGCCGGGCATGACCTGGCACAGCCCTTGCTCCTGTCTTTCCAGACAGGCAACGGACCGCGCAAGTGACGGATTTCTGGCATGGCTAAGAACGATCAGCAGACCACTCCACCCGCCGAGGGCGGCGCCGGCAAGGGCCGGCTCAAGCTCATCATCATCCTGGGCCTGGCCTTCCTGCTGGCGGTCGGGGCGTCGGTGGGGGGCACCTGGTTCTTCCTCAGCCGTGGCGCCAAGCCCGCCGAGGCACCGGTGGCCGAGGCCGGCAGCGGCAAGAAACCGGCGCTCTACGAGGTGCTGGCGCCATCTTTCGTGGTCAACTTCAACCAGGGCGGGCGGCAGCGCTACCTGCAGGTCGCCGTGGCCCTGATGGGCCGCGACCAGGCCCAGCTGGACGCCCTGCGCGAACAGATGCCGCTGGTGCGCAACCAGCTGGTGATGCTGTTCTCCAGCCAGAATTTCGACACCTTGACCACCCCGGTGGGCAAGGAGATGCTGCGACAGCAGGCGACCGCCAGCATCCAGGAACTGGCCAAGAAGGCCACCGGTCAGTTGACCGTGGAACAGGTGCTTTTCACCAATTTCGTACTCCAGTAGGTAAGCCGCCATGGCCGTGCAAGATCTGCTCTCCCAGGACGAAATCGACGCGCTGCTGCACGGCGTCGACGACGGCCTGGTGGAAACCGAAGCCGATTCCGACCCCACGGCGGTCAAGTCCTACGACCTGACCAGCCAGGACCGCATCGTCCGCGGTCGCATGCCGACCCTGGAGATGATCAACGAGCGCTTCGCCCGCTACACCCGCATCAGCATGTTCAACCTGCTGCGGCGCTCGGCCGACGTCGCCGTGGGCGGCGTGCAGGTGATGAAGTTCGGCGAGTACGTGCACTCGCTGTATGTGCCCACCAGCCTCAACCTGGTGAAGATGAAGCCGCTGCGCGGCACCGCGCTGTTCATCCTCGACGCCAAGCTGGTGTTCAAGCTGGTGGACAACTTCTTCGGCGGCGACGGCCGCCACGCCAAGATCGAGGGCCGCGAGTTCACCCCCACCGAGCTGCGGGTGGTGCGCATGGTCATCGAGCAGGCCTTCGTCGACCTCGCCGAGGCCTGGAGCGCGGTGCTGCCGATCACCTTCGAGTACGTCAACTCGGAAGTGAACCCGGCCATGGCCAACATCGTCAGCCCCAGCGAGGTGGTGGTGGTCTCCACCTTCCACATCGAGCTGGACGGCGGCGGCGGCGACCTGCACATCACCGTACCCTACGCGATGATCGAGCCGATCCGCGAGATGCTCGACGCCGGCTTCCAGTCCGACGTCGACGACCAGGACGAGCGCTGGCTCAACGCCCTGCGCGAGGACATCCTCGACGTCAACGTGCCGGTGGACGCCACCGTGGTGCGCCGCCAGCTGCGCCTGCGCGACATCCTGCACATGCAGCCGGGCGACGTGATCCCGGTGGAGATGCCCGAATTCATGGTGATGCGCGCCAACGGCGTGCCTTCCTTCAAGGTCAAGCTGGGTTCGCACAAGGGCAACCTGGCCTTCCAGATTCTCGATCCGCTCGAGCGCCCGCGCTGAGCGCATCCCCCCAGAGGACCCGACAATGGCAGATGAAGACAAAGTGACCCCCGAGGAGCAGGCCCTGGCGGACGAATGGGCCGCGGCCCTGTCCGAGGCGGGCGACGCCAGCCAGGACGACATCGACGCGATGATGGCCGGCAACGCCGCGCCGGCCGCCCCGGTGGCGCCGCGCGCGCCCATGGAGGAGTTCGGCATGGCGCCGCGGGCGCCGACCATCGCCGGCCTGGAAGGGCCGAACCTGGACGTCATCCTCGATATCCCGGTGACCATCTCCATGGAGGTCGGCCACACCGACATCACCATCCGCAACCTGCTGCAGCTCAACCAGGGCTCGGTGATCGAGCTCGACCGCCTGGCCGGCGAGCCGCTGGACGTGCTGGTCAACGGCACGCTGATCGCCCACGGCGAGGTGGTGGTGGTGAACGAGAAGTTCGGCATCCGCCTGACCGACGTGATCAGCCCCAGCGAACGCATCAAGAAGCTGCGCTGATGATGGCCCGCCTGCTCGCACTGTTCTGCGCCCTGCCGCTGGTGGGGCTGCTGCCGCTGGCCCGGGCCGCCGACGAGCCGGCCGCCGCGCCGGCCATCGTCCACGCCAGCGCCTCGCCGAGCCTGATCACCGGCAGCGCCGGGGCCCAGCTGCTGCAGCTGCTGTTCGGCCTGGTGCTGGTGGTGGCGCTGATCTTCCTGCTCGCCTGGCTGGTGCGCCGCGTGCAGCAGATCGGCCCGCGCGGCAACCAGGCGATCAAGCTGGTGGCCAGCCAGGCCCTGAGCCCGCGCGACCGCCTGCTGCTGGTGCAGGTGGGCGAGGAGCAGATCCTCCTCGGCCTGACGCCCGGGCGCATCACCCCGCTGCACGTGCTCAAGGAGCCGGTGCGCGGCGTCGAGGCCGGCGAGCAGCCGGCGCCGCCGGAGTTCGCCCAGCGCCTGCTGGAGCTGCTGAACAAGGACAAGGGCCGCCCGCAATGAGCTTCCCCGCCTTCGCCCAGGCGCTGCGCCGCTGCCTGCCGCTGCTGGCCGTGCTGCTGGCGCTGCTCGCGCCCCAGGCCTTCGCCGCCGACCCGCTGCAGGTGTCGGCGATCACCGTGACCACCAACCCGCAGGGCCAGCAGGAATACTCGGTCAGCCTGCAGATCCTGCTGATCATGACGGCGCTGAGCTTCATCCCGGCGTTCGTCATGCTGATGACCAGCTTCACCCGGATCATCATCGTCTTCGCCATCCTGCGCCAGGCGCTGGGCCTGCAGACCACGCCGTCGAACCAGATTCTCGTGGGCCTTGCGCTGTTCCTCACCCTGTTCGTCATGGCGCCGGTGTTCGACAAGGTCAACAGCACCGCGCTGCAGCCCTACCTGAACGAGCAGATCCAGGCCCCGGAGGCGCTGAGCCGCGCCGAGGTGCCGCTGAAGTCGTTCATGCTGGCGCAGACCCGGCAGTCGGACCTGGACCTGTTCGTGCGCCTGTCCAAGCGCACCGACATCGCCAACGCCGACGCCACGCCGCTGACCATCCTGGTCCCGGCCTTCGTCACCTCGGAGCTGAAGACCGCGTTCCAGATCGGCTTCATGATCTTCATCCCGTTCCTGATCATCGACCTGGTGGTGGCCAGCGTGCTCATGGCCATGGGCATGATGATGCTGTCGCCGCTGATCATCTCGCTGCCGTTCAAGATCATGCTGTTCGTCCTGGTGGACGGCTGGGCGCTGATCATCGGCACCCTGGCCGGCAGCTTCGGCACCGTTTGACTAGAGAGGAGGGCGCGCCATGACCCCGGAAGTCGCCGTCGACCTGTTCCGCCAGGCACTCTGGCTGACCGCCATGATGGTCGCCATCCTGGTGCTGCCGAGCCTGCTGGTGGGCCTGGTGGTGGCCATGTTCCAGGCCGCCACGCAGATCAACGAGCAGACCCTGAGCTTCCTGCCGCGCCTGCTGGTGACCCTCGGCACGCTGATCGTCCTGGGCCCCTGGCTGGTGCGCGAGCTGATGGAGTACACCCAGGGCCTGATCACCAGCATCCCCACGCTGATCGGCTGATGCTGGAGCTGAGCAACGCGCAGATCGGCGCCTGGGTCGGCAGCTTCGTGCTGCCGCTGTTCCGCATCGCCGCGCTGCTGATGACCATGCCGATCTTCAGCAACCAGATGGTCCCGGCGCGGGTTCGCCTGTACCTGTCCCTGGCCATCGCCGTGGTGCTGGTGCCGACCCTGCCGCCGATGCCCCAGGTCGACGCCCTGAACCTGCGGGCCATGCTGCTGGTGGGCGAGCAGGTGCTGATCGGCGCGATGCTCGGCTTCACCCTGCAGCTGTTCTTCCACGTGTTCGTGGTCGCCGGGCAGCTGCTGTCGATGCAGATGGGCCTGGGCTTCGCCTCCACCGTGGACCCGGCCAACGGCATCTCGGTGCCGGTGATGGGGCAGTTCTTCAGCCTGCTGGTGACCCTGCTGTTCCTGGCCATGAACGGCCACCTGGTGGTGCTGGAGGTGATCGCCGAGAGCTTCGTCACCCTGCCGGTGGGCCAGGGCCTGTCCGGCGAGCACCTGTACACCGTGGCCGGCAAGCTCGGCTGGGTGCTCGGCGGCGGCCTGCTGATCGCCCTGCCGGCGGTCACCGCGCTGCTGGTGGTGAACCTCGCCTTCGGCGCCATGACCCGCGCCGCGCCGCAACTGAACATCTTCTCCATTGGCTTCCCGCTGACCCTGGTGATGGGCTTCGTCATCGTCTGGATCGGCACCGCCGAAATCCTCTCGCAGTACCAGGACCTCGTCCGCGAGGCCCTGGCGCTGCTCCGTGAACTGGTGGGAGCGCGCTGATGGCGGAAAGCGAGAGCGGCCAGGACAAGACGGAGGAACCCACAGAGAAACGCCGCCGCGAGGCCCGCGAGAAAGGCCAGCTGCCGCGTTCCCGGGAGCTCAACACCCTGGCCGTGCTGATGGCCGGGGCCGGCGCGCTGCTGGCCTACGGCGCGCACCTGGCCGAGGTGCTGATGGGGGTGATGCGCGGCAGCTTCGAGCTGTCGCGCGAGACGGCGATGAACAGCGAAAGCATGCTGCGCCTGCTGGGCAGCGCCGCGCGTGGGGCCGCCGAGGGGCTCTGGCCGATCCTGCTGGTGCTGCTCTTCGCCGCCATCGTCGGCCCCATCGCCCTGGGCGGCTGGCTGTTCTCCGGCCAGGCCCTGGCGCCCAAGTTCAGCCGCATGAACCCGCTGGAGGGGATCAAGCGGATGTTCTCCAGCAAGTCGGTGCTGGAGCTGTTCAAGGCGCTGATCAAGTTCGTGGTGGTGCTGGCGGTGGCGGTGCTGGTGCTGCGCTCGGACAAGGAGGCCCTGCTGGCGCTGCTGCACCAGCCGTTGCACACGGCCATCGTGGAAAGCGTCAAGGTGGTGGGCTGGAGCGCCTTCTGGATGGCCTGCAGCCTGCTGCTGATCGCCGCCGTGGACGTGCCCTACCAGCTCTGGGACAACCGCCAGAAGCTGCTGATGACCAAGCAGGAAGTGCGCGACGAGTACAAGGACTCCGAGGGCAAGCCCGAGGTCAAGGCCAAGGTCCGTCGCCTGCAGCGCGAGATGGCGCAGCGGCGCATGATGCAGGCGGTGCCCGACGCCGACGTGGTGATCACCAACCCGACGCACTTCGCCGTGGCCCTGAAGTACGATGCCAAGGCCGGCGGCGCGCCGCGCCTGCTGGCCAAGGGCAACGACTTCCTGGCCCTGAAGATCCGCGAGGTGGCCCAGGAGCACAAGGTCACGGTGCTGGAGTCGCCGGCCCTGGCCCGTGCGGTCTACTACTCCACCGAGCTGGACCAGGAGATTCCCGCCGGCCTCTACCTGGCGGTGGCCCAGGTGCTGGCCTACGTCTACCAGCTCAAGCAGTTCCGCGCCGGCAAGGGCAAGCGCCCGGGGCCGATGCCCGAAGTACCCATCCCGCCGGACCTGCGCCGCGACGAATGACGCACCGCGTTCGTCGCCCGCCATTGACGGCTGCCGCTGGCGGCCTTCACTTTCCCTTGAGGGCCGGTGGCGCTTGCCGTGGTACGACCTGAACGGAGTCGGATCACAACCACGGGATTGCTGCCATGGCCAAGGTATTGCTGACCGCCGCGCTGCGCGGCGAATACGAACAACTTTTCAATAGTTGCCAGATCCGCCCGGCGCGCGCCGCCGAGGTGGAGGCGCTGGTCGAGCGCATCGAGGACAACCAGCCGCGCTACGCCGAGGTCGGCAAGGCCCTGGGCATCCCCTGGGGCTTCATCGGCGTGGTGCACTGCATGGAAAGCGGCCTGCGCTTCGACCGCCACCTGCACAACGGCGACCCGCTGACGGCGCGCACCGTGCAGGTGCCGGCGGGGCGGCCGAAGGAGGGCAAGCCGCCCTTCACCTGGGAGGAAAGCGCCGAGGACGCCCTGCGCCTGAAGCGCCTGGGCGCGGCCACCGACTGGAGCCTGGCCGGCACCCTCTACCAACTGGAGGCCTACAACGGCTTCGGCTACCGGCTGTACCACCCCCATGTGCTCTCGCCCTACCTGTGGAGCTATTGCAACCACTACCAGAGCGGCAAGTACGTGCAGGACGGCACCTGGTCCGACAGCGCCCAGTCCAAGCAGTGCGGCGCCGCGGTGCTGCTGCGGCGCATGGCCGAGCGCGGCCTGCTGGAGTTCGTCGACCAGCCGAAGCCGAGCGCGGCCCGGCCGCTGCTGGTGAACTACTCCATGAGCCTGTCGGAAGACGCGGCCGAGGTGCGCCGGGTGGAGGAACTGCAGACCTGGCTGAACAGCTTCCCGGGCGTCTTCGTCAAGATCGACGGAGTGCCCGGCAAGCGCACCTCGGAGGCCTGGCGGCTGGTCACCGGCGGCTACCTGCCCGGTGACCCGCGCGCCCGGCGGCGGGCGGCCGCCTGAGGCTCACCAGATGGGGATGCTGTAGTTGGCGATCAGGCGGTTCTCGTCCATGTCCGCGCCGTGGCTGCTGCGCGCGGTGACGTTGCGCCAGCGCAGCGACAGCCCCTTGAGCGGCCCGTCCTGCAGGGTATAGGCCAGGTCGGTGTCGCGCTCGTACTCGTGGCCGTCCTCAAGCCCCGCGCCGCGCTGGATGTCGTCGCCGCGGGTGTAGCGGGTCATGAAGCTCAGGCCGGGGATGCCGAGGGAGGCGAAGTCGTAGTCGTAGCGCAGCTGCCAGGACTTCTCCCCGGGCTGGGTGAAGGTCTGGATGGTCATCAGGTTGTGCGAGTAGGGCGGGGTGTAGCCGTTGAGGGTGGGGAAGCCGTCGTCGCCCATCATGTCCTGGTAGGCCACGCCGATGGCATGGGCGCCGGCGCGCAGGGTGAACATCACGCTGAGGTTGCGGTTGTCCACCGGGCCCGAGATCGCCTGGCCGTCGTCGTCGCTGTCGAAGTAGCGCAGGTCGCTGCGCAGCGACACGCCCTCGGCCAGCGGCAGGGTGTGCACCAGGCCGTAGAAGTGCTGCTGGTAGATGTCCTTGAGCTGGCCGTAGAAGTAGCTGGCGGTCAGGTTCGGGGTGAAGGCGTAGCTGGCGCCGGCGAGGTTGAACTCGTCGCTGGCGAAGGCCTTGCTGCGGCCCATGATGTACATGTCGTCGTTGCCCGCCGACTCGCGGGTGCGCGACTTCCACAGCTGGCCGGCGGTGAGCGTCAGCCTGTCGACCTCGTTGGAGGTCAGCAGGGCGCCGTCGAAGGTCTGCGGCATCAGCCGCACGTCGTCGCGGAACACCACCGGCAGCTGCGGCTCCAGCAGGCCGATGTTCAGCTGCGTCTTCGAGTAGCGCAGCTTGGCGGTCAGCCCGGCATGGCTGTAGTCGTCCACCGGCTCGCGCGAGTTCGGCCCGAAGGGCAGGGTGCCGTCGCCGCTGCGCCCGCGGCCGGAATCGAGCTTGACGCCGAGCAGCCCGGTGGCGTCCAGGCCGAAGCCGATGGGGCCCTCGGTGAAGCCCGACTGCAGGCGCAGGACGAAGGCCTGGGACCAGTTGCCGGCCTGGGATTGCGCGGCGTTGTCCTGACGGTAGTCGCGCAGCTGGTAGAAGTTGCGCAGGTCCAGGCGGCCGCTGCTGTCGTCGATGAAATCGGCCTGGGCGGCCAGCGGCAGCAGGCTCGCGGCCAGCAGGCCGTAATGGAATGGAATGCGCTTCTGAGTGTGTGTGGCGGACATGGTTCTTCCCTTGTTGTTCTTGTTCTGCGCCCCCGGCGGGGGCCTGCGGGAAGGGGTTTTATCACATAATTAATTTGTTAACGATATGCGCGGGCGAGCGGGAGCTTTCGCCCCGCAGATCGGGCATTTTCCTATGGGGGCCCGGAAGCGCCTGTTCTATAAAGTCGAAATCCGCGGAATAACTGGCATTCCGCAGTGTCCGACTGACATCTTGTTACATTTGTCACGACGGCATTGCGCCACCTCGCACAATGAGCATATTGTTAAAGTGTTAACGATGTGCCTGAATCTAGCCCTTCCCGGACGCCGCCAGGTGTCCGCCCGACGATAAGAACAACACCGAGGTAACGGCATGAAGAAATCCTCCTTCCTGGCCCTGCTGCTCGCCTGTGGCAGCCTGGCCCCGGCCCTGGCGGCCGAGCGCGTGACGCTGAAGATCGCGCACTTCCTCCCGGCCAGCTCCAACGCCCAGCAGCACGTCATCCAGCCCTGGTGCGACACCCTGGCCCGCGAGTCGGAGCAGCGCATCCAGTGCCAGATCTACCCCTCCATGCAGCTCGGCGGCACCCCGGGGCAACTGCCGGACCAGGTGCGCAACGGCGTGGTGGACATCGTCTGGACCGCCCCCGGCTACTCGCCCGGGCGCTTCCCGCGCAGCGAGGCGGTGGAGCTGCCGTTCATGCTGCCGGCCAACGGCGTGCAGGCCTCGAAGATCATCTGGCAGTTCTACCAGCAGGCCCTGCAGGACGATTACAAGGGCTACCGCGTGCTGGCCCTGCACAGCGACGGCGGCATGCAGCTGCACACCACCGGCAAGGCGGTGCGCCAGCTGGAAGACCTCAAGGGCCTGAAGCTGCGCGCCTCCTCGCGCATGAGCGCCCGCCTGGTCACGGGCCTGGGCGCGGCGCCGGTGAGCATGCCGGCGGCGCAGCTCACCGAGTCGCTGTCCAAGGGCGTGATCGACGGCGCCCTGGCCAGCTGGGAGCTGATCCCGGCGCTGAAGCTCGACGAGGTGACGCAGCATCACACCGACGTGCCGGAGGGCCGCCCGACCTTCTCCATCACCCTGCTGGGCATGCTGATGAACCCGCGCAGCTACGAGCGCATGCCCGACGACCTCAAGGCGATCCTCGACCGCAACAGCGGCGAGGCCCTGGTGCAGCGCTTCGGCGAAGCCTGGGACGGCGAGCTGGCGAGGGCCCGCGAGATGGTCGCCAAGGACAGCGTGGCCAGCTTCGAGCCGGCGGCCTACCAGCGCCTGCGCGAGGCGGGCGACAAGGTCACCGCCGAGTGGGTGGCCGATGCCGAGGGCAAGGGGCTGGCGGGCAGGCAACTGGCCGAGCAGCTGCGCGAGCTGTCCCGGACCGCCGGCGTCGAGCTGTAAGGGGTGGCCGCGATGAGCGAGATGCTGTCCCTGGAAGGCGCCGTGCCGGTACGCAGCAAGGGCCTGCCGGTGCGCCTGCTGGAGGCCGTGGCGCAGGGCTTCGCCTACGCCGGCGGCGCCGTGCTGCTGGCCCTGGTGGGCATGTCCCTGGTGTCCATCATCGGCCGCAAGCTGTGGTCGACGCCGGTCACCGGCGACATGGAGCTGCTGGAGATGGGGGCGGCGGTGGCCATCGCCGCCTTCCTGCCGCTGTGCGAGATCCGCAACGGCCACATTCGCGTGGAGATGTTCTCCAACTGGATGCCCCTGGCCGTGCGCCGCGGGCTCGACGCCCTGGCGCACCTGCTGTTCGCCGTGGTCGCCGCGGTGCTGGCCTGGCGCACCGGGCTGCAGGTGCTGGAGGCCCACGCCAACCAGGACAGCAGCACCCTGCTGGCGGTGCCGCACTGGATCCCCCTGGCGCTGGTGGTGCCGAGCCTGGCGCTGCTGTGCCTGTGCGCCCTGTGCCGCAGCCTGCTGGCCTTGCTGGATGAAGGAGCCGTGCGATGAGCGGAATGGCCCTTGGCCTGTGGATGTTCGCCGGGCTGCTGGCGATGCTGGTGCTGCGCGTGCAGGTCGGGGTGGCGATGTTCCTGGCCGGCGCGCTGTGCTTCCTGGTGATCAACCAGGGCGACCTCGGCGCCTTGCTCTACACCCTCAACAACCTGGCCTACGCGCGCCTGTCCAACTACGACCTGGCGGTGATCCCGCTGTTCGTGCTGATGGGCCAGTTCGCCACCCACGGCGGCCTGTCGAAGGCGCTGTTCCGCTGCGCCTCGGCCTTCATCGGCCACTGGCGCGGGGGCCTTGCGCTGTCGGCGGTGGGCGCCTGCGCCGGCTTCGGGGCGATCTGCGGCTCGTCCCTGGCCACCGCGGCGACCATGGGCCAGGTGGCCCTGCCGGAGCTTGCGCGGCACAAGTACTCCGGGCGCCTGGCCACCGCTTCGGTGGCGGCTGGCGGCACCCTGGGCATCCTCATCCCGCCGTCGGTGCCGCTGATCATCTACGCGGTGCTGACCCAGGAATCCATCGCCAAGCTGTTCGTCGCCGCCATGCTGCCGGCGCTGGTCGCGGTGATCGGCTACATGCTGGTGATCCGCATCCAGGTCGCCCGCGACCCCAACGCCTGCCAGCCGGCGCCCAAGGCCAGCGGCCGCGAGCGGCTGGCGGCCTTCGTGCAGATCCTGCCGATCCTGGCGATCTTCCTGGTGGTGATCGTCGGCATCTACGGCGGCTGGGCCAACCCCACCGAGGCGGCCTCCATCGGCGCCGCGGCCTGCGGCCTGCTGGCGGTGCTGCGCGGCGGCATGCGCTGGGACGGGCTGGGCAAGAGCCTGACCGGCACCGCCGAGGCCAGCGCCATGATCTTCCTGGTGCTGCTGGGCGCCGACCTGCTCAACTCCGGCCTGGCCCTGACGCAGATGCCGGTGGAACTGGCCACCTGGGTCCGCGACAGCGGCCTGGCGCCGCTGCTGGTGCTGGCGGTGATCCTGCTGATCTACCTGATGCTGGGCTGCGTGATGGACTCGCTGGCGATGATCCTGCTGACCATCCCGATCTTCTACCCGATGATCATGGGCCTGGAGTTCTTCGACCTGACGGCCGGGGAGAAGTCCATCTGGTTCGGCATCCTGGCGCTGATGGTGGTGGAGATCGGCCTGATCCACCCGCCGCTGGGGATGAACCTGTTCATCGTCAACAGGCTGGCGAAGGACGTGCCCTACATGGAAACGGCCAAGGGCGTGCTGCCGTTCCTGGCCTCGGACCTGCTGCGCATCGTGCTGCTGGTGCTGGTGCCGGGGTTGTCGCTCTGGTTGTTGAGCTTCTGAACCGGAGAGCCCACTCGACCGTAAGGCGGATAACCGTTCGCGGTTATCCGCCGATACGCGGGGGGCACAGTCAATGCCCAGTCCAACCCCGGAGCCGTCGGGGATCACGGTCAAACGGCGGATAACGCCGTAGGCGTTATTCGCCCTACGCCAGACCCGACCGTGACGTAGGGCGAATAACCGTTCGCGGTTATCCGCCGATACGCGGGGGCACAGTCAATGCCCAGTCCAACCCCGGAGCCGTTGGGGATCACGGTCAAACGGCGGATAACGCCGTAGGCGTTATTCGCCCTACGCCAGGTCCGACCATGACGTAGGGCGGATAACCGTTCGCGGTTATCCGCCGATACGCGGGGGGCGCAGTCAATGCCCAGTCCAACCCCGGAGCCGTCGGGGATCACGGTCAAACGGCGGATAACGCCGTAGGCGTTATGCGCCCTACGCCAGGCCCGACCATGACGTAGGGCGAATAACCGTTCGCGGTTATCCGCCGATACGCCGGGGCCACAGCCAATGCCCAGCCCAACCCCGGAGCCGCCGAAGATCACGGTCAAACGGCGGATAACGCCGTAGGCGTTATGCGCCCTACATGGGATGGTGTGGGCGGGGCGGCGTAGGAGCGGACTCCGTCCGCGATCGGGCTCACCAGTTCAATAGGTGATGCACACCGACTTTTCCTCCGTGAACCCCTCGATCGCCGCCCGCCCGAACTCCCGGCCCAGGCCCGACTGCTTGTAGCCGCCGAACGGCAGGTTGGGGTCCACCGGCACGTGGTTGTTGACCCACACCGTGCCCGCCTCGATCCGCGGGATCAGGTCCATCACCCGGCCCAGGTCGTTGCTCCAGATGCTCGCCGCCAGGCCGTAGGGGTTGTCGTTGATCTGCGCCACGGCAGTGTCGAGGTCGTCGTAGCTCAGCACCGAGAGCACCGGCCCGAAGATTTCCTCGCGGGCGCAGGCCATGCCGGCGTCCACCCCGTCCAGCACCGTAGGTTCGACGTAGTAGCCGGGCAGGTCCGGGCGGCCGCCGCCGCAGACGAAGCGGGCGCCCTGTTCGCGGGCCAGGGCCAGGTGGCGCAGCACGCTGTCCTGCTGGCGGCGCGAGACCAGCGGGTTGACCTGGGCCTGCGGGTCCAGGCCCGGGCCGATGCCCAGCCCGCCCACCTGGTCGGCCAGGCGCTCGACGAACTCCGCGTGGCGGCTGCTGTGGACGAACAGCCGCGAGGCCGCCGCGCAGACCTGGCCCTGGTTCAGCAGGCCGCCGCCGATGGCGCCGGCCACGGCCTTGTCCAGGTCGGCGTCGGGCAGCACCAGCATGGGGTTCTTGCCGCCCAGTTCGAGGGTGAAGCGCGTCATGTTCTGCAGGGCCGCGCCGCCTACCAGCTTGCCCACCGCGGTGGAGCCGGTGAAGGACACCTTGTTCAGCAGCGGGTGCGCCACCAGCGCCGCGCCGGCCTCGGCGCCGCCCAGCAGGACGTTGAAGACGCCGGCGGGGATGCCCGCCTCGATGGCCAGCTCGGCCGCGCGCAGGGCGGTCAGCGGCGTCTCGTCGGCCGGCTTGATGATCACCGTGCAGCCGCAGGCCAGGGCCGGCATCACCTTCCACAGGGCGATCATCAGCGGGAAGTTCCACGGCACTATGCCGGCCACCACGCCCACCGGCTCGCGGCGGGTGTAGGCGTTGAAGCGCGCGCCGGCCGGCATGGGGATGGAGACGTCCAGCGTCTGCCCCTCGATCTTGGTGGCCCAGCCGGCCATGTAGCGCATGTAGCCGAGGGAGGCGCCGACCTCGATGGCGCGGGCGATGTGGATCGACTTGCCCTGTTCCAGGGTTTCCAGCTGCGCCAGCTCTTCGGCGTGGCGCTCCACCAGGTCGGCGAAGCGCAGCAGCACGCGTTCCCGCTCGCTGGGCGCCAGGCCGCTCCAGGCGCCGGAACGGAAGGCGCGGTGGGCAGACTGCACGCAGGCATCCACCTGCT
>NZ_QGSL01000106.1:1053316-1068397 GCF_003176655.1 Pseudomonas sp. RW407 | reverse complement strand
TACGGGCTTCGGCCACGGCGGCGGGGGCCGGCACGGCGCGGGATCGGTGAAGGGGCGGGTATTCTAGCAGAAAGGGCGAAGATGCCGGGATGTGGGTTGTTCCTGGCGATACGGTTAGGATTTCGTGTATCGGTCCTGGAACTTTTGCCGGGGCGGCGGTCTGAGGTGTCAATCTGCCACTGATCAGCCAGGGAGGCTGTATGAAGGGTGTTCTCGTTGCGGTTCCGCTGTTGTTCTGCGCCGCCTGGGCGCAGGCGGATACGATCTACAAGTGCGTCGATGCGCAGGGCAAGGTGACTTTCACCAAGCAGGCCTGCCCCAACGGCGGCAACGCCGGTGTCGAGTTGAACGTGGAGAACCGCCGGCCCAGCGGCAGCGGCGAGGGGGCGGTGATGGCGCAGCCGGCGCTTCAGGCGCCACCTGCGGACTATGCCCCGGCGGGGGCTTATCCGGCGCAGCCACCGGCCAACCCGGCGCCGGTCGGCGGCACACGGGTGACCGTGGTGGGTGGCTCCGAGGAACGGCCGGGTTGCTCCACCGGGCTTTCCGAGCGCGACCTGCGGACCGCCATGGTGCGCAAGGAAATCGTCCCGGGCATGAGCCGCAAGGAAATCGAGGACATGTTCGGCACCCCGAGCGACCAGGCCAGCGCCCACGGCGCCGGCAGCAGCACCTACTGGAACGACAAGTACCTGAACTTCTTCAGCATCAACTACGACGCCAATGGCTGCGTGGTGAACACCTACCAGTCCGGTTCGAGCAACTGAGCGCCACCTCGCGCGGCCCACGGGCCGCGCGTTCTCAGTCCGCGGCGGCTTTGGCCGGCGCCCGCACCTTCAGCCACAGGCCGAACTCCTTCACCACCTCCACTACCTTGCGCAGCCGCTCGCCATCCACGCTCAGGCGGTATTCCACCTTCACCGGTACTTCCGGGTAGACCGTGCGCGTCACCAGGCCGGCTTCCTCCAGGGCGCGCAGGTCGAGGGTCAGCATGCGCTGGGAGATGTTCGGCATGTCGCGGCGCAGTTCGTTGAAGCGCTTGGGGCCGTCGAGCAGGTAGGACACGAGCAGCAGGCGCCAGCGCCCACCCAGCAGGTGCATGGCTTCTTCCACCGAGCAGCCGGAAACGTTCTTCTTCATGGTCGGTTCCTCATGATGGCAGGTCATAGGTATATTTTTTGTACCTATACACCATTTTTCTCCCTTCTTTAAAAGATATACCAGGCTGCGGATACTCCTGTGCGACATCCATGAAAGGAGCTTTCCCCATGAAGCTGTACTACGCCCCCGGCGCCTGCTCGCTGGCTTCCCACATCACCCTGCGCGAACTGGGCCTGCCTTTCGAACTGGTGCGGGTGGACAACCGCAGCAAGCGTACCGCCAATGGCGCCGACTACCTCGCCATCAACCCCAAGGGCTATGTCGCCGCCCTGCAGTTGGACGACGGCCAGGTGCTCACCGAGGGGCCGGCCATTCTCCAGTACCTGGCCGACCTGCGCCCCGAGGCGGGGCTGGCCCCGGCGTCTGGCGGCCTGGCGAGGGCGCGGCTGCAGGAATGGTTGAACTTCATCGGCAGCGAGATTCACGCCGGCATGAACCCGCTGTTCGACGGCGCGTTGCCGGAGGCGCTGAAGGCGCGGTTCCGCGATCAGGTCGGCAAGCGCCTGGAACAGACGGCTCCGGCCCTGGAGCGCTCCAGTTACCTACTGGGCGAAGGGTTCGGCGTGGCCGATGCCTACCTGTTCACCGTCTTGGGCTGGACGCAGCGCCTGGGCATCGACCTGGCCAACTGGCCGGCGTTGCAGCGCTTTGTCGCGCGGGTGGCTGTCCGCGACAGTGTGCGCGCCGCGCTGAACGCCGAAGCGCAGTAGGTGCGCCAACCCGGAATGACGGCCACACTACCGACTAAGGGACGATAGCCGCGGCTGACAAATGGTCGCCTAATGGCCCTGACAACAATAATTCAGGGCCTGCGCCAACCCGGGTGTTCCACGGGGCGGGCGGTGGCTGGAGAGGTGCCCTCATGGACCCGACACGTTCGCGTATCTTCCTCGTTCTTTCCCTGCAGACTGCCGGTCTTCTCGCGCTGTTCATCGCCCAGTCGCTGGGCGGCTGGCCGCTGTCGCTGTGCCTGCTGCTCGGTTTCGGGCTGCTCTGGCTGCCCTGGTTCGTCGGCCAGCGCCGCAGCTTGCCCGGCGTATCGTCCGCGGCGCCGGAGCTGGCCGCGCTGACCCGCGACCTGTCCCGCAGCACCAGCCACAATGCATTGTCCGCCGCCGGCGTGTCCTATTCCGTGCAGCGCCTGGTGGAGCGCCTGGCGTCGCAGCTGGCGGCGGCCGAGCAGATCGTCGGCAGCGCCGAGGTGATGATCCACACCGAGCGCGCCACCTCCAGCCTGGCGCGCCAGGCCATGGAGGCCGCCACCCAGGCCCGCGCCGGCAGCGACGCGGGGCGCGCCGAGCTGCAGCAGGCGATCGCCCGCATGCACCAGCTCAGCGGCCGCGCCGGCGAGAGCCGGGCGCTGATCGAGGCGCTGAGCCAGCGCAGCGAGGACATCCAGCGCGTCACCCAGGTGATCCAGTCCATCGCCAGCCAGACCAACCTGCTGGCGCTCAACGCCGCCATCGAGGCGGCCCGCGCCGGCGAGCACGGCCGCGGCTTCGCGGTGGTCGCCGACGAGGTGCGCGGGCTGGCCGCGCGCACCGCCGAGGCCACCGAGGAAGTCGGGCAGATGGTCGAGGACATCCAGCAGCGCACCGCCCAGGTCGCCGAGCAGATCCTCCAGCTGGCCGCCGACCTCGACGAGGGCCTGGCCCAGGTGGAAAGCACCGGCGGGCAGCTGGAAGGCATCGCCGGGCTGGCCGCCGGCGTCGAGCGGCAGATCACCGAGATCGCCGAGGGCGCCGAGATCAACCGCCACCAACTGGACAACCTGTTCGCCGCGGTGGAGAGCATGCGCGGCGACATCCGCGTCAGCGACGAGCAGACCCACCGCCTGGCCGACGCCGCCGTGCACCTGGAGGCGCAGGCCGAGGCCATCAGCGAGCGCCTGGCCGAGGTCGGCCTGGACGACTACCACCAGCGCGTCTACGACCTGGCCCGCGAAGGGGCGTCGAGCATAGGGGCGCGCTTCGCCGCCGACCTCGACGACGGCCGGATCACCGTCGAGGACCTGTTCGACCGCCACTATCAGCCGATTCCCGGCACCGAGCCGCAGAAGTACGGCACGCGCTTCGACCGCTATACCGACGAGGTGCTGCCGAAGATCCAGGAAGACCTGCTGCAGCGCCACGAAGGCCTGGTGTTCGCCATCGCCTGCACCGCCGAGGGTTATGTACCGACGCACAACCGCGCCTTCGCCCAGCCGCCCACTGGCAACCCCGAGGTGGACCGCCTGAAGAGCCGCAGCAAGCGCCTGTTCGACGACCGCACCGGGATCCGCTGCGGCAGTCACCAGCAGGCGCTGTTGCTGCAGACCTACTGCCGCGATACCGGCGAGCTGATGCACGACCTGTCGGTGCCGATCTTCGTCAACGGCCGCCACTGGGGTGGCCTGCGCCTGGGCTACCGGCCCGAGAGCATGCCGCTGAGCGAGACGTCGGCGCTGCGCAGTCCCATGCGGCGGGAGGCTGCAGCGGCCCGGTGAATTGAATGCCGGGCGGTGGAAGGTGAGGCCGTGCATCGCAGGATGCGCGGCCTTTTCGTTTGCGGCCGGCCGTTTGGCGTAGGGCGAATGACCGTTCGCAGTTATCCGCCGTTGGCCGGGCTGCCGGGGTATCCGGCGTGGCCGGTGAGTCCAATCGCGGACGGAGTCCGCTCCTACGGCAGCACTCGACCGTAGGGCGAATAACCGTTCGCGGTTATCCGCCGTTGGCCGTGCTACCGGGGTATCCGGCGTGGCCGATGAATCCAATCGCGGACAGAGTCCTACGCCCGTGCGTCCTGGAACCGTAGGAGCGGACTCTGTCCGCGATTTGGCGGATAACGCCGTAGGCGTTATGCGCCCTACGAACCGTGCCTGCGGATGGTTTCGTGCGGAATGAAAAAAGCCGCGCAGGAGTGAGGCGCGGCTGGAAGCGGCAGGCGTCGGGAGGGGCCCGCCGAAAGCGTCGGCTTCAGTGGTGCCCGCAGAGGGCGTCGCGGCCACGTTCGCCGAGGATGTTGAACAGCAGGTTGAGCAGCACGGCCCAGATCGCGGTCATGGCGATGCCGCTGTGGGTGATCGGCTCCATCCAGGCGGGCAGGGCGGCGAAGAAGTCCGGGCGCACCACCGGGACCATGCCCATGCCGATGCTCACCGCCACCAGCAGCTGGTTGCGCCGGTCGACGATGTCCACCTCGTGGAGGATGCGGATGCCGCTGGCGGCGACCATGCCGAACATGGCGATGCCGGCCCCGCCCAGCACCGCCGGCGGGATCGAGGCGACCACGTAGGCGGCCTTGGGCATCAGGCTCAGGAGGATCAGGAAGCCGCCGGCAGCGACGGTGACGAAGCGACTGCGCACCCCGGTCATCTGCACCAGGCCGATGTTCTGGGCGAAGGAGGAGTGGGTGAAGGTGTTCATGAAGCCGGCGAAGAAGGACGCCGTGGCGTCGCACAGCAGGCCGCGGCGCAGGCGGCGCGGGCAGATTTCGTCGCCGGTGATCTTGCCCAGGGCGAGGAACATGCCGGTGGACTCGACGAAGATGATCAGCACCACCAGGCACATGGACAGCACCGGCGCCAGGTGGAAGCTGGGCGCGCCGAAGTGCAGCGGGGTGACCACCTCGAAGGCCGGGCGGGCGTCGATGCCGGACAGGTCGACCATGCCCATGCCGCTGGCGACGACGTAGCCCAGCAGCATGCCGATGAGCACCGAGACGTTGGTCCAGAAGCCCTTGAGGAAGCGGTTGACCAGCAGGATGGCGGCCAGCACCAGGCTGGACAGGAACAGGTACTCCAGGGCGCCGAAGTTGGCCGCGCCCTTGCCGCCGCCAGCCCAGTTGATGGCCACGGGGAACAGGCACATGCCGATGGAGGTGATCACGGTGCCGGTCACCAGCGGCGGGAAGAAGCGCACGATGCGGCTCATGAAGGGCGCCACGAGCATGCCGAACAGGCCGGCGGCGATGGTGGCGCCGAAGATGCCGTTGATGCCCACGCCGGGCATCCCGGCCATGGCCACCATGCTGCCGACGGCGGCGAAGCTGGCGCCCATCATCACCGGCATGCGGATGCCGATGGGGCCGATGCCCAGCGACTGCACCACGGTGGCGATGCCGGCGACCAGCAGGTCGGCGTTGATCAGGAAGGCGATTTCCTCGCGGGACAGGCCGGCGGCCTGGCCGACGATCAGCGGGACGGCCACGGCGCCGCCATACATCAGGAGCACGTGCTGGAATCCCACCAGCAGCAGTTGCAGCAACGGCAGACGCTGGTCGGCGGACGAGCCGGCAGCGTGGCGCTCAGTTACCTCGGACATGCAACACCTCGATTTTTATTGTTGTGTCACTGGTGGGCGCCGATCAGGCTCGGCGACCGGGTAGTACTGGCTCGCCACACCCCCGGGGCCGTGCGGGTGAAGCGGTGCGGGACTTTATAGCGTTGATGTGTATTCGCTTCAATATGTTTTTGTATACAACTAGCTAGTCGGCTTGTGAATGACGGGTTTCGGGTCGCTCTAGGCCGCGTGTTACGTGGTCTTGGCGGGATGTAGCCGTAGGTCGGGTGGGACTACAGTTTTATTCCGTGGAGTCGGTGTTCCTGTAGGAGCGGACTCTGTCCGCGATTCGCGCGCAGGGCGCGCTCCTACATGGCTTGGGCGGTGCAGGCGAAACATCGGGCGCCGGCCTTGCCGGAGGAATCGCGGACGGAGTCCGCTCCTACGAAAAGCCTGCGGGCATAAAAAAACCGCACCCGAAGGTGCGGTTTTCCTGGTTCCGGCGAACCGCGGTGGCTCAGTTGGTCTGGGCGCCCTTGGCGATCCAGGAGCCGATCAGGTTGCGCTCTTCCTGGGTCATCTGGGTGATGTTGCCCAGCGGCATGACCTGGGAGGCCACGGCCAGCGCCTGGATCTTCGCGGTCTGCGCCTGGATCTGCTGCGGCGTGTCGAACATCACGCCGGCCGGGGCGGCACTGAACAGCGGGCTGGTCGGCTTGGCCGAGTGGCACACGGTGCAGCGTTCCTGGATGACGTGATGAACCTTCTCGAAGTCGCCATTGCCGCCGGCGCTGCTGGCCTGCGCCTGCGCCTGGGCCGGGGCTTGCGCCGGGGCGGCGGCCTTCTCGCTGTCTTCCTTGGCGCGCTCGGCGGCGGTCTTGCCGCCGATGGCGGTTTCCGGCAGCGGCTGGTACTCGACCTTTGCCGGGGCGCTGGCGCTGGTCGGTGCGGCGCTCTGCAGCGTCGGGCCGGTGACGAAGGCCAGGGCGATCATGCCCACGGCGCCGGCGGGCAGGGCCCAGGCCATGCCGTTGCCGTTGTGGCGGGTGTTGAAGTAGTGCCGCACTATCACCGCCAGCGCCGCGATGCACGCCAGGATCAGCCAGTTGTAGTGGCTGCCGTAGGTGCTCGGGAAGTGGTTGCTGATCATGATGAACAGCACCGGCAGGGTGAAGTAGTTGTTGTGGCGCGAACGCAGCAGGCCCTTGGCCGGCAGCACCGGGTCGGGCTCGCGGCCTTCCTCGATGGCCTTCACCAGCGCGCGCTGGGCCGGCATGATCACCCGGAACACGTTGCCGACCATGATGGTGCCGATGATCGCGCCGACGTGCAGGTAGGCGCCGCGGCCGCTGAACACCTGGCTCAGCAGGTAGGCGGCGAGCACCAGCAGGGCGAACAGGATGGCGCCGAGCAGGGCGGGGGTCTTGCCCAGCGGCGAGTCGCACAGGGTGGAGTAGATGAACCAGCCGGCGATCAGCGAGCCGATGCCGATGGCCACGGCCGCGGCGGGCGCCAGGTCGCTGCCCGGGGCCACCAGGTACAGGCTGGGGTTCAGGTAGAACACGATGGTCAGCAGGCACACGCCCGAGAGCCAGGTGGAGTAGGCCTCCCATTTGAACCAGTGGAGGTTGTCCGGCATCTTCGGCGGTGCCAGCTTGTATTTCTCCAGGTGGTAGATGCCGCCGCCGTGGATCGCCCAGAGGTCTCCGGAGAGCCCTTCGCGTGGGTTGGCGCGGTTGAGGTTGTTTTCCAGCCAGACGAAGTAGAACGAGGCACCGATCCAGGCGATGCCGACGATCATATGAATCCAGCGAACCAGCAGGTTCGCCCATTCGATGAGATGTGCTTCCACAGTCATTACCTCTTGCCCGGCCACCGGCGTCGCGGCGGACGGGCCTCTCTTATTAGTTTAGTTGGGGGTCGAGGAGCAGTTGCTCGTCCTCGGTGAAGAAATGCTCGTCGCAGTTGTTGCCGGAACCGCTGCGATCGACCACCAGGAAGTCATCCCGCTTTTCGATCGTCAGCACCGGGTGGTGCCAGACGCCGCGGTGGTAATTGATGCCCTGCCTTCCGTTGCTCAGGAAGGCGCGGACAAGGCCCGGTACAGGTGCGTCGCCAAGTGGCGCGACCACGACCAGAAAGGGGTTGCCGAGCAGCGGGATGAAAGCCTGGCTGCCCAGCGGATGACGCTCCAGCATGCGGATGCGCAACGGCATCTCCAGTGCTTCGGCGCTGAAGATGCTGATGATCGCCTTATCCTCGGGCTGCGCGGTCTCGACCGTGGCGAGCTTGTGATAACGGCGGGTGGAACCGTTGTTGATCATGAAGTGGGCGCTGCCCTCGGTCTCGATGACATCACCGAACGGGGCGAAGGCTTCCTTGGTCAACGGTTCGATCTTCAGGGTACGCATGGCTGGTCACTTGTGTTCGTTGTTCTGTGCCCGGGCGAGCCCGGGGACCGCTTTCCCTTGCGTCACTCCCGCGAACGCGGGAGCCCGGTGTCTCTGGATCCCCGCGTTCGCGGGGATGACGGGGGAGGTGTTGCGCTTACCTGGCCACCTTGCCGAACAGGCGCAGACGGCTGACGCCACCGTCCGGGAAGATGTTCAGGCGGATGTGGGTGATCGGGCCCAGTTCCCTGATCTGCTCGATGAAGGTGTGCTCGTTGTGCATCTGCAGCTTCTGGCTCGGCAGCAGTTCGCGCCAGTACAGGCTCTGGGTGGCGATCTGGCTGTCGGTGCCGCCCTTCACGAAGGCCGCCTGGATGTTGCAGCTTTCCGGGTAGTTGCCCTTGAAGTGCAGGGTGTCGACGACGATCTTCTCGACGATGCCGGCGTGGCCCAGCGCGACTATCACCCAGTCGTTGCCCGGGGTGCGGCGACGCCCGGTTTCCCAGCCGTCGCCCATGTTCACGCCGCGGCCGGGGTTCAGGATGTTGCTCATGCGGCCGAAGTGTTCGTCGGAGCAGGCCAGGGCGCGGCCGCCGTTCAGCGCGGCGACGAGGTCGACCTGCTCGTTCGGGTTCTGGTTGGCCCAGTCGCGGAACGGAATGCCGTACACGCGCAGGCGCGCCACGCCGCCGTCCGGGTAGATGTTCAGGCGCAGGTGGGTGTAGGGGCGTTCGTCGCTGATCTCGTGGTAGTGGTGGCTGTTGCCCTGCAGCTCGACGGAGGGCAGCACCTCGGTCCACTGGGTGTCGTCGCTGGGGTCGCCCTCGGCCACGAAGCAGCCTTCCAGGGACGCCGACGGCGGGAAGTTGCCGGTGAAGAAGCTGGTGTCGATGTCCACGCCCTTGATCGAGCCCGGCACGCCCAGGCGGATCACCGCGTGGTCGTAGCCCTCGAAGCGCTTGCGGCGGGATTCCCAGCCGTCCATCCACTTGCCGTTGTCGTCGAAGACGCCTTCCTTCCACACCGCGGGGGTGGGCTGCAGCATGCGGCTGGCGGCGGCGAACCATTCGTCGGTGACGCTGATCACCTTGCTCCCCAGGCGCTCGTCGGCCAGGTTGACGAATTTCTCGAAGGGAGCGTTGTAGGTTCTCATCTTGTTCTCCTTGGTGACGTGAATTTCCAGCCGCGGGCTCAGAGCTGCTGCAGGCGGAACATCGCGATCTTGTTGATTTCGGCCAGGGCGGTCTGGAACTCCTGCTCCGGCGTGTTGTGGATGCGCTGCTCGAAGGCCGCGAGGATCTGGTGGCGGTCGCTGCCCTTCACCGCCTTGATGAAGGGGAAGCCGAACTTCGCCTTGTAGGCGTCGTTGAGTTCGTTGAAGCGGGCGAACTCCTCGGCGGTGCATTCGTGGATGCCGGCGCCGGCCTGCTCGGAGGTGCTGGAGGCGGTCAGCTCGCCACGCACGGCGGCCTTGCCGGCCAGGTCCGGGTGGGCATTGATCAGTGCCAGCTGGGCCTCATGGCTGGCCGACAGGAGGATGTCGGCCATGCGCTGCTGCAGGCTCTCGATGTCGTTGAGGCTCTCGTCCACGCCCAGGTCGTAGGCCTTCTCGGCCACCCAGGGGGAGTGTTCGTAGATGTCGGCGAAGGCGGCGACGAAGGCGGCGCGGTCGAGGCTGGCCGGGGTCAGGGTCTGGAAGCGGCTCATGCCTGTTTCTCCTGGGCCTGGAACGGGTGCTTCTCGTACCAGTGGCGGGCGATGTCGACGCGGCGGGCGACCCACACCTTCTCGTGGCCCTTCACGTACTGGATGAAGCGTTCCAGCGCGGCCAGGCGCGCCGGGCGGCCCAGCAGGCGGCAGTGCATGCCGATGGAGAGCATCTTCGGCGCGCCCTCGGCGCCTTCGGCGTAGAGCACGTCGAAGGCGTCCTTGAGGTATTCGAAGAAGTCGTCGCCCTTGTTGAAGCCCTGCACCTGGGTGAAGCGCATGTCGTTGGTGTCCAGGGTGTAGGGGATCACCAGGTGCGGCTTGGCGGCGCTGCTGGCCGGGTCCCAGTAGGGCAGGTCGTCGTCGTAGGTGTCGGAGTCGTAGAGGAAGCCGCCTTCCTCGCGCACCAGGCGCCGGGTGTTCGGGCCGGTGCGGCCGGTGTACCAGCCCTGCGGGCGTTCGCCGGTCAGCTCGGTGAGGATGCGGATGGCCTCCAGCAGGTGCTCGCGCTCCTGGGCCTCGTCCATGTACTGGTAGTCGATCCAGCGGTAGCCGTGGCTGCAGATCTCGTGGCCGGCGGCGACCATCGCCCTGATGACGTCCGGGTGGCGCTGGGCGGCCATGGCCACGGCGAAGATGGTCAGCGGCAGGTTGTACTTGCGGAACAGCTTGAGCAGGCGCCAGACGCCGGCGCGGCTGCCGTATTCGTAGAGGGACTCCATGCTCATGTTGCGCGCGCCCTGCAGCGGCTGGGCGGCGACCATCTCGGAGAGGAAGGCCTCGGATTCCTTGTCGCCATGGAGGATGCAGCGCTCGCCGCCTTCCTCGTAGTTGAGCACGAAGGACAGCGCGATGCGCGCGTCGCCCGGCCAGTGCGGGTGGGGAGGGTTGTCGGCGTAACCGATCAGGTCGCGTGGGTAGTCAGCGCTCACTGCAGTGTTCCTTCTTGTTGGGGGCGGCGCGGGGCGGTAGGGCGTGCGCCACCGTGTTGCGAGATATTGTATACAAGTTGTGTGGCCGAATGTAAATACAATCCCGCACCCCGGTTTCGCCATCCGTCGTCATCCGCATCCGTAGGCAGAGCAAGCAAATTACCTGCCCAACCGGTCAGCTCGGTGGCCTCCGGCCTCAAGCGTACCGGCAGCGGATCGGAATGCCGCATGCTGGGGCGGTGGCGCCGTTTCGGGGCGTGGAAGCAAGTTTTTTGTATACAATATTTATGTGATGGCGTATTTTCGTTCCATCCAACCCGCCCCGCCGGCCCTGCGCCGACGGGGCGCAACCCACACCACACCGAGAAGGAGGACGGCGTCCGCCGGCCGCGCCGGGGATGCCCAGAGCCCATGGGACGTTTGACGACGCACGTACTGGATTCCGCCCACGGCTGCCCCGGCCATGGCATCAAGGTCGAGCTCTACCGCGTGGAAGGCCAGCAGCTGGAACTGGTCGCCACCCGCGTGACCAACGACGACGGCCGTTGCGACGAGCCGCTGCTGCAGGGCGAGGACTTCCGCGCCGGGGTCTACCAGCTGCAGTTCAACGCCGGCGACTACTATCGCGCCCGTGGCCTGCAACTGCCGCAACCGGCCTTCCTCGACCAGGTGGTGCTGCGCTTCGGCATCGCCTCGGAAAGCGACCACTACCACGTGCCGCTGCTGATCTCGCCGTACAGCTACTCGACCTACCGCGGCAGCTAGGCCGCCACCCGGCTTCCCACCCCGACTCTTCGTGGAGTCCCATCGGCCCGCCTCTGGCGGGTCTTTTTTTGCCTGTGTGTTCTTACTCCGGGGTGTTTTCGTAGGCTGGGTGTCGCTTCGCTCCACCCATCCTACGCCGCCCCATCCACACCGCGTTCCCATGTGGGAGCGCGCCCTGCGCGCGAAATCGCGGGCAGGGCCCGCTCCTACAGGTTGATGCCGAACCTCTCGTTCGCGCCGGACAGCCCCCTCTCCCAAGGAGAGGGGGCGGAGTTGACCCTAAACATCATTGCTGCCGGTAAATACCGTTCGCGAGCAAGCTCGCTCCTACAGGTGCCAGTGCTTTTCGTAGGCGCGGGCTTGCTCGCGAACGGTTCTATGGGCCTCAGCGGCTGAGCAACGAAGCCCCGCCAGCGGTGGCGAAGAGGGCGGCGCTGCCGCGGTTGAACCAGGCCTGGCCCTTGCCCGAGCGCAGGAAGCGCGCGGCGCCGCGGGCGCCGAGGCCGTAGAACAGCTTGCAGGCGAAGTCGAGCAGCGCCCAGGTGAGGATCATCACCAGCAGCTGCTGCCACAGCGGGTGGTCGGCCCTGAGGAACTGCGGCAGGAAGGCGGCGAAGAACAGGATGTCCTTCGGGTTGCTGGCGCCCAGGCCGAAGGCCTTCCAGTACAGGCTGCGGAAGCCCGGGTTGACCGGCAGTTCCTCGGCGGCGCGCGGCTGGCCGGCGATGCGGGATTCCTGCCAGCTCTGCCAGGCCAGGTAGAACAGGTAGAGCGCGCCCAGCACCTTGAGCACGCTGAACAGCTTCTCCGAGGCCAGCAGCAGCGCGCCCAGGCCCAGGGCCGAGGCGCTGAGCAGGCAGATGGAGGCGCTGACCCCGCCGAGGAAGGCCGGCAGCGAACGGCGCAGGCCATAGTTGAGGCTGTTGCTGACCATCAGCAGCGACAGCGGGCCGGGAATCAGGATCACGATCAGGGCGGCGCTGCTGTAGAGCAGCCAGGTTTCCAGGTTCATCGCGGACTCTCGAATGCAAAGGCCCCGGCGTGTGTGCGCCGGGGCCGTGGCGGGGCTCGTCCAGATTACAGGAAGATGAATTTGGCTACAAATATAAGGCAGAGTGCATACAGACTGACGGTCACGTCCTTGTAGCGGCCGGTGAAGACCTTCATCGCCACGTAGGTCACGAAGCCCAGGGCGATGCCGTCCGCCACCGAGAAGGTCAGCGGCATCATGATCACGGTGACGATGGCCGGGATGGTCTCGGTGTGCTCCTGCCAGTCGATGTGGGCCAGGCCGCCCATCATCAGCATGGCCACGTAGATCAGCGCGCCGGCGGTGGCGTAGGCGGGGATCATGCCGGCCAGCGGGGCGAAGAACATGGCGGCGACGAAGAGCGCGCCGACGGTCACCGCGGTCAGCCCGGTGCGGCCGCCGGCGGCCACGCCCGCGGCGCTTTCCACGTAGCTGGTCACCGGCGGCACGCCGAGCACGGCGCCGACCACGCTGGAGGCGCTGTCGGCCTTCATCGCCTTGGACAGGTTCTCGATGCGGCCGTCCTCGCGCACCAGGTGGGCGCGCTGGGCCACGCCCATCAGGGTGCCGGCGGTGTCGAACATGTGCACGAAGAGGAAGGCCAGGATCACGCTGATCATGGTCACGTTGAAGGCACCGGCGATGTCCATGGCCAGGAAGGTCGGCGCCAGGCTCGGCGGCATGGAGAACACCCCGCCGAACTGCACCAGGCCCAGGGCGATGCCGGCCACGGTGACGGTGAGGATGCTGATGAGGATGCCGCCGAACACCCGACGGTACTCCAGCACGGCGATCATCAGGAAGCAGATCGCCGCCAGCAGCGGGCCGGGCTTGGTCAGGTCGCCCAGGTGCACCAGGGTGGCGGGGCTGGCGACCACGATGCCGGCGGTCTTCAGGCCGATCAGCCCGAGGAACAGCCCGACCCCCGCGCCCATGGCGAAGCGCAGGCTCGGCGGGATGCTGTTGAGCAGCCATTCGCGGATGCGCGAGAAGGTCAGCACCATGAACAGCACGCCGGAGATGAACACCGCGCCCAGGGCGATCTCCCAGCTGTAGTTCATGGTCTTGACCACGGTGTAGGTGAAGAAGGCGTTGAGGCCCATGCCCGGCGCCAGGCCCACCGGCCAGTTGGCGTACAGCCCCATGAGGAAGCAGCCCAGGGCGGCGGCCAGGCAGGTGGCGACGAAGGCCGCGCCGTGGTCGACGCCGGCGTCGGCCATGATGTTGGGGTTGACGAAGATGATGTAGGCCATGGTGATGAAGGTGGTCAGGCCGGCGGCCAGTTCCGTCTTCACCGTGGTGCCGTGCTGGCTGAGCTTGAACAGGCGTTCGAGCAGGCCGGTGGCGGGTGGGCTGGAGGCGACAGCGGTTTGTTGTTCTTGTTTGGTGCTTTCCACAGCGGGTACTCCTCAACGCTCTTGTTGTTGGTCCTTGCCGTCGGCTGGTTCACCTGCGTCCCTGGCTCGGCGGAAGGCTGTGAGGGCGTGTTCTTGACTTGCGAGTCAGGAAGTCACGCCGGCGATTATGAGGTTGTATACAAAAAAATCAAATAATGTTTCGTACCTATCGCTCGGCTTCTTCCAAACAATTCATCGGAAAATTCGTCCCGACATTGCGCAGAATTTGTACAGCGGGGACGGCCGAATGCCGCAGGGCAAGGGGGATGCGCCGGGTGCGCGGCGCTGGGCATTTTGTGTACACTGGTGGCCATCATTTCGTCGCGCCCGCGTACCTGGCAGCGGATTGCCCAGGCCGCCGGTCCGCCCAACAAGGTTGAGGATCCATGACCGACCCGCTGCAACAGATCAAGAAGCCGGCGCGCAACGGCAAGAGCCGTACCGGCACGCAGGACGAGATCGTCTACGCGCACATCTTCGACGCCATCCTCGAACAGCGCCTGGCGCCCGGCACCAAGCTGAGCGAGGAGGCGCTGGGCGAAATCTTCGGCGTCAGCCGCACCATCATCCGCCGCGCCCTGTCGCGCCTGGCCCACGAGCAGGTGGTGCTGCTGCGCCCCAACCGCGGCGCGGTGGTGGCCAGCCCGAGCATCGACGAGGCCCGGCAGATCCTCTTCGCCCGGCGCACCGTCGAGCGCGCCATCACCGAGCTGGCGGTGGACAACGCCAGCGCCGAGCTGCTCGCCGAGCTGCGCGAGATGGTGGTGCAGGAGCAGGCCAGCTTCGCCCGCGGCGACCGCGGCGCGGGTATCCGCCTGTCCGGCGAGTTCCACCTGAAGCTGGCGGAGATGGCCAGGAACGCCCCGCTGGTCAGCTTCCAGCGCAGCCTGGTGTCGCAGACCTCGCTGATCATCGCCCAGTACGAGGCGGGCGGCCGCTCGCACTGCTCGTTCGACGAGCACAACGAAATCCTCGACGCCATCGAGAAAGGCGAGAAGGAAAAGGCCGTGACCCTGATGATGCACCACATGGCGCACATCGACGACAAGCTGAACCTGGAAGGCGACAGCGCCTCGGGCGACCTGCACGCGGTGTTCTCGCACCTGCTCGGCGGCAAGAAGAAGGGCGGCCGCACCGCGGCGCGCTGAGGTTTGCTTCACGAAAAAGCCCCGCCTGAGTCAGGCTGTGTGAAAACCTCAGGATCGGTCCCACTGGTTAAAAAACAACCTGGATTTCGCGTTTCTACGTGGATTCTGGATTGGCTGAATAGCCAAGCCTCTTCAGATTTCACGTAGGAACGCGCTCTTCGAAGAGCCGCTCGGTTTTTCACACAGCCTGCTGAGTGCGGGGCTTTTTCGTGTACGTGCACGCAGGGCGAATAACCGTTCGCGGTTATCCGCCGCCATCTGTGCCACCAGGGCGTCCGGCGTGGCCGGTGAA
>NZ_QGSL01000106.1:1046646-1053306 GCF_003176655.1 Pseudomonas sp. RW407 | reverse complement strand
ACAGCTACAACGGATATGAAACCCCGGTAGCCATGGAGGAAAAGCTCAAGGCAGCAGCATGAACCTAAAGCGGTGTCCAAAATTTCTTGACCGGTTCAAGCTCGCTCCTACGAAGAGCATCTCGGCGCGGGCGCGAGACAGTTGCTCCTACGCCGCCCCACCCGCGCCATTCCCCTGTAGGAGCGCGCCCTGCGCGCGAAATCGCGGGCAGGGCGCGCTCCTACAATCCGCCGGGAGGCATGGCTTCTCGTAGGATGGGTGGAGCGAAGCGATACCCATCGCCATGACCGCATGGGTTTCGCCAAGGCTCAACCCATCCTACGCAAAGCACCTCGGCGCAGTTGGAGCGCGCCGGGAGGCATGGCATATCCCGCGTAGGGCGCATAACCGTTCGCGGTTATCCGCCAATGCACCGAGGCCACAGCCAACGCCCAGGTCAACCCCGGGGCCGCCGGGAACCAAGGCCAAACGGCGGATAACGCCGTAGGCGTTATCCGCCCTACGCGCCCCCGGCCGAAATGCCGGCCATCCCTCCAAGGCTTGAACCGGGCCGCGCATTGGCCCAGTCTTGAGCCAGACGCCTTACCAAGACATCACAACAACAAGGATATCGTCATGTTCGAAATCACCGCTCACCCGGTGCCGGACGCCGTTCGCCAGCGTGCCTACCTCGACGAGGAGGACTACCAGCGCCTCTACCGCCAATCCATCGAACAACCGGACGTGTTCTGGGGCGAACAGGCCAGGGCCCTGCTCGACTGGTTCAAGCCCTGGCACTCCGTGCACCACGGCGACCTGGCCCGTGGCCAGGCCAGCTGGTTCAAGGGCGGCCAGCTCAACGTCGCCTACAACTGCATCGACCGCCACCTGGAACAGCGCGGCGAACAGGTCGCCATCATCTGGGAAGGCGACAACCCCGCCGAGTCCGCCCACATCACCTACCGCAAGCTGCACAGCCACGTCTGCCGCCTGGCCAACGTGCTCAAGAGCCGCGGCGTGGAGAAGGGCGACCGGGTGTGCATCTACATGCCGATGATCCCCGAGGCGGCCTACGCCATGCTGGCCTGCGCGCGCATCGGCGCCATCCACTCGGTGGTGTTCGGCGGCTTCTCGCCGGATTCCCTGCGCGACCGCATCCTCGACGCCGACTGCCGCACCGTGATCACCGCCGACGAGGGCGTGCGCGGCGGCAAGTACATCCCGCTCAAGCAGAACGTGGAAAAGGCCCTGCAGGACTGCCCGAACGTCTCCACCGTGGTGGTGGTGCAGCGCACCCAGGGCAAGGTGCCCTGGGTCGAGGGCCGCGACCTCTGGTACCACGAGGTCCTGCACGGCGCCAGCGAGGACTGCCCGCCGGAGCCCATGGACGCCGAGGACCCGCTGTTCATCCTCTACACCTCCGGCTCCACCGGCAAGCCCAAGGGCGTGCTGCACACCACCGGCGGCTACCTGCTGGGCGCGGCCATGACGCACAAGTACGTGTTCGACTACCACGAGGGTGACATCTACTGGTGCACCGCCGACGTCGGCTGGGTCACCGGGCACAGCTACATCGTCTACGGCCCGCTGGCCAACGGCGCCACCACCCTGATGTTCGAAGGCGTGCCCAGCTACCCGGACGCCTCGCGCTTCTGGCAGGTGATCGACAAGCACCAGGTGAACATCTTCTACACCGCGCCCACTGCCATCCGCGCCCTGATGCGCGAAGGCGAGGAGCCGGTGAAGAAAACCTCGCGCGCCAGCCTGCGCCTGCTCGGCTCGGTGGGCGAGCCGATCAACCCGGAAGCCTGGGAGTGGTACTACCACGTGGTCGGCGAGACCCGCTGCCCGATCGTCGACACCTGGTGGCAGACCGAGACCGGCAGCATCCTCATCACCCCGCTGCCCGGCGCCACCTCCCTCAAGCCCGGCTCGGCGACCCTGCCGTTCTTCGGCGTGCAGCCGGTGCTGCTGGACGAACAGGGCAAGGAGATCGACGGCCCCGGCGCCGGCGTGCTGGCCATCAAGGCCAGTTGGCCGAGCCAGATCCGCAGCATCTACGGCGACCACCAGCGCATGGTCGACACTTACTTCAAGCCCTACCCCGGCTACTACTTCACCGGCGACGGCGCGCGCCGCGACGAGGACGGCTACTACTGGATCACCGGGCGCGTCGACGACGTGATCAACGTCTCCGGCCACCGCATCGGCACCGCCGAGGTGGAAAGCGCCCTGGTGCTGCACGACGGCATCGCCGAGGCCGCGGTGGTGGGCTACCCCCACGACCTCAAGGGCCAGGGCATCTACGCCTTCGTCACGCCGATGAACGGCACCGAGCCCAGCGACGAATTGAAGCAGGAGCTGCTGGCGCTGGTCAGCAAGGAGATCGGCAGCTTCGCCAAGCCGGAGGTGCTGCAGTGGGCGCCGGGCCTGCCGAAGACCCGTTCGGGCAAGATCATGCGGCGCATCCTGCGCAAGATCGCCTGCAACGAGCTGGACAACCTCGGCGACACCTCGACCCTCGCCGACCCCGGCGTGGTCCAGGGGCTGATCGACAATCGCATCAATAGGTGAGGAGCAGCTGCAAGCTGCAAGCTGCAAGCTGCAAGCTGCAAGGCAGGGTGCCTGCGGTTAAGCTTATGGTGTGCACCACTTGTAGCTTGACGCTTGAGGCTTGCAGCTCGTCGCCATGGAAACCGTTCGCCGTCATATCGAAAGCCAGGTCCTGAGCCTGACCGGACTCGCCCTCGGGGGCGTCGACTTCGAATCCCCCAAGGGCGACCCGGGGCTGTTCGGCCCCGACTCGGCCTGCTGGAAGGTCCATGGCGACTTCAGCTCCATGCTCATCGGCGGCATCAGCGCCCTGCTCCTGCAGATGCTCCACCCCGCCGCCCTGGGCGGCGTGTGGGACCACTCCAACTTCCGCGCCGACATGCTCGGGCGCCTGCGCCGCACCGGCCAGTTCATCTCCACCACCACCTACGGCTCGGTGGCCGACGCCGAGAAGCTGATCGCCCGGGTGCGGCGCATCCACGACGGCGTCAGCGGCACCCTGCCCGACGGCACGACCTACGCGGCCAGCGACCCGGACCTGCTGACCTGGGTGCACGTCGCCGAGGTCAGCTGCTTCCTCAAGTCGCACCTGCGCTACCTGAACCCCGACCTGCCCGGCAGCGAGCAGGACCGCTACTACGACGAGATCGCCCTGGTCGCCGAGCGCCTGGGCGCCCGCGACGTGCCGCGCTCGCGCCAGGAGGTGGCCGAGTACCTGGAACGCATGCGCCCCCGGTTGCGCTACAACGAGCGCACCCGCGACGTGGTCGAGGTACTGCTCGACGCCCCGGCGCCCAGCTCCCTGGCCAGGCCCTTCAGCGCCCTGATGATGCGCGCCGGCATCGACCTGCTGCCGGACTGGGCCGCCGACATGCTCGGCTTCTCCCTGCGCCCGCTGCAGCGCCAGCTGATCCGCGCCAGCGTGAAGCGCAGCGTGCCGCTGCTGCGCTGGGCGGTGCGCAACGGCTCGCTGCACCGCGCGCGCCGGCGCATGGGCCTGCCGCCGCTGCGCTGACCCTCGGGGTCGGCGCCTGACCACCCGGTTCGAGGAGTGGCCCGCCACGCACGGGCTGTGCAACCATGCCGGTTCGTTCGCCGCGGCCCGCGCCGCCCCATGCTGAGGATTCGTGTCATGCAAGATGTCGTCATAGTCGCTGCCACCCGCACCGCCATCGGCAGCTTCCAGGGTTCCCTGTCGGCCCTGCCGGCCCATGAACTGGGCGCCGCGGTGATCCGCCGCCTGCTCGAGCAGACCGGCGTGGCCCCCGAGGCGGTCGACGAAGTCATCCTCGGCCAGACCCTCACCGCCGGCGCCGGGCAGAACCCCGCGCGCCAGGCCGCCATCGCCGCCGGCCTGCCGAACAGCGTACCGGCGATGACCGTCAACAAGGTCTGCGGCTCGGGCCTGAAGGCCCTGCACCTGGCGGCCCAGGCCATCCGCTGCGGTGATGCCGAGGTGGTCATCGCCGGCGGCCAGGAGAACATGAGCCTGTCGCCCTACGTGCTGCCCAAGGCCCGCACCGGCCTGCGCATGGGCCATGCGCAGCTGCTCGACAGCATGATCGTCGACGGCCTGTGGGACGCCTTCAACGACTACCACATGGGCATCACCGCCGAGAACCTGGTGGACAAGTACGGCATCAGCCGCGAAGCGCAGGACGCCTTCGCCGCCGAGTCCCAGCGCAAGGCCGCCGAGGCCATCGCCGCCGGGCGCTTCGAGGCGGAGATCACCCCCATCGAGATTCCCCAGCGCAAGGGCGAGCCGCTGCGCTTCGCCGTCGACGAGCAGGTCCGCGCCGGCACCAGCGCCGAGGCCCTGGGCAAGCTCAAGCCGGCCTTCAGGAAGGACGGCAGCGTCACCGCCGGCAATGCGTCCACGCTCAACGACGGCGCCGCCGCCGTGCTGCTGATGAGTGCCGCCAAGGCCGCCGAGCTGGGCCTGCCAGTGCTGGCGCGTATCGCCGCCTACGCCAATGCCGGCGTCGACCCGGCGATCATGGGCATCGGCCCGGTATCCGCCACCCGCCGTTGCCTGGACAAGGCCGGCTGGCAGTTGGGCGAGCTGGACCTGATCGAGGCCAACGAGGCCTTCGCCGCCCAGGCCCTGGCGGTGGGCCAGGAGCTGGGCTGGGACGCCGCCAGGGTCAACGTCAACGGCGGCGCCATCGCCCTGGGCCACCCCATCGGCGCCTCGGGCTGCCGCGTGCTGGTCACCCTGCTGCACGAAATGCTCCGCCGCGATGCCAGGAAGGGCCTGGCCACCCTCTGCATCGGTGGCGGCCAGGGCGTCGCGCTGGCCCTGGAACGCTGAGCCTCGCCGGGCGCGGCCGCACGGTCGCGCCAACTGGGCTATCTTCATTGGGCGGATCGCGCCTTCAAGGATTGCCCATGAACAAACGCGTCATCGTGGTGGAGGATCACCCGGCCATGCGCCTGGCGATCCGCTCCCTGCTCGCCCAGGACCCCCAGTTCGAAATCGTCGGCGAGGCCGACGACGGCAACGCCGGGCTCAACCTGGTGCGCCAGCAAAAGCCCGACCTGGTCATCCTCGACCTCAACCTGCCGGGCATGGACGGCATGGACCTGCTGGCGCGGGTGCACATCTTCGACGAGAACATCCGCCTGCTGGTGCTCAGCTCCCAGGACGAGCGCCTCTACGCCGGGCGCGTGGAGGCCGCCGGCGGGCACGGCTTCGTCAGCAAGAACAAGGACACCGCCGCCATCCTCAATGCCGCGCGCATGCTGGTCGCCGGCTACCGCTGCTTCCCCGAGCGCCCCCTGGGCGCGCCCGGGCAGCCCGGCGACGACCCGGTGGCGATGCTCACCCCGCGCGAGCTGGTGGTGCTGCGCAGCCTGGTGCGCGGCCTGAGCAACAAGCAGATCGCCGAGGAACTGTTCCTCAGCCAGAAGACCGTCAGCACCTACAAGACGCGCATCCTCGAGAAACTGCAGCTGAGCAGCCTGGTGGACCTGGTGGAGTTCGCCCGCCAGCACAACCTGCAGGCCTGATCGCCGCGACCGACTGCCACGGCTCAGGATTTTGAACTTTGCACGCGTGCCATACTCCGAGGGTACGCCACGACGGAAGACGACTCCCGCTATGCCCAAAGGATTGATTCGCGCGATCGGCACCCTGGTGCTGCTGTTCCTCCTCTATTGCCTGCTGGGCTTCCTGATACTCCCCGGCATCGCCCTGCGCGTGGCCAACCAGCAACTGGCCCAGTACGCCACCGTGCCGGCGCACATCGAGCGCATCGAACTGAACCCCTTCAGCCTGGAGCTGAATGTCTGGGGCCTGCGCATCGGCGCGCCGGGCCAGGAGCAGGTGGCCTTCGAGCGGCTCTACGCCAACCTCGAGCTGGACAGCCTGTGGACGCGCCAGCTGCACCTGGCCGACGTGCAACTGGACAAGCCCCATGGCGAAGTGGTGTTCGCCGAGGACGGCAGCCTCAACCTCACCCGCCTGTTCAAGCTGCCGCCCAGCCAGCCGCAACCCGAGCAGCCGGACAGCAAGCCCTTCCCGCTGCGCATCCAGCGCATCGCCCTGAGCCAGGGCAGCGTGCACTTCCAGGACAACCGCCCGAGCGAGCAGGTGGACTTCGTCTTCGACCCGCTGGGCTTCGAGCTGAACAACCTCAGCACCCTGCCCGACAGCGGCGCGCAGATGACCCTCAGCGGCACCGGCCCGCACGGCGGCAAGCTCGACTGGAAGGGCGACCTCAGCCTGACCCCGCTCGCCTCCAGCGGCAGCCTGTCGATCCAGGGCATCCCGCTCAAGGCCTGGTGGCCCTACGTGCGCGACAACGTTCCGCTGGAACTGCAGAAAGGCATCCTCAGCGTCGCCACCGACTACAAGCTCGACCTGAGCAAGGACACCCAGCTGCTGCTGGAGAAGACCAGCGCCAACCTGCGCGACCTCGACCTCAAGAGCCCGGCCGGCAAGCCGCTGGTCACCCTGGCCAGCCTCGACGTGGCCGAGACCAGCATGGACCTGGCCAAGCGCGAGGTGGTGGTCGGCCAGATCCGCAGCCAGGGCCTGGAAACCTGGGCCGCCCGCGAGAAGGACGGCCAGCTCGACTGGCAGAAGCTCTTCGCCGACTTCCAGAAGCCCGCGCGCAAGCCGGCGCC
>NZ_QGSL01000106.1:1040741-1046636 GCF_003176655.1 Pseudomonas sp. RW407 | reverse complement strand
GCGAACGGACTCCGCAGCGGGGTTTATTCGCGAGCAAGCTCGCTCCTACGAAGAGCATTTCGGCGCGGGCCGCAAGACAGTTGCTCCTACGACCGTGCCTCCCGGAACCGTAGGAGCGGACTCCGTCCGCGATCTAGCGCGCAGGGCGCGCGCCTACAAGGGCGCGGTATCGCGGTTATCCGCCGCCGGCCGCTCAGCTGAACCACTCCATCGCCGTGCGCCACACGCACACGCCGATGAAGTATGCCGAGGCCGCGAACCACAGCCACAGCAGCCAGGTCTGGTCCACCGGCTGCTGGAGGATCAGCAGGGCGCTGCTGAACATCCAGACGAAGGTCACCGCGATGTTCAGCGGCATGAACTGGCGCACCCGGAAGGGGTGCAGGAACTTCATCCGCGTCAGTGTCAGGGCGGCCAGCACCAGCACCGTGACCAGGCTCACCCAGGGGCCGGGGCCGAGGACGAAGAAGTACACCGCCACCACGTTCCAGGCCGCAGGGAAGCCGACGAAGTAGTTGTCCTTGCTCTTCATGTTCACGTTGCAGAAGCAGAACAGCGAGGACACCAGGATGACGCCGACGATGGCCAGCTCGCTGTGCACCGGCAGCGGCACGTAGCGGTAGATGAAGATCGCCGGGATGAATACGTAGGTGAGGTAGTCGATCACCAGGTCCAGGGTGGAGCCGTCGAAATGCGGCAGCACCGCCTTGACGTCGAACTTGCGCGCCAGGGTGCCGTCCAGGCCGTCCACCAGCAGGGCCACGCCCAGCCACAGCAGGCAGGCCTGCGGGCGGTTGTCGACCAGCGCGAGCAGCGCCAGCAGGGCCAGGATGACGCCGCTGGCCGTCACCGCATGGGCGCTCCAGGCCTTGGCTTTGCTCAGGTTCAACGGGGTGAGGATCAGGTTCACGGCGTTTCTCTTTTGTCAGGCGGCAGTGCGAGCTACTTCAACGTATAGCCCATCCGTGGGTTTCCACAGGATGCTCCCGGGTATCGGAACACCGATCCGACGGCCGAGTTCAGCCGGCCGGCTTCGGCGGGGCGTGGAAAAGGCCAGGATACGCCGAAGCGCACCCGCAGCGCCAAGGGCGCTGACGAGCGTAGGAAGGCTTTGCGACGGCTTTCGGACGCCAGGGACACGGCGCGGCCCGCGGGGCCGCGCCGGCCGGGGTCAGTGGATGATCTGGCTGAGGAACAGCTTGGTGCGGTCGGACTGCGGGTTGTCGAAGAACTGGTCCGGCGGCGCCTGCTCGACTATCTCGCCCTTGTCCATGAAGATCACCCGGTTCGCCACGGTGCGGGCGAAGCCCATCTCGTGGGTCACGCAGAGCATGGTCATGCCGCTCTGCGCCAGGCCGATCATGGTGTCCAGCACTTCCTTGACCATCTCCGGGTCGAGCGCCGAGGTGGGTTCGTCGAACAGCATGATCTTCGGCTTCATGCACAGCGCACGGGCGATGGCCACGCGCTGCTGCTGGCCGCCGGAGAGCTGCCCGGGGAACTTGCCGGCCTGCTCGGGGATGCGCACCCGCTCCAGGTAGTGCATGGCCACTTCCTCGGCTTCGCGCTTGGGCATCTTGCGCACCCACATGGGCGCCAGGATGCAGTTCTGCAGCACGGTCAGGTGCGGGAACAGGTTGAAGTGCTGGAACACCATGCCGACCTCGCTGCGGATCGCCTCGATCTGCTTGAGGTCGTTGGTCAGCTCGGTGCCGTCGACGACGATGCTGCCCTGCTGGTGCTCCTCCAGGCGGTTGATGCAGCGGATGGTGGTGGACTTGCCCGAGCCCGACGGCCCGCAGAGGACGATGCGCTCACCCTGGCGGACGGTGAGGTTGATGTCCTTGAGCACGTGGAACTGGCCGTACCACTTGTTCACGCCCTTCATCTCGATCATCACGTGATCGCCGATGGCCGGGACGGTCTTGTTGCTGGCTTCAGACATGATGACGAACTCCTAACGCTTGTGGCCGGTGTCCAGCTTGCGCTCCAGGTGCATGGAGTAGCGGGACATGCCGAAACAGAAGATCCAGTAGACCAGCGCGGCGAACACGTAGCCCTCGGTGGACATGCCCAGCCAGGCCGGGTCCGCGGTGGCGCGCTTGATGCTATTGAGGAAGTCGAACAGGCCGATGATGATCACCAGGCTGGTGTCCTTGAACAGCGCGATGAAGGTGTTGACGATGCCGGGGATCACCAGCTTCAGGGCCTGGGGCAGGATCACCAGGCCCATCATCCGCCAGTAGCCCAGGCCCATGGCCGCGGCCGCCTCGTACTGGCCCTTGGGGATGGCCTGCATGCCGCCGCGGACCACCTCGGCGATGTAGGCGGCCTCGAACAGCACCACCATCACCATGGCCCGCAGCAGCTTGTCGAGGTTCATGCCCTCGGGCAGGAACAGCGGCAGCATCACCGAGGACATGAACAGCACGGTGATCAGCGGCACGCCGCGCCAGAACTCGATGGTGGTGACGCACAGGACCTTGATCGCCGGCATCTTCGAACGCCGCCCCAGGGCCAGCAGGATGCCCAGCGGCAGCGCCCCGGCGATGCCCACCGCGGCGATCACCACGGTCAGCATCAGGCCGCCCCACTGGCTGGTGGGCACGTTGTCCAGGCCGAGGAAGCCGCCGTGCAGCAGCCAGTAGGACACCAGCGGCAGCGCCAGCAGGTAGGCCAGGCCGTACTTGAGCTTGTGCTGGAACTGGCGCAGGAACAGCGGCGCGGCGCCGACCACCACCAGCAGCACGTTGAGGTCCACCCGCCAGCGCAGCGCCTCGGGGTAGAAGCCGTACATGTACTGGCCGATGCGGGTGCTGATGAACACCCAGCAGGCGCCCTCGCGGCTGCAGTCGGCGCGGCTCTCGCCGACCCAGTCGGCCTTGAACACCGCCCATTCCAGCAGCGGCGGGACGATCAGCCAGATGACGTAGAGCCCGGCCAGGGTCAGCAGGGTGTTGAACCAGTTGGAGAACAGGTTGGCGCGCAGCCAGCCGATGACCCCGACGCTCAGCGCCGGCGGCGGCAGATCGGGCTTGAAGGTATGGTTCGCCATGGCTGCCCCCTAGCGTTCGATCAGCGCGATGCGCTTGTTGTACCAGTTCATCAGCAGCGAGATGCTCAGGCTGATGGCCAGGTACACGCTCATGGTGATGGCCATGGTCTCGATGGCCTGGCCGGTCTGGTTGAGCACGGTGCCGGCGAACAGCGAGACCATGTCCGGGTAGCCGATGCCGGCGGCCAGCGAGGAGTTCTTCGCCAGGTTCAGGTACTGGCTGGTCAGCGGCGGCACTATCACCCGCAGCGCCTGCGGGATGATGATCAGCCGCAGCGTCTGCCCCGGGCGCAGGCCCAGGGAGCTGGAGGCCTCGGTCTGGCCGTGGCTGACCGCCTGGATGCCGGCGCGCACCGTCTCGCCGATGAAGGCGGCGGTGTAGATCGACAGCGCCAGGACGATGGACACCAGTTCCGGGATCACCACCCAGCCGCCGCGGAAGTTGAAGCCCTGCAGCACCGGCACGTCCCAGTGCACCGGCACGCCGGCCACCTGGATGGTCAGCGCCGGCAGCACGATCAGCGTGGCCAGGCCCGTGAGGAACACCGGGAAGGTCTTGCCGGTGGCGTGCCGGCGCACCTTGGCCCAGCGCCAGAGCACGGCCCAGGCCACCAGGGCGAGGAGGATGGCGATGAGGAACGCCGGCATCGCCTCGGTGGCCACCGGCGCCGGCATCTGCATGCCGCGGTTGTTGAAGAACAGCAGGCCGCCGACGCTCAGGCTCTGCCGCGGCCCGGGCAGTTGCGCGAGCACGGCGAAGTACCAGAAGAAGATCTGCAGCAGCGGCGGGATGTTGCGGAAGGTCTCGATGTACACCGTGGCGATCTTGCGGACCAGCCAGTTCGGCGACAGCCTGGCCACGCCGAGGATGAAGCCGATGATGGTCGCCAGGACGATGCCGATCACGGTCACCAGCAGGGTGTTGAGCAGGCCGACGAAGAACACCCGCCCGTAGGTGTCGGACTCGCTGTAGTCGATCAGGTGCTGGGAGATGCCGAAGCCGGCGCTGTTGTTCAGGAAGCCGAAGCCGGACTGGATGCCGCGGTGGGCGAGGTTGGTCTGGGTGTTGTCGAAGAGGAACCAGCCGAACGCCACCACGGCGACGACGGCGATGATCTGGAAGGCCCAGGCGCGCACGGCCGGGTCGCTGAGCGACAGGCCGCGGGGACGCCGGGCTTTGACGGAATTCTGCATGTAAGCCCTCTCGCAGGCCGCCCATGCGGGCACGGGGCTACGCCCGTGACCGCGCGGGGACCTCACGTCGTTCGAAACAGCGCCCGCGCCCAGGATCCGGGCGCGGGCCGTGGGAGGTCAGCGCACCGGCGGTGCGTACTGCAGACCACCCTTGTTCCACAGGGCATTGAGGCCGCGCTTGATCTTCAGATCGCTGCCTTCGCCGACGTTGCGCTCGAAGATCTCGGCGTAGTTGCCGACCTGCTTGACGATCTGCACCGCCCAGTCCTTCGGCAGCTTCAGGTCCTTGCCGTAGTCGCCCTCGGTGCCCAGCAGGCGGTTGATGTCGGGGTTCTTCGAGGACTTGGCCATCTGCTCGACGTTCTTCGAGTCGATCCCCAGCTCCTCGGCGTTGAGCATGGCGAACAGCGTCCAGCGGACGATGTCGAACCACTCCTCGTCACCCTGGCGCACGGCCGGGCCGAGGGGCTCCTTGGAGATCACTTCCGGCAGCACCACGTAGTCGTCCGGCTTGCCCAGCTTGATGCGCTGCGCGTAGAGCTGCGACTGGTCGGAGGTGAGCACGTCGCAACGCCCGGACTCCAGCGACTTGGCGCTCTCGTCGGAGGTGTCGTAGGTGATGGGGGTGTACTTGAGGTTGTTCGAGCGGAAGTAGTCGGACAGGTTCAGCTCGGTGGTGGTGCCGGCCTGGATGCACACGGTGGCGCCGTCGAGCTCCTTGGCGCTGGTCACGCCGAGCTTCTTGTTCACCAGGAAGCCCTGGCCGTCGTAGTAGGTCACGCCGGCGAAGTTCAGGCCCATGGCGCTGTCACGGGAACTGGTCCAGGTGGTGTTGCGCGAGAGCACGTCGATCTCGCCGGACTGCAGCGCGGTGAAGCGCTCCTTGGCGGTCAGCGGGGTGAACTTGACCTTGCTGGCGTCGCCGAAGACCGCGGCGGCGATGCCGTGGCAGACATCGACGTCGATGCCCTTGTAGGTCCCCTTGGAGTCGGCATAGGAGAAGCCCGGCAGGCCGTCGCTGATGCCGCACTGCACGAAGCCTTTCTTCTTCACCGCGTCCAGGGTGGCGCCGGCCTGGGCCATGCCGCTGAGCCCTAGAACGCTCAGGGCGGTCAGCACCGCCAGTGTGGATTTCACCATCTTCATCGATCACCTCCAGTTTGCTTTTATTCGTGTTGGAGTCCCGGCCCACTCGCCCTCGTGAGGCGATCGCAAGGTCTGCTCCGGACCTTGCATCGAAGTGGAAACCTTAGGTCAGTCTAGCCGGCTCTGCGGATACGTCCCGCGCCACCGCCCAGGCTGCCCGCTCGCGGATGACGCGAGCCGGACGTATTGCGGGGGCCGCCGTCACCTCGGCGGCCTGTTCAATGGGCTGCCCGCCCCGCCGACGGCACTGGTTTCCGGATGGGGGTCGGATAGAGTGTTACGCCGGCGGGACGGATCGCAGCCTGGTGCCTGAGTTAGCAAGGGCCGTACCAGAATGCGTCCAGCCCCCCGTTTCGGCGAAGGTCAAGTCGATAAGTTATGGCAAAGCGACATCCTTTTCGCAGAATCGCCGATCCTTCTTCCGGTGTGCGCGCCTTTGCGGCGCACATGCCCCATCCTGGAGCCCCCGATGAGCCAACCCCTGCTACTCGAACCCACCC
>NZ_QGSL01000106.1:1039345-1040731 GCF_003176655.1 Pseudomonas sp. RW407 | reverse complement strand
GTTGTGGGGGTTGCCGGGGGTTATGGTGCAGGCTGAACGTCCGCCCCTCTCCCTAACCCTCTCCCTGAAGGGAGAGGGGACCGTTCGGAGCGCTTGGGTATTTCCGAATCAGCCGGCAATACCGACGGTTTCCGGCTGAAACCATTCCGTCTCTCGGCACGGACAAGCCCCCTCTCCCTTCAGGGAGAGGGCTGGGGAGAGGGGGCGGAGTCATCCCCGGCACCTGAGCCGCCGGGGAACTCCGTTCGCGAGCAAGAGCTAGGCGCCCCCCTCGCTCCTACAAAAAGCAAAAGCCGGTGCTCAGCTCACCCGCCGGTACCCACCCATCACCCCACGCCGCGACATCACCCACTGCCACAGCTGGATGTCCCGCGCGCGGAAGGCCCCTGCGCAGGACAGCAGGTAGTACCGCCACATGCGGTAGAAGCGCTCGCCCAGCACCTCGGCGAAGCGCGGCCAGCTCGCCTCGAAGTTGCGTGCCCAGGCCATCAGGGTGCGGTCGTAGTCGGCGCCGAAGTTGTGCAGGTCCTCCACCACCAGCAGGCCGTCGGCGGCGTCGCCGATCTGGCCGATGGAGGGCAGGTCGCCGTTGGGGAAGATGTATTTGTCGATCCAGCGGTCCGGCACGCTGCGGCGCTGGTTCTTGCCGATGGTGTGCAGCAGGAACAGGCCGTCGTCGTCCAGGCAGCGCGCCGCCACCTCCATGAAGGTGCGGTGGTTCTTGCGCCCGACGTGCTCGAACATGCCGATGCTGACGATGCGTTCGAAGCGCTCGCCGAGGTCGCGGTAGTCCTGCAGGCGGAACTCCAGCGGCAGCCCGGCGTAGCGCTTGCGCGCCCATTCGCACTGCTCGCGGGAGATGGTCACGCCCACGCACTCCACGCCGTAGCGCTCGGCGGCGAAGGCCATGAAGCTGCCCCAGCCGCAGCCGATGTCCAGCACGCGCATGCCCGGGCGCAGGTCGAGCTTGCGGCACACCAGGTCGAGCTTGGCCTCCTGGGCCTGGGCCAGGTCGTCGGCGTCCTTCCAGTAGCCGCAGGTGTAGGTCATGCGTGGGTCGAGCATGGCGGCGTAGAAGTCGTTGCCCAGGTCGTAGTGGCGCTCGCCCACCGCCCAGGCGCGCTGCGCCGTCTGCAGGTTGCACAGGCGCGCCTGCAGGGCGTGGAGGATCAGCGTGGCCGGGCTGACCTGGTCGACCACCCCGCTGCGCAGCAGGCGGGCGAAGAACTCGTCGAGCTGGTCGCAGTCCCAGTCGCCGTCCATGTAGGCCTCGCCGAGGCCGAGGTTGCCCTGGGCCAGGGCGCGTTGCGGCACGCCGGGGTGGTTCAGACGCATGTCCCAGGGCTGGCGGCCGTCGAGGCCGAGGCCGGCCTGCTGGAGCAGCGA
>NZ_QGSL01000106.1:1037998-1039335 GCF_003176655.1 Pseudomonas sp. RW407 | reverse complement strand
ATTCGGGCTTGATGGGCAGGGAAGCGAGCATTGCGGTTGCCTCTTGTTGAGTTGTCCCGGCGGCTATCGCAACCGCTATGCCAATCCCTTGGTTTTTGTTCAACTATATGAATCTATTATTATTTTTTGATTTTTAACGGTCTTGCGACGACGTTCGCTGTCGCAGCTTGCGACAGTCCTGAGACAACCATTGGGGCTGGCGACTGGCGCTTGGGCAGCGAGCTGTCACCAAGAGCCATAGGGGATTCCGTACTTCTCGATATAGGCTTTGGACTCCGGCTCCAGAGGCAAGGCGTATTGACCGCCGCTCAGCCCACCGTCGGGTCCTTTCTTCACCACGGTACCCTGCACCCGCGCCACGTCGATGGCCGACAGGCATGGCCCGATGAGCCAGACCCTGGCAATACCTCCCGGTGCCAGGCCGACCGTTAGCATCTTGCGATAATCCGTTATCCACTTGGCGTCGGCTTGGCAGAAGGCCTTTTCTCCGACGACCATTGCCTGTCGAGTAGCCTCCGGGATCACGATATAGGCCTCGTAGGTCTGCGGTTCGGCCAGGGACTGCCAGCGCACGTAGATCAGGCGCGGCAGGTCGGCCCCCAGTACCTGTTTGCCGGCCCCGGCTCCAGGCCGGGTCGGCCAGCCCCGTGGATCGCCCTTGAGGTTCTTCGGGGTATTGATCGCGGCAACCCCGTTCATGGCACGGCGAAAGACACGATCCTGCACATCCACCGCATCGGCGGTTTCGATCCACACCTCCATGTAGTTGGGCGCGAACAGGCCCAGGCGCCACGAGTCATAGGGCAACCGATGGGCGCCGCCGGCACAGCCGGCCAGCCCGAGCAGCAAGCCCAGCAGCACCAGCGTTCTGAGCCTGCGGTCAATGGGATCACCACGAACCATAGGGAATCCCGTACCTCTCGATATAGGCTTTGGACTCCGGCTCCAGAGGCAAGGCGTATTGACCGCCGCTCAGCCCACCGTCGGGTCCTTTCTTCACCACGGTAGCCTGCACCCGCGTCACGTCGATGGCCGACAGACATCCCCCCATGAGCCATACCCTTGCGATACCTCCCGGCGCCAGGCCTACCGTCAGCATGTCGCGATAGTCTTCACGCCAAATTCCCCTGGCCGGACAATAGCCGGTCTCCGGCTTCACCATCGCTCTTCGGGTGGCCTCAGGGATTACGATGTAGGCCTCGTAGGTCTGCGGTTCGACCAGGGACTGCCAGCGCACGTAGATCAGGCGCGGCAAGTCGGCGCCCAGCACCTGTTTGCCTTTACCGGCGCCTGGTCGTTCTGGCCAGCCCCGTGGATCGCTTTTGAGATTTTTCGGG
>NZ_QGSL01000106.1:1035435-1037988 GCF_003176655.1 Pseudomonas sp. RW407 | reverse complement strand
CCCGCCCTGAAGGGAGAGGGGCTTGTCCGTGCCGGCTGAAAGCATGGCTTCAGCCGGACGCCGTAGTATCCAGCTAACTCCGAAATACCCGAACACTCCGAACGGTCCCCTCTCCCTTCAGGGAGAGGGTTAGGGAGAGGGCGCTCTTCAGCACAGGCACCGCCCCAGCCGGCAAGCACCGTTCGCGAGCAAGCTCGCTCCTACAAAAGCTCCACTCCCCTCCCGCACTCTGCGAAATTTCATACCCCAGCTTTCCATTGAGCCCCTACAAACCCCGCCGGTAGGCTCTGCCCGTCACGGTCACTGCCGTGACACGGGTGTAGCAACCTGTAGAGTCAGAGCGCGGTAGCCCCTTGCCTTCCCATGCACGGTGCTTTTCCCGCCAGCCCCTCAGGGGCACTCATGGCGGGCCGCTCGGGGCAGGCTTCGGCCTGGCCGGCTCTCTGGCTCCGGTTTGCTACCCCCGCGCGGCCCGCCTCCCTTTCCGGAGGGCGGTTCCTCACCCACTCGAGGAGCAATGGACATGCCACTTCCGGCCAACCGCGTGCATCGCCCTGCTGCCTCTCACCCGGAGGCAGACGATGCCTGACATGATCCCCCTCACCACCCTCTCCCAACCCCACGAGGACGTTCTCTACGTCAACCTCCAGGCCCCGGTCGAGCACCTGATGGGCACCGCCGAGCGCCGCCTGGAATCCCTCAGCGTGCTGCTGCGCCTGCTGGAGGACAGCGCCGACGAAATGCCCATGCCTGCCGGGGTGGCGCGCCTGTCCGCCAGCCTCGCGCCGCTGCTGGAGGAAGCGCGGCAGCTGTACGACCTGGCGGAGCGCAAGGCCCGGCAGGAGCAGGCCGGCGCCTGAGCCCCCGGCGGAGGGCACAGCGCCCTCCGCCTACCCCGCGCCACCAGGCGGGCATCTCGGCTATGATGCGCGCTCCCCGTGTACCCGCCTGGAAGCCCCCGCATGATCCTCCGCCCGCAAACCCCGACGCTCTGGGTGCTGCTGTTCTCCCTCAAGGGTTCGATCATCCCGGCCATCTGGCGCAAGGTGCTCTACACGGTGCTGCTCAGCTCGCTGGTGGTGGCCACCCACGGCACCCTCTACCACTACAAGGTGGTGATCACCTCCACGCCCTTCACCCTCTGGGGCCTGACCCTGGCGATCTTCCTGGGCTTCCGCAACAACGTGGCCTACCAGCGCTTCTGGGAGGCGCGCACGCTCTGGGGCGAGCTGCTGATCGTCTCGCGCAACCTGGCGCGGCAGAGCCTGTCGCTGCTGCCCGGCCTGGACGACGCCGGGCGCCGCCTGCTGGCCCAGCGCCTGGCCGCCTTCGCCTACGTGCTGCGCGACCAGTTGCGCGAGCGTCCGCAGAGCGAGGACGCCCGCCGCCTGCTCGGCAGCGAACTGGCCGACGCCCTGGCCCGCACGCCCGGCCCGGCCAACGCCCTGCTCGCCCGCCTGGGCCGCGACTTCGCCGAGGCAGGCCGGCGCGCGGGCGCCAACGACATGCTGCAGGCCAACATCGACCAGCAGGTCAGCCGCCTGTCCTACGTGCTCGGCGGCTGCGAGCGGATCAAGGGCACGCCCATCCCCTACCCCTACATCCTCATGCTGCACCGCATCGTCCACGTGTACTGCTTCCTGCTGCCGTTCTGCCTGGTCGACAGCATCGGCTGGTTCACCCCGCTGGCGGTGTGCGTGCTGGCCTACACCTTCTTCGGCCTGGACGCCCTGGGCGACCAGATCGCCGACCCGTTCGACACCCAGCCCAACGACCTGCCGCTGGACGCCATGAGCCGGCAGCTGGAGATCGCCGTCATGGAGATCCTCGGCGAGGCCGAGCTGCCGGCGCCGCTGGAGCCGGTCGACGGCCTGCTGCTCTGACCTTCGAGGAACCACCCATGAACCACCTGCAAGACGTCCCCCTGGCCAAGGCCTACCTGCTGCTCAACCACGGCCCCTCCACCCTGGTCACCAGCGAGCACGAGGGCGTGGCCAACGTGATGGCGGCGGCCTGGGTGATGCCGCTGGACTTCGACCCGCCCAAGCTGCTGCTGGTGCTGGACCGCAACACCTGGTCGCGGCACCTGGTGGAAGGCGCCGGCGCCTTCGTCATCCAGCTGCCGTCGCGGCGCCAGGCCGAACTGACCCTGGCGGTGGGCTCCAGCAACGGCGGCGAGCTGGACAAGTTCGCCCGCTTCGACATCGCCACCGCCCGCGCCCGCCAGGTGCAGGCGCCGATCGTCGAAGGCTGCCTGGCCTACCTGGAATGCAAGGTGATCGCCGAGCCGCACAACCAGGAGAAGTACGACCTGTTCATCGCCGAGGTGGTGGCGGCCTATGCGGACGAGCGGGTGTTCTCGAAGGGGCGCTGGCATTTCCCCGACGAGGAATCGCGGACCATTCATTACCAGGCCGGCGGGGCTTTCTTTGCGACAGGGGAGGCTTTTCAGGTGGTCAAGGCTGAGGCTTGAAGCAAGAGCCCCTCTCCCCAGCCCTCTCCCTGAAGGGAGAGGGGACTATCCTCTGCCAATCGAAGCATCAGCGCACGCCT
>NZ_QGSL01000106.1:1033809-1035425 GCF_003176655.1 Pseudomonas sp. RW407 | reverse complement strand
AAGCAGCGCCTGGAGCGCCTGGGCTACTTCAAGACGGTCAACGTCGAGACCCCGGCGGTGCCCGGCACCGACGACCAGGTGGACGTCAACTACAGCGTCGAAGAGCAGGCCTCCGGCTCGATCAGCGCCAGCGTCGGCTTCTCCCAGAGTTCCGGGCTGATCCTCGGCGGCTCCATCAGCCAGAGCAACTTCCTCGGCACCGGCAACTACACCAGCATCGGCCTGACCCGCTCGGACTACCAGACCAAGTACAACTTCGGCTTCACCAACCCCTACTTCACCAGCGACGGCGTCAGCCTGGGCTACAACCTGTTCTACCGCAGCACCGACTACAGCAAGTACTACGACGACGATGACGAGGTGTCGTACTACTCCATCGACAGCTTCGGCGCCGGCGTCAGCATCGGCTACCCGATCAGCGAGACCTCGCGCCTGACCTATGGCCTGACCCTGCAGCACGACGACATCACCCCGGGCACCTACAGCGCCGACGAAATCTACGACTTCATCTCCCGCGAGGGCAGCACCTTCAACAACCTCAAGGCCTCCATCGGCTGGTCCGAATCCACCCTGAACAAGGGCGTGATGGCCACCCGCGGACATTCCCAGAGCCTCACGCTGATGGCCACGGTGCCGGGCAGCGACCTGAGCTTCTACAAGGTCGACTACAGCGCCCAGGCCTTCCTGCCGGTGAGCGACCGCACCGCCATCCGCCTGCACACCCAGCTGGGCTACGGCAACGGCTACGGCTCCACCGACGGCCTGCCGTTCTACGAGAACTACACCGCCGGCGGCCTGAGCTCGGTGCGCGGCTTCAAGGACGGCACCCTGGGCCCGCGCAGCACCCCGGCCACCGGCGACTACGCCAGCGCAGGCCAGGCCTACTATTCCGACCGCGACGCGGAAGTGTTCGGCGGCAACATCCTCATCACCGGCGGTGTCGAGTACCTGTTCCCGCTGCCCTTCATCAAGGACCAGAGCCAGCTGCGCAGCACGCTGTTCTGGGACACCGGCAGCGTCTTCGCCGACAAGTGCTACCTGTCCACCACCCAGGGCTGCGGCAGCGTCAGCCTCGACCAGATGGCCATGTCCATGGGCGTCGGCCTGACCTGGCAGAGCCCGCTGGGCCCGCTGAGCTTCAGCCTGGCCACGCCGCTGAAGAAGCCCGACGGCGCCGAGACCGAGGTGTTCCAGTTCTCCCTCGGGCAGACCTTCTGAGCCCGGAATTACCCGCCTTTACCCTGGCTTAACCCAAGTTCACAGTCGCCCTCCCTATGCTGGCGGCACTTGTTCCGGCGGCCGCCACGGCCGCCGCCCTGCCACTCGACCCCGGGGACGACCATGGGCCAGACCGACCACGGCGCGCTGCGCGAGGAAGTACCGCTGCAACTGCTGCACGACGTGCAGCACCAGCTGCAACGCATCCTCGGCACGCACTTCACCGCCACCCTCGCCGCCGGCGGCGCCAGCCACTACCAGCTGTCCATCCGCCACCACCCCAGCGACCTGTCGCTGGAGCACCGCGGCAGCGTGGCGCCGCCCTTCATCGAAGAACTGTTCGCCCTGGCCTGGCGCATGAAGGCCATGCTCGAATCCGCCGAACTGCAATCCATGGA
>NZ_QGSL01000106.1:1030156-1033799 GCF_003176655.1 Pseudomonas sp. RW407 | reverse complement strand
CAGGCCCAGTGCGGCGAACCAGGGCAGCCCCGGCGCGGCCTCCCGCGGTTGCGCCGCGCCGCGCTGGCGCAGCAGCAGGTAGCCGGCTAGGGCCAGCAGGAACACCACGAAGGCCGTGCGCATGTGCGCCGCGTCGATGCGCAGCGCCAGGCTGGAGGCGAGGAAGGCGCAGAGCAGCCCGGTCACCGCCAGCACCGCCGCCTGGCCGGGATCGATGCGATTGCGCTGGTGATAACGGCGCAGCGCCAGCAGCACGTTGGGCACCACCATCACCAGGGCCGTGCCCTGCGCCAGTTGCTGGTCGAGGCCGAACAGCACGCCCAGCGCCGGGATCGCCAGCAGCCCGCCGCCGATCCCGAAAAGCCCGCCCAGGCAACCCAGGACCAGCCCCAGAAGAAAGTCCAAGCCCATGTCCAGCATCGCTACCTCCTACCCTTCGGCGCCATGCTAGAAGACCGCTGCTGGATGGGAAACGCAAAGCCGAGCACAATGGCTTGGCGTTTTCTGCAAAGGCAGCCGCCATGACCCCCAGCGCCCTGGAAGACCAGTTGGACCTGTTCCTCGACGTCCTCGACAGCGGCAGCTTCTCCGCCGCCGCGCGCCTGCGCCAGCTCACGCCCTCGGCGGTGGCGCGGCGCATGGACGCCCTCGAGCGCGGCCTGGGCAGCCCCCTGCTGGCCCGCAGCACCCACCTGGTGCGCGCCACCCCGGCCGGCCTGGCGTTCGCCGAGCGGGCCCGGCGCATCGTCGAGGAACTGCGCCAGGCCCGCGCCGAAGCGGTATCGCTGAGCACCGCGCCCGAGGGCCTGATCCGCATCGACGCGCCCGTGCCCTTCGGCCGCCGCCACCTGGCGCCGGCCCTGGCCGACTTCCTCAAGGCCAACCCCGGCCTGGACGTGCAGCTGCGCCTGATCGACAGCTTCACCGACCTGCAGGGCGACAACCTCGGCCAGGTCGACCTGGTGCTGCGCATCGGCCCGTTGCCGGACAGCCGCCTGGTGGCCACGCCGCTGGCGCCCATGCGCCGCATCGTCTGCGCCAGCGCCGACTACCTGGCCCGCCACGGCCGGCCTGCATCGCCGCTGCAGCTACCCGGGCACGTCGGCCTGGACTGGGAAGGCCTGGCCCCGCCGCTGGCCTGGCGCTTCGCCGTCGACGGGCGCCTGCAGCACCTGCGCCCGCGGCGCCTGCGGCTGACCGCCAACAATGCGGAAACCCTGGTCGAAGGCGCCTTGCAGGGGCTCGGCCTGGCCCACCTGCCGACCTGGCTGTGCAGCGAATACCTGGTGCGCGGCGAGCTGCAGCCACTGTTCTGCGAGCAGGGCCTGCCGGAGCCCGAGCCGGGCGGCATCCACGCCCTGCGCCTGGAACGCGGCACACACCCGCGCAGCCAGCGGCTGCTGGCCTTCCTCGTCGAACGCTTCGGCTTCCCGCCGCCCTGGGACAGCGCCCTCGCCGGGCACCTGGCGAGCGACGAACTGGCGAAAAAATAGCCAGCGCGCTAAATTAAGGCGCAATTATCTATTCGGAGGCCCGTCATGAGCCAACCCAAGGACGCCTGCGAATCGCTCAAGCTCGACAACCAGCTGTGCTTCGCCCTCTATTCCACCTCGCTGCAGATGACCAAGGTCTACAAGCCCCTGCTCCAGGAACTGGGCCTGACCTACCCGCAGTACATCGCCATGCTGGTGCTCTGGGAGCGGGACGGCATCACCGTCGGCGAGATCAGCGCGCGCATGCTCACCGACCCCGGCTCCCTCACCCCGCTGCTCAAGCGCCTGGAAGGCGAAGGCCTGATCACCCGCAAGCGCAGCGCCAGCGACGAGCGGGTGGTCGAGCTGCGCCTGACCGACAAGGGCCGCGCCCTGCAGCGCCAGGCTGAACGCATCCCCGGCTGCATCCTCGCCGCCAGCGGCCTGGACCTGGAACAGCTGGGCAAGCTGAAGGACGAGCTGGTGGACCTGCGCGGCAGCCTGCAAGGCGCGGACTAGCGCCTTATTCCCGATTCAGGAAGCGCTTATCGCGAATTCTTCCGATAAATATCTTGCGCGCAAAATAACACAGGACTAAATTCTGCCTCACGCACTTACTTAGCGCGCAAAACTTTAACGAACAAACCAGACCCGGAGACACCACCATGCAAACCATCAAGGCCCTCTACACCGCTACCGCCACTGCCACCGGAGGCCGCGACGGCCGCGCCGTCTCCTCCGACGGCAACCTCGACGTGAAACTGACCACCCCGCGCGAACTGGGCGGCCAGGGCGGCAACGCCACCAACCCCGAGCAACTCTTCGCCGCCGGCTACTCGGCCTGCTTCATCGGCGCACTGAAATTCGTCGCCAGCCAGAGCAAACGGCAGCTCCCCGCCGACGCCTCCATCACCGGCAAGGTCGGCATCGGCCAGATCCCCGGCGGCTTCGGCCTGGAAGTGGAACTGAACATCGATCTGCCCGGCCTGGAGCGTGCCGTCGCCGAGGAACTGGTCGCCGCGGCCCACCAGGTCTGCCCGTACTCCAACGCCACCCGCGGCAACATCGAAGTCCGCCTGAACGTCGCCGTCTGACCCCTACCGCCCAAGGAGAACCCGAACATGAAAGCGCTCAGCAAGACTCTCGCCGGCGGCCTGCTCGCCCTGGCCATCGGCAACGCCTTCGCCGCCGGCAGCCCCGGCGTGCAGCACGACACCCAGGCCTTCCTCGAGGCCCTGCAGGCCGGCGGCGGCAAGCCCCTGGAAACCCTGGCGCCGAAGGATGCCCGCGCGGTACTGAGCGGCGCCCAGGCCTCGGTGAAGGTCGACCTTTCCGGCACCCGTGTCAGCGAGAAGACCATCCAGGCCGACGACCAGCGCATCAAACTGACCATCGTCCGCCCGGCCGGCGCCAAGGGCAGCCTGCCCGCCTTCATGTTCTTCCACGGCGGCGGCTGGGTGCTGGGCGACTACCCGACCCACGCCCGGCTGATCCACGACCTGGTGGTCAGCTCCGGCGCAGCGGCGGTGTACGTCGACTACACGCCCTCCCCCGAGGCCCATTACCCGGTGGCCATCAACCAGGCCTACGCCGCCACGAAGTGGGTGGCCGAGCACGGCAAGGAACTGGACGTCGACGGCTCGCGCCTGGCGGTGGCCGGCAACAGCGTCGGCGGCAACATGGCCGCGGTGGTCGCGCTGATGGCCAAGGACAAGGGCACTCCGAAGCTGCGCTTCCAGGCCCTGCTGTGGCCGGTGACCGACGCCAGCTTCGAGACGGCCTCGTACGACCGGTTCGCCCAGGGGCACTTCCTCACCAAGCCGATGATGCAGTGGTTCTGGGACAGCTACACCACCGATGCGAAGCAGCGCGCGGAGATCTACGCCTCGCCGCTGCGCGCCACCCTCGACCAGTTGAAGGGCCTGCCGCCGGCGCTGGTGCAGACCGCCGAGTTCGACGTGCTGCGCGACGAAGGCGAAGCCTACGCCCGCAAGCTGGACGCCGCCGGCGTGGCGGTCACCGCCGTGCGCTACAACGGCATGATCCACGACTACGGCCTGCTCAACCCGCTGGCTGGCGTACCCGCCGTGCAGGCCGCCCTGCGCCAGGCCGGCGAGGAGCTGAAGGTGCACCTGAAATAACCTGCGCCAGAAACGAAAAAGCCCGGCAGA
>NZ_QGSL01000106.1:1028420-1030146 GCF_003176655.1 Pseudomonas sp. RW407 | reverse complement strand
GCACTTGGCCCTCGCCCTTGCCGAAGATTTTCTTGAGTGCCTTGAGCACGGTGATCTCGTAGTGGTTAAGGATTGAACGGCCGCCAGTGTAAAGCAAGTTGCCAGCCAGGCGAAATCCGTGCGCCGCCGGTGCCGGCCAAAGCTTGCCGTGGATCAGCCACAGAGGCGGTTGCGGCCGTGCTGCTTGGCCCGGTACAGGGCCTCGTCGGCGCGTCGCAGCAGGCCCTGCAGGCTCTCCTGGAGGTACATCTCGGCCACGCCGAGGGACACGGTGACGCCGGGCAGGGCGCCCAGCGGCGAATAGAAGGAGTCGATCTGCTCCAGGCTCATGCGCAGGCGCTCGCCGATGGCGCGGGCCTCGTCCAGGCTCACTTCCGGCAGCAGGATGACGAATTCCTCGCCGCCGAAGCGCGCCATGCTGTCCTTGGGCCGCAGCTGGCTGCGCAGGGTATGGGCCACCAGGCAGAGGGCGTAGTCGCCGGCCAGGTGGCCGTGGCGGTCGTTGTAGTCCTTGAAGTGGTCGACATCCAGCATGAGCATCGCCAGCGGCTGCTGGTTGAACGCGCAGCGGGTGCTCTCGCGGTCGTAGACGTGTTCCAGCCAGCGCCGGTTGAACAGCCCGGTGAGGGTGTCGATGTTGGCGTTCTGCTCGGTGTTGAGGATGATCCGGTTGCCCTGGCGCACCCGCGCGCAGAGCATCTCCAGCAGGTTCTGCATCAGCTGCGGGGAGTGCTCGAACAGGCTCAGCAGCGCCTCGCGGTGCAGGCGCAGCACGCGGGTGGCCTCGGTGGCCACCACGTAGGCCGACGGGTGGTCATGGTCGATGAAGCTGATTTCCCCGGCACAGTCGCCGCTGCCCAGGGTGGATACCGGGGAATTGTCCAGCGAGCCGAGGTAGACCTTGAGCTGGCCTTCGAGCACCAGGTAGAGGAAGTGGTTGCGGTTGAAGGGCGAAAGCAGCACCTCGCCGGCTTCCAGCTCCAGCGCGCGGAATTCGTTGAGCAGCCGCTGTAAGGCGGTCCCGGCGACGTTCTGGAACAGCCGCAGGTGGCGCAACTGCTGGATATCCTGCTGCCACTGGGTCGGCTTCATGGCTGAGGGGGCTTTCGACAGGTTCCGCTGAGGGGCACGACGACTCTCCGTAGTCTGGTTCGTCCTTCGGGAACTTCAGTATTAATGACTTTTGCGTACTGGCAATTCGCTGGCCGGCTGGACCGACCAGCGGTCGACCCACCCGGACGAGGTCCCTTCCCAGCGCCTGGAACGCACCGCGCAGACGCCCCGGACGCGCGCCCGGGCCCCGGCGGAAGGCGCCGCGCCGGCATCGGCCGGCGGGTGTTACAGGCGCTCGCGCAGCCAGGCGCCGATGTCGGCGATCTCCTGGTTGCTCACTTCGTGGGCCATGGGGTAGTCGCGCCACTGCACGGCCACGCCCTGGCCGTGGAGGAAGTCGTAGGCGGCGCGGCCCATGGCGGGCGCCACCACGTCGTCGTAGGTGCCGTGCAGGCACAGCGCCGGCTGCCGTCGCTTCGCCTCCGGCAGTTGCAGGTCGTCGCCGAACGTCGGGCCGTAGGTGGAAAGCGCCATCACCCCGCCCAGCTCGCCCGGCCAGCGCAGGTAGCCGGTGTGCAGCACCACCGCGCCGCCCTGGGAGAAGCCGGCCAGGACGATGCGCTGCTGCGCGATGCCCTGGGCCAGTTGTCCCTCGATCAGCGCGATCACCGCG
>NZ_QGSL01000106.1:1024090-1028410 GCF_003176655.1 Pseudomonas sp. RW407 | reverse complement strand
GCGGCGACCTGCACGCCAACGCCACCTGGGGCGCGTCCCAGGCCGGCATCGCCAAGGCCGTCACCGAGGCGCTGCTGGACGGCACCCTGCCGGCCGAGGCCGAGGACGAGTGGGCCATCGTCACCGCCAACTGGGTCAACCCGGCCTGCGACGACCTGGATGCCGTCTACCTGAACAACTACAACGCCTGCCGCACCGCCATCCGCGCGGCGCTGGCCTGCAAGCCCGAGCGCGCGCAGCTGGCCGACGTGGCCGGGCAGATCGCCAACCCCTTCTACACCCCCAAAGCCTGAGGTCGCCGCCATGCAGTACATCCGTCTCGGCAACTCCGGCCTGCAGGTCTCCAAGCTGTGCCTGGGCACCATGAACATGGGCACCCCGGACTGGAAGCCATGGATCTTCGACGAACAGAAGAGCGAGCCGATCGTGAAGCACGCCCTGGACGCCGGGGTGAACTTCATCGACCTGGCCGACTTCTACTCCGCCGGCGTCGGCGAGGAAGTGGTGGGGCGCATCCTCAAGCGCCTGGTGCGCCGCGAGGACATCGTCGTCACCACCAAGGTCGGCTACGGCACCCGCCAGGGCATCAACGCCAGCGGCCATTCGCGCAAGCACATCCTGGACAGCATCGACGCCTCCCTGGCCCGCCTGGGCATGGACTACGTCGATATCTACATGCTGCATTTCTATGACGTGAACACCCCGGTCGAAGAGGCCATGGGCGCGCTCAACGACATCGTGAAGGCCGGCAAGGCCCGCTACATCGGCGTGTCCACCATGCTCACCGGGCAACTGGCGAAAATCCTCATGGCCTGCGAGCGCAACGGCTGGGTCAAGCCGATCAACATGCAGTTGCAGCTCAACTGCGCATACCGCGAGGAAGAGCGCGAGATGATCCCGTTCTGCCGCGACCAGGGCCTCGGCGTCTCGGTGTTCAGCCCGCTGGCCCGCGGCCTGCTGACCGGCGATGCGCAGTCCACGCGCAACCAGACCGACTTCTTCACCCAGCAGATGTACGCCGACGAGGCCTCCTTCGAGATCGCCCGCTCGGTGCAGCGCGTGGCCCGGCGCCGCGACGTGAGCAACGCGCAGATCGCCCAGGCCTGGGTGCTGAACCACCCCGGCGTGGACTGCATGCTGGTCGGCGCCGACACCACCGCGCAGTTCGACAGCGCCCTGGCCGCCCTGGAAACGCGCCTGGACGAGGAAGAACTCTACGAGCTGGAACGCAACTACACGCCCTGCGACGTCATCAACGACTATACCGCCGGCAAGCGCATCCTCCGTGTGGCCCGGCCGATGCGCGAGACCTTTTCGCTGACGGAGGCCGTGGCATGAGCGAACTGCTGAGAGCCGGCCACTACATCGACGGCCAATGGCGGGCCGGCGGCCCCACCTACGCGGTGCGCAACCCGGCCAACGACGAGGTCATCGCCCAGGTGCCGCACGGCGGCGCCGAGGAAACCAACGCCGCCATCGCCGCCGCCGAGCGCGCCCTGCCGGCCTGGCGCGGCCTGCTGGCCAAGGAGCGCGGCGCGCGCCTGCGCCGCTGGGCCGAGCTGATGCTGGCCAGCCAGGACGAGCTGGCGCGCCTGCTCAGCCGCGAGCAGGGCAAGCCGCTGGCCGAGGCGAAAGGGGAGGTGGCCTACGCGGCGAGCTTCCTCGACTGGTTCGCCGAAGAAGCCAAGCGCGTGTACGGCGACGTGATCCCCTCGCACAAGACCGACGCGCGCATCGTCGTCACCAAGCAGCCGGTGGGCGTGGTGGCCGCCATCACGCCCTGGAACTTCCCGCTGGCGATGGTCACCCGCAAGGTCGGCCCGGCGCTGGCGGCCGGCTGCACCCTGATCCTCAAGCCGTCCGAGGAAACCCCGCTGTCGGCCTTCGCCCTGGCCGTGCTGGCCGAGCAGGCGGGCATCCCTGCCGGGGTGTTCAACATCGTCTCCGGCGATGCCGCGGCCATCGGCGGCGCGCTGCAGGCATCCCCGGTGGTGCGCAAGCTGACCTTCACCGGCTCCACCCGCACCGGCAAGCTGCTGATGCGCCAGGCCGCGGACACCCTGAAGAAGGTCTCCCTGGAGCTGGGCGGCAACGCGCCCTTCATCGTCTTCGCCGACGCCGACCTGGACGCCGCGGTGCGCGGCGCCATGGCCTCGAAGTTCCGCAACACCGGGCAGACCTGCGTGTGCGTCAACCGCTTCTACGTGCAGGACGAGGTGTACGAGGCCTTCACCGCCAAGCTGGCCGAGGCGGTGCGCGCGCTGCGCGTGGGCAGCGCCCTGGAGGGCGAGACCGAGCAGGGCCCGCTGATCAACGCGGCGGCCCTGGCCAAGGTCGAGCAGCACGTCGGGGACGCCCTGGAGAAGGGCGCCCGGCTGCTTTGCGGCGGCCAGCGCCACGCCCTGGGCGGCACCTTCTACGAACCCACGGTACTGGCCGAGGCCAACGCGGACATGCTGATCGCCGGCGAGGAAACCTTCGGCCCGGTGGCCGCCTGCTTCCGCTTCCGCGACGAGGCCGAGGTGCTGCGCCTGGCCAACGACACGCCCTACGGCCTTTCCGCCTACTTCTACAGCCGCGACATCGGCCGCGTCTGGCGCATGGCCGAGGGCCTGGAGGCCGGCATGGTCGGCATCAACGAAGGGATCATCTCCACCGAGGTGGCGCCCTTCGGCGGCATCAAGGAATCCGGCCTGGGCCGCGAGGGCTCGAAGTACGGCCTCGACGACTACCTGGAGATCAAGTACCTGCTGCTCGGCGGCCTGGCCGACTGACGCCGCCGCGCACGCAGCCGCGGCCACGCCGCTAAGGAGTTCCGCCAACCGCCGCCGCCCCGACCGGTGCGGCGGTCACCCTTCCGTTCAGACAACAAGAAAAAGACTCGGAGACGATCATGTCGGGTAACACAGTCAGAATCGATGACCTGCCCATCGGCAGGTTCCACATCAAGATCGCCGGCCTCACCTTCGGCGCCCACTTCACCGACGGCTACATCCTCGGGCTGATCGGCATCGCCTTCACCCTGATCAACCCGCAGCTGAACCTCGACCCCTTCTGGCAGGGCCTGATCGGCAGCTCGGCGCTGCTCGGCCTGTTCTTCGGCAGCCTGTTCTTCGGCTGGATTTCCGACCACCTGGGGCGGCAGAAAATCTTCCTCATCAGCTTCGTGCTGATCACCCTGGCCTCGCTGCTGCAGTTCTTCGCCGAAACCGCGCTGCAACTGTTCCTCTGCCGGGTGCTGATCGGCATCGGCCTGGGCGGCGACTTCAGCGTCGGCCACGCCATGCTCGCGGAGTTCTCGCCGAAGAAGCACCGCGGCGTGCTGCTGGGCTCCTTCAGCGTGATCTGGACCTTCGGCTACGTCGCCGCCACCTTCGTCGGCACCGCCATGCTCGGCCTTGGCGACGACGCCTGGCGCTGGATGCTGGCGTCCTCGGCGATCCCCGCCGCGCTGATCCTGGTCGCCCGCATCGGCACCCCGGAATCGCCGCGCTGGCTGGTGCACAAGGGCCGCATCGAGGAAGCCCGGGCCATTGTCCGCAAGCATCTGGGCGCCCACGTCGTGCTCGACGACGAGATCGCCGAGGAACTCAAGGGCGGCTTCCGCCAGCTGTTCAGCGCGCAGTACCGCAAGCGCACCGCGTTCAACTGCCTGTTCTTCATCTGCATCGTCATGCCGTACTTCGCCATCTACACCTTCCTGCCGTCGATCCTGCAGAAGATGGGCCTGGCCGAGGGCTTCGGCACCGAGATGCTGCTCAACGCGCTGCTGGTTGTGGGCGCCCTGGTGGGCATCTGGTGCACGGTGAAGTTCACCCGCCGCGGCTTCCTCATCGGCGCCTTCCTGATCCTCTCCGCCGCGCTCTTCCTGCTGGTGCTGCTGCCCGGCAGCCTGGCCTGGCTGATGGTGGCTACCTTCGGCCTGTTCACCCTGGTGCTCTCGGCGGTGAGCAACCTGGTCGGCGTCTACCCGGCGGAAAGCTTCCCCACCGAAGTGCGCGCCGGCGGCATCGGCCTGGCCACCGCCGCCAGCCGCCTGGGTTCGGCGCTGAGCACCTTCCTGCTGCCGGTCAGCGTGGCCGGCATCGGCCTCAACCCGACCATGGCCATCCTCGCCGGCATCCTCCTGTTCGGCGCGCTGATCTCCATGGCCTGGGCGCCGGAGACCAAGTACCTGACGCTGACGGATGCGGGGAAGGGCGAAGGCGAGGGCGACGCGCAAGGGCCGGCGCGCAAGGCGGCGCTGGTCTGATCCGTAGCCGGGGCGGACGCCTTCGTCCCGCCCTGGCTGCAAGCCGGGGCCGGGCGCCCGGCGGGGGC
>NZ_QGSL01000106.1:1000145-1024080 GCF_003176655.1 Pseudomonas sp. RW407 | reverse complement strand
ACGGGGCCTGGCGGGGCGGGTTCAGACTTTCCACCCGGCGGGCCCCTTTTGGCGGCCGATGAGGTACGCCCCGCGAAGCTGTGCTTTGCTGAAGCGATTCGGTGGAGGAACGCCATGTCAGGAACGATCGCCAGCAACGCGCAACTGGTGGAGGACGCCCGCTATCGGTTGCTGATGGAGGCGGTGACGGACTACGCCATCTACATGCTCGACCCCAACGGCCTGGTCGGTAGCTGGAGTTCCGGGGCACAACGGCTCAAGGGCTACGAGGCCCGCGAGATCATCGGCCGGCATTTCTCCTGTTTCTACCCGCCCGCCGACCGCAAGGCGGGGCTGCCCGAGCGGGCGCTGGCCACCGCGGCGCGCGAGGGGCGCTACGAAAGCGAGGGCTGGCGGCTGCACCGCGATGGATCGACCTTCTGGGCCCACGTGGTGATGGACGCGGTGCGCGACGACAGCGGCGAGCTGCTGGGCTACGTGAAGATCACCCGTGACCGCACCGCCCAGCACGAGACCGAGCAGGCGCTGCGCCGCAGCGAGGAACAGTTCCGCCTGCTGGTCAACGGCGTGTCCGACTACGCGCTGTACATGCTTGAACCGGACGGCCGGGTGGCCAGCTGGAACTCCGGGGCGCAGCGGATCAAGGGCTACCGTCCGGAGGAGATCATCGGCCGGCATTTCTCCTGCTTCTACACCGCCGAGGATTGCAACGACGGCGTACCCGAGCGCAGCCTGAACATCGCCCTGGCCGAGGGACGCTATGAGGAGGAAGGGCTGCAGGTGCGCAAGGACGGCAGCCGCTTCTGGGCCAACCTGGTGATCGACCCGGTCCACGACGACGCCGGTACCCTGCTGGGCTTCGCCAAGATCACCCGCGACATCACCGACAAGCGCTATGCCCAGGAGGAGCTGGAGCGGGCGCGCAACGAGCTGATCCAGTCGCAGAAGATGGAGTCCCTGGGGCAGCTCACCGGCGGCGTCGCCCACGACTTCAACAACCTGCTCACGGTGATCATCGGCGGCCTGCAACTGCTGCACCGGCACCTGCCGGCCGACGCCGAGCGCGTCCAGGACATCTGGCGCAACGCCCTGGAGGCCACCCGCCGTGGCGCCCAGCTGACGCAGCGGATGCTCGCCTTCGCCCGCAAGCAACGGCTGTTCCCGCAGCCGATCGAGCTGCCGACGCTGCTGCAGGACATGAGCGAGCTGCTGCTCAGTTCGCTGGGGCCGACCATCACCATCGAGACGCGTTTCCCCCTGCACCTGAACCGGATGATGAGCGACCAGAACCAGCTGGAGCTGTCGATCATCAACCTGGCGACCAACGCCCGCGACGCCATGCCCCAGGGCGGAGCCATCACCATCTCGGCGCGCAACGAGACGCTGCTGGACGGCCAGCGCACCAACCTGGCCGGCGGCGACTACGTGTGCCTGGCGATCTCCGACACGGGGCAGGGCATGGATGCCGAGACCCTGCGCCGGGCGGCGGAGCCCTTCTACACCACCAAGGCCACTGGCAAGGGCACCGGCCTGGGCTTGTCCATCGTCCATGGCATAGCCCAGCAGCAGGGCGGCGCGCTGATGCTGCACAGCGCGCCGGGGCAGGGCACCACCGCGGAAATCTGGCTGCCGGCGGTGCTCCCTGCGGCGGACGGCGAAGAGGACGCCCAGGAAACTGCGGCCCAGGCGGCTATGCCGGAAAGGGTGGAACTGAGCGTGCTCATCGTCGACGACGACCCGCTGGTGCTGACCGGCACCGCGGCCCTGCTGCTGGAGCTGGGCTGCGAAGTGCGCCGCGCCGACTCCTCGCAGCATGCGCTGGAGCTGCTGGCGAAGGAGGGAGAGGCGTTCGACCTGCTGCTGACCGACTACGCGATGCCCGACCTGGACGGCATGCAGTTGATCCAGCGCGCCCGGCAGGCGCTCCCGACGCTGTGCTGCGTGCTGATGACCGGCTACCCGGCACGCCTGGAAGGCTGCCCCGCGTCACTGCGGCGCCTGGCCAAGCCCTTCGACCGCGAGCAGTTGCTGGCGCTGCTGGTGGAGGTGCAGGCCGAGGCCGGAAAAACCGAACCAAACTGACGCGGCACGTCCAAAGCAAGGGTGACAGCCACCCTTGCCCAAGGAGGTACGCCATGGTCCCTTTCATACAGCTCCAGCGGCCCCAGCCCGAGCAGCCGCCGACGCTTCCCGACCGGGAAAGCCAGGTGCCCGAGGAGTTCCCCGAGGAAGTGCCCATGCAGCAACCCCCGGAGGAGCCGCTGCCGCCGCCGCACTCACTGCTCCAGGTATTCGCCGCTGCCGGCCATACTCTGCCCCCAGAGTTCCAGGAAGGCGAAGGCCGTGGTCAGTAGCGCCAGGAAGCCGAAGCCGAGGATGCACGAAGCGTAGAACACCGCCGAGCGTCGACGCAGGTGCATGAACACCGGCAGCCCGCTGAACAGCAGGAAGGCCGAGCAGGCCGTGGCCAGTGCCGCGGCGAGCAGCATCACCCAGCGGTAGGGCACCAGCGCCACCACCCCGGCCAGCATCAGCGGCACGGCGATGGTGGTGGTGAAGGCCATGCTGCGGCCGATGTCCGGCCGGCTCTCGGTGCGGAACAGCACCCAGCGCACCAGGTAGGCCATGATCACCACCCCGCAGAGAAAGCCCAGGTAGCACCACAGCGCCAGTAGCGCCCCGCTGCTGGCGCTCAGGTATTGCACCTGGTCGTTGCCCGGCAGTTGCCAGCCCACCTGGGTGGTGCCGATGAACAGGCAGACCGCCGGGATCAGCGGCAGGGCCAGCCACAGCGGCACGAAGGCCCGCGGGTGGCGGTCGACGCTGGCGCTGAGGTCGCCCCAGGCATGTTTCGGTTGGGTCAGCAGGGTCGTGAACGGGATCATCGATGAGCCTCCTTCCGTTGCGGCGGGCCGTCAGCGGGAATGTTTGGTGGGGTCGTCCGGCCGTTCGCTTTCCAGCAGCGAGCCGGGGTCCTCGTTGCCCGGGTCGTTGATGCCGCCGGCGGGCGGCGGCGTGGTTTCCTGCAGGGGGATGTCCATCGGCAGGACGGTGGCCCCGGACACCTCCTTGAGCCGCGGCAGCAGCTCGTCGCGGAAGCGTTGCTGCTGCTCCTCGGACAGCGCGGCGAAACCGTGTTCGAGGATGTAGCGGGCGAGTATCTCCTCGCGGCTGTCCGGCTCCAGGCTGCCCTGGGCGAACAGCTGCCGCAGCGCAGCCGTGAACGCGGCGTCCCGATGGTCGTTCCAACCCATGTGCCAGTCCTCCTGTCGGTCGGTGGATGCCCGCGGGCATGCGGCCGGCGGTCTCTCGGAGGACTGGGGGGCGGTGGCCACGTTCAGCCACCGGGACGAACGGTAGGTCGCCGCGGCGCCGGTCCAGGCGATGGAACCTTGGCCGCGCGGGCCGGCCCACCGCAGACATCGAACGAGCCGAGGAGGTGCGCCATGACCACGTTCGTATCCCTGATGCTGATCGCCGCCGCGGTGATCATCGTGCTGCTGGACCTGTGGGCCATCGTCGGCGTGTTCCGCAGCGACAAGGGCGTGAATGCCAAGGCCCTGTGGGCTCTGCTGATCGCCATTTTCCCGGTGCTGGGCCTGGCCATCTGGGGCATCGCCGGGCCCCGCGGCCTGGCCCAGCCGCCCGGCTCGACGGAACAGGGCGGGTGAGCGGGAACGGCCGGTTCAGTCGGGCAGTAGCGGGTTGTGCGAAGTCTTCAGGCGCTCTATCTGTTCGGCCGGTGTGCCGATCAGCAGGTGGGCGAACAGCCAGGGCTCCATGCCCATGCAGCGGGCGTGGATGCACAGCTCGGCCCAGCCCTTGCGCAGGCGGTAGGCCTGTTCGTCCTCGTTTTCCTCGAGGCGGGAGCGCTTGATCTCCCGCGCCAGGGCGGGAACGCGGAGAAGAAACTCCGCCACCGCAGCCTGCTGCTGCGCGGGACTCAATAGGGTTCGCATGGAGGGGGGAACAACCTGACAGGAGGGAAGGCCCCGAAGACAGCCGGGGAAGAGTGCTGCGGAAGATCTGGAAAAGTAATCCTCTGACCACGATGACTCAAGCGAAAAAAGGAATCGGTTGAAATTATGAATACGAGGCAGAGCAGGGAAATCGGGGGATTATCCGTAGGCCGCGTATTCAGCGGGTTTCGGGATGAGTGGCATTACCTTGATATCAGCATGATGCGGCCTGCCGCTGCGCCTTCTTCATGCAATATGCAGGAATCGACTTTATAGGCTCGATATTTCGAACATGGCTTGCGCAGCCCCTGGCGCTCTGCCTGAATGATTCGGGCGAACTCCCCTTACTTATGGCCCCAGGGACGGGGCGCTTCTTTTTGTCCTTTTGCATCGCCTGCCCGCGCATTTCGCCGAATTCTTCCTTCCCATGGGGCACCTGCAACGAGGGCCGCGCGCAGTCGCCGGCGCGGCACGGCCGCCGCGACGGAAACCGTTGCGCACGCCGGCCAGGCCCGGGGCCACCGAGAACAGCCGCTCCCAGCGGCCCAGGTTCTGTGTACTCATCTGCTGTCCCTCCGTCTGCTTCGGTGAATGGGCGTCAGGCCGCCTGCAGGGCCTTGCCGATGGCCTCGTCGAAGGCCGGCAGGTCGTTGGGGTTACGCGAGGTGACCAGGGTCCAGCCCTGGGCCGGGCAGACCATGGCCTCGGCGTCCACCCAGTCGGCCCCGGCGTTGACCAGGTCGGTGCGCACGCTGGAATAGGAGGTCAGCGTCTTGCCGGAAACCACGCCGGCGTCGATCAGCAGCCAGGGCCCATGGCAGATGGCCGCGACCGTCTTGCCGGCTTCGGAGAACTCGCGGACCAGGCGCTGCGCATCGGCATCCTGGCGCAGGGTGTCGGCGTTCACCGTGCCGCCGGGAATCACCAGGGCATCGTAGTCCGCGGCGCTCAGGCCCTGGAGACGGGCATCGGAGGTCACCTTCAGGTCCTTCTCGCTGTCCTTGAGCCAGGTCTGGGCCTCGCCGCCCTTGACGCTGCCATGGGTGACGCTGGCGCCTTGCTCCTTCAGGGCCTGCAATGGGCGCAGCAGTTCGTCGCGCTCGATGCCGGCGTTGGCGGTGATGATCAGGACCTTCTTGCCTTGCAGGTTCGTACTCATGGTCGGGCTCCTTCGCGGAAGCGCCACGCGGGCGCGGTGGCTGGCCACGCTTCGCGGCGCGGCACTCACCAGGGTTTGGAACCCCTGGCGGCGATGAGTTCGAAAGAATTGCCCAACGGAAAAGGCGCGCCGTTGCTCGGTGCGTTCGAACCCCCGGCCGGCCCGGCAGTCGCAACAGGCAGGACCGGCGGCGAACGCCGGCAAGCCATCGACCCACGCGGGAGACACGCCATGAGCTACGACTGGGACCTGATCGAACAATTGCTGCTGCACGCCCAGCAATGCGCCGACGAACCCTACAAGGCCCGCGAGTACGGCGAGGAAGTGGCCGAGGAACGCATCGCCCGGGGCGAGCCCCTGGAAGGCAGCGTCGACCACGTCAAGCGCGTGGCGGGCGACCTGGAAGGCGTGCTGTTCGATGGCGGCTTCATCCAGGACCGGCCGCGCGACCACGGCGGCACCGGCAACAACTTCGAGCTGACCGACCGCGGCCTGCGCCTGCTGACGCTGATCGGCCGCAGCTTCCCGGAGCACCTGGTGTTCCGCCGGCTGCTCGACGAGCAGGGCGAGGAGGCACTGACGGCTGGCACCTTCGACGCCCTGGCCGCCCGCGCCGCCCGGGACCGCGTCGACGACAAGCCGATGGCGTGAGGCGAGGGCAGGGCGGCGCTGCCCGGTCAGACCGCGGGTAGCTGTGCGCTCACCCGACCTCCCGCTTGTTGCAGGTCAGCCATTGCGCCATGGACGAGTCTTCCAGGGCGTATTCACCCCGGCTGGCCTTCCACTCTTCTCGATGCCGGCCTTGCGGACCGCCTTGGTGAAGGTATTTTCGTGCTCGGCCAGCACCTTGGCGATGGCACCCGCTATCAGGTCGGCGGGGTCACTCTCGCGGTCCACCCACAGGTCGACGTAGATGGGTTGCCAGCCCGACGCTCACACGCGGGCACGAGGTCGTTGCGCAGGAAGTGCTCTTGCCGGTGCGCCGCGGAGCGGCCAGGAACATGCCGGAGCCATAGTCGGCCAGGGATTCGCCGGCCAGGTCGCGGACAAGGTTCTCGGCCAGGGCCTGGCGGCTGAAGATCGGTAGCGTCGGACTCACGCTCCAATTATCTCAATAGCTACAGATTATAGTTGCCAGGTATAGATTGACTATACAGCTTGGCGGCCAGCCGAGCGAACGACCGCCAGCCACAGGGGAAACGGGCATCGCATGGAACCGGCAGGTCAGGGTGGGGGATGGCTGCGGATCGTTCCATGTTGCAACGCAACCGTGAACATTCCGGTCGATAGCCGGATAGAACTTGCTTCAAGTATTCCGCTTATACCTGACACTACGAAAATGCAGTTTCCACCCGCCTGCAGAGAACAAGATCGTATCGGCAGGTATGTTCACAAGGCCCCAGGCCAGGGACGCGTAGTTTGAGCCGGATGGGCTGCCAGCGGATATGCGATATCGCCGTATCGAATGAGCGTGCCTGGAATGAAGATTGAAAACGAGGTGATTTCCCTGTAGGCCTGCCTTATGGTTCGGCAGGCATATCCGAATGTATGGTTTCAGCACTTCAGGTGTTTGGATTCGCAGAGTTTGTCCGGTATATTCTTCGATTGGAAAAACTTTTGTTGAAGAGGTTTCCCATGTCCAAGCTGGCAGAATTTCGCGCTGTAGAGAAAGCGCTCGCTGAACAGATCGCCCATCTGGAGTCGCTGAAGAACGATGTCAATCTTCAGAAGGAAATCGAGTTCGAGCGGAAACTGAATGAACTGATGGCGGCATATGGCAAGTCGCTGCACGACGTGACCGCCATCCTCGACCCACAGGCGCTCGGCGAAGCGGGCCCGCGCGGCGGCCGGGGCGCGCGGCCCAAGCGTCGCGCCCGGGCGGTCAAGGTCTACCGGAACCCGCACAGCGGGGAAGTCGTGGAGACCAAGGGCGGCAACCATAAAGTTCTGAAGGCCTGGAAGGCGGAATATGGCGGCGATGTCGTCGACGGCTGGCTGCAGAAGAAGTAACCGCTTTGCGGGGAATTAGCCAAAGAGCCTTGCTCGACCTCTGGATTCAGTGGCCCCACTGAGTCTTCGCACGCTTTTCTTCCAGGGCTTTCGTAGATGTTTCGTCGCCATGCGGATAGTGCGCGGGCCATGTGCCGCCGTTCGTCCGCATGATTCAAGTATTTCAATTGGTTGACGATCAATTGCGCTAGAGATTCTTACCAGGGGTTGTGTCTTGCAGGTTAGTCAGGAAAGTCTGGTCCGCCATCTTCGTCATCAGTTCAATGCACTTCTGGGGGTGTCGCTGTTCTCCTGGGCGACCATGGCCGGGCTTCTGATATTCATCTGGCTACATGGCCAGGCCCTGGGCATCAAGTCCTTTGCATGTTTTGTTCTGGGCGCCTGCCTGAGTTCGCTTCAGTTGTTCTTTCTGGTGCTGGTCGCCGTGCGCATGCACCGCACCATGAAGACCCGTTCGAAGTTGTTGTCGAGCCTTGAATACGCGTCCGGCCACGACGTGCTGACCGGGCTGCTCAACCGGCGCGGTTTCGACCTGTCGCTGCGCGAGGCGCTGTCGGCGGCGGGGCACCAGAAGAAGTCGCTGACCCTGCTCTACCTGGACCTGGACGGCTTCAAGCAGGTGAACGACCTGCACAGCCACGCCGTGGGTGACCGCCTGTTGCAGGGGGTCGCCAACCGATGGAGCCGGACGGTGAGGAACGGGGACCTTCTCGCGCGGCTGGGCGGGGATGAGTTCGCGCTGATCACCGGCGCCACGGGCACGGAAGTCGAAGCGCTGTGCGAACGGCTGCTGGGGGTGGCGAAAGCCAGCCTGCTGGAGGAGTTCCCGGACCTGCAGATCGGCGTCAGCATCGGTGTCGCCGAATTCCCCCGCGATGGCCAGCAGGCCGACGGGCTGGTCCTGGCCGCGGATTCGGCCATGCTGGTGGCGAAGGCCCTGGGCAAATCGTGCTTCCAGTGGGCGCTGCCGTCCACGGGGCAGGGGGCGGGGGCCCGCGCACGGGCCTAGCCTGGGCCGGCAGCGAGTGGCTGCCGGCGCCGGGCCCGGGGCATCAGTGGTGGTAGCCCTCGCCGACCTTCACCTTGCCCCGGAACACGTAGTAGCTCCAGGACGTGTACATCAGGATGAAGGGCAGGATGAACAGGGCGCCGATCAGGGCGAACAGTTGGCTCTGCACCGGCGACGCCGCCTGCCAGATGGAGACCGCCGGCGGGATGATGTTCGGCCAGACGCTGATGCCCAGCCCGCTGTAGCCCAGGAAGATGACCAGCAGCGTGAGCATGAAGGGCGTCACCGTCGCCCGGTGGGCGAGGGTGATCAGGGTGGCGAAGAAGCTGAAGAGCAGCAGCGCCGGCACCGGCAGGAAGTAGATCAGGTTCGGCAGGCTGAACCAGCGCTGGGCGATCTGCGGGTGCGACAGGGGCGTCCAGACGCTGATGATGGCGATGGCGAACAGCAGTATCCAGATGAAGTAGGACGAGTAGCGGTACATCTCCGCCTGCAGCTGCCCCTCGGTCTTCATGATCAGCCAGGTGCTGCCCAGCTGCGCGTAGGCGACCAGCAAGGCGAAGCCGCAGAAGATCGGGAAGGGCGCCAGCCAGTCCAGGCTGCCGCCGGCGTAGGCGTTGTCGGCCACCGGTATGCCGTCGATGAAGGCGCCCAGGGCCACGCCCTGGGCGAAGGTGGCCACGATGGAGCCGCCGATGAACGCCTTGTCCCACCAGTGGCGGTTCCTGTCGCTGGCCTTGAAGCGGAACTCGAAGGCCACGCCGCGGAATATCAACCCCAGCAACATGAGCACCAGGGGAAGATAGAGCGCGCTGAGCAATACCGAGTAGGCCAATGGGAAGGCACCGAACAAGCCCGCGCCGCCCAATACCAGCCATGTTTCGTTGCCGTCCCATACGGGGGCGACGGTATTCATCATGACGTCGCGTTCTTCCTTGTTCTTTATCGCCAGGAAAAGAATGCCGATGCCCAGGTCGAAACCGTCCATGATGACGTACATCATGATGCCGAAGATGATGATCAATGCCCAGATCAGTGTGAGATCGACGCCCATGTTATTCGCTCCTCAAGTTTGAAATGCTTGCGGGTCAACGGTCGTCGGATGCCGACAATGGACGTGCAGGCGTACGCATCTGGCCCGCGCCGCCTTCGATGGGATGTTCCGCATCGTGGGGCTGCGGCCCTTTATGTACGAGTTTCAGCATATAGGCGATGCCGGTGCCGAACAGCACAAAATAGATGAGCACGAAAAGTACCAGGCTGATGGTCATTTGCGCGGTGGTTTGCGCCGAGGCGGCATCGACGGTGCGCATGTAGCCGTAGACCACCCAGGGTTGGCGGCCCATTTCGGTAGTTACCCAGCCGGCCAGCAGTGCGATCAGCCCCGAGGGGCCCATGCAGAGCACGAACTTCAGGAACAGCGGGGAATCGTAGAGTTTACCGCGCCATCTCAAGTACAAACTCCAGAACCCTGTAAGTATCATCAGAAGTCCCATGGCGACCATTATCCGGAAGGTCCAGAAAATGACCGTGGAATTGGGTCTGTCTTCCGGCGGGAATGATTTCAATGCGGGAATCTGGCGATCGAGACTGTGGGTGAGAATAAGGCTGCCGAGCATTGGAACTTCTATGGCGAAGTGGGTCTTTTCCGCCTTCATGTCGGGCCAGCCGGCCAATATCAGGGGCGAGGGCTCGCCGGGAACGTTCTCCCAGTGGCCCTCGATCGCCGCGATCTTCGCCGGCTGGTGTTCGAGGGTATTGAGCCCGTGGGCATCGCCGACCACCGCCTGGATGGGCGCGACCAGCAGCGCCATCCAGGCCGCCATGGAGAGCATGGTGCGGGCGGCCGGGTCGGTGCTGCGGCGCAGCAGGTGCCAGGCCCCGGAGGCCCCGACGAAGAAGGCGGTGGCGAGGAACGCGGCAATGGCCATGTGCGCGAGCCGGAAGGGGAACGAGGGGTTGAAGATGACCGCCAGCCAGTCGACCGGCACCGCCCGCCCATCGACGATCTCGAAACCCTGCGGCGTATGCATCCAACTGTTGGAGGACAATATCCAGAAGGTGGAAATCAATGTGCCCAGCGCGACCATGGCGGTGGCGAAGAAGTGCAGGCCGCGGCCGACGCGCTCCCAGCCGAAGAGCATCACGCCGAGAAAGCCCGCTTCGAGAAAGAAGGCGGTCAGAACTTCATAAGTCAGCAACGGCCCGGTAATACCGCCGGCGAAATATGAAAAGCGACTCCAGTTGGTGCCGAACTGATAGGCCATCACCAGTCCGGAAACGACGCCCATGCCGAAGTTGATCGCGAAGATCTTTACCCAAAAGCTGTAAAGATCCCGGTAGACATCTCTTCCGGTTCTAAGCCAAAGCCCTTCGAGTACTGTCAGGAAACTGGCGAGGCCAATGGTGATGGCCGGGAAGACGATATGGACGCCAACGGTGAAGGCAAACTGCAGACGGGCCAGATCAATTGCGGTCGAACTGTATGTGTCCATGCTTTCTCTGCCTCGCGGAGTGGAGGGAAAGTTCGACGAAGAGTGTCGGGGACAAAGCAAGCTAACTAAGTGCCCGCCTGCGCCTGTGCAACTCTCGTTGTTTGCCTTGACATCTCGGAAGTGCGCCGCTTAGATTCTAGAGCACGATCCCGCGGCATGGGCAAGCTATTTTTTCTCGCAACTTCTTGTTGATCCCGTTCGACAAGTCATGTAACAGGCGCCAGTTTTTCGTTGACTGGCGGCGATGGTTTCTTCTTGAAAGAAAGAAGTTTTGTTTTCTCGGGAGGGTAGCGCGCAAGGCAATATCGCTATAGCGCGGAAAGATAATCGCTATAGCGGCTGAACATATACAACCATCGATCCATGCCCAACTACCGGCATGCTCGTATATATGGAGCGATCATGACTATTCGACGCAAGGTACCTGGTGTTCGTAAATACGATGGTCCCGCTGGTGGTTGGGGCGCTCTCAAGGCGACGGCCACGGCCGTCCGGGAACAGATGGATACCCTCAAGGCGCCCATCACCCTGATGCGTACCAACCAGCCCGCCGGGTTCGACTGCCCCGGGTGCGCCTGGCCGGACAAGGAACACCGGTCCACCTTCCAGTTCTGCGAGAACGGCGCCAAGGCGGTGACCTGGGAGGCCACCAGCAAGCGCGTCACCCCCGAGTTCTTCGCCAACCACCCGGTCGCTTCCCTGCTGCACCGCACCGACTACGAACTGGAGGACCTCGGGCGCATCACCCACCCACTGGTGTACGACCGGGCCTCGGACACCTACCAGCCCATCGAATGGGAAACCGCCTTCGCCCGCATCGGCGAGATACTCCGCGGGCTGCAGCCCGACGAAGTCGAGTTCTACACCTCGGGCAGGGCCTCCAACGAGGCGGCCTATCTCTACCAGCTGTTCGCCCGGGAATACGGCACGAACAACTTCCCGGATTGCTCGAACATGTGCCACGAGCCGACCAGCGTCGGCCTGCCGCGCTCGATCGGCATCGGCAAGGGCACCGTTTCGCTGGATGACTTCGACACCTGCGAACTCATCATCTCCATCGGCCACAACCCCGGGACCAATCACCCGCGGATGATGGGCACGCTGCACGAGGCGTCGCGGCGCAAGGTGCCGATCATGGTCTTCAACCCGCTGCGCGAGCGCGCGCTGGAGCGGTTCGCCGACCCGCAGGACATGATCGAGATGGCCACCTACGGCTCCACGCGCATCGCGTCCTCCTACTTCATGGTCAAGGCGGGGGGCGATGCGGCGGCGATCAAGGGGATCATGAAGGCGCTGCTGGAGATCGAGGAGAACCTGGGCGGCGCGCTCGACCATGAATTCATCAAGGACCACACCGTCGGCTTCGACGCGCTGGTGGCCGACCTGCACGCGACCCAGTGGCCGGACATCGAAGCCGCCAGCGGCCTGAAGAAGTCCGACCTGGAAATGGTCGCGGCGGCCTACGCCAAGTCCAACGCCACCATCGTGACCTACGGGATGGGGATCACCCAGCACAACGAAGGCACCGCCAACGTCAGGCTCATCTGCGACCTGCTGATGCTGCGCGGCAACTTCGGCAAGCCCGGGGCCGGCATCTGCCCGCTGCGCGGCCACTCCAACGTCCAGGGCAACCGCACGGTGGGCATCACCGAGAAGCCGTCGGGCGCCTTCCTGGGCAGGATCGAGCAGGTGCTGGGCTTCAAGCCGCCGGCGGAGCACGGCCACGATGCCGTGCAGGCGATGCAGGCGATGATCGACGGCAGCGCCAAGGCCCTCATCTGCCTGGGCGGCAACTTCGCGGTGGCGCTGCCCGACCCCGGGCAGTGCTTCCCGGCCATGGGCAAGCTGGAGCTGAGCGTGCACATCGGCACCAAGCTGAACCGCACGCACCTGCTGGTGGGCAAGCACAGCTTCCTGTTCCCCTGCCTGGGGCGGACCGAACTCGACGTGCAGGAAGGCGGGCCGCAATCGGTGACCGTGGAAGACTCCATGTCGATGGTCCACGCCTCGGCCGGCAAGCTCAAGCCCGCCTCCGACGTGCTGCGCTCCGAACCGGCCATCGTCGCCGGCATGGCCAACGCCACGCTGCCGGACAGCAAGGTGCCCTGGCTGGAGCTGGTCGCCGACTACGACCGGATCCGCGAGCTGATCGAGAAGACCGTGCCCGGCTTCGACGACTACAACGCCCGCATACGCATCCCGGGCGGTTTCCGCATGCCGCTGCCGCCGACCGAGCGCAAGTGGGATACGCCCTCGGGCAAGGCCGAGTTCTTCGTCTTCCCCGGCCTGCACGAAGACAAGGTGGTGGAGGGCGAGGACGTGTTGCGCCTGGTGACCATCCGCAGCCACGACCAGTACAACACCACCATCTATGCGATGGACGATCGCTACCGCGGCGTCTTCGGGCGGCGCGACGTGCTCTTCATGAACCCGGACGATCTGGCGGCCAGGGGGCTGGAACATGGCGACCTGGTGGATATAGAAACCATCACCGCGGGGCGCAAACTTCGTTACGAGAAGATTACCGCCATCGAGTACAAGATCGCCGCCGGTTCGGTTGCGGCGTACTATCCCGAAGCCAATAGACTGGTGCCGCTGGACTACATCGACGTGGACAGCGGAACACCTTCCTATAAGTCCGTTCCGGTGCGGGTGATGCGCTCCGAAGTCAACTGAGACAGTTGGCCAACAGATACTCGGGGGTACGGACGGCCCCCCCTTTCTTTGTTCCCGGGTGAAATCAATTCGACACTTCGATGGCGCATTATCATGCGCCCGGTAATATCTGGTAGTCTCGATCGCCCAACCGTGATGGTAGTTGCCAAGCAAAATGACAGAAGAACTCCCCATTCCCCAGGCCGTCGATAGTCCAATCACCAGTAGTGCGATCTTTCTCGTGGCGACACTGGTTTCCGGCGAGGAAAACCATGCTGCCGTGCGCGCCTTGTGCGGGGATATCGCCGCCCTGGTGCGCTCGGTTGGAAAGCGGGCGCCGGCGGGCAATCTTTCCTGCGTCATGGGCTTTGGTTCCGACGCCTGGGACAGGCTGTTCGGCGCGCCCCGCCCGGCGGCGCTGCACAGCTTCCGCGCAATAGGCTCCGGCGAGCGCGTCGCCGTCTCGACGCCGGGCGACATCCTGCTGCATATCCGCGCGGACCAGATGGACCTGTGCTTCGAACTGGCGACGCAGATGGTCACGCGCCTGGGCAAGGCGGTGGAGGTGGTCGACGAAGTCCAGGGCTTCCGCTATTTCGACATGCGCAGCATGGTCGGCTTCGTCGACGGCACCGAGAACCCGGCGGGCCGCGAGGCGGCCCACTTCACCCTGATCGGCGACGAGGACCCCGGCTTCGCCGGCGGCAGCTACGTCCTGGTGCAGAAGTACCTGCATGACATGGCCGGCTGGAACCAGCTGTCCGTCGAGGCCCAGGAGCGCATCATCGGGCGCACCAAGCTGTCCGACATCGAGCTGGACGAGGCGGTCAAGCCGAGCTGCTCGCACAGCTCCCTCACCACCCTGGTCAAGGACGGCAAGGAAGTGAAGATCCTGCGCGACAACATGCCGTTCGGCCGGCCGGGGGCAGGGGAGTTCGGCACCTATTTCATCGGCTATGCCCGCTCGCCCGAGCCCATCGAGGAAATGCTGCAGAACATGTTCGTCGGCCGCCCGGCGGGCAACTACGACCGCCTGCTGGATTACAGCCGCGCAGTGACCGGCAGCCTGTTCTTCGTGCCCTCCGCGGACCTGCTGGAATCGCTCGCCGAATAACTTCCGTGTTCGCGCGGTTTTCCAGTAACTTTCCCGAACCATTGCGGCGAGTCACTTCGCCGCAATGGTTCTCGCCTGTCGCAGTGCAGTTTTTCATTCATCGACAGGCACTGTGAAAGTTATGTTCGTCATCTTTTCCGGATAGTTCCGCGTTACTTCGCCGTTTCGTCACTATGGCGCGGCTGCTTATCATCTTTCGTTGTTTGGCTACCGTCGATTTCGTCTGGCACCCTCCCACTTCCCGGACTATGGTGAACGGACGGTGTAATAGCCGTTACTGCTTTTCGAGTTTTCCTGTCTCTTTCGTTTCGAAAAAACAGCGTATGCCAGGACTTGGGGTTCGTTATTGAACTCATTCATGGCTATTCGCTGCTGGAGATGCGGCCGCTCGATTACAAGCGCCCACTTGTTCCGTGGAGAGAGTTCATCATGGCGAATCTCTGTGAAATCTGTAATGCGAGACCCGCTGTCGCCCGCGTGACCGTCGTACAGAATGGCGAGCGCAAGTCGATGTCGATCTGCGACCACGACTACCGCCAGCTGATGCGGCACCAGAGCATGCTGAATCCGTTCGACTCGCTGCTGGGGGGCGGCGGGCTTTCGCGTTTCTTCGACCGCTTCGGCGGTGGCGCGGGCGACGAGGGCGAGGGGTTCGGCATGGCCGCCGAAGTGCCCCGCGAGTCGGTCGACGCCACCGACGCCTTCAGCGCCCAGACCCTGGAGATACTCCAGCGCGCCGCGGAAAAGGCCCACGAGCTCCGGCGCAACGAGCTGGATACCGAGCACCTGCTGTACGTGCTGGCCGATACCGACGTGGTGTCCGCCCTGCTCAAGGAGCTGAAGCTGTCGCCGCAGGACATCAAGGGCTACATCGACCAGCATGCGCAGACCGGCAACGCCTCGCCCGATGCGCCGGTCGACCGCATGACCATCTCGCCGCGCCTGAAGAAGGCCTTCCAGCTGGCCTTCCAGGCCTCGCGGGACCTGGGGCATTCCTACGTCGGCCCGGAGCACCTGCTGATCGGCCTGGCCTCGGTGCCCGAGAGCCTGGCCGGCACGCTGCTGAAGAAATACGGCGTGACCCCGGAGACGCTGCGCCAGAAGGTGGTCAAGATAGTCGGCAAGGGCGCCGAGGACGGCCGGGTGGATACGCCCAGCGGCACGCCGACGCTGGACAAGTTCGGCCGTGACCTCACCCAGCTGGCGCGCCAGGGCAAGCTGGACCCGGTGCTGGGGCGGGCCCAGGAGATCGAGAACGCCATCGAGGTGCTGGCCCGGCGCAAGAAGAACAACCCCGTGCTGATCGGCGAGCCCGGCGTCGGCAAGACGGCCATCGTCGAGGGGCTGGCCCAGCGCATCGTCAACGGCGACGTGCCGGAAGTGCTGCGCGGCAAGCGCCTGGTCGAGGTGAACCTGAACTCGATGGTCGCCGGCGCCAAGTACCGTGGCGAGTTCGAGGAGCGGGCCAAGCAGCTGATCGACGAGGTCACGGCCAAGCATGACGAGCTGGTGCTGTTCATCGACGAGCTGCACACCATAGTCGGCGCCGGGCAGGGCGGCGAGGAGGGCGGGCTCGACATCGCCAACGTGCTCAAGCCGGCCCTGGCCCGCGGCGAGCTGAGCCTGATCGGCGCCACCACGCTCAACGAGTACCAGAAGTACATCGAGAAGGACGCCGCGCTGGAACGCCGCTTCCAGCCGGTGTTCGTCCCCGAGCCCACGGTGGAGCAGACCATCGTCATCCTCAGGGGCCTGCGCGACAAGCTCGAGGCCCACCACCAGGTGACCTTCGCCGACGACGCCTTCGTCGCCGCCGCGGAGCTCGCCGACCGCTACATCACCAACCGCTTCCTGCCGGACAAGGCCATCGACCTGATCGACCAGGCCGCCGCCCGCGTGCGCATCGGCGCCACCTCGCGGCCGGCGGACATCCAGGAGCTGGAGGCGGAGATCGCCCAGCTCAAGCGCGAGCAGGACTACGCGACCTCGCGCAAGCGCTTCGACGAGGCCAAGAGCTTCGAGGAACTGATCGGCGAGAAGCAGGCGCAGCTGGATGAACGCTCCGAGGCCTGGGAGCGCAAGACCGGCTCCGAGACACTGGAGGTGACCACGTCGTCCATCGCCGAGGTGGTCTCGCGGCTGACCGGCATCCCGGTGGCGGAGCTGACCCAGGAAGAGCGCCAGAAGCTGCTGAAGATGGAAGAAACGCTGCGCCAGCGCCTGATCGGCCAGGAGCACGCGGTGGTGGCGGTCAGCGACGCCGTGCGCCTGTCGCGCGCGGGGCTGGGCCAGGCCCACCGTCCCATCGCCACCTTCCTGTTCCTCGGCCCGACCGGGGTGGGCAAGACCGAGCTGGCCAAGGCGCTGGCGGAGAGCGTGTTCGGCGACGAGCAGGCGATCATCCGCATCGACATGTCCGAGTACATGGAGCGCCACGCCGTGGCCCGGCTGATCGGCGCGCCGCCGGGGTACGTCGGCTACGACGAGGGTGGCCAGCTGACCGAGCGCGTGCGCCGGCGGCCGTACAGCGTGATCCTGCTGGACGAGATCGAGAAGGCCCACCCCGACGTCAACAACGTACTGCTGCAGGTCTTCGACGACGGCCGGCTCACCGACGGCAAGGGGCGGGTGGTGGACTTCAGCAACACCATCATCATCGCCACCAGCAACCTCGGCGCCTCGATCATCATGGACAACCTCGAGCGCCCCGAGGCCGAGCGCATGGACGACAAGGCGCTGCGCGACGAGCTGATGGGCGTGCTCAAGGGGCACTTCCGTCCGGAGTTCCTCAACCGCGTCGACGACATCATCGTGTTCCATGCGCTGTCCCGCGACGACATCCGCGCCATCGTCCGCATCCAGCTGCAGCGGGTGGTGCGCACGGCGGCGGCGCAGGACATCACCCTGACGGTCGACGATGCCCTGGTCGACCACCTGGTCGAGGTGGGCTACCAGCCCGAGTTCGGCGCCCGCGAGCTGAAGCGGCAGATACGCCAGGAAGTGGAGACGCGGCTGGCGCGGGAAATCCTCGGCGACAAGGTGGTGTCCGGGGACAGCGTCGCGCTGGGCTACGACAAGGAGGCCGGCAAGGTGACGCTGGAGAAGGGCGGTGCCAAGCCCGAGGCGGCCGAACCGCCGGCGCCGCCCGCGGGGGCGGAGGAAACCGGGACCTGAGGACGCAGGGACGGGCGGCGCCGGCGCGCTGCCCGTCCACTCGGCCGGCTATTCAGCCACCCGTCACGGTCGGGAAGAACGCCACCTCGTCGCCGTCGGCGACCGGCTCGTCCAGGGCGCACAGTTCCTGGTTGCGCGCACACATCATATTGGCCTGGGTGAATACCTCGGCCCAGGCGCCGCCGCGGTTCGCCAGGAGTTCGCGGATGTCCTCCAGCGTGGCCAGGGCGCCTTGCCAGGGCAGGGCCTCGCCCTCGCTGCCGAGCAGTTCCCGGTAGCGGGCGAAGTACTGCAGCCGGATCATCGCGCATCCTCCACCTGGTACAGGCCCGAGCGGCCGCCGGCCTTGCGCAGCAGGCGCACCCAGTCGATCTGCATGCCGCGGTCGATGGCCTTGCACATGTCGTAGAGCGTCAGGGCCGCGACGCTGGCCGCCGTCAGGGCCTCCATCTCCACTCCCGTGGCGCCTTTCAGGCGGCAGGTCGCGACAATGCGCACCGAGTCCGGCCGCACCGGCTTGAGCTCGACGCCGACCGCGCTGAGCAGCAGCGGGTGGCACAGCGGGATGAGTTCGTGGGTGCGCTTGGCCGCCATGATCCCGGCGATCCGCGCGGTGGCGAAGACGTCGCCCTTGGGGTGGCCCTGCTCGAGGATCAGCTCGAGGGTCTCGGGTTTCATCCTGATCCAGGCTTCGGCCACGGCTTCGCGCTGGCTGTCGGGCTTGGCGGTGACATCGACCATGCGGGCATGGCCACGGTTGTCCAGGTGGGTCAGCGTCGCCGCCGACTCATGGGGTTGGTTCATCGAGACTCCGGGGCGCGCCTGTCAGGGCGCCGGGCTGTAGAGCCTGGGCAGGCTGCGGTGGGGGACGTGAATGAGGTTGAGCTGGTTGCGGCGCGCCCATTCCACGGTCAGCGCGGTGGGCGCCGAGAGGCTGACCAGGGTGCCGATGCGGGCGCGCACCGCCTTGTGGACGAGCTCCAGGCCGCAGCGGCTGGTGACGACGACGAAGCCCTCGGCGGGGTCGACGCGCGCCTGGGCCATGGCGCCTATCAGCTTGTCCAGGGCGTTGTGCCGGCCGATGTCCTCGCGGCACAGGCGTACCTCGCCCTGCCCGTCGAGGTACAGGGCGGCGTGCAGGGCGCCGCTGCCGCGGGCGGCCGTCTGGGCGACGCCGATCCGCTCGCGCAGGCCTTCCAGCAGGCTCGCCTCCGGCAGCGGCGCGAAGCGCAGCGGGGTCAGCGCCGGCAGCGCCTGGTCCAGCGCCTCGACGCCGCAGATGCCGCAACCGCTGGTGCCAGCCAACTGCCGGCGGCGGCCCTTCAGCGCCCAGAAGGCGCGGTTGGCCAGTTCGACCTGCGCCAGGTACGCCTCGCCGGAACGGCTGACTTTTATATCGTGGATTTCATCCAGGGAAGTGACGATTTCATTGGTCAGGCTGAAGCCCCTGACGAAATCTTCCATATTGCCGGGCGATACCATCATCACGGCCTGACTGATGCCGTTGTAACTGATGGCCAGGGCGGTTTCCCGGGCAAGTACGGCCTCGCCGATTATCCAGTTCTCGCCCAACTCAACATAACTGTAGGCTTGCGCGGGGTCGGGCGGCGCATTGATGTCGGATATATCGGTTCGAGTTTCGTCGATCAGCACCATCACGGCACCCTTGGATTCTGTTGCCTGTTTTTCAGGTTACGCACGTGGCCAAATAGCGTCCAATCGCTTCTTCCGATCCGTCGATAAGACGCCTCTATGACGGAAACGACGCATTGCATGGGGGTTTAAAACGGCTTCAGGGCCGCGCTCCATTTGCCGATAGAGGCCCCCGATCATGGGGTTTGCCATATCGATTGGACGGCCTGGTCGTTCATCTCTAGTTTGGCGCGGAAACTTCCAACTGGAGCGACGGGCGTGAACGTCAAGCCGAATACGGAATTCATTCCACTCAATATCGCGGTATTGACCGTCAGCGATACGCGAACTTTCGAAACCGATACTTCCGGCGAGTTGCTGGCGAGCCGCTGCGTCGAGATCGGCCATCGCCTGGTGGCGCGCGTGCTGCTCAAGGACGACCTCTACCGGATACGGGCCCAGGTCGCCGCCTGGATCGCCGAGGAAGCGGTGCAGGTGGTGCTGATCACCGGCGGCACCGGCTTCACCGGCCGCGACAGCACCCCGGAGGCGGTCGCCTGCCTGCTGGACAAGCAGGTCGAAGGCTTCGGCGAACTGTTCCGCGCCTTGTCGATCCTCGATATCGGCACCTCCACCGTGCAGAGCCGCGCCCTGGCCGGCCTGGCCAACGGCACCCTGGTGTGCTGCCTGCCGGGCTCCACCGGCGCCTGCCGCACCGCCTGGGAAGGCATCCTCGTCGAGCAGCTCGATTCGCGGCACCGCCCCTGCAACTTCGTCGCCCACCTCAAGCCCGGCAATGCCTGCGGGCCGCGCCCATGAAAGCCAAGGGGTTGATGCCGGTCGACGAAGCCCTGGGCCGGTTGCTGGACCTGGCGGAGGCTTCGCCCATCGCCGACATCGAGGAACTGGAGCTGGCCCGGGCCGATGGGCGCGTGCTGGGGCGCGACCTGTTCGCCCGGATCGACTCGCCGCCCTGGGCCAACAGCGCCATGGATGGCTATGCCTTCAGGCTTGCCGACCTGGACGGACGGGCGCTGCGGGTCTCCCAGACGATCTTCGCCGGCCAGGCGCCGGCGCCGCTGGAGCCCGGCACCTGCGCGCGCATCTACACCGGCGCGCCGTTGCCGGCAGGGGCCGACTGCGTGCAGATCCAGGAGAACTGCACGCGCCTGGACGACCAGCACGTACGGGTCGAAGGCCAGCCGCGGGCCGGCGCCAACGTCCGGCCGCAGGCGGACGAGATCGCCGCCGGCGAACCGCTGCTGAACGCCGGCCGGGTACTGGGCCCCGTGTCCCTGGGGGTTCTGGCCTCCCAGGGCTACGCGAGCGTGCCGGTGGTGCGGCGGCCGAGGGTCGCGCTGCTTTCCACCGGCGACGAGCTGGTCCCCCCGGGCCAGGCGCTCGCGCCCGGGCAGATCCATGACAGCAACCGCCCGGTGCTGCGCGCGCTGCTCCAGCGCCTGGGCTGCGAGGTCGTGGAGCTGGGCCGCGTCGGGGACGACCCGCAGGCGATCCGCACGGCCCTCGCCGCAGGCAGCGCGAGCGACCTGATCCTCAGCTCCGGCGGCGTCTCGGTGGGCGAGGCGGACTTCATCGGCAAGCTCCTGCGCGAGCAGGGCGAGGTGATGCTCTGGAAGCTGGCCATCAAGCCGGGCAAGCCTTTCACCTTCGGCAAGCTGGAGGCGACGCCTTTCATCGGGCTGCCGGGGAACCCCGGCTCGTCCCTGGTGACCTTCCTGCTGCTGGTGCGGCCCTACCTGCTGCACCGGATGGGCGTGGCCGCGGTCCAGCCCAGGCGCCAGCCGCTGCCGGTGGGCTTCGACTGGCCCAAGGCGGGCACCCGCCAGGAATACCTGCGCGTGCGTATCGAAGACGGTATCGCCCGCCTGCTGCCGGGGCAGAGCTCCGGCACCCTGCTGAGCGCGACGCTGGCCGACGGCCTGCTCGAAATCCCGGCGGGAAGGACCTTCGAGGCGGGGGAGTGGCTGAACTTCCTGCCGTTCGACGGCCTCTGGGGCGCGGCGAATGACGCGCGCTGAACATTACATCGTCATCGGCGACGGCGCCCTGGCCCTCAACGCCTGGCGGGAACTGACCGCAAGGGGCCAGGCGGCGGTCCGCCTGCTGCCCGCGCGGGCGTCGGCGGAAGGCCCGGACAGCTTGCGGGGCGACCCCGGGGACGCGGAAGTGCTGCGGCGGGCGGGCGCGGAGCGGGCGGTGGCCGTGCTGGCGATGCTCGATGACGATGCGCACAACCTGTCCGTGCTGCGCGCCTTGCGGACGCTCGCCAGCCCCGCGCTCACCGTGGTGACGGTGAATGACTCGCGGAACCTTCCGCGCATCCGCCAGCTGCGCCCTGGCGCCGTCATCGCGCCGCTGCTGGAGGATGGGGTGCTGGCCGCCCGTATCGTCCATGGCGAACAGATACCCTCGGACCTGCTGCCACACTGCGTGCTCCAGCAGGGGGAGGTCGAACCCGCCTAGTCGCGGAGCCGCAGGGAATGGATAGGCGGGCCGTATTTCGGCCTGGCGACAGGCCCGGTTACGCGCCTCGCTATATAGTTTTGAACACAGCGATGCGGGGGCTCATCGCCTGCCAGCAGACATAGAACGACAACCCACCACTGGAGCACATCGATGAAACACGCATTCACCCGTCTTTCCCTGGCCCTGGCCGCCTGCCTGGCCGCCCACGCGGCGCTGGCCGACGAGGTGCAGGTCGCCGTCGCGGCCAACTTCACCGCGCCCATCCAGGCCATCGCCAAGGACTTCGAGAAGGACACCGGGCACAAGCTGGTGGCCTCCTTCGGCGCCACCGGGCAGTTCTACGCGCAGATCAAGAACGGCGCGCCCTTCGAGGTGTTCCTCGCCGCCGACGACACCACCCCGGCCAAGCTGGAGCAGGAGAAGGCCACCGTGCCCGGCTCGCGCTTCACCTACGCCATCGGCAAGCTGGCGCTGTGGTCGGCGAAGGACGGCTACGTCGACGCCAAGGGCGCGGTGCTGAAGCAGGGCGGCTTCCAGCACCTGTCCATCGCCAACCCGAAGACCGCGCCCTACGGCCTGGCCGCCACCCAGGTGCTGGACAAGCTCGGCCTGAAGGACAAGCTGGCCGGCAAGCTCGTCGAGGGCCAGAACATCGGCCAGGCCTACCAGTTCGTGTCCAGCGGCAATGCCGAACTGGGCTTCGTGGCGTTGTCGCAGATCTACAAGGATGGCAAGGTGACCGGCGGTTCGGCCTGGATAGTCCCGGCCGACCTCTACGAACCGATCCGCCAGGACGCGGTGATCCTCGAGAAGGGCAAGGACAACGCCGCGGCCAAGGCCCTGGTGGACTACCTGAAGGGGCCGAAGGCGGCCGCTGTGATCAAGGCCTACGGCTACGAGCTGTAAACAGGGAAAACGATGCATCTGACCGCGGCGGACTTCACGGCGATCCGGCTCACCCTCGAGCTGGCCACCGTCAGCACCCTGATCCTGTTGCTGCTGGGCACCCCCATCGCCTGGTGGCTGGCGCGCACCCGCTCGTGGCTCAAGGGCCCGCTGGGCGCGCTGGTGGCCCTGCCACTGGTGCTGCCGCCGACGGTCATCGGCTTCTACCTGCTGGTTACCCTGGGCCCCCACGGCCCGGTGGGCCAGCTCACCGACGCGCTGGGCTGGCAGCGCCTGCCGTTCAGCTTCGCCGGGCTGGTGGTGGGCTCGGTGATCTACTCGCTGCCCTTCGTGGTGCAGCCGCTGCAGAACGCCTTCGAGGCCATCGGCACGCGCCCGCTGGAGGCCGCCGCGACCCTGCGCGCCGGGCCCCTGGACAGCTTCTTCAGCGTGGTCCTGCCGCTGGCGCGGCCGGGCTTCGTCACCGCCGCCATCCTCGGCTTCGCCCATACCGTGGGCGAGTTCGGCGTGGTGCTGATGATCGGCGGCAACATCCCCGGCCAGACCCGCGTGGTCTCGGTACAGATCTTCGACCACGTCGAGGCCATGGAGTACGCCCAGGCGCACTGGCTGGCCGGCGGCATGGTGGTGTTCTCCTTCTTCGTGCTGCTGGCGCTGTACTCCACGCGCCGCAGCCATTCGGCCTGGAACTGAGATGCCGGCAGACATCCAAGCACGCTTCCTGCTCGAGTACCGCAGCTTCACCCTGGACGTCGACCTGCACCTGCCGGGCCGCGGGGTGACCGCGCTGTTCGGCCATTCCGGCTCGGGCAAGACCACAGTGCTGCGCTGCGTGGCCGGCCTGGAAAGGCCGCGCGAGGCGCGCCTGGTGGTCAACGGCGAGACCTGGCAGGACAGCGCCAGCGGCCTGTTCCTGGCGCCGCACAAGCGCGCCATCGGCTACGTGTTCCAGGACGCCAACCTGTTCGAGCACCTGTCGGTGCGGCGCAACCTGCGCTACGGCATGAAGCGCGTGCCGGCGCGCGAGCACCGCGTGGCCATGGACCAGGCCTGCGAGCTATTGGGCATCGGCCACCTGCTCGAACGCATGCCGCGCCATCTGTCCGGCGGCGAGCGCCAGCGGGTGGGCATGGCCCGCGCCCTGCTGACCAGCCCGCGGCTATTGCTGATGGACGAGCCGCTGGCGGCCCTGGACCTCAAGCGCAAGGCGGAAATCCTGCCCTACCTGGAACGCCTGCACGACGAGCTGGACATCCCCATCCTCTACGTCAGCCACTCGCCGGACGAAGTGGCGCGCCTGGCCGACCACCTGGTGCTGCTGGAGGCCGGCCGCGC
>NZ_QGSL01000106.1:995106-1000135 GCF_003176655.1 Pseudomonas sp. RW407 | reverse complement strand
CCCGCCCTTCCTGCCCCTCGCGGCGCGCAGCCACGCCCCGCAGCAGCAGATAGCAGGCAGCCGCCACCAGCAGCGAATCCAGCGCCGGCACCCAGGTCAGGGTGAACGGCCAGAACGCCTGCAATGTCGCCGCCAGCACCCCGCAGGCCCAGGCGCCGAAGGCTTCCAGCCGCCAGCGGCGCGGCTTGCGCACGGTGCCCCGCAGGTTCAGGTAGTAGTTGCACAGGTAGACCCCGCCCACCGGCGGCAAGGCTACGGCCAGCAGCGCCAGGTAATGCTGCAGGGCGTCGCCCAGGCCGGCCAGCCCCAGCACCGCGCCGAGTACCCCGGTGAACAGCGCCAGGCGCCGGCGCTGCACATGGGGCGCCACGCTGGCGCACACCAGGGTCGCCGCGTAGAGGTTGTAGGCGTTGGTCGACCAGGCCGAGAGCAGGATGATCAGCATCGCCGGCAGGCCCAGGCCGAGGGCGAGCATGATCGCCACCAGTTGCCGTTCCCCGGTGGCCAGGCTGGGCAGCCCGGCCAGCGCCAGCACCAGCGGGAAGCCCAGGCCGAAGGCGCAGAACACGGCCAGCAGCGCGCGGCCGGGCGATAGCGCGTGGCGGCAGATGTCCGGCAGCAGGATGCAGCCGATGACCACGCCGCCCACCACCAGCGACATGCCCTGCAGCACCGAATAGTCCCCGGCGCCGCCACCCGCGGGCGGCACGCCGTGGCCCTCCAGCGCCACCCAGCAGGCCCACAGCAGCAAGCCCAGCTTCAGCGGCGTGGCCAGCTGCGACAGCCCGTCCAGGGCGCGGAAGCCGACCAGGTTGGTGACCAGCATCAGCAGGCAGCCGGCCAGGCTCCAGCCCAGCGCCGGCACGCCTGCCAGGAAGGCCGGCGCGACCGCCGCCATGGCCTGGCCGAACAGGCCGGCGACCACCCCGAACCAGCCCAGCAGCGCCAGCGACAGCACCAGGTTGACGCAACGCCCACCAACGGAACCAAAGGCATCGAGGATCAGCATGTAGGTGCTCAACCGCGAGCGCGCCCCGGCATAGGCCGCGGGCAGCGCCAGCAGCAGGAGCACCGCGCCGCCGCCCAGGCAGGCCAGCAGCGCCTGCTGGCGGCCCAGGGCGTGGGCCAGTTCGGCGCCGGTGACGAAGCACGGCAGGGCGATCAGCGCGCCCATCAGGATCAGCCCGATGCGCCAGGCGCCCAGGCCTTCGCCAGGCGGCAGGGCGCGGGTGGCGTGGTCGCCGTCGGGCCGCGCGGGGGATAGCTCGTTCATGCTTGCGCCCTCCCCTGCGTGTCGGCCAGGAAGGAGCGCCACGGCGCCTCCAGGCCGAAGCGTTCCGGGCCCACCACCGCCAGCGCCGCCTCGCTGAGCAGGCACGGCGGCGCGGCGTAGGCCAGCAGGCGCACGCGCATGCCGTAGCGCAGGTTCTCGGCGGTCAGCGGCTCGGCGCTCTCGCTGTCCAGCAGGCACAGCAGGTCGGGCACCACCGCCAGCACACGCTCGCCCTGACGGGCGCGGAGGAACTCGTTCTGGATGTCGATGGCCACCGGTTCGCCGCTGCCGCTGGCCGGTTCCAGCAGCGCCTGGCCCCAGTGGAAGCCGTCGCGGGTCTCGTGGCGCACGTCGGCGACCTTGCCGTCGAACAGCTCGCGGGCGCGGCGCCCCGGCTCCAGGCCGTCGAGGAAGCGCACCAGCTCGGCCACCGGGTCGGCGCTGCCGGCGCGCGCCTCACGGATATGGCGGCCGATGCGCAGGGCCTGGGTCACGCTGCCCGGCACCGCGAAGCGCTTCACCCGGGCCCCGTCCAGCGGGTAGAGCACGCCGTACAGGCTGCCGCCCAGGCTCCCGGCCAGGGCCCGGACCATGCGTTCCAGGCTCGGGTTGTCGGCGGCGCTCAGGTGCGCCAGGTTGCCCAGCTCGTCGCTGAACAGCGCCGGCGAGGCGCTGCAGCCGTGGATGCCGAAGGTGGTCATGTCGATGTGCGGGAAGGCCCGACCGATACCGTCGGCGTCCACCAGCGGCAGGCCGCTCAGGGCCGCGGCGGCCAGCGGCAGCATGGCGTTGGCGCCACCGACCTCGGCGCAGACCAGCGCGTCTATGGGCCGCCCGTAGAGCGCCTCGGCCTGGCGCAGCAGGTGTTTCAGCGCGGTCTCGCTGAGCAGGTGCTCGACCAGCACGGTGGGCGCGCCTATCCCGGCGACGCTGACCACGAAGGCCTCGTCGGCGAGTTCGGCCAGCGGCAGCAGGCGCGGCTGCAGGCCCCGTTGCAGCTGGCGGCGCAGGAACAGCTCGCCGACATGGGGGTCGCCCCCGCCGCCGGTGCCCAGCAGCACGGCGCCGCGCGCCAGGTCCTGGCTGGAAAGGATATCGAAGCAAGGCATGGTCTGGACCTCTTCGGGGTTTCAGTGGGCGGCGGCCAGGGCCAGGTCGCCGACGGCGCGGACCTGCACGCGGGTAGCGCCGGCGCGCAGGTGGGTCATGGGCAGTTCGTTCAGTTCCACCACGTCGACGCTGGCGGGCTCGGCGCCGGCCTGCACGGCGGCGTCGATGGCCTCCTGGCGGGCCTGCCGCAGCACGCTTTCGCGGTTGCCCGGGTGCATCTGGAACAGGCGGTCGACGCGCCCGCTGACCTGGGCGATGGCCGCGCCTATGGCGTTGGCCACGTCCGCCCGGGCCGGGCGCAGCACCTGGGGAGCGCCCTGCAGCTGCATCGGCAGGAGGATGCTGCCGCCGCCCACCAGCACCACCGGCAGCGGCACGCTGCTGGTGCGCATGCGTTCCAGGGCCTGCTCCAGTGTCCCGCGGATGGCGGCCATGGCCTGCTCCACCAGGGCCGGTGCGAGGCCGGCGAGGCGCCGCGGGTCGCCGATGCCCTGCAGGCCGTGGGCAGCCACGGCGATATCGGTCGCGCACAGCGTGTCGCCACCGAACACCAGGGCCCGCTGGGGCAGGTGCAAGCCCAGGGATTCGGGGCCGAGCGTCGGCCGGCCATCGGTCAGGTGCACCCGGGTGCCGCCGCCGAGGGCGACGGACAGGGTGTCGGGCATGCGCAGGTTGCAGCGCACCCCGCCCAGCTCCAGGGGGCCGGCAGTCTGCCGCGGGAAGCCGTCGACCAGGGCGCCGATGTCGCTGGTGGTGCCGCCGATGTCCAGCACCAGGGCGTTCTCGAGGCCGGTAAGGAAAGCCGCGCCGCGCAGGCTGTTGGTCGGCCCCGCGGCGCAGGTGAGGATGGGGAAGCGCGTGGCCGCTTGCGGGGTGATCAGGGTGCCGTCGTTCTGGCTGATGAACAGCGGCGCATCCAGTTGCAGGCGGCGGAAGGCCCGCAGCAGGTCGCCGACCACCCGCCGCGCCAGCGGCTGCAGGCTGGCGTTGACGATGGCCGCGTTCTCCCGCTCCAGCAGGCCGATGCCGCCGACGTCCGCGGACAGTGTCAGGTGCAGGTCGTCGCCCAGGGCCTTGCGCAGCACCGCCGCCGCGTCCTGCTCGATGTCCGGGCGCAGCGGGGCGAAGGTCGAGGACAGCACCAGCGCCTCGGCGCCGCGCTGGCGGATCATTGCGGCGATGCGCCCGAGCTGGCGAACGTCCAGCTCGCTGTAGGTCTGGCCGTTGAACAGCGCGCCGCCGTCGGCCAGGTGGGCCTGCCCGTCGATGGCCTCGCACAGCTCCGGCGGCCAGCCCAGCAGCGGCGGCACGCCGTCGCCACGGGGCAGGGCCAGGCGCACCACCGCGACCCGCGCCAGCTGCCGGCGTTCGAGGAAGGCATTGAGCAGTTGGGTGGTCCCCAGCATCACCGCGGCCACCGCCGCCGGCTCCACCGCCGCCTCGCGCAGCAGTTCGGCGACCGCCGCCGCCACGCCGTCGCCGACCGCCTCGGTGGTGGGGCGCTTCAAGGCGCAGAGCACTTCGCGGCCGCACATCAGCACGGCGTCGGTGTTGGTGCCGCCGACGTCGATGCCGATGCGCAGCAGGGGGGTATTCTTGCGGACCATGGGCTCTCTCCTCAGAGCGAACGCGACCAGACGACATAGGCGGTATTGGCCGCCAGCGAATTGCGTGTGCTCACCGGCGCCAGCGCCTTGAACTTCAGCGAGCCGGCGCCGCGCGGCAGGTCGTAGGCCAATACCGGCCCCAGCGCGGTGGCGCGGTAGCGCCGGCCGTCCGGCTCGACGCGCGCGCCGTGCTGGCGGTCGTCGTCGAGCTGGCGCGCGTGGTAGCCGGCCAGGCCCAGTTGCCAGCGGCCGATGCGCTGGCCGGCGGCGAAGTTGAGGTTGGCCACGGTGCCGCTGCTGTAGTCGGTGGCCCGGTTCCGGGAAGCGACGTTGACGAAGGCGTGCAGGCTCAGCTCCAGGCCCTCGCCCAGGGCGTTCGGCCCGCCCAGGTAGGTGAGCGCGGCGTTGGGCACGAAGAAGTAGACGTTGCGCCCGGAGGTGTAGAGGTCCGAGGTGTTGTAGCGGCCGCTGGGGAACACCATCGAGTACGCCAGCTTGAGCGTCGCCCCGGTGGGCCGCTGGCCCGGGGCGGCGTCGCCCAGGTAGCGGCTCCACATCAGCAGGTCCGCGTAGAGGTCGCCGAAGCCCTGGTAGTGCTCGGCCTCGCCGTTGATCTCCATGCGCCCGCCGTTGACGCTGCCCTGCAGGCTGGAGGCCAGGGTGCCGCCGAGGAACTGACCGGGGTAGACGTAGAGCAGGCCCAGCGCGGCCACCTGGGCCGTCATGCTGCCCTCCAGCGCCGGGTCGCGGCCGCCGTCGTCGCCATGGAAGCGGTCGCCGCTGGCGTAGCCGAGCACCAGGCCGCCGTACAGCCCGGAAGTGGCCGGCAGCAGCGCCGCCCCCAGGTCGGTACCGCCCACCGGCCCGCCGTAGCTGGCCCCTTCGGCGGCGTATGCGCAGGCCAGCGGCAGCGCCGCCTGGCCGAGGAGTACTGCGGTCGTTCTTCGAAGGTTCATTGCACGCCTCCTGCGCCCTGCCGGCGGAACCGTGGCGGCCCGCGGCATGGCGGAGCTGGCGGCCTCGCGGGCCGCGTATTGTC
>NZ_QGSL01000106.1:952541-995096 GCF_003176655.1 Pseudomonas sp. RW407 | reverse complement strand
TTTTTTCGATGAACCGTTGGCGGCGAGTCAGGCGCGGCGTTCCACCGTCACCCAGTAGCGGGTGCGGTAGCTCACCCGCACCGGCAGGCTGCGCTCCAGGGCGGCGAGCACACGGCCGGTGTCGGCCAGCGGGAACACGCCGGTGAGCAGCAGCCCGGCGGCATCCTCGGCGCAGCGCAGCAGGCCGGAGCGGTGGCGCCCCAGTTCGGTGAGGAACTGCCCCAGCGGCTGGCGCTCGGCGATCAGCCGGCCTTCGCTCCAGGCGCTGGCATTGCCGTCGGCGGCCTGCAGCGCACCGATGCCCTCGGCGTTGAACCACAGGCGCTGGCCGGCCTGCAGGCGCACGGCGGCGGCATGCCGCGGCAGGATATCCAGCTGCCCCTGGTAGAGGTCGACGCGGCTGCCGCCGTCCAGTTCGCGCACGGCGAAGCGCGCGCCGCGGGTGCGGATGTCGCCGGCGGCGGTCTCGACCACCAGCGGCCGCGCCTCCTGCACGGCCTGGCAGAGGATTTCCCCGGCCAGCAGGCAGATGCGCCGCTGGCTGGCGTCGAAGCGGATGTCCACGGCGCTGTCGCTGTTCAGGTCCAGCTGGCTGCCATCGGCCAGGCGCAGGTGGCGGCGTTCGCCCTTGGCGGTGCGCTGGTCGGCGAAGGTCTCGCGCCAGGGCAGGTCGCCGGCCAGGTAGGCGCTGCCGCCGGCGGCCAGCAGCAGGCCGAGCGTCTTCAGCAGGTCGCGGCGGCGGCGGTCCGGCAGCTCGCCCAGCACCTGGCGGGCGGTGGCGGCGGGCACGCTGGCCAGGGTGCCCTGCAACTGCTGCAGGCGCTGCCAGGCGCGGCGGTGCTCGGGGTCGGCGGCATGCCAGGCGGCGAAGGCCGCGTGCTGGTCGGTGTCCAGCTCGCCGCCCCAGTGCAGCATCAGCCACTCGCTGGCGCGTTCGACCACGGCCGGGGCCACCGGCGCTTCGGCTGGGCGTTTCATGCTTCGTAGAGCACCTGGTAGCAGGCCTGGATGGCGCGGATCATGTACTTCTGCACCGAGCTGAGGCTCACCCCCAGGCGCTCGGCGATCTGCGCGTAGCTCAGCCCCTCGAACTGCGACATGAGGAAGGCCGCGCGCACCTTGGCGGGCATGCGCTCGAGCATGGCGTCGATACGCAGTAGGGTTTCGACGATGATGGCGCGGGTTTCCAGCGACGGGGTTTCCGGCTCGGGCAGCTGGGCGATGCTGTCCAGGTAGGCCTGTTCGATGCGCTGCCGGCGCCACTGGTCGACCACCAGGTTGCGGGCGATCTGCACCAGGTAGCTGCGGCCTTCCTGGCGGGCCGGGTAGCGGCCGGAGACCAGCAGGCGCAGAAAGGTGTCATGGGCGATGTCGGCGGCACGCTCGCGGTCGCCCAGGCGCCGCCGCAGCCAGCCGTGCAGCCAGCCATGGTGGTCGAGGTAGAGCTGCTGCAGGGATTCCTTCGCGCCAGTTGCCGCCGACATGGGCCGCCCATCCGCTCAATTGATAAGAATTATCATTAACGTCTTGGCGGCGGAATATACGGCCCAGCCGGGGCCGGCGGCAAGCCTGGGCGCGGCGAACCTCAGTCGGAGTCGACGAAACGCAGGCCGGCGCCCTCGGCGTCGGTGCGCATGACTTCCATCTGCAGCACCGGCGCTTCCATGGGCAGGTCCTGCACCTGGCCCTGCACGCGGGTGCCGGGAGGGAGCGCGGCCAGCGCCGCGTGGCGCACGTAGACACCGCCGTCGGAGAGGTCACGGGTGTGGCCGATGACCTCGCCGAAGCTCGCGTGGACGATCTTGATCCTGCACTTCATCGGGGTACGCGGGTACTGCCTCTGATTCGCCATGCTCGGCATCCGTCCGGAATGTCAGCGGCATAGTCGGCCCGATCCGCCGCCGCCGGTCAAGCGGTCAGTTGCCCCAGCAGCCAGAGGTTGGCGCCGCTGATGACGACGAAGAGCAGCCAGGCCAGCGCGCGGGTCGGCCAGCGATTGACGAACTCGCCCATCAGCGCGCGGTCGCCGGTGAAACGGATCAGCGGCCAGAGCGCGAAGGGCAGCTGCAGGCTGAGCACCACCTGGCTGAACACCAGCAGCTTGCCCACCGCCCTGTCGCCCATCAGCATCACCCCCAGCAGCGCCGGGATCAGCGCCAGGGCGCGGGTGATCAGGCGACGCTGCCAGCAGGGGATCTTCATCTGCAGGAAGCCTTCCATGATCACCTGGCCGGCGATGGTGCCGGTGAAGGTGGAACTCTGCCCGGAGGCGAGCAGCGCCACGCCGAACAGTATGGCGGCCAGGCCGGCGCCGACCAGGGGTTCGAGCAGGCGGTAGGCGTCCTGGATCTCGGTAACGTCGGAATGCCCGGTCTCGTGGAAGGCGGCGGCGGCGAGGATCAGGATGGCGGCGTTGATCAGCAGCGCCAGGCTCAGCGAGACCACGGTGTCCAGCCGCGCCAGGCGGATCGCCGAGGCCTTGCCCTGGCTGCCGGCCACCGCGCGGGTCTGCACGATGGAGGAGTGCAGGTAGAGGTTGTGCGGCATCACGGTGGCGCCGAGGATGCCGATGGCCAGGTACAGCGGCTCGCGCTGGCCGAGGGTGTCCAGGCTGGGCACGAAGCCGGCGGCGACGTCCGGCCAGTACGGCTTGATCAGCACCAGCTCGACCACGTAGCAGGCGCTGATGGTGATGATCAACCCCAGCATGATCGCCTCCAGGTGGCGGAAACGCTGGCCCTTGAGGCCGAGGACGATCAGGGTGTCGAGGGCGGTGAGGAGGATGCCGCCGGTGAGGTTCACGCCCAGCAACAGGTGGAAGGCCAGGGCGCAGCCGAGCACTTCGGCCAGGTCCGTGGCGATGATCGACAACTCCGCCAGCAGCCACTGCAGCTTGGCCATGGCCGGGCTGTAGCGCTGCCGCGAGAGCTGCGCCAGGTCCTGCCCGGTGGCGATGCCCAGGCGCATGGCCAGGCACTGCAGGACCATGCCGGCCAGGCTCGACAGCAGCACCACGTAGAGCAGCTGGTAGCCGAAGCCGGAACCGGCCTCGATGGCCGTGGCCCAGTTGCCCGGGTCCATGTAGCCGATGGAGACCAGCAGGCCGGGCCCGGCGAACTGCAGGATGCGCTTCCACAGCGGCGCGCTGGGCGAAACGACGACGCTGCCCCTGACCTCGGAAGGACAGAAGGGCGCGGTGGCGGTGGTCGGTAGTCCCCACATGCTGGCGTCCCTCAGCTCAGTACCACTTGGCTTCGCCTTCGGGGCGCTTCTTGAAGCGCTTCATGGTCCACATGTACTGGCTGGGGTAGTCGCGCACGTAGCGGGCCAGCTCGCGGCTCAGGGCGGCGACCGAGACTTCCATGTTCTTGTCGTACATGTCCGCCGGCGCGGCCTCGAGGATCACCTTGTAGCCGCTGCCGTCGGGCAGGCGCACCGCGTGGAAGAACACCCCGCGGGCCTTGCCGCGCGACAGCAGGGACGGCACGAACTTGCTGGTCAGCGCGGTGGTGCCCAGGTAGGGCACGAACAGCCCCGAGCCCAGGTCCGGCTCCGGGTCGCAGGGAATGCCGACGCAGCCGCCGCGCTTCACTTCCTTGATCACGCTCATGATGCCTTCCGGGGTGGACGGTGCCACGCGGTTGCCCAACTGCACGCGCTGCTTCTTCAGCAGTTCGTCCACCGCCTTCAGCTTCGGCGGGCGGTAGAAGATGATCGGCTTGGCGTAGGAGCAGTAGAAGTGGTTGAGCACTTCCCAGTTGCCCAGGTGGCTGGTGATGCCGACCAGGCCGTCGCCGGAGGCCAGGGCCTCTTCCAGCACCTCCATGCCTTCCACCTCGCGGATGTACTGCAGCGACTTCTGCGGCGGCCAGATCCAGGCGCAGGCGCTCTCGGTGAGGGTCCTGCCGATGTCCATCAGGCTGCGCCCCACCAGCTTGTCCAGCTCCGCGGCGGACAGCTCGGGGAAGCAGTGCGAGATGTTGATGCGCGCCACCTCGCGGGAGCGGTTGGGCAACTTCCACATCAGCCAGCCAATGGCGGCCCCCAGCCCCTGCACCGCCCGCCAGGGCAGCATGGCGAACAGGCGCAGCCCGCCCACCACCAAGGCACCTTTGAATTTCTCCACGGAATGCTCCTTCAGCCGAATGCGCACATTCTAACCAGCGGGCATGGGCGAAGGCGAAAGGCGCGCGGCAATGGGGGCGATAGAAACAGCCTGAATCCACCGTAGGGCGCATAACGCCTACGGCGTTATCCGCCGTTTGGCCTTGGTCCAAGGTAGCTCCGGGTTTGGCCACGGAGCGCCTCTTTCCGAGTGCTCCGAGCTCAACCGCGAAGCCGAGCATGAGCTAGGTGAAACGGCGTATAACCGCGAACGGTTATACGCCCTACGGTGCTACGAACTCCATCCGCGATCGGACAGCTCCGCGTGACGATCGCAATCGAGGGTATGGTCCATCACCATCCCCGTGGCCTGCATGAAGGCGTAGCAGATGGTCGGCCCGACGAAGGTGAAGCCGGCCTTCTTCAGCGCGCGGCTCATGGCTTCGGCTTCGGGCGTCACCGCCGGCACGTCGCCGCGGCCGCTGAAGCGGTTGACCTTCGGCCGGCCGCCGACGAACGACCAGAGGAATTCCACCGGCTCGGGCAGCGCCAGCCAGGCCTGGGCGTTCTGCCGCGCAGCCCTGAGCTTGGCCAGGTTGCGGATGATGCCCGGGTCCTGCATGCGCTGCTCGATCTCCTCGTCGCTCATGCGCGCCAGGCGCTGGGGGTCGAAGCCGAACAGCACCTCGCGGTAGCGCTCGCGCTTGCGCAACACGGTGATCCACGACAGCCCGGCCTGGGCGCCCTCCAGCACCAGCATCTCGAACAGCGCCTGGGGGTTCCTCTGCGGCACGCCCCACTCGGTGTCGTGGTAGGCGATGTACAGCGGGTCGTCGTTGCACCAGAAGCAGCGGGGCATGGCGGTCGTCCTGATGGGCCGGGGGAAACCCCACTATAACCGTAACACTGTATGTAGATACAGTCATCGTACGCTTTCCGCCGCTTGCGGAACCCTCCGAAAATGCGTGTGCACCCCAAGCGGCACGCGGCTTCGGGTATACTGCGGGGTTTTCGTCGCATACCCAGCACAGGTGAAATTCGTGAGCCAGACTACGCCCGCCGTGCGCACCTTCCAGGACCTGATCCTCGCCCTGCAACAGTACTGGGCCGACCAGGGCTGCGTGGTGCTGCAGCCCTACGACATGGAAGTTGGCGCCGGCACCTTCCACACCGCCACCTTCCTGCGCGCTATCGGCCCGGAGACCTGGAACGCCGCCTACGTGCAGCCCAGCCGCCGGCCGACCGACGGCCGCTATGGCGAGAACCCGAACCGCCTGCAGCACTACTACCAGTTCCAGGTGGTGCTCAAGCCCAACCCGGAGAACTTCCAGGAGCTCTACCTGGGTTCGCTGCAGGCCATCGGCATCGACCCGCTGGTGCACGACATCCGCTTCGTCGAGGACAACTGGGAATCGCCGACCCTCGGCGCCTGGGGCCTGGGCTGGGAAATCTGGCTGAACGGCATGGAGGTGACCCAGTTCACCTACTTCCAGCAGGTCGGCGGCATCGAGTGCTACCCGGTCACCGGCGAGATCACCTACGGCCTGGAGCGCCTGGCCATGTACATCCAGGGCGTCGACTCGGTGTACGACCTGGTGTGGGCCGACGGCCCGTTCGGCAAGGTCACCTACGGCGACGTGTTCCACCAGAACGAAGTGGAGCAGTCGACCTACAACTTCGAGCACGCCAACGTCGAGAAGCTGTTCGAGCTGTTCGACTTCTACGAAAGCGAAGCCAACCGCCTGATCGAGCTGCAGCTGCCGCTGCCGACCTACGAGATGGTGCTCAAGGCCTCGCACACCTTCAACCTGCTGGACGCGCGCCGGGCCATCTCGGTGACCGAGCGCCAGCGCTACATCCTGCGCGTGCGCACCCTGGCCCGCGCCGTGGCGCAGAGCTACCTGCAGGCGCGCGCGCGCCTGGGCTTCCCCATGGCCACACCCGAATTGCGTGACGAAGTACTGGCCAAGCTGAAGGAGGCCGAATAATGAGCGCGAAGGATTTCCTCGTCGAACTGGGCACCGAAGAGCTGCCGCCCAAAGCCCTGAAGAGCCTCGGTGAAGCCTTCCTGGCCGGCATCGAGAAGGGCCTGAAGGCCGCCGGCCTGGGCTACTCCGCCGCCCGCTGCTACGCCGCGCCGCGCCGCCTGGCGGTGCAGATCGACCAACTCGCCGTGCAGCAGCCCGACCGTACCGTCAACCTCGACGGCCCGCCCGTGCAGGCCGCCTTCGACGCCAGCGGCAACCCCACCCAGGCCGCCCTCGGCTTCGCCAAGAAGTGCGGCGTGGACCTGGAGCAGATCGACAAGAGCGGGCCCAAGCTGAAGTTCAGCCAGACCATCGCCGGCCAGCCGGCCGCCGGCCTGCTGCCGGGCATCGTCGAAGCCTCGCTGAACGAGCTGCCGATTCCCAAGCGCATGCGCTGGGCCGCGCGCCGCGAAGAGTTCGTGCGCCCGACCCAGTGGCTGGTGATGCTCTTCGGCAGCGAGGTGGTGGACTGCGAAATCCTCACCCGGAAGGCCGGCCGCGAATCCCGTGGCCATCGTTTCCACAACCCGGACAACGTGCTGATCTCCAGCCCCGCCAACTACCTGGAAGACCTGCGCAGCGCCCACGTGCTGGCCGACTTCGCCGAGCGCCGCGAGATCATCGCCAAGCGCGTCGCCGAACTGGCCGCCGAACAGCAGGGCACCGCCATCGTGCCGCCGGCCCTGCTGGACGAAGTGACCGCCCTGGTCGAATGGCCGGTGCCGCTGGTCTGCTCCTTCGAGGAACGCTTCCTCGCCGTGCCCCAGGAAGCGCTGATCACCACCATGCAGGACAACCAGAAGTACTTCTGCCTGCTGGACGCCAACGGCAAGCTGCTGCCGCGCTTCATCACCGTGGCCAACGTGCAGAGCAAGGCCCCCGAACACATCGTCTCGGGCAACGAGAAGGTCGTGCGCCCGCGCCTGACCGACGCCGAGTTCTTCTTCAAGCAGGACCAGAAGCAGCCGCTGGAGGCCTTCAACGAGCGCCTGAAGAACGTGGTGTTCCAGGCCCAGCTCGGCACCGTGTTCGACAAGGCCGAGCGAGTGTCCGCCCTGGCCGCCTTCATCGCCGAACGCATCGGCGGTGACGCGAAGAACGCCGCGCGCGCCGGCATCCTCTCCAAGTGCGACCTGGCCACCGAGATGGTCGGCGAGTTCCCGGAAATGCAGGGCATCGCCGGCTACTACTACGCCACCGCCGGCGACGAGGCCAAGGACGTCGCCCTGGCGCTGAACGAGCAGTACATGCCGCGCGGCGCCGGCGCCGAGCTGCCAAGCACCCTGACCGGTGCCGCGGTAGCAGTGGCCGACAAGCTCGACACCCTGGTCGGCATCTTCGGCATCGGCATGCTGCCCACCGGCAGCAAGGACCCGTACGCCCTGCGCCGTGCCGCCCTGGGCGTGCTGCGCATCCTGATCGAGAAGCAGCTCGACCTCGACCTGGGCGAGGCCATCGCCTTCGCCGTCGGCCAGTACGGCGACAAGGTCAAGGCCGAGGGCCTGGCCGCCCAGGTCCAGGACTTCATCTTCGACCGCCTGCGCGCGCGCTACGAGGACGAAGGCGTCGACGTCGCCGTGTACCAGGCCGTGCGCGCCCTGACGCCGACCGCGCCGCTGGACTTCGACCAGCGCGTGCAGGCCGTGCAGGCCTTCCGTCAGTTGCCCGAAGCCGAGGCCCTGGCCGCAGCCAACAAGCGCGTGTCGAACATCCTGGCCAAGGCCGAGGGCGAGGTACCGGCGAGCGTCGACGCCGGCCTGCTCAACGAGGCCGCCGAGAAGGCGCTCGGCAGCGCCGTGGCGAACGCCGAAGGCGAAGTGGCTCCGCTGGCCCAGGCTCGCGACTACCGCGCCGCCCTGGCCCGCCTGGCGGCCCTGCGCGCACCGGTCGACGCCTTCTTCGAGGAAGTCCTGGTCAACGCCGACGACAGCGCCGTGCGAGCCAACCGCTACGCCCTGCTGGCGAAGCTGCGCGGCCTGTTCCTCGGCGTCGCCGACATTTCCCTGCTGGGCTGACGCCCAGTGGCTACAGGCTTCAGGCCCCAGGCTGCAGGTGATGCAGCCCGGCCTGCAGCCTGTGGCTTGCAGCCTGTAGCCTGAACATGAAACTACTGATCCTCGACCGCGACGGTGTCATCAACCAGGACTCCGACGCGTACATCAAATCCCTCGACGAGTGGATTCCCCTTCCCGGCGCCATCACTGCCATCGCCCGCCTGAGCCGGGCCGGCTGGACGGTCGCGGTGGCCACCAACCAGTCCGGCATCGCCCGCGGCTACTACGACCTCGCCACCCTGGAAAACATGCACGCGCGCCTGCGCGAGCTGGTGGCGGAGCAGGGCGGCGAACTGGGGCTGATCGTCCATTGCCCCCATGGACCCGACGAAGGCTGCGAGTGCCGCAAGCCGAAGCCGGGTATGCTCAGGCAGATCGCCGCGTACTACGACGTTTCGCTCAAGGGCGTCTGGTTCGTCGGCGACACCCGGGGTGACCTGGAAGCCGCCCTGGCCGTCGATTGTCAGCCCGTGCTGGTGAAGACCGGCAAGGGCGAACGCACCCTGGCCAAGGCGCTGCCCGAAGGCACGCTGGTCTTCGATGACCTGGCCGCCGTCGCCTCCCACCTCTTGCCCTAAGGACCCGCTGACCATGTCGACAGTGCAGGCCATCAGAACCGTTCTCTTCTACCTGCTGCTGTCGGCCAGCGCCTTCCTCTGGGGCACCCTCAGCCTGCTGATCGCGCCCTTCCTGCCGTTCCGCGCGCGCTACCGCTTCGTGGTCCAGCGCTGGTGCCGCTTCGCCGTCTGGCTGGCCTGGCACATGGTTGGCGTGCGCTACCGCCTCAGCGGCCTGGAAAACATCCCGCAGAAGCCCTGCGTGATCCTCTCCAAGCACCAGAGCACCTGGGAGACCTTCTTCCTCTCCGGCTACTTCGAACCGCTGAGCCAGGTACTCAAGCGCGAACTGCTGTTCGTGCCCTTCTTCGGCTGGGCCCTGGCCCTGCTCAGGCCCATCGCCATCGACCGCAGCCAGCCCAAGCTGGCCCTCAAGCAGCTCGCCAAGCAGGGCCACGAGCGCCTGCAGCAGGGTGCCTGGGTGCTGATCTTCCCGGAGGGCACGCGCATCCCCACCGGCGAGCTGGGCAAGTTCTCCCGCGGCGGCGCGGCCCTGGCGGTGAATGCCGGCCTGCCGGTGCTGCCCATCGCCCACAACGCAGGCCACTGCTGGCCGAAGAACGGCTGGGCCAAGTACCCGGGCACCATCGAGGTGGCGATCGGCCCGCTGATGCATGCCGAAGGCGAAGGCCCGCGCGCCATCGCCGAACTCAACCAGCGCGCCGAGGAATGGGTGGCCCGGACCCTGCGCGAGATGGGCGAGCTGCCGGCACAGGCAGCGCCCAAGGCCGACGTGGCCTGAGCCGGATAGCCAGGCTGTAGAGGACAGGGCCCAATGGGCCCTGTTTTCGTTTCTGGCGCACGATCGGGCGTCACGGCACCCGTCCCCTGGTTTTTGTCCGATACGCCCTCCACGCGCGTCCCTGGCGGCCTATAAGCTCAAAGGCAGGCCCCAGGGAAGAGCGCTCGCCATGCCCCCGATCGAACCGCGTCCAGCCACCTCCATCCTGCTCCTGCGTGAAGCGAAGGAGGGCGGCGCTCTGGAAGTCTTCATGCTGCAGCGCAATCCCCAGGCGGCCTTCTGCGGCGGCGCCCTGGTGTTCCCCGGCGGCAAGCTGGAAGACGCCGACGGCCACGCCCGGCTCCGCCAGTACTGCCTGGGCGCCGATAGCCTGGACGACGACGAACTGCGTTTCCGCGTGGCGGGGCTGCGCGAACTCTTCGAGGAAAGCGGCATTCTCCTGGCCCGCCGGCGAGGCTGCGAAGGACTGCTCGATGGCACAGCACTCGCCGAGCTGAAGGCTCGCTGGCAGCGTCACATCCAGGGCGACGCCAGGCGCTTCCTGGAACTGCTGGAAGAGGAGGCCCTGCTCCTCGCCATCGACCAGCTGGAACCCTTCGCCCACTGGGTCACCCCGGCCTTCCTCGACAAGCGCTTCGACACCCGCTTCTTCATCGCCGCCGCCCCGGCCGGACAGGCCGCCCTGCACGATGGCGGCGAGGCGGTGGACTCGCTGTGGATCAACCCGCAACGCGCCCTGGAGGAAGGCGAAGCGGGGCGCCACAGCCTGGTCTTCGTCACCGCGCAGAACCTGCGCCTGCTGCTGGGCATCGACAACCTCGCCCAGGCCCTGGCCATGGCCCGCCAACGCCCGCGGCGCAGCGTGCAACCCTGGCTGGAGGACATCGGCGGCATCCGCCATCTGTGCATTCCCGAGGATGCCGGTTATCCCGAGGCGGTCTTTCCGTTGCGGCCGGGTGGGGGGTTCTGAGAGTTGTCAGTTCACGCTGAATGGAAGCTTCAGCTCACCCAGGCCCTCAGTCATCGAGCGACGACTTGCCTTGGAGTTTCCTGATCTGCTTGATACTGTTTCGGGAGTAGGGAGATCCTCGGGCATGGTCCCTCCCAGCTCGGCGATGGTGGATGGCTTTCTGGTCCAAACCACCATAAAGGCCCTGATAGCCGTGGTTCTGGAAGATGGCGAAATCCAACCCCGTCACCACACCAGCCTGCTGCGCTGCCTCCACCAGTTGCTTGTTGTGCTCGCGTAGCTCGTTGCGCAGAAGCAACCGTTTCTGGTCCTCCTTGAGCTGCTGGAAGGCCGCATCGTTGGCCATTTTCTGGCGGCGTGTCTGCACGGCGAAGTAAGTTTGGCCAGCGGCAATCACCGGTTTGGAAGGATCACCGTTCTGTACGACCAGATAGCAGGCGTAGCGTGAAAGCCTTACATCCTGCAGTTCACGCTGGGCTCCCGAGCCAATGACAACCATTCCGAGCGCGTCCTCGAAATGGTCTTCGATAGCATGTCCGCTGTTGCTACAGGCTTCTTTCGCACGCGCCAGTACCGGTAGGAAGTGACGATACTCCGAGTAGTCGAGCAGCTTGGCCAGGCTTCTTGCCGACCAATACTCCATGCCGCCTTCATCTACCTGTTTCAGTTGCTCAAACGAATGATGTTGCTCGTCCATCGTTCCCCTCCGCGAGTAACTCCGGTTGGTCATGGAGTTCTTTCACACCCATGCCGACGGATTCCCGATCAAAAAAAGCCCCGGCACCAAGCCAGGGCTTTTTACGGGATATTAGCGGTAGCACCCGCATGGCGGGTCCAGCCAGATGGCTCTGCTACCGCGAGCCATCAAACGTCCAGGTTCGACACCGCCAGGGCGTTGCTTTCGATGAAGTCGCGGCGCGGCTCCACGGCATCGCCCATCAGGGTGTTGAAGATCTGGTCGGCGGCGATGGCATCCTCGATGGTCACCTTCAGCATGCGGCGGACGTTCGGGTCCATGGTGGTTTCCCACAGCTGGTCCGGGTTCATCTCGCCGAGGCCTTTGTATCGCTGGATGCTGTGGCGCTTGGTGCCTTCGGCCATCAGCCACTCGAGCGCGTCCTTGAAGCTGGAGACCGGCTTCTTGCGCTCGCCCTTCTGCACGTAGGCGCCTTCTTCCATCAGGCTGTTCAGCTTGGCACCCAGCTCGGTGACCGAGCGGTAGTCGTTGCTGGCGAAGAAGTCGCGGTTGAAGGTCACGTAGTTGGACAGGCCGTGGGCGATCATCTCCACCTCCGGCAGCCACAGGTGGCGCTCGCGATCCTCGCGCAGGCTGGCGGTGTAGGTCAGGCCGGACTTCTCGGAGGTCTTCAGGCGCGCCTGGTACTGTTCCAGCCAGGCCTGCATGGCGGCCTGGTCGCCCAGTTGCTCGACGTCGATGCGCGGCAGGTAGACGAAGTGCTCGGTCAGGTCCTGCGGGTACAGGCGCGACAGGCGGGAGAGGGTACGCATGACGGTGCGGTACTCGTTGACCAGCTTCTCCAGCGCCTCGCCGGACAGGCCCGGGGCGCTTTCGTTGACGTGCACGCTGGCGTCCTCGAGGGCCGACTGGGTCATGTATTCCTCCATGGCCACGTCGTCCTTGATGTACTGCTCCTGCTTGCCTTTCTTCACCTTGTACAGCGGCGGCTGGGCGATGTAGATGTAGCCGCGCTCGACCAGCTCGGGGAGCTGGCGGAAGAAGAAGGTCAGCAGCAGGGTGCGGATGTGCGAACCGTCGACGTCAGCATCGGTCATGATGATGATGTTGTGGTAGCGCAGCTTGTCGATGTTGTACTCCTCGCGCCCGATGCCGCAGCCCAGCGCGGTGATCAGGGTGCCCACCTCCTGAGAGGAGAGCATCTTGTCGAAGCGAGCCTTCTCGACGTTGAGGATCTTGCCCTTGAGCGGCAGGATCGCCTGGGTCTTGCGGTTGCGGCCCTGCTTGGCAGAACCGCCCGCGGAGTCACCCTCCACGATGTAGAGTTCGGAGAGGGCGGGGTCCTTCTCCTGGCAGTCGGCGAGCTTGCCCGGCAGGCCGGCGATGTCCAGCGCGCCCTTGCGGCGGGTCATCTCGCGGGCCTTGCGCGCGGCCTCACGGGCGCGGGCGGCGTCGATCATCTTGCCGACCACGGCCTTGGCCTCGTTGGGGTTCTCCAGCAGGAAGTCGGCGAAGTACTTGCCCATCTCCTGTTCCACCGCGGTCTTCACCTCGGAGGACACCAGCTTGTCCTTGGTCTGCGAGCTGAACTTCGGATCCGGCACCTTCACCGAGATGATCGCGGTCAGGCCTTCACGGGCGTCGTCGCCGGTGGTGGCGATCTTGTACTTCTTCGCCAGGCCTTCCTGCTCGATGTAGTTGTTCAGGTGGCGGGTGAGGGCGGAGCGGAAGCCCGCCAGGTGAGTGCCACCGTCACGCTGCGGAATGTTGTTGGTGAAGCAGAGGATGTTCTCGTTGAAGCTGTCGTTCCACTGCAGGGCGACTTCCACGCCAACGCCGTCTTCCTCGCGCTGGGTGTTGAAGTGGAACACCTGGTTGACGATGTTCTTGTTGGTGTTCAGGTACTCGACGAAGGCGCGCAGGCCCCCTTCGTACTTGAACAGCTCCTCCTTGCCGGTGCGCTCGTCGCGCAGCAGGATGCCCACGCCGGAGTTGAGGAAGGACAGCTCACGGATGCGCTTGGCCAGGATGTCCCAACTGAAGTGGATGCTGGTGAAGGTCTCGTCGGAGGCCTTGAAATGCACCTCGGTACCCGAGCCATCGGTCTCGCCCACCGGGCGCAGGGGGAACTGTGGCACGCCGTGGCGGTAGATCTGCTCCCAGACCTTGCCTTCGCGGCGGATGGTCAGGCGCAGTTCCTCGGAGAGCGCGTTCACCACGGACACACCCACGCCGTGCAGGCCACCGGACACCTTGTAGGAGTTGTCGTCGAACTTACCGCCGGCGTGCAGCACGGTCATGATGACCTCGGCTGCGGAAACCCCTTCTTCCTTGTGGATATCGACAGGAATGCCACGGCCGTTGTCGCGGACGGTGATCGATTCATCGGTGTGGATGGTGACGCTGATCTCGCTGCAGTAGCCAGCCAGGGCTTCGTCGATCGAGTTGTCCAGCACCTCGAACACCATGTGGTGCAGGCCGGTGCCATCGTCCGTGTCGCCGATGTACATGCCCGGACGCTTGCGTACCGCGTCCAGCCCCTTCAGCACCTTGATGCTGTTAGAGTCGTACGTGTTGTTCTCGCTCATTCTTCACTCCCGAGGGTGGTCTGAGAGACATGCCCATGTTCCACGTGGAACATCGCAACCGGCGTGTCCGTTCGCCAGCTGTCCTTCAATGGTTCAGGGTCGACGCAGGTGATGAATACCTGGCAACCCAAATCTTCAAGCAACCGGCACAACGAACGCCGGTGCTTTTCGTCGAGTTCCGAGGGCAGGTCGTCCACCAGGTAGACGCACTGGCCTCGCTTGGCCTGATTGATCAGGTGCCCCTGGGCAATACGCAGGGCGCAGACTACGAGTTTCTGCTGCCCCCGCGACAGGATATCTGCCGCGTTATGCCCGCCCAGGCGAATTCGTAGATCGGCCCGTTGCGGCCCAGCCTGGGTGTGCCCCATCTGCTGGTCGCGCAACAAGCTGCCATTCAATACTTCGCCCAGCTCGCGATCCTTGTCCCAGCCGCGGTAATAACTGAGGGTGAGCTGGTCCAACTGGATCAGCTCGCCCAGCGTCTGTTCGAAGACCGGTTTGAGCGTCTGGATATAGGACCGCCGATAGCCATCGATTTCGTCGCTGGCACTGCACAATTCGCGGTCCCAGGCAGCCTGCGAAGCACCGTCCAGTCTACCATGTCGGAGCCACGAGTTCCGCTGGCGCAGCGCCTTCTGCAGCCGCTGCCAGGCGACCATGAAGCGTTGTTCCACGTGGAACACACCCCAGTCGAGGAACTGCCGGCGAATCTTCGGAGCCCCCTCCAATAGACGGAAGCTGTCCGGGTTGATCAGCTGCAACGGCAAGGTTTCCGCCAGCTGGGCGGTGCTGCGTGCATTCTGGCCGTCAATGCGAATCTGGAACTCGCCCTGGCGCTCCCGGGAAATCCCCAGGTTGCTGGTCATGCCATTGGCCAGCTGGACCTGGCCGAAGACGGTGCAGGCGGCCTGTTCGTACTGGATGACCGGTTGCAGGCGCTGGCTGCGGAAGGAGCGGGCGAGGCCGAGCAGGTGGACGGCTTCGAGCACGCTGGTCTTGCCGCTGCCGTTTTCGCCGTAGAGGATGTTGATGCGAGGGGAGGGGGAGAAGGTCACCGGGTGCAGGTTGCGCACCGCGGTGACCGAGACGCGGGTCAGTGACATTCAGTGAAGGTCAGAGACGCATCGGCATGACGACGTAGGCGGAGTCGTCGTTGTCGGCTTCCTGCAGCAGGGCGCTGCTGTTGGCGTCGGAGAGGATCATGCGAACCTGCTCGGTGCCCATCACGCCCAGTACGTCCAGCAGGTAGCTGACGTTGAAGCCGATTTCCAGGCTGCTGCCGTTGTAGTCGACCTGCACTTCTTCTTCCGCTTCCTCCTGCTCCGGGTTGTTCGCCTGGATCTTCAGCAGGCCGGAGGTCAGTTGCAGGCGAATGCCGCGGTACTTCTCGTTGGAGAGGATCGCAGTACGGCTGAAGGCCTCGCGCAGCAGCTGGCGGTCACCGATCACCAGCTTGTCGCCGCCCTTGGGCAGCACGCGCTCGTAGTCGGGGAACTTGCCGTCCACCAGCTTGGAGGTGAAGGTGAACTCGCCGGTGGTGGCGCGAATGTGGTGCTGGCCGAGAACGATGTCCACCTGGCCGTCCTGTTCGGTGAGCAGGCGCGCCAGTTCCAGGATGCCCTTGCGCGGCACGATGACCTGGTGGCGGTCCTGGGCCTCCGGCACGCCGCCGCTGAAGGAGCACATGGCCAGGCGGTGGCCGTCGGTGGCCACGGCACGCAGGGTACCGTTGGACACTTCCAGCAGCATGCCGTTGAGGTAGTAGCGCACGTCCTGCTGGGCCATGGCGAAGCTGGTGCGGTCGATCAGGCGGCGCAGCTTGCTCTGCACCAGGCTGAAGGTCAGCGAGCCCGGGCCTTCCTCGACGGTGGGGAAGTCGTTGGCCGGCAGGGTAGACAGGGTGAAGCGGCTACGGCCGGCCTTGACCAGCAGCTTCTGCTCGTCGACACGGATGTCGATCAGCGCATCGCTGGGCAGGCTCTTGCAGATGTCCATGAGCTTGCGTGCCGGGACGGTGATCTCACCCGGTTCGGCCGGCTCTTCCAGGGTGACGCGGCCAACCAGTTCGACCTCGAGGTCGGTACCGGTCAGCGACAGCTGCTGGCCCTGGACCACCAGCAGCACGTTGGAAAGAACCGGCAGCGTCTGGCGGCGCTCGACCACACCAGCGACCAGTTGCAGGGGTTTCAACAGAGCTTCGCGTTGAATGGTGAAATGCATGGTCTAATCCCTTGCCTCGTGGGGCTGCAGCTTGGCCTCAGGTGGTCAGCGTACGCAGCAGGTTCTTGTAGTCCTCGCGGATGTCCGCGTCGGATTCCTTCAATTGAGCGATCTTACGACAGGCGTGCAGCACCGTGGTGTGGTCCCGACCACCGAAAGCCACACCGATTTCCGGCAGGCTGTGGTTGGTCAGTTCCTTGGACAGGGCCATGGCCACCTGGCGCGGACGCGCCACCGAGCGCGAACGGCGCTTGGACAGCAAGTCGGCGATCTTGATCTTGTAGTACTCGGCGACGGTGCGCTGGATGTTGTCGATGCTGACCAGCTTGTCCTGCAGGGCCAGCAGGTCCTTCAGCGACTCGCGGATTAGCTCGATGGTGATCGGCCGGCCCATGAAGTGGGAGTGGGCGATCACCCTTTTCAGGGCACCCTCAAGCTCGCGCACGTTGGAACGGATGCGCTGGGCGATGAAGAAAGCCGCGTCGTGCGGCAACTCCACCTTCGCCTGCTCGGCCTTCTTCATCAGAATGGCCACGCGGGTTTCCAGCTCCGGCGGCTCCACCGCCACCGTCAGGCCCCAGCCGAAGCGCGATTTCAGCCGCTCTTCCAGGCCTTCGATCTCCTTCGGGTAGCGGTCGCTGGTGAGGATCACCTGCTGGCCACCTTCGAGCAGGGCGTTGAAGGTGTGGAAGAACTCTTCCTGGGAACGCTCCTTGCGGGCGAAGAACTGGATGTCGTCGATCAGCAGGGCGTCCACCGAGCGGTAGAAGCGCTTGAACTCGTTGATGGCGTTCAGCTGCAGGGCCTTGACCATGTCTGCGACGAAGCGCTCCGAATGCAGGTACACGACCTTGGCGTTCGGGTTCTTCTTCAGCAGGTGGTTGCCCACGGCGTGCATCAGGTGCGTCTTGCCCAGGCCCACGCCCCCATAAAGGAAGAGCGGGTTGTAGCCGTGCTTGAGGTTGTCCGCCACCTGCCAGGCCGCGGCGCGGGCCAGTTGGTTGGACTTGCCCTCGACGAAGTTCTCGAAGGTGAAGGTGCGGTTCAGGTAGCTGGTGTGCTTGAGCGCGCCTTCCACCTGCACGTTGCGCTCGGTGCGCACCGCGGGCGCCGAGGGCATGGCCGCGGCGGCGGCGAGCGGGTCGATGCTCGGGCTAGACTCGTCGATGTCGGGCATCGGCTCCTGCACGTTGAGCTGCATCTGCTGCACCCGGCTGGCCGCTTCGGCCTGGGCGGGCGCCTCGGCCTGGTAGGCCTGGGCCTTGGCGGCGCGCACCTGCGCCGGCGACGGCGGCGGGGTGATGGTCGGCGCGGGCATTGCGTGGCTCTGCGGCATCAGCGCAGGGCGCGGGGCTCGGCTGCGGCGGCTGCCGATGAGCAGCGAAAGGGCGGGAATCTGCCCATTGCCGCGTTCACCCAGCAATTCGAGCAGACGCCCCATGTATTTTTCGTTGACCCAGTCCAACACGAAACGGTTCGGTGCGTAGACACGCAGCTCCTCGCCCTCGGCCTCGACCTGCAGCGGCCGGATCCAGGTGTTGAATTGCTGGGATGGCAGCTCGTCGCGGAGCAATTCCACGCACTGCTGCCAGAGTTCCACGGACACGGGTATCCCCCAGGATTTGGAAAGGAATGGAACGAAAAGGAAAGCGCAATTGTAGCTGTGCGCTACGGACTTATCCACATGAGAAATCAACAAGTGGGCAAGCAAAATCAAGGTGTTAATGATGGCATATGGCGATGGCCGGCGCACCCTGAAAGTTGTGGATAACCCCTGCATCGACCCAGGGATGGATGGGGGTGGAAAGCTGTTGAAAACCATCGCTGTGGACAAACAGGTCTTTCTTCCCCAGATTATCCACCGCAGCTGCACAGGAGGGTCACCGCTTCTCGACACCTTCATGAAATCCGCCATGGCCCGCAAACAGTGGCCAGAATTGACTTATCCACAGATTTGGCGGCGCCCTATAACAGTCGCTTTCACTATCCTTTAAAGACCTTTTTTCCCTGTCTTTTATTTCAGCGCAATTCCACTGGGCGATTCCGGCTGGTTGGAAATTGACCTGACTCGGGGTTTTCACTAGAATCGCCGGTCTCTTTAAACGGGGTCCCTGCGACCTCAGGTCATCAATCCAGGTACCGAACAATGAAACGTACTTTCCAACCCAGCACTCTCAAGCGCGCTCGCGTCCATGGTTTCCGCGCTCGCATGGCCACCAAGAACGGCCGTCAGGTTCTGTCGCGTCGTCGCGCCAAGGGCCGCAAGCGTCTGACCGTCTGATTCGCCCGGCACAGGTGGTGAGTCGAGGATTCGACCGGGAAAAGCGTCTTCTGACAGCCCGGCATTTCACAGCGGTCTTCGACTCCCCCAGCGCCAAGGTTCCCGGTAAGCATGTCCTGCTGCTGGCGCGCGAAAACGCTCTGGATCACCCCCGCCTCGGCCTGGTGATCGGCAAGAAGAACGTCAAGCTCGCCGTCGAGCGCAACCGCCTCAAACGCCTGATCCGCGAATCGTTCCGGCACAACCAGGAAGCCCTGGCCGGCCTGGACATCGTGGTCATTGCGCGCAAGGGGTTGGGTGAATTGCAGAACCCCGAACTGCACCAGCAATTCGGCAAGCTCTTCAAACGCCTGCTGCGCAACCGACCCCGGCCGGAAAGCGCAACCGAACCTCCGGGGGTCGCCGACAGTTCCCATGCGTAGACTGGCGCTGCTTCTCATCCAGTTTTACCGCTACGCCATCAGCCCCTTGATGGCCAGTCACTGTCGCTTTCACCCCAGCTGCTCCTGCTACGCGTACGAAGCCATCGAACACCATGGCTTCCTGCGCGGCGGCTGGCTGGCCCTGCGTCGCCTGGGCCGCTGCCATCCCTGGCATCCCGGTGGCTATGATCCCGTGCCGCCCGCCACTTCCAAGCATCGCCCATCCTCGACGGCCGAGTAACCATGGACATCAAACGCTCGATCCTCATCGTCGCCCTGGCTATCGTGTCCTATGCGCTGGTTCTCCAGTGGAACAAGGACTACGGTCAGCCCGAACTGCCGGCCCAGACCGCGTCGTTCAACCAACAGTCCCAGGGCCTGCCGGATACGTCCGTGCCTGCCACCGGCACTGCCAGCGCCGACGTACCGACCGCCCAGAGCGGCGAAACCGGGCTGCCCAGCGCCCAGCAACCAGCAGCCGCCAACGGGCAGCTGATCCAGGTGAAGACCGACGTCCTCGACCTGGCCATCGACCCCCGTGGCGGTGACGTGGTGCAACTGGGCCTGACCCAGTACCCGATGCGCCAGGATCGCCCGGACCTGCCCTTCGCCCTGTTCGAGCATGGCCAGCGCACCTACCTCGCGCAGAGCGGCCTGACCGGCACCGACGGTCCGGACGCCGCCGTCGCCGGCCGCCCGCTGTACAGCAGTACCAAGACCCAGTACCAGCTGGCCGACGGCCAGGACCAACTGGTGGTCGACCTGAACTTCGCCCGCGATGGCGTCAGCTACATCAAGCGCTTCACCTTCCACCGCGGCCTGAAGACCGACTGCAGCGACAAGGAAAAGGCGCAGAAGAAGCTCGACTGCATCAACCCGAACGCCTACCAGATCGACGTCACCTACCTGGTCGACAACCAGAGCGGCAAGCCCTGGAGCGCTTCGCTGTTCGCCCAGCTCAAGCGCGACGCCAGCGCCGACCCGTCGTCCACCACCGCCACCGGCGTGTCCACCTATCTGGGCGCAGCGGTCTGGACCCCGGAGAAGCCCTACGTGAAGGTGTCCATGAAAGACATGGACAAGGAGCCCTTCAAGCAGAGCCTGCAGGGCGGCTGGGTAGCCTGGCTGCAGCACTACTTCGTCACAGCCTGGGTGCCCGCCAAGGGCGACACCCACAACGTGATGACCCGCAAGGACCCCCAGGGCAACTACATCGTCGGCTTCACCGGCCCGACCCTGAGCGTGCCCGCCGGCGCCAAGGGCGAGACCAGCCTGACCCTGTATGCCGGTCCCAAGCTGCAGAAGTACCTGGGTGAGCTGTCCCCGGGCCTGGAGCTGACCGTCGACTACGGCCCGCTGTGGTTCATCGCCCAGCCGATCTTCTGGCTGCTGCAACATATCCACGGCCTGGTCGGCAACTGGGGCTGGTCGATCATCCTGCTGACCGTCGTCATCAAGCTGGCCTTCTTCCCGCTGTCCGCCGCCAGCTACAAGTCGATGGCGCGCATGCGTGCCGTCTCGCCGAAGATGGCCGCGATCAAGGAACAGCACGGTGACGATCGCCAGAAGATGTCCCAGGCGATGATGGAGCTGTACAAGAAGGAGAAGATCAACCCGCTGGGCGGCTGCCTGCCGATCCTGGTGCAGATGCCGGTGTTCCTCTCCCTCTACTGGGTACTGCTGGAAAGCGTCGAGATGCGCCAGGCCCCGTGGCTGGGTTGGATCACCGACCTCTCGGTGAAGGACCCGTTCTTCATCCTACCGATCGTCATGGGCGCCACCATGCTGGTCCAGCAGATGCTCAACCCGACCCCGCCGGATCCCATGCAGGCCAAGGTGATGAAGCTGATGCCGATCATCTTCACCTTCTTCTTCCTGTGGTTCCCGGCCGGCCTGGTGCTGTACTGGGTGGTCAACAACTGCCTGTCCATCGCCCAGCAGTGGTACATTACCCGGCAGATCGAAGGCGCGAGCAAGGCCAAGACCGCCTGACGCCACGCCCTCGGCCCAGCCTACAGAACGCCCCCTCGTGGGGCGTTCTGCTATCCGGAGGAAAGCCATGAACGCAGCCCGTGAAACCATCGCCGCCGTCGCCACCGCCCAGGGCCGGGGCGGCGTCGGCATCGTCCGCGTCTCCGGGTCCCGGGCGCTGCCCATCGCCATCAGCCTCAGCGGCCGCGAGCCGCAGCCGCGCTTCGCCCACTACGGGCCCTTCTACGACGACGAAGGCGAGGTGATCGACGAAGGCCTGCTGCTGTTCTTCCGCGGCCCCAACTCCTTCACCGGCGAGGACGTGGTGGAGCTGCACGGCCATGGCGGCCCGGTGGTGCTCGACATGCTCCTGCAGCGCTGCCTGGAACTGGGCTCGCGCCAGGCCCGCCCCGGCGAGTTCAGCGAGCGCGCCTTCCTCAACGACAAGCTCGACCTGGCCCAGGCCGAGGCCATCGCCGACCTCATCGAGGCCAGCTCGGCCCAGGCCGCGCGCAATGCCGTGCGCTCGCTGCAGGGCGAGTTCTCGCGGCGCGTGCACCAGCTCACCGAACAGCTGATCCAGCTGCGCATCTACGTCGAGGCGGCCATCGACTTCCCCGAGGAGGAAATCGACTTCCTCGCCGATGGCCACGTGCTGTCGCAGCTCGACAAGGTCCGCGCGGAACTCGCCGGAGTCCTGCGCGAAGCCGGCCAGGGCGCGCTGCTGCGCGACGGCATGACGGTGGTGATCGCCGGCCGGCCCAATGCCGGCAAGTCCAGCCTGCTCAACGCCCTGGCCGGGCGCGAGGCGGCGATCGTCACCGATATCGCCGGCACCACCCGCGACGTGCTGCGCGAACATATCCACATCGACGGCATGCCGCTGCACGTCGTGGACACCGCCGGCCTGCGCGACACCGAGGACCATGTGGAAAAGATCGGCGTGGAACGCGCGCTCAAGGCCATCGGCGAAGCCGACCGGGTGTTGCTGGTGATCGACTCCACCGCGCCGGAAGCCGCCGACCCCTTCGCTCTCTGGCCGGAATTCCTCGACGAGCGCCCGGACCCGGCGCGGGTCACGCTGATCCGCAACAAGGCCGACTTATCCACAAGCCCGGTGGGCATCGAGGAAAGCGCCGACGGCCACGTCACCCTGACTCTCTCCGCGCGATCCGGCGAAGGCCTGGACCTGCTGCGCGAACACCTGAAGGCCTGCATGGGCTTCGAACAGACCGCCGAAAGCAGCTTCAGCGCCCGCCGCCGCCACCTGGAAGCGCTGCGCCAGGCCGGGCAGCACCTCGACCACGGCCACGCCCAGCTGCTGCTCGCCGGCGCCGGGGAACTGCTGGCCGAGGACCTGCGCCATGCCCAGCAGGCCCTGGGGGAGATCACCGGGGCGTTCAGCTCCGATGACCTGCTGGGGCGGATCTTCTCCAGCTTCTGCATCGGGAAGTGATGTAGCGCCGGACCTGCTGCGGCTCTACCGCATGCAAGCGAGGCCTTTGAGAAAATTCTGGCTACATCCAGGAAAGCAAGAAGGGAACAGTGCGAGATAGTCGCCACACTGCCGGCAGCGTGGCGCGATGTGACGATCATGCGGATGCCGAAGCTGTGGATATCTGAATGAGCGCCCTCCGAAGGGAGTGACATCGCCATGACCGACAAGCCGACCTCCCTTTCCACCGCCCCGCAAGGCTATGCCGACTGGCTGGTCGACGTTAAGAGCCGCATCCACGCTGCGCAACAGCGCGCCACGCTGGCGGTCAACCGCGAACTGGTGCAGCTCTATTGGCAGATCGGCCGCGATATCCTGCAACGGCAGGCGAAGCAGGGATGGGGAGCCAAGGTGATCGACAGGCTGGCCCAGGACCTGCGATCGGCCTTTCCGGACATGAAGGGCTTTTCCCTGCGCAATCTCAAATATATGCGGGCCTTTGCCGAGGCCTGGCCGGATGAGTCATTTGTGCAAGAGGTGCTTGCACAATTGCCCTGGTACCACCACCTGGCGCTGATGGATAAGCTACCCGGGCCCGAAACCCGTAAGTGGTATGCGGCCAAGGCAATCGAGCACAACTGGTCGCGCAACGTGCTGGTGATGCAGATCGAAGCCGGTCTGCTGGAACGAACCGGCAAGGCCGTGACCAACTTCGGGGCCCACCTGCCCAAGGCGCAATCCGACCTGGCCACCGAGTCGCTGAAAGACCCGTACCGCTTCGATTTTCTGGGGCTTGGCGAACAGGCGCAGGAGCGCGAGATCGAGCAGGCACTGGTGCGACACGTCACCAACTTCCTGCTGGAACTGGGCGCGGGCTTTGCCTTCGTCGGCCGGCAGGTGCCGCTGGAGGTAGGCGGCGAGGAGTTCTTCATCGACCTGCTGTTCTATCACCTCAAACTGCGCTGCTACGTGGTGATAGAGCTGAAGGCGGGCAAGTTCAAGCCGGACCACCTGGGGCAACTGAGCTTCTACCTGACGGCTGTGGATCGCCAGGTGAAGAACGAACACGACAGCCCCACCATCGGCCTGCTGTTGTGCAAGAGCCATAACAAGGTAGTGGCCGAATACGCCCTGGGCGACAAGTCGCAGCCCATGGGCATTGCCGAATACAAGCTGCTGCAATCGCTGCCGGAAGCACTTCGGACCAGCCTGCCCACGATCGAGCAGATCGAGCGGGAACTCGGCGGCCACTCCGGGGAATGATCGGCATCCGAGGAAGACTCCACCAACGAGTCGATCTTCAACTCGAACCTTCTCTTATCCACATCACGCATCCCCTGTGGATGATGTGTGCAAGCCCCCCTTTTCCCCATCTTTTTTTCAACCAGGTGTGGACAGCGCCCAAGCTAAAAAGACGCACAGTCCCCACGAAATCTAGCCTGCAAGGGACTATACACACGCCACCCTGAACCCTGTGGAAAACTACCGTATAGGTCCGTAGACAACCCGGTGGCCAAACCCGGGGATAACCGCCCTGTGTATAACAATGCATTCCATACACAGGTGTTCAACCGGAAATGCCCCGCTTCCCGACACCTTCGGCACAGGCTTATCCTTGGCTGTAAATATCGTCGCAGAAGGGCTTGACCCACTTATCCACAAAAAATGTCCACACCAAACATAATCACTAGCTCTAAAAAGATTTAAAAATTTCCTCTCTCTTTTTTTGTGAATGAAGCATTCCCCGGTGTGACACCCGAAAGGCCGATTGGCTACTTTTCATACAGGTCCCTTCAATCGGCAGGGCTAAGCCCCTATACTGTGCGGCTCTCTTTTTCTTTCCCTGATCGACAGGCACGAGGTGCGTGGTGGATTTCCCTTCCCGTTTTGACGTGATAGTGATCGGCGGTGGCCATGCCGGCACGGAGGCCGCGCTGGCGGCCGCACGCATGGGCGTGAAGACCCTGCTGCTCACCCACAATGTGGAAACCCTGGGCCAGATGAGCTGCAACCCGGCCATCGGCGGCATCGGCAAGAGCCACCTGGTCAAGGAAATCGATGCCCTGGGCGGGGCCATGGCCCGCGCCACCGACAAGGGCGGCATCCAGTTCCGCGTGCTCAACAGCCGCAAGGGCCCTGCCGTGCGCGCCACCCGTGCCCAGGCCGACCGCGTGCTGTACAAGGCGGCGGTCCGCGAGATCCTGGAAAACCAGCCGAACCTGTGGATATTCCAGCAGGCCTGCGACGACCTGATCGTCGAGCAGGACCAGGTGCGCGGCGTGGTGACCCAGATGGGGCTGAAATTCCACGCCGACCAGGTGGTACTGACTGCAGGCACCTTCCTCGGCGGACTTATCCACATCGGCCTGCAGAACTACTCCGGCGGCCGCGCCGGTGACCCGCCGGCCATCGCCCTGGCCAAGCGCCTGCGCGAGCTGCCGCTGCGCGTCGGCCGGCTGAAGACCGGCACGCCGCCGCGCATCGACGGCCGCAGCGTCGATTTCTCGGTGATGACCGAACAGCCCGGCGACACCCCGATCCCGGTGATGTCCTTCCTCGGCTCGAAGGAAGAACACCCGCGCCAGGTCAGCTGCTGGATCACCCACACCAACGCGCGCACCCACGAGATCATCGCCAGCAACCTCGACCGCTCGCCGATGTACTCCGGGGTCATCGAGGGCATCGGCCCGCGCTACTGCCCGTCGATCGAGGACAAGATCCACCGCTTCGCCGACAAGGACAGCCACCAGGTGTTCCTCGAGCCGGAAGGCCTGACCACCCACGAGCTGTACCCCAACGGCATCTCCACCTCGCTGCCGTTCGACGTGCAACTGGAGATCGTCCGCTCGATCCGCGGCATGGAGAACGCCCACATCGTTCGCCCGGGCTACGCCATCGAGTACGACTACTTCGACCCGCGCGACCTGAAGTACAGCCTGGAGACGAAAGTCATCGGCGGCCTGTTCTTCGCCGGCCAGATCAACGGCACCACCGGCTACGAAGAGGCTGGCGCCCAGGGCCTGCTCGCCGGCGCCAACGCCGCGCTGCGCGCCCAGGGCCGCGAGGCCTGGTGCCCGCGCCGCGACGAGGCGTACATCGGCGTGCTGGTCGACGACCTGATCACCCTGGGTACCCAGGAGCCCTACCGCATGTTCACCTCGCGCGCCGAGTACCGGCTGATCCTGCGCGAGGACAACGCCGACCTGCGCCTGACCGAGAAGGGCCGCGAGCTGGGCCTGGTGGACGACCGCCGCTGGGCGGCCTTCGAGGCCAAGCGCGAAGGCATCGAGCGTGAAGAGCAGCGCCTGAAGAGCACCTGGGTGCGGCCGAACACCCCGCAGGGCGACGCCATCGCCGAGCGCTTCGGCACCCCGCTGGCCCACGAGTACAACCTGCTCAACCTGCTGGCCCGCCCGGAAATCGACTACGCCAGCCTGGCCGAGGTGACCGGCGCCGGCGCCGAGGACGCGCAGGTCGCCGAGCAGGTGGAGATCCGCACCAAGTACGCCGGCTACATCGACCGCCAGCAGGAAGAGATCGCCCGCCTGCGCGCCAGCGAGGACACCCGCCTGCCTGTGGATATCGACTACACGAGCATTTCCGGGCTCTCCAAGGAGATCCAGAACAAGCTCGGCCAGGCCCGCCCGGAGACCCTCGGCCAGGCCGGCCGCATCCCCGGCGTCACCCCCGCGGCCATCTCGCTGCTGCTGATCCACCTGAAGAAACGCGCCACCGGCCGCCAACTGGAGCAGAGCGCCTGATGTCCCAGGTCACCCAAGCCCACGCCGACGAGCTCGTGCGTGGCGCCGCGGCGCTCGGCGTCGAACTCGACGAAGCCGGCCGCCAGGGCCTGCTCGCCTACCTCGCCCTGCTGGCGAAGTGGAACAAGGCGTACAACCTCACCGCGGTGCGCGACGTCGACGAGATGGTCTCGCGCCACCTGCTCGACAGCCTGAGCGTCGTCCCGCACTTCCTCGCCGCCGGCGGCGAGCGCTGGCTGGACGTCGGCAGCGGCGGCGGCATGCCCGGCATCCCGCTGGCCATCCTGTTCCCGGACAAGCGCCTGACGCTGCTCGACAGCAACGGCAAGAAGACCCGCTTCCTCACCCAGGTGAAGCTGGAGCTGAAACTGCACAACCTGGAAGTTATCCACAGCCGGGTCGAGGCCTACCAGCCGGCCCAGGCATTCGACGGCATCGTCTCCCGGGCCTTCAGCAGCCTGGAAGACTTCTGCAACTGGACCCGCCACCTCGGCGACGGCAGTACGCGCTGGCTGGCGATGAAGGGCGTGCACCCGGCGCAGGAGCTTGCGGCACTCCCGGAAGATTTCCGGGTCGAAGCCGAGCACGCGCTCAGCGTGCCGGGTTGCCAAGGCCAGCGGCATCTGCTGATACTGCGCCGGAGCATGACGGGGACGGGGGAAAACCATGGCTAAGGTATTCGCGATCGCCAACCAGAAGGGCGGTGTCGGCAAGACCACCACCTGTATCAACCTCGCCGCCTCGCTGGTCGCCACCAAGCGCCGCGTGCTGCTGATCGACCTCGATCCACAGGGCAATGCCACCACCGGCAGCGGTGTGGATAAGTTGTCCCTGGAATACTCCATCTACGACGTGCTCACCGGCGAGGCCGACCTGGCCCAGGCCATGCAGTTCTCCGAGCACGGCGGCTACCAGATCCTCCCGGCCAACCGCGACCTCACCGCCGCGGAAGTGGTGCTGCTGGAGATGGACATGAAGGAGCACCGCCTGCGCCAGGCCCTGGCCCCGGTGCGCGAGAACTACGACTACATCCTCATCGACTGCCCGCCGTCGCTGTCGATGCTCACGGTCAACGCCCTTTCCGCCGCCGACGGGGTGATCATCCCCATGCAGTGCGAGTACTACGCCCTGGAAGGCCTGACCGACCTGATGAACAGCATCCAGCGCATCGCCGAGCGTCTGAATCCGACGCTGAGCATCGAGGGCCTGCTGCGGACCATGTACGATCCGCGCATCAGCCTGACCAACGACGTCAGCGCGCAGCTGCAGGAACACTTCGGCGACAAGCTCTACACCACCGTGATCCCGCGCAACGTGCGACTGGCCGAGGCACCCAGCTTCGGCATGCCGGCGCTGGTCTACGACAAGCAATCGCGCGGGGCCATGGCCTACCTGGCGCTGGCCGGCGAACTCGCGCGCCGACAGCGCGCCGCCCGCAAAGCCGCCACCGCATGACGAACTAAGGAACCCGCATGGCCGTTAAGAAACGAGGTCTCGGACGCGGGCTGGACGCCCTGCTCAGTGGCTCCAGCGCCGCCACCCTGCAGGAAGAGGCCGTCCAGGCGGACAGCAAGGAACTGCAGCACCTGCCGCTGGACCTGATCCAGCGCGGCAAGTACCAGCCGCGCCGCGACATGGACCCCCAGGCTCTGGAAGAGCTGGCGCTGTCCATCAAGGCCCAGGGGGTGATGCAGCCCATCGTGGTGCGCCCCCTCGACAAGGGCCGCTACGAGATCATCGCCGGCGAGCGCCGCTGGCGCGCCAGCCAGCAGGCCGGCCTGGACACCATCCCGGCACTGGTGCGCGAGGTACCGGACGAAGCCGCCATCGCCATGGCGCTGATCGAGAACATCCAGCGCGAGGACCTCAACCCCCTCGAGGAAGCCGTCGCGCTGCAACGCCTGCAGCAGGAGTTCCAGTTGACCCAGCAGCAGGTCGCCGACGCCGTCGGCAAGTCCCGCGTCAGCGTGGCCAACCTGCTGCGCCTGATCGCCCTGCCCGAGGAGATCAAGACGCTGCTCTCCCACGGCGACCTGGAGATGGGCCATGCCCGCGCACTGCTCGGCTTGCCCGAGGCGCGGCAGGTGGAAGGTGCGCGACATGTTGTCGCACGCGGCCTCACCGTGCGCCAGACCGAGGCACTGGTACGCCACTGGCTCAACGCCCCCAGCGAACCTGCCAAGGTGGTCAAGTCCGACCCCGACATCAGCCGCCTGGAACAGCGCCTGGCCGAGCGCCTGGGCGCTCCGGTGCAGATTCGCCATGGCCAGAAGGGCAAGGGGCAACTGGTGATCCGCTACAACTCGCTGGACGAGTTGCAAGGGGTTCTCGCCCACATTCGCTAAGACCATCGTCTGTGTAGCGATAGTCGGAAATCACTACCCGGCTGTTGAATGGGTATGCCCGGCCCCCTATACTCTGCGCGCAATTTTGTCGGCACAAAGTATGCCAAGTTGTTGATTTGCGAAGCCGACGCCAGAGGACTTTGAGACAGATGGAACCCCGCAAGCCGAACCGCCTGCCCTTCCATCGCCAACCGGCTTTACGCCTGTTGCTCGTCCAACTGGCCGTGGTGCTTCTGGGGGCTGGCGTCCTGTTTTTCACTCGGGGCGTGGTGGCCGGCTATTCTGGTCTGCTCGGCGGGCTGATCGCCTGGCTGCCGAACGTTTATTTCGCATACAAGGCGTTCCGCTACAGCGGGGCGCGCTCGGCTCAGATGATCGTCCGCTCCTTCTATGCGGGCGAGGCCGGGAAGCTGATTTTGACGGCAGTGCTCTTCGCATTGGCGTTCGCAGGCGTGAAGCCGCTGGAGCCCCTGGCTCTGTTCGGCCTCTACCTGTTGACCTTGATGGTCAGCTGGTGCGCACCCCTGCTGATGGGACACACATTTACAAGACCTTAGAGCGATTGAGGCAAACATGGCAGCAGAAAGCGCTTCGGGTTACATCCAGCACCACTTGCAGAACCTGACCTTCGGTCGTCTGCCGGAAGGTGGCTGGGGGTTCGCCCACACAGCCGAACAAGCCAAGGAAATGGGCTTCTGGGCATTCCACGTCGACACCCTGGGCTGGTCGGTATTCCTCGGCCTGGTGTTCATCCTGATCTTCCGCATGGCGGCCAAGAAGGCCACCAGCGGCATCCCGGGTGGCCTGCAGAACTTCGTCGAAGTGATGGTGGAGTTCGTCGACGGCAGCGTGAAGGACACCTTCCACGGGCGTAACCCGCTGATCGCGCCGCTGGCGCTGACGGTGTTCGTCTGGATCTTCCTGATGAACCTGATCGACCTGGTGCCGGTGGACTTCCTGCCGCTGGCCGCCGCGAAGATCACCGGCAACGAGCACCTGTTCTTCCGCGCCGTGGCCACCACCGACCCGAACGCCACCTTCGGCATGTCGATCGCGGTGTTCGCCCTGATCATCTTCTACAGCATCAAGGTCAAGGGCATCGGCGGCTTCCTCGGCGAGCTGACCCTGCACCCGTTCCACAGCAGCAACATCGTGGTGCAGATCATCCTGATCCCGGTGAACTTCCTGCTGGAGTTCGTCACCCTGATCGCCAAGCCGGTTTCCCTGGCCCTGCGTCTGTTCGGCAACATGTACGCCGGCGAGCTGATCTTCATCCTCATCGCCGTCATGTTCGGCTCCGGCATCCTCTGGCTGGGCGGCATGGGCGTGGTGCTGAACTGGGCGTGGGCGGTGTTCCACATCCTGATCATCACCCTGCAGGCCTTCATCTTCATGATGCTGACCATCGTCTACCTGTCGATGGCCCACGAAGACAGCCACTGATCCAAAGATTCTGACCGTCCCCCGCCACGTGGCGGGGCGGAAAGGAAGTTTCACCACCTTAACTTGCTTCAAAACTTAACCAACACGACAGAAAGTCGGGAGGAAAAATGGAAACTGTAGTTGGACTCACTGCTATCGCCGTTGCTCTGCTGATCGGTCTTGGTGCCCTGGGTACCGCAATCGGTTTCGGCCTGCTGGGCGGTAAATTCCTGGAAGGCGCTGCCCGCCAGCCGGAAATGGTTCCGATGCTGCAGGTGAAAATGTTCATCGTCGCCGGTCTGCTCGACGCCGTGACCATGATCGGTGTTGGTATCGCACTGTTCTTCACCTTCGCTAACCCGTTCATTGCTCAGGTAGCCCACTAATTTCCGGCTTTCCGGAAATCCGTGACTGACAACGAACGAGCGAGGTGTTGGCGTGAACATTAATGCAACTCTGATCGGCCAGGCCATTGCGTTCGCCATCTTCGTCATCTTCTGCATGAAGTTCGTATGGCCGCCGGTCATCGCGGCTCTGCACGAGCGTCAGAAGAAGATCGCCGACGGCCTGGACGCAGCCAACCGTGCGGCTCGTGACCTGGAACTGGCCCACGAGAAAGCGGGCCAGCAACTGCGCGAGGCCAAGGCTCAGGCGGCCGAAATCATCGAGCAGGCGAAGAAAAGCGCCAATCAGATCGTTGATGAAGCCCGTGACCAGGCCCGTGCCGAAGGCGATCGCATGATCGCCCAGGCCAAGGCTCAAATCGAACAGGAACTGAACAGCGTCAAGGACGCCTTGCGTGCCCAAGTGGGTGCCCTGGCCGTGTCCGGCGCCGAGAAGATCCTGGGTGCTTCGATCGATGCCAACGCGCAAAAGCAGCTGGTTGATCAACTGGCCGCCGAGATCTAAGCGAGGGCGATATGGCAGAACTGACCACGTTGGCTCGTCCTTACGCGAAGGCGGCTTTCGAGTACGCCCAGGCTCATCAGCAATTGGCCGATTGGTCTGCTGCTCTGGGTGTGCTGGCTGCAGTGTCGCTGGACGACACCGTGCGCCAGCTGCTCAAAGAGCCTCAGCTGACCGCAGCGGCGAAAGCTGAAGCCCTGATCGACGTTTGTGGCGACAAGCTCAATGCTCCGGCCCAGAACTTCGTCCGGACTGTGGCTGAAAACAAGCGGCTCGACCTGCTGCCGACCATCGCTGAGATGTACGAGCAGCTGAAGGCCGAGCAGGAAAAGCTGGTCGAGGTCGAAGTCGTGAGCGCCTTCGCCCTGGACCAACAACAGCAGGACAAACTCGCCAAGGCTCTCAGCGCCCGGCTCAGTCGCGAAGTGCGACTCCATGCGTCGGAAGACGCGAGCCTGATCGGCGGCGTGGTGATCCGCGCCGGTGACTTGGTAATCGATGGCTCGGTGCGCGGCAAGATCGCGAAACTGGCTGAAGCGTTGAAATCTTGAGTTTGAAGGGGCAGCGGCATGCAGCAACTCAATCCTTCCGAAATTAGTGAAATCATCAAGGGGCGCATCGAGAAACTCGATGTAGCCTCGCAAGCGCGCAACGAAGGCACCATCGTTTCTGTTTCCGATGGCATCGTGCGCATCTTCGGTCTGGCCGACGTCATGTACGGCGAGATGATCGAATTCCCGGGCGGCGTCTACGGTATGGCGCTGAACCTGGAGCAAGACTCCGTCGGCGCAGTGGTACTGGGTGAATACCAGGACCTCAAAGAAGGCATGAATGCCAAGTGCACCGGCCGCATCCTGGAAGTTCCGGTTGGTCCGGAACTGCTGGGCCGCGTGGTCGACGCCCTGGGCAACCCGATCGACGGCAAAGGCCCGATCGATGCCAAGCTGACCGACGCCGTCGAGAAAGTGGCACCGGGCGTGATCTGGCGTAAGTCGGTAGACCAGCCGGTACAGAGCGGCTACAAGTCGGTCGATGCCATGATCCCGGTAGGCCGTGGCCAGCGCGAGCTGATCATCGGCGACCGTCAGATCGGCAAGACCGCCCTGGCCGTCGACGCCATCATCAACCAGAAGGACAGCGGCATCCGCTGCGTCTACGTAGCCATCGGTCAGAAGCAATCGACCATCGCCAACGTCGTACGCAAGCTGGAAGAGAACGGTGCCCTGGCCAACACCATCGTGGTCGTTGCCAGCGCCTCCGAATCCGCTGCCCTGCAGTACCTGGCGCCGTACTCCGGCTGCACCATGGGCGAATACTTCCGCGACCGCGGTGAAGACGCCCTGATCGTGTACGACGACCTGTCCAAGCAGGCCGTTGCCTACCGCCAGATCTCCCTGCTGCTGCGCCGTCCGCCGGGCCGTGAAGCCTACCCGGGCGACGTGTTCTATCTCCACAGCCGCCTGCTGGAGCGCGCTTCCCGCGTTTCCGAGGAATACGTCGAGAAGTTCACCAATGGCGCCGTGACTGGCAAGACCGGTTCCCTGACCGCCCTGCCGATCATCGAAACCCAGGCTGGTGACGTTTCCGCGTTCGTTCCGACCAACGTGATCTCCATCACCGACGGTCAGATCTTCCTGGAAACCTCGATGTTCAACTCGGGTATCCGTCCGGCCGTCAACGCCGGTATCTCGGTATCCCGTGTGGGCGGCGCGGCCCAGACCAAGATCATCAAGAAGCTCTCCGGCGGCATCCGTACCGCACTGGCGCAGTACCGCGAACTCGCGGCCTTCGCCCAGTTCGCTTCCGACCTGGACGACGCCACCCGCAAGCAGCTCGAGCATGGTCAGCGCGTTACCGAGCTGATGAAGCAGAAGCAGTACGCGCCGATGTCCATCGCCGAGATGTCGCTGTCCCTGTACGCCGCCGAGCGTGGCTTCCTGCAGGACGTCGAGATCGCCAAAGTGGGCGCCTTCGAACAGGCGTTGATCGCTTACTTCCAGCGTGAGCACGCCGCTCTGCTGGCGAAGATCAACGAGAAGGGTGACTTCAACGACGAAATCGACGCGGGCATCAAGGCCGGTATCGAGAAGTTCAAGGCCACCCAAACCTGGTAAGCCGCAGCGGGGGCCGGTAACGGCCCCCGCCTGCTAACCCGATAGGTGTGAAATGGCAGGCGCAAAAGAGATTCGCAGCAAGATTGCGAGCATCAAAAGCACGCAGAAAATCACCAATGCCATGGAAAAGGTGGCGGTGAGCAAGATGCGCAAGGCACAAATGCGCATGGCGGCCGGCCGTCCCTACGCGGAGCGCATTCGCCAGGTGATCGGCCATCTGGCCAACGCCAACCCGGAGTACCGTCACCCGTTCATGATCGAGCGCCCCGTCAAGCGCGTCGGTTACATCGTGGTGAGCTCCGATCGCGGCCTGGCCGGCGGCCTGAACATCAACCTGTTCAAGGCGCTCGTCAAGGACATGTCCGTCCAGCGTGAAGTTGGTGCGGAGATCGACCTGTGCGTGATCGGTGCCAAGGGCGCATCCTTCTTCAAGAGCTATGGCGGCAACGTGGTCGCTGCCATCAGCCACCTGGGCGAAGAGCCGTCGATCAACGATCTGATCGGCAGCGTCAAGGTCATGCTGGATGCCTACCTGGACGGGCGTATCGATCGCCTGTACGTGGTTTCCAACAAGTTCGTCAACACCATGACCCAGAAGCCGACCGTGGAACAGATGGTTCCGCTGGTGGCCGAGGACAACGAAGCCCTGAAACACCATTGGGACTACCTCTACGAGCCCGACGCCAAGGCCCTGCTCGACGGCCTGCTGGTGCGCTACGTGGAATCCCAGGTGTACCAGGCGGTGGTTGAGAACAACGCCTGTGAGCAGGCGGCCCGGATGATTGCAATGAAGAACGCTACCGACAACGCCGGTGACCTGATCAGCGAACTGCAGCTGGTCTACAACAAGGCGCGTCAGGCGGCGATCACCCAGGAAATCTCGGAAATCGTCGGCGGCGCTGCCGCGGTGTAAGAACAGGTTCAAAATTCAGAGGAACCAGACATGAGTAGCGGACGTATCGTTCAAATCATCGGCGCCGTGATCGACGTGGAATTCCCGCGCGATGCCGTGCCGAGCATCTACGAGGCCCTGAAGGTTCAGGGCGTCGAAACCACCCTGGAAGTCCAGCAGCAGCTGGGCGACGGCGTGGTCCGTTCCATTGCGATGGGTTCCACCGAAGGCCTCAAGCGTGGCCTGAACGTGGAAAGCACCGGCGCAGCCATCTCCGTCCCGGTCGGCAAGGCCACCCTGGGCCGCATCATGGACGTCCTGGGCAACCCGATCGACGAAGCCGGCCCCATCGGCGAGGAAGAGCGCTGGGGTATCCACCGCGAGGCTCCCTCCTACGCTGACCAGGCTGGCGGCAACGAGCTGCTGGAAACCGGCATCAAGGTGATCGACCTGGTCTGCCCGTTCGCCAAGGGCGGCAAGGTAGGCCTGTTCGGTGGCGCCGGCGTCGGCAAGACCGTGAACATGATGGAGCTGATCCGCAACATCGCCATCGAGCACAGCGGTTACTCCGTGTTCGCCGGTGTGGGCGAGCGTACCCGTGAGGGCAACGACTTCTACCACGAGATGAAGGACTCCAACGTTCTCGACAAGGTAGCCCTGGTCTACGGCCAGATGAACGAGCCGCCGGGCAACCGTCTGCGCGTGGCGCTGACCGGCCTGACCATGGCCGAGAAGTTCCGTGACGAAGGCCGTGACGTACTGCTGTTCATCGACAACATCTACCGTTACACCCTCGCCGGTACCGAAGTATCCGCACTGCTGGGCCGTATGCCGTCCGCAGTGGGTTACCAGCCGACCCTGGCCGAAGAGATGGGCGTGCTGCAAGAGCGCATCACCTCCACCAAGCAAGGCTCGATCACCTCGATCCAGGCCGTCTACGTTCCCGCGGACGACCTGACCGACCCGAGCCCGGCGACCACCTTCGCCCACCTCGACGCCACCGTGGTACTGTCCCGTGACATCGCCTCGCTGGGTATCTACCCGGCCGTGGACCCGCTGGACTCCACCTCCCGTCAGCTGGACCCGCTGGTCATCGGCCAGGATCACTACGACACCGCTCGTGGCGTGCAGTACATCCTGCAGCGCTACAAGGAGCTGAAGGACATCATCGCGATCCTCGGCATGGACGAACTGTCCGAGTCCGACAAGCTGCTGGTGGCCCGTGCTCGTAAGATCCAGCGCTTCCTGTCCCAGCCGTTCTTCGTGGCGGAAGTCTTCACCGGTTCCCCGGGCAAGTACGTCTCCCTGAAGGACACCATCGCTGGCTTCAAAGGCATCCTCAACGGCGACTACGACCACCTGCCGGAGCAGGCGTTCTACATGGTCGGCGGCATCGAAGAAGCCATCGAGAAAGCGAAGAAGCTGTAATCCGTGCGCCCGGCAACGGGCGCTTACGTGAGGCAAGGGTATGGCTATTACTGTCCACTGCGACATCGTCAGCGCCGAAGCGGAGATCTTCTCCGGTCTGGTCGAGCTGGTCGTCGCGCACGGCTCCCTCGGCGATCTGGGTATCGCCCCGGGCCATGCGCCGCTGATCACCGAGCTCAAGCCGGGTCCGATCCGCGTGGTCAAGCAGGGTGGCGAGCAGGAGGTGTACTACATCTCCGGCGGCTTCCTCGAAGTACAGCCGAACATGGTGAAGGTCCTGGCCGACACCGTGATCCGTGCGGGCGACCTCGACGAAGCGGCCGCTCAGACCGCGCTGAAGGAAGCTGAGAAGGCTCTGCACGCCAAAGGTGCCGAGTTCGACTACAGCTCCGCTGCAGCCCGCCTGGCCGAAGCCGCAGCGCAACTGCGCACGGTCCAGCAGGTTCGCAAGAAGTTCGGCGGCTGAGCCGGCTCGCAACGGCCGCGGCCCTCGGGATCGGCGACGAATCCGGGGCCGAGGCTTTAGCGACCTAGGGGAAAAGGGTAGCCTTGGCTACCCTTTTTCTTTTTCTACATCCAGCGTTACCAGGACGGTCCAACTTCATGTCCCTCGAAATCGTCATCCTCGCCGCCGGCCAGGGCACGCGCATGCGTTCGGCCCTGCCGAAAGTCCTCCATCCGGTCGCCGGAAAACCCATGCTGGCCCACGTGATCGATACCGCGCGGGGCCTGGCGCCCAAGCGTATCCATGTGGTGATCGGCCATGGCGCCGAACGGGTGCGCGAACGCCTGCAGGCCGATGACCTGAATTTCGTGGTCCAGGAACAACAGCTGGGCACCGGCCACGCCGTGGCCCAGGCCGCGCCCTACCTGAGCGCCGAGCGTGTGCTGATCCTCTACGGCGACGTGCCTCTGATCGAGCTGCCGACCCTCGAGCGCCTGCTGCAGCAGGCCAGCGCCGAGCAGTTGGCGCTGCTCACCGTGGAGCTGAACGACCCCACCGGCTACGGCCGGATCATCCGCGGCCAGGACGGCGAAGTGAAAGCCATCGTCGAGCAGAAGGACGCAAGCCTCGAGCAGCGTGCCATCCGCGAGGGCAACACCGGCATCCTCTGCGTACCGCGCCAGCGCCTGGAGGGCTGGCTGGGCCGGCTGTCCAACGCCAACGCCCAGGGCGAGTACTACCTCACCGACGTCATCGCCATGGCGGTGGCCGACGGCCTGCGCGTGGCCACCGCGCAACCCCAGGCAGCCATGGAAGTGCAGGGCGCCAACGACCGCCTGCAGCTGGCCGAGCTGGAGCGCTACTACCAGCTGCGCATCGCCCGCCGCCTGATGGCCCAGGGCGTGACCCTGCTGGACCCGGCGCGCTTCGACGTGCGCGGCGAGGTCAACGTCGGCCGCGACGTACTCATCGACGTCAACGTGGTGCTGGAAGGCCGCGTGGACATCGAGGACGACGTGCAGATCGGCCCGAACTGCACCATCCGCAACAGCGTCCTGCGCCGTGGCGCCATCATCAAGGCCAACAGCCACCTGGAAGGCGCCGACGTCGGCCCCGGCAGCGACGTCGGCCCGTTCGCCCGCCTGCGCCCCGGCAGCGTGCTGGAGAGCCAGGTGCATGTGGGTAACTTCGTCGAGCTGAAGAACGCCCACCTGCACGAAGGCGTGAAGGTCGGCCACCTGACCTACCTGGGCGACAGCGAGGTCGGTGCGCGCACCAACATCGGCGCTGGCACCATCACCTGCAACTATGATGGCGCCAACAAATGGCGCACGGTGATCGGCGAAGACGTCTTCATCGGCTCCAACAACTCCCTGGTGGCGCCTGTGGATATCGGCACCGGCGCCACGACCGGCGCGGGTTCCACCATCACCGCCGAGGTCCCGGCGCAGACCCTAGCGGTCGGCCGCGCCAAGCAGCGGGTGATCGAGGGCTGGAAGCGCCCGGAGAAGATCAAGAAGTCCTGACGGCCTGTGGATAAGACTTCGTCCACAGCGAACGGGCGCCTGCCGTGAAGTTATGCACAGGCGCCCGCGGCCGCAGCGTCCCCGGCTGAACGATCCACAGGGACGGCTTTTCACCCGGCGCCCGGGCGCCGGTTCCTGCCCCTGGAGTTATCCACATGCTCGGCGTCGCCATCCTGATCTTCCTGATCACCGACCCCTTCGGCAACATCGCGGTGTTCCTCGCCGCCCTCAAGTCGGTACCGGCCGAACGCCGGCTCAAGGTGGCGCTGCGCGAGCTGCTGTTCGCCCTCGGCCTGCTGCTGCTGTTCCTCACCCTGGGCGAGCACATCCTCACCGGCCTGGGGCTGTCGAAGGAAGCCACCGGCATCGCCGGCGGCATCATCCTCTTCGTGGTCGCCATGCGCCTGATCTTCCCCACGCCCCAGGGCGTGCTCGGCGACATGCCCGACAGCGAGCCGCTGCTGGTGCCCCTGGCCACCCCGGCGGTGGCGGGCCCCTCGGCGCTGGCCATGCTGATCACCCTGCGCACCACCTACACTGGTCCGCTATGGGAGCTGTACCTGGCGGTGATCCTGGCCTGGGCCGCCACCGCGCTGATCCTGCTGCAGGCCTCGTTCCTGCAGCGCTTCCTCGGCCCGCGCGGGCTCACCGCCGTGGAGCGCCTGGCCGGCATGCTGCTGATCATGCTCAGCGTCAACATGCTGCTGCAGAACCTGCGCAGCGTGCTGCACATCGTCGGATGACCGTGGAGCCACCATGCGCCACCTGTGCCTGATGTTCGCCACCCTGCTGCTGGCCGCCTGCGCCGGCCGCGGCGGCCTGGAGATAGACCGCGAGCACCCCTCGCGCAACCAGGACAGCCGTGTCCAGTACATCATCATCCACTACACCTCGGCGGACCTGCCGCGCTCGCTGCAACTGCTGACCCGCGGCGAGGTCAGCGCCCACTACCTGATCGGCGCCGACCCGCCGACCATCTACCAACTGGTGGACGAGAACCGCCGCGCCTGGCACGCCGGGCAGAGCGAGTGGCAGGGCCGCACCTGGCTGAACTCCACCTCGATCGGCATCGAACTGGTCAACCCCGGCTACGTCGACGGCCCCAACGGCCGCACCTGGGTACCTTATCCACAGGGGCAGATAGACGCGCTCATCCTGCTGCTGAAAGACATCGTCAAGCGCCAGGGCATCACTGCCGAGCACATCCTCGGGCACAGCGACATCGCCCCCCAGCGCAAGGTCGACCCGGGCCCGGCCTTCCCCTGGAAGCGCCTGGCCGACGCCGGCCTGATCCCCTGGCCGCAGCCGGGCGACCTGGCGCGCCGCCTGGCCGAGCTGAACGGCCAACTGCCGGCGCCCGGCTGGTTCCAGCAGCAACTGGCGCGGCATGGCTACGCGGTGCCGCTCGACGGCCAGCTGGACGAGGCGACGCGCAACGTCATCGCCGCCTTCCAGATGCGCTACCGGCCGGCGCGCTTCGACGGCGAGCCGGACCTGGAGACCGCCGCGCTGCTGCTGGCGGTGCCCACCTCCATGGCCGCGCCGGCCGCTCAGACCGGCAGCAGCATGTAGATGCGCGTGCCCTGGCCGGGCTGCGAGCGCACGCCGATGCGCCCACCGTGCAGCTGCACGATCTCCTTGCACAGGGCCAGGCCGAGGCCGGCGCCGCCGGCGCGCCGGCCGACCTGCACGAAGGGCTCGAAGATGCGCGCCTGCTGGCTGTAGGCGATGCCCTCGCCGGAGTCCTCCACCGCCAGCATCACCCGTTGGCCCTGGCGCTGGGCGAGCAACTGCACGCTGCCGCCCCGCGGGGTATGGCGCAGGGCGTTGCCGATCAGGTTGTCCAGTGCCCGCTCCAGGCGCAGTTGGTCGACATCCAGCACCGGCAGCTGGTCCTCCATCACTATCCCCAGGCCGATGTCATGGGCCTGGGCGCGGGCGAGAAAGCGCTGGCGCGCCTGCTCCAGCAGCTCGCCGACCGAGCAGGGGCGGCGGTCGAGCTTCTGCTGGCCGTCCTGGTAGCGGGAGAAGTTCAGCAGGTCGTCGATCAGCCGCACCAGGCGCTGCATTTCCTCGTCGACGGTATCGGCCAGCTCGCGCTCGCGGCTGCCCTCGGGCAGCGCCAGGCGTTCGCGCAGCAGGGCGAAGGCCATGTGCAGGCCGGTGACCGGGGTGCGCAGCTCGTGGGAGGCGCGCAGGACGAATTCGCTGCGTACCCGCTCGAAGGCGCGCAGGTCGGTGACGTCGCGCAGCACCAGCACCGCGCCCATGTTGCGCCCGTCGTCGTGGGTGACCGGGGCCAGGGTCCAGGCCAGCAGGCGGTTCTCGCCGCCGATCTCGACCTGCAGGTCCTGGGGCGTATCGCCCATCGACTCGCCCTGCAGCACCAGGCCGGCGGCCTGCAGCAGCTCCTGGTTGTCGATCAGTTCGCCGAGCAGTTGGCCATGGGGGTCGCTCTGGGAGAACAGCTGGCGGCTGGCCACCGGGTTGGCGTGCTCGATGCGGCTGCGCCGGTCGAGGATCACCAGGCCGTCGTCGATGCTGTCGAGCACCGCCTGCAGGCGCTTCTGCCCGGCCAGTACCGCCTCGATGTTGGTCGCCTTGTACTCGGCCAGGGCCTGGGCCATGAGGCCGAAACGCCGGCTCAGCGAGGCCATCTCGGCCTCCCGCGAGACCGGCAGGCTGACCTCGAAGTCACCCTTGCCGATGTGGTCGGCAGCCTGCGCCAGGGCCTCGATGGGGGCGCCGAAACGGCGGGCGATGCCGTGGGCGGTGACGAAGCCGATGACCAGGATGGCCACCCCCACCAGCCCCAGCAGGCTGGCGATCAGCCAGGCGTGCAGGCGCGAGCTGCGCTCCGCGTCGCTGATGGTCTGGATGGCATGGCTGTGCAGCGCCAGCAGGTACTGGTGCAGGGCGGTGAAGGAGCGGCTGAAGTCGCTTTCCACCACCAGGCTCCAGCGGCTGCTGCCGGAGGAGCTGACCTGGCCCTGGAACTCCTGGTTGGCCTGGTCGATGCGCTCGTAGAGGGTGCGTTCGACGTCGTTGGCAGCCCTCGCCCGGCCTTCGGCGAGGTAGTGGTCGAACTGCCCACGCAGCACCACCAGGCGCTGCGCATCGGGGCTGTCGCTGAGCAACTGGGCCAGTTGGTCGTCCAGGGACTGGCGCAACTGCTGGCTGCTGGCGATGGTGGCGAAGTTGTGCGAGATCAGCCGCTCCTGCTCGCGGCCCATCAGCATCACGCTGAACACCCCCAGCAGCAGGCCGATCAGGGCCAGGGTGATCAGCGCGGACATGCTCAGGAACATCCGCGAACGCAGCGTCGGCGCGCGTTTCACAGGTTGTACTGCTTGCGCTTGCGGTACAGGGTGGAGGCGTCGATGCCGAGGATCTTCGCCGCCTGGTCGAGGGTCGGGGCGCTGGCCATCACCGAAGCGATGTGGGCCTTCTCCAGCGCCTCCAGGCTCAGCGCCTCGCCGACCCGCGGCACGGCGGCGCCGGCCTGCTCGCCGAGCCCCAGGTGTCCGGGCTCCACCAGTTCCTGGTTGCAGATGATGCTGGCCCGCTCGATCACGTTGCGCAGCTCGCGCACGTTGCCCGGCCAGGGGTACTGCCGCAGCAGCTCGGCCGAGGCCGGGCTGAAGCCACGGGCCGGGCGCCCGTAGTCCTTGACGAAGCGGGCGAGGAAGCGCTCGGCCAGGTCCTGGATGTCCTCGGCGCGTTCGCGCAGTGGCGGCAGGTTGAGGACGATGACGTTGAGGCGGTAGAGCAGGTCCTCGCGGAACGCCCCCTGGGCCACCATGCCGGCCAGGTCGCGGTTGGTGGCGGCGAGGATGCGCACGTCGGCGCGGCGCGTCACCGGGTCGCCGACGCGCTCGTATTCCTTGTCCTGGATGAAGCGCAGCAGCTTGGCCTGCAAGGGCAGGGGGAAGTCGCCGATCTCGTCGAGGAACAGGGTACCGCCGTCGGCCTGGCTGATCCGCCCCTGGGTGCTCTCGCTGGCGCCGGTGAAGGCCCCGCGGTTGTGGCCGAACAGCTCGCTTTCCATCAGCTCGGCGTTGAGCGACGGGCAGTTGATGGTCACGCAGGATTTCTTCGCGCGCTTGCTCCAGCCGTGGATGGCGCGCGCCAGCTCGCCCTTGCCGGAGCCGGATTCGCCGAGGATGAGGATGTTGGCGTCGGTGGCGGCCACCTGGCGCGCGGTCTCCAGCACCGCGGTCATCGCCGGGCTGTGGGATTCCAGTTGCTCGGCCTGGCTGGCCTGGGCGCCTTCGAGGGCTTCCAGGCGCGCGGTGAGCTGGCGCACCTCCAATTGCTTGGCCGCGGCCAGGCGCAATTGCTCGGGGCTGCAGGGCTTGACCAGGTAGTCGGCGGCGCCGGCCTGCATGGCGTCCACCGCGGTGTCCACGGCGGAATGCGCGGTGACTATCACCACCCGCATCCAGGGCGCCTGCAGGCGCATCTGGGCGAGCAGGTCGAGGCCGTTGTCCTCGCCCAGGCGCAGGTCGAGGAAGCACAGGTCGAAGACCTGGCGTTGCAGCAGGGCTTCGGCCTGGGCGGCGCTGGCCGCGGTGGCCACGCTGTAGCCCTGGTCCTCCAGGCAATAGCGGAAGGTGCGCAGGATGGCGGGTTCGTCGTCGACCAGCAGTATTCGGCCAAGCGTCTCCGGAGTGGGGTCCATTCGGGATGCCTCGTAGTGGGAAATACCTTTCGCGTATGCGTCTTTTAGTCCAGGAAATTTCTTGCAAGTTGCAATGAAAATTAGACGCCTCTCTCAAGAATGTCGGACCTAAGCGAAGGAAAGCGGGTGGGAGGGGCGGCGAACTGCCGTTTTCCGTGCAAAACGCATGGCCGGAACGGGCCCGTCGTGCAGGATGCGCGCTGCCCGTTGCCATTCGTTTTCTACAACTATCTGTTTTTCAAGGAATTACCTCCGACCCTCGACCTGGCACGGGGCATGCGAGACATCCGGCGGGAGGCCCGGTGCACCCGCACCGGCCGATCACCAGTCCTTCGGGAGGAGCACGACGATGAACGCTGATGGAGCCAAGGGGGATTCGCTGGGACGGCTGCTGTTGCTGGCCGTCGCCGTGGTCGTACTGCTGGACCGTTGGTATCCGGTCGCTCCGCAGCCTTCCGCCGTGCCGGTGCAGGAACCTGTGTCCAGCGCTTTCCTCAGACAGCCGTCCAGGCTGCAGGACGAACGAATGGCCATCACGGAAGAGGCCGCCAGCGCCACGCTGGTCCGCCAGACCTCGCGTGCGAGTTGGGTGTTCTGAGGCGCCAGCACCGCCTTTCGCCATAAAGAGGAGACATTCCATGCTGAGCTGGGCTCTGACTTTCCTGATCATCGCCATCATCGCCGGGGTACTCGGCTTCGGTGGCATCGCCGGCGCCGCGACCAGTATCGCCAAGATTCTCTTCGTGCTGTTCCTGGTGCTCTTCGTCATTTCCTTCTTCGTCGGGCGGCGCCGTGGCTGACAAGGCCGATCCGAACGGGTACTGAAATCCGCGCCGGCAATGGCGCATGACCAGGGGGCCGGGATGCTGGGGGGAGTGGTGAGCCCGCAGCGACCCAGGGGTACAGG
>NZ_QGSL01000106.1:931365-952531 GCF_003176655.1 Pseudomonas sp. RW407 | reverse complement strand
GCCAACCTGGGCTGCCACATCCTCGACGACAACCTGGAGCCGGTGCCGGCAGGCGTGCTGGGCGAACTGTACCTGGCCGGCGAAGGCCTGGCCCGTGGCTACCACCAACGCCCGGCGCTGACCGCCGAACGCTTCGTCGCCAGTCCCTTCGTGGCCGGCGAGCGGATGTACCGCACCGGTGACCTGGCCCGCTACCGCGCCGACGGCGTGATCGAATACGCCGGCCGCATCGACCACCAGGTGAAACTGCGCGGCCTGCGTATCGAGCTGGGTGAGATCGAGGCGCGGCTGCTGGAGCATGATTCGGTACGTGAAGCAGCGGTGCTGGCCGTGGACGGCAAGCAACTGGTTGGCTACGTGGTGCTCGACAGCGAAAGCGAGAACTGGCGTGAAACCCTGTCCGCGTACCTGGCCGCCAGCCTCCCGGAATATATGGTCCCAGCCCAGTGGCTGGCGCTGGAAAGCATGCCCCTGAGCCCCAACGGCAAGCTGGACCGCAAGGCCCTGCCCAAGCCGCAGCCGGACCCGCAGCAGGAACGGGTTGCACCGGCGACCGAGATGGAGCGGCGTATCGCCGCCATCTGGGCCGAGTTGCTGAAGCTCGACGAGGTGGGCGCCACCGACAACTTCTTCGCCCTGGGCGGCGACTCCATCATCGCCATCCAGGCGGTCAGCCGCGCTCGCGCGGCAGGCATCCATTTCACACCCAAGGAGCTGTTCCAGCACCAGACGGTGCAAGGGCTGGCCCGGGTCGCCCGCACGGGCGCCGCGGCCCAGGTCGACCAGGGACCGGTGCGCGGCGAGACGCCGCTGCTGCCGTTCCAGCGGCTGTTCTTCGGGCAGGCCATCCCCAATCGCCAGCACTGGAACCAGTCCTTGCTGCTACAGCCGCGCCAGGCACTGGATGCCGAGGCGCTGGAAGCGGCCTTGCAGGCACTGGTCGAACACCATGACGCGCTGCGCCTGCGCTTCACCGAGGTCGACGGCCAATGGCGTGCCGAACACGCCGGGATCACTGGCGAAGCTCTGCTGTGGCAGGCCGAGGCCGAGAACGGCGGGGAAGTGGAGGCCCTGTGCGATGACGCGCAGCGCAGCCTCGACCTGGCCCGTGGCCCATTGCTGCGCGCCTTGCTGGTGAAGGTCGCCGACGGCAGCCAGCGCCTGCTGTTGGCCATCCACCACCTGGTGGTGGACGGGGTGTCCTGGCGCATTCTGCTGGAAGACCTGCAACAAGCCTACGAGCAGCGTCTCGCCGGCCAGGCCCTGCAATTGCCGGCCAAGACCAGTGCATTCAAGGCCTGGGCCGAGCGCCTGGGCGAGTATGCCCGCAGTCCGGCGCTGCTGGCCGAACGGCAGTACTGGCAGGACACCCTTGGCGGCGTCGAGGCCGACCTGCCTTGCGACAACCCCGCCGGCAGCCTGAGCCAGCGCCACGCCGCCCACGTGCAGAGCCGCCTGCCGCGGCCGCTGACCGAGGCGCTGCTGAAGCAGGCCCCGGCCACCTACCGCACCCAGGTCAACGACCTGCTGCTGACCGCCCTGGCGCGGGTGATCTGCCGCTGGAGCGGCGATTCGAGCGTGCTGGTCCAACTGGAAGGCCACGGCCGCGAGCCGCTGTTCGACGACATCGACCTGAGCCGTACCGTAGGCTGGTTCACCAGCCTGTTCCCGGTGCGCCTGGCGCCCGCCGAAGACCTCGGCGAGTCGCTGAAGGCGATCAAGGAGCAACTGCGCGCCGTACCCGGCAAGGGCCTGGGCCACGGCCTGCTGCGCTACCTGGGCGGCCCGGAGAGCGCCGCGGCCATGGCGGCGCTGCCCCAGGCGCGGGTCACCTTCAACTACCTGGGCCAGTTCGACGCCCAGTTCGACGAGGCCGCGCTGCTGCTGCCCGCCACCGAGCGCGCCGGTGCCGAGGTGGACGCCGACGCACCGCTGGACAACTGGCTGAGCCTCAATGGCCGGGTCTACGACGGCGAGTTCAGCCTGGACTGGAGCTTCAGCCGCGAACAGTTCGCCGAAGCCACCCTCCAGCGCCTGGCCGAGGACTACCAGCGCGAGCTGGCCGCGCTGGTGGAGCATTGCCTGCAGCCACGGCAATGCACTCTCACGCCCTCGGACGTTCCGCTGGCCGGGCTGACCCAGGCACAGCTGGACGCGCTGCCGGCGACGCTGGCGAGCGTGGAAGACCTCTACCCGCTGTCGCCGATGCAACAGGGCATGCTGTTCCACAGCCTGTACGAGGCGGACCAGACGGCCTACGTCAACCAGCTGCGCATGGACCTGCACGGCGTCGACCCGCAGAGCCTGGCGCACGCCTGGCAGCGGGCACTTGAGGCCCACCCGAACCTGCGTGCGGCCTTCGTGTTCGTGGACGACCGGCCGCTGCAGGCCATCTCCGCGGCCGTGGAGCTGCCGTTCGAACAGCTCGACTGGCGCGACCGCGCGGATGCCTCGACGGCGCTGGAAGCCCTGGCGCAGGCGGAACTGCAACGCGGCTTCGTCCTCGACCAGGCGCCGTTGCTGCGCCTGCACCTGGTGCGCCTGGGCGCGGAGCACTACCACTGCCTGTTCACCCACCACCACATCCTGCTGGACGGCTGGAGCACCGCGCGCCTGCTCGGCGAGGTGCTGCAGGCCTACGCTGGCGAGCCGCCACAGCCCGCTGCCGGTGCCTACCGCGACTACATCCGCTGGCTGGGCGAGCGCGACGCGGCGGCGGCCGAGGCCTTCTGGCGGTACAACCTGGCGCCCCTGCAGGTGCCCACGCGCCTGGCCAGCGTCCTGGGCGCCGAGGCGCCGGCGGGCGAGGAGGGCCATGGCGACCACGTGCTGCGCCTGTCGCCCGCGCTGAGCCAGGCCCTGGAAGGTTTCGCCAGGCAACAGCGGGTGACGCTCAACAGCGTGCTGCAGGCGGCCTGGCTGCTGTTGCTGCAACGCTACACCGGGCAGGACTGCGTGGCCTTCGGCGCCACAGTGTCCGGCCGGCCCGGCGACATCCCCGGCATCGAGCGGCAGCTGGGGCTGTTCATCAACACCGTGCCGATGATCGCAAGCCCGGCGCCGCAGCACAGCGTCGCCGACTGGGTCGCCCAGGTGCAGGAGGCCGCCAGCGCCGCCAGCGAGTGGGAACACACGCCGCTGTACGACATCCAGCGCTGGAGCGGGCATGGCGGCGAGGCGCTGTTCGACACCCTGCTGGTCTTCGAGAACTACCCGGTGGCCGAAGCCCTGCAACGCAGCCTGCCCGGCGGCCTGCGGGCCGAGAACGTCCACGCCTTCGACCAGACCCACTACCCGCTGAGCATCGCGGCCCTGCTCGAAGGTGAGCTGCGCCTGGAGTTCCGCTACCAGCGGCAGCTGTTCGGCGCCGCGCGGGTGGCGGCCATCGCCGGGCACCTGCGGCAGTTGCTGGAGGCCTTCGTGGCAGCGCCCGAAGCCAGGCTGGCCAGCCTCGACATGCTCGGCGCCGACGAGTGCCGGCTGCTGCTGGAAACCTGGAATCCCTGCCTGCCGGTGGCCGACAAGCGCTGCGTGCACCAGCTGATCGAGGAACAGGCACGCCTGCGCCCGCAGGCGACGGCGCTGATCTTCGGCGACCTGCAGCTCAGCTACGCCCAGCTCAACGCCCGGGCCAACCGCCTGGCGCACCACCTGCGCAGCCTCGGCGCCGGCCCCGAGGTGCTGGTGGGCGTCTCGGTGCAGCGCTCGGTGGAAATGGTGGTCGGCCTGCTGGCCACCCTCAAGGCGGGTGCCGCCTACGTGCCGCTGGACCCCGATTACCCGGCCGAGCGCCTGGCCTTCATGGTCGAGGAAAGCCGCATCGCGCTGCTGCTCACCCAGTCGCACCTGCAGGGCCGCCTGGCGCTGCCCGCGGGCGTGCCCAGCCTGAGCCTCGACACCCTGGCGCTGGACGCCGAGCCGGACGGCGACCTGCCGAACCTCAGCCGGCCGGAACACCTGGCCTACGTGATCTACACCTCCGGTTCCACCGGCCGGCCCAAGGGCGTGGCGGTGGAGCACGGCCCACTGGCCATGCACTGCCTGGCCATAGGCGCGCTCTACGGCATGACCCCGCAGGACCGCGAGCTGCAGTTCGCCTCGATCAACTTCGACGGCGCCCACGAGCGCTGGCTGGTGCCGCTGATCCACGGTTCGGCGCTGATGCCCCGCGACAACGAGCCGTGGAGCGTGGAACGCAGCGTCGAGGAAATCCGCCGGCATGGCATCACCATCGCCTGCTTCACCCCCAGCTACCTGCAGCAGATGGTCGACCACGTCGAGCAGGACGGCATCGGCAGGCTGCCGATCCGCTCCTTCACCGTCGGTGGCGAAGGCACCTCGCGACACACTTTCGAGCGCATCCAGCAGGTACTGGCGCCCGAGCGCATCATCAACGGCTACGGGCCCACGGAAACCGTGGTCACCCCGCTGATCTGGCGTGCCTACCGCGGCGACGGCTTCACTGCCCAGTACATGCCCATCGGTCAACCGGTGGGCGAGCGCAGCGCATACATCCTCGACGAGCAGCTGCGGCCGCTGCCCGTCGGCCTGGTCGGCGAGCTCTACGTCGGTGGCAGCGGCCTGGCCCGAGGCTACCAGGGGAGGGCGGAACTGACCGCCGAGCGCTTCGTGCCCGACCCGTTCGGCCAGCCGGGCGGCCGCCTGTACCGTACCGGCGACCTGGCGCGCTACCGCGAAGACGGGGTGGTGGAATACCTCGGCCGGGTGGATCACCAGGTGAAGATCCGCGGCTTCCGCATCGAACTGGGCGAGATCGAGGCGCGCCTGCTGGAACGCGAGGAAGTCGGCGAGGCCCTGGTGATGGCTGTGGAAGGCCCCACCGGGGCACAACTGGTCGGCTACCTGGTGGCGGCGCCGGGGCGCACGGCGGCCCTGGACGAAGAGGCGCTGAAGGCGGCGCTGCGCGCATCGCTGCCCGACTACATGGTACCGGCCCGGTTGATGCAACTGGCCACCATGCCCCTGTCGCCCAATGGCAAGGTGGACCGCATGGCCCTGCCGCGCCCGGCCCTGGAACGCGCCGGCGCTACCGGCGCGTCCCCGGTGACGCCGCTGCAGCGGGCCTTGGCGGCGATCTGGGCGCAGGTGCTGCAACTGCCGGAAGTGGGCCTGGACGAGCACTTCTTCGAGCTTGGCGGGCATTCGCTGCTGGCGACCCAGGTGGTCTCGCGGGTACGCCGCGAGCTGGGCCTCGACCTGCCGCTGCGCAGCCTGTTCGAACACCCCGTGCTGGGCGCCTTCGCCGCCCTGGCGGCGCGCGCCGGGGCCGACCAGGCGCCGCCGCTGCGGGCCCTGCCGCGCGGCGGCGACCTGCCGCTGTCCTATGCGCAGCAGCGCCAGTGGTTCCTCTGGGAACTCGACCCGCAAGGCTGCGCCTACAACATGCCGCTGGCCCTGGAACTGCGCGGCGAGCTGGACGTGGCGCGCCTGGGCCGGGCCTTCGCCGCTCTGGTGCAACGCCACGAGAGCCTGCGCACGCGCTTCGTCCGCGAGGCCGGTGAGGTGCGCCAGCGCATCCTCGACAGCCAGGCGCCGGAGCTGGCCTTCCACGACCTCGGTGACCTGCCCGAGGGCGAGCGCGAAGGCCGCGCCACGGCCATCTTCGCGGCGGCCCGGGTGCAGCCCTTCGACCTGGAGCAGGGCCCGCTGCTGCGCATCGACCTGGTGCGCCTGAGGGCCCGGCGGCACCGCCTGGGGCTGGTGCTGCAGCACATCGTCTCTGACGCCTGGTCGATGCGTGTCATGGTCGAGGAGTTGAGCGCCCTCTACGCCGCCGACGGCGATGCACAGGCGGCCGGGCTGCAGGCTTTGCCGTTGCAGTACGCCGACTACGCGCAGTGGCAGCGGCAGTGGATGGAGAGCGGCGAGGGCGAACGGCAACTGGCCTACTGGCGCGACTGCCTGGGCAGCCAGCACCCGGTGCTGGAGCTGCCCGCCGACCGCCCGCGGCCGGCCCAGCGCAGCCAGCGCGGCGCGAGCCTGGCGCTGCAGCTGCCGGCAGAACTGGTTGGCCGCCTGCGGACCCAGGCCGGCGCCCACGACAGCACGCTGTTCATGCTCCTGCTGGCGGCCTTCCAGGCATTGCTGCATCGCCTCAGCGGCCAGCGGGAAATCCGCGTCGGGGTGCCGGTGGCCAACCGTACCCGCCAGGAAACCGAAGGCTTGCTGGGCTTCTTCATCAACACCCTGGTGCTGCGCGCCGATTTCGCCGACGACCAGGACTTCGCCGCCCTGCTGGCCCAGGTCCGCCAGCGCATGCTGGAGGCCCAGGCCCACCAGGAGCTGCCCTTCGAGCAACTGGTGGAGGCGCTGCAGCCGGAGCGCAGCCTGAGCCACAGCCCGTTGTTCCAGGTGCTGTTCAACCACCAGGGCGAGGCGCGCACGCAAGCCGGCACTCCCCTGGACGGCCTGCAGCTGGAAATGCTGGAGGGCGAGGCGCCCGGCGCCCAGTTCGACCTGATGCTCGACACCGCCGAGCACCAGGGCACGATCGCCGCCACCCTGGTGTACGCCACCGACCTCTTCGACGCGCCGAGCATCGAGCGCCTGGCCCGCCAGTGGAGATGCCTGCTGCAGGCGCTGGCCGAGGACCCGCAGCGCCGTGTCGCCGAGCTGCCGCTGCTGGACGTGGCCGAGCGCGCCGCGCGGGCCGCCGAGGGGCAGGGGCCGCAGCGCGACTACCCGCTGCAGTTGTGCGTGCACCAGCTGATCGAGGATCAGGTGCGCCGCACGCCCCAGGCGGAGGCGCTGTACTTCGCCGGCGAACGCCTGAACTATGCGCAGCTGAACCGCCGGGCCAACCAGCTGGCGCGCCTGTTGCGCCAGCGCGGGGTGGGGCCGGAAGTGCTGGTCGGGGTGTGCATGCAGCGCTCCCTGGAAATGCCCATCAGCCTGCTGGCGATCCTCAAGGCGGGTGGGGCCTACGTGCCGCTGGACCCGGACTACCCGGCCGAGCGCCTGGCCTACATGCTGGAGGACAGCGGCATCGGCCTGCTGCTGACCCAGGCCGAGCTGCTGCCGTCGCTGCCACCGGTCGCCGGCGTCGAGGCCCTGGCGCTGGAGCGCCTGGAGGGCGAGCTGGCGGCGCAGGACGGCGCGGACCTGGCGAACCTCTGCGACGGCGAGAACCTAGCCTACGTGATCTACACCTCCGGCTCCACCGGCCGGCCCAAGGGCGCCGGCAACCGCCACCTGGCCCTGCACAACCGCCTGGCCTGGATGCAGGAGGCCTACGACCTGGGCCCGGCCGACAGCGTGCTGCAGAAGACGCCGTTCAGCTTCGATGTCTCGGTGTGGGAGTTCTTCTGGCCGCTGATGACCGGCGCGCGCCTGGTGATGGCGCGGCCCGGCGAGCACCGCGACGCCCAGCAACTGATCGAGACCATCCGCGAGCAGGGCATCAGTACGCTGCACTTCGTGCCTTCCATGCTGCTGGCCTTCCTCCAGCATCCGGACGTCGAGCGCTGCCAAAGCCTGCGGCGCATCGTCTGCAGCGGCGAGGCACTGCCGCTGGAGGCCCAGCAGCAGGTGTTCGCGCGGCTGCCGGCGGCGGCCCTGTACAACCTCTACGGCCCCACCGAGGCGGCCATCGACGTCAGCCACTGGACCTGCCGCGAGCGCACCGGCCACTCGGTGCCGATCGGCCAGCCCATCGCCAACCTCGGCTGCCACGTGCTCGACGCCGAGCTGGAACTGGCGCCGAGCGGGGTGACCGGCGAGCTGTACCTGGGCGGCATGGGCCTGGCGCGCGGCTACCACCAGCGCCCGGCGCTCACCGCCGAACGCTTCGTGCCCGACCCGCGCGGCAATGGCGCCCGCCTGTACCGCAGCGGCGACCTGGTGCGCTGCGGCGTCGACGGCGTGCTCGACTACCAGGGGCGCATCGACCACCAGGTGAAGATCCGCGGCCTGCGTATCGAACTGGGTGAGATCGAGGCGCGCCTGCAGCAGCTGCCGGAAGTCGCCGAGGCCGTGGTGCTGGCCCTGGACGGGCGCACCGGCACCCAGCTGGTGGCCTACCTGGTGCCGTCCGAGCGGCGCTGGCTGGACGACCCGCAACTGGCCGAGGTGGCGCGCCAGGGGTTGCGCCAGGCCCTGCGCGAAGCCCTGCCGGAGTACATGGTGCCGGCGCACTTCTGCCTGCTGGAACGCATGCCGCTGTCGCCCAACGGCAAGCTGGAGCGTAAATCGCTGCCGGCGCCGAACGTTCAACAGACACACCGGAACCACAGGGCGCCCGAAAGCGCGCTGGAGCAGGAACTGGCGGAGGTCTGGCGGGAAGTCCTGCAGGTCGCGGAAGTGGGGCTGGACGACAACTTCTTCGACCTTGGCGGGCATTCCCTGCTGGCCTCCCAGGTGATCGCCCGGCTGCAGCAGCAAGGCCGCAAGGTTCCCCTGAAATGGCTGTTCGAGGCCACCGATCTCGACGCGTTCGCGCGCCAGGTGGCCACGTTGCAGTCCCCCGCGGCCGACGCCGCCCTGGGGGAACTGGAAGCCTTCCTCGACGAGTTGGAGAACGTGTGATGGACAAGACCACCGCCTTGCGGATCGCCCAACGCTTTGCCGGGCTGGGCCCGCAGCAGCGCCGGCAGTTCCTGGACAAGATGCAGGCGCAAGGGGTGAGCTTCGAGCAACTGCCGATACCGCCGGGCGAGCCGGCGGCGGACGGCGAGCCGCTGTCCCATGCCCAGCAGCGGCTGTGGTTCCTCTGGCAGCTGGAGCCCCGGGGCAGCGCCTACAACATGCCCCTGGCGCTGCGCCTGCACGGGCAGCTGCAACTGCCCGCGCTGCAGTCGGCCTTCGCCGCGCTGCTGCAACGCCACGCGGTGCTGCGCAGCGTGTTCCGCATGGGCGAGGCGGGGCCCCGGCAGGTGTTGCGCGACGACATCGCGGTGGACCTGAGTGCCCGGGACGTCGCCGACGAGTCGCAACTGTGCGCCGCCGTCGAGCAGGAGACCGCGCGGCCCTTCGACCTGCAGGAGGGGCCGCTGCTGCGCACCCGCCTGCTGCGCCTGGGGGCGCAGGAGCACGTCCTGGTCATCACCCAGCACCACATCGTCTCCGACGGCTGGTCGATGCGCCTGCTGGTGGACGAGCTGCTGGAAGGCTATGCCGCCTTTTCCGCTGGGCGTGCCCCGCAGTGGGCCGAGCTGCCGATCCGCTACGCCGACTACGCGGCCTGGCAACGCCGCTGGATGGAGGCGGGGGAAGGGCAGCGGCAGCTGGACTACTGGCGCGAACGCCTGGGCGACGCCGGCCAGGCCCTGGAGCTGCCGCTGGACCGCCCGCGGCCCCGCGAGCCGCTGCGCGAGGGGCGGCGCCTGGGCTTCCAGCTGCCGGTGGGCCTGGTCCAGGCGCTGGAGCGCCTGGCGCGTGCCGAGGGCGGCACGCTGTTCGCCTTGCTGCTGGCCAGCTTCCAGGCGCTGCTCTACCGCTACAGCGGCCAGGAGGACATCCGCGTCGGCGTGCCGGTGGCCAACCGCAACCGGGTGGAGGTCGAGGGCGTGCTCGGCTTCTTCGTCAACACCCTGGTGCTGCGCGCCCAGGTGCACGGTTCGCAGAGCTTTTGCCAGCTGCTGGGCCAGGTGCGCGACAGCCTGGTGGACGCCCAGGCCCACCAGGACCTGCCGTTCGAACAGGTGGTGGAGGCGCTGCAGGCCGAGCGCAGTCTGGAGCGCAACCCGCTATTCCAGGTGATGTTCAACCACCAGCAGGCGGCGACCTCCCTCGCCGCACCCGGCGCGGGCCCGGACGGGCTGCACCTGGAGCTGCTCGAATGGGAGAACGTCAGCGCCCAGTTCGACCTCACCCTGAATACCGAGAGCACCGCCGACGGCGGCCTGGCCGCGTGCCTGATCTATCCCCGCGAGCTGTTCGACGAGGCGACCGTCGAGCGCCTGGCCGGGGACTGGCAGCGCCTGCTGGAGGCGTCCGCCGCGGACCCGCAGGCGCGCATCGGCGAACTGCCGCTGCTGGCCGCCGAGGAACGCCAGGCCACCTTGCAGCGCTGGAACGGTGGTCTTCGCGAATACCCGGCCGACGACGGCCTGGCGGCGATCATCGCCGGCTGGGCGGCGCGTACCCCGGACGCGGTGGCGGCCAGCCTGGGCGAGGCGCGGCTGACCTACGCCGAGCTGAACGCCCGGGCCAACCGGCTGGCGCGCCACCTGGTGGCGCTAGGGGTGGCCGCGGAAGTGCGGGTCGGCATCGCCATGCCGCGCACCCTGGACCTGCTGGTGGCGCTGCTGGCCACCCTCAAGGCCGGCGGCGCCTACGTGCCGCTGGACCCGGACTATCCAGCCGAGCGCCTGGCCTACCTCGCCGGGGACAGTGGCGTCCGCCTGGTGCTCGGCGACGCCACGGCGGCGGCGCTGCCATGGCCGGCCGGCGTCCAGCTGCTGCGCCTGGACGACCTGGAGGCGACGCTGGCGGAGTACCCTTCGGATGACCTGCCGCCACGCTCCACGCCCGACAACCTGGCCTACGTCATCTACACCTCCGGCTCCACCGGCAAGCCGAAGGGCGCCCTGCTCAGCCAGCGCAACGTGCTGCGCCTGTTCAGCGCCACGCAGGACTGGTTCGGCTTCGACGCCGGCGACGTCTGGACGATGTTCCATTCCTACGCCTTCGACTTCTCCGTGTGGGAAGTCTTCGGCGCCCTGCTGCACGGCGGGCGCCTGGTGCTGGTGCCCTTCGAGGTCAGCCGCGCGCCCGAGGACTTCCTCGCCCTGCTGCAGCGCGAGCGCGTCAGCGTGCTCAACCAGACACCCTCGGCGTTCCGCCAGTTGCTGCCACTGGCCTGCGCCAGCACCGGCGACCTGGCGCTGCGCTACGTGGTGTTCGGCGGCGAGGCGCTGGAGATCGCCAGCCTGCGGCCGTGGTTCGAACGCTTCGGCGAACGCCGTCCGCAACTGGTGAACATGTACGGCATCACCGAGACCACGGTGCACGTCACCTACCGCCCGCTCGGTCTCGCCGACCTGGGGGGCGGCGTCAGCAGTCCGATCGGCGAGATGATCCCCGACCTCGGTGGCTATGTGCTGGACGCCGACCTCAACCCGGTCCCGCGTGGCTGCATCGGCGAGCTGCACGTCGGCCACGCCGGCCTGGCGCGCGGTTACCACCAGCGCCCGGCGCTCACCGCCGAGCGCTTCGTGCCCAACCCCTTCGCTACCGATGGCGGCCGCCTGTACCGCTCTGGCGACCTGGCCCGCTACCGCGCCGATGGCGTGCTCGACTACGTCGGGCGGATCGATCACCAGGTGAAGATCCGCGGCTTCCGTATCGAACTGGGCGAGATCGAGGCGCGCCTGCTCGACCATTCGGCACTGCGTGAAGCGGTGGTGCTGGCGGTGGACGCGGCCCACGGCAAGCAACTGGCCGCCTACCTGGTGCCCCACGACGCGACGCTGGCGCAGGAGGGGGCCGAAGAGGTTCGCCAGGCCTTGCGCCAGGCGCTGAAGGCGCACCTGCTGGAAACCCTGCCGGAGTACATGGTGCCGGCGCAGGTGCACCTGCTGCCCGCGCTGCCGCTGACCACCAATGGCAAGCTCGACCGCAAGGCCCTGCCCAGCAGCGGCGGCGGCGAGCTGCGCCAGGCCTGGGCGGCCCCGGAGAGCCCGGCGCAGGCGCGCCTGGCGCAGATCTGGGCCAGCGTGCTGGGCCTGGACCGGGTGGGCCTGGACGACAACTTCTTCGAACTGGGTGGCGACTCCATCATTTCCATCCAGGTGGTCAGCCGCGCCCGCCAGGCCGGGCTGCACTTCACCCCCCGCGACCTGTTCAGGCACCAGACCGTGCGCGCCCTGGCCGAGGTCGCCGAGGCCGGCGCCGAAGCGGGGCCGCGTGCGGCCGCCCAGGGCGAGCTGCCGCTGCTGCCGATCCAGCGCTGGTTCTTCGAACTGCCGCTGCCCGAGGCCGGGCACTGGAACCAGTCGCTGTTGCTGCGCGCCGAACGCCCACTGGACGGCCAGGCGCTGGAGCGCGCGCTGGCGGCCCTGGTGGAGCGGCACGACGCCCTGCGCCTGGGCTTCGTGGCGCATCCCGAGTGGCATGGCGTCTACCGCGAGCCGGCGGCCCAGCGCCAGTTGCAGGCGCAGGATCCGCTGCTCTGGCGCCGCCGGGCCGGCGACGCCGCCGAACTGGAGGCGCTGTGCAGCGCGGCCCAGGCCAGCCTGCGCCTGGACGGCCAACTGCTGCGCGTTCTGCTGGTGGACATGGCCGACGGCAGCCAGCGCCTGCTGCTGGCGATCCACCACCTGCTGGTGGACGGCGTGTCCTGGCGCATCCTGCTGGAAGACCTGCAGGGGCTCTACCAGCAGCAGCTGGCGGGCCTGCCGGCGGAGCTGCCGCCGCGCACCAGTTCCCTGCAGGACTGGCATACCGCCTTGCAGGGCTATGCCGACGGCACCGCCCGCGAGCAGCTCGAGTACTGGCGCAGCCAGCTCGACGGCGCGCCCCGGGGGCTGCCCGGCGTGCCCGCCAGCCTGCCGCCGGGCGCCCTCGACGGCCGCCTGGCCGCCAGCGCCTGCACGCGCCTGGACGCCGGGGCGACCCGCCAACTGCTGCAGGACGCCCCCGGTGCCTACCGCACCCAGGTCAACGATCTGCTGCTGTGCGCCCTGGCACGGGTGGTCACGCGCTGGAGCGGCGAGCCGTCCATGCTGGTACAGCTGGAGGGGCATGGCCGCGAGGACCTGTTCGACGGCATCGACCTGACCCGCAGCGTCGGCTGGTTCACCAGCCTGTTCCCGCTGCGCCTGAGCGTGCCCGCCGAGCCCGGCGCGGCCATCCGCGCGGTGCGCGAGCAACTGCGCGCGGTGCCGGACAAGGGCCTGGGCTTCGGCGCGCTGCGCTACCTGGGCGACGCCGGGGCGCAGGCCGATCTGGCCGCGCTGCCGGCGCCGCGCATCACCTTCAACTACCTCGGCCAACTCGACCGCAGCCTCGACGCCCAGGGCCCGCTGCAACCGGCCGGCGAATCACCCGGTGCCGAGCGCGCCGAAGGCTCGCCGCTGGACAACTGGCTGGCGATCAACGGCCAGGTGTTCGGCGGCGAGCTGCACCTGTACTGGACCTACAGCAGCGCGCTGTTCGACACCGGCGTGGTGGAAGGCCTGGCCGCTGCCCTTGAAGACGAACTGCGCGCTTTGCTGGAGCATTGCCTGGGCGTCCGTGGCCAGGCGCGCCCGGAGGACTTCCCCCTGGCCGGCCTCGACCAGGCCACGCTGGACGCGCTGCCGCTGGAGCTGGCGCGGGTGGAGGACATCTACCCGCTGTCGCCGATGCAGAAGGGCATGCTCTTCCACAGCCTCGAGGACAGCGAGCCGGGGCTGTACGTCAACCAGCTGAGTATCCGCGTCGACGGCCTCGACCCGGCGCGTTTCGCCGCCTGCTGGCAGCAGGCCTGCGCGCGCCACGCGATCCTGCGCAGCGGCTTCCTCTGGCAGGCGGGACTCAGGGAACCCCTGCAGTTCGTGTTACGCGAGGCGCCGGTACCGATCCGCGAGGTGGACTGCCGCAGCGCGGTGGCCCCGGCGGCTCAGGTGGCCGAGCTGGCGGCGCAGGACTGCGCCCAGGGCTTCGATTTCGCCGCGCCGCCGCTGCAGCGGATCACCCTGGCGCGGCTGGACGACGACACCTGGCAACTGATCTGGACCAGCCACCACATCCTGCTGGACGGCTGGAGCAGCTCGCAACTGGTCGGCGAGGCGCTCGGGCTGTACGCCGGCGAGGCGCTGCCGGCGCCCCGGGGGCGCTACGCCGACTACATCGGCTGGCTGCAGCGGCTCGACGCGGCGCAATTGCAGCGCTTCTGGCGCGAGCGCCTGGCGCAGCTGGACGAGCCTTGTTACCTGGCGCCCGGCATGGCACCGCGCCCTGCGGCCGGGCGCAGCGGTCACGCGGCCATCTACTCGACCTTCGACGCGCCGACCACGCGCCGCCTGCAGGCCTTCGCCCAGGCCCAGCGGGTGACGGCCAACACCCTGGTACAGGCGGCCTGGCTGTTGTTGCTGCACCGTCACACCGGCCAGGCCAGCGTGGCCTTCGGCGCCACCGTGGCCGGGCGTCCGGCGGCGCTACCGGAGGCGGAGCACCTGCTGGGGCTATTCATCAACACGGTACCGGTGATCCAGCGCATCGAGCCGACGCAACGGGTGGGCGACTGGCTGCGGCAGTTGCAGCACTACAACGTCGAGGCCCGCGAGCATGAACAGGCGCCGCTGCACGACATCCAGCGCTGGGCCGGGCAGGGCGGGCAGCCGCTGTTCGACAGCCTGGTGGTGTTCGAGAACTACCCGCTGGACCGCCGGCTGCAGGAGGCCGCCGGTGGCGGGCTGCGCTTCGGCGAGTCGAACATGCGCGACGTCACCCACTTCCCCATGGACCTGGCGGTGCACCTGGGCGAGACACTCAGCATCGAGTTCCTCTACCTGCGCCAGTCGTTCGCCGACGAAGGCGTCCTGGCCATCCGCCGGCACTTCGAGCACCTGTTGCTGGCCCTGCTGGAGGACGCCGGGCGTGTGCTGGGCTGCCTTGGCCTGGAGGCGCCGCCCGGTGTCCGCGCCTTGCCCCGGGAGGCGCCGGCGGCGCTGTTGCCGCAGCGCATCGGCGAGTGGGCGGCGCGCCAGCCGCAGGCCACCGCGCTGATCTGCGCCGGGCAGCGCATGAGCTACGCCGAGCTGGACCGCCGTTCCAGCCAGCTGGCGCACTGGTTGCGTACCCAGGGCATAGGCCCCGAGGCGCGGGTGGGGGTGGCGCTGGAGCGCTCCTGCGAACTGCTGGTGAGCCTGTTGGCGGTGCTGAAGGCCGGTGCGGCCTACGTGCCGCTGGACCTGGGCTACCCGGCCGAGCGCCTGGCCTTCCTGGTGCGCGACTCGGCCATGGCGCTGCTGCTGACGCGCAAGGCCCTGGGCGAAAGGCTCGGTCTGCCGGAAACGCTGGCCCGCGCGGACCTGGACGAGCTACAGGCGAGCCTGCAAGCGCTGCCGGCGCAGGCGCCGGCCTGCCAGTTGCACGAGGACAACCTGGCCTACCTGATCTACACCTCCGGCTCCACCGGCACGCCCAAGGGCGTGGCCGTGGCCCATGGCCCCATCGCCCGGCACTGCCGCGCCATAGGCGCGCTGTACGAGTTGGACGAGCGGACCCGCGAGCTGCATTTCCTCTCCCTCGCCTTCGACGGCGCCCACGAGCGCTGGCTCAGCGTGCTCAGCCACGGCGGCAGCCTGCTGCTGCGCGACGAGGAGTTGTGGACGCCCGCACAGACACTGGAGGCCATGCGCGAGCACCAGGTGGACGTGGCCTGCTTCCCGCCGGCCTACCTGCTGCAACTGGCCGAGGAGGCCGAGCGCCAGGGTTGGGCGCCGCCAGTGGGCACCTACTGCTTCGGCGGCGACGCCGTCGCCGAGGCCAGCTTCGAGCGGGCCAAGCGTGCCTTGCGGCCGCGGCGCCTGGTGAACGGCTACGGCCCGACCGAGACGGTGGTCACGCCGCTGCTCTGGCGCGCCGACCGCGACGCCCATTGCGATGCCGCCTACGCCCCCATCGGCAAGGGCGTGGGCACGCGCCGCCTGCGCCTGCTGGATGGCGACCTGAACGCGCTGCCCACCGGCGTGGCCGGTGAGCTGCACCTGGGCGGCGACTACCTGGCGCGCGGCTACCTCGGCCGTCCCGCCCTGACGGCCGAGCGCTTCGTCCCCGATCCCTTCGGCAACGGCGAACGCCTCTACCGCAGCGGCGACCTGGTGCGCGAACGCGACGATGGCCTGCACGACTACCTCGGCCGCCTCGACCACCAGGTGAAGATCCGCGGCTTCCGCATCGAGCTGGGCGAGATCGAGGCCGCCCTGCGCGCCCTAGATGGGGTGCGCGACGCGGCCGTGATCGCCCGCGACGGCGCCCAGGGCCGGCAACTGCTGGGCTACGCGGTGGCGCCGGCGGGCAGCGAGGCCGGGCTGCTGGCGGTGCTGCGCCAGCGCCTGCCGGACTACATGCTGCCGGCGCGCCTGTTATGCCTGGAGCGCCTGCCGCTGCTGCCCAACGGCAAGCTCGACCGCCAGGCCCTGCCGGCGCCGGAGGCCGCCACCGAGCGCACCTACCTGGCCCCGCGCAATGACCGGGAGCGGCGCCTGGCGGCCATCTGGGCCGAGATCCTGGGCGTCGAGCGGGTGGGCCTGGACGACAATTTCTTCGAGCTGGGCGGCGATTCGCTGCAAGCGCTCAAGGTCATCGCCAGGGTCCGCCAGACGCCGGAACTGGGACTGGAGCTGCGCCTGCGCGACCTGATGCAGAAACCCAGCGTCGGCGCCCTCTGCGGGCGGCAGGAACAGGACCTGAACCCGCTGCTGGCGCTCAACGGGGCCGGCGACGAGGCGACGCTCTTCTGCCTGCACGCGGGTTTTGGCACCGTGTTCGACTACGAGCTCCTGGCCCGTGCGCTGGAAGGCAGCCACGCGGTGCAGGCGGTGCAGTGCCGCATGCTGCTGAGTGGCGAGTGGACCGATGACTCGCTGGAGGGCATGGCCATCGACTATGCCCAGTACATCCGCCAGAAGCAGCCCCAGGGGCCGTACCGGCTGTTCGGCTGGTCGCTGGGCGGCACCCTGGCAGTGCTGGTGGCCGCGGAACTGGAGCGCCAGGGCCAGGAGGTGGCCTTCCTCGGCCTGCTCGACACCTATGTGCCGGGCGAGGAAGGGGTCGCCGACGGCAGCTGGCAGGACGACCTGGAAGCCTTCCTCGGCGTGGTCCTGGACCTGCCGCCGGCGGCGGGCGAGGCATCGGCGGGCGCCAGCCCGGACGCTGCCGAGGTGTCCCGGCGGATCGCCGCAGCCCTAGCCCGCGAGCGCGGCGACAGCGCCTACGCGGCCCTGGGGGCGGACGAGCTGACGCGGGTGTTCCTGGTCGCCTGGCGCTTGAAGCAGTTGTCCCTGGCGTTGCCGGCCTTGCCGGCGACGCGGGCCGCCGCGCACTGCTGGTGGGCCGCGCACCGCCAGGTGCCGCCGTTGCCGGGGCACCAGGCGCTGCACGAGGCGATCGACGCCGGTCATTTCGAGCTGCCCCGTCATCCCCGTTTCATCGCCGCCCTGCGCCAGTCGCTGGCGAGCCGTACGGCGCTGGCCTGAAACCTTCCCCTCATGCGCCGGCCAGGGTACCCCCTGGCCGGCGCCAGTTTTCCTGCGGAGTGATTGCATGTCCCTACATCCGGATCTCGAGGCCTTTCTCGAGCTGGTCGAGCTGGGCCGCCTGAGCGGCAAGAGCCAGGCGTTCCAGGACGTCGGCGCGGAGCGCGCGCGGCGCGATTTCGAGGCGGCCTCGCTGTCGCTCGACAGCCCCGTCGCCGCGGGCCTGGAGGTCGAGCGACTGAGCTACGCCAGCCGTGACGGCCACGAACTGGCGGCCCGTCTCTACCGCCGCAGCGGTTCGCCACGGCCGGCGTCGGTGTTGCTGTACCTGCACGGCGGCGGCTACGTCGTCGGCAGCCTGGACTCCCATGACGCCCTGTGCCGGCGCCTGGCCCTGGCGGGCCGTTGCGCGGTACTGGCGGTGGACTACCGCCTGGCGCCGGCTTGGCGCTTCCCGACGGCGCTGGAGGATGTCGAGGACGCCCTCGTCTGGCTACGCGAGCAGGGCCCGGCCCTCGGCCTGGTCCCGGCGCGGGTGGCCTTCGGCGGCGACAGCGTGGGCGCCAGCCTGGCCCTGGCGCTGGCTCTGCAGGCCGCCGCCGCGCCCGAAACCGCGGCGCTGCAGCCGCGCGCGCTGCTGCTCGCCTACCCGGTGGCCGACGCCAGCCGCCAGCGCCCCTCGCACCAGCGCTACGCCGCCGGCTACCTGCTGGAGAGTGCGACCCTGGAGTGGTTCTACGACAGCTACGCGCGCAGCCCGCAGGACCGCCTCGACTGGCGCTTCTCGCCCCTACTGGCGCCCAGCCTGGCCGGCCTGCCGCCAACCTACCTGGCGCTGGCCGGTCATGACCCGCTGTACGACGAAGGCCTGGCGCTGGCCGAGCGCCTGGGTGAAGCCGGCAATGACCTCACCCTGGACCTGCGCCCTGGCCTGACCCACGACTTCATGCGCATGCACGGCTTGGTAGGGGAGGTGGCCGCCATCCATGCCACTCAGGCGGCCTGGCTGGATCGGTGGCTGGCGGGGTGAGTGTTTCTCCGGCTGTTTCCCTCACCCCAGCCCTCTTCCCAGAGGGAGAGGGGGCCGTTCGGAGCGGCCGGCGAATCCAATCGCGGACAGAGTCCGCTCCTACGCTCGTCCTTCCTTGGAACCGTAGGAGCGGACTCTGTCCGCGATTCGTGCGCGCTGTGGTTCAGGGAGACTGGTGATTGCGCTTCACGCCGAACGGTCCCCTCTCCCGCTTGCGGGGGAGGGTTAGGGTGGGGCGCGGCGTCAGGGTTGGCGATGGTGCGTCGGCGAAGTCCGCAACCCTCTCCCCAGCCCTCTCCCTGAAGGGAGAGGGAGCCGTTCGGAGCAGGCGGTGAGTCCGGAGTCATCCTGCGTAGGATGGGTTGAGCGAAGCGATACCCATCAGCGCCCGTCACGCCGGCACGAAAACGCCGTTTCCCCGCGAAGGGAAACGGCGTTTTCGTTCAGGTCGACGGCCTGCGCCCCGCTCAGAAGTCCCAGCGAGTGGTGAGCATCAGGTTGCGCGGCTCGCCGTAGTAGCCGGTGTTGTAGAAACCCAGGTTGCTGAAGTACTTCTTGTCGAACACGTTGTTCAGGTTGACCGTGGCCGACAGGTTGTCGGTGATCTGGTAGCGCGTCATCAGGTCCACCAGCCAGTAGCTGCCCTGGGTGTATTTCACCGTTTCGTAGTTCTGGTCGCTGACGTTCGTCCAGATCTTGCTCTGGTAGCTGGCGCCGCCGCCGACGGTGAACTGGTTCAGCTCGCCCGGCAGCTGGTAGGTGGTGTACAGGCGGAACAGCTGGTCCGGGTTCAGGGTACGGATGCGGTGGCCGTCCTTGTCGCGGCTGACCGCGTGGGTGTAGCCGGCCTGCAGCTGCCAGCCCGGCAGGAGCTCGCCGGAGACCTCCGCCTCGAAGCCGCGGGTCTTGGTGCCGTCGACGCTTTCGTAGGCGATGCCGCCGGACGGGGTGACATTGGTGGTCTCCACCGCGAGGCTGTCCTGCTGCGATTCGAACACCGCAAAGCTGGCGTTGAGCAGGCCGTCGTAGAACTCGCCCTTCACGCCCAACTCGTAGCTCTTGCCTTCTTCCGGGTCCAGCGGCTTGTCGTTGACATCGCGCAGCTGCTGCGGCTGGAAGATGCCCGTGTAGCTGGCGTACACCGAGTAGTTGTCGTTGAGGTCGTACACCGCGCCGAGGTAGGGTACCACCACGCCGCTCTTGCGGGTGCTCTGCGGGGTGACGTAGTAGCCGTACTGGCTGTCGGAGATCTGCTCGGCGCTGTCGTGGTAGTCGGCCACGCGGGCGCCGGCGATCAGCGCCAGGTCGTCGGTCGGCTTCAGGCGCACGGTGCCGTAGTAGCCGGACTGGTGCAACTGCGAGTAGTTCTTCAGGTTGGCCTTGGAGCCCCAGTCCGGTTCGGGAAACTTGCCGTTCCAGGTGAAGATGTTGGGGATGCTGGGGTCGTAGGGGGTGGGATAGTCCCAGTAGCCGTTGCCCTTGGTCACCGAGCGCGAGGCGTTGTAGCCGAACACCGCTTCATGCTCGCGGCCGAACAGTTCGAAAGGGCCGGAGGCGTACATGTCCACCGAGTCGCGGCGGGTGTCGCCGGTGTACTTGCCATGGAAGAGGATGCCGCCTTCGCCGGTGACCGGGTCCGGGTAGCCGCCGCCGGCGGAGCCCAGCGGGGCGTGGTAGCCGCTTTCCTGGTGGTTCAGGTGCAGTTTGAGGGTCCAGTTGTTCTCCAGCGTGTGCTCGAGGGTGGCGAAGACCGTGCGGTTGTACTGCTCCCAGGAGCTCCAGTTGGCGCCGGGGTTGAACGAGCGCGAGAAGTCGGTCTTGGAGCCGTCGGAATAGAACAGCGGCACCCCGGCCCAGCTGGAGGCGGTGGGGGTGGTGTCCTGGTAGTCCATGCCGATGCTGAACAGGGTGCTCGGCGTCAGGTCGGCCTCCAGGATGCCGTAGTAGGTGGAGTTCTTCTGCTCGTAACGGTCCATGTAGGAGTTCTTGTCCTGGTAGGCCGTGACGAAGCGTCCGCGGATGTTGCCTTCGTCGGTCAGCGGGCCACCGACGTCCAGCTCGCCGCGGTAGTTGTCCCAGGAGCCTGCGCCCAGGGATACGTGGCCGGCGAAGCTGCGGGTCGGGCGCTTGCGGATCAGGTTCAGGGCCGCGCCGGGCTGGCCGCTGCCGGTGAGCAGGCCGGTGGCGCCCTTGATCACCTCGATGCGGTCGTAGATGGCCATGTCGCTGAGGGTCTTGCCGTCGGCGTAGGCGGTGTCCAGGTAGGAGGGGATGCCGTCGTACTGGAAGTTGGTGATCTGCGAGCCGCGCGCCCAGTAGGCGCTACGCTCGCTGTCGAGCTTCTGCACGGTGACGCCCGGGGTGTGCTTCATGACGTCGTCGATGCTGTTGAGGGCGAAGTCGTCCATCTGCTGGCGGGTCATCACGCTGACGGTCTGCGGGGTTTCCCGCGGCGTCAGCGGCAGCTTGGTGATGCTCGACACCAGGCCGGTGGTGTAGGAACCGGTGCCGTCGGTGGTGGCGCCCAGTCCGCGGCCCTCGATGGTCACCGCGCCCATCTGCAGCAGGTCGGAGGTGACCGCGCTGAGGGTGATGGTGTTGCCGTCGCGGTGGTAGGAGATGCCGCTGCCCTGCAGCAGCGTGTCCAGCGCCTCCTCGGGTTCCAGCGAACCGCTGACCGCCCTGGACTTGACGCCCTTGACCACGTCCGGGCTGTAGAGGACCTCCAGCCCGGCCTGCTTGCCGAACTCGCGCAGGGCGCTGGCCAGCGACTGCGCAGGGATGTCCAGCTTGACCGGATCGGCGTGGGCCACGCCGGCGCTCAGCAGGGCGGCGAGCACGGCGCCGGGCAGCAGCCGGCGCGGGGAGGAAACGGAATGGATGGCCTTGGCCAGCCGGCTTCGGCTGATGCGGGGGCGGGACATGGGGGGATGGACTCCTTATGGTAGATGCAGAATCTTGATGCTGATGAGACGCATTGTTTTTATCGGGA
>NZ_QGSL01000106.1:889837-931355 GCF_003176655.1 Pseudomonas sp. RW407 | reverse complement strand
CCTCCCAACCCAACCCCTTCCACTCGTCCGCCAGACACCCCCAACGTGAACTTGCGCCCAGGGCCGGCTACTACTGTATAAAGCGCGCCAGTCAATCGAGAGGCCCCTGCCGTGGAAGATGTCATCGACCAATTGCGTGAACTCAACGAGCCCGTCCCTGTCCCCCTGGAGCTGCCGGACGAGGAACTGCTGGTGGAGATCGAGGAAGAGCTGCTGATCGGCCTTCCGTCGGAATTCCGCGAGTTCCTCCTCAAGGTCAGCGACGTCATCTACGGCCGCCTGGAGCCGGTCACGGTAACCGACCCGCACTCCCACACCTACCTGCCGGAGGTGGCCGCGGTGGCCTGGGCGATGGGCCTGCCGCGCGAGCTGATACCGCTCTGCGCCGATGGTGACGACTACTATGCGGTGGCCCAGGACGGCGAGGTGGTGCTCTGGGCGGACGGCGAACTGACCGAAGAAACCTGGGACTCGGTGTGGACCTGGGCACGCGACGTATGGTTGGACACCTGAGCCCGGACCACTGAATTTCCAAGCGGAGCGGTTGTCACAGTGGCTACCGAGCGTGTACCCAAACCTTCTGCCAAGGCCGGTCCACGATGTCCCTTGGAGACTCTATGAAGCTGAAATACCTACTCCTCAGCGCGCTGCTGCTCGGCCTGGCCGGCTGTGCCGACAAGGCCGTGGTGACGCTGAACGACGGCAGCGAGGTCCTGGTCAAGGACCACGCCGATTTCGACAAGTACCACGACTACTATGAATTCGAACAACTAGACGGGCAGACCATCCTCATCCGCAAGGAAAACGTCCGCTACATCAAGACCGAGTGACGCGCCCTCAGCGCGTCACGCTCACTCCCGACTCCAGCGCCAGCAGATTCAGCAGGTACTGGCCGAAGTAGGCCAGGTCCTGTTCGATGGCCGCCCGCGCGGCGCGGGCATCGCCCCGCCAGATCGCGTCCAGGGCGTGTTCGTGGAAGTCGTTCAGGCGCAGCGACAGGTCGGCGCCGGTGAACAGCCGGTTGAAGAAGGGCCCGACCTGCAGCCAGAGCGCCTCGATCATGCGCAGCAGCGTGGGGTTGCCGCAGGCGTGGTAGAGCGTCAGGTGGAAGCGGCTGTTGTGCTCCAGGTAGGCCTGGACGTCGCGCCGCTGCACGGCCTGCGCCATGGCCCGGGTGCAGTCCTCCAGGACCTCGATGTCCGCCCCCTGCAGGCGCGGTACCCCATCCTCGACGGCGAGCCCCTCCAGTGACTGGCGAATCTGCAGTATCTGCAGGAAGCGCTCGCGGGTCATCAGCGGCACCCGCAGCGAGCGCTGCGGCTCGCCCTCCAGGGCACCCTCGGCGACCAGCCGCTGCAGCGCGGCGCGCACCGGCATCGGGCTGGTGCCCCATTCGTCGGCCAGGTCGCGGATCTTCAACCGCTCGCCGGGCTGGAAGCGCCCGCTGAGCAGGGCCTGGCGCAGGTTCTGGTACAGCTGTTGCTGGAGGTTCTCGGCCATGGCGTCACTCCGCGCGGGCCGGGGGCGCCGGCAGTTGGGCGAAGGTCAGGCTGCATTCGTGCGTCATTTCGAATCGTCCTCGTCGGGGCCCCTTGCCAGGGCCGCACATTTTTGTGATCACAAATACTGTTGCGTCGAAGATTAACAGGCGTCACCCAGCATGTATTGACTTTTTTGTGATCACAAACGGAAGATGTGCAAAAAAACAAACGAGGTGTGCAAGATGACCGCCAGCGGAATCGCCCAACAGGCCGTGGATGTATTCACCGCCCGCGAACGCCAACGCTTCCTGGAGCAGAACCCGAAATCCGTGGCCCTGGCCGAGCGCGCGCGCAACTCGCTGTACGCCGGCGTGCCGATGCACTGGATGGCCGACTGGTCCACCCCCTGCCCGCTGTTCGTCGAGCGCGCCAAGGGCGCCCGCTTCTACGACGTTGACGGCCACGAGTACGTGGACTTCTGCCTGGGCGACACCGGCACCATGTTCGGCCATTCCCCCGACCCGGTCGCCAGGGCGCTGGCCGAGCAGGCCAACAACGGCCTGACCACCATGCTCCCGGGTGAGGACGCCGTGGTCTGCGGCGAACTGCTGGCCGCGCGCTTCGGCCTGCCGTTCTGGCAGGTCACCGCCACCGCCACCGACTCCAACCGCTACGTGCTGCGCTGGGCCCGCGCCATCACCGGGCGCAAGACCCTGCTGGTGTTCGACGGCTGCTACCACGGCACCGTCGACGACGTCATGGTGCGCTACCGCGACGGCCAGACCGTGCCGCGTTCCGGGCTGGTCGGCCAGGCCTACGACCTGACCCAGTACAGCCGCTCCATCCCCTTCAACGACGTCGAGGCTCTGGAAGCCGCGCTGGCCCGGGGCGACGTCTGCGCCCTGCTGTGCGAGCCGGCGATGACCAACATCGGCATGGTCCTGCCCGATCCGGGCTTCCTGCAGAAGTGCCGGGAGCTGACGCGCAAGTACGGCGCGCTGCTGGTCATCGACGAAACCCACACCATCTCCACCGGCATCGGCGGCTGCACGAAGCTGTGGAACCTCGACCCGGACTTCTTCGTGGTCGGCAAGCCGATCGCCGGCGGCGTGCCCTGCGGCATCTTCGGCTGCAGCGCGGAAATGGCCGAGAAGATGCTCGCCTCGCGGCAGAAGGCCCAGGAAGACAGCCATGGCCACGGCCACAGCGGCATGGGCACCACCCTCTCGGCCAACGCCCTGGCCATGCACTGCATGCGCGCCAACCTGGAACAGGTGATGACCCAGGCCGCCTACGACCACATGCTGCCGCTGGCCAGGCGCCTGGCCGACGGCTTCCGCCGGCTGATCGCCAGGCACGGCCTGAAATGGTCGGTGACCGAACTGGGCGCGCGCAGCGAATTCCAGTTCTGCCCGGTATCGCCGCGCACCGGCGCCGAGGCCGAGGCCGCCTTCCACGACGAACTGCAGATGGCCCTGCACCTGTACCTGATCAACCGCGGCATCCTGATCACGCCGTTCCACAACATGGCCCTGTGCTGCCCGGACACCACCGAGGCCGACGTCGACCGCCTGATCGACACCCTGGATGCGGGCATCACGGAGCTGCTGGCGATTCCCGGGGCTCGCGAGGCCTGAACGCCACACCACTCCCTGCAGGAGCGAGCTTGCTCGCGAACGCTCTTCCGAAACGTCGCCGCGAGAACGGTTCGCGAGCAAGCTCGCTCCTACACAAAGAACACCCGGCGCGCCGCGCCAACCGAGGACCACCATGCAATTCGCCGATCGAAAGGAAGCCGAAGCCTTCCTCGCCGCCCACCCCGAGGTGCGCAGCATCGAGCTGTTCATCATCGACGCCAACGGCATCCCCCGCGGCAAGCTGCTGCACCGCGACGAGCTGCTGGCCATCTACGACAACGGCCGGCCGCTGCCCAGCTCGATCCTCGCCCTCACCGTGCAGGGCGAGGACGTCGAGGGCACCGGGCTGGTCTGGGAAGTGGCCGATGCCGACTGCTGGACCTACCCGCTGCCCGGCAGCCTGACCCTGCAACCCTGGCGCAGCTCGCCCACCGGCCAGCTGCAGGTCAGCATGCACCCCACCCAGGGCCTGCCGGCCACCCCGGCCGACCCGCGCCAGGCGCTGGTGCGGGTGGTCGAGCGGCTCAAGGCCGATGGCTTCCACCCGGTGATGGCGGTGGAGCTGGAGTTCTACCTGCTGGACAAGCAGCGCGACGCCCAGGGCCGCCCGCAGCCGGCGGTGCAGATGAACGGCGTACGCCCGCAGGCGCCGCAGGTCTATGGCGTGTACGAGCTGGAACAGGTGCAGCCCTTCCTCGACGACCTCTACGCCGCCTGCGAGGCCCAGGGCCTGCCGGTGCGCACCGCCATCTCCGAATACGCCCCCGGCCAGCTCGAGCTGACCCTGGAACACCGCTTCGACGTGCTCCAGGCCATCGACGAAGGCGTGCGCTACAAGCGCCTGGTCAAGGGTGTGGCCAACAGGCACGGGCTGCAGGCCTGCTTCATGGCCAAGCCGTTCGGCGATCGCGCGGGCTCCGGCATGCACCTGCACGTCAGCCTGGCCGATGCCGAGGGCAACAACCTCTACGCCAGCGAGCTTTCCGACCTTGAAGGCCCGCAGGGCACGCCGCTGCTGCGCCAGTCCATCGGCGGCATGATGGCCACCCTGCTCGACTCGCTGGCCATCTTCTGCCCCAACGCCAACTCCTTCCGCCGCTTCCAGGCCAACAGCTACGCGCCGCTGGCCAAGAGCTGGGGGGTGAACAACCGTACCGTGTCCTTCCGCGTGCCCGGCGGGCCGGCGCAAAGCCGGCACATCGAGCACCGCATCTGCGGCGCCGACGCCAACCCCTACCTGGCCGCCGCGGCGATTCTCGCCGGTATCCACAAGGGCATCCGCGAGCAGCTCGACCCCGGCGCGGCCATCGAGGGCAACGGCTACGAGCAGGCCCGCGAGTTCCTGCCCACCGACTGGCTCACCGCGCTGCGCGCCCTGGAAGCCTCCGGCTGGGCCCGCGAGGCGCTGGGCGAGGAGTTCCTCAAGGTGTTCCTGGCCATCAAGTGGGAGGAGTACCGGCAGTTCATGGGCGAAGTCGGCGAACAGGACTGGCGCTGGTACCTGCACCACGCCTGAACCGCGACCATCAGTCGCCTGCGAAAGCTCCAGCGGGATTTACGAAAAAATTACCCTGGCAAAGCGAAGATTCTGGTCTTTTCTTGGTCAGTAGAGACAGAGGGCCGCCCGTGCGGCCCTCTTCCTTGCGGCGTGCCGCCACTGCCTGACGGCGCGCCGTTTCCCTATCAGGCAGGGAGATCACTCAGTCAATGAGCACACCCGTTGTTCTGATCACCGGGGCCGCTGGCGGCCTCGGCAAGGCCATCGCCAAGCGCTTCGCCCAGAGCCACTGGCGCATCGCCGCCACCGACGTCGACAAGAGCGGGCTGCATGCGCTCAACGCCCAGGTGCCGCTGGATGCCAGCGCCGTGGCCGACCTGCGCCGGGCGGACAACTGCCAGAGCCTGGTGGCGGACATCCTCGCCCGCACCGGGCGCCTGGACGCGCTGATCAACGCCGCCGGCGTCTGGCGCGAAGGCCCGGTGGAAAGCTTCAACGAGGACGACTTCGACCTGGTCCTGGGGGTCAACCTCAAGGCCGCGTTCTACATGTGCCAGGCCGCCACGCCCTACCTCAAGGAGAACCGCGGCTGCATCGTGAACATCTCCAGCGACTCCGGGCGCCAGGCCTACCGCGGCTCGGGGGCCTACTGCGCGAGCAAGGCGGCGCTGACCATGCTCACCCGCACCCTGGCCCTGGAGCTGGCCAGCGATGGCGTGCGCGTCAACGCCATCTCCCCGGCCGACATCGCCACGCCCATGCTCGACTACCAGGCCGAGCGCTACGGCCAGGGCAACCCGGCCGCCTACAAGATCGCCCTGCTGCGGGATTATCCACAGGGCAAGGAAGCGCGCTTCATCCGCCCGGAAGAAGTCGCCGACCTGGTCTGGTACCTCTGCGGCCCGCAGTCCGAGGCCATCACCGGCGCCGACCTGGCCATCGACTTCGGCCTCTCCGCCGGCCGCTGAGCCGCACCGCGCGCCAATCGCCCGGCGATTGGCGCGCGCCCCTGTTCGCCGGGGCCAATGGGGGGTATAGAAAAGAGTGTGTCGCAAGGCCAGGCGCAGTGCGTCCAGTCTTGGTCCCCCCACCCGCCCTGCGAGAGCGATATGGAACCCGGCAACCACCAACTCAGCATGACCGTCCTGATGACCCCGGACATGGCCAACTTCTCCGGCAACGTCCACGGCGGCACCCTGCTCAAGTACCTCGACGAGGTCGCCTACGCCTGCGCCAGCCGCTACGCCGGCCACTACGTGGTGACCCTGTCGGTCGACCAGGTGATCTTCCGCGAGCCGATCCACGTCGGCGAGCTGGTGACCTTCCTCGCCTCGGTCAACTACACCGGCCGCACCTCCATGGAGATCGGCGTGAAGGTGGTCACCGAGAACATCCGCGAGAAATCCGTGCGCCACACCAACAGCTGCTTCTTCACCATGGTGGCGCTGGACGACGAGCGCAAACCCACCTCCGTGCCGCCGCTGCAGCCGGCCACCCGGGAGGAGCGCCGGCGCTTCGCCCAGGCCCAGCAGCGCCGTCAGCTGCGCCAGGAGCTGGAGCAGCGTTACCAGGCAATTCGTGAAGAATGGGACAAGGATGCCGACATTTCTTGACAAGATTTCTCAAGTGCCGCTGAAAAAGTCCGGCGCGTCAACGAGTTAACCTTGAGCGTCGGCAAGGCCGAAAGCCTTGCCAGCGCCTAGACTTGCCCAATCCGCGGGTTTGCCCCCGTGATCCACCTTCGAGCCGCCGCCCGCCCGGGGCGCTGGCTCCCTGCGTGCCCGGAGCCCAGACCATGCACCACACACCGCTACTGACCACCCTCGCCGTCGGCTTCGTGCTGGCCTTCATCCTCGGCGCCCTGGCCAACCGCCTGCGCATCTCGCCGCTGGTCGGCTACCTGCTGGCCGGCGTGCTGGCCGGGCCCTTCACCCCCGGCTACGTCGCCGACCAGGCGCTGTCGACGGAAATCGCCGAACTGGGGGTGATCCTGCTGATGTTCGGCGTCGGCCTGCATTTCTCGCTGAAGGACCTGCTCTCGGTGAAGGCCATCGCCATCCCCGGCGCGGTGGTGCAGATCGGCGTGGCCACCCTGCTCGGCATGGGCCTGGCATGGATGATGGGCTGGCCGCTGGGCGGCGGCCTGGTGTTCGGCCTGGCGCTGTCGGTGGCCAGTACCGTGGTGCTGCTGCGCGCCCTGGAGCAGCGCCAGCTGATCGACACCAAGCGCGGGCGCATCGCCATCGGCTGGCTGATCGTCGAGGACCTGGCCATGGTCCTCACCCTGGTGCTGCTGCCGGCACTGGCCGGCACCCTCGGCGGCAAGGCCGAGGACGGCGCCAGCGGCGGCATCCTGCTGCCGATCCTGCTGACCCTGGGCAAGGTGGTGGCCTTCGTCGCGGTGATGATCCTCGGCGGCCGCCGCGTGGTGCCCTGGGCCCTGGAGAAGATCGCCGCGACCGGCTCGCGCGAGCTGTTCACCCTCGCCGTGCTGGCCATCGCCCTGGGCATCGCCACCGGCTCGGCGGTGGTGTTCGGCGTGTCCTTCGCCCTCGGCGCCTTCTTCGCCGGGATGATCCTCAACGAATCCGAACTCAGCCACGAGGCGGCGGAAAACTCGCTGCCCCTGCGCGACGCCTTCGCCGTGCTGTTCTTCGTCTCGGTGGGCATGCTGTTCAACCCGGCGATCCTGATCCACGAACCGCTGCCGGTGCTGGCCACCTTCCTGGTCATCGTGTTCGGCAAGTCGGTGGCCGCCTACGTCATCGTGCGCCTGTTCGGCCACCCCAACAGCACCGCGCTGACCATCGCCGCGAGCCTGGCGCAGATCGGCGAGTTCTCCTTCATCCTGGTCGGCCTGGGCGTGACCCTCGAACTGCTGCCCGAGCAGGGCCGCGACCTGGTGCTGGCCGGCGCCATCCTGTCGATCCTGGTCAACCCGCTGCTGTTCATCGCCATCGAGCGCCTGCAGGCGCGCAAGGAAGCCGCCCAGCCCAGCGAAGCCCAGGCGCAGGACGAAGACCTGCCGCCGCCGGTGCGCGAGCACGAGCACGCCATCCTCATCGGCCACGGCCGCGTCGGCGAACTGGTCAGCGCGCGCCTGCAGAAGGACGGCACGCCGCTGGTGGTGATCGAGGACAAGCGCGAGAAAGCCGCCGAACTGCGCGAGCGCGGCCTGAGCGTGGTGGTCGGCAACGCCGCCAACCCGGAAGTGCTGGCCCTGGCCAACATCACCACGGCGCGCTGGCTGCTGATCGCCATCCCCAACGGCTTCGAGGCCGGGCAGATCGCCAGCCGCGCACGGGCGGCCAACCCCGAGCTGGACATCATCGCCCGCGCGCACTTCGACGCCGAGGTGGAGTACCTGGAGCAGAACGGCGCCAACCTGGTGATCATGGGCGAACGCGAGATCGCCCAGGGCATGTACCAGCGCGTCGAGCAGCACGACACCCCGGCGCCGCAGCCGGATGGGCTGCCGCAGTCGGCTTGAGGCCGTGAAGCCCTCGGTCGCCCTGGACCGGAACCGCGAGGTCGTGCGCGACCTCGCGCTGCGCTACGGCGCGTTCAATCCACGTGTATTCGGGTCGGTCCTGCGCGGTACCGACCAGGATGGCAGCGACCTGGACCTGCTGGTGGACGTCGTACCCGGCACTACCCTCCTCGATCTGGGCGGCCTGCAGGATGAACTGCAGGCAGTGCTAGGCGTAAAGGTCGATCTGCTGACACCCGGCGACATCCCGGCGAAGTTCCGCGCCCAGTTGCTGAGCGAAGCCATGCCGGTATGAGCATCAGGCGCCTGAAGGACGGCCCCAGGCGGCCTGCAAGATAGAAACCCGGCTCAGATCGCCTTCGCCTCGAACCGCACCCGCGGGTGCGCGATGCGGTCCTGGGCGCGCACCAGTTCCAGCTCGTAGCTGCCGCAGTGCTGGGTTTCCAGCAGCACCTCGTGCACCGCCGCGGCGGTGAACTCGAAGGCCGTGCAGGGCGCTTCGCCCAGCAGCAGGCGGGCCAGGAACAGGCCGGAGGTCAGGTCGCCGACGCCCACCGGCTGGCGCGGGAAGGCCAGCAGCGGGCGGCGCAGGTGCCAGCTGCCCTCGGCGCTGACCAGCAGCATCTCGAAGGCGTCCGACGGCTTGCCCGGGTAGTTCAGGTGCTTCACCAGCACCGCCTTCGGGCCGCGCGCCAGCAGGCTGCGGGCCATGTCCACGCAGTCCTCCAGGGAACGCGGGCTGCGCTGGCAGAAACTGTCCAGCTCCAGCTGGTTGGGGCACAGGTAATCGGCCACCGCGGCGGCCTCCTGGAGCAGGAACTCGCCGACCTCCGGCGCCACGATGCAGCCCTTGTCCGGGTGACCCATCACCGGGTCGCACAGGTAGATGGCCCGCGGGTTGGCCTCGCGGATGCGCGCCAGCGCCTCGAGGATGGCGCGGCCCTGGGCGGCGCTGCCCAGGTAGCCGGACAGCACGGCGTCGCAGTTGCCCAGCTCGCCGATGGCGGCGATGCCTTCCACCAGCGCCGGAATCTGCTCCGGCGGCAGCACCTGGCCGGTCCAGTGGCCATACTGGGTATGGTTGGAGAACTGCACGGTGTTCAGCGGCCAGACGTTCACCCCGACGCGGCGCATCGGGAACACGGCGGCGCTGTTGCCGGCATGGCCGAAGACGACATGGGACTGGATGGCGAGGACGTGGGGGGTACGCGACGACATGGCGAATTCCTGCAACTGGATGTGTCAGTATGGGGCGCAATTCACCACCTGGGAACCAGCGGCTCTCGCCGCTTTCCTACAGACTCGGTAAGCTGAAGCGCCTCTTCCCGAGCGGAGCCTTGAAGTGACCTTGGGCAACCTTTTCGTATTCCTCCTGCTGGCCACGGCCGCCGCCTGGTGGTGGCGCGCCCACGGCATCCGCGAGCGCGCCCTGCAGCTGGCGCGCCAGCACTGCGCGCGGCAGGGGGTGGAGCTGCTCGACGAGAACGTCGCCCTGCGTCGCCTGCGCCTGCGCCGCGGCGCCAACGGCATGCTCTGCCTGGCCCGGGAATACGGCTTCGAGTTCACCGCCAGCGGCCAGGACCGCTACAACGGCAGCATCACCATGCTCGGCCAGCGCCCCGGCCCCATCGAGCTGGAGCCCTTCCGCTTCCACCCCGAGCCCCACGAGGTGCGCGCGGTGGTGGAAATCGCCCAGGCCCTGCCGGCCCCCGAGCCGGAAGCCGTGACGCCGCGGCACAAGGCCGAGGTGGTGCGGCTGGACGAATGGCGCCGCAACCACTCGAGCAAGAAGGTCGGCGACTGACTATTCGTGGCCGAGCAGGAAGCGCGCCACCCGCTCGGCGCTGTCCTGTGGATATTCCTGCATGAAGCAGTGCCCGCCGGCGACGTTCTGCCCGCCGACGTGGGTGTTCTGCGCGCACCAGCGGGCCACCGCCTTGGGCACGAAGGGGTAGGTCCGCTCGCCGAACAGCACCAGGGTCGGCGTGCCCACCTTCGCCAGCGACGGCCACAGGCGCTTGGGGAAGGAACTGAAGATCTCCGCCTCGCGGCTCGGCCGGCACTTCAGCTCGACGCCGCCGTCCACCGCCTTGATGGCGTTCTCCACGTAGGCCCATAGCGCCTCGTCGGTCCAGCCCCGGAAGATGCCGCGGCCGTGCAGGCCGGCGTAGGCGGCGGCACGGTCCGGCCACTGGCTGCGCCGGGCCCTGGCCTTCTGCACCATGGTCCGCCGCTCGTGCAGGCCGAGCACCTCGGACAGCGCCATCACGCCGATCATCGCCGGGGTGAAGAGCACCGGGTCGAGCAGCACCGCGCGCTCGAACAGTTGCGGATGGCGGGCGAGGATCAGGCTGCTGAGCACCCCGCCGAAGCTGTGCCCGCAGGCATGGCGCGGCACTTCGCCGTAGGCCGCGCGGCCGGCCTCGAAGGCCTCCACGGCCATCTCGGCGTTGCGGTTCCAGCCGTGGAAGCGCCCGCCGTGGTCGCTGTCGCCGTGGCCCTGGACGTCGCACAGCCAGAGGTCGAAGTCCCGCGCCAGGTGCTTGAGCATTGGCTCGTAGGCACGCCCGCAAAAGCCGTTGCCATGCAGGAAGTGCAGCAGTGGCTTGCCGCTGGGTTCGCTGCGCCAGCCACGCAGGGTGAAGCCGGCGGAACAGGGATGGGACCAGGCGATCAGCTGCATCGGACGTTCTCCTCGAAGGTCGCGCAGTGTAGCGACCCGCAGTCGCGCCGGACCAGTGCCCGGACGTGCTATGGTCGCGCTCCGCCCACCCGCCCCGAGCACCATGACCTTCAACCGTCCCCTGCGCCTGATCCTCGCCAGCCTGCTGGTGCTGGCCGGCCTGCTGCTGTCGGTGTACTGGGCGGGCGAGAAGGCGCGGCACCGTTCGCTGCTCGCCGAGGCCGAGGCGGCCCACGAGCAGCTGGGGCTGTACGTCAGTTCCCTGCGCACCCTGCTGGAGCGCTACCGCAGCCTGCCGGCGGTGCTGGCCCTGGACCCGGAGCTGCGCCAGGCCCTGGCCGGCCCGGTGCAGGGCGATGCGCAGCGGGCGCTGAACCTCAAGCTGGAGCGCATCAACGCCGCCGCGCGCTCCTCCACCCTGGAGCTGCTCGACCGCGACGGCCTGGCCGTGGCCGCCAGCAACTGGCGCCTGCCGACCAGCTACGTCGGCCACAACTACGCCTTCCGCCCCTACTTCCGCCAGACCATCGCCCAGGGCACCGGGCGCTTCTACGCGGTGGGCGTGACCACCGGCATCCCCGGCTACTTCCTGGCCAACGCGGTGCGCGACGAGGCCGGGCGCTTCCTCGGCGCCATCGTGGTCAAGCTGGAGTTCCCCGACCTGGAACAGCAGTGGAGCCAGACCCCCGACCTGGTGCTGGTCAGCGACACCAAGGGCATCGTCTTCCTCGCCAACCACCCCGGCTGGCGCTACCGCGAGCTGCAGCCGCTGGACACCTTCGCCCGCCTGGAGCTGGCGCAGACCCGCCAGTACGACCGCCAGCCGCTGACCCCGCTGCAACACCGCACCCTGCAGCCGCTGGGCGAGGACAGCCGCCTGGTGCGCGTCGGCGCCAGGGGCGACGAGACCGACTACCTCTGGCAGTCCCTGAGCCTGCCCGACGACGACTGGACCCTGCACCTGCTGCGCGACGCCCGCGGCGTGCAGAGCGACGTCGCCACCGCGCGCCTGGCCGCCGCCGGGGCCTGGCTGGCCCTGGTGTTCCTGGCCATGCTGCTGCAGCAGCGCTGGCGCATCGCCCGCCTGCGCCAGCGCAGCCGCGAGGAACTGGAGCGCCTGGTGGAGCAGCGCACCGCCGACCTGCGCACCGCCCAGGACGGCCTGGTGCAGGCCGCCAAGCTGGCGGCCCTGGGGCAGATGTCGGCGGCCCTGGCCCACGAGATCAACCAGCCGCTGACCGCCCAGCGCATGCACCTGGCCAGCGTGCGCCTGCTGCTGGACGCCGGGCGCAACGACGAGGCCCGCGCCGCGCTGGCGCGCCTGGACGAGCTGCTGGAACGCATGGCCGCGCTGACCGGCCACCTGAAGACCTTCGCCCGCAAGACCCCCGGCGGCCTGCGCGAACGCATCGAGCTGGGCCACGTGCTGGAACAGGCCCTGCAATTGCTGACGCCGCGCATCCGCGCCGAGCAGGTGGAGATCAGCCAGGTGCTCAGCGTGCCGGCCTGGGTGCTGGGCGACGCCATCCGCCTGGAGCAGGTGCTGGTCAACCTGCTGCGCAACGCCCTGGACGCGGTGGCCGGCGCCGAGCGCCCGCGCATCGAGGTGACGCTGCGCCACGAGGGCGAGCAGTGGAGCCTGGAAATCGCCGACAACGGCCCGGGGATCGCCGGCGAACACCTGGGCAACGTCTTCGACCCCTTCTTCACCACCAAGCCGGTGGGCGAGGGACTCGGCCTGGGACTGGCGGTATCCTACGGCATCGTCCACGAACTCGGCGGCCGCCTGGAGGCCGCCAACCGTCCCGAGGGCGGCGCGCTGTTCCGCCTGGCGCTGCCCGCCGCGAGCGAAGAGACATGACCGAACACGTGATTTTCGTCGATGACGAAGCCGCCATCCGCGAGGCCGTGCAGCAGTGGCTGCAGCTCTCCGGCTTCGAGGTGCGCCTGTGCAAGAGCGCCGAGGAGTGCCTGAGGAACCTGGAGCGCGGCTTCGCCGGCGTGGTGATCAGCGACGTGCGCATGCCCGGCACGGACGGCCTGGCCCTGCTCGAACGCCTGCAGCAGCTGGACCGCGACCTGCCGGTGATCATGGTCACCGGCCACGGCGACGTGCCCATGGCGGTGCAGGCCATGCGCGACGGCGCCTACGACTTCATCGAGAAGCCCTTCACCCCCGAGCGCCTGCTGGACAGCCTGCGCCGCGCCCTGGAGAAGCGCCGCCTGGTGCTGGAGAACCGCCAGTTGCGCGAGCAGGCGACGCTCAAGGACCAGGTGGCCTCGCGCCTGCTCGGCGTATCCAAGCCCATGGAAGCCCTGCGCCGCCAGGTCATGGCCCTGGCCGACACCCCGGTGAACGTGCTGATCCGCGGCGACACCGGCAGCGGCAAGGAACTGGTCGCCCGCTGCCTGCACGACTTCGGCCCACGCGCCGGCAAGCCCTTCGTCGCGCTGAACTGCGCGGCCATCCCCGAGCAACTGTTCGAAAGCGAGCTGTTCGGCCATGAAAGCGGCGCCTTCACCGGCGCCCAGGGCAAGCGCATCGGCAAGCTGGAGCACGCCAACGGCGGCAGCCTGTTCCTCGACGAGATCGAGAGCATGCCGCTGGCCCAGCAGGTGAAGCTGCTGCGCGTGCTGCAGGAGCAGCAGCTGGAGCGCCTGGGCTCGAACCAGAGCATCCGCGTCGACCTGCGGGTGATCGCCGCGACCAAGCCCGACCTGCTGGAGGAAGCCCGCGCCGGGCGCTTCCGCGAGGACCTGGTGTACCGCCTGAACGTCGCCGAGCTGCGCCTGCCGCCGCTGCGCGAAAGGCGCGAGGACATCCCCCTGCTGTTCGAGCATTTCGCCCGGCTGGCCAGCGAAAAGCTCGGCCGCGAGGCGCCGCCGCTGTCCACCGCCGAGCTGGCGCGGCTGCTGGCCCACGACTGGCCGGGCAACGTGCGCGAGCTGGCCAACGCCGCCGAGCGCCACGTGCTCGGCCTGGACCGCGCGGCGCAACTGGAAGCGCCGGCCGGCAGCGGCCTGTTCGAACGCATGGAGGCCTACGAGGCCGAGTGCATCCGCCAGGCCCTGAGCCAATGCAAGGGCGACATCAAGGCGGTGATGGAACTGCTCGGCCTGCCACGCCGCACCCTCAACGAAAAGATGCAGCGGCACGGGCTGAGCCGCGGGGAATTCCTCGGCGAAGGCTGACGACCACCGCGCCGCCCCGGAACCGTAGGAGCGGACTCCGTCCGCGATTTCGCGCGCAAGGCGCGCGCCTGCAGGAGCACGATGTGGTGGCGCGGCGTAGGAGCGGATCTCATCCGCGAATCGCGCCTATACCTCCGGCTATCGCGGACAAGGTCCGCTCCTACAGGATAAACACCGTGCCCCACGGCAACCTGTAGGAGCGGGCCCTGCCCGCGAAATCGCGCGCAGGGCGCGCTCCTACATGGGTACGGTGTGGTGGCGGATCTCATCCGCGAATCGCGCCGGAACGTCCGGCTATCGCGGACGGAGCCCGCTCCTACAAGGCTGGAGACACGCCGCCGCAGTGAGGCGGCGGATAACCGCGAACGGTTATCCGCCCTACGCACCCTGACGCTCTTGTAGGGCGAATGAAGCGGAACGCTTCATCCGCCGTTGCCGGTCACAGCCCCGTGGCCAGCTCCCCGGCCTTGCCGCGCTTGTGCAGCACCGCCAGGTACACCAGGCCCACGGCGATCCAGGCCAGGCCCAGGTACTGGGCGTCGGCGCTCATGCTGACCAGCACGTAGCCGATGATCGCCAGCCCCACCAGCGGGCACAGCAGGTGGCGAAGCACCTTGCCGCTCTTCTGGCGGATGAAGTAGTGGTTGATCACCGCCAGGTGCAGCAGGCAGAAGCCGGTGAGCGCGCCGAAGTTGACCAGCGAGGTGAGCACGTCCGGGGCGTCGAGGAAGGCCACGCCGATGCCCAGCGACAGCACCGCCACCAGGTACAGGCTGACGTGCGGGGTCTGGTAGCGCGTGTGCACCTTGGCCAGCACCCGCGGCAGGCGGCCGTCGCGGGCCATCGAGTAGAGCAGGCGCGAGACCGCCGCCTGCGAGGTGATCGACACGGTCACGCCCCAGGCCAGCGCGGTGGCCACCGCGGTCAGGGTGGACAGCCACTTGCCGCCGGCGGCCTCGGCGATCTCGTAGAAGGCGGTGTCGGCGGACTGGAAGGGCATGCCGGCGGCGAGGTCGGTGGCCAGCCAGGTCTGCAGGACGAAGATGCCGCCCATGACGAACAGCGCGATCAGCGAGGCGCGGCCGATCTGCTTGGCCGGGTCGCCCTTCACCTCTTCGGCGAGGGTGGAGATGGCGTCGAAGCCGAGGAACGACAGCACCGCGATGGACACCGCCTTCATCACCAGGCCGAGGTCGAAATGCTCCGGCTGGTACAGCGGCGCCAGGGTCAGCCGGCCGTTGCCCATGCCGCCCTCCAGGGCGTGGTAGCCGACCACCAGGAAGATGCCTAGGACGATCATCTCGGCGATCAGGAACAGCAGGTTGAAGCGCGCGGCGAAGGTGATGCCGCGCAGGTTCACCAGGGTCGCCGAGACCAGGAAGGCGAGCGTCCACAGCAGCTTCGGCACTTCCGGGAACAGGTGGTTGAGCGCCAACGCGCTGAACACGTAGAGCAGCGGCGGGATCAGCAGGTAGTCCAGCAGCAGCACCCAGCCGGCGAGGAAGCCGACGTGCGGGTGGATGCCGCGCTGGGCGTAGGAGTACACCGAGCCGGCAATGGGGAAGGCGCGGGCCATGGCGCCGTAGCTCAGGGCGGTGAACAGCATCGCCAGCATGCCCACCAGGTAGGCCATGGGCACCATGCCCTGGGAGTCGGCGTGGACCCAGCCATACACGCCGAAGGGTGCGATGGGGATCATGAAGATCATCCCGTAGATGACCAGGTCGCTGAGGGAAAGACTGCGGCGGAGCTGTTGCTGGTAGCCAAACTGTTCGATGGCCATGGGGGAGTCCTCTCGATTCGGCAGCTTTGTCGTTGTTGTCTGCGCCGCGAGCGCGACGGCGTTTCTTGTTCCAGGGCTTACAGCCAGGGCGCCAGGCGCTCGGCCCAGGCCTGGATGGCGGCGGCCTCGCGCAGGCCGTCGTTGCGGATTTCCAGGAGCACGGCGTCGATGCCGCGCTCGTCACCGTGCACCGGCACGGTCATGTCCTCGGCCGGGTCGATGTCGTAGGGCTGGTTGGCGCCGATCTCGCCGCCGCCTTCGCGCAGGCCGTCGACGATCCGCCGCGCGTAGCCTTCGGCGCGGCCGTACAGCACGCCGGCGATCCATGGCCGGGGCACGCCGCGGTAGCTCGGGGTGAAGCTGTGCACGCCGACGATGCGCGTCGGCTGCCCGGCCGCCTGGCGCTGATCGATCAGCTCGGCCAGGGCGCGGTGGAAGGGTTCGAACAGGCGCGCCTGGCGTTCCCGGCGGTTCGCCTCGCTCAGCCCGAGGTTGCCCGGGATGGGGTAGACCTCGCTGTGCCCGGGGATGCTGTCCGGCGCGGCCAGCGGGCGGTTCAGGTCGATCAGCAGGCGCGAGTAGCCGGCCGCCAGCAGCGGCGCGTCGAGGCGCTCGGCCAGCGCCTCGGCCAGGGCCAGCGCGCCGATGTCCCAGGCGATGTGCTCCTGCGCCGCGGCGTCGTCCAGGCCGAGCTGCGCCAGTTCCGCCGGGATGTAGCGGCTGGCGTGCTCGCAGACCAGCAGCACCGGGCTCCTGCCCTGCGGGTTGAACAGGCGGAACGGCGCTTCGCGGTAGATCCCGCTTTCAGTAGAGGCTGGCATAGCGTTGGCACACCTGGTCGTCGGTGAGGTCGCGGGTCAGCGCCAGCTCCTGGCGCTTCATGGCGAAGTAGGTCTGCAGCAGCGCCGGCGGCAGCTGCGCGCAGAGCGCGTGGTCGTCCATCAGCAGTTGCAGGGCCTGCTCCAGCGAGCCGGGCAGCGCCTGGATGCCGAGGGCCTGGCGCTCGGCGGCGTCGAGCGAGTCCGGGTCGACGTCGGCCACCGCGCGCAGCGGCAAGCGTTCCTCCAGGCCGAGGCGGCCGGCGATCAGCACCGCGGCCATGGCCAGGTGGGGCGAGGCGGTGGCGTCCATCGGCCGGAACTCCAGGTTGAACTGGCGCGCCAGCGGCTTGCCGCCGAGGCTCACCACCGGGCAGATGCGCAGCGCCGCCTCGCGGTTGCGCAGGCCCAGGCAGGCGTATGCGGCGCTCCAGTGGTGCGGTTTCAGGCGCAGGTAGGAAACGGCCGTTGGCGCGGTCAGCGCGCACAGCGCCGGCAGGTGGCGCAGCACGCCGGCGGCCCAGTGGCGCGCGGTCTCGGAGAGGTTGTTCGGCTGCGCGGCGTCATAGAACAGCGGCGTGCCGTCGAGGCTCTGCAGGCTCAGGTGCAGGTGCACGCCGTTGGTGACTTCGCCGGGCGCGCGCAGCGGCGAGAAGCAGGTGCCCAGGTCCATCTGCCGGGCGATCTCGCGGACCACCTCGCGCACGTTCACCGCGCGGTCGGCGGCGGCCACGCCCTGGGTCGGGCGGCAGGTCACCTCGTACTGGCGGCGGCCATATTCGGGCAGGAACATCTCCGGCTCGGCGCCGGCCTGCTCCAGGGCGGCCATCAGCCAGCCGGGGAAGTTGCCGGCGGCGCGCTGGGCCTGCAGCGAGAAGGCGCCGCCCGGCCCCTCGGGCAGGCCCAGCAGGGTGAATTCGTGTTCGAAGGCGGCGGTGACCTGCAGGCCCAGCTCGCGGTAGCGGGCGATCTCCTCGCGCAGCAGGGTGCGCGGGCACACCGGCCAGGGCGTGCCGTCGGTCTCCACCAGGTCGCCGTGGTAGTAGTCCAGCGGCGGCGCCAGCGGGTCCGGGCCCTGTTCCAGGTACAGGTGCGCCTGGGGGTCGGGCAGCAGGCGCAGGTCGCCGTGGCTGCCCCAGGGGTTGTCGTCGGCGATGATGTCCTGCGGCGTCAGCGCGCTGTTCGCCGGCACCCAGCCGCAGCCGCTGGCCAGTTGCTCGGCGACCGCGGCGGCCGGCAGCGAACGGCCGCGGGTAACGCCGGCCAGGTCGGTGGTGACGAAGCTGCTCAGGTGCAGCGGCCCGGTGGGATGGCTCATGGCGTGCTCCGCGGTCAGGCGAGGTCGGCGATGCGGGCCAGCACCGCGTCGGTGTCGGCGATCCAGCAGTAGCCCTTGATGGCCTCCAGGCAGGCCTGGTGGCGCTCGGCGGTGTGGGTGGCGCAGGCGTCTTCCACCAGGGTCACCAGGTAGCCGCGGTCGGCGGCGTCGCGCACGGCCATGTCCACGCACTGGTCGGTGACCACGCCGCAGACGATCAGGTGGCGCACGTCGAGGTTGCGCAGCACGTAGTCGATGGCGGTGGAGTTGAAGACGCCGGACGAGGTCTTGGGCAGGACGATTTCGTTCTCGGCCGGCGCCAGCGCGTCTATCACCTGGGCGTCGGGGTGGCCCTTGGGCAGGTGCATGTCCGACAGCTTGTGGTCCAGGGAGCGGTCGCGGCCGTCGGCGGTGAGGCTCTCGATGATGGTGTGCAGCACGTTCTGCCCGGCGCCGCGCATGGCCGCCAGCAGGCGCTGCTGGTTGGGGATCACCTGGTTCTGCACGCGCTCGTAGAAGTAGCGGGCCTTGCCGGCGTCGACGTGGGCGTCGCGGCCGGGGATGACCCAGGCGTTCTGCATGTCGACGAACAGGATGGCGGTCTCGCCGCGGCGGTACGGCAGGTCGCGGGGCGAGTGGTGGGGCAGGCTGAACATGGTCACTCCTCGAGCAGGTGGGCGTTGAAGGCGGCGCGCAGTTGGTCGATGCCCTCCAGGCGCTCGTCGAGCTGGGCGTCGCTGCGCGCCACCAGGCTGGCGATGAGCGCCTCGACCTGGGCCATGGCCGGCACCAGCGAGTCGAAGGGCGAGGTGGATTCCACCGGCGCGCTGACGATCAGGTCGGCCAGTTCGCGCAGCGGCGAGGCATAGATGTCGGTGAACAGCACCACCCGCGCGCCGCGGGCCTTGGCGGTCTGGGCGACGAGCTGGGCCTGGGCCTGGTAGCGGCGGTAGTCGAACAGCACCAGCAGCGACTGGCGGTCCATATCGTGCAGCAGGTCGGGCAGCGCCATGCCGTCGTCCAGCCACAGGCAGCCGCCGCGCAGCAGGCGCAGGTGGGTGACCAGGTAGCCGGCGAGGAAGCGGCTGAAGCGGCCGCCGTGGCAGTACAGGCGCAGGCGCGGGTCGAGCAGCCAGTCGCCGAGCAGACGGATGTCGTCGGCGCGGGTCAGGTTCAGGGTGTGCTGCAGCTTGTCCGAGGCGTCGGCCAGGTAGCTCGACCAGGGGTCGTCGTGCTCCATGCGTTCGCGGCGTTCGGCGAGCAGGGTGCGCGGCGAGCGCAGGCGGTCGTCCACCTCGATCAGCAGGGCATCCTGGAACTCGCCGTAGCCGGCAAAGCCGAGCTTCTTCACCAGGCGCAGGATGGTCGGGTCGCTGACCCCGGCCTGCCGCGCCAGGCGCGCCATGGGGCCCAGGCCCAGGCGCGGGTAGTCGTCGAGAAGGGCACGCAGCACCTTGCGCTCGGCCGGCGTCAGGGCGACGTCCGGTGCGGCCAGGCGGTCTTTGAGGCTGGACATGGCAGCTCCCTTGGCGGTTATGCCTGGTCTTGTAGTGAATATTTCAAATCATTGCAAATACTTTATTTATGTTCGATTCACTACATTTTCCGCGCACAGGCATCCGCCCGCTCTATACCGGGCAGCGGCACGGGCGCTTCGGCAGTCGGGATTTGTTCCGGGCAAAAAAACGGCCGCTGAGTGCAGCGGCCGGAAAGAAGACGTCGATTGGAGCAATCGGATATCGGCGTCGGGAAGCAGCGCCAGTCGGCGTTGGAGGAACCGGCTGGCGTGAGGGGGCGGAAGATTCGCAGTCACCGCACCCTCGGGTGACACATCAGGCTGATCGTGTCGGGCCTGCCGGGGGAAACCGGCAGATAAAGGCAAGTATATTGACCTAACTATTGAGGATAAAGCGCGAAGACGGCGAAAGACTTTTTCAAAAAATGAAAGAATCACCGCCCCCGCCGGGATAAAAAAACGCCGCATCTCGTATGCGGCGCAAGGCATTGGGAATACCGGCTCACGCTCCGGGCTTCCCGGGGGAAGGGAACGCCGATCAGGAATCGGCGTTGGACTGGGCAGCGGCCTTGCCGGCGGTACGCTCGGCGTCGGAGGCCTGCTGGGCAGCGGCGATGGCGGCCTCGTTGGCTTTCACCATCTTGTCGGTCATCAGTCGGGACTCTTCGGCGAAGCTCAGTTGCACGAAGGACAGCGAGCAAACGGACAGCAGGGCAGCAACAACAAGTTTACGGGACATGATTTTCGAACCTTTGATTGGCCCCGCTCGTTGGGGGCGATGCAAAGGTTACGACTCGGTGACAGGCGGAAAAATAGCTGGCTCACCAACAGACCATTGCCTGAAAAGCAACAATCCGTTTTCAGGCCCAGTGCGCGGGGTCGTTCATCACCTGCTCGTCGGCATCGAAGGCCTTGGGCAGTTCTTCCTTGAGGAATTCCACCCAGGTGCGGATCTTCGCGTCGAGGAAACGCCGCGACGGGTAGAGGGCGAAGATCTGCCGTACGTGCAGGCTGCGCTCGGGCAGCACGCGCACCAGTTCGCCCTGGCTCAGCGCCGGCGCGGCCACGTAGCTGGGCAGCAGGCAGATGCCCATGCCGGCGCGGGCCGCCCCGGCCAGGGCCTCGGCGACGTTGACCATGAAGGTGTCGCGCGGGCGGATCACGCTCGCCTCGTTGTCCTCCTCGAAGGCCCAGCCTTCCGGGAAGGTCGGGTCCTGCAGGCGCAGGCAGCGGTGCTCGCGCAGGTCGTCGATGCCGCGCGGCGTGCCGCGTTCGGCCAGGTAGCCGGGGCTGGCGCAGAGCACGCTGTAGATGGTGCCGAGGGTCTGGGCGACGTATTCGGAGTCGGGCAGTTCGCGGTCGCGGGTGATGACCACGTCCTGGCCTTCTTCGAGGATGTCCGGCTGGCGCTGGGCCAGGGTCAGCTCGATGTAGACCTCGGGGTACGCCTGGCAGTAGCGCGAGATCAGCGGGATCAGGTGCTGCTGGCCGAGCCCGGTCAGCGAGTGCACCCGCAGCCGGCCACGCGGGCTCAGGTGCGCGCCGTTGGCCTCGGCCTCGGCCTCGTCGACGTCCACCAGGATCGCCCGGCAGCGCTGCAGGTAGCGCTCGCCGGTCTCGGTCAGCGCCAGGCGCCGGGTGGTGCGGTGCAGCAGGCGCGCCTGCAGGTAGGCTTCCAGGTCCGAGACCACGCGGGAGACCTGGGCGGTCGACAGGCCCAGGGCGTTGGCCGCAGCGGTGAAGCTGCCGGCATCGACCACGCGGGCGAAGACCCGCATCGCATGTAAAGTGTCCACTGTTGCCCCGTCTGCAAAACTGAATCGCAGTATAGGGTCATTTTCCCCGGACAGTTGCCGGGTATAGTGGCAACCAGGTCGCTGCAGCAGCGACGGGCCCAACCGGCCCGTCGTATGGCACCCGGCACACCAGCCGGTCGCCAACACTCCCCCGCGCATACCAGGCTGCAGCGGCTGCCCTTTTCCTCCAGAGGCGCATGTCTTGATTGATGTGCGCCTTTTTTCGTTAGGGGTGAGTGCATCGAACCGTAGGAGCGAGCTTGCTCGCGAACCCTGGAGCGCCGCATCCCTATCCCGTCATCCCCGCGAACGCGGGGAACCAGCGACTTCCAGCGCGAACATCAGCCACTGGGTTCCCGCGTTCGCGGGAATGACGAGGTTTCAGTACGGTGCCGACGTGCCGCTCAGCGCGGCAGCGGGTAGAGGCGCTCGTCGAACTGCTCCAGGCGCGGGAATTCCAGGGGCTGGTCGTGCTCCAGGCGCTGCAGGCGGTCCTGGTACTGGCGCAGGAAGTCCTGGCGCGCGTCGTTACTGATGTAGGGCACGTGCCAGGCGACGAAGGGCGGCAGCACGGTCATGCCGGTGTAGGCCAGGGTGCCGCGCAGGATCGGCCGCAGCATGTCCTCCAGCGGGCCGTGGATGGCGCCTTCGCCGAACATGTGCTCGCGCCCGCCGAGGGTCACGCTCACCAGGGCCTTCTTGCCGGCCAGGCCGCCCTGGTCGTAGAAGCGCTTGCCGCCGTAGCAGATGCCCGAGACCAGCACGCGGTCGAACCAGCCCTTGAGGATGGCCGGGGCGGAGAACCAGTAGATCGGGAAGTTGAAGATCACCAGGTCCGCCCAGAGCAGCTTGTCCAGCTCGGCCTGGATGTCCGCGGCCAGGGTATGCGCCTTGGCGCCTTCGCGCTGTTCCAGGGCGTAGACCAGGTAGTCCGGGTTGGCGCGGGCGCCGAAGTCGGCGGCGCTGGCCACCGGGTTCCAGTGCATCGCGTACAGGTCCGAGACCTGCACTTCGTGGCCCTGGCCCTGCAGGGTTTCCTCGGCCAGCTTGTACAGCGCGGTGCTGAAGGACTGGGGTTCGTTGTGGGCGTGGACGATCAGTACGTTCATGTGGATTCCTTGATGGTCGGGCATCGGCGCTGGGCTCGGCACCCTCTCCCCCAGCCCCTCTCCCTGAAGGGAGAGGGGAGCTATCCGTGCCAGCGCGACACTTCACCGCCGCGCTGGACTGCTCTTGCCCCCTCTCCCGCTTGCGGGAGAGGGCTGGGGAGAGGGTGCTCTTCAGGCGCTCAGAGTTGGATGGCCTTGTGCTCGACGAACTCGGCCAGGCCTTCCTCGCCCCATTCGCGGCCGTTGCCGGACTGCTTGTAGCCGCCGAAGGGCGCGCGGTAGTTGAACGCACCGCCGTTGACGAAGCATTGGCCGGCGCGCATGTGCCGGGCCAGGCGCAGGCCATCCTCGCGGTCGCCCGCCCAGACCGCGCTGGACAAGCCGAAGGGCGAGTCGTTGGCGATGGCCAGGGCTTCGGCCTCGTCGGCATAGGGGATCAGGCACAGCACCGGGCCGAAGATTTCCTCGCGGGCGATGCGCATCGAATTGTTCACGCCGGCGAACAGCGTCGGTTGCACGTAGTGGCCGCGCTCCAGGCCGAACGGCCGCTCCGCGCCACCGCAGAGCAGGCGCGCGCCCTCCTCCTGGCCGACGCGGATGTAGTCCAGCACCGTGCGGCGCTGGCCGGCCGAGCACATCGGGCCGAGGAAGCTGTCCGCCTCCAGCGGGTCGCCCAGCTTCAGCGCCTCGGCCTCGGCGCGGGCGATCTCCAGCGCCTCGGCGTAGCGGCTGGCGGGCAGCAGCATGCGCGTCAGCGCGGTGCAGGTCTGCCCGGAGTTGATCATCACGTCCTGCACGCCGTGGCGCACGGCGGCGGCCAGGTCGGCATCGGCGGTGATCAGGAACGGCGACTTGCCGCCCAGTTCCAGGCACACGCGCTTGACCGTCGGCGCCGCCGCTTCGGAAACCTTGATGCCGGCGCCGGTGGAGCCGGTGAAGGAGACCATGTCCACTTGCGGATGCCGCGCCAGCGCCTCGCCGACCTTCGAACCGGGGCCGCTGACCAGATTGAACACCCCGGCCGGCAGGCCGATGGCGTCGATCATCTCGGCCAGCAGGAAGGCGTGCAGCGGGGTGTCCTGGCTGGGCTTGACCACCACCGTGCAGCCGGCGGCCAGGGCCGGGGCGAGCTTGCCGATCAACTGGTGCAGCGGGTAGTTCCAGGGGTTGATGAAGGCGCACACGCCCACCGCTTCCTTGACCACCAGCGAGTTGCCGACCTCGCGCACCTCGTCCATGTGCGAGGCCAGCGGGATGTAGCTTTCCAGGCCCTCGATCGGCCCGTCGACCTGGACCATCCGGCACCACTGCACCGGCATGCCCAGCTCGGCGGTGATCAGCGCGGCCATCTCGTCGGCCCGGGCCCGGAGCTGTTCGGCCAGGGCGCGCAGGTAGCCGGCGCGCACGCTGGAGGGCGTCCGCGACCAGGCCGGGAAGGCACGCCGCGCGGCTTCCACCGCGCGGTTCACGTCGGCTTCGGCGCCCAGCGGCACGCGGCCGATGGTTTCTTCGGTGGCCGGGTTCTGCACCTCGGCCAGGCCCTGCCCTTGCGGCGCCACCCAGGCGCCGTCGATGTAGAGCTGCAGGCGGTCATGCATAGCGTTTCTCCTTCAGCAATTCGGCGGCGCACAGGGCGATGCGCCGGCAGGCTTCGCGCAGTGGCTCGGCGCCGAGCACCAGGCCCAGGCGGATGTGCCCGGCGGCGCTGGGGCCGAAGGCCTCGCCGGCCAGCGCCGAGACGCCGTGGCGGTCCAGCAGCAGGTCGGCGAAGGCCTGGGCGGACAGGCCGGTGGGGCGGATGTCGACCATCACGAACATGCCGCCGTCCGGGCGCAGGGCGCGCAGGCCGACGCAACCATCCAGGCAGTCGAGGACCAGGTCGCGGCGCTGGCGGTAGGCCTCGCGCATGGCTTCCAGCTCCGGCAGCCGGGCTTCCAGCGCGGTGCAGGCGGCGTCCTGGATGAAGTCCGGCGAGCCGTAGAGCATGCACAGGGCGAGGTTCTCCAGGTGGCCGCAGAGTTCGCGCGGGCCGACCACCCAGCCCACCCGCCAGCCGGTCATGGCGTGGGACTTGGACAGGCTGTTGAGGGTCGCGGTGCGCTCGGCCATGCCCGGCAGGCTGGCCGGGCTGATGTGCTCGCCGTCGAACACCAGCTCGCTGTAGACCTCGTCGGAAATCATCCACAGGTCGTGCTCGATGCACAGCGCCGCCAGGGCTTCCCAGGTGGCGCGCGGCAGGCTGGCGCCGGAGGGGTTGTGCGGGCTGTTCAGGGCGATGGCGCGGGTGCGCGGGGTGACGAGTGCCGCCACATCCCCGGCCTGCACGCGGAAGCCGTTTTCCGAACGCACGGGCACCGGCACCACCTTGGCCCCGCAGGCGCCGAACACCGCCTCGTAGGTCACGTACATGGGCTCGGCGACTATCACCTCGTCGCCCGGGTCGAGCAGGCACTGGGCCACGGCGTAGAGCGCGCACTGCGCGCCGGCTAGCACCACCACGTCGTCCGCGTCCACCGCCTGGCCGCTGCGCTGGCTGTGGCGGCGGGCGATGGCCTCGCGCAGGTTGCGCTTGCCGCACACTTCGGAATAGTGGGTGTGGCCGGCCAGCAGGCTGTCGATGGCCGACTGCACGATGGGCGCCGGGGTGTCGAAGTCGGGGTCGCCCACCGACAGCAGCAGGATGTCGTCACCCTGTGCCATGCGCGCCAGGGCGCGGTAGTGGATGTCCCAGGCGGCGGCGCCGTCGCCGGCGATGCGTTGGGTGAGGTTGGAGTAGCGCATGGGGAATGTCCTTCAAGGCGCCGGGGCCCGCGTGGGCCCCGGCGGGTACGACGGGGCCTACTGGGCGCAGGCGTGTTTCAGCTCGACCAGGGTCACGCCGGGGTGGGCGAAGCCGGCGCGCAGGTCGCGCTCCAGTTCGTCCAGGCTCTGCGGCTGGCGCACTTCGCAGCCGTAGGCGCGGCCGAGCAGGGCGAAGTCCGGGTTGCGCGGCAGCACGCCGATGGGCTCGATGTCCAGGCCGAGCATGTCGTCGCGTATCTGCCCGAGGGCATCGTTGTTCCACAGCAGCACCACCAGCGGGCTGCCCAGCTCCTCGGTGGCGGTGGCCAGCTCCTGGGCGGTGTAGAGGAAGCCGCCGTCGCCCACCAGCACCAGGCCGGGGCGCTCCGGCGCGCCGAACTTGGCACCGATGCCGGCCGGCACGCCATAGCCGAGGGTGCCGTAGCCGGTGGGGTGCAGCCAGCCGCGGGGGGCGCGGCTGGGGTACAGGTAGTTGGCGGTGTAGGCCAGCTGGGTCATGTCGCTGGCGATGAAGGCATTGGCCGGCAGCGCCTTGGCGATACGTTCGAGGATCGCCTTGTGGATAAGCTGCAGCGGCGCGTGGCTGGCTTCCAGTTGCTGGCGAAGCTGGGCCACGCGGTCGATGGCGCTGCCGACGTCACGCCTGGCAGCCGGCAACGCGGCCAGCAGCGCCTCGGCGGTGGCCTTCGCGTCGCCGAGCAGGGCCACGGCGCTGGGGTAGAAGTCGTTGAACTTGCGCGAATCGACGTCGACGCGGATCAGCTCGCCGGTCAGCGGCAGGCGCTCGCGCCAGAAGTCGGTGTCGGCCATCTCGGTGCCGATGGCGAGGACCAGGTCGGCCTCGGCGATCATGTCCCAGCCGGCCTGGGTGCACAGGGTGGCGCCGGCCGCCAGCGGGGCTTCCGGGGCCAGCAGGCCCTTGCCGGCGACGCTGGTGAACAGCGGCGCGGCCAGGCGTTCGCTGAGCGCGGCCAGGGCCTGCGCGGCATGCAGCGCGCCGCCGCCGGCGATGATCATCGGGCGCTTGGCGGCCGCGAGCTTATCCACAGCCTGCTGCAATGCGGCGGTGCTAGGCTGGCCGCGGCCGGCGCGGCGCACCACCTCGCCGGTCCAGTCACGGGCGATGGGCGCGGCCAGCACGTCCAGCGGCACCGAGATGTGCACCGGGCGCGGGCGCTCGCTGTCGAACACGGCGTAGGCGCGGGCGATCAGCTCGGGCAGGTCTTCCGGGGTCAGGGCCACGGCCGAGAACGCGGTGATCGGCGCGGTCATGGCGCGCTGGTCCTGGGTCTCGTGCAGGCAGCCCCAGCCCTTGCCCAGGCTGGCGGTGTGGTTGACGCTGGAGATCACCAGCAGCGGGATGGAGTCAGCGTAGGCCTGGCCGATGGCGGTGGCGGCGTTGGTCACCCCCGGGCCGGTGATGATGAAGGCCACGCCGGGCTTGCCGCTGACCCGCGCATAGCCGTCAGCCATGAAGCCGGCGCCCTGCTCGTGGCGGGTGAGTACGTGGCGGATGCCGCTGCCGGGCAGGCCGCGGTAGAGCTCCAGGGTGTGCACGCCGGGGATGCCGAACACGGTGTCGACGCCGTAGTTGGCCAGCAGGCGGACCAGGGCCTGGCCGCCGGTGAGGGTCTTTTGTTCTTGCATGGGGTGTCTCCTCGCAACTCGTTGTTCCGGGACGGACGCCGAACTCGCGGCGGGCGCCGGAATGCTTTGCCCCCTCTCCCGCTTGCGGGAGAGGGCTGGGGAGAGGGGCTCTTGCCGGTGCCATCGGAGCACCGGCCCACCACCCTCTCCCCCAGCCCCTCTCCCTGAAGGGAGAGGGGAGCGTTCGTGTTCCCCTTCAGGTCCTCAGCCGTCGCCCAGCCGCACCAGCGCATCCACCGCCACGGCGCCTTCGGCGTTCACCAGCAGCGGGTTCACGTCCAGCTCCAGCAGGCTGTCGGCGTGCTCGCAGGCGTAGTCGGCCACCGCGCGGATGGCGTCCACCAGCTTGTCCATGTCCACCGCCGGGCGGCCGCGGAAGCCGCTGAGCAACGGCGCGCTGCGCAGGCCCAGGAGGGCGTCGCGAATGGCCGCGTCGGTGGTCGGCAGCAGCAGACTGCGGCTGTCCTTGAGCAGCTCGACGAGGATGCCGCCAGCACCCAGCACCAGGGCCAGGCCGAAGCCGACCTCGCGCTTGATGCCGACGATCAGCTCGGCCAGCGGCGGGCTGGCCATGCGCTCCAGCAGCACCTGCTCGAACTTCACCTGGGGCGCGTGCCTGGCCAGGCTCTCGCGCATGTCGAACAGCGCCGCTTCCAGGGCCGCTTCGTTGCGCAGGTTGAGCGCCACGCCGCCGGCCTCGGTCTTGTGCGGCAGCTCGGCGCTGACCGCCTTGAGCACCAGCGGGTAGCCCAGGTCGGCGGCGGCCTCGCGGGCCTGGCCGGGGGTGCTGAGCACGGCCGCCGGCAGCGGCAGGCCGAAGGGCTTGAGCGTCTGTTTGGAAGCCCATTCGTCGAGCAGCCGGCCCTCGCCTTCGATGGCTTGTGGGCACAGCGGCACCAGCGCCGCTTCGCCACGGGCCAGCAAGGCATCGCGGCGCTGGCGGTAGTGGGCGATGCGGCCCCAGGCGGCCAGGCCGTCCTCCACGCCCTGCAGCGCCGCCACGCCGTGGCCGTGCAACAGTTCGCGGGCATGGGCCGGCAGCAGTTCGGGCAGCGCCGAGGCGATGAAGCCGACCTTGCCGTGGCGCTTCAGCGCGGCGCAGTACAGTTCCAGCAGCAGGTCGCACTGCGGGCGCTCGCCGGTTTCCTCGCCGGGGTAGTCGAGCACCAGCAGCGCGGCGTCGGCGGGCGTCTGCAGGGCGCTGTCGAGCATCTTCTCCAGCGCCGGGCCGTCGCCCCAGATGGCGGTGGTGAAGTCCAGCGGGTTGGCGATGTTGGCGTAGTCCGGCAGCACCTGGGCCAGCTCGGCGCGCTGCGCCTCGACCAGCTTGGGCAGCGGCAGGCCGTTGCGCTCGGCGTAGTCGGCGATCAGCCCGGCGTCGCCGCCGGAGCAGGCCAGCGCGGCCAGGCTCGGGCCGGCCGGCAGGTTGCCGCAAGCGGCGGCCTTGAGGGTTTCGATGAAGCTCACCGGGCCGCTCACGCGGATCACCCCGAGGCGGTCGAAGAGTGCGTCGTAGAGCGCGTCGGAGCCGGCCAGCGAGCTGGTGTGGCTGAGCGCCAGTTCCGCGCCTATCTGCGACACGCCGGTCTTCAGGGCGATCACCGGGATGCCTTTCTGCAGCGCCTTGTAGGCGGCGCGGGCGAAGCCGGGAACGTTCTTCAGGCCTTCCAGGTGCAGGCCGATGGCGGTGACGCGCGGCTCGTCCAGCAGTACGTCCATCAGCTCGGCCACGCCCAGCTGCGCCTGGTTGCCCACCGAGGCCATGTAGGCGACGGGCAGCGAGCGGTCGCTCATCGACAGGTTGTAGGCGAAGTTGCCGCTCTGGGTCAGCACCGCCACGCCCTTCTCGACGATGTGCCCGCCGTGGGCCACCGGCCACAGGGCGGCGCCGTGCAGGTAGTCGAGCAGGCCGTAGCAGTTCGGCCCGAGCAGGGCCATGTCGCCGGCCACATCGAGCAGACGCTGCTGCAGGGCCTGGCCTTCGGCGCCGGTCTCGGCGAAGCCGGAGGCGTAGCAGATGGCGCCGCCGGCGCCCTTGGCGGCCAGTTCGGCGACGGCCTGCAGGGTCAGGTCGCGGTTGGTGGCGACGAAGACCGCGTCGGGGCCTTCGGGCAGTTCGGCGATGCTGCGCACGCAGGGCACGCCTTCGAGCTGGTCGTATTGCGGGTTGACCAGCCACATCGGCCCGGCGAAGCCGCCCTCGGCGCAGCGCTTGAGCGCGCGGGCCATGCTGCGGCCGCCGATGAAGGCCAGGTGGCGCGGGGCCAGCAGGCGCTTGAGATTGTCACGTTGGCTCATGGGATCACCGATCAGCGCAGCAGCGGCCGCAGCAGTTCGCGGGAGATGATGTGGCGCTGGATTTCCGAGGTGCCTTCCCAGATGCGCTCGATGCGCGCGTTGCGCCAGATGCGTTCCACCGGGCCCTCGTCCATCAGGCCCATGCCGCCGAAGATCTGCACGGTCTCGTCGGCGACCTTGCCCAGCACTTCGCTGGCGAACAGCTTGGCCATGCCGGCCTCGCCATCGGTCATGCTGCCCTGGTCCATCTTCCACGCGGTGTGCAGGGTCATCAGCTCGGCGGCGCGGATCTGCGTGGCCATGTCGGCCAGCTTGAAGGAAATGCCCTGGTAGCTGCCGATGGCCTGGCCGAACTGCTTGCGGTCGGCCGACCATTGCAGGGCCAGGTCCATGGCGCGCTGAGCCTGGCCGACGCAGTTGGCGGCGACCATCACACGGCCAGCGGTGAGCCAGGCGTTGGCCACTTCCCAGCCCTTGCCCACTTCGCCGAGGACCTTGGCGGCCGGCACGCGGCAGTCGTCGAAGAAGATCTCGTAGGTGTGGTAGCCCTTGTTGCTGACGCAGCGCGGGCCGCGGCGCACGGTCATGCCCGGGGTGCCCTTGTCGACCAGGAAGGCGGTCACGGCGTTGCGCTTCTTGCCGTTCTTCTCGAAGGTGTCGGTGACGGCGAAGACGATGGCGAAATCGGCGTGCCCGGCGTGGCTGATGAAGTGCTTGGCGCCGTTGATGACGAAGTCGTCGCCCTCGCGCACGGCGCGGGTCTTGATCGAGTTGGCGTCGGAGCCGGCGCCCGGCTCGGTGAGGGCGAAGCAGTCGATCTTCTCGCCCTGCACCACCGGCAGCAGGTAGTCCTGGACCTGCTGGCCCTTGCAGGCCATGAGGATCTTCGAGGGCCGTGCGACGAACACGTGCAGCGCCCAGGAAACCTTGGACAGCTCGCGCTCCACCAGCGCCTGGGACAGGTAGTCGAGGCCGCCGCCACCGACTTCCTCGGGCATGTTGAAGGCGTAGAAGCCGGCGGCGATGGCCTTGCCGCGGATCTGCGCGGCCAGCTCCGGGGACACGGCGTCGGCGCGGTCGACTTCTTCCTCGTGGGGCAGCAGTTCCTTCTCGACGAAGGCCTTGACCGCCTCGACGAGCATTTCCTGTTCCTGGGTCAGCTTGAAATCCATGGAATCACCTCGCCGCTCAACGGCCTTGGAATTGGGGGGAACGTTTCTCGGCCACGGCGCGCAGGGCCTCGGCGGCATCCTCGCTGCGCCCGCAGAGCAGCCCGGCGGCCTGCTCGGCTTCCAGTTGCTGGGCTAGGGTGCGGTTGGCGCCATCGCGGATCAGGCGCTTGGTCTGGGCGAAGGCGAAGGTCGGGCCGGCGGCCAGGCGCGCGGCGAACTCGCCGACGCTGGCCAGCAGTCGCTCGTCGGCGACCACTTCGCCGACCAGGCCGGCGGCCAGGGCGCGTTCGGCGTTCCACAACTCATCGAGGAACAGCAGGCGCTTGGCCGCCTCGCCGCCGATCAGCCGCGGCAGGTGCCAGCTGGCGCCTGCGTCCGGGCAGTAGGCCATGCCGGTGTAGCCGGCCTTGAAGCGCGCGCCGGCGCCGGCGACGCGGAAGTCGCAGCACAGCGTCAGGTCCATCCCGGCGCCGACGGCGGTGCCGTTGACGGCGGCGATGGTCGGCTTGTCCAGGCCGTGCAGGCGACGCATCAGGGCGTGGGCGGTCTCGGTCCAGCCGTAGGTTTCCAGTTCGCCGCGGGCCTCGGCCTCGGCCCATTCGGCGAGGTCGGCGCCAGCGCAGAAGCTGCGGCCCTCGCCGGTCAGCACGATGACGCGCACGGCCGGGTCGGCCTCGAAGGCGTCGAGCAGGGCGTGCAGGTTCTTCAGCGTCGGGATGTCCAGCGCGTTGCGCTGTTCGGGGCGGTTCAGGGTGATCCAGGCGATGCCGTCCTGGACCCGGCTGAGCGGGGATGCGTGAGTCATGCTGGCCTCGTTGTTGTTGTCGCATGAGGGCGGTGTTGGCCACCATACTAAACAAGTGTTCAACAAGACGGCAATGCACCCGAATGGGTGGCTTGTAACGCCCCGCCGGACGGCGGGAAGGCCGCGTGGTGCGGGGGCTGTGGGGATTTGGTGAGGGTTTGCGGCGGGCGTTGTTACAATTTCGAACAAACGGCCCTGCGGGCCTTCGCGGACGGAGTCCGCTCCTACGTCCGTGCTTCCCTGGAACCGTAGGAGCGGACTCTGTCCGCGAAAAACAAGAAGCCCCGCAGGGCGGGGCTTCTTGTGTGCAGAAGGCTCAGCCGACGCTGGGCACCGCCTCGCTGGCCTGCTGCGGGCGCTTGCGCTTGAGCACGTAGTAGGCCAGGTAGCACGCGGCGATGAAGCCGAAGCCCCAGTACAGCGACGGGCGCTGGGTCGGGTCCATGGCCAGGAACACGAACAGCGAGCAGCAGATCGCTATGCAGGCCAGGGGGATCAGCGGGAACAGCGGCGCGGCGTACTTCAGGTCCTTGACGCTGCCCCCTTTGGCCATGTGCTCGCGGCGGAAGCGGTACTGGGCGTAGGCGATGACGATCCAGGTCACGGTGCCGGCCATCCCGCTCACCGCCATCAGCACCATGAACAGGGTGTCGGCGGCGACCACGCTGGTCAGCAGCGAGAGCAGGGCGAAGGCCAGGCTGATCAGCAGCGCGTACAGCGGCACGCCGCGGGCGCTGAGCTTGGACAGGCCCCTGGGCGCCATGCCGGTCCTGGACATGGCCCAGAGAATGCGGGTGGAAGCGTACAGGCCGGAGTTGCCCACCGAGAGGATGGCGGTGAGGATGACGAAGTTCATCAGGTCCGCCGCGTAGGGGATGCCGACCATGTCGAACACCTGCACGAAGGGGCTCTCCACCAGCCCGGCCTTCTGCCAGGGGATGATGGCGGCCAGCACGAGGACCGCCAGGACGTAGAAGATCAGCACGCGGAACACCACGTTGCGCACGGCGCGGGGGATGCTCTTCTCCGGCTGGTCGGTCTCGCCGGCGGCCACGCCCATGATCTCGCAGCCCTGGAAGGCGTAGACCACCGTCATCATCACCGCGAACACCGCCGACAGGCCGTTGGGGAACAGGCTGTCGCCGACCAGGTTGTCCAGCCCCGGCGCCGGCGCGCCGTCGTTCAGGTGGATGCCGCCGAAGATCACCAGCACGCCGACGATGATGAAGGCGAGGATGGCCGCCACCTTGATCCCGGCGAACCAGTACTCGGCCTCGCCGAAGGCGCGGGTGGCCAGGGCGTTGAGGGAGAACAGCACGACCACGAAGAAGCCCGACCAGATCCAGATCGGCACCTCGGGGAACCAGCGCGTCATCAGCATGCCGGCGGCGGTGAATTCCAGGCCGACGGTGGAGGCCCAGCTCATCCAGTACACCCAGCCGATCATGAACCCGGTGGCCGGGCCGATGAAGCGTGTGGCGTGGGCCTGGAAGGAACCGGAGACGGGCATCTGCACCGACAGCTCGCCCAGGCAGACCATCACCAGGTACATCAGCAGGCCGGCCACCAGGTAGGCCAGCACGGCCCCGGCCGGGCCGCCCTGGTTGATGGTGACGCCGGCGCCCATGAACAGGCCGGTGCCGATCACCCCGCCGAGGGACAGCATGAAGATGTGGCGGCTCTTGAGCGCGCGGGAGAGCTGGAGCTTCGAATCAGACATGGCGCCCCCCCGGCAGACGGCGGGCGCGGCGCAGCGGAACTCTACGTTGGATCATTGTTGTTATCTCCAATCAGTCAGAGGCCGTGGCTCGGGCACGGATACCGCCGGATTATTCGAAGGCGATGTAAGGTCGCGTTGAACGGCGGGATCGAAGATGTAAAAAGCTGTAAGGAATTTGTAGCGGGCTAGTCCCCACGCCCTCGGGACAACGTCCGGCTGACTCCGAAACATCCAAGCCTGCCGAACGGCCCCCTCTCCCTGAAGGGAGAGGGGACGGTCCGTGCCTGCTGGATGCGCGTACCTCCCTGCTGGGTCTGCGCATTTTGTGCCTTTCGTAGGAGCGAGCTTGCTCGCGAACCGCATGGCACCGCAGCCGCCGGGGGATCCGTTCGCGAGCAAGCTCGCTCCTACAGGAGGTGCGTCCTGGCGGCGCTGAGTTGCGTGTCGAGTCTTTCGCTCCAGGCTTGCAGCGGCTCGCCGGCCAGGGCCGCTTCTTCCAGGCCGTGCAGGCATTCGCCCAGGCCGCGCAGGCCCATGGAGTGGCAGCTGCCCGCCAGGCGGTGGGCCAGGCCGGCGGCCTCGCTGGCGTCGCCGGCGCGGATGGCTTCGTGCAGCAGCGGCAGCTGTTGCGCCAGCAGGTCGCGCAGCACGCCCAGCAGTTCGTTCACCCGGTGCTCGCCCAGCAGTTCGCGGTGGGTCGCCAGCACCTGCGCGTCGATCACCCCGTCCGTTGCCGGCTCGGGCGCAGGCGCGTGCAGGTTGGCCAGGGCGCGGCGCAGGTCGTCCAGGCGCAGCGGCTTGGCCAGCACGCCTTGCATGCCGGCGTCGAAGTAGCGGCGCACCAGGGCCGGTTGCACGCTGGCGGTGAAGGCCAGGATCGGCGTCTCGCGGTTGCGGCCGTCGGCCTGGGCGCGGATCGCCTGGCACAGCTCGATGCCGCCGAGGCCCGGCAGGTGCATGTCCAGCAGGATCAGGTCGAAGGCCTGTTCGCGGCAGGCGGCCAGGGCCGGGTCGGCGTCCTCGGCCAGCGTACCCGGTGGCCGTCGCGCTCCAGCAGGCCCTGGGCCACTTCGCGGTTGAGCGGCACGTCTTCCACCAGCAGCACGCTCAGGGCACGCTCGCTGCGCGGCGCCGCCCGCGGTTCCGCCATGGGGGCCAGCGCGGCTTGCAGCTCGACCTCGAACCAGAAGGTGCTGCCCTCGCCTTCCACGCTGCGCACGCCGATGCGGCCGCCCATGGCCTCCACCAGGCGCTTGCTGATGGCCAGGCCCAGGCCGCTGCCGCCGTAGCGCCGGGTGACTTCCTCGCTGGCCTGGGTGAAGCGTTCGAAGATGCGCGCCTGCACCGCCGCGGGAATGCCGATGCCGTCGTCGACCACGGCGAAGCGCAGGCGCTGGGCCTCGCCCCGTTGCGCCAGCAGCGTCACTTCCAGGCGCACCTCGCCCTCCTCGGTGAACTTCACCGCGTTGGCCACCAGGTTGCTCAGGACCTGGCGGAGGAACTGCCCGGCGCCGCGGCAACGGCGGCGCACGGCCGCGTCCAGGCGCAAGGAGAGCACGGTGGCATTGGCTGCCGCGCGCGGCTCCAGCAGCGTCAGCACCTCGTCGAGCAGTTCGCCGAGGTCGAAGTCCACCGGCTCCGGCAGGCTGGCGCCGTCCTCCAGCTTGGCGAAGTGCAGCACTTCGTTGAGCACCGCCAGCAAGCCTTCGCCGGCCTTGTGCAGGGCGTGCAGGCGCTTGCGCTCCAGCTCGCCCAGGGGCGCGTCGCGCAGCAGCTCGGCCATGCCGAGGATGCCGTTGAGCGGGGTGCGGATTTCGTGGCTCATGGTGGCCAGGAAGCGGCTCTTCGCCTCGTTGGCCGCCTCGGCCTCGTCCTTGGCCCGGCGCAGGCTGGCGGTGCGCCGCTCGACCTGGCGCTGCAGTTCGTCGCGTTCCTCGCGCAGGGCCTGGCGCATGTCGTCGAGGGCGTGGGCCACGGTGTCCAGCTCGTCGTCCTCGGCGCGGATGCGCTTGTCCAGCCGCAGTGGCTGCTGCAGGTCGCCGCCGGCCATGCGCCCGGCGAACTCGGCCATGCGCTCCAGGTGGCGCGTCACCAGCTTGTGGAACAGCCAGCTCAGGGCCACCGCCAGGCCGCATAGGAACAGGCCCATCCACAGCAAGTTGCTCAGCCCGCCGTGCCACAGGCGGCGGTAGATGGCGCCCAGGTCGATGGCCACGGCCAGCTCGCCGAGGGCCCGCGGTTCGCCGTCCGGCGGCTGGTAGCTGAGCGGAAAGTGCTCGACGCGCAGCGGGCCGGGGGCCTGGATGTCGCCCTGGACAAGGTTGAAGTCGGCGCTGGCCAGGCTGGCCCAGGCGATGTCGGGGAAGTCCACCAGGCCGTGCAGCTGCACGTTGAGCTGGGCCTGGTTGAGGTCCCACAGGCTGCGCTCGAAGCTGGCCAGGTAGCCGCTGCGGATCAGCTCCAGGCGGGTCTCGATGTCGCGCATCTCGCGGCGGTATTCCAGGTACAGCTGCACGGCGCCGGCCAGCAGGGTGAAGCACAGGCTGAAGGCCAGCACCCGTAGCAGCAGGCGCCGCGCCAGCGGGCCGGGGGCGCGCAGGGCCCTCACGGCTGCGCCCCGGCGGCGAGCATGGCGCGGTAGTCGCGCTCGCTTTCGTCCAGCCAGCGCGCCAGGCTGCCGTCGGCCTGCAGGCGGCGCAGCGCGGCATCTATCTCGCCCAGGCGGGCCTGCAGCGGCGAATGCCGCGACACCGCCAGGCGCAGGTAGTCGACGGTGATCGGCCGCGGCGCGTCCACTATGTCCGCGCCGCCCGGCAGGCGCTCGACGAACAGCCGTCCGGTGCGCCGCTCGTAGGGGATGAAGTCGATGCGCTGGCGGATCAGCTTGCCGAAGTTCTGCCGGCTGTCGGAGACGTACTCGATGTTGTCGTGGCTGGCGACGAAGCGGTCGAACCCGGCGCCGTAGCTCTCGCCGAAGAGCAACCCGCCGCGGTAGCGGGAGAGGTCGTCCAGGCCCTGGAAGCGCACCGGCTTGCGGCGGTTGTAGAACAGCGCCACTTCCTCGCGCAGCACCGGCGCCTCGGCGAAGGCCAGGCCCTGGTCGCGCTGCTCGGTGCGGTAGGCCAGCACCACGTCGACGCGCCCGGCGGCGGCGTCCAGCAGGCAGCGCTTCCAGTTGCCCAGCACCACCACCTGCACCTCGTAGCCGAGCCCGCCGAGCACGCTCTTCACCACCTGCGGCGCCAGCCCGCGCACCTCGTGGCCGTCGCTCCAGGACACCGGCGGGTACACCGGATAGTCGCAGTAGCGCACGCGCTCGGCGGCCGGCGCCAGGCCGCCCCGGGCCAGGACGAGCAGCGCCAGGGCGAGCAGGGCCAGCCAGCGCATGCTCAGGCGTCGCTGGGGGCGGCGGTGAACAGGTAGCCGGCGCCGTGGATGGTGATGATCAGTTCGGGTTCGGCCGGGTCGTCGCGCAGCTTGCGGCGCAGGCGGCCGACCAGCACGTCGATGGAGCGGTCGTTGGGCAGCCACTCGCGGTTGCGGATCTGGTCCATCAGCTGGTCGCGGCTCAAGGTGTGGCCGCTGTTGCGCAGGAACACGCTGAGCAGCTGGAACTCGCCGTGGGTCAGCGGGGTTTCGCTGCCGTCGCGGTCGACCAGGCGCCGGCGGTCGGCGTCCAGGCGCCAGTGGGCGAAGCGCTTGAGCGGCTGGCGCACCGGCGCGGCCGGGGCCGGGGTGCGGGCGTGGCGCACGCGGCGGATCAGGTTCTTCGCCCGCGACACCAGCTCGCGCGGGTTCGGCGGCTTGATCACGTAGTCGTCGGCGCCGCATTCCAGGCCGACGATGCGGTCGATGTCGTCGTTGCGCCCGGTGATGAGGATGATGCCCACCTCCGAGCGCACCCGCAGTTCGCGGGTCAGGGTCAGGCCGTCCTTGCCGGGCAGGCGGATGTCCAGCAGCACCAGGTCGAACGGCGGGCCGCCCTGCTCGGCGTCGGCCAGGCTGGCCTCGGCCTGTTCGGCGGTGCTGGCGCAGGCCACCTCGTAGCCCTCGCCGACGAGGTAGGACTGGAGGAGTTCGCGGATCAGCGGATCGTCGTCGACGATCAGTACACGGGGAGCCATCGCCAATACCCTGCTGCGGCCGCCGGCGAGGTCGCGGCGGATTTCTTATTAGAGGATGGACGCCCGTGGGAAATTTCCCAGGGGCCGGCGCAGAGTAGCGATTGCTGAACGGCCGATCAACAGTCCGCCGGCCGGCGGCTGAAGCGCTGCCGCCCGCCGGCCTGCAGGCCGTCGACCCAGGCCTCGCAGACCTGGACGCCCTGCTCGGGGGTGAAGGTGTTGGGGTTCAGCCCGGATTCCAGCCACAGCCCGTCGAGCATGGCCGACAGGGCGATGGCGGCGAGGTCGGCGTCGAAGTCGGCCCAGCCTTCCTCCTCGGCCAGCTGGTCCAGCGCCTGGGCCAGCAGGGCGCGGTACTCGCCGTAGGAATGGTCGTGGGCGCGGTTGATCGCCTCGGCGGTCTTCACCGCGCCCCAGAACGCCAGCCAGGCGTCGAGCAGCTGGGGGTCGAGCAGTTCGGCGCTGAACGAGGCGCGGAAGAACGCCGAGAGGCGCGCGCGGGCATCCGGCGCGGCCTGGTCGATGGCCTCGCGCAGCAGCTGCATGACGCGCCCGGTGACCGTCAGGTAGGCCTCGGCGACCAGCTCGTCCTTGCCCGCGTAGTGGTGGTTGATCAGCCCCACCGAAACCCCGGCCTCGGCGCAGATCTTGCGGATGGACGCGCCCTGGAAGCCGTGCTGCTTCAGGCACGCCAGGGTGGCCTCGATCAGCAGCGCCTTGCGCTGTTCGGGTTCCAGCCGGGAAAAGCGCACTGCCTGGTTCATCGCCTGCCGCTCCTGTGTCCAAGGCCGCCAATCTGAACGAATGTGCAACAGCATACCAGCCCCACCCACCCATTCGGGGAATGGCCCGGCGAAGGCCGGCGGCGGACAGTGGCCACAGCCGACACGACCCTCGAAAACAACCACAGGTGGGAGTGACATGTACAAACCCTTCGCAGCGATCCTGGGCACGGCCCTGGCGCTGAGCCCCTTGCTCGGCCAGGCCGCGGACGCCAACGGCGCCAACACGCTGAGGCTGTACAACTGGTCCGACTACATCGGCGAGCACACCATCGCCGACTTCGAGAAGGCCACCGGGATCAAGGTGGTCTACGACACCTACGACTCCTACGAGACGGTGCAGGGCAAGCTGTTGCCCGGCCGCTCCGGCTACGACCTGGTGGTGCTCAACGCCGCGCTGGTGCCGCCGCTGCTCAAGGCCGGGGTGTTCCAGCCGCTGGACAAGAGCCGGCTGCCCAGCTGGAACAACCTCGACCCCGAGGTGCTCAAGCACCTGGACCACTACGACCCGGGCGTGCAGTACTCGGCGCCCTACACCTGGGGCAGCAACGGCATCACCTACAACATCGACAAGATCAAGCAGCGCATGCCCGACGCGCCCATCGGCTCGCTGGCGATGCTGTTCGATCCCAAGGTGGTGTCGAAATTCGCCGACTGCGGGGTGACCATCATCGACTCGCCCACCGACGTCATCCCCCTGGCCCTGGCCTACCTCAAGCGCGACCCGAACAGCGCCAACCCCGAGGACCTCAAGGCCGCCCAGGACCTGCTGCAGTCGATCCGACCCTACATCCGCAAGTTCGACTCCACCAGCTACCTCAACGGCCTGGCCAACGGCGACCAGTGCATGGCCATGACCTGGTCCGGCGACTACGCCACCGCCCAGGCCCGCGCCGACGAGGCCGGGGCCAAGGTCAAGCTGGGCTACTTCGTGCCCAAGGAAGGCTCGCTGATCTGGTTCGACGACTTCTACATCCCGGCCGATGCGCCCCACGTGGCCAATGCCCACAAGTTCATCGAATACATGCTGCAACCCAAGGTGGCCGCCGACGTCAGCGACTACATCCGCTACGCCAGCAGCAACATCGCGGCCAAGCCGCTGCTGGCCACCGAGGTGCGCGACGACCCGGCGATCTACCCGGACGCCGAGACGCGCTCGCGGCTGTTCACCCAGAAGGTCCAGGGGCCCAAGGCCACCCGGCTGATCACCCGGACCTGGAATGCGGTGAAGACCGGGACCTGACATCTGTTCAAGCAAGAGCCCCCTCTCCCCAGCCCTCTCCCTTCGGGGAGAGGGCTGGGGAGAGGGAAACGGAATTAACGAGTTGAAACCGCACTATCGAGGTACTGCCATGACCACCCCATCCGCCGCCTTCTTCGCCCAGTTCGACGACGAGAAGCTGGTCGCCGCCGACAAGGCCCACTACGTCCACGGTTACCACGTGTTCGACGACCACCGCGAGAACGGCGCGCTGAACATTGCCGCGGGCGAAGGCGCCTACATCTACGACACCAAGGGCAACCGCTACCTGGACGCCGTGGGCGGCATGTGGTGCACCAACATCGGCCTGGGCCGCGAGGAGATGGCCGAGGCCATCGCCGGGCAGGTGCGCCAGCTGGCCTACTCCAACCCCTTCTGCGACATGGCCAACGTCACCGCCATCCAGCTCTGCGAGAAGCTCGCCGAACTGGCCCCGGGCGACCTCGACCACGTGTTCCTCACCACCGGCGGCTCCACCGCGGTGGACACCGCCTACCGGCTGATCCAGTACTACCAGAACTGCCGCGGCAAGCACGCCAAGAAGCACATCATCAGCCGCGTCAACGCCTACCACGGCTCGACTTTCCTGACCATGTCCCTGGGCGGCAAGGTCGCCGACCACCCGGCGGAGTTCGACTTCCTCAAGGACCTCATCCACCACATCTCCTGCCCCAACCCCTACCGCGCGCCGGAAGGCATGACCGAGGCAGATTTCCTGGAGTTCCTGGTCAAGGAGTTCGAGGACAAGATCCTGGAACTTGGCGCCGACAAGGTCGCGGCCTTCTTCGCCGAGCCGATCATGGGTTCGGGCGGCGTGATCATCCCGCCGAAGGGCTACCACAAGCGCATGTGGGAGGTGTGCCGGAAGTACGACCTGCTCTACGTCGCCGACGAGGTGGTGACCTCCTTCGGCCGCCTGGGCGCCTTCTTCGCCTCCGAGGACGTGTTCGGCATGCAGCCGGACATCATCACCACCGCCAAGGGCCTGACCTCCGGCTACCTGCCGCTGGGCGCGTGCATCTTCTCCGACAGAATCTGGAAGGTGATCGCCGAGCCGAACCAGGGCCGCTGCTTCAGCCACGGCTTCACCTACAGCGGGCACCCGGTGAGCTGCGTGTCGGCGCTGAAGAACATCGAGATCATCCAGCGCGAGAACCTGCTGGAGCACGTCAAGGACGTCGGCGCCTACCTGGAGCAGCGCCTGCAGGAACTGGCCGGGCTGCCGCTGGTGGGCGACGTTCGCTGCCAGAAGCTGATGGCCTGCGTCGAGTTCGTTGCCGACAAGCGCAGCAAGACGCTGTTCCCGGAGGAACTGAACATCGGCGAGAAGATCCACCTGCGCGCCCAGGCCCGCGGCCTGCTGGTGCGGCCCATCGTGCACCTGAACGTGATGTCGCCGCCGCTGACCATCACCCGCGAGCAGGTCGACGAAGTGGTCGACACCCTGCGCGAGGCCATCCTCGAGACCGCCGAGGACCTCAAGCGCAGCGGCGACTACGCGGGGCATTGATGCGCGGACGCGGCGCTTTGCAGCTGGTCGGCGGCGGCCGTATGCTGCCGACCATGAGCACACCGGCCACCCCACTCGATGCCCCACTCAACAGCCCGGCCCTGCATGCCTGGCATGCGGGGCTGGCGCGCGCCATGGCCGCGGTGGCCACGGCGGAATTCCCGGCGCGCCTGGTGGAGGCGCTGAACGCGCTGGTGCCCATCGAGTCCTCGCTGTTCGGCCTGGAGCGCAAGGGCCAGCCGCCGCGCCACCTGTTCCAGCACGGCATCCCCGAGGCCTACCGCGAGCCGCTGACCGAGCGCTACTACGCCCGCGGCTACCTGCTCGACCCCTTCTGCCTGGCCATGGAGGGCGGCCTGGCCGAGGGCTTCTACCCGCTGGCGGAAATCGCCCCGGACGACTTCTTCGCCAGCGAGTACTACAAGACCTACTACCTCAAGTGCGGCTCGGTGGAAGACAGCCACTACATCGTCGACCTCGACGCCCAGCGCAAGCTCTCCCTGTGCGTGTACCAGGGCCGCAGCGGCGCGCGCTTCAGCAAGGCGCAGACCGAGCTGCTGCGCGCCGCCCTGCCGCTGGTGCGCGAGCTGTGCCGGCAGTTCGAGAGCCGCGGCGGCCTCGACCTGCTGCTGGCCGGCGGCGACGCCGGCGCGCAACCGGCGGCGGCGCTGAACCGGCACATCCGCGAAGCCTTCATGAACTTCGGCGGCGACTGCCTGACCGAGCGCGAACGGGAAATCGCCCACCTGCTGCTGCGCGGCCACTCGGTGAAGTCCAGCGCGCGGGTACTGGACATCTCGCCGGAGACGGTGCGCATGCACCGCAAGCACCTCTACACCAAGCTCGAGATCAACTCCCAGGCGGAGCTGTTCTCGCTGTTCATCGACTGGCTGACCCGCGACGGGCCCGCCTGAAACGCCGATCGCCCGGACACCCATCCATCGCGGACGGAGTCCGCTCCTACGGGGGAGTCCAGCAACTGTCTAACCGGCTACGCCGAGGGGCTCTTCGTAGGAGCGAGCCGTGCCCACCGGAATGGTAGGAGCGGACCTTGTCCGCGATAGCCGGAACCCCCG
>NZ_QGSL01000106.1:852835-889827 GCF_003176655.1 Pseudomonas sp. RW407 | reverse complement strand
CCCCACGCTGCCGACGCAGCAGCCGAACGCCGAACCCAGCCGGCCCCTGCGCCGGCAACTGCTGTGGCTGGCCGCCCTGTGGCTGGGCGGCGTCGGCAGCGTCCTGCTGGCCGCCGAGCTGATCCGCCTGGCCATGGCCGCCGCCGGCATGAAGAGCCACTGACGCGCCGCTAGCCGCGGCGCTTCGCCAGGTTCAGCGCCACGGCCGCGCGGATCAGCGCGCGCAGCGCCGCCTCGTCCAGCACGTCGCCCTGGTGGATGTCGATGGCCCGCCGCGTCGTGCCTTCGAGGCTGGCATTGAACAGCCCCGCCGGGTCCTCCAGCGCCGCGCCCCTGGCGAAGGTCAGCTTCACCACCTGCCTGTAGGTCTCGCCGGTGCAGAGGATGCCGGCCCGGGACCACACCGGCACGCCCCGCCACTTCCACTGCTCGACCACCTCCGGCTCGGCCTCGTGCACCAGCGCCCGCACCCGCGCCAGCACCTCGCCGCGCCAGTCGCCCAGCTCGGCGATCCGCGCCGTGATCAGGGCAGCGGCGTCGTCCGTCTCTTTCGTCATCGCACTCGTCCTCCCGCGCGCCGGCGGTTGCCGGCATGACCGCTTGAGTATCGACCAGGCGCGCGGTCGCGGCAGGACAGATCGTCAGGGGAGCGTTGCCGGCGGCTCCGCCCCCACCTCGAAGATGGCCCCCTCGATGCCGAGCACCTCGCCGGTGTCGGCATAGATGCCCACGCCCTTCTCCCAGACGTTCTTAATGCGCCCGTCGGCGCAGCGGATGCGGTAGGTCAGCTCGTAGGGCTCGCGGCGCAGCAGCGCCTGCTGCACGCCGGCCCAGACGTATTCGGCGTATTCCTCGAGGATCAGCGTGCTGTAGCTGTGCTCGTAGGTGTCGGTCAGGTACTGCGCCGGGTAGCCGGTGAGCTGCAGGCAGCCGGCGCTGACGAATTCCATGGTCCACTGGCGGTTGTTGCGCCCGCGGTAGATCAGCCCGGGCAGGCCGTCGAGCAGGCTGGCGGCGCCGCGCCGGCTGGCCTCCAGGCGGGCGTCCTGGCGGCGCTGGCTGGTGGCGTCGCTGAGCGACAGGTAGAGCGCCTCGGCGTCGCCGTCCAGCTGCACGTCGAACCAGCGCAGGCGCCCGTGGGCGTCGATGAAGCGCAGGCACTGCCGCGCGCCTTGGCCCAGGCGGGCCTGGCGCAGCACCGCGCGCCAGCCGGGCAGGTCTTCCTGGTGCAGGCAGGCGGCCAGCTCCTCGCCCAGGCCGCTGTCGCCCATCAGCGTGCGCCAGGCGCGGTTGGCCCGGCGGATGCGGCCGCGGCCGTCCAGGTGCAGCAGCGCCACCGGGTAGCGGTCGCCGTCGTCGCGGGTGTCAGCGGGCGGGGTCGCCATGCTCGTCCTCCTCATTGCAGGCCGCCGCCGCGGTGGACCCAGGCAGCCAGTTCCAGGCGCGAGCCCAGGTGGAACTTGCGCAGCAGGTTCTTCACGTAGATCTTCACGGTGCCGTCGCTGATGCCCAGCTCGCGGGCGATGCGCTTGTTGCTCAGGCCCTGGGCGATCAGCGCCAGGGTCTGGCCCTCGCGGGCGGTGAGTTCGTCCGCCGCCGGCGCCACGGCCGGCGCGGGCTCGGCGAGCAGCGCCACCAGGCTGTCGTCCAGCTGCACCGAGCCGCGGCTGCAGCCGCGCACGTAGGCCAGCAGCGCCTCTGGCTCGGTGTCCTTGAGCAGGTAGCCCTCGGCGCCCAGGCGCAGGGCGGCGGCCAGCTCGGTGCGCTCGGCCGAGGCGGTGAGCACTATCACCTGGCTGTCCAGCTCCAGCTGGCGCAGCTCGTCGAGCACCTGCAGGCCGCCCAGGCCGGGCATGTGCAGGTCCAGCAGGATCAGCTCCGGGCTCAGCTGGCAGGCCAGGCTGATGCCCTCGCGGCCGCTGGAGGCCTGGCCGACCACAGTGAACTCGCCGCTTTCGCCGAACAGCTCGGCCAGGCCGCGGCGGAACAGCGGGTGGTCATCGATCAGCAGCAAGGTGGCGTTGTGCATCGGCTTTCTCCTCCGGTTGGGCGGCCACGCCGGGTAGCCGCAACGCGACCCGCGTGCCCCGTGGCGGGATGGTCTTCACGCTCAGGCTGGCGCCGATGGCCAGGGCCCGCTCGCGCATGATCGACAGGCCGAAGTGGCCGGTCTCGCCGCTGGCCTGCAGGCCGATGCCGTCGTCCTCGACCGCCACCCGCAGCTCGCCCCGGGCCAGGCGCAGGTCGATGCGCGCGGTGCGCGCATGGGAGTGGCGGACGATGTTGGCCAGCGCCTCGCGGACGATCTGCAGCACCTGCAGGGCCTGCTCGTCGTCGAGCAGGCCGTCGGGCAGGCGGTTGTCCAGTTCGAAGACGATGGTGCTGCGCCGGCCGAATTCCTCCACCGAATCCAGCAGCGACTGGCGCAGGCTGCGCCCGTCCAGGCTCAGGCGGGCGTTGCCGATCAGCTCGCGGACCTGGCGCTGCACCGCCTGCAGGCCGTGGCGCAGTTCCTCCAGCAGCGGCGCGGCCTGCTGCGGGCGTTGCAGCTGGCCCTGCAGGCGGTTCGCCTGGAAGGCCAGGAAGCCCAGCTGCTGGGCCACCGAATCGTGCAGCTCGCGGGCCAGCAGGGTGTCCTGGCCGTGGCGCTCCAGGCGCAGCCGCGCACGCTGCCGGGCGATGCCGTGGACGCTGGCGGCCAGCAGCGGCAGCCAGGCCAGCAGCGCCCGGTGCTGGCGGCCGGTGAAATCCTGCAACGCCAGCGCGGCCTGGCCGCCCTGCTCCAGCGGCCAGAGCTGGCGCGGCTCGCCGCGCGCCCGGCAGGGGCGGCACGGGCCGGCGCGCAGGGCCGGCAGGTCGCGCAGCGGGCAGTCGGCCTCGGCGCAGAAGGCCGCCGGGCGCCGCAGCGGCTCCGCCAGGCCGGGCTCGTCCAGCAGCAGGCATGGCGCCGCCCCCGGGTGGGCCGCCGCCAGCTCGGCGAGCAGGCGCGCCAGCGGCGCCCAACTGCCCGGTTCCTCCAGCAGGCCCTGCAGCAGCTCGGCCTCGGCGCGCCGCGGCGCGGCCGCGACGGCGCCTGCAAGCCATCGTTGCCGCCAGCGATCCAGCCACCCCGCACGCCGTGCACCCATGCCCAGCCCTCGTTCGCAAGTGCCATACAGGCAGCAACTTTCATGCCCCCGGCGAGGCCTCCCCGCAGCCCTTACCTCTTTGGAGATATCACCTCCTGCGGATTGAGCGGTTATTCGCATCAGGAAAATATCTTCCCCAACGCGAAACACGAAAGTTCGCCGCCGCCAGCGCCCGGATGCGCACCAACTCAAGGCCCCGCGCCTCAGGATCGGGCACGGCGGCGGCCCACCCAGCGAGGAAGCCATGACCGATACCGCTCTCTCCGGCAGCGCCCCGCCGCTGCCCAGCCTGCCCCGCTACGACGCCCTGCCGCGCCTGTCCGGCGGCCACGCGCTGCTGGTGATGCAGCGGGCCGACGCCGACTACGCCCATGCCCTGGCCAGCCGCCTCGGCCTGGCCCCCGGCGAGCTGGAGCTGCTGGCCAGCGGCCCGCAGGGCCCGCAGCGTGCCCTGCTGGAACGCCTGGACAGCGCCAGCGTCGGCCTGCAGTTGCTGCTGTGCGGCGACGAGGCCTTCCTCTGGCCGCTGCACGCCCTGGCCCGCCAGGCCGGCCTGCGCCCCGACGAGATCCACCTGCTGCGCCGCGGCGAGGACACCCGCACGCTGTACTGCGTGCACTGCGGCACCTTGCAGGGCACCGGCAGCGGCGACCGCCACGACTGCCAGCACTGCGGCGTGCATCTCGAAGTACGGCGGCATTTCTCCCAGCGCCTGGGCGCCTACCTGGGCGTGTGCGCCGACGCCGACCAGCCCTATGCGGAGGCCCGCCCATGAGCGCCTTCTTCGACGTGCGGGTGAGCGCCGTGCACGCCGTCACCCCGGTGATCCGCGAATTCACCTTCGAGGCCGTGGACGGCGCGCTGCCCGGCTTCTCCGCCGGCAGCCACGTGCAGCTGTGCCTGCCCAACGGCCTGCGCAACGCCTACTCGCTGCTGGGCGACCCGGCCGACGCCAGCCACTACCGCATCGCCGTGCGCCGCCAGGAAAAGTCCCGCGGCGGCTCGCGCTACCTGCACGAGCAACTGCAGGTCGGCGACCGGCTGCGCGTCGGCGCGCCGGCCAACCTGTTCGCCCTGCACGGCGAGGCGCGCCGGCACATCCTGGTGGCCGGCGGCATCGGCATCACGCCCTTCCTCGCCCACTGCCGCGAGCTGCTGCGCCGCGGCGCGGACTTCGAACTGCACTACGCCTACCGCGCCGGCCTGAGCGACGCCTACCTGGGCGAGTTGCGCGAGCTGCTGGGCGAGCGCCTGCACGAATACGACGGCGTGCAGCGCGCGCTGGACCTCAACCAGGTGCTGCGCCACCGCCCGCTGGGCAGCCACGTCTACGCCTGCGGCCCGCAGCGCCTGCTGCTGGCCCTGCGCGAGCAGGCCGCGGCGCTGGGCTGGAGCGACTCGCGGGTGCACTGGGAAGCCTTCGCCGCCCCCGAACCCGGCCAGCCGTTCCGCGTGGAGCTGGCGCGCAGCGGCCGCCAGCTGGACGTGGGCGCCGAGCAGAGCCTGCTCGAAGCCCTGGAAGGCGCCGGCGTGGAAGTGCCCAGCCTGTGCCGCGGCGGAGTCTGCGGGCAGTGCCAGACGCGCTACCTCAAGGGCGAGGTGGAGCACCGCGACCACTTCCTCGACAGCCGCGAACGCGAAGGCAGCCTGATGCCCTGCGTATCCCGCGGCTGCGGCCCGATCCTGCTCGACCTCTAGGAGACCCGACGCCATGCCCACGACCCTCAAGCCGGTGGAGCGCTACCGCGAGGCCTTCAGCTTCGCCAACAGCCCGGAGGCCATCAGCCGCTTCCCGTTCCCCTTCCCGGAAGACCAGTACCAGTACTCGGTGAACATCGAGCCGGCGGTCTCCCGCGACCCGGGTTCGGTGTTCGAGCACCTGTTCGACATCGACGAGCACTACCGCTCCGAGGTGGCCGAGCGCGCCCTGGTACTGCAGCACGACCCGACGCGCTGCCTGGTGATGCCGCACATGCAGCCGGCCGCCTGGGACGCCCTGGCGCTGCTGATGGAGCGCCTGGCCGCCGACTACCCGCAGTACTTCCAGCTGCGCCGCGAGGGCGAGCGCTGGGAGTGGCGCAACCTGGCCCTGGGTATCCACCAGCACTTCACCTTCGGCGACGCGAGCACCCTGCCCTGCGAGCCGCTGGAATACATCACCCGCCAGGTGCAGGGCGACTTCGCCCTGCTCGACCAGCGCGACGGCGACCTGTTCATGGACGCCGGCATGGTCACCGGGCCGGCCGACTGGTCGCTGGCCTTCGACGCCGGCATGAGCTTCAAGCAGTGGCACTCGCCGGTGCCCATGGCGCACCAGATGGGCATTTTCGACCGCGCCCTGAAGTACCTGCTGAACCTGCAGGTGGGCCAGCCGATGCGCCGGCTGAACTGGACCATGACCATCAACCCGCGCCTGGATACTTCGCCCGAGACCTACCACGAATGGGGCGCCGACCGCGGCACCGTCACCGCGCAGAACGCAGGCGAGCTGGTGCACCTGCGCGTGGAGCTGCAGGTGATGGCGCGCCTGCCGCGCAGCCATGCGCTGATGTTCAGCATCCGCACCTACCTGATCGGCATGAACGAGCTGGCCACCCAGCCGCACTGGGCCCGGCGCCTGTACCGCGTGCTGCGCGACCTACCCGAGCCGATCGCCGACTACAAGGGCCTGACCCGCTACCGCGGCGCCCTGCTCGACTGGCTGCGGCCGTTCGATCCGCAAGCCTGAAGAACCGCCACCCACTACAAGAGGATCACCCCATGGCCAATTCCTGGCGCATCAGCGCCCTGCGTGAACGCCACCTGGCGCTTGGCTCCAAACTCGAGGACTGGAACGGCATGGGCACCGCCTGGACCTACGCCAGCGACCTCGCCGACCACCACGATGCGATCCGTACCCGCGCCGGGCTGATGGACGTGTCCGGGCTGAAGAAGGTGCACTACGTCGGCCCCCACGCCGAGAGCCTGCTGGACTGGGCCACCACCCGCGACATTTCCAAGCTGTACCCGGGCAAGTCGGTGTACGCCTGCATGCTCGACGAGGACGGCAAGTTCGCCGACGACTGCATCGTCTACCGCACCGGGCCCAACGCCTTCATGGTGGTGCACGGCGCCGGCGTCGGCCACGAGATGCTGATCCGCTCGGCCCAGGGCCGCCAGGTCGCGGTGCTGTTCGACGACGACCTGCACGACCTGTCGCTGCAGGGCCCGCTGGCGGTGGACTTCCTCGCCGAGCACGTGCCGGGCATCCGCGAGCTGCCCTACTTCCACCACCTGCAGGGCAAGCTGTTCGGGCATCCGGTGATGATCTCGCGCACCGGCTACACCGGCGAGCGCGGCTACGAGATCTTCTGCAAGGCCGCCGACGCCCCGGCGATCTGGGACGGCATCCTGGAAAAGGGCAAGGACCTGGGCATCATCCCCTGCGCCTTCACCGCCCTGGACTGGCTGCGGGTGGAGAGCTACCTGCTGTTCTACCCCTACGACAACTCGCAGATGTACCCCTTCGCCGACGAGAAGGCCGGCGACAGCCTCTGGGAGCTGGGCCTGGACTTCACGGTGTCGCCCGGCAAGCAGGACTTCCGCGGCGCCGGCGAGCACTACCGGCTCAAGGGCCAGGAGCGCTTCCGCATCTTCGGCGTGCTGCTCGACGGCGAGCAGGCGGCCCAGGCCGGCGACACCCTGTGGCACGCCGGCCAGGAGGTGGGGCTGATCACCTGCGCCATGTACTCGCGCCTCACCGGCCGTTCCATGGCCATCGCCCGCCTGAGCACCGACTGCGCCGAGCAGGGCGTGCCGCTGCAGGTGCGCGGCAGCCTGCAGACCAGCGCCATCGCCCACACCCTGCCCTTCGACGACCCCGAGAAGAAGAAGCGCACCGCCAAGGGCTGAGCGCCTCCGCCCGGCCCGCCGGGCGGCCTTCCACCACGCCGCGAGAACGCAAATGGACACCCACTACATCCTCACCATCGACTGCCCGGCGCGCTCCGGGATAGTCGCCGCCGTCAGCACGTACCTGGCCGGGCGGCAGTGCTACATCAGCGAGCTGTCGCAGTTCGACGACGAGATCACCGGGCGCTTCTTCATGCGCGCCGTGTTCCGCTTCGACGCCGACGCCAAGGGCGACATCCAGGCCCTGCGCGACGGCTTCGAGGACGTCGCCGTGCCCTTCGACATGCACTGGCAGCTGTTCGACAGCCAGCGGCCGATGCGCGTGCTGCTGATGGTCAGCAAGTTCGACCACTGCCTGGCCGACCTGCTCTACCGCCACGCCAAGGGCGAGCTGGACATGACCATCACCGCCATCGTCTCCAACCACCTCGACCTGCGCCCCATGGCCGAGCGCGAGGGCATCCGCTTCATCTACCTGCCGGTGACCAAGGACACCAAGGCCCAGCAGGAAGCCGAGCTGCTGAAGATCGTCGCCGAGACCGGCACCGAACTGGTGGTGCTCGCCCGCTACATGCAGATCCTCTCCGACGACCTGTGCAGGCAGCTCTCCGGCAAGGCCATCAACATCCACCACTCCTTCCTCCCCGGCTTCAAGGGCGCCAAGCCCTACCACCAGGCCTACGAGCGCGGCGTGAAGCTGATCGGCGCCACCGCCCACTACGTCACCAGCGACCTCGACGAGGGCCCGATCATCGAGCAGGAAGTGCAGCGCGTGGACCACGCCTACGCCCCCGACGACCTGGTGGCCATCGGCCGTGACACCGAGACCATCGCCCTCTCCCGCGCGGTGAAGTACCACCTGGAACACCGCGTCTTCCTCAACCACGACCGCACGGTGATCTTCAAATGAATGCCATTCCCAGCGTCAAGCTCATCGACGGCAAGGCCACCTCGGCACGGGTGCTCGCCGAGGTCCGCGAGGAAGTCCTGGCCCTGCGCGAGCACGGCATCCAGCCGGGCCTGGCCGTGGTGCTGGTGGGCAGCGACCCGGCCAGCCAGGTCTACGTGCGCAATAAAGTGCTGCGCGCCGAGGAGGTCGGCATCCGCTCGCTGGAGCACAAGCTGCCGGCCGACACCGGCGAAAGCGCCCTGCTCCAGCTCATCGCCGAGCTGAACGACGACCCGGCGGTGAACGGCATCCTCGTGCAACTGCCGCTGCCCAAGCACATCGACGAAAACCGCGTGCTCCAGGCCATCGACCCGCTGAAGGACGTCGACGGCTTCCACAGCGAGAACGTCGGCGGCCTCAGCCAGGGCCGCGACGTGCTCACGCCCTGCACCCCGGCCGGCTGCATGCGCCTGCTGCACGACACCTGCGGCGACCTGACCGGCAAGCACGCGGTGGTGATCGGCCGCTCCAACATCGTCGGCAAGCCCATGGCCGCGCTGCTGCTCAAGGCCCACTGCACGGTGACCGTGGTGCATTCGCGCAGCGCCAACCTGCGTGAGCTGTGCCGCCAGGCCGACATCGTGGTCGCCGCGGTGGGCAAGCCGCGGCTGGTCGACGCCAGCTGGCTGAAGCCCGGCGCGGTGGTGATCGACGTGGGCATCAACCGCATCGACGAAGGCGGCCGCAGCAAGCTGGTCGGCGACGTCGACTTCGACAGCGCCCTGGCCCAGGCCGCGGCCATCACCCCGGTGCCCGGCGGCGTCGGGCCGATGACCATCGCCTACCTGATGAAGAACACCCTGGCCGCCGCGCGCCTGCAACGCGCCGGCGCCACTGCGGAGTAAGCAGCATGCCTTTCGCCCTCCTGAAATACGGCCTGAGCGCCGACTACCCGGTGGAAGTCGACCTGCCGCCGCCCTGCGAGCTCAAGCCGCGCTACGACGTGGTGATCATCGGCGGCGGCGGCCACGGCCTGGCCACCGCCTACTACCTGGCCAAGTACCACGGCGTGACCAACGTGGCGGTGCTGGAGAAGGCCTACCTGGGCGGCGGCAACACCGCGCGCAACACCGCGGTGATCCGCTCCAACTACCTCACCAGCGAGGGCGTGAAGTTCTACGCCGAGTCGGTGCGGATGTTCCAGGGCCTGTCCAACGAGTTCGACTTCAACATCATGTACTCCGAGCGCGGCCAGCTGACCCTGGCGCACACCGACGCCACGGTGCGCGCCTTCCGCCAGCGCGCAGAGGTGAACAGGCACTTCGGCGGGCGCACCGAGATGATCGACCGCCAGCAGATCCGCGAGCTGGTGCCCACGCTCAACCTCGACCCCGGCCACCTGCCGGTGCTCGCCGGCCTGTGGCACATCGACGGCGCCACCGCGCGCCACGACGCCGTGGCCTGGGGCTACGCCAAGCAGGCGGCCAAGCGCGGCGTGGAAATCCACCAGCTCACCGAAGTGCAGGACCTGGTGGTGCGCGACGGCCGCATCGAGGCGGTGAAGACCAACCGCGGCACCGTGCAGTGCGGCTGCGTGGTCCAGGCCATCGCCGGGGCCAGCTCGCTGCTGATGGCCAAGGCCGGCATCCGCGCGCCCATCCACACCTACCCGCTGCAAGCCATGGTCACCCAGCCGTTCAAGCCGTTCCTCGACCCGCTGGTGAGCTCCTCGGCGCTGCACTGCTACGTGCAGCAGACCAGCCGCGGCGAGATCGTCTTCGGCGGCGGCTCCGACCCCTACCCGCTGTACAACACCCGCTCGACCCTGGACCTGAAGGAAAGCCTGCTGGCCCACGCCATCGAGATGTTCCCGTTCATGGCCAACGCCAAGCTGATGCGCCAGTGGGCCGGGATCACCGACATGACCCCCGACTACAGCCCGATCATGGGCCTGTCGCCGGTGGAGAACTACTACCTCGACGCCGGCTGGGGCACCTGGGGCTTCAAGGCCACGCCCATCTGCGGCAAGACCATGGCGGAACTGGTGGCCAGCGGCGGCAAGGTGCCGGAGCTGATCGCGCCCTTCGCCCTGGAGCGCTTCAGCCGCTTCCAGCAGGTCAACGAGATGGGCGCCACCGCGGCCAGCCACTGAGGAACCAGCGATGAAGATCCTGACCTGCCCGCTCAACGGGCCGCGCAACATCAGCGAATTCACCTACGGCGGCGAGTTCAAGCGCATGCCCGACCCGGCCAGCTGCTCCGACGCCGAGTGGGCCGACTACGTGTTCAACAGCGACAACGCCGCCGGCATCGTGCTCGAGTGGTGGCTGCACAACGCCTCCAGCTACTGGTTCCTGGCCGAGCGCCACACGGTCACCGACCAGGTGATCCGCACCTTCGACCCGAAGGAAATCTTCGACCGCCGCATCGACTTCGCCGTCGCCCCGCAGGAGACCGCCCAATGAGCGCCCTCAACCGCCTGCCCGCCCCCATGGGCCTGCTGATCGACCGCGAGAAGCCGCTGCGCTTCTCCTTCGACGGCCGCGACTACCAGGGCTTCGAGGGCGACAGCATCGCCAGCGCCCTGCTCGGCAACGGCCGCTGGCTGCTCTCGCGCTCGTTCAAGTACCACCGCCCGCGCGGCCCCCTGACCCTCGCCGGGCAGGACGCCAACACCCTGGTGCAACTGCCCGACGAACCCAACGTGCTGGCCGACATGCACCCCGCCCGCGAAGGCCTGGCCGTGGAAGGCCAGAACTTCTCCGACAGCCTCGACCACGACCGCGACGCCTACCTGGGCAAGTTCTCGCGCTTCATGCCGGTGGGCTTCTACTACCGCTCCTTCTACAAGCCCAAGGGCATGTGGAAGGTCTGGGAACCGCTGATCCGCAAGAAGGCCGGCCTCGGCGTGCTCGACTTGGAATTCAGGCCGCAGTACTACGACAAGGCCTACCTGTTCGTCGACCTGGCGGTGATCGGCGCCGGCCCCGCCGGCCTGCGCGCCGCGCTGGACGCCGCCAACGCCGGGGCCAAGGTGCTGCTGGTGGAGCAACAGCCGGTGCTCGGCGGCTCGCTGAACTACGCGCGCTTCGACATCGCCGGCAAGCGCGCCGGCGAACTGCGCGCCGAACTGGTGGCCGCCGTCGAGGGCCACCCGAACATCCAGGTGCTGACCCAGGCCACCTGCAACGCCTGGTTCACCGACAACTACCTGCCGGTGATCCAGCACAAGCGCCTGTACAAGGTGCGCGCCACCCGCTGCCTGGTGGCCGCCGGCTCCTTCGACCAGCCGGTGGTGTTCCGCAACAACGACCTGCCCGGCGTGCTGCTGACCAGCGCCGCGCAACGGGCGATGAAGCTCTACGCGGTGAAACCGGGCAACCGCGCCGTGGTCCTGACCGGCAACGACGACGGCTACCTGGCCGCCCTAGACCTGCAGGAACAGGGCGTGAGCGTGGCCGCCGTGGTCGACATGCGCGACGCCCCGGCCGACGCCCGGCTGGCGGACGAGCTGCAGTACCGCGGCATTGCGCTGCACACCGGCAGCACCGTCTACGAAGCCCTGCACGAGCCCGGCCTGCGCCACGTCAGCGGCGTCGACATCCGCCGCATCAGCGGCCAGGGCAGCGTCGCCGGCGAAGGCACCCAACTGGCCTGCGACCTGCTGTGCATGTCCGCCGGCTACATGCCGGTCTACCAGTTGCTGTGCCAGGCCGGCGGCAAGCTGGCCTACGAGGAGGAACGCGCCGAGTTCGCCATCAGCGGCCTGCCCGCCGGGCTGGACATCGCCGGCTCGGTGAACGGCCGCCACGCCCTGGTCAACGTGCTCGCCGACGGCGCCCGCGCGGCCGCCGCCGCCCTCGCCGCCCTGGGCCTGGAAGCGCCGGCGCCGCGGACCTTCACCAGCGAGGCACGGGTGAACTTCGCCTGGCCGATCTTCCCCCACCCCAAGGGCAAGGACTTCGTCGACTTCGACGAGGACCTGCAGGTGCGCGACATCGTCAACGCCACCCGCAGCGGCTACCGCGACGTGCAGCTGGTCAAGCGCTTCTCCACCGTCGGCATGGGCCCGTCCCAGGGCCGCCACTCGGCGCTGCCCACCGCGCGCCTGGTGGCCCAGGCCACCGGCCGCGGCATCGGCGAAACCGGCGTGACCACCGCGCGCCCGCCGTTCGAGGCGGAGAAGCTGGCCCACGTCGCCGGCCGCGCCTTCGACCCCTACCGGCAGACGCCGATGCATCGCCGCCACCTGGAGGCCGGGGCGAAGATGATGCCCGCCGGCATCTGGCAGCGCCCGGCGTTCTACGGCAAGGCCGAGGATCGCGAGCGCTGCATGCAGGAAGAGGCCCGCCACGTGCGCGAGAAGGTCGGCCTGATCGACGTCTCCACCCTCGGCGGCCTGGACGTGCGCGGCCCGGACGCCGCCGAGCTGCTGGAGCGCCTGTACACCTTCGGCTTCGCCAAGCTGGCCATCGGCCGCACCCGCTACGCGCTGATGACCAACGAGCACGGCGTGGTGATCGACGACGGCGTCTGCGCGCGCCTGGGCGAGCGGCACTTCTATGTCACCGCCACCACCAGCGGCGTCGACCGCATCTACCAGCAGATGCTCAAGTGGAACGCGCAGTGGCGGCTCAACGTCGACATCACCAACGTCACCGCCGCCCTGGCCGCGGTGAACCTCGCCGGCCCGCTGTCGCGCCTGGTGCTGGAGAAGCTCTGCGAGGACGTCGACCTGTCCGCCACGGCCTTCCCCTACCTGGGCGTACGCAGCGGCAGCGTGGCCGGCATCCCGGCGCGCATCCTGCGGGTGGGCTTCGTCGGCGAGCTGGGCTACGAAGTCCACGTGCCGGCACGCTTCGCCGAGCGCCTGTGGGACGCGTTGATGGAAGCCGGCGCCGAGCACGGCATCCGCCCGTTCGGCGTGGAGACCCAGCGCCTGCTGCGCCTGGAGAAAGGCCACGTGATCATCAGCCAGGATACCGACGGCATGACCCACCCGGCGGAGATCGACATGCAGTGGGCCATCGGCCGCAAGAAGCCGTTCTTCGTCGGCAAGCGCTCCATCGAGATCCTCGAGGCGCAGCCGCTCAAGCGCAAGCTGGTGGGCTTCACCCTGCCCAGGGGCAGCACCCAGCCGCTGGAAGGCCACCTGGTGCTGGACGGCGCCGACATCAGCGGCAACGTCACCTCCTGCGAGTACTCGCAGAGCCTCGGCCTGATCGTCGGCCTGGCCTACGCCGGCGCCCACCAGGCCACCCCGGGGATGCAGATCCCGATCCGCGTGGAGGGCGGCGAGATGGTGCGCGCCACCGTCGTCCAGCTGCCCTTCTACGACCCGCAGAACCTGCGCCAGGAGCTCTGAGCCATGTCCAGCCTGAAAGCCGAAGACTTCATCGAACGCAGCCCGCTGTACCCGCTGCACCGGGGCGCGCGCCTGGCTGCCCTGGGCAGCGCCGCCATAGTCGCCCGCTACGGCGAGCAGGAAGAACACGCGCAACTGCGCAGCTGCGCGCTGATCGACCTGAGCAACCTGCCGCGCGCCGGTTTCCGCGGGGCCGATGCCGCCGCCTACCTGCAAGCCCGCGGCTACGCCTTGCCGGAAGCGCCCAACCGCGCCCTGCGCCAGGCCGACGGCGGCCTGGTGGCGCGCCTGTCGCAGACCGAGTACCTGCTGCTGGGCAGCCTCCACGACGGCGGCGCGCGCGTCGCCGGCGAAGAGGCCGCCTGGCAGCTGGACGACAGCGCCAACTACCTGCTGCCGCGCCAGGACAGCCACGCCTGGCTGCAGCTGAGCGGCGAGCACTACGCGGCGGTGATGGCCAAGCTCTGCGGCGTCGACCTGCGCCCGCAGGCCTTCGGCCCCGGCGCGGTGGCGCAGACCTCGGCGGCGCGGATCAACGTCATCGTCATCAACGCCAGCGGCGACGACCTGCCCAACCTGCAGATCCTCTGCGACCGCGCCTCGGTGCAGTACTTCTGGGAAGCGCTGCTCGACGCCATGGCCGAGTTCGACGGCCGCCCGGTGGGCATCGACGCCCTGCTCGACTGACCGGCCGGCGGCGCCCCCGCGAGGGGCGCCGCCGTGGAGGCCCCATGAGTGAAAGCGACTACCGCGTACCGGCCCTGGAACGCGGCCTGAACCTGCTCGGGCTGTTCAACGCCCGCCAGCGCAGCCTGGGCATGAACGAGATGGCCGAGCGCCTGGGGGTGAGCCCCTCGGCGCTCTACCGCATCGTCCAGACGCTGCAGGACATGGGCTACCTGAACCGCCTGGAGCGCAACCAGTACGAGCTGGGCGCGCGGGTGATCTCCGACGGCTTCGCCTACCTGTGCAGCCGCGACATCGTGGAAATCGCCCTGCCCCACCTCAACGCCCTGCGCGACAGCACCTCGCTGTCGTGCCACCTGAGCATCCGCGAGCAGACCGACAGCCTCTACATCTACCGCGCCTTCGCCCCGCAGCGGCTGACGGTGAACATCCCCGTGGGCACCCGCCTGCCCTGCCACGTCACCGCCCTGGGCCGGGTGCTGCTCACCGCCCTGGACGAGGAAGGCCTGGCCCAGCTCTACCAGCAGGTGCGCCTGGACGACTACCCGCCACCGGCGCCGCGCACCCTGCTGGAGCTGCAGCACACCATCGCCGAGGACCGCGAACGCGGCTGGGTGCTGCACCGCTCGGACTACTCCACGGCCATCGCCACCGGCATCCGCGACCGCAGCGGCCAGGTGGTCGCCGCCATCAACCTGTCCGGCCCGGAAGCGGTGCTGGAGTCCCCCGGAGCCGAAGGCCGCTACCTGCGGCTGCTGCAGGAAACCGCGGCGGCCATTTCCGGCGAGCTGATGCCCTAGGAAACCTCGGAAATGGGGGGAGCGTCGGCCGTTCAAGGCCGGCAGGAAATAAAAAGCCCCCGCCCAAGGCAGCAGAGCTGGGCGGGGGAAGATGCGAGCTTAGTGGCTCTTGCGCCAGGTATCGCTCAGTGTGAAACCGGTGGGGAACGGATCGCTGGGGTCCAGCACGTACTGGTGGAAACCGGTGATCCAGGCATTGCCGGAGATGGTCGGGCGGATGCCCGGCTGGCCGCCGATGATCAGGGTCTCGGCGATCTCGCCGACGAACTCGGTGCCGATGATCGACTCATGCACGAAGCGCTCGCCCGGCCTGATCTGGCCGCGGGCATGCATGACCGCCAGGCGCGCGCTGGTGCCGGTGCCGCAGGGCGAGCGGTCGAGGCGGCCCGGCGAGACGATCACGCCGTTGCGCGAGCGCAGGCCTTCGGGCGTGTCGCGCAGCGGGCCGGCGAACAGTGTCTGGTTGATGGTGTGGATTTCCGGCTGCTCCGGGTGCACGGCCGGGATCTGCTCCGCGGCGGCGGCCTTGATCGTCTCGCCGACGCTCACCAGGCTCGCGGCTTCGTCCGGGGTGATGTCGAAGCCCAGCGCCTGGGCATCGGCCAGCACGTAGATCATGCCGCCATAGGCGACGTCGACCTTCAGCGTGCCCAGCCCCGGCACCTCGATATGCCGGTCGAGGGCGAAGACGAAGCAGGGGACGTTGCTGAACTTCACGCTGACGCACTTGCCGCCCTGGCAGTGCGCCTCGACGCGTACCAGGCCGCCCGGCGCCTCCAGGGCCAGGTGGGTGACCGGCTCCTGCATCGGGATCATGCCGGTCTCCAGCAGCGCGGTCACCGTGCAGATGGTGTTGGTGCCGGACATCGGCACGTAGTACTCGGACTCCATGATGACGAAGCCGGCGTCCGCTTCCGGATGGGAAGACGGCAGCACCAGGTTCACGCACTGCGTGACGCTGCCGCGGGGCTCCTGGAGCAGGAACCTGCGGATGTCGTCCGCCTGGGTCTCCAGGTACTTCATCTTGTCGAACATGGTCTTGCCGGGCACGTCGAGCACGCCGCCGGTGATGACGTCGTTGCGTTCGCCGGCGGCATGCACGCCGACCACATTGATCATTCGCTTGAAATTCATGGCACTTCTCGCAGGCTCGCCACAGGGGCACGGGAAATGACGCCGGCGGGGCGGCGTCGTCCGGGACCTCAGTCTAGGGTATTGGGCAGCACCGGCGTGCGCTCGCCCATGCGGATGAAGGTCGACTTCACCTCCATGAATTCCAGCAGCCCGTCCACGCCGTTCTCGCGGCCATAACCGCTCTGCTTGTAGCCGCCGAAGGGCATCTGCACCGAAGTCTCCAGGTAGGTGTTGACGAACACGGTGCCGCTCTGCAGGCGCCTGGCCACGCCCAGGGCCTTGTCCAGGTCCTTGCTCCAGACGCCGTTGCCCAGGCCGTAGTCGGTGTCGTTGGCCAGGGCGACCGCTTCATCCACCGTCCTGAAGGTGGTCACCGCGAGCACGGGGGCGAAGATTTCCTCGCGGAAGATGCGGTGCTGCGGCTTCACGTTGCAGAAGATGGTCGGCCCGACGAAGTAGCCGTTGGCCAACTCACCTTCGGCCAGGCGCTTGCCGCCGTAGACGAGGGTGGCTCCCTCCTCCTGACCGATGCGGATGTAGTCCAGCACGCTGTTGAGGTGATCTTCGTGGATGAGAGCGCCAATCTGGGTGTCGGCCTCCATCGGCAACCCCACGACAACTTTCTTGGAACGCTCTACCAAGCGCGCCACGAACTCGTCAGCCACCGATTCCTCGATGAGCAGGCGGGTGCCGGCGACGCATTCCTCGCCCTGGTTGAGGATGACGCCGAACAGCACGCCGTCCAGCGCCGCATCCAGGTCGGCATCGGCGAACACCACGTTGGCGGCCTTGCCGCCGAGCTCCAGCGCGACGCGGGTCAGGTCCTGCGAGGCGGCTGCCGCGATCTGCTTGCCGACCCGGGTGGACCCGGTGAAGGAAACCATGGAGACGTTCGGATGGCGCGTCAGGCGCTCACCCACGACCGAGCCCTTGCCGGTGACGACGTTGATCAGGCCATTCGGCAGACCGGCTTCAGCCGCCAGGCGGGCCACTTCCAGCGCGGTGCCCGAGGTCAGCTCGGAAGGCTTGATAACCACCGGGCAGCCCGCGGCGATGGCATAGGGCAGCTTCTGGAACAGGCACACCATGGGGAAGTTCCAGGGCACGATCAGGCCCACCACCCCGCGGGCCTCGCGGGTGACCAGGCCCAGGCGGTTCTCGCCCAGGTGGCTGTGCGCCTCGCCCGGAATCTGCCAGGCCAGGGACGCGGCGAAGCGCGTCAGTTCGGCGGACCACAGCACCTCGCCCTTGGCGTAGACGATCGGCTTGCCGACTTCCTCGGCCTCGATCGCCGCCAGACGGTCGGCGTCGCGCTCGATCAGGTCGGCCCACCTGTTCAGCAGCTTCGCCCGCTCGGACGCCGGCACGTTCGACCAGCTACCGGCCACATGCAGCGCATGGGCGACCTCCACCGCACGGTCCACGTCCTGTTCACTGCCGGCGGCGAACTCCGCCAGCAGGCCGCCGTGGGCCGGCGAGCGGCGCGCGATGTACGCTTCGTTGGCCGGGGCCTGTTCGGCGCCGTTGATCCAGTGTTGGTAGGTTCGAGTCATGGGAAGGCCCTGTTGTTGGACTTGTTGATGTATACGTTTACAATCCATCGCCATCGTTTCGGGTGTCAAGCCCTGCTGCCGCCGTATCGACCGCTGGATGCATTCACCCGCGGCAGCACGGTGAATCGCGGCCGCACCGATCCGAATGAGTGGATTATGCATATTTCTGTAATCGTTTACAGTCTTTTTTCGATAACCCCGCGAAAGAACACTGCGGACGCCGGCCCGCTGGCGCCCGGGCAAACGCCTTGCTACCCGGAAACGGCGTGCCTTAGCCTCGAACTTGAGAAAATGCCGATCGAACCGTAGGCTTGAAACCTGGGAACCACGCCCCTTCGCTGCCGCAGGCACCCTTCCCTATCCTCCACCGCTCTGACGACGATTGCGTCCGGGCCAGGATGCTCACCGAGGTCGTAGTGGTCAGAACGCCGAAGAAAACACCCAAGCGCGTAAACGTTATCGACGTGGCCAAGGCCGCGGGCGTATCGGTCGCCACCGTGTCGCGCAGCTTCAACCTGCCCCACCACGTGCGTGACGACGTCCGCGCCAAGGTGCTGGAGGTCGCGCAGAAGATGGGCTACACGCCGAACTCGGCGGCCAAGGCCCTGCGCTCGCGCAAGACCAACGTGATCGGCGCCGTCATCCCGACGCTCGACCACGCCATCTACGCCAGGATGGTCAACAGCTTCCAGGCCCGCCTGGCCCAGTACGGCTATGTCGTCCACGTGCTTTCCTGCGGCTTCGACTCGCGGGCCATCTACGACAAGGTGCGCCTGCTGGTCGAACGCGGCGCGGAGGGCCTGCTGGTGGTCGGCGAGATCGCTGACGAGGAGCTGGAGGCCTACCTGAAGGAATACAACATGCCGGTGATCTGCACCTACTCCTACCTGGAGGACCGGGCATTCCCCTTCATCGGCTTCGACAACTACAAGGCGACCCAGCAGCTGATCCAGTACCTCATCGGCCTGGGCCATCGCCACATGGCCATGCTCACCGGGCCGATCCAGGGCAACGATCGCCAGCAGGCCAGGGTCCGGGCCATCGAGGACGCGCTGAAGCCGCTGCATGGCGAGGCGAGCCACGTCATCTACGAAAGCACCGCGGGCTACAGCATCGAGTTCGGCGACAAGACCATGCGCCGCATCTTCATGGAGCAGCCGGAGGTGACCGCGGTGATCTGCAACAGCGACGTGATCGCCTTCGGCGTGTTGTCGGCATGCAAGAAGCTGGGGATCGACGTGCCCTCGCAGCTTTCCGTCGTGGGCTACGACAACCTCGAGTTCGCCGAGTACCTGGACCCGCCCCTGACGACCCTGGCCATTCCCGCGGAGGAAATGGGCCAGCTCAGCGCCGAGTCGCTGATCGCGCACCTGCGCAACGGCGCCGAGATCAAGCCTGCCCTGCTGGGTACCGAGCTCATCATCCGGCAGTCCACCCAGGCGGTCTGAAGAATCCGCGCAGGCGGATGATCGCTCGCAGTTATCCGCCGTTGGCCATGTCACCGGGGCGCCCGGCGTGGCCGGAGAATCCGATCGCGGACGAAGTCCGCTCCTACGACCGTGCTTCCCGGTGACGTAGGTATTCGGGTCAAGAGCGCCCTCTCCCCAGCCCTCTCCCGCAAGCGGGAGAGGGGGCTGTCCTCTGCTGAGGGAAGGGCCGGAATCATCCTCACACCTTCGCAATAGACAGTGCGTAGGGCGCATAACCGTTCGCGGTTATCCGCCGTTGCCCGTGCCGCCGTGGGGCGCCCGCCTACGCCGCCCCACCCGCGCCATTCCCATTGTAGGAGCGCGCCCTGCGCGCGAAATCGCGGGCAGGGCCCGCTCCTACAAGGTGGAGGAAAAACGCCATCCTACGAAGAGCACCTGGCAAGGCCGTTGCGCGCCCTGCCGTTCAGATCGCCGGCTGGGGCGCTACGGCCATGGAAAAGCGCTTGCGGTTCCACCAGTAGTAGAGGCCGGCCGGGACGATCAGCGCCGGGATCCAGCTCTGGTCCGAGCCGAGTATCTGGGCGAAGTAGCTGTGGTAGAAGGACATGTCCATGAACGGCAGCGTCGAGAGCACGCCCAGCAGGTAGATGACCATGGTCGAGAAGTTGTACTTGCCGTACTGGCCGTCGACGTTGTACATGTCGTCGACCGCGTACCGGCCTTTGCGGACCAGGTAGAAGTCGGCCAGGTTGATCGCGCTCCAGGGCACCAGGAAATAGACCTGGGCGATCAGGATGTCGGAGAAGTAGGCGAAGAAGTTGTACTGCGTCTTCACCGCGATCCAGGTTGCCGCCATGGCGGTCAGCCCCATGGCGATGAACTTGGTGCCGCGGCTGATACGGGTCATGCCGCGCATGCCGGTGAAGATGGTCATGCCCGACATGTAGGCGCTGTACAGGTTCAGCGAGTTGATCTCGATCACGCCCAGCACCACCACCACCATGGCGACCTTCGACCAGGGCCCGAAGAAGCTGCCGATCGCGGTGCCCGGGTCATTGGTCACGTCCTTGATCAGGGTGGCCAGCAGGGCCCCCAGCAGCATGACCAGGCCGGCGCCGAGCAGGTTGCCGACGTAGCTGTACCAGAAGGTCTGCTTGCTGGAGATGTTCACCGGCAGGTAGCGCGAGTAATCCGCCACGTAGGGCCCGAAGCCGAGGGTCCAGGAAGCGGCCTGCATCACGGTCAGGGCGAAGGCGGTGAACTTGAAGGTGTCGGCCATTTCCAGGGCGCCGACCGGCAATGGCTTCTGCAGCGCCAGCACCGCCACCACCAGGAACAGGACGCCCGACAGCGCCGACATGATCACGCCGAAGCGGTGGATCAGCTCGTAGCCGATGAAGCCCACCACGAAGGAGATGACGCCGAACAGGACGATGGCCGTGTTGTCCCCGACGTCCAGGAACGCCTTGATCGAGTCGCGCATCACCACGCCGTTGGCCGCGGTGAACAGCACGAACGCCAGGTAGTTGATCAGCAGCGGGAAGCCGGCGCCGAGCACGCCGAACTGCGCGCGGCTCTGGATCATCTGCGGGATGCCCAGGTGCGGCCCCTGGGAGGAATGCGCCGCCATGAACACGGTGCCGATGGCGCAACCCAGCACCAGCGCCAGGCAGGTCCAGGCCAGGTTCAGGCCCGCCACTATTCCCAGGGTACCGACCACCAGGGTGGTCACTTGCATGTTCGCGCTGAACCAGATCGTGAAGAGCCTTTTGGGGTGCCCGTAGCGCTCGGAATGCGGCACGAACTCGATGCTTCTCTTCTCAATATCCATCACTAACCTCGCTTCAGCGGTGCACGTAGGCGCGGGTACCGCTCTTCTTGTTCTGCTCTAGCCCTATACCGGGCCGCCGTTGATTCGTCCACGAATGTAATCCTTTACATTTTTTGGCGAAAAATCATACAGAATCCCTCCCCCCGAGGCAGGCCCTCCTCTCCTGCCACGGGGTTGCTACCTTGCGGGTAATGCTCCCTATGTAAAGGTTTACATTCAGCTTTCATGCCACCTGTCCAGGTGGCCCGAGGCCAGGCTTCGACCCCGCAACAGAGTCCTCTGGAGCGGGGCTTTCAAGCGCAATCCAGGTGGCCGGAACAGGCCGCCGACAGCGTCACCGGCGGCAGCTGCGTTTAATTCGGTAACATCCCTCCGGCGCGCGTTACTGAAACCCGTGCCCCAAGGGGAGCAACTCATGGAAAACAGGTTCCCGGACCGACGGCCGACAAGAAGAATCGGCCGGGAACCCAAAGCACGGAAAGGAAGACGCCGACACGATGCCCTCGGCGTTTTCATACTTCAGATGACCAGCGGCTTCAGGCGCGTGATCTCCACGGACTGCAGGCTGCGGCGCGCCTCGGCGGAGAATTCGATCTCGGCGCAAGCAGACAGGGTCAGCACCTGGTTGGGGTCGGGAAACTCCATCGTCCAGATCGAGGTCGTCGCGTCGCAAAGGTCCTCGAGCTCCGCACGCACCGCATTCACGCGGCCCACGTCGCATCCATAGCGCACCAGGTGCTGGTCATGCCCCCCCGCCATCAGCTCCTCCGCCACCCGCTGGGGGTGGAGCACCCGCAGGTGCTGGCGGTGGATCTGCGGCGCCGCCTGAGCGAGGAACTCCTCGCGCCAGGCGGGCTTTTCCGCCAGGGCCTGCCGCAGCCGGGCGCGCTCATCCAGGGATTCGTACTCCCACAGGTGGAAGAAACGCACCTGGCGGCTGTCCTGCTCCAGCCAGGTACCCCGCAGCCGGCCGAAGGCCTCGCCCCGCAACGGCATGCAGACCCGCCTGAACAGGTCGAGGTACAGGGGCCATTTATCCGGCAGGAGCCGATATTCGCGCAGTTCATGGATCATGGCCGGGTCACCAGGCGGTGTAGCCGCCATCGACGGTGAACATCGCGCCGGTGGCGAACTTCGAATCGTCCGAGGCCAGGAACAGGATCATGTTGGCGATGTCGATCGGGTCGCCCATCCTGTTCAGCGGCGAACGCGCCTCCAGCGCCTTGCGGAAGGCTTCCGGGTCCGGCACCTGTTGGAACATCCTGTCGTAGTAGCTGGAGTTGATCACCCCCGGCGCCACGCTGTTCACGCGGATGCCTTCGGCCGAATGGTCCAGCGCCATGGCGCGGGTCAGCGCAGCGACGCCCCCCTTGGCGGCGACGTAGGCCGCGCGGTCCTTGATGCCGACCACGGAGATGGTCGAGGCCAGGTTCACCACGGCGCCGCCGCCGCGCTTGACCAGTTCGGGGATCGCGTACTTCGAGCACAGGTACACGCCCTTGAGGTTCACGTCGATGACGCTGTCCCAGGCATCCTCGTCGAGGCTCACCACCGTGCCCAGGCAGCCGAAGCCGGCGTTGTTGACCAGGATGTCGAGGCCACCGAAATGCTCCACGGTCCTTTCCACCATGGCCTGGACCTGCTCGGCCTTGGCCACGTCCACTTCCAGCGCGAAGGCGGCGTTGCCGATACGCTCGGCGACGGCGGCCGCCAGCGCGTAGTTTCGGTCGGCCAGGACCACCCTGGCGCCCTGCTCGGCGAAAAGAACGGCGGTGGCTTCGCCGATACCGGCGCCGGCGCCGGTGATGAGTGCGACCTTGTTCTGCAGTTTCATGCGTTGGTTCCTCAGAAAACCAGGGATTGCAGTTGCTTGCTGACGGCCTCTTCGATGCTCAGGGCGGCCAGCCAGGAAGTACGGGGGTTGTCGGGCAAGGGGTTGTTGGCCAGGCGGATGCTCAGGTCACCGAAGGAGCCGGCGGCCTGTACCTCGTGGACGTTGCGGTCCACGCCCGGGTCGGCGACCAGCTCGACCTGGGTGGCTTCGAAGCCCACACCGGAGAGGGCCACCGCCGCGGTGACGTTGGCGTTCTTCGGAAAGCGGATGGACGCCTCGGCGGCGCTGCCGCGGAAGATGGTGGTCGGCTGGCTGATGGCGCCCAGGTCGAACGCCTCTTCCGCCGGCGAGCCGGCCCAGGCGCGCGGCGGCTTGCGGCCGACGTAGACGACCTTGTCGAGCCCCGCGGCGCGCGCCGAACGCAGCGCGTCCAGGCCGCCGATGGCGCCGGAGACCAGGATCAGCCGGGCATTGCCGGCGTGGGCCGCCGCGTCCAGCGCGTCGCTGATGGACTTGTCGGCCAGCGCGCCGATGGAGGCGATCACCACGTCGACGCCGGCGCGCAGCAGGGTCGGCACGGTTTCCACCACGGCCGAGTGGCCGGCGCACTCGACCACCAGGTCGGGCTTCCAGGCGATCAGCCGGCGGACGTCATCGAACACCTCCAGGCGGTGCTCGCGAACGAACGCCTCGGGGTGCGCGGCATGGTCGATGGCCGCGTAGGCCGCCGCGGGCAGGTGGTCGCGCTGCAGGGCATCGAGCACCCGCTTGCCGATGGCGCCCAGGCCGATGATGCCGACACGGGAAATGGGTCGAGTGCTCATGCTTGTGCCTCCCAGAAATCGCGCAGCAGCGCGGCGAACCCGGTGGTTCGGGTAACCGGTGTGAAGTGCCCGCCACTGAGTTCCCGCAGGCTCGCGCCGGGAATGAGCCCGGCGAGTTCCTGGGCGTGGTGGTAGGGGATGACGTAGTCGTCGGCGGCGCCGACCACGAGGGTCGGGCGGCGGATGTCCGCCAGCTCCGCCTTGCGGCTGTAGCCGAGCAGCATGTCGATGCGTGCGGCGACCATCGGCACGTCCACCGCCGACGGCGCCTCGAAGTCCAGGGCCTGGGCCACGGCGAAATGCTCGCCGTACCACTCGGACGGGTAGGCCACCAGGCGCGTCAGCGCCGTGTAGGCCGCCCCGCCCAGGCGTTCGAGAAGCAGCTTGCGGTAGGCGAAGAAGTCTTCGAAACGCTTGTCCGGCTGCGCCCAGCCGCTGCTCAGCACGATGCTCTTCACCCGCTGCGGGTGGTCCAGCGCCAGGCTCTGGGCCACCAGGGAACCGGTGGAGTGCCCGACGACATGGACGCTCTCCAGGTCCCGCTGGTCCAGCAGGCGCAGCGCGGCCTCGACGATGCCCGGGATGGTCGGCGTGCCGTCCAGCGTGCTGCCGCCCACACCCGGGTGGTCGAAGGTGATGACGCGATGGGTGCCGCTCAGCTCGGCGACCGTCGGCTGCCAGAAGGCGGCCTGCCCGCCGAGCCCGGCGACCAGCAGCACCGCCCTGCCCTGCCCCTGGTCGAGCGCGAAGACTTCGTTTGCCATGGCCGCGCGCTCAGTTCCTGGTGTAGGAGAACACGCCGTTCTCCTTGCCTTCGATGCGCTCGATGTCGCTCGGGCGCTCGAAGGGTTCGGGGGCCGGGTCGCCGTTGCGGCGCGGGCGGCCGATGTCGCGGAAGAAGTTCTCCAGGCCGCTGGGGGTCATGAACCAGACCCAGTGCAGGTCGGCGTCGCCGTCGTTGATGAAGGTGTGGGAGTTGTGCTTGCCCAGGAAGACGGTCACGCCCGGCTCCAGGACGTACGCCTCGCCGTCGATCACGGCTTTGCCCCGGCCGGAGATGAAATGCAGGATCTCCTCGTTGGCCGGATGCGCATGCTCGCGCACGCGGCCGCCCGGCGGCAGGGTCTGGGTGCCCATGGACAGGTCGCGCTCCATCTTCGTCAGGCCCGGCGAAACGCAGACGGAGACGTGGCCGTTGGCGGGCTTGGGCTGCCAGTAGCTGACTTCGCTGTCGCGGTTGAAGTAGTAGACGACGCCCTTGCCGGCGGCCTGGACCTTCTGTGCGTTGCTCGAATCGGTCATTGCTGTCACCTCACTGGTATGGGTTGTTGCACTTTGTGCGGCACGGCCAAGTAAACGTTTTCATTCCTGACCGAAAAACAAGGGAGTCACGCTCCCTCTCCACTGCACCGCAGGCACATACTGCTGTCGTTGTTTCTCGTTGGGCGCGGGAGCCTTGCTACCCGCGCAACAACCGGTTCAGGCCACCTTGTAGTAGTCGGCGACCTCGCGCGCGAGCTGCGGGCGGCCACGGACGTGGTCAGCGATCTTCTCGGCCATCATGATCACCGGCGCGTTCAGGTTGCCGCTGACGATCTCCGGCATGATCGAGGCGTCGACCACGCGCAGGTTGTCCAGCTCGTGGACCTGCCCCCAGGCGTTCACCACGCTCTGGTCGTCGTTGCCCATGCGCAGCGAACAGCATGGGTGGTAGTTGGTGCCGGCCAGCTGGCGGAGCATGGCCAGAATCTCGGCGTCGCTCTGGGTCGCCGCGCCGGGGGTGACTTCCTCGCCGCGGTACGGGTCCCAGGCCGGTTGCGAGACGACGTGGCGGATCGCCTTCACGGCGGCGATGGCTTCGGCGCGGTCCTGCTTGGTGGAGAGGAAGTTGAAGCTGAACTTCGGCGCCTCCAGTGGGTTCGCGCTGCCCAGCCAGACCGAGCCGGTGCTGGTCGGGCGCATCAGGCTGAAGAAGTACTGGAAGCCGTTCTCCAGCTTGACGCTGCCGTGCTGGAACTCACCCAGCATCGGGATGAACTCGAACTGAACGTTGGGCACCTTGATCGACTCGTCGGTGCGGATGAAGGCCCCGACCTCGAAGAAGTTGGTCGCGCCCATGCCCTTCTTGAACAGTTGCCAGAGCAGGCCGAGCTTGGCCTTGCCCAGCAGGCCCAGGTCCTTGGCGATCGATACGTTCTGGGTGGCGCGGTACTGCACGGGCGCGGCGATATGGTCCTTCATGCCCTTGCCCACCCCGGGCAGGTCGGCGACCACCTTGATGCCGAAGCGTTCCAGGTGGCTGGCCTCGCCCACGCCGGAGAGCATCAGCAGGTGCGGCGAATGGATGGCGCCGGCGCAGAGGATGACCTCGCGGCCGACCTCGACGACGCGCGGCTCGCCGCTGGCCAGCAGGTGCACGCGAACGGCGCGCCGGCCGGCGAACTCGATGCGGGTGACCTGCGCGCGGTCGCACACATGCAGGCGCTCGCGGTCGGTATTGGCGTGCAGGTAGGCCTGGGAGGTGCTCCAGCGGATGCCGTCGTGGATGTTGCGCTGGGTGATGTGCACGCCTTCCTGGCGGTAGGCGTTATGGTCCTCCACGTGCTTGTGCCCGGCCTGCACGCCCGCTTCCAGGAAGGCGTGGTAGAGCGGGTTCTCCGCCTTGCAGGTCTGGATCTTCATGGGGCCGTTGCCGCCGCGGTAGGCGCTCTCGCCCTTGTCGAAGGTCTCGGCCTTGCGGAAGTACGGCAGGCACTGCGCGTAGCTCCAGCCCTCCAGGCCCATGGTGCCCCAGTTGTCGTAGTCCCAGGGGTTGCCGCGCACCCAGTTCATGCCGTTGATCGAGGACGAGCCGCCCAGCACCCGGCCGCGGGCCTCGTAGATCCTGCGGTCGCACAGGCCGGCCTCGGGCTCGGAATGCAGGTACCAGTTGAACCTGTCGTTCATCAGCGGGAAGCCCAGTGCCGCGGGCATGCGGATGTACAGGCTCTGGTCGGAGGGGCCGGCCTCGAGCAGCAGCACATTCACGCCCTGCTCTTCCGCCAGGCGGGCCGCCATGACACTGCCTGCGGAGCCCGATCCCACCACCACGTAATCGTAGGCTTTCAGTGCAGCCCGACCGTAGATATCACGCACGTCTTTCTCCCGAGAGATTTGTTGTTGGACTTGAGCCAGCTTGGGAGCCGTTGAAGTATTTGTAATCGATTACAGAACGCTTTGCAAGAACTCCGTCATGCCGCTCGTCACTGTGGCACCGATGCCCTTCGGGGCTCACAGGTGCCGGGCGAGGAACTGTAGGGTCCTGCCCTTGGCCAGTACCGCGTCGGGCTGCGCATAGGCCGGCCGGTAGGGGCAGTTGAAACCGTGGCGCCGCCCCGCATACACGAAGTGCTCGACCGGCGTCGGCCGGGGAATCAGCGAAAGCCATTCCAGGGCCTCCGGCAGCGGTATGAGGTGGTCCTGCTCGGCGAAGTGGAACAGCATCGGGCAGCGCAGCGAACGCAACTGGCCGGCGTGCAGGCCGAGGCCGCTGCCGTAGTAGGAAACCGCCGCCCGGACCCTCCCGCCACTGGCCGCCAGGAACGCCAGGCGGCCGCCCAGGCAATAGCCCAGCGCGGCGATGCCGCCGTCGACCGAGGGCAAGCCGGCGAGGAACGCGATTGCCGCATCCAGGTCGGCCTGCGCCTCGGCGAAATCCAGCGCCCGCAGGTGTTCGTAGGCCCGGGCGGTGCCGGCCTCGTCGTAGGGCAGCTCCACCCTCGTCTTCTGCCGCCAGAACATGTCGGGCGCCAGCACCACATAGCCGTCGGCCGCATAGTGCTCCGCGAGCTCGCGGACATGCCCGTTCACGCCCCAGATTTCCTGCAGCAGCAACAGCCCCGGGCCGAAGCCCCTGGGCGGCATTGCCAGGTACCCGGCGAAAACCTGCGGGTCGTCCTTCGAGATACCTACCCAGAGCCCCATGCCCAACCTCCACACCTGGAACGCAAACGCCGAATGAAATGAGCAAACGATTATTGATGTAATCGTTTACAGATAGATGGAGATTTCGCCAAGAAACCCGGGTGCTGTCAAGCGTTCCGTTCGGATGCCCGAGCCGGAGCGGGCATCCGGGCGGCTTGCAAATTCCATTAGTGCTAATGTAATTTGCCGCCAACCTCCAGGGAGACCCGCCATGAGCGGAAAGAACGAGCCCGGCCTGGGCGAACTGCTGCGCCATGTGTCGGAACTGGTGGAGCTGGGCGCCGAGGAACATTACCGGCAGATGGGCCTGGACTACCGGGCGCGCTACACCCCTGTGCTGCGCGCCCTGCGTGCCGGCGCGCAGACGGTCACGGAGATCACCGCGCGCAGCCACCTGACCCAGGGCGCCATCAGCCAGACGGTCGGCCACATGGAGGCCGACGGGGTGATCTTCCGCCAGCGCGGCGAGGATGGCCGCAAGAGCGTCATCCGCCTGACGCCGGCCGGCAAGACGCTGCTGGGCAAGCTGGATGCCCACTGGGCCGCGACCTTCGAGGCCATCGAACAGCTCGAAGAGGAAATCGGCCACCCACTGCGCCGCGTGCTGGAAGACGCGGCCAGGGCACTGCAGCGCCAGGGCTTTTCGCAACGCCTGAGCCACATCAAGCAAAACCTCGCGACGGGAGCCTCCCACGATGAATGACGCCACCACGGAACCGAAGAACTGGTTCGACCAGGGCGGCCAGGCCTACGCGCAGTTCAGGCCGGAGTACCCGCCGGAGCTTGCCACCTACCTGGCCTCGGTGGCGCCCGACCGGTTTCTCGCGGTCGATGTCGGCTGTGGCAACGGCCAGTTGACCCGCCAGCTTGCCGCGCATTTCAGCGCGGTGCTCGGGTTCGACCCGAGTGCGGACCAGATCGCCCACGCCACGCCGCAGGCGAACGTCCACTACGGCTGCGCCCGGGCCGAGGAATTGCCGCTGGCCAGCCACAGCGCCAGCCTGGTCACCGCCGCCCAGGCTGCGCACTGGTTCGACCTGCCCAGGTTCTACAGCGAGGTTCGCCGGGTGGCGAAGCCAGGCGCGCTGCTCGCGCTGGTCAGCTACGGCGTGCTGCGCCTGGAGGGCGAGCTGGGGGCGCGCTTCGAACAGTTCTACTGGAACGAGATCGGCCCCTACTGGCCCGCCGAACGCAAGCTGGTGGACAGCGGCTACGCCACCCTCGACTTTCCTTTCGCGGAGCTGGAGGGCCCTTCGATAGCCATCCGGCTGGAATGGAACCTCGACGCGTTCCTCGGCTACGTCTCCACCTGGTCGGCGGTGCGTAGCGCCAGGGGGGCCGGGCGGGAGGAGCTGCTCCAGCGGTTCGCGGCCGACCTCGCCGAGCGCTGGGGCGACCCCGCCAGCCGGCAGCCGGTGGCCTGGCCCATCAACATGCGGATCGGGCGGCTGTAAGCGAAATCAGCGCTCGCCTGGCGCGGCCGTCGGGGCGCCGTCGCGGCCGCGGGCGGACTCCATGGCCAGCACCAGGTCGCGGGCGCCCGAGCCCCATTTGGTGATGACCTTGACCGCTTGGGTGAAGGGCACGTCGATGGGGTGCACCCGGGGCCCGTCCAGCACGTAGACGGCACCGGCGAAGGGCGTCGGCACCGAGGGCACGAACACGGTGTAGCGGCCGTCCTCGAACGCCTCGATGATGAAGCCAGGCACCAGCGCTTCCTCGATTTCCACCAGCGCCGGCTTCCAGATGCCGTCGTTCTTCTCGCCCGCCACCTGCAGCGTCAGGTTGCGCAGCAGCTCGTAGCCCGGGACCCTGCCGAACACCGACGTCTCCAGCCGGCCACGGGCCGCCCGCCCCAGCCGAGTACGCACGGCCAGCCCCAGGACGAAGCAGACCACCAGCACCAGCAGGACGGACAGAATCTCCTGGGCCGGCAGGCTCTCCGGCAGCAGCCGGGTGAAGGGCCGCACCAGCTGGCCGGCCGAACCCAGGCCCTTGAGCAGCAGCAGGAGCGCCAGGTAGATCGGCAGGACGACCAGCAGGCCGGCCAGCACGCACCTGCCGATGAAAACGACGGCGTTTTTCACGGGAGAGTCTCCTTGCAGTGCTGGTCGCGGTCTGTGCCTGGCCCCCTATGGGGAGACGACAGGGCCTGCAGACAGCCTAGACGACGGCGGGCCGTTTCTCCGCGGCCGCGCAGAGGGAGGCGCTGCGATGCTCCGTCAGCCGTCGGCCAGCCCCTGCGCGGCACCGCCCCGGCATGGCCGGAGGCGGCATCGCATCGGCGCAGAAGGCGTTGCGAACGGACTCGGAGCAAGCCTAGGCCAGGGCGCTGGCCGCCCCCTGCCGGCCTTGAGACGGCTTTCGCATAGCCGTTATCGCGGCCGGTTCCAGCGCCTCAACGCAGCGTGCGCGGCGCCGCCGCCTCAGATCCACTGGTCGTTGCGCTTGCGCCGCACCCGCAGCAGGGTGGGCAGGATCAGCCCGACCAGCAGGCCGGCGCCGGCGATGCTGCCGCCGTAGGCCATGTAGCGCATCAGCACCTGCTTGTTCTCGTCGCCGAGCTGCGCCTGCGCCGCGCGCAGCTCGGAGCGGGCCTTGGTGAGCTCGTCGTCGAGGCCGGCGCGGGCCGCCTGCAGCTCGTCGATGAGTTTCTTGCGCGAGTCCAGGGTTTCCTGCATGCCCTGCACGCGGCTCTTCCAGCTGTCGTCGATGCCCGCCAGTTCGGCGCTCAGCTCGCTCACCTTCTGTTCCAGCTGCGGCAAGCGCTCGGCCTGGCCGGGCTTGTCCTGCAGGTCGCGGCTGGGAATCCAGACGCTGTTGCCGCTCTCGGCGCGCACCTGGCTGTAGTCGCCCTGGGTGTTCAGCAGCTCGACCTTCTGCCCCGAGGTCAGGATGCCGACGATGCGGTAGCCGTCGGTGGGGCCGCTGCGCACGTAGGTCGTCAGGCTGTCGCTCACCCAGCGCGCATTGCCGGCGCCCTCCTCGGCCTGCGCCGCGGCGCCGGCCGCCAGCAGGCCACCCAGCAGGCAGGCGCCCAGGGCGCGGGTGGGAAGGGATACGGAGGCGGGGAAATGACGGGATAGGGACATGGGCAATCTTCACATGGCGATAAACGAACCCCGGCGAGCGGGCGCGGTAAAAAGCCGGCCAGGCAAATGGTCAGGGACGCTACGAACTGGGAAATCAGGGCAGCGCAGTCACCCGGGTGGCGCAGGCCCTGGCCCGCCGCCCGGGTGGGCCGACAGCAGACAGACAGCGCAACGGCACGATGAGTTCACCGGCCACGGCGACAGGGGGATGGGTGGTCGGCCGGGCCGGCCCTCCGCTCGTCGCCTGCTTAGGCGCCGGCGGGTATTCGCGTGTTTGCTGTAAGCACCACCTTCGCGGAGGGCTCGCCATGCGACGGCAGTTCCTTTTCCCGCTTGCCACGCTGATCACCCTGGCCCTGGGAACGGCCGCCTGCAGCAGCCAGGACTGTACCCCCGGGCAGCAGACGGACAGCAAGGACCGCACCAGCCGCCAGCAGATACCCCGGCAGCAGATCGATCCGCGGGTGCAGTCGTTGCCCAGGTATTGAGAGGGGGGTTGGCTGGAGTGTCGGGGGGAGTCCGCTTGCCCTCTCCCCCCGCCCTCTCCCGCAAGCGGGAGAGGGAGCCGTTCGGCATGAGGCGCAATCGTAGAGCCCGCCGGTTACGCCGGAGTTGCCGGCGAACGCGATGATTTCCGCTGGCACGGATAGCCCCATCGCGGACGGAGTCCGCTCCTACGCGGCCCCACCGCTGTATTTCCCTGTAGGAGCGCGCCCTGCGCGCGAAATCGCGGGCAGGGCCCGCTCCTACATCACCGGCTGGCAGCGCTTTTCGTAGGAGCGGACTCCGTCCGCGATTGGCCCCACCGGTGGCGCCCTACGGTTCCTCCTGCGCCCCCGTGGTATCGCGGATCAGCGTCGCCGCCTTCAACTCCGGCCTGGGCTGGCTGCGCAGGGCCTTCACCTGGCCGGCGTCCACCGCTTCGGCCTGGTTGCCCCAGCTGCTGCGGATGAAGTTGACCACCTCGGCCACCTGCTGGTCCGACAGCCGCCAGGCGAAGCCGGGCATGCTGAAGGTGGACGGCGCCGTCGCCGTGGCCGGCAGGGTGTGGCCGTCGAGCACGATGTGGATCAGCGAGGTGGCGTCCGCGCTCTGCAGCACCGGGTTGCCGGCCAGCGCCGGGAACACCCGGGCGTAACCCTTGCCGTCGGTGCGGTGGCAGGCGGCGCAGTTGTCGACGTAGAGCGCGGCGCCGGCCTTGCCGTCGTCGCCCTTCCACAGCGCCTCGGCGACCTGGCGGTCCTCCTGGAACGGCTTGTCGTCCGGGTTCACCGGCGGCAGCGTCTTGAGGTAGCGGGCGATGGCCGTGAGGTCGGCATCGGTCATGTACTGCATGCTGTGCTCCACCACGTCGCCCATGCCGCCGAACACCGCCGTGCGCTCGGTGCGCCCGGTCTTGAGGAAGGCGACGATCTCCGCCTCGCTCCAGCTGCCCAGGCCGTCCTTGTGGTCGCCGCGCAGGTTCTTGGCGATCCAGCCCTCCAGCGGCGCGCTGCCGGCCAGGTAGGCCGGGCCGTCGGCGGCGCTCAGCGCCTTCTCCTGCATGGTCAGTGCCCGTGGCGTATGGCAGGCGCCGCAGTGGCCCAGGCCCTCCACCAGGTAGGCGCCGCGGGCCACGGCCGGGTCGTTGCCGGCGGCCGCGAAGGGCTTCACCTCCGGGGCGAACAGGTTGCGCCAGATCGCCAGCGGCCAGCGCATGCTCAGCGGCCAAGGGATGTCGCTGTCCTTGTTCTCCTGCACCACCGGCGCCACGCCGTGCATGAAGTAGGCGTAGAGCGCGCGCATATCCTCGTCGCTGACGCGGGCGTAGGACGGGTAGGGCATGGCCGGGTACAGGGTGCTGCCACCCTTGCCGATACCCTGGCGCACCGCGCGCTCGAAGTCCTCGTAGCTGTAGTTGCCGATGCCGGTCTTGTCCGGGGTGATGTTGGTCGAGTAAATGGTGCCGATGGGCGTCGCCATCGGCAGGCCGCCGGCGAACGGCTGGCCGCCCTTGGCGGTGTGGCAGGCCACGCAGTCGCCGGCGCGGGCCAGGTATTCGCCCTGCTTCACCTGCGCCGGGTCGGCGGCGTCTGCGGCGTGCAGCGCGGTGCTGGCGGCCAGGGCCAGGGCGGCGATGGGGAATCTCTTCATGCTCCGGCCTCCTATGCCTGCACCAGCGGGCCCGGGTTCTTCAGGTAGACCTCGCGGATGGCCCGCGCCGACCAGTAGGTCAGCGCCGCCACCAGCCCGGTGGGGTTGTAGCCCAGGCCCTGGGGGAAGGCCGAGGCGCCGGGCACGAACACGTTGTGCACGTCCCACACCTGCAGGTAGCGGTTCAGCGCGCTGGTCCTGGGGTCGGTGCCCATGATCGCCCCGCCGTTGAGATGGGTGGTCTGGTACACGGTGGCGTCGAAGTGCTGGCCGAATTCCTTCATCGGCGCGGTGACCACCTTGGCGCCCATGGCATCGGCGATCTTGCGCATCTGCGCGACCATGAAGCGGTTCATCTTCACGTCGTTGTCCTTCCAGTCGAAGGTCATGCGCAGCAGCGGCTGGCCGTAGGCGTCCTTGTAGACCGGGTCGAGGTCCAGGTAGTTGTCGCGGTAGGACTGGTGCGCGCCGTGGGTGTCCATCGCCAGCATGTGCCGGTAGCTGTCGGCCAGGGCGGCCTTCCAGGCGCTGCCCCACTTGGGCGTGCCCGGCGGCACCTTGGCCCCGGCGATGGGCTTGGTGCCGGCCTGGTTGACCCAGAACGGCGAGCCGCCGACGAAGCCGTGGGGGCCGTGGTCGAAGTTGTCGGCGTTGAAGTCGTCCACCGCCACGCCGTTGCCGCCGGCGCCGATGAAGGGGTTGGTGTGGTGGCTGGCCTTGTCGAAGAAGGCGCTCACCGTGGAGATGTTCTGGAAGGCGAAGTTGCGCCCCACCACGCCCTCGTTCTTCAGCGGGTCGTAGGGCTTGCCGATGCCCGAGAGCAGCATCAGGCGCACGTTGTTGAACTGGAAGGCGCCGAGGATCACCAGGTCCGCCGGCTGTTCCACTTCGCGGCCCTGGGCGTCGACGTAGGTGACGCCGGTGGCCAGGTCCTTCTCGGCGTTGAGGTTCACCCGCAGCACGTGGGCGTTGTTGCGCAGCTCGAAGTTCGGCACCTGGCGCAGCGCCGGCAGGATGTTCACGTTGGGCGAGGCCTTGGAGTACATGTAGCAGGCGTAGCCGCTGCAGAAGCCGCAGAAGTTGCACGGCCCCATCTGCACGCCGTAGGGGTTGGTGTAGGGCCCGGAGGTGTTGGCCGACGGCAGGTTGTAGGGGTGGTAGCCGACCTCGCGGGCGGCCTTCTCGAACAGCTGCGCGGACACGGTGTTCTTCTGCGCCGGCAGCGGGAAGTCGCTGGAACGGTCGGCGGCGAAGGGGTTGCCGCCCTTGTCGCGGCCCACCACCTGGCCCTTGACCGACCAGGCCGTGCCGGAGGTGCCGAAGACCTTCTCGGCGAAGTCGAAGTACGGCTCCAGCTCGTCGTAGCCGACGCCGAAGTCCTGGATGGTCATGCCCTCGGGGATGAAGGCCTTGCCGTAGCGTTCCTCGTAGTGGCTGCGCAGGCGCAGCTCCACCGGGTCGACGCGGAAATGCACGCCCGACCAGTGCAGCCCCGCCCCGCCGGTGCCGGTGCCGGGCAGGAAGGCGCCGAACTGCCGGTAGGGCACGGCCATGTCGTTCAGGCCGTGGCGCAGGGTCACCGTCTCGCGGGAGATGTCCATGAACAGCTTCTTGCGCGAGTTGTAGGTCAGCTCGTCCATGGTCTGCGGGTAGACGCCGTCGGGGTAGGTGTCGCGGGCCGGGCCGCGCTCCAGGGCCACCACCTGCAGGCCCGCCTCGGTCAGTTCCTTGGCCATGATGGCGCCGGTCCAGCCGAACCCGACGATGACCGCGTCGACTTTCTTCAATACCTGGGCCATCGCCTCAACCTCGCTCGCCGCTGATGGAAACCGGGGGGAAGGGATAGCGCTCGTCGCGCTCCACCCAGTCCATGAAATCGGCGCGGGCGCCGGGGAAGCCGATCAGCTTCCAGCCGGCCAGGCCCTGGTTGCCGCCGTGGAGCGGGTCGCTGAAGAAGCCTTCGCGGGTGTTCAGCCAGAGCATGGCGAAGAAGGTCGCCTCCGGCACCGACTGGAACGCGGCCTTGCCGGCGTCCAGGGTCTCCAGCGCCTGCTGTTGCTGCGCGGCGTCCAGTCCGGCGAAGGGCTTGCCCCACTGCGCCTGGCACCAGGCGTCGGTTTCCTGGATGCCCAGGCGGTAGATCTCCTGCGGGCTGAGCTTGAGCTGGTAGCCCAGCTCCGCCGGGGCGTCCGGGCGGAAGGGCCCCTGCATGTACCAGAGCCCGCCGCTGCCGTAGCGGGTGTTCAGCTGACGGTCGATGAACTCCGGCACGCCGGCGTCCGCCGCCCCCGGCCCCAGCCCGTCGGTGGGGATGAGCACGGCCACGGCGGCCTGGACGAAGGCCCATTCGTGGGCGGTGAAGAAGGTCGGCTGGTAGGCGCGCGCCCCACCCTGCCCCGGCTCGGCGGCGGGTTGCGGGGTGGGCGCGGGCTGGGCCGGCTCGCCGAGCACCACGTTGCCCACCCCGGCGCCGGCCAGGGTGGCCACCGGGATCAGCATCAGGGACTTGCGCAGGAACTCGCGCCGCGCCGGTTGCGCGGCGCTGGGGTCTTCGTTGGACATGGCTGGGTATCTCCTTTTTCCAACAGGTCAATCAGGTCGTGTAGGTCTTCTCGCCCCTTTTGCGGCCGGTGGTGCTGGGCGCGCGGGGCTGTTGTTCGTGTCGGTAAGCATAGGTGGCTATCGAAAGCTCACCGGCGGATATGTCTACATAGGGCGCATAACGCCTACGGCGTTATCCGCCGAATCGCGGACGGAGTCCCTACGGTTACAGGGGAGCACGGACGTAGGAGCGGACTTTGTCCGCGATTGGATTCACCGGCCACGCCGGACGTCCCGGTGGCACGGCCGACGGCGGATAACCGCGAACGGTTATGCGCCCTACGCACCCGGGATGACGCCGGATTAACGTCATCACCACCCCAACCTCACCGCAGGAATTTCAGATCGGAAGGCGCATCGATGGCGAGCTTCTGCAGCGTCTCGCCCAGCTTGCCGCTGGCCGGGTCGCGGCGCATGACCACGACCTGGTTGCTCTTCTGGTTGGCCACCAGCAGGAAGCGGCCGCTGGGGTCCAGGCTGAACTCGCGCGGCTCGACGCCTTCCACCGGGAGCCGCTGCAGCTCCTTCAACTGGCCGCTGGCCGGGTCCACCGCGTACACCAGCAGTTCGCTGGCCTTGCCGCGGTTGCTGGCGTAGAGGAAGCGCCCGTCCGGCGACAGGTGCACGGCGGCGGCGGCCTTGTGCGCGGCGTCCTGGCCGGCGGCCATGTCCACCAGTTGCTTGCGCTGCAGCTGGCCGTCGCGCACCTCGAACATGGCGATCTGCCCCGCCATCTCCAGGGTCAGGTAGGCGTAGCGGCCGTCGCGGCTGAACAGCAGGTGGCGCGGGCCGCTGCCCGGCGGCAGCTCCACCGCCGGCGGCTGCGCCGGGCTCAGCGGGTGCTCGCGGTTGGCGGCGTCGTAGCGGTAGACGAAGACCTTGTCCGCCCCCAGGTCCTGCACGTACACATGGCGCCCGTCCACCCCGGACACCACCGAGTGCACGTGGCTACTGGCCTGGCGCTCGGGGTTGACGCGGGAGGCGCCGTGGCGCTCCTGCTGCACCACCCCGGTCAGCTGGCCCTGCTCGTCGATGCCCAGCACCGCGAGGTTGCCGCCGGGGTCGGGGTGCACCGCGTAGTTGGCCACGAACAGGTGCCTTCCGCCGGCCGCCAGGCTGGAATGGGTGGGCTCGTCGCCGCGGCTTTCCACCTGGTTCAGCGGGCTCAGCTGGTGGCTGGCCGGGTCGATGGCGAAGGTGCTGACCTTGCCGACCACGTCCCTGCCGCCGGGGCCGTTCTCGTTGACGGCGTACAGGCGCGTCTGGTCGGGGCCCAGGGTCAGCCAGGAGGGGTTCTCGCTGGGCACCACCTGCAGCGGCCTGGCCTGGATCCGGCCATTGGCGCTGTCGAAGCGGTAACGGTAGATGCCCTGGCTGCCGGCACCGGTGTAGGTGCCGACCAGCAGGTCGTAGTACTGGGCGGCGCCGGCCGGGCCGGCGAACAGACCGGTGCTGGCGCAGAGCAACAGGGTCAGGGCGGCAGGTTTGAACATGGCAGTGTGTCCTTGGCAACGGGGGTCCATCTGGGTGGGACCGGCCTCATGGGGGGTGGTTCAGCCGGATCGACGGGCCCAGGCGCCGGGGTTGACCAGGTTCGCCGGGCGCTCGCCGGCCAGCGCGGCCAGCAGGTTGTCGACCGCGCAGCGGGCCATGGCCTCGCGGGTATCCCCGGTGGCCGAGCCGATGTGCGGCGTCGCCACCAGGTTGTCCAGTTGCAGCAGCGGCGAATCCGCCGGCAGCGGCTCGCGGACGAACACGTCCAGCCCGGCGCCACGGATGCGCCGCTCGCGCAGGGCCCGCAACAGCGCCTCTTCGTCCACCACGCGGCCGCGGGAGA
>NZ_QGSL01000106.1:845311-852825 GCF_003176655.1 Pseudomonas sp. RW407 | reverse complement strand
CGCTGCACTTCGTGCCCTCGATGCTGCAGGCCTTCCTGCAGGACGCCGCAGTCGATAGTTGCACCAGCCTCAAGCGCATCGTCTGCAGCGGCGAGGCCTTGCCGGTGGACGCCCAGCAGCAGGTCTTCGCCAAGCTACCGCAGGCCGGCCTGTACAACCTCTACGGCCCGACCGAGGCCGCCATCGACGTCACCCACTGGACCTGCGTGGAGGAGGGCAAGGATGCCGTCCCCATTGGCCAGCCCATCGCCAACCTGGGCTGCCACATCCTCGACGACAACCTGGAGCCGGTGCCGGCAGGCGTGCTGGGCGAACTGTACCTGGCCGGCGAAGGCCTGGCCCGTGGTTACCACCAACGCCCGGCGCTGACCGCCGAACGCTTCGTCGCCAGCTCCTTCGTGGCCGGCGAGCGCATGTACCGCACCGGCGACCTGGCCCGCTACCGCGCCGACGGCGTGATCGAATATGCCGGGCGTATCGACCACCAGGTGAAGCTGCGCGGCCTGCGTATCGAGCTGGGTGAGATCGAGGCGCGGTTGCTGGAACACGAATCGGTGCGCGAAGCGGCGGTGCTGGCCGTGGACGGCAAGCAACTGGTCGGCTACGTCGTGCTCGATGCCGAGCAGGATGACTGGCGTGAAACCCTGGCCGCGCATCTGGCCACCAGCCTGCCGGAATACATGGTCCCGGCGCAGTGGCTGGCCCTGGAGCAGATGCCCCTGAGCCCCAACGGCAAGCTGGACCGCAAGGCCCTGCCCAAGCCCGACGCGGCGGTGGCCCAGGCCGACTACGTGGCACCGCGCAACGAGGTGGAGCAGTGCCTGGCGGCCATCTGGCAGGACCTGCTGGGCCTTCCCCAGGTCGGCCTGGACGACAACTTCTTCGCCCTGGGCGGCGATTCCATCATCGCCATCCAGGTGGTCAGCCGGGCGCGCCAGGCCGGGCTGCAGCTGAGCCCGCGTGACCTGTTCCAGCACCAGAGCGTGCGCGGCCTGGCCCAGGTGGCCAAGCCCCTGACGGCCGCCGCGGTGGAACAGGGCCCGGCCCATGGCGAGGCGGCCCTGGCGCCGGTGCAGCACTGGTTCTTCGGGCAGGCCATTCCCAACCGCCAGCACTGGAACCAGTCGCTGCTGCTGGAAGCCCGCCAGCGCCTGGACGGCGAGCGCCTGGAGCGCGCGCTGGCCCGCCTGCTGGCGTATCACGACGCCCTGCGCCTGCGTTTCCGCCAGGCGGACGGCGCCTGGCACCAGGCCTACGCCGAGCAGACCGAAAGCCCGCTGTGGCGGCGCCAGGCCGATTCGCCCGAGGCGCTGGCTGCGCTCTGCGAAGAGGCCCAGCGCAGCCTTGACCTGGAAAACGGCCCGCTGCTGCGCGCGCTGCTGGTGGACCTGGCCGACGGTGGTCAGCGCCTGCTGCTGGTGATCCACCACCTGGTGGTGGACGGGGTGTCCTGGCGCATCCTGCTGGAGGACCTGCAGCACTTGTACGAACAGCCGGACGCCGGCCTGCCGCCGCGCAGCAGCGCCTACCAGGCCTGGACGCGCCAGCTGCACGAACAGGCGCCGCAGCGCCTGGGCGAACTGGCCTACTGGCAGGCGCAACTGGCCGACGCCCCGCGCAGCCTGCCTTGCGACAACCCGCAAGGCGCGCTGGAGAACCGCCACGAACGCAAGCTCACCCTGACCCTCGACGCCGAGCGCACCCGCCAGTTGCTGCAGGAGGCGCCGGCGGCCTACCGCACCCAGGTCAACGACCTGCTGCTGACCGCCCTGGCCCGGGTGGTGTGCCGCTGGACCGGCGACGCCAGCCTGCTGGTGCAACTGGAAGGCCACGGCCGCGAGGACCTGGGCGGCGGGCTGGACCTGAGCCGCAGCGTCGGCTGGTTCACCAGCCTGTTCCCGCTGCGCCTGACGCCGGCCGCCGATATCGACGCCTCGATCAAGGCGGTCAAGGAACAACTGCGCGGCGTGCCGGACAAGGGCGTCGGCTACGGCCTGCTGCGCTACCTGGCCGGCGACGAGGCGGCGCAGGCCCTGGCGGCGCTGCCGCAGCCGCGCATCACCTTCAACTACCTGGGCCAGTTCGACCGCCAGTTCGACGCAGCCGCCTTGCTGCTGCCGGCCGCGGAAAGCGCCGGCCAGGCCCAGGACCCGCGCGCGCCGCTGGCCAACTGGCTGAGCATCGAAGGCCAGGTCTACGGCGGCGAGCTGAACCTGAGCTGGGCGTTCAGCCAGGAAATGTTCGAGGCGGCCAGCGTGCAGCGCCTGGTGGACGACTACGCGCGCGAGCTGCAGGCGCTCATCGACCACTGCCGCGACCCGCGCCACGCCGGGGCGACGCCCTCGGACTTCCCCCTGGCCGGCCTGGACCAGGCGCAGCTGGACGCGCTGCCGCTGGAACTGGCCACGGTGCAGGACATCTACCCGCTCTCGCCCATGCAGCAGGGCATGCTGTTCCACAGCCTGCACGGCCAGGCCGGCGACTACGTGAACCAGTTGCGCATGGACATCGGCGGCCTGGACGTGGCGCGCTTCCGCGCCGCCTGGCAGGCCGCGCTGGACGCCCACGACAGCCTGCGCAGCGCCTTCCTCTGGGCCGACGGCTGGGCGCAGCCGCTGCAGGCCGTGCTCGGCGGCCTGCAGGTCGACCTGCGCCTGGCGCCCGCGGGCAGCGACCCGCAGGCCCTGGCCGAGGCCGAGCGCGAGGCCGGCTTCGACCTGGCCCGTGCGCCCCTGCAGCGCCTGCTGCTGGTGCCCCTGGCCGATGGACGCCTGCACCTGGTCTACACCTACCACCACATCCTCATGGATGGCTGGAGCAACGCCCAGCTCCTCGCCGAGGTGCTGCAGCGTTACGCCGGCCAAACACCGGAAGTGGCGCCGGGCCGCTACCGCGACTACATCGCCTGGCTGCAGGCGCGCGACCTGGACGCCGCCGAGGCCTTCTGGCGCGAGCAACTGGCCACGCTGGCGGCGCCCACCCGCCTGGGGGGCCGCGAGCACTCCGATGCCACCGGGCAGGGTGAGCACCTGCACGAGCTGGATGCCGCCACCACGCGGCGCCTGACGGCCTTCGCCCAGGCCCAGCGAATCACCCTCAACACCCTGGTGCAGGCCGCTTGGTCGGTGCTGCTGCAACGCCACGCCGGCCAGCCGACGGTGGCCTTCGGCGCTACCGTCGCCGGCCGTCCCGCCGAGCTGCGGGGCATCGAGGGGCAGGTCGGGCTGTTCATCAACACCCTGCCGGTGGTCGCCACGCCGCAGCCGCAGCAGACCGTAGCGGACTACCTGCAGTGGCTGCAGGCGTCGAACCTGGCCTTGCGCGACTTCGAGCACACCCCGCTGTACGACGTCCAGCGCTGGGCCGGGCAGGGCGGCGAAGCGCTGTTCGACAGCATCCTGGTGTTCGAGAACTTCCCGGTGGCGCAGGCCCTGGGCCACGCGCCCGCGGGCCTGAGCTTCGACATGGCGGGCAACCACGAGCAGACCAACTACCCGCTGACTCTCGGCGTCACCCTGGGCGAGCGCCTGGCGCTGCAATTCGTCTACGCCCGCAACGCCTTCGACGCCGCCTCCATCGTCAACCTGGAGCGCCAGCTGCGCCAGGTGCTGGTGCGAATGGCCGAGGCGCCGCAGCTGTGCCTGGGTGAGCTGACCCTGCTGGACGCCGGGCAGCGGCGCGAAGCGCTGCGCGACTGGCAACAGCCACTGCAGGGGCTGCCGCAGGACGGTGTGGCCGCGCGCTTCGCCCGCCAGGCCGCCGCCACCCCGGACGCCGTGGCGCTGGTCCAGGGTGACGCGCAACTGACCTACGCCGAACTGGAGGCCCGCGCCGAGGGCATCGCCCGCGGCCTGCGCGCCCATGGCGTAGGTGCCGAAAGCCTGGTGGCGATCGCCGCCGAGCGCTCCTTCGCGCTGGTAGCGGGTCTGCTGGGCATCCTCAAGGCCGGCGCCGGCTACCTGCCGCTGGACCCGGAGTACCCGGCGCAGCGCCTGGCCTACATGCTGCGCGACAGCCGTGCGGCCTGGCTGCTGCACGACGCCGGCGCGGCGACCCGCCTGCCGCAGCTGGAAGGCATCGAGCGCCTGGCCCTGGACGACGCCGACTGGCAGGCGCAGGCCGGGGCCGAAACGTTGCCGCCGGTGAACGGCGGGCAACGGGCCTACGTGATCTACACTTCCGGCTCCACCGGCCAGCCCAAGGGCGTGGCGGTGAGCCAGGCGGCGCTGGCCGGGCATTGCCTGGCGGCGGCGAGCGCCTATGGCGTGGGGTCGCGGGACTGCGTGCTGCAGTTCGCCTCCATCAGCTTCGACGCCGCCGCCGAGCAACTCTTCATGCCGCTGCTGGCGGGCGCCAGGGTGCTGCTCGGCGCGGCCGGGCAATGGAGCGCCCAGCGCCTGGCAGACGAGGTGGAGCGGCACGGGGTGAGCGTACTCGACCTGCCGCCGGCCTACCTGCAGCAACAGGCCCAGGAACTGCTGCGCAGCGGCCGCGAGATCGCCGTGCGCGCCTGCATCCTCGGCGGCGAGGCCTGGGATCCGAGCCTGCTGGAGCAGGATGCGGTACGGGCGCAGCAGTGGTTCAATGCCTACGGCCCCACCGAAGCGGTGGTCACGCCCCTGGCCTGGCGCTGCCAACTGCCGATGGCCGCGGCCCCGGCCATTGGCCGGGCCCTGGGCGCACGCCGCGCTTGCATCCTCGATGCCGCCCTGCAGCCTTGCGCGGTGGGCATGGTCGGCGAACTGTACATCGGCGGCGACTGCCTGGCCCGCGGCTACCTCGGGCGAGCCGGGCAGACCGCCGAACGCTTCGTCGCCGACCCCTTCGCCGCCGAAGGCGCGCGCCTGTACCGTACCGGCGACCTGGCGCGCTACCGCGCCGACGGGCAGATCGAATACCTCGGGCGCGTCGACCAGCAGGTGAAGATCCGCGGCTTCCGCATCGAGGTCGGCGAGATCGAGAGCTGCCTGCTGGCCCACCCGAAGGTGGCCGAGGCGGCCGTGCTGGCGCTGGACGGCGCCAGCGGGCCGCAACTGGCGGCTTACCTGGTGGCCACCGGCGGCGAGGCGGATGACGCCTGGCTGGCCGAGGTACGCCAGTGGGCCGCGGAGCGCCTGCCGGCGCACATGCTCCCGGCGGCCTGGCAGCCGCTCGCCGGCCTGCCGTTGAACGCCAACGGCAAGCTCGACCGCCAGGCCCTGCCCAAGCCGGACCTGGAGCGCCGGCAAACCGGCGAGGTGCCGCAGGAGGGGCTGGAGCAGCGCGTGGCGGGTATCTGGGAGGAACTGCTGGGCGTCGAGGGCATCAGCCGCGACGAGCACTTCTTCGAACTGGGCGGCCATTCCCTCAGCGCCACCCGGGTGATCTCGCGGCTGCGCCAGGAACTGGGCCTGGACGTGCCGCTGCGCAGCCTGTTCGAACAGCCGACCCTGGCCACCTTCTGCGCCGCCCTGGCGCGCCTGGAGGGCCAGGCCGCGCCGGGCCTGCGCCCGTTACCGAGGGGCGGCGAGCTGCCGCTGTCGTATGCCCAGCAGCGCATGTGGTTCCTCTGGCAACTGGACCCGCAGAGCGCCGCCTACCACGTGCCCAGCGTGCTGCGCATCCGCGGAGCCCTGGACCTGGAAGCCCTGCAAGGGGCCTTCGACTGGCTGGTACGGCGCCACGAGAGCCTGCGCACCCGCTTCGAGGCCGTGGATGGCCGGGCGCAGCAGCGGGTGTCGCCGGAGCTGCCGCTGCGCCTGGCGCGGCAAGACTGCGCCGGCCTCGACGACGAGGCCCTGCGTCAGCGGGTGGCGGAGGCGATCCGCCAGCCCTTCGACCTGGCCAGCGGCCCGCTGCTGCGGGTGTGCCTGCTGGTTCGCGGCGGCGACGAGGTCGTGCTGGTGGTCGTCCTGCACCATATCGTCTCCGACGGCTGGTCGATGCAGGTCATGGTCGACGAACTGCTGCAGGCCTACGCCACCCTGCGCCGCGGCGAGCAGCCGGGCCTGGCGCCGCTGGCGCTGCACTACGCCGACTACGCGGCCTGGCAGCGCGCCTGGCTGGACGGTGGCGAGGGCGAGCGGCAGTTGGCCTACTGGCGCCAGCGCCTGGGTAACGAACAGCCGCTGCTGGAGCTGCCTGCCGACCACCCGCGCCCGGCCCAGGCCAGTGGCCGTGGCCAGCGCCTGGAGCTGGCGCTGCCCGCTGCACTGGGCAAGGCGCTGCTGGCCAGCGCCCGCCGCGAAGGCGTCACGCCGTTCATGCTGTTGCTGGCGTCGTTCCAACTGCTGCTGCAGCGCTACAGCGGCCAGTCTGATATCCGCGTCGGGGTGCCCATCGCCAACCGCAACCATGCCGGGACCGAGCGCCTGATCGGCTTCTTCGTCAACACCCAGGTGCTGCGCAGCGAAATCGACGGCCGCCAGGACGTCCGCCGCCTGCTCGGCCAGGTGCGCGAGGCGGCCCTGGGCGCGCAGGCGCACCAGGACGTGCCGTTCGAGCAACTGGTGGATGCCCTGCAGCCCGAGCGCAGCCTCAGCCACAGCCCGCTGTTCCAGGTGCTGTACAACCACCAGAGCGGCGAGCGCCAGGCCGCGGAAGTCGACAGCCTGCGCATCGACAGCTTCCCCTGGGAGGGCGCCACGGCGCAGTTCGACCTGGCGCTGGACACCTGGGAAAGCCCGGCCGGCCTGGGGGCCGCGCTGACCTATGCCACGGACCTGTTCGAGCCGGCCAGCATCGAGCGCATGGCGCGGCACTGGCAGAACCTGCTGCAGGCGATGATCGAGGATCCGCAACAGGCGGTCGGCGAACTGCCGATGCTGGACGCCGGCGAACGCGAGCTGATCCTGAAACAGTGGAACGCCACGGCTACCGAATACCCGCTGCAACGCGGCGTGCACCAACTGTTCGAAGAGCAGGTCGAGCGTCACCCGAATGCACCGGCGCTGGCCTTCGGCGAGCAGCGCCTGAGCTATGCCGAGCTGAATGCCCGAGCCAACCGCCTGGCCCATGCCCTGATCGAGCGCGGCGTGGGGCCGGACAGCCTGGTCGGCATTGCCGTCGAACGCTCCATCGAGATGGTCGTTGGTTTGATGGCGATTCTGAAGGCCGGCGGCGCCTACGTGCCGCTGGACCCGGAGTACCCGGCCGAACGCCTGGCCTACATGCTGGAAGACAGCGGCGTGAAGCTGCTGCTGAGCCAGTCGCATCTCGACCTGCCGCTGGCCGAGGGCGTGCAGCGTATCGACCTGGACCAGGGCAATGCCTGGCTGGAGGGCTACAGCACTGCCAATCCCGGAATAACCCTGGATGGCGAAAACCTCGCCTATGTGATCTACACCTCCGGCTCCACCGGCAAGCCCAAGGGCGCCGGAAACCGCCACCGCGCGCTGACCAACCGCCTGTGCTGGATGCAAGAGGCTTATGGCCTGGATGGCAGCGATACCGTCCTGCAGAAGACGCCGTTCAGCTTCGACGTTTCGGTGTGGGAATTCTTCTGGCCGCTGATGACCGGCGCCCGCCTGGTCGTT
>NZ_QGSL01000106.1:774874-845301 GCF_003176655.1 Pseudomonas sp. RW407 | reverse complement strand
GGCGGCGCCGAGGGCGCCCTGTTTCCAGGCTTCCGGGAACTCCGGGCTGTCCACCAGGCGCTGGCCGGGGACGATGTCCAGGCTGCCGGCGCCGCCGAGCACCAGCAGGCGCTTCACCCCGGCGGCCTTGGCGCCTTCGAGGATGGCGCGGCTGCCGTGGGCGTGGGCGGCGCGGATGTCCGGGTTGCCCCAGCCGGCGTTGAAGGCGCTGATGACCACGTCATGGCCGGCGACGGCCCTGGCCACCTGCGCGGCGTCGTAGACGTCCGCCTGCACGGCGCTGACGCCGGCGCGGCCGGCCAGTTTCGCCGGGTCGCGGACCAGGGCGGTCACCTCGTGGCCGCGGCGCAGGGCTTCTTCGAGGAAATAATGGCCGACGTGGCCGGTGGCACCGATCAGGGCGATCTTCATCTTGCGACTCCGTGGGAAAGGCCGTAGCACGGCGGGAAGGCGCCCATGATCGGCCACGCCCGGCGCGGGAAAAACCGGCCGGGCCGCCATGCACTCGTAAGCTGCGCTTCACAATCCCTGGTCGAACAGCTTCTGCACCACCGAGAAGTCCTTGTCGCCGAAGCCCTGCTTGAGCAGCAGGCGGTAGAGGCTGGTGGCCAGGCTGCCCAGGGGCGTGGCGTTGCCGGTGAGTTGCGCGGCCTCCTGGGCCAGGCCGAGGTCCTTGGCCATCAGCGCGCTGAGGAAGCCGCCCTCGTAGCCGCGCGAGGCCGGGGCGTTCTCCATCACCCCGGGCCAGGGGTTGTAGACCTCCAGCGCCCAGTTGCCGCCGGAGCTGCGCCGCATGATCTCGGACAGCACCAGCGGGTCCAGGCCGTTGGCCACGCCCAGGGCGAGGGATTCGGCGGTGCCGATCATGAGGATGGCCAGCAGCTGGTTGTTGCACACCTTGGCCACCTGCCCGGCGCCGTCGAGCCCTGCGTGGAAGATGTTGCGGCCCATGGCGGCGAAGATCGGCCTGGCCTTCTCCAGCACCTGGGCGTCGCCGCCGACCATGAAGGTGAGGGTGCCGGCCACGGCGCCGCCGACGCCGCCGGAGACCGGTGCGTCGAGCATGGGGATGCGGCGTTCGGCCGCCGCGTGGTGGACCTTGCGCGCCGAGGCCGGGGCGATGGTCGAGCATTCCAGCACCAGGGTGCCGGGGGCGATGTGCTGCAGCAGGCCCTGCTCGCCGAGGTAGAGCCCCTCGACGTGCTGGCTGGCCGGCAGCATGGTGATCACCACGTCGACGCCGTCCACCGCGTCGTGGGCGCTGCGCGCGGCGCTGGCGCCCAGCGGCACCAGGCCGTCGACGGCGCTCTGCACCAGGTCGAAGACCCGCAGCAGGTAACCGGCCTTGAGCAGGTTGGCGGCCATGGGCGCGCCCATGTGGCCGAGGCCGATGAAGGCTATCTGTTTCATCCGCGTTCTCCTCTGGTTGCCAGGGTGAACGCCGCGAGGCTCTTCGTAGGAGCGAGCTTGCTCGCGAACCCGCCTGGCACCTGCGGCGTCAGGGAAAAGCGTTCGCGAGCAAGCTCGCTCCTACGGGGGAGGGGGCGGAGGCTACAGGTCCGCCAGCGGGTGCGCGCCCTCCCAGGTCGCCTCGAAATGCGCGTCCACCACAGCCTCAGGTATGGCAGCGATCTCCGGCCAGTGCCAGTGCGGCGTGTTGTCCTTGTCGATCAGCCGGGCGCGCACGCCTTCGGCGAACTCCGGGTGGCGGCAGCAGTTCAGGCTCATGGCGTACTCCATGCGGAACACTTCGGCGAGCGACGAATGGCGCGCGCGGCGGATCTGTTCCCAGACCAGCCGGGCGGTCAGCGGGCAGCCGCCGGCCAGGGTCCTGGCCGCCTTGGCCAGCAGCGGGTCGGCGTCGTTCTGCACGGCGGCCAGGGCCTGCCAGGCGTCGCTGGCGTCGGCCACGTCGAGCAACTGGTCCAGGCGTTCGCGGCGCGGCAGCAGCTGGGCCTCGGGCAGTTCGCCGCGGGCCTCGTGCTCCAGGGCGCGGAGCAGGCTGTGCAGCTGCACCTCCGGCTGTTCGCGCCAGTTCAGCTGGACCAGGCCGGTGAGCAGGACCTCCTGCTGGCCGTCGAGCAGGAAGCGGTCGGCCAGGTCCAGGTCCAGCGCGTCGCGGGCGTTCATCTGGGTGGCGCCCAGGCCGAGGAACAGCCCCAGGCGCCCCGGCAGGCGGGCGAGGAACCAGCTGGCGCCGACGTCCGGGTACAGGCCGATGCTCACCTCCGGCATGGCCAGGCGGCTGGACGGGGTGACGATGCGCACCCCGGCGCCCTGCATCAGGCCCATGCCGCCGCCCATGACGTAGCCGTGGGCCCAGCAGATCAGCGGCTTGCCGTAGGTGTGGATGAGGTGGTCGAGGCGGTATTCGTCGGCGAAGAAGCGCCGCGCCAGCTCCGGCACCTCGCCGGGGTGCTCGCGGCAGGCGTCGACCAGCTTGCGCACGTCGCCGCCGGCGCAGAAGGCCTTGGAGCCCGCGCCGCGCAGCAGCACGCAGGCGATGTGCGGGTCGTCGCGCCAGATCTTCAGGCGCTGCAGCAGCGCCTCGATCATCGGCAGGCTGAGGGCGTTGAGGCTCTTCTCCGCGTCCAGCGTCGCGATGCCGATGCGAAAGCCGTGCAGGCCGTGGCGTTCCTCGAAAAGTACGTTCATGGGGCGGTCCTTACTTGTTGCGCCAGTTCGGTTCGCGTTTCTCCAGGAAGGCGTTGACGCCCTCGCGGGTGTCGTCGGCGTCGAACAGGTCGACGAAGCGCTCGCGCTCCTCCGGCAGCCAGGTGTTCGGGCCGCGCTCGCGGGCGCCCTGGATCAGCGGTTTGATGGTGCGCACTGCCACCGGGCTCTGCCGCGCCACCTTGGCCGCCAGCAGCAGGGCGGTGCCGCGCGCCTCGCCGCTGTCCACCACCTGTTCCACCAGGCCGATGCGCAGGGCGGTGTCGGCGTCCACCCGCTCGCCGCAGAGGATCATGCGCTTGGCCCAGCCTTCGCCCACCAGCCAGGCCAGCGCCTGGGTGCCGCCGGCGCAGGGCAGCAGGCCCACCGCGGCCTCGGGCAGGGCCATCTGGGCATGGCGCTCGGCGATGCGGATGTCGCAGGCCAGGGCGCATTCCAGGCCGCCGCCCATGGCGTAGCCGTTGACCGCGGCGATGGACACGCCGCGGAAGTCGCGCAGGGCCTCGAAGGCTTCGCCGAAGCGCCGGGCCATCTCGCGGGCGCGGGCCTTGTCGCCGTCGGCGAACATGTTCAGGTCGGCGCCGGCGGAGAAGAACTTCGGCCCCTGGCCGGTGATCACCAGGGCGTAGATGTCGTCGTCGCGGTTGAGGTGCTCGATGAGCTGGCGCAGACCGATCAGCGAGTCGCGGTCCCAGGTGTTGGCCGGCGGGTGGTTGATGGTGATGAGCGCGGTGTGGCCGTGCTTCTCCACGGTGAGCTTGTGGGTCAGGTCGAAGTGGCCGGGCTTGTAGGGTTCGACGGCGGTGCTCATGGGGTTCTCCTTGGCAGGGCGCGGGCCGTGGCCGGCGCCGGGGTATGCGGGGACTCTAGGGGGCCCGGGCCCGGGCGTCCATGTCCGTTGCGTTCGGATTGGACCGCGTGGCCGGGCGTTTTTTCCATTTATCTGCGCGGTGCTTTTCGTGGCATGGGTATCGCTTCGCTCGACCCATCCTACGGGGCTGCACGTCTTGTCGTAGGAGCGGACTCCGTCCGCGATGGCCACGGCGCGGTGCCGATCGCGGATGAATCCGCTCCTACGAAGATCAAAGGCGCTACAGCAAACGGTCGAGCATGCCGCCCTGGTCCAGCAGGCGGCGCGCGACTATCACCCGCATGATCTCGTTGGTGCCTTCGAGGATCTGGTGCACGCGGCTGTCGCGCACCCAGCGCTCCAGCGGGTAGTCGTTGAGGTAGCCGTAGCCGCCGTGCAACTGCAGCGCCTCGTTGCACAGGGCGAAGCAGCGGTCGGTGGCGAAGCGCTTGGCCATGGCGCAGTACAGCGTCGCCTCGGCGTCCCCGTGGTCCAGCTTGTGCGCGGCCAGGCGCACCATCTGGCGGCTGGCGGTGAGGTCGGTGAGCATGTCGGCCAGCTTGAACTGCAGGGCCTGGAACTCGGCCAGGGCCTTGCCGAACTGCTTGCGTTCCTCGACGTAGCGCAGCGACTGCTCCAGCGCCGCCTGGGCCGCGCCCAGGGAGCAGCTGGCGATGTTCAGGCGGCCGCCGTCCAGGCCCTTCATGGCGTAGACGAAGCCCTGGCCCTCGGGGCCGATGCGGTTGCCCGCCGGGATGCGCACGCCCTCGAAGGTGATGGTGCGGGTGGGCTGGGCCTTCCAGCCCATCTTGTCCTCGTTGCGGCCGTAGCGGATGCCCTCGGCGTTGGCCGGCACCAGGAAGCAGGAGATGCCCTTGGCGCCGTCCGCGCCGGTGCGCGCCATGACGATCAGCACGTCGGTGGAGCCGGCGCCGGAGATGAAGGTCTTGGCGCCGTCCAGCACGTACTCCTCGCCGTCGCGGCGGGCGCGGGTGCGCAGGTGGGCGGCGTCGGAGCCGGCGTCCGGCTCGGTGAGGCAGTAGGAGGCCAGCGACTCGCCGCCGATCAGCCCGGGCAGCCACTGCTCCTTGAGCGCGGCGTCGCCGAAGCTGGCGAGCATCCAGGTGGCCATGTTGTGGATGGTGATGTAAGCGGTGGTGGCCACGCAGCCGGCGGCCAGTTGCTCGAAGATCAGCGATGCGGACAGCCGCGACAGGCCCAGGCCGCCGTCGTCCTCGCTGATGTAGAGGCCCAGGTAGCCCTGCTCGGCGGCGCGGCGGATGACGTCCACCGGGAAGTGGTGCTCGCGGTCCCAGTCCGCGGCGTGCGGCGCCAACTCGTGGCGGGCGAAGGCCCTGGCGCTTTCCACCAGCAGGCGCTGTTCTTCGCTGAGATCGAATTCCATGGAGCTTCCTCGGTTTGTTCTTGTGAAGTGGGACAGCCTGCCACGGTTATAGCGCGAGCCGGGCCCCGCTGTGGATTGACGATCTTGCCCCGGGGATGGACGATCTTGGCATTGGATCGACTTCATCGAGGTACTCGTCCGCATGTCCGGCAGCCCGCTTCTCTCGGCCTGGCCCCTGCCGCAGCAGGGCGTCCGCTTCATCACCCCGCCGCGCCTGCGCCGCGCCCTGGCGCGGCACCCGCTGGGCCAGGCCTGCTACCCGCTGGCGCTGGGCTATTACCCGGCCGCCGCCGGGCACCGCATGGAGCGCCAGGCGCCGGACGACCACCTGCTGATCTACTGCAGCGCCGGGGAGGGCTGGCTGGAGACGGTGGATGGACGATTCGAGGTGCTCGCCGGCGACCTGCTGGTGCTGCCCAGGGGCCGCGTGCATACCTATGGCGCGGCGGTCGAGCGGCCCTGGTCGATCTACTGGGTGCACCTGGACGGCGCCCTGGCCGAGGAGTTCCTGCGTCCGCTGGGTTCCTCGCCACGCCTGCGGGTGGGCGTGCAGCCGCGCCTGCGCGGGGAGTTCGACGCGCTGCTGGCGCTGCGTCGCCAAGGCCTGAGCCTGCCGCACTTCATCCATGCCGCGCACCTGCTGCAGGCCCTGCTGACCTCCCTGGCGCTGCGCCCGGTGCGGGCGCGGCTGAAGTCCGGCGCGGTGCTGGACATCGAGGCGGTGCAGGCGCTGATGCGCGAGCACCTGGACAGCAGCCTCAACCTTGACGAGCTGGCCGCGCAGTTCCGCCTGTCGCGCTTCCATTTCGCCAAGACCTACCGCGCGCTGACCGGCCAGGCGCCGATCCAGGACTTCATCCGGCTGAAGATGACCCACGCCTGCCGCCTGCTCGACCAGGGCCACCTGGAAGTGCGCCAGGTGGCCGAGCAGCTCGGCTACGCCGACGCCTATTACTTCTCGCGGCTGTTCAAGCGGGTGGTGGGGATGGCGCCCAGTCACTACCGGGCGCTGCACCAGGGGTAGGGCGGCTCAGCGGCCGGCCAGCAGGCGCTGCCAGAGCTTCACTTCTTCCGCCAATTGCTTGCGCAGCTGGGGGATCGGCTGCTGCAGCGCCGGGCAGGCCTGCGCCAGGCGGCGGAACGCCGGCAGCTCGGCCAGGGCGTCGCCGGCCAGGGCCGGGTCGCGCAGCTGCTCGGCCACCTGCACCAGGTCGGCGAGGTCGGCCGGGCCGTTGTGCTCGCGGGTCCAGCGGGTGCGCTGGCGGGCGCACTCGATGGTCAGGGTGGGCAGCTTCCAGACGGTCATGATGACCACGCCGATGTCGCCGGACAGCTGCTCGCACAGGCGCTGCAGCGACTCGGCGTCACGCGGGTAGTCCGGCCAGCGCTCCAGCTCGGCCAGCAGCGGCAGGCTGCCGACGTCCTGCAGCAGGCCGGCGAGGATGGCGTCGTCGGCCTCGGCCACCCGGCCGTGCTGGGCCAGCAGGGCGCTGTAGGCGGCGCGCTCGCGGGCGGCGTTCCAGCGCGCGCGGAACATCTGCTGGAGGATGCGCTCCTTGCCGATGTAGAGGTTGCGCAGGGAAAAGCCCAGCACCAGGTTGCCCAGGCGCCGGGTGCCCAGGCGCGCCAAAACGTCGCGCAGCGAGGCGCAGGGGCGCGCGCCGCGCAGCAGCGGGCTCTCGGCGAACTGCATGAGGTAGGCGGCCAGCGGCGGGTCGGCGTTGATCACCCGCGCCAGCTGCTCCAGCGAAGTGCGTGCATCGCCCAGCAGGCGGCGCACGCGCAGGTGCGCCTCGGGCATCTGCGGCACCTTGGCCTCGCCCTTGAGGAAACGGTTGTACAGCGCGAAGCGCACGGCGTCGGCAGGGGGGATGGCAGGGGAGCTTTCCGAGGGATCCATGGACTATGCCGCATTGACAAGGGGCGGGAGCTTTTCTTAGGGTGCGGCGGCCATGTTCCATCAGGTGTCCCATGACCGAGAGCGACGATCGTATCAAACTGGAAGAGAGCTGGAAGAGTGCCCTGCGCGAGGAGTTCGACAAGCCGTACATGCGCGAGCTGGGCGAATTCCTGCGCAGGGAGAAGGCCGCCGGCAAGGTGATCTACCCGCCGGGCCCGCTGATCTTCAACGCGCTCAACTCCACCCCCCTGGACAAGGTCAAGGTGGTGATCATCGGCCAGGACCCCTATCACGGTCCCGGCCAGGCCCACGGCCTGTGCTTCTCGGTGCAGCCGGGGGTACCGGCTCCGCCGTCGCTGCAGAACATCTACAAGGAGCTGCAGCGCGACCTGAACATCCCCATTCCCAACCACGGCTACCTGCAGCACTGGGCGGAGCAGGGCGTGCTGCTGCTCAACACCTCGCTGACGGTGGAGCACTCCCGCGCCGGCTCCCATGCCCAGGCCGGCTGGCAGCATTTCACCGACCGGGTGATCGAGGTGGTCAACGAGCGCTGCGACGGCGTGGTCTTCCTGCTCTGGGGCTCCCACGCGCAGAGCAAGCAGAAGCTGATCGACCCGCGCAAGCACCTGATCCTCAAGTCCGCCCACCCGTCGCCGCTGTCGGCCTACCGCGGCTTCCTCGGCAACGGGCACTTCAGCCGGACCAACAAGTTCCTCGAGCAGAACGGCAAGACGCCGATCGACTGGGCGTTGCCGGAGGTTTGAGGGGGCTGCCGGGGAACACCGGTGTCCGATGGCGGATAACGCCGTAGGCGTTATGCGCCCTACGAGCGTGCCACCGGGTGGTTCCGTGTGGAGGGGGCAATCGACCGTAGGGCGAATAACCGTTCGCGGTTATCCGCCGTTGGCCGTGCCATCGGGGTGTCCGGCGTGGCCGGAGAATCCGATCGCGGACGGAGTCCGCTCCTACAATTCCAGGGAAGCACGGTCGTAGGAGCAACTGTCTTCTGGGCTCCGTCGTTCGCGGGAGTGACTGGATCGAAATTCGCGTCTCCCATCTCGCCCCATTGTAGGAGCAACTGTCTTTCACTGCTGCACGGTATCTGTTCTCCAGCAGGTACCGTCCCTGACCATGGCGTTCAGTCGCACGATGAGTACACGCATGCAGGCCACCAGGGCAACCTTGGCGCATCGACCGTTCTCACGCAGGCTCTGGTAGCGGCGAGCGAAGTCTTCCTGATAGCGAATGATCGACAAAACCGCCATGTACAGGATGCGCCGGATCATGCCTCGTCCCCCTCGGATCCGGCGCTGCCCCGACTTCTGCCCGCTATCGCTGTTGTAAGGCGCCAGGCCCACCAGGGCGGCGATCTGGCGGCGGTTCAATTGCCCCAGCTCCGGCAGATAGGCCAGCAGCCCGGCCACGGTCACCGGTCCCACGCCTTTGACCTGGCTGAGTAGCTGGGCCTGTTCTGCGTCCACGGCGTTCATCGCCTTGGCGATTTCCTTGTCGTAGCGGCGGATCGCTTCTTTGAGCGCCTTGATGGCTTTTTCCAGGCATTGGCGGACAAAGGGGTCGCGGGCTTGATGCAAACGACGACGCTCATCATCGCGCTGGCTGACCAGTTGCTCGCGGCGCTGCACCAGCTCCCGCAGCCGCTCGCGTTCCGGCGAAGGCACGGTGCTGGGGGCTTCCTCCAGCGTCTGAGCCAGATGCGCCAGTACCGCCGCGTCGATGGGATCGGTCTTGGCCAGTTTGCCCATGGCCGTGGCAAAGGCTCGCACCCGCGTGGGGTTCAGGCGCGAGACCGCGTGACCGGCGCGAGACAGGCCGAACATCACATCGCACTCATAACCACCGGTCGCCTCCAGCACGATACGGCCGGGCTTTTCCTCGGCGAACAGCGCCAGCAATTGCTGGTGACCTTGCTCGTCATTGGAAACGCTGAAGCTCTTGCCCTGCGGACGCAGCCATACGGCTAGCGAATCCTTGGCGACATCGATACCTACCCAACACGTCATGATCAAACCCTCGTAAACTGCACGGCGAGAGCACTCTGACTGCCCACGCTTGTGGTTCGAGGTTTAGCTCGTTCAACTGTTCGGGCTTGAGTCAGAGGGACGACGGGAGGCAGCTTGGGCTCCTACTCGTGCTCGCGACACCGCGGACCTGCAGCTTGCCTCCCGTCGCTCTCACCTTCGATCCTATCGAAAGTCGCAGACACAAGCGGACTCTGTCCGCGATCGGCTTGAAACCCGCGCTGCGCTCAGCCCTCCGGCAGCGTGTAGCGCTCGGCGAAGTACTGGCGGAAGAACTCCACCGCCACCCGCACCTTGGCCGAGCTGGCCAGGGGCGAGGCGTGCACCGCCCAGATGTCCGCCGCCTGCTGGTATTCGGGCAGCACCTGCACCAGGCGCCCGTCGGCCAGGCTGTCGTGCACGTCCCACCAGGAGCGCAGCAGCACGCCGCGGCCGTCCAGGCACCACTGGTGCACCACCTCGCCGTGGTTGGACGACAGCGGCCCGGTGACCTTCACGCTTTCCTCGCCGTTCGGGCCTTCCAGGTGCCAGATGCCGAAGGGGTGGTCGCGCTCCTTGATCACCAGGCAGTCGTGGCTGGTCAGCTCGGCCAGGCTGCGCGGCGTGCCGCGCCTTTCCAGGTACTCCGGGGCCGCGCAGAGCACCCGGCGGTTGCGCGCCAGGGGCTTGGCGATGAGGTTGGCGGCGATCTCGTTGCCCACGCGGATGTCCAGGTCCACGCCCTCGGCCAGCAGGTCCACCAGGCGGTCGTGGACGTCCAGGCGGATGTCCAGCTGCGGGTAGCGCGCCGCCAGTTCCGACAGCGCCGGGGCGACGAAGCGCCGGCCCAGGCCCAGGCTGCTGGCGATGCGCAGCTGGCCGCTGGGTTCGCGGTGCAGCGCCGAGACCTCGTCGCCCATGCGCTGCACCGAGTCGAGGATGCGCAGCGCCCAGTGGTAGACGCGTTCGCCGTCCTCGCTCACCGACACCCGCCGGGTGGTACGGTGCAGCAGGCGTACGCCGAGGTTCTGCTCCAGCAGGCGGATACGCTTGCTGATGAAGGCGGTGGACATGCCCAGCTCGCCGGCGGCGGCGGCGAAGCTCGCGCGCCTGGCGACCTGGACGAAGACGGCGAGGTCTTCCAGGTTCGGCAGATTGTTCACGATTCGTGTCTTAAGAATCCATGGATGGCGGGATTATGTTTTCTATTGGCGCTTATAGCATGGGCAGCACGCTTTCCCTACACCCAACAAGCCCTGATACCAACCAGCCCTGATACCAACAAGAGTGTGCCCAGCATGAGCAAGACCTATCGCATCGCCGCCATCGCCGGCGACGGCATCGGCAACGAAGTCCTTCCCGAAGGCCTGCGCGTCGTCCAGGCGGCCGCGGCCAGGCACGGCCTGGCGCTGGAGTTCGAGCACTTCGAGTGGGCCAGCTGCGACTACTACCTGCAGCACGGCAAGATGATGCCCGACGACTGGTTCGAACAGCTCAAGGGCTTCGACGCCCTGTACTTCGGCGCCGTCGGCTGGCCGGACAAGGTGCCGGACCACATCTCCCTGTGGGGCTCGCTGCTGAAGTTCCGCCGCGAGTTCGACCAGTACGTGAACATCCGCCCGGTGCGCCTGTTCCCCGGCGTGCCGTGCCCGCTGGCCAACAAGCAGCCCGGCGACATCGACTTCGTGGTGATCCGCGAGAACACCGAGGGCGAGTATTCCTCCCTGGGCGGGCGCATGTTCGAGGGCACCGAGAACGAGTTCGTGCTGCAGGAGTCGGTGTTCACCCGCCGCGGCGTCGACCGCATCCTCAAGTACGCCTTCGACCTGGCCCAGACCCGCGAGCGCAAGCGCCTGACCTCGGCCACCAAGTCCAACGGCATGGCCGTGAGCATGCCCTACTGGGACGAGCGCACCGCGGCCATGGCTGCCGGGTACCCGGACATCACCTGGGACAAGCAGCACATCGACATCCTCTGCGCGCGCTTCGTGCTGCAGCCGGAGCGCTTCGACGTGGTGGTGGCCTCCAACCTGTTCGGCGACATCCTCTCCGACCTCGGCCCGGCCTGCGCCGGCACCATCGGCATCGCGCCCTCGGCCAACCTCAACCCGGAGCGCAAGTTCCCCTCGCTGTTCGAGCCGGTGCACGGCTCGGCGCCGGACATCTACGGCCAGAACATCGCCAACCCCATCGCCATGATCTGGTCCGGCGCGCTGATGCTGGACTTCCTCGGCCAGGGCGACGCGCGCTACCGCGCCGCCCACGACGACATCCTCGCGGCCATCGAGCAGGTCATCGCCGCGGGCGAGGTGACCCGCGACATGGGCGGCCAGCGCTCCACCCGGGAAGTGGGCGAGGCCATCGCCGCGCGCGTCGCCGGCTGAGTGCGCCCTGGCGGCCCGCCGCGCGACGGACGCGGGCCGCCGATCATCCGGAAAGCCGCGTGAGACCTGCGCCTCAGGCTTGCAGGCAAGAGGAGTTACAGGCAAACTGTTAACTATTGGATTTTAGTTAACTTAAGGTTAACAGAAAGGAGAACAAGCCCAGCCGAACGAAATAACCCTTCCCACCCACAGACGGGATTTGCCTACCCGCGGGCGGGGAGACTTCCATAGCTCCAGGAGTCGATTGATGTCGCACAAGAACAAAAAGATTGATGTGTTCCTGATAACCGTAAGCCTTGTCGCCGTGCTGCTCACCGTGGTCGGCCTGGCCGCGTTCCCGGAGCAGTCCGGGCAACTGGCCAACACCCTGTTCGAACTCTCCACCCGTACCTTCGGCACCAGCGTGCAACTGCTGGTGTTCGGCAGTTCCCTGGTGGTGCTGTACCTGGCCTTCAGCAAGTACGGCAACATCCGCCTGGGGAGCGGCAAGCCGGAATACTCCACCGCCACCTGGGTGTTCATGTTCATCTGCGCCGGCATGGGGTCCTCGACCCTGTACTGGGGCGTGATGGAGTGGGCCTACTACTACCAGACCCCCGGCCTGAACATGGTCCCCGAGTCGGCCCAGGCGCTGGAATACAGCGTCAGCTACTCGTTCTTCCACTGGGGCATCAGCGCCTGGTCGATCTACGCGCTGGCCTCGCTGGCCATGGCCTACCACTTCCACGTGCGCAAGAAGAGCGGCCTGAACCTGGCCTCCATCGTCGAGGCCGTCACCGGCTTCAAGGCCACGGGGCCCGTGGGCCGCGCGGTGGACCTGATCTTCCTGCTGACCATGATGGGCGCGCTCACCGTGTCCCTGGCGCTCACCGCCTCGACCCTCACCCGCGGCCTGTCCGGTCTGGTCGGCACGCCGGACACCTTCATGGTGCAGCTGATGGTGATCGGCGTGATCGCCGTGCTCTTCTCGCTCAGCTCCTACATCGGCATCGACGGCGGCCTGCAGCACCTGAGCAAGATGGTCTGCTACGGCGCCCTGGTGTTCGCCGCGGTGGTGCTGCTGGTCGGCCCGACGCAGTTCACCATCAACAACACGGCCAATTCCATCGGCCTGATGATCCAGAACTACGTGCACATGAGCCTGTTCACCGACCCGGCGGGGGATGGCGCCTTCACCCGCAACTGGACGGTGTTCTACTGGCTCTGGTGGGTGTCCTACGCGCCCGGCGTGGCCATGTTCGTGACCCGCGTGTCGCGCGGCCGGCAGATCAAGGAAGTGGTGTTCGCCCTGCTGATGGGCGGCAGCTTCGGTTGCTGGTTCTTCTTCGGCGCGCTGGAAAGCTACAGCATGCACCAGTTCATCAGCGGCGCCATCGACGTGCCGAAGATCCTCAGCGAGCACGGCGGCGAGAGCGCGGTGGAAGCGCTGCTGGCGGCCCTGCCGATGGGCAAGGCGTTCCTCGCCGTGTACCTGTTCATCATGGCGGTGTTCTGCGCCTCGCACATGGACGCCGCGGCCTACGCGGTGGCCGCCACCAGCACCCGCAACCTGCAGGAAGGCGACGACCCGACGCCGACCCACCGGCTGTTCTGGTGCGTGACCCTGACCCTGGTGCCGCTGGCCATGCTCTTCGCCAAGGCCTCGCTGTCGACCATGAAGACGGCCGTGGTGCTCACCGCGATCCCGTTCATGGCGATCCTGCTGGTGAAGATCTACGGCTTCCTCAAGTGGATGGTGCAGGACTACGGCCAGATGCCGGCGCACCTGATCGAGGAAGAGGCCACCCGCCTGGCCGGCGAGGAGCCCCACGCCGAGCCGCAACCGGTGGCCGCCGCGGCGCCAGCGCAGTAAGCGATACGGCCCGTCTCCCGAGTGGAGGCGGGCACCTTGCGGCAAATTTTTTTGCCCGGCTTGTTAACCAATAGATATCCGTTAACCAATAAGTAAAAAGCACGGCCACGCCCGTGCCCGACACCGGAGACCAACCGATGAACGACTTCCAACGCCTGCCAGCCGACTTCTGCACCAACCACGAAGAAGCCTTCACCATCCCCGCGCACTTCTACACCAGCAAGGCGGTGTACGAGCACGAGAAGGAAGCCATCTTCGCCCGCAGCTGGATCTGCGTGGCGCACCGCAGCGAAGTGGCGGAGAACAACGCGTACATCACCCGCGAGGTGATCGGCGAAAGCATCATCGTCGTGCGTGGCCGCGACGGCGTGCTGCGCGCCTTCTACAACGTCTGTCCGCACCGCGGCCACCAGCTGCTGGAAGGCAGCGGCAAGGCCAAGAACGTCATCGCCTGCCCGTACCACGCCTGGACCTTCAAGCTCGACGGCGAGCTGACCCACGTGCGCAACTGCGATGCCGTGCAGGGTTTCGACAAGGGCGACTACGGCCTGGTGCCGCTGCGCGTCGAGGAATACGCCGGCTTCATCTTCATCAACATGGACAACGATGCCGGCAGCGTCGAGGACCAGCTGCCGGGCCTCCAGGCGCGCATGCGCCAGGCCTGCGCGGTGATCGACGACCTGCAGCTGGCGGCGCGCTTCGTCACCACCACCCCGGCCAACTGGAAGTCCATCGTCGACAACTACATGGAGTGCTACCACTGCGGCCCGGCGCACCCCAGCTTCGCCGACTCGGTGGACGTCGGCCAGTACGGCCACACCCTGCACGGCAACTGGTCGCTGCAGTACGGCATCGCCAAGTCCTCGGAGCAGTCGTTCAAGGTCGACGAGTCGGTCACCGACCCGTCCTTCGCCGGCTTCTGGGCCTGGCCCTGCACCATGTTCAACGTGCCGCCGGGCGCCAACTTCATGACCGTGATCTACGAGTTCCCGGTGGACGCCGAGACCACCCTGCAGCACTACGACATCTACTTCCTCGACAAGGAGCTGACCGAAGAGCAGAAGGTGCTGGTGGAGTGGTACCGCGACGTGTTCCGCCCCGAGGACCTGCGCCTGGTGGAAAGCGTGCAGAAGGGCCTGAAGTCCCGCGGCTACCGCGGCCAGGGCCGGATCATGGTGGACAAGCAGCGCAGTGGCATCAGCGAGCACGGCATCGCCCACTTCCACAACCTGATCGCCGTCGCCCACCTGGACGCCTGAGGCTGACCGCCGCCGGCCCGCGCGGCCGGCGGCGGCGCCTGGAGAGACTTGCGTGAAACTCAACGATTCGAAACTGTTCCGCCAGCAGGCCTACATCGCCGGCGCCTGGTGCGACGCCGACGACGGCCGCACCGTCGCGGTGACCGACCCGGCCACCGGCGAGCTGCTGGGCCAGGTGCCGCTGATGGGCGGCGCCGAGGCCGTCCGCGCCATCGAGGCCGCCGACGCCGCCCTGGAAGGCTGGCGCGCGAAGACCGCCAAGGAGCGCGCCCAGGTGCTGCGCCGCTGGTTCGAGCTGCTGCTGGAAAACGAGGACGACCTGGCCCGGCTGATGACCTTCGAGCAGGGCAAGCCGCTGCACGAGGCCCTGGGCGAGATCCGCTACGCCGCCGCCTTCGTCGAGTGGTTCGCCGAGGAAGGCAAGCGCATCTACGGCGACGTCATCCCCAGCCCGAGCAACGACAAGCGCCTGCTGGTGATCAAGCAGGGCATCGGCGTGTGCGCGGCCATCACCCCGTGGAACTTCCCGGCGGCGATGATCACCCGCAAGGTCGCCCCGGCCCTGGCCGCCGGCTGCAGCGTGGTGCTCAAGCCGGCCAACGAGACGCCGTTCAGCGCCCTGGCGCTGGTCGAGCTGGCCGAGCGCGCCGGGCTGCCGGCCGGGCTGCTGAGCATCGTCACCGGCGACGCCGTGGCCATAGGCGCGCAGCTCACCGGCCACCCGCTGGTGCGCAAGCTGACCTTCACCGGCTCGACCCCGGTGGGCCGCCTGCTGATGGGGCAGTGCGCCGAGACCATCAAGAAGGTCTCCCTGGAACTGGGCGGCAACGCCCCCTTCATCGTCTTCGACGACGCCGACATCGAGGCGGCGGTGGAAGGCGCGCTGGTCGCCAAGTACCGCAACGCCGGGCAGACCTGCGTGTGCGTCAACCGCTTCTACGTGCACGACGCGGTGTACGAGCGCTTCGCCGCCCGCTTCGTCGAGCGCGTGCGCGAGCTGAAGGTCGGCCACGGCGGCGCCGAGGGCACCCAGGTCGGCCCGCTGATCAGCGACAAGGCGGTGGCCAAGGTGCGCAGCCTGATCGACGACGCCGTCGGCAAGGGCGCCGAGCTGGTTCTGGGCGGCCGCAGCCACGAACTGGGCGGCGGCTTCTTCGAGCCCACGGTGCTGGCCGGCATCCGCCCGGGCATGGCGCTGCTGGAAGAGGAAATCTTCGGCCCGGTGGCGGCGCTGGTGCGCTTCTCCACCGACGCCGAGGTGATCGAGCTGGCCAACGCCACCCAGTACGGCCTGGCCGCCTACTTCTACAGCCGCGACCTCGGCCGCGTGTTCAAGGTCGCCGAGCGCCTGGAGTACGGCATGGTGGGCATCAACACCGGGCTGATCTCCAACGAGGTGGCGCCGTTTGGCGGGGTGAAGCAGTCCGGCCTGGGCCGCGAAGGCTCGAAGTACGGCATCGAGGACTATCTGGAAATCAAGTACCTGTGCCTCGCCGTCTGAGCGGGCAACGGGTTCCGGCGCGCGGCAGGGCCTGCCGCGCGCCGATGCAGTCGAGGTGAATGATGGCCAACAAATACGAGATGTTCAGCGTCCGCGTCAGCGCGGTGGAACAGGCGACGCCGCTGATCAAGCGCTTTACCCTGGTGCGCGAGGACGGCCAGCCGATGCCGGCCTTCAGCGGCGGCAGCCACGTGATCGTGCAGGACGCCGAAGGTGGCACCTTCAGCAACGCCTACTCGCTGATGAGCGACCCGCGCGACCTCAGCCACTACCAGATCGGCGTGCGCCTGGAAGAGCAGTCCAGGGGCGGCTCGGCCTTCATGCACCAGCAGGTGGAGGTCGGCACCCGGCTGACCATCTCCACCCCGAACAACCTGTTCGCCCTGGACCCCGGCGCCGGCCGCCACGTGCTGATCGCCGGCGGCATCGGCATCACCCCGTTCCTGGCCCAGCTGCACGACCTGGAAGGCGGCGCCACGCCTTACGAACTGCACTACGCGTTCCGCAGCCCGGAGCATGGCGCGTTCCAGGCCGAGCTGGAGCAGGGCCCGCACGCCGAACACGTGCGCTTCTACATCGACAGCCTGGCGCGCAAGCTCGACCTGGCGGCGCTGTTCGCCGGCCTGGCCGAGGATGCACATGTATACGTGTGCGGGCCCAAGCCGCTGATCGACGCGGTGATCGCAGGCGCGAAAGCGGCCGGCATCGGCGATGAGCGCGTGCACTGGGAACAGTTCGCCGCCGCCCCGGCCGAAGGCGCCGCCTTCACCGTGGTGCTGGCCCGCTCCGGCCGCGAACTGCGGGTGGAGGAGGGCATGACCATCCTCCAGGCCATCGAGAACGTGAAGGCGGCCAAGGTCGAGTGCCTGTGCCGCGAGGGCGTCTGCGGCACCTGCGAGACGGCCATCCTCGAAGGCGAGGCGGAGCATTTCGACCAGTACCTGAGCGACGAGGAAAAGGCTTCGCAGCAGAGCCTGATGCTCTGCGTGTCCCGCTCGCGCACGCCACGGCTGGTGATCGACCTCTGACACCGAGAAACGCGCGCCTTGCGCGCGAATCGCGGGCAGGGCCCGCTCCTACGGATTGGCCTTGCATCGTGACCCTGTAGGAGCGGACCTTGTCCGCGAATAATGTTCACCGGCGGCACCGTGCTTCGGATTGACGCCGTCCCCTCTCCCCAACCCTCTCCCGCTTGCGGGAGAGGGGGCTGTCCGGCATGAGCGCGAAGTTCAGCTTCAACCTGTAGGAGCGCGCCCTGCGCGCGAATCGCGGGCAGGGCCCGCTCCTACAGGTGGGGCATGGCGTAGGACCCCGTCCGCGATAGCCGGCCTCAATGCCGGATCATGATGTGCCGCGCCACCGTGTAGTCCTCCAGCCCGTACATCGACAGGTCCTTGCCGTAGCCGGACTGCTTGAAGCCGCCGTGGGGCATCTCGCTGCACAGCATGAAGTGGGTGTTGACCCAGGTACAGCCGTACTGCAGCCGCGCCGCCACCCGCGAGGCGCGGCCGACGTCGCGGGTCCACACCGAGCTGGCCAGGCCGTACTCGGAGTCGTTGGCCCAGCGGATGGCCTGCTCGACGTCGCTGAACGGGGTCACCGAGACCACCGGGCCGAACACTTCGTTGCGCACGATCTCGTCGTCCTGCTGGGCGTTGGCCACCACCGTCGGCTGGTAGAAGAAGCCCTGGCCGGCCACCGCGCTGCCGCCGGTGGCGATGCGGATGTGCGGGCTGGCCTTGGCCCGTTCGACGAAGCCGGACACGCGCTCGCGCTGGCTGGCGGTGATCAGCGGGCCCAGCTCGGTGGCCGGGTCGTCCTGCAGGCCGGTCTTGAGGCTGGACACGGCGCTGGCCAGGTCGGCGACGAAGTTGTCGTAGATCTTCTTGCCGGCGTAGATGCGGCAGGCCGCGGTGCAGTCCTGCCCGGCGTTGTAGAAGCCGAAGGTGCGGATGCCCTCGACCACGTCGGCCAGGTCGGCGTCGTCGAAGACGATCACCGGGGCCTTGCCGCCCAGCTCCATGTGCAGGCGCTTCACGCTGTCGGCGGCGCTGCGGATGATGCTCTTGCCGGTACCCACCGAGCCGGTCAGCGAGACCATGCGCACCAGCGCGTGGCTGACCAGCGGGCTGCCCACCGTGGGGCCGCGGCCGAACACCAGGTTGACCACCCCGGCGGGGAACAGCTCGGCGATGAACTCGGCCAGGCGCAGGGCGGTCAGCGGCGTCTGCTCCGAGGGCTTGAGCACCACGCAGTTGCCGGCGGCCAGGGCCGGGCCGAGCTTCCAGGCGGCCATCATCAGCGGGTAGTTCCAGGGCGCGATGGAGGCGATCACCCCCACCGGGTCGCGGCGGATCATCGAGGTGAAGCCGGGCAGGTATTCGCCGGCCGCCGAGCCGGGCAGGCAGCGGCAGGCGCCGGCGAAGAAGCGGAACACGTCGGCGATGGCCGGGATCTCGTCGTTCAGCGCGGCGGCGTAGGGCTTGCCGCAGTTCTGCGATTCCAGGCGCGCCAGTTCCTCGGCGTGCTCCTCGATCCGGTCGGCCAGGCGCAGCAACAGCAGCGCGCGGTCCTTCGGGGTGCTCTGCGACCAGCCGTCGAAGGCCGCGTCGGCGGCGCGCACGGCGGCGTCCACCTGGGCCTCGCTGGCCTCGGCTATCCGGCCCAGCACTTCGCCGGTGGAGGGGTTGAGGATGTCCAGTTTCTCGCCTTCGCCGGCGACGAACTGGCCATTGATCAGCAGTTTGCTTTGCATGGCGGGCTCCTCTGGTTCGGTGGCTGCTTCCCCGCCGGGCGGGGGCCTGTTCACTTGCCGCCGCCGGCCATGTCGCTGGTGCCGCGGGTCAGGTAGTAGGCACCGAGGATCGGCAGCATGGTCGCCAGCATCACCAGCATGGCCACCACGTTGGTGATGGGCACGTCGCGCGGGCGGGTGAGCTGGTTCAGCAGCCACAGCGGCAGGGTGCGCTCGTGGCCGGCGGTGAAGGTGGTGACGATGATCTCGTCGAAGGACAGCGCGAAGGCCAGCATGCCGCCGGCCAGCAGGGCGGTGGCGATGTTCGGCAGGACGATGTAGCGGAAGGTCTGCCAGCCGTCGGCGCCCAGGTCCATGGAGGCCTCGATCAGGCTGAACGAGGTGCGGCGGAAGCGCGCTATCACGTTGTTGTAGACGATCACCACGCAGAAGGTGGCGTGGCCGATGACGATGGTCAGGAAGCCCGGCTCGATGCCGAGGGTCTTGAACGCCGACAGCAGGGCGATACCGGTGATGATGCCGGGCAGGGCGATGGGCAGGATCAGCATCAGCGAGATGCCCTCCTTGCCGAAGAAGTCCCTGCGGTACAGCGCGCCGGCGGCGAGCGTGCCGAGCACCATGGCTACCAGGGTGGCGACGCAGGCGATCTTCACCGACAGCCAGATGGCCTCCAGCACGTCGCCGCGCTGGGCCACCTCGGCGAACCAGCGCAGGGTGAAGCCCTGCAGCGGGAAGCTGTAGGCCGACTCCTCGGTGTTGAAGGCGTACAGCAGGATCACCAGGATCGGGAAGTGCAGGAACACCAGCCCGCCCCAGGCGGCCAGGCGCAGGGGCCAGGAAGCTCGTTCAGAGTGCATCGAAGGCCCCCAGCCGCTTGGCGATGGACAGGTAGATGGCGATGAGCACTATGGGCACCAGGGTGAAGGCCGCGGCCAGCGGCATGTTGCCGATGGAGCCCTGCTGCACGTAGACCATGGTGCCGATGAACAGCCCGCTGGGGCCGACCAGCTGCGGGATGATGAAGTCGCCCAGGGTCAGGCTGAAGGTGAAGATCGAGCCGGCCACCACGCCGGGGAAGGCCAGCGGCAGTATCACCTGGGCGAAGGTCTGCCGCGGCCGCGCGCCCAGGTCGGCGCTGGCCTGCAGCAGCGACGGCGGCAGGCGCTCCAGGGCGGCCTGGATCGGCAGGATCATGAACGGCAGCCAGATGTAGGTGAACACCCAGAAGCGCCCCAGGTGCGAGGTGGACAGGGTGTTGCCGCCCACGCCGGGCACGTCCAGCAGCAGGTCCAGCGGCCCCAGCAGGTGCAGCTTCTCGATGATCCAGTAGAGGATGCCGCCCTTGGCCAGGATCACCGTCCAGGCGTAGGCCTTGACGATGTAGCTGGCCCACATCGGCAGCATCACCGCGATATAGAAGAAGGCCTTCTCCTTGGGCCCGGCGAAACGCGCCATGTAGTAGGCGATGGGGAAGGCCAGCACGGCGCTGGCCAGGGACACCGCCACGGCCATGCCCAGGGTGCGCAGCACGATGTCGTAGTTGGCGGGGTTGAACAGCGCCTTGTAGTTGGCCAGGGTCAGCTCCGGCGTCACCGCCATGGTGAAGTCGTCGAAGGTGTAGAAGCTCTGCCACAGCAGGGCGAACAGCGAGCCGACGTAGATCACCCCGAACCACAGCAGCGGCGGGATCAGCAGCATCAGCAGGTAGAGGTTGCCGCGCCGGTAGAGGAAGCTGGAGACCGCGCGCATCATGGCAGCGGCTCCTCGCGCAGCGGCACCAGCGCGCTGCGCGCCCAGCAGGCGCTGACCGCCTCGCCGGGCTGCGGGCGCAGCTCCTCGCGCTCGCCGTTGGGCAGCGCGGCCACCAGCCGGCCGCCGTCGTCCAGGGCGATCTCGTAGCGGCTGGCGGCGCCCAGGTACTGCACGTCGACCAGGGTGCCGCCCACCTGCAGCTCGCCCTCGCGCGCCTGGCCGAAGCGCACGTGCTCCGGCCGCAGCGACCAGGCCCCGGCCTCGCCGAGCAGGCGCCGGGCGAGGTCGCCGCGCAGCACGTTGGCGGTGCCGACGAACTCGGCGACGAAGGGCGTGGCCGGCTTCATGTACAGGTTGCGCGGGGTGTCCACCTGCTCGATGCGGCCCTTGTTGAACACCGCCACGCGGTCGGACATGGACAGCGCTTCGCCCTGGTCGTGGGTGACGAAGATGAAGGTGATGCCCAACTGGCGCTGCAGCTTCTTCAGCTCGCTCTGCATCTGCTCGCGCAGCTTCAGGTCCAGCGCGCCCAGGGGCTCGTCCAGCAGCAGCACGCGCGGGCGGTTCACCAGGGCCCGGGCCAGGGCCACGCGCTGGCGCTGGCCGCCGGACAGCTGCACCGGCTTGCGGCCGCCGTAGCCGCCCAGGGCGACCATGCCCAGGGCCTCTTCGGCGCGCTTGAGGCGCTCGGCCTTGGCCACGCCCTTCACCTTCAGGCCGTAGGCGACGTTCTCCAGCACGTTCATGTGCGGGAACAGCGCGTAGTCCTGGAACACCGTGTTGACGTCGCGCTGGTACGGCGGCAGGCCGGCGGCCTCCTCGCCGTGGATGCGGATGGAGCCTGCGCTGGGCTGCTCGAAGCCGGCGATCAGGCGCAGGCAGGTGGTCTTGCCCGAACCCGAGGGGCCGAGCATGGAGAAGAACTCGCCGTCCTTGATGTCGATGGACACCCGGTCGACGGCTTTCACCTCGCCGAACTGGCGGGAGACCTGGGTGAATTGAACAGCGGGGGTGGTCATGGGGCACGCTCCAGGGGCAGGAAATCGGCGTGCGAAGGCCCTGCCCGGAAAAATCGGGTGGATCAGAAACGGATGGTGGGCTGGACGCCCCCTCTCCCTTCAGGGAGAGGGGAGCCGGTCAGGCGCGAGGCGAAGCCTCGTGCTCAACGACCGCCCATGATCGCGATGTAGTCCTGGGTCCAGCGGCTGTACGGCACGAACTTGCCGCCCTCGGCCTGCGGGGTCTTCCAGAAGGCGATCTTCTCGAACTGGTCGAAGCCATTGGTGGCGCAGCCTTCGCCGCCGAGCAGCTCGCTGGCCTTGCAGCCTTCCGGCGCGGCCGGCACCGAGCCGAACCAGGCGGCCACGTCGCCCTGCACCTTGGGCTCCAGCGACCAGTTCATCCACTTGTAGGCGCAGTTCGGGTGCGCGGCCTCGGCGTGCAGCATGGTGGTGTCGGCCCAGCCGGTGACGCCCTCTTTCGGGAACACGGTGGCGATCGGCTGCTTCTCGCCCTTCAGCGCGTTGGCCTGGTACGGCCAGGAGCTGGAGGCGGCGACGCCCTCGTTCTTGAAGTCGCTCATCTGCACGGTCGCGTCGTGCCAGTAGCGGTGGATCAGCGCGTGCTGCTTGCGCAGCAGGTCGAGCACGGCGGCGTACTGCGCCTCGGTCAGCTGGTACGGGTCCTGGATGCCCAGTTCCGGCCTGGTGCTCTTCAGGTACAGCGCGGCGTCGGCGATGTAGATGGGGCCGTCGTAGGCCTGCACGCGGCCCTTGTTCGGCTTGCCGTCGGGCAGGTTCTGCGCCTCGAACACCACGCTCCAGCTGTCCGGCGCCTTGGGGAAGACCTTGGTGTTGTACATCAGCAGGTTCGGGCCCCACTGGTAGGGGGTGCCGTAGGTCTTGCCGGCGACGGTGTACCAGGGCGCATCCTTCAGGCGCGCGTCGATGTTCTTCCAGTTGGGGATCAGCGACGGGTTGATCGGTTGCACGCGCTTGCCGTAGATCAGGCGCAGGGAAGCGTCGCCGGAGGCGGTGACCAGGTCGTAGCCGCCCTTGGCCATCAGGCTGACCATCTCGTCGGAGGTGGCGGCGGTCTTCACGTTGACCTGACAGCCGGTGTCCTTCTCGAACTGGGTGACCCAGTCGTAGGCCTTGTCGGACTGGCCGCGTTCGATGTAGCCGGGCCAGGCGATGATGTCCAGGCGGCCCTCACCGGCGCCGACCGCCTTGATGGCATCGGCGGCCTGTACGCCGGCGCTGGCCAGCAGGGCGGTGGTGATGGCGCTGAGCAGTGCGGTCTTGCGCATGCGATGTCTCCCTCGTTTGTTGTCTCTATTGGTGGGGCAGTGTCAATCGAGCAACGGCCCTCGCGCGGCGTACCGCCGGGGCGCTTCTTATGTACCGGCGGGCGGGCCCGCCGGGTGGTTCAATCCAGCCGGTCGCCGTGGCGGGCCATGATGTGGCGCACCACGCTGTAGTCCTGCAGCGAGTCGCTGGACAGGTCCTTGCCGTAGCCTGAGCGCTTGAGGCCGCCGTGGGGCATCTCGCTGGCGAGCATGAAATGGGTATTGATCCAGGTGCAGCCGTACTGCAGGCGGTTGGCGATCTGGAAGGCCTTGTCCAGGTTCTGCGTCCACACCGAGGAGGCCAGGCCGTACTCGGAGTCGTTGGCCCAGTCCACCGCCTGCTCCAGTTGCTCGAAGCGGGTCACGGTGACCACCGGGCCGAACACCTCGCGCTGGACGATCTCGTCCTGCTGCCGGCAGCCGGCCAGCAGCGTGGGCTGGTAGTAGAAACCGGGGCCGGAATGCACGGCGGCGCCGGTCACCCGCTCGATGTGCGGCTGGCCCAGGGCGCGTTCGACGAAGCTGGCCACGCGGTCGCGCTGGCGGGCGCTGATCAGCGGGCCGATTTCGTTGTCCGCATCGCGCTTGCGGGCGAAACGGATGCTGGCCACGGCCTCGCCCAGCTCGGCCACCAGGCGGTCGTGGATGCCGGCCTGGGCGTAGATGCGGCAGGCGGCGGTGCAGTCCTGCCCGGCGTTGTAGTAGCCGTGGGTACGCACGCCCTGGACGACCGCCTCGATGTCGGCGTCGTTGCAGACTATGACCGGCGCCTTGCCGCCCAACTCCAGGTGGGTGCGCTTCAAGGTGCGCGCGGCGGCCTGGAGGATCTTCTGCCCGGTGACGATGTCGCCGGTCAGCGACACCATGCGCACCCGCGGGTGGCCGACCAGATGGCTGCCGACGTTCTCGCCGCCGCCGCAGACTATGTTGAGGACGCCAGGCGGGAGGATGTCCGCCAGCGCCGGGGCCAGCGCCAGGATCGACAGCGGGGTGTGCTCGGACGGCTTGAACACCAGGGTGTTGCCGGCGGCCAGGGCCGGGGCGATCTTCCACGCCGCCATCATCAGCGGGTAGTTCCAGGGCGCGATGGAGGCCACCACGCCCACCGGGTCGCGGCGCACCATGCTGGTGTGCCCGGGCACGTACTCGCCGGCCAGCTGGCCCTGCTGGCAGCGCACGGCACCGGCGAAGAAGCGGAACACGTCGGCGGTGGCCGGGATGTCGTCCTGCCGCGCCAGGTGCAGCGGCTTGCCGCAGTTCAGGGCCTCCAGGCGGGCGAGGGCGTCGGCGCGCTTGTCGATGGCGTCGGCGATCGCCAGCAGGGCGGCGGAGCGCTGCGCGGGGGTGGTCCGCGACCAGGCCGGGAAGGCGCGCTGGGCAGCGTCGATGGCCCGCTCGATCTGCTCGGGGGAGGCATCGGCGACGCTGACCAGGGTTTCGCCGCTGGCGGGGTTGAGGATGGCCTCGGCGAGGCCCTGGCCGGCCGCCAGCTGACCGTCGATCAGCAGCTCGGTGTACAGGGTCGGGGGGCTCGCAAGGGCGTTCATCTTCGCGGCTCTTTTCTTCTCGGTCTTGTTTTCGGGGGCCATTGGCGTGCTCCGGAGGGGCTGCCCGGATCCGGCCCTTTTGTATGAAGCGAGAGACTAGATTCCGGGCTTGAGGTCGACAAATTCTAAATACTGAAAGCGGCATTCGATTAAATCGAAAGCTGCTAGATCGATGGCCGCTTGGCGTTGGGTTGTTCGCGGGCCACGGTGAGGAACGGGTCCACCAGCGCCGGCCGCGCCGTGCCGCGGCGCCAGGCCAGGCCGACGTCCAGCGGCTCGCCCAGGTCCACCAGCGGGCGCGCCTCGATGATGTCGCCCTCCAGGGACCAGGGGCGGTAGGTCATGTCCGGCTGGATCGACAGGCCCAGGCCGGCGGCCACCAGGCTACGCACGGCCTCCACCGAGGCGGTGCGCAGCGTCACCTGCGGCGCCAGCCCGGCGCGCGACCAGATGCGCTGGGTGTGCAGGCCCATCTCGTCGGCGTTGAGCTGGATCAGCGGCTCGCCGGCGACGTCCGCCAGGCCGATGCTGTCGCGCTCCAGCAGCGGGTGCTGGGCCGGCAGCCAGAGGCGGTGCGGCGAGTGGGTGAGCACCTCGGTCTGCAGGGCGTGGCGGTCCTCCAGGTTGGAGAGGATGAGCACGCCCACGTCGATCTCGCCGCTCACCAGCAGGTGCTCTATATAAGGCCGCTCGTCCTCCACCACGCGGGTCTGCACGTTGGGGTAGGCGCGCTGGAAGCGGGTGATCAGGTCGGCCAGGTAGTAGCCGGCCACCAGGCTGGTCACGCCTATGGTCAGGCTGCCGGCCACCTTGTCGGTGCTCTGCTGCAGGCTGCGCTTGGCGTTCTCCACCGTGGCCAGGATCAGGTGCGCCTGGCGCAGGAACTGGTGGCCCTGGTGGGTGAGCGTCATGCCCTTGGCGTGGCGCTCGAACAGGCGCACGCCGATCTCCTCCTCCAGTTGCTGGATGGCCAGCGTCAGGGTGGACTGGGAAATGAACACCGCCTGGGCGGCGGCGGAGATCGAGCCGGTCTCGGCGACGGCGATGAAATGGCGGATCTGGCGCAGGGTCATCATGGTGGCGGGCCATGGCTTTGTGCTTTATCGAAAATCCATAGGAACATTCTTTTAAATCGAATGGAAGGCGCAAGCACAGGATGCTCTTCGTAGGATGGGTTGAGCCCCGGCGAAACCCATGCGGCCATGGCGATGGGGTTCTCCTGCACTTGTAGGAGCGGGCCCTGCCCGCGAATCGCGCGCAGGGCGCGCTCCTACAGATGGGACGCCGGCTCAGCAATATCCCGAAGCACTCTGCGCCTGCGCGCCCCCGTGGGCGGGCGCTAGAGTCGAAGTTTCCCCCCAACCGACCCAGGAGACCGCCATGAACACCCGTGGCCTGCTCGACCAACTGCTCAAATCCGGCCAGGAACTCCTGCAGAACAAGGGGCTCGCCCAGGCCGGCGGCCAGCCACAGGCCGGGCAGGGCGCCGGCAAGGTCGGCCTGGACATCGGCAGCCTGCTCTCCGGCGCCGGTGGCGGCGCCCTGGCCGCCGGCGCGCTGGGCCTGCTGCTGGGCAGCAAGAAGGCGCGCAAGATGGGCGGCAAGGTAGTCACCTACGGCGGCCTGGCCGCCCTCGGGGTGATCGCCTACAAGGCCTACGGCAACTGGCAGCGCCAGCAGGCCAGTGCGCCGCGCGGCGAGCCGCAGACCGTCGACCGCCTGCCGCCGGTGGAAGCCGAAGCCCACAGCCACGCCATCCTCCGCGCCCTGGTGGCGGCGGCCAAGGCCGACGGCCACATCGACGCCCGCGAACGCCAGTTGATCGACGGCGAGATCGCCAAGCTCACCGGCGACCTGGAGCTGCAGGGCTGGCTCGACCGTGAACTGGCCAAGCCGCTGGACCCGCAGGAAGTGGCGCGCGCCGCCAAGAGCGAGGAAATGGCCGCCGAGATGTACCTGGCCAGCCTGCTGATGGTGGACGAGGAAAACTACATGGAGCGCGCCTACCTCGACGAACTGGCCCGCCAGCTGAGCCTCGACCCCGGCCTCAAGGCCGAGCTGGAAACCCAGGCGCAGAAGGCCCTGCAGGCACTGCCGGCCTGATTCTCAGCGCGCCCCTGAATAGTCCCGGACGGCATTGGCGGAATCCGCCACCGGGACTATCGTTGCCTGACCGCAACCACGCCGAGGGCGCTGCCATGAACACCACGGATCTGCTGGAACAACTGCTGCGGGCCGGCCAGGGCGCGCAGGCGCAACAAGGCGGCGCAGGCGGCCTGGGTGGCCTGGGAGGGCTGCTCGGCGGCCTGCTCGGCGGCGCCACCGGTGGGGGCGCATCGGCCGGTGGCTTGGGTGGCCTGGGCGGCCTCGGCGGTGTGCTGGGCAGCATGCTCGGCGGCGGCGCCCCGGCCAGCCAGGGGCGCTCCAGTGGCGGCGGGGTCAACTACGCCATGCTCGCCTCCCTGGGCATGATGGCCTTCCAGGCCTACCAGAACTGGCAGCGACAGCAGGCCGCCGCCGCGCCGCAACAGGCGCCGACCACCGTCGACCAGCTCTCCGGCGACGAAGCCGAAGCCCACAGCCACGCCATCCTCATCGCCCTGATCGCCGCGGCCAAGGCCGACGGCCGCATCGACGACAAGGAGAAGCAGGCGATCTACGCGGAAATCTCCCGCCACGCCGGCGAGCCGGAACTGCAGGCCTGGCTCGACAACGAGGTGCGCAAACCCCTCGAAGCCACCGACGTGGCCCGGGCTGCCCAGGGCGACCCCGGCAAGGCCGCGGAAATGTACCTGGCCAGCGTGATGCTGGTGGACGACCAGCAGGAAAGCGAACGCAACTACCTGGACGAACTGGCCTACCAGCTCCAACTCGACCCGGAACTGCAGGCCCACCTGGAGCAGCAGGCCAAGAGCGGCGGTGAAGTAGCCTGAAACAACTTGGCACGGCTTGAGGGCGTACATGTAGGAGCATTCGCACATTCAGGCTGTCGAAGGGACGCAAGCAATCCGGACGAACGCATCCGCGCGTTGCGTTCGTCCTTCAACCGGCAAGGAGGCGTCATGCCCTGTACCCGTTTCACCCTTTCCACCGCGCTGCTGCTCAGCGCCACCGCCACCCTGGCCAACGCCGCCAAGCTCGAGGGCGTAGCGCCTTATCCCAAGGCTGAGGACGGCTTCGTGCGGCAGGTCATCCACCTGCCCAAGCAGGCGCAGGAAGAGAACTTCAAGGTCGAGGTCCTGGCCGGCAAGACCCTGACTGTCGACTGCAACCGCCAGCGCCTGGGCGGCAGCCTGGAAGAAAAGACCCTGGAAGGCTGGGGCTATCCCTACTACCGCCTGGACAAGGTCAGCGGCCCGGCCAGCACCCTGATGGCCTGCCCGCAAGGCAAGAGCAGGAAGGACTTCGTACCGGTGGTCGGCGACGGCTTCCTGCTGCGCTACAACAGCAAGCTGCCGATCGTGATCTACGCGCCCAAGGACGTCGAAGTCCGCTACCGCATCTGGTCCGCGTCCGAGAAGGTCGAGCACGCCCGCGCGGAATAACCCCCTCGACCGAGCCCATGCATCCTGTAGGAGCGGGCCCTGCCCGCGATTCGCGCGTAGGGCGCGCTCCTACATGGGAATGGCGTGGGTGAGGCAGCGTAGGAGCGGATCTTATCCGCGATCCGCGCCGAAACCTCCGGCGCTCGCGGACAAGGTCCGCTCCTACGGGGAAGGAATAGCGTGTTTCCCGGCGACCTGTAGGAGCGGACTCCGTCCGCGATCCCGCCGGCAAGGCCGGTGCTCGGCCGAGCACGGCGATGGGTATCGCTTCGCTCCACCCATCCTACGAAGAGCGCCGCGGTTCGGCCTGCAAGATAGTTCGCCTGGACTCACTTAACGCCAACAGCAGGGTTGCCGCACAATACGCGGCCCACAGCAGGCCAACAGGGAGCGTTCTGTGCAAAGAATCCTGATCATCGGCTCCGGTGGCAGCGGCAAGAGCACCTTGTCCGCAGCTCTCGGCCAACGCCTGGCTCTACCGGTCATCCACATGGACGCGCTGTACTGGCAGCCCGGCTGGGTGGAGCCGGCAAAGCCTGACTGGCAGGCGCGCGTGGAGGCGCTTTGCCTGGGCGAGCGCTGGGTGATGGACGGCAACTACTCCGGCACCCTGGCGCAGCGCCTTGCCGCCTGCGACACCGTGATCTTCCTCGACCTGCCACCGCTGCTTTGCCTGTGGCGCGCCCTGCGTCGCGGCTTCCGCTACCGCGGCCAGGTCCGCCCCGACATGGCCGAAGGCTGCCCCGAGCAACTACCCGACCCGGCATTCCTGAGCTGGATATGGAACTACCCGAAGCGCAGCCGCCCCAAGGTGATGGCGTTGCTGGACGCGCACCGGCAGGGGCGGCGCATCGTCCATCTGCGCTCGCGGCGCGAGGTCGGCGAGTTTCTCCAGACGCTGGACCAGGTTTCCGGCCTGGCCGCGGAACGCGCGTGTTGATAGCGGGCGTCGCGTCTACAGAGGCGCAGTGGCCTTGCCCTCCAGCAAAATCCCCTGCTCCCTCTCGCACAGCCCCAGCAGAAAATCCCACACCAACCGCAACCTCACCGACCGGTGCAACTCCCGCCGCGTACACATCCAGTACTCCCGCTCGATGAACTCCCCCGGCAGCACCGGCACCAGCAGCGGGTCGTGCAGGCCCATGAACTGGGGCAGGATGGCCAGGCCGACGCCGGCTTGCGCGGCCTGCTGCTGGGCCACCACGCTGGTGCTGCGGAACACCACCTGGGGGTGGCGGCAGAAGCTGTGGTGGAACATCAGTTCCTGGCTGAACAGCAGGTCGTCCACGTAGCCGATCCACTGGTGCTTGCACAGGTCGTCGCGGTCGCGCAGCGGTGGGGCCTTTTCCAGGTAGGCGGGGCTGGCGAACAGGCTCAGGCGGTAGCGCGTCAGGCGGCGGCTGATCACCAGGTCGGCGTTGGGCCTTTCCAGGGTGATGGCGATGTCCGCCTCGCGGTTGGTGATGCTGACGAAGCGCGGCACCGACACCAGTTCCAGCTCAAGGCCCGGGTACTGGCGCATCAGCTCGCCCAGGCGCGGGGCGAGGAACATGGTGCCCAGGCCCTCGGTCACGCCCAGGCGCACCTGGCCCAGGGGGCTGATGCTCTGGCTCATTTCCTCCTGGGCGAGGAGGGCGGTGTTCTCCATGGCCTCGGCGTGCCTGAGCAGCGCCAGGCCGGCCGGCGTCAGCTGGTAGCCGCCGGTGTGCTGGGCGAACAGCTGGGTGCCCAGGTCGCGCTCGATGTTCTCGATGTGCCGCGCCACGGTGGCATGGGTAGTGTTCAGCTTGCGCGCCGTGGCCAGCAGGCGGCCGCTGCGGTGCAGTTCGAGGAAGTAGCGCAGGTCGTTCCAGTCGAACATGGCGGGCTCCGTTGTTAGAAAACGATCAGCAGCTGACTCGAAATGTTCGTTTTTTTATCGCGAATGAGCGGCTAGCCTCAAGCGACGCATCGATAAGAACAACAAGAGGTCAGCCCATGCCCCAGGCACTGGACTCGTTCGACTACCTGATCGTCGGTGCCGGCCCCGCCGGCTGCCTGCTGGCCAACCGGCTGTCCGCCGACCCGGCCAACCGCGTGCTGCTGATCGAGGCCGGCGGCCCGGACAACTACCCGTGGATCCACATCCCCGTCGGCTACCTCTACTGCATCGGCAACCCGCGCACCGACTGGTGCTTCGACACCGAAGCGGTCCCCGGCCTCAACGGCCGCGCCATCAAGTACCCCCGTGGCCGCGTGCTCGGCGGCTGCTCCTCGATCAACGGCATGATCTACATGCGCGGCCAGGCCCGCGACTACGACGGCTGGGCCGCCGAGGGCAACCCCGGCTGGGGCTGGGACGACCTGCTGCCGCTGTTCCTCGGCATGGAGGACCACTTCGCCGGCGACAGCGCCATCCACCATGGCGGCGGCGAATGGCGGGTGGAGCAGCAGCGGCTGTCCTGGGAAATCCTCGATGCCTTCCGCGAGGCCGCCGCGCAGACCGGCATCGCTTCGGTGGACGACTTCAACGGCGGCGACAACGAAGGCTGCGGCTACTTCCAGGTGAACCAGCGCGGCGGCGTGCGCTGGAATGCCTCCAAGGCCTTCCTGCGTCCGGTCGAACAGCGCCCGAACCTGATGGTGCTGACCCACGTCGAGGCGCAGCAGCTGATCCTCGAAGACGGCCGCGCCCGCGGCCTGGTGGTGGACTGGCAGGGCGCCCGCCGCGAACTGCGGGCGCGCCGCGAGGTGATCCTGTGCGCCGGCGCCATCGGCTCGCCGGCCCTGCTGCAGCGCTCGGGCATCGGCCCGCGGCCCCTGCTGGAGCAACTGGGCATCGGTGTGCGCCACGAGCTGCCCGGCGTCGGCGAGAACCTCCAGGACCACCTGCAGCTGCGGCTGATCTACCGCATTCAGGGCACCCGCACGCTGAACCGCATCGCCGCCACGCCCTGGGGCAAGGTCGGCATGGGCCTGGAATACCTGTTCAAGCGCAGCGGCCCGCTGTCCATGGCACCGAGCCAGCTGGGCGCCTTCGCCAAATCCGATCCCGGCCAGGCCTCGGCCAACCTCGAATACCACGTGCAGCCGCTGTCCCTGGAGCGTTTCGGCGAGCCGTTGCACGCCTTCCCGGCCTTCACCGCCTCGGTGTGCGACCTGCGCCCGCAGAGCCGCGGCAGCGTGCGCATCCGCAGCAGCGATGCGCGCGCCAAGCCGCTGATCCAGCCCAACTACCTGAGCCACCCGGAAGACCTGCGGGTGGCCGCCGACGCCATCCGCCTGACCCGCCGCATCGCCGCCGCGCCGGCCCTGGCGCGCTTCCGCCCGGAGGAATACAAGCCCGGCCCGGACTTCCAGACCGAGGAAGACCTGCAGCGCGCCGCGGCGGACATCGGCACCACCATCTTCCACCCGGCCGGCACCTGCCGCATGGGCTCGGGGCCCACTGCCGTGGTCGACAGCCAGCTGCGCGTGCACGGCATCCCCGGCCTGCGCATCGCCGACGCCTCGATCATGCCCGCGCTCACCTCCGGCAACAGCTGCTCGCCGGTGCTGGTGATCGCCGAGAAGGCGGCGCGGATGATTCTTGCCGAACCCTCGCGCAGCGCCGAGGTCATCCCTATCAGCGGGCGCGAGGAGAAGGCCCTGTCCTGACGGCCACCCCGGCGGGACGAACAGGTTCGACAGAAGACAGCGTCGCGCGGCCCCCGGGCCGTGGCGGTCGAGGCTGAAACAACAATAAGAGCCCCCACGAGGGGCAGGAGAGCCGTAATGACCGATCTAGCACAGCCCCAGTCGTTCGAGCGGGGGCGCTCCAGCGGCCGCGAAGAGCGCAAGGTGATCTTCGCCTCCTCGCTCGGTACCGTGTTCGAGTGGTACGACTTCTTCCTCTACGGATCGCTGGCGGCGGTCATCAGCAAGCAGTTCTTCGCCGGCGTCAACGACACCACCGCCTTCATCTTCGCCCTGCTGGCCTTCGCCGCCGGCTTCCTGGTGCGGCCCTTCGGCGCCCTGGTGTTCGGCCGCCTGGGCGACATGATCGGGCGCAAGTACACCTTCCTCGTCACCATCCTGCTGATGGGCCTGTCGACCTTCTGCGTCGGCCTGCTGCCGTCCTACGCCAGCATCGGCGTGGCTGCGCCCATCATCCTCATCGCCCTGCGCCTGCTGCAGGGCCTGGCCCTGGGCGGCGAGTACGGCGGCGCGGCCATCTACGTCGCCGAGCACGCCCCGGCCAACAAGCGCGGCGCCTACACCAGCTGGATCCAGTGCACCGCCACCGCCGGCCTGCTGCTGTCGCTGCTGGTGATCTGGGGCTGCCGCCAGTTCACCGGCGAGGCTTTCGAAAGCTGGGGCTGGCGCCTGCCGTTCCTGCTGTCCATCGTGCTGCTGGGCATCTCCACCTGGATCCGCCTGTCGATGCAGGAGTCGCCGGCGTTCCTGAAGATGAAGGCCGAAGGCAAGGTCAGCAAGGCGCCGCTGAAGGAGTCCTTCACCAACTGGAGCAACCTGAAGATCGTGCTGATCGCCCTGTTCAGCATCAACGCCGGCCAGGCAGTGACCTTCTATGCCGCGCAGTTCTACGTGATGTTCTTCCTCACCCAGGTGCTCAAGGTCGACCCGGCCCTGTCCAACGTGCTGCTGATCATTTCCCTGGTGATAGGCGCGCCGCTGTTCGTGCTGGCCGGCTGGGTGTCCGACAAGGTCGGGCGCAAGCCGGTGCTGGTGGTCGGCCTGCTGCTGGCCACGCTGTGCTACTTCCCGCTGTTCAAGGCCCTGACCCACTACGCCAACCCGCAGATCGACCAGGCCACGCGCCAGGCCCCGGTGGTGGTGATGGCCGACCCGGCCACCTGCACCTTCCAGTTCGACCCGGTGGGCAAGGCCAAATTCGACAGCCCCTGCGACAAGGCCAAGACCCTGCTGGTGAAGGGCGGCGTGCCCTACAGCACCCAGGCCGCGCCGGCCGGCAGCGAGCTGGTGGTGAGCGTGGGCGAGAAGCGCATCGAGGGCTTCGACGCCGCCGCCCTGGGCGCCGCGGTGAAGGAGGCCGGTTACCCGACCCAGGCCGACGCCTCGCTGGTGAACCGGCCGATGGTGATCGCCATCATCGTCGCGCTGATCTTCATCGCCACCTGCTGCTACGGCCCGCTGGCGGCGCTGATGGTCGAGCTGTTCCCGACGCGCATCCGCTACACCTCGCTGTCGCTGCCGTACCACATCGGCAACGGCTGGTTCGGCGGCCTGCTGCCGACCATCTCCTTCGCCCTGGTGGTGTACACCGGCAACATCTTCTACGGCCTCTGGTACCCGGTGCTGGTCACCGGCGTGAGCCTGGTGTGCTCGCTGCTGTTCCTGCGCGAGACGCGGCATAACGACATTCATGCCGATTGAGCGTGCGGCAAGACCAAGACGGCCCGCCTCGTGCGGGCCGTTTCATTTGCCGGGCCGTGACCAGTTTGGAGGGTTTTCTGAAAAAGGCTCTTTCCTGCAGGAATCAGGAAAAAAGAGGAATGCCTGTAGGAATCAAGCTGCATACATCCTAAAGAGCAAAAACTAAAAAGCTCCCTGCTATCCATGGCCAGCAGGGAGCGAAACATGCGACGTCCATCATCCAGCAGGAACGCAATGGTCCTGCCCATCCTCGGCGATTACCCGCAACGAGCGGCAGGCGCGCGATGAAGCTCCTGCTATTGCACCAGAACTTCCCCGGCCAGTTCCGCTACCTGGCCCATGCCCTGGCAGGTCAGGAGGGTTGCGAGGTCCGCGCACTCGGGCTGGACAGCGCCCCAGGATTGCCTGGCGTGAAGTTGTCCCGCTACCGGCCCAGGCGTGCCCCTGCCACGCAGGCCCATGGCTATCTCCACACATTGGAGAACGCGGTCCTGCACGGGCAGCAGGTGGCTCGCATCCTTCTGCAGCAGCGTCGCCGGGGCTATCGGCCCGATGTGATCCTCGGCCATCCCGGATGGGGTGAAACGCTCTTTCTCAAGGACGTGTTTCCCGAAGCACCGCTGATCCACTTCTGCGAGTACTACTACCAGACCCAGGGCGCCGACGCGGGTTTCGACCCCGAGTTTCCCATGACGCTGGACGACTCGGCGCGGCTGCGCTTGCGCAACACCCTGCACTTGCTCAATCTCGAACAGTGCGACTGGGGCGTCACCCCCACGTATTGGCAGCATTCCCTGCACCCCGAGGCCTATCGCGGCAAGATCCGCGTCGCCCACGAGGGCATCCCCGTCAACGAGCTGGGCCCCGACCCCCTGGCCTGCCTGCCGCTACCTTGTGGCGGTGTGCTGCGTGCCGGGCAGCCTGTGGTGACTTACGTGGCGCGCAACCTGGAGCCCTACCGGGGGTTCCACAGCTTCATGCGCGCATTGCCGTCGATCCTGTCCGGCAATCGACAGGTCCAGGTGGTCATAGTCGGGGGCGATGGCTGCAGCTATGGCAGGTTGCCCGGGGACGCGCCGAACTGGCGTAGCAAGCTGCTGGGGGAGCTTTCCCTGGACCTCGAACGCGTGCACTTTCTCGGCAAGGTGCCCTATGCAACCTACAGGCGCGTTCTCCAGGTTTCCGCCGTTCACGTCTATCTCACTTATCCCTTCGTTCTTTCCTGGTCGCTGCTGGAGGCCATGGCCAGCGGCTGCCTGGTCGTCGGCTCGGATACCGCTCCGGTTCGCGAGGTGATCGAGGACGGGCGCAACGGCCACCTCGTCGACTTCTTTTCCCCGTCCTCGATTGCCCGCCGCGTACTGGATGCCGTCGAACGGCCGGCTGCCCATTGGCAACTGCGCCAGCAGGCCAGGGTCACGGCACAAGGCTACAGCGTCGGCAATGGGCTCAAGGCATACGGCCAACTGCTGGCCGATGCCCTCGGTGAGGCGGCAGGCATTCGTTGAAGCGCGCTCTAAGGGCACGCGCAAGCACAAGGAAATTCGATGTCCCAGGAAAACACCGACGCAGCAACCGGGGAAACCATGGAACTGGACAGTGGGCTGGCCTGCCTGGTGATGTTGGCGCGCTTTCACCAGGTGGCGGTTTCTCCCCAGCAACTGGCCCACGAACTCCGGCCGCCGGGCGCGGCCTTCGGCATTGCGGAAATCCTCCTGGCCGCGCGTCGATTGGGCCTGAAGGCGCGCTCGGTACGCAGCTCCGTCGAGCGCCTGGCACGCACGCCGTTCCCCGCTATCGCTCGTTCCCACGACGGCGATTTCTTCCTCATCGCCAGGAGCGACCAGGACAAGGTACTGGTCCAGGCTCCGAAGGCTGCGGGCCCCGAGGTGCTCGCCCTGGAGGCGCTGGCCGAGCGCTGGAGCGGAGAGCTGATCCTGGTCCGCTCCCAGGCATCGGAGGCGGCCGGCCTGTCGCGCTTCGACTTCACCTGGTTCATCCCCGCCATCGTCAAGTATCGAAAGCCGCTGGGCGAGGTGCTGGTCGCGTCTTTCGTGCTGCAGATATTCGCCTTGCTGACGCCCCTGTTCTTCCAGGTCGTGATGGACAAGGTGCTGGTGCACCGGGGGTTGTCGACACTGGACGTACTGGCCGTGGGCCTGCTTGGCATCATGCTCTTCGAGAGCCTGCTCAGTGGCCTGCGCAGCTATGTCTTCGCGCATACCGCAAGCCGCATCGACGTGGAACTCGGTGCCCGTCTGTTCCGCCACCTGGTCACCCTGCCGCTGGCCTACTTCCAGGCTCGCCGCGTCGGTGACTCCGTGGCACGGGTGCGGGAACTGGAGAACATCCGCAGCTTCCTCACCGGCAATGCCATCACCCTGCTGCTCGACGTGCTCTTCTCGGTGGTGTTCATCGCCGTGATGTTCTTCTACAGCGGCTGGCTGACCCTGGTGGTGGTGCTGTCGCTGCCCTTGTATTTCCTGCTGTCGCTGTTCGTTACGCCACTGCTGCGCGCCCGGGTGCAGGAAAGCTTCAACCGCGGGGCCGAGAACCAGGCCTTCCTGGTGGAAACCATCAACGGCATCGATACCCTCAAGTCGATGGCCGTCGAACCGCAGACCACCCGCAAGTGGGACAACCAGTTGGCGGCCTACGTGGCCGCCGGTTTCAAGACGCAGAACCTGTCCATGCTGGCCAACGAGGGCGTTTCGCTCATCGGCAAGCTGGTCACGGTCGCCACGCTCTGGCTGGGGGCGCGCCTGGTCATCGAAGGGCAGCTCACGGTAGGCCAGTTGATCGCCTTCAACATGCTCGCCGGCCGGGTATCGCAGCCGATCATGCGCCTGGCTCAGTTGTGGACGAACTTCCAGCAGACCGGCGTATCGGTCCAGCGCCTGGGGGACATCCTCAACACCCGGACGGAGCTGTCGCAAGCCTCGCGCAGCAGCCTGCCCGCGCTGAAAGGACGCCTGGAGTTCGACCAGGTGCACTTCCGCTATCGCCCGGACGGTTCGGAAGTGCTCCGCGGCATCAACCTGAGCGTCGCCGCGGGAGAGGTGGTCGGCATCGTCGGTCGTTCCGGTTCTGGCAAGAGTACCCTGACACGCCTGCTGCAACGGCTATATGTGCCGGAACGCGGGCGGGTGCTGGTCGACGGCATGGACCTGGCCCTGGTGGACGTTTCCTCGCTGCGTCGGCAGATCGGCGTGGTGCTGCAGGACAACCTGCTGTTCAACCGCAGCATTCGCGAGAACATCGCGCTGACCGACCCTGGTGCGCCGATGGAGGCCGTGATCCAGGCGGCTCGCCTGGCCGGGGCCCATGAATTCATCCTCGAATTGCCCGAAGGTTACGACACGCTGGTTGGCGAGCATGGTTCGTCGCTGTCCGGTGGCCAGCGGCAGCGCATCGCCATCGCTCGCGCACTGATCGGCAAACCGCGCATCCTGATCTTCGACGAGGCCACCAGCGCCCTGGACTACGAGTCCGAGCGCGTGGTCCAGCAGAACATGAGGGCCATCTGCAAGGGACGCACTGTGATCATCATCGCGCACCGCCTGAGTGCGGTGCGCGAGGCCAACCGGATCGTGGTGATGGACCGTGGCCAGATCGTCGAACAGGGCAGCCATGCCGAACTGCTCGCCCACCAGGCCGGGCACTATTCGCGCCTGTTCCGCCTGCAGCAGGGTGGTGTGCCATGAGCGCCCGCCGCGATCTGCTGCGACGCTACCGCAGCGCCTGGCGCCGGGCCTGGCGCAACCGCCAGTCGATGGATCCGCCGCAGCGGCTGCCCCATGAGGTGCAGTTCCTCCCCGCGGCCCTGGCCTTGCAGGAGCAGCCGGTCAGCCCGTTGGTGCGTTATATCAAGTGGTCGATCATGGCCTTCGCCGCCCTCGCCGTTCTTTGGGCCTGCCTCGGCGAAATAGACGTGGTCGCCACCGCCCGCGGCAAGATCGTCCCCAGCGGCAAGACCAAGGTCATCCAGCCCAGCGAAGTGGCGGTGGTCAAGGCCATACACGTCCACGACGGGCAGCAGGTGAAGGCGGGCGACCTGCTGTTGGAACTGGACCCGAGCCAGACCGAGGCCGACGTGGAGCGTTTGAAGGCCGACCTGCTCGCCGCCAAGGTGGACAGCGCCCGTGCCGGCGCCATGCTCGACGCTATCCGTGATGGCGTCGAACCCGCTTCCCTGAAGGAGCGCCTGCCACAGGCCAGCGAAGAACAGCTGCAAAGCGCCCAGCGCTGGCTACTGGGGCAATACCTGGAATTGCGCAGCAACATCGAGCAGACCCAGGCATCGATCGAGCAACGCCGCGCAGAAATCCAGGCGGCCCAAGCCACTGTCAATTCCTTGCACATCACCCTACCCATCGCCGAACAACTGGCGGCGGACTACAAGCGCCTGATGGAGCGCCGCTTCGTCGCCAAGCACGCCTGGCTGGAAAAGGAACAAGCCCGTCTCGAACAGACCCGCGAACTGTCGGTACAGCAGGCCCGACTGCTGGAACTGCGCGCCTCCCTGCGCGAAGCCGAGCAACGCCGAGAAGGCGTGATCGCACAGACCCGTCGGGCCATGCTCGACCTGCAACAGCAATCCGAACAGAAGGCCGCCGCCCTCGCCCAGGAACTGCGCAAGGCAGAGCAACGCGACCAACTGACCCGCCTGACCGCCCCCGTGGATGGCACCGTCCAGCAACTGGCCATCCACACCCGCGGCGGGGTGGTCACTGCGGCCCAGCCGCTGATGGCCATCGTCCCCAGGGACCAGCCGGTGGAAGTGGAAGCCATGTTGGAAAACAAGGACATCGGTTTCGTCTGGCCGGGGCAGGAAGTGGAAATCAAGGTCGAGACCTTCACCTTCACCAAGTACGGCGTGGTGCCGGGCGAAGTCATCAGCATCTCCGACGATGCCATCGAAGATGAAAAGCGCGGCTTGTTTTACAGCATGCGAATTCGCTTGAAGCAGAACCATATCCGAGTGGGAAGCCGGAACATTCCATTGACACCGGGGATGGCGGTGAGTGCGGAGGTGAAGACGGATAAGAGAAAGGTTATCGAGTATTTCCTGAGTCCGCTTAAACAGTATGTGAGTGAGAGTTTGGGGGAGAGGTAATAAAAAATTATGAGGCTGATTTATAGACGGGCGTTGGAGTTTTTAAAAAAGTTTTATATGGCGGAGGGTCAAGAGCGATGAATGTGCTAATTGGGTTTTTTCGTCAAGTGAGGGATTTATTTCGCGGTGATGAGTTTCTTGTCGGAAGTAGGGTTGGGATTGTTTTGTTGGTGTTTTTTTCTGTTTTCTACTTTGTTGATACTTTGACCGATAGAAAAATTGAAGGGGAGGTGAATAGCTTTTCTGGTGTTTTGTATTATGTCAGCCCAGGGTCTACGGTGGGTAGTACCGTGGTTTTTAGGAGTGATGGATATCGAAAATTATATGCGGATCCTAGATATGTAAGTGCTGTTGGGCTGAAGAACTACAAAGGGAGGGAGTTGGTTTTTAATTCCATTGGTAGGACATTGTATTCCTGTACGTATAAGGGGCGAGAGGTTTGTGGTTCGAAGTGCTCTGGTTTGACTGACTGTCAAAATAGGAAGGCTTCAGCTTTGGGAACGGTCTGGATGCTGTCTGTTTTGACGATTTTTACAGTTTCTTCGTTTTTAATTTTTAAAATAAGAAGTAGAGAGTGCAGTGGTGCTTAAATTTTTCTCTGCTGCAGGCTTGGTCGGCAGAGTGTTAATTAGGTTTGCGTCAAAAGAATAGTGCGCAGTCGTCGTTGACCTTTTCAAAGATTTCAGCATAGAAAATTATCGGAGCCTACATGAGACATGTGTAGTGAGATGATTTTATTGGGCTTATGTGGCTTGGGTAAGAGATTTTTTGCTTCAGGGTTTTTTCTTGGGTTTTTGGGGGATATATGTGGATTAGAGCTTTTTGGGGGTATTTAAGGCGTTTTGGCCTTAATTCTTTTCTTGTTGCTGGATGTGTGTTGTTGCTTCTTTCTTTTTTGTTTTTTTGGATTTGGCTTTTTGAAGAGGATAAAAAATTCAATTCCTCGACGAGTTTTCGAAAAGAAGTCGGTAGATTGATTTATGTAGAGCCTGGTAGGGGAAGTTTGGATAAATTGCTGATTTTGAAAGATGACGATGGGGGTTATAAGAAATTGTATGCTTATTCGGTATATGTTGATGCGCTGTCTTTAAGGTCTGGTCCATATAAAGGAGAGGAGTTTGATTTTGTTCTTGATGAGGATCGAATAGTTAGCTGTAGTCGCAATGGAGAGTTTTTGTGCAAGCCTAAATGTCTATATGTAAATGAGTGTCGAGAGCGACTTTTGAAGTTATATGGTGATGGATGGGTTCCATCGGCTTTTGCTTTTTTGTTCTCGATGATGCTTTTGGGGACTCATGTTTTATACGAAAGAAGAAAGCATTAATACTAATACAGGCTTGCGTCTGACAGAAATGGTTTGGACTGAATAGGAATGGCTAAGAAGTTTTGAAAGTGAAGGTTTTTTAGTTTTCAGTTTGGAAAGGTAGTGTGAGAATTATGGGGGGTTATTTCTAGATATCCTTTAATTTTTTAACTGGTATTTATTCTGGGGATAATTTGTGAGAAGGACTGTTCAAGGAGCGTCATTTTTTATGCATGTGGGGCTCGGTGCTGCTATGAGGGGTTAAGAAATAGTGATTTTTATATTTTTCTGAGCTGCCTTCAGGGGGTGTGGGATGGCTATGTTATCTAGGGTTGGTCTTGAGGTTATAAAGTTCTTTCAGGGAAATGAATTTCTTGTGGGGGCTAGAGTTTTCTTGGTTTTCTCTTTTGTGTTTTTCTTGTTCGAAATTCATGAGGTCTTCCAGTCTATAGATATTTCTGGAGAGTTCAGGGAAGAGGTGGGGGTTCTCTATTATGTTGATCGTGGTGGTGTGGCTGGAAAAATTTTTGTTGTAGCTAAGAATGGAGGTTATAGAAGTTACTTTGCATCAAAAGCATATGTAGATTTGTCTGGATTTGATTTTGATTTATATAGGGGGAAGGAAATGCATTTTCGCTTGGACCGTGGACGGATTGTCAGTTGCTTTCATTCAGGCAAGGAGGTGTGTAGGCCTAAATGTAATAGTGTGATGGAGTGTAGATTGCGTGCCGGATATACCGGTTTTGGAAGGTTTTTCTCCATTCTTTTTATCGGTCTAGCTGCGCTTGCTTATGTATTCTATAGAGTTGGGTTTGGGAGGAAGTTAGATGTCTAATATTTCGTCTGTGTCGAGCTTGGCGGGAGGGCTTGCTAAGCATTTGGCTAATCAGTTTTCAGGGGCTGGTGGTTCGGCTAACTCAGCAAAAGATGTTCATCTCGTGATTAAGGATTATAAGAAGTCTGGAGAGCTTGATAAAATTTCAGCCGTTTCGGCTGGTGCGTCAGCAGCCTCGGCCGCGTTATCGTTTTCTCCTTTAGCGAAGTCGGCTGTTGCGGCGTCGGCATTATCAAGTGCTTTGTCTGTTTATAATGATGTAAAGCGTGATGGGGTGGCTTCCGATCGGTCCCTGGTTTCCGCCTTGGGGTCTTTGGCTAGTGCTGCAGCACTTGTAGCCTCGGGACCTGCAGCCGCTGCTTTATTTGTTGCTGCTGCTATCGGGTTAGGAATTTATGCTCTTTCTCTTGATGGTGATGATCGCCAAGTGGCACAGGCGGTTTCGGATTTGTTTGACGCCATTGCGGGGCTACAGAAGAAGTATAGCAATGAGGTTTCACCAAATGATTGGGACAAAATGGTCTCCTCCCGACCTCTTTGGACTTGGGAGGATATTCAGAGGGGATATATAGATGGAGGAAAGTCCTGCCTTCCCATTCTGATTACAGAGTTGCAGAAGGATTTTAAAGACTCTGAGCAGAATGCCTCCCCCTTGATCCTTGACCTCGATGGGGATGGTGTTGAGACCCTTGGTAAGGATGCTGGCATTCATTTCGACCATGATGGCAACGGCTTTGCCGAACTGAGCGGCTGGGTTGGCAAGGATGATGGCCTGCTGGTGCTCGATCGAAATGGCAATGGCGAGATCGACGACGGGAGTGAACTGTTCGGCAATAACACGGATCTCGCCGATGGCGGAAAGGCAACCAATGGTTTCCTGGCCCTCGCGGACCTAGACAGCAATGGAGATGGCTGGATCGACGCCAGTGACGAAGCCTTTTCTCAACTGAGAGTCTGGAAGGATAGCAACAGTAATGGAAAGGTGGATGAAGGAGAATTATTGACGCTGGAGGATGCGGGCGTTGGCAAACTGTCGACCGGGTTCTCCAACCAGAACAAGGTAGATGAGCATGGCAACAAGATTCTTCAGCAGGGTGGCTATGTCGATCTGAATGGTGACACCCAAGCCATGGATGATGTTTGGTTCACTTTCGATAGTGCAAATACGCAAGATAGGAACAAGGTGGATCTTGGTTCGGACTTTTTATCCTTGCCCAATGTGGCCGGGTTCGGGAATGTTTCTGATTTGAATCAGTCCATTGCCAAGGACTCTACTGGAATAATAAAGGAGTTGCTGGGGGAGTATATTGAGGAAAAGAATTTTTCCAAAAAATCGGAGATTCTTGATTCTTTGATTTATGCCTGGACAGGTGTTCAGGATATAGATCCTAATGATCGTGGTGCTACCAATAATAAGCTGGGAGATGCTCGAAAAATAGCAGCGTTGGAGCGCTTTCTTGGCGAGAAGTATGTGAACAAGTGGCAGGCTGGTGGGCTGGGCCCTAATGCTGCTGGTCTACTGGTGCAAGCGTACTCGAAGCTCAAGGATTATGTCGCTACACAGTTACTGGCTCAATCGAGTTTCAAACATCTTTATGATCGTGTGAGTTTGTCCTTCGATGAGGCTAGCGGACAGTTCAAGTTGGATGTTTCGCTTCTGATCGATGAACTGATAACCGAGTATCAGACAAGAGGAGAGAGTGGAGCGGGATTCATTGGCGAGTTTGCCAATAATATCAAAGCGTTGAAAACGGATGCTGGCGTCCAGGCACTTGAGGAGATACGGAGGGCTGGGAGATCGCTTGGGGGGACCTTGGGTGTCGTGCTTGCGTCTCTAGGCGCGAGTCTGGTTGTGGGAGGCGCTAATAATGGGCGCCTGAGTGGGACCGATACCGACGACCTGCTGTTGGGTGTGGCTGATAATGAGAGACTGAGCGGCGGAAGTGGCAATGACACGCTGATTGGTGGTGCAGGTAATGACCACCTTGAAGGCGGTAGCGGTAGTGATGTTTATTACTTTGAGCGTGGCTGGGGGCAGGACACGGTTTTCAATTACGACAGAAGCACCGACAAAGTTGATGCCATCGAGTTCGGCAGTGACATCACGACTGACGATATTCTCGTCGGCCGCTGGGGTACCGAGCTGATCCTGAGCCTGAAGGGCAACGATGATCGGATCACTCTCAGCAGTTACCTCTCCAACGATGGCAACAACTTTTATCGCCTGGAAGAAATCCGCTTCGCCGACGGCACCATCTGGGATGTCGAGCGGATCAAGGCGATGCTGCTGCAAGGAGGCGAGGGTAATGACACCCTCACTGGCTACGCTAGCGATGATCGCCTGAGCGGTGGTGCGGGTAATGACCGGGTCACTGCCGGGGCCGGCAATGACTGGCTCGAGGGCGGTATCGGTAACGACACCCTGTACGGCGATGCTGGCAACGACACCTTGGTGGGTGGTGTTGGTAATGACTACCTCCATGGTGGGGACGGCAGCGATGTATACCGTTTCGAACGGGGCTGGGGCCAGGACCGTATCGACAACTACGACAGAGGCGCCGGCAAAGTTGATGCCATCGAGTTCGGCAGTGACATCACGACTGATGACATTCTCGTCGGCCGCTGGGGTACCGACCTGATCCTGAGCCTGAAGGGCAGCGATGATCGGATCACCCTCACCAATTACCTCACCAACGACGGCAACAACTCGTATCGTCTGGAAGAAATCCGTTTCGCCGATGGCACCATCTGGGACGTCGAGCGGATCAAGGCGATGTTGCTGCAAGGGGGGGAGGGCAATGACACCCTCACCGGCTACGCCAGTGATGATCACCTGAGCGGTGGCGCTGGTAATGACTGGCTTTCTGCCGGGGCTGGTAATGACTGGCTCGAGGGTGGTATTGGAAATGACAGTCTGTATGGCGATGCCGGCAACGACACTTTGGTGGGTGGTGCTGGCAACGACTACCTCCATGGTGGGGACGGTAATGATGTGTACCGTTTCGAGCGCGGTTGGGGCCAGGACCGCATCGATAACTACGACAGAGGCACCGACAAAGTCGATGCCATCGAGTTCGGCAGTGACATCACGACTGGCGACATTCTCGTCGGCCGCTGGGGTACCGACCTGATCCTGAGCCTGAAGGGCAGCGATGATCGGATCACCCTCACCAATTACCTCGCCAACGACGGCAACAACTTGTATCGCCTGGAAGAAATCCGCTTCGCCGACGGCACCATTTGGGACATCGAACAGGTCAAGACCCTGCTACTACAGGGGGGCGAGGGTAACGACTCTCTGACCGGCTACGCCAGTGATGACCGCCTGAGCGGTGGTGCGGGTAACGACAGTCTTTATGGTGGCGTCGGAAACGATACCTTGGTGGGTGGTGTCGGTAACGACTACCTCCATGGTGGAGACGGTAGTGATGTATACCGTTTCGAACGGGGTTGGGGCCAGGACCGTATCGACAACTACGACCGAAGTACCGGCAAGACGGATGCCATCGAGTTTGGCTCGGACATTTTTACCGACGATATCCAACTGTGGCGCAACGGCAACGACTTGCTCCTGAGCCTGAAAGGCACAGACGATCGGATCACACTCAGTAACTACCTCTCCAACGATGGTGGTAGCAGTTATCGCTTGGAGGAGATTCGTTTTGCCGATGGCTCCGTCTGGGACGTCGAGCAGGTCAAGGCCCTGTTACTGCAGGGGGGAGAGGGTAACGATGCCCTTATCGGTTACGCCAGTGATGATCGCCTGAGCGGCGGCGCAGGTAATGATTGGCTTTATGGCGAGGCCGGGCATGACTGGCTTGAAGGCGGTATCGGTAACGACAGACTGTATGGTGGTGTCGGAAACGACACGCTGATCGGTGGCGCTGGCAGCGACTACTTGATTGGTGGTGAAGGCAGTGACGTCTATCGTTTCGAGCGTGGCTGGGGCCAGGACCATATCGAAAACTACGACCGAAGTACCGGCAAGACGGATGCCATCGAGTTTGGCTCGGACATTTCTGCCGATGATATCCAACTGAGTCGCTGGGGCTCCAACTTGATACTGAGCCTGAAAGGCACTGACGATCAGATCACTCTCAGCAGTTACCTCTTCAATGACGGCAACAACTTGTATCGCCTGGAAGAAATCCGCTTCGCCGACGGCACCATCTGGGACGTCGAGCGGGTCAAGGCGATGTTGCTGCAAGGGGACGAGGGTAATGACACCCTCACTGGCTACGCCAGCGATGATCACCTGAGCGGTGGTGCGGGTAATGACCGGCTCACTGCCGGGGCCGGCAATGATTGGCTTGACGGCGGTATCGGTAACGACACCCTGTATGGCGATGCCGGCAACGACACCTTGATGGGTGGTGCTGGCAATGACTACCTCCATGGTGGAGACGGTAGTGATGTGTATCGTTTCGAACGGGGCTGGGGTCAGGATCGGATCGACAACTACGATAGAAGCGCCGACAAAGTTGATGCTATCGAATTTGGCAATGACATCTCGACTGACGACATCCTGATGGGGCGCTGGGGCTCCGACCTGATTTTGAGCCTGAAAGGCAGCGATGATCGGATCACCCTCACCAATTACCTCACCAACGACGGCAACAACTCATATCGTCTGGAAGAAATCCGCTTCGCCGATGGCACGATCTGGGACGTCAAACGGATCAGGGCGATGCTGCTGCAAGGAGGCGAGGGCAATGACACCCTTACCGGCTATGCCACTGATGATCACCTGAGCGGCGGCGCCGGTAATGATCGGCTCTCTGCCGGGGCTGGCAATGACTGGCTCGAGGGCGGTATCGGTAACGACACCCTATACGGCGATGCTGGCAACGACACCTTGGTGGGTGGTGTTGGTAATGACTACCTCCATGGTGGAGACGGTAGTGATGTGTACCGTTTCGAACGGGGCTGGGGCCAGGACCGTATCGAAAACTACGACCGAAATACCGGTAAGACGGATGCCATCGAATTCGGCTCGGACATTTCTGCCAATGATATCCAACTGAGTCGCAACGGCAACGACTTGGTTCTGAGCCTGAAAGGCAGTGACGATCGGATCACGATCAGTAATTACCTTTACAACGACGGCAACAGTGATTTCCGGCTGGAGGAGATTCGTTTTGCCGACGGTGCCGTGTGGGATGTCGACCGAGTCAAGGCCCTGCTACTGCAGGGTGGCGAGGGTAACGACACCCTGACCGGTTACGCTAGTGATGATCGCCTGAGTGGCGGCGCAGGCAATGATTGGCTTTATGGCGAGGCCGGTAACGACTGGTTGGAGGGTGGTGTCGGTAATGACACCCTCTATGGAAGGGCTGGCGACGATACCCTGATCGGCGGAGCCGGCAACGATTACCTCGAGGGCGGTGACGGCAGCGATGTGTACCGCTTCGAGCGAGGCTGGGGCCAGGATCGTATCTATAACTACGACAGAAGCGCCGACAAAGTTGATGCCATCGAGTTTGGCTCGGACATTTCTGCCGATGATATCCAACTGAGTCGCTGGGGCTTCGACCTGATCCTGAGCCTGAAAGGCAGTGACGATCGGATCACGATCAGTAATTACCTTTACAACGACGGCAACAGTGATTTCCGGCTGGAGGAGATTCGTTTTGCCGACGGTGTCGTGTGGAATGTCGACCGAGTCAAGGCCCTGCTATTGCAGGGTGGCGAGGGTAACGACACCCTGACCGGTTACGCCAATGATGATCGCCTGAGCGGCGGTGCCGGTAATGATCGGCTCTCTGCCGGTGCCGGTAATGACTGGCTTGAGGGCGGTATCGGTAACGACAGCCTGTACGGCGATGCTGGCAACGACACCTTGGTGGGTGGTGCCGGCAACGACTACCTCCATGGTGGGGACGGCAGCGATGTGTACCGTTTCGAACGTGGCTGGGGGCAGGACACGGTTTCCAATTACGACAGAAGCGCTGACAAAGTCGATGCCATTGAGTTCGGTGCAGACATTACTGCTGACGATATCCAACTAAGCCGTCAAGGTAATGAGCTGATCCTGAGCCTGAAGGGCAGTGACGACCGGATCACCCTCAGTAATTACCTCTCCAACGACGGCAACAACCAGTATTGCCTGGAAGAGATTCGTTTTGCCGACGGCACCATCTGGGATGTCGAGCGGGTCAAGTCATTGTTGCTACAGGGTGGAGAGGGCAACGACATCCTCACCGGCTACGCTAGCGATGACTGCCTGAGTGGTGGCGCAGGCAATGATCGACTCGATGGTGGTATCGGCAATGACTGGATTGGCGGTGGTACTGGTAACGACACGCTGTTCGGCAACGCTGGCAATGATACCTTGGTGGGCGGTGCCGGCAACGACTACCTCCATGGTGGAGACGGTAGTGATGTGTACCGTTTCGAACGGGGCTGGGGCCAGGACCGTATCGAAAACTACGACAGAAATAGCGGTAAGACGGATGCCATCGAATTCGGCTCGGACATTTCTGCCAATGATATCCAACTGAGTCGCTGGGGCTCCGATCTGATTTTGAGCCTGAAAGGCACAGACGATCGGATCACACTCAGTAATTACCTTGCCAACGACGGTAAAAGTGATTACCGCCTGGAAGAAATCCGCTTCGCCGATGGCACCATCTGGGATGTCGAGCAGGTCAAATCGTTGCTTCAAGGCAAATCGATCGGCGGCAGAAGCACGAACGGAGGTGAACGGTCCAACTCCTTGCTGGCAGAGGGGCCTGCGGTACAAGGCGTCTCTCTATCCTTGATGAGTGATGCCACTGCTTCGCTGGAGGGCAAGACACAACACCTGATAGATAACATGGCTGCCTTCGGCGTACCGAGCCCAGCAGGATCCGGCGCGGTGTTCGAGCAGCGCCACGGGCTAGAACTGGTGCTTGCTGCCGGTAACTGATCGCTCTGTGTTGAGAAAGGCCCTTCGATGTGAGTCGAGGGGCTTTTTTTCAGTGACTTTAGGACAACTCCATCTGCCAACCGAACAGCCGTGCGAAGTCATCTTCTACGGCTTCTGGTATTCGATGTTGGTTACCGGAGGCTCGCTGCTGTTCCTGCGCGAGACGCGGCACAACGACATCCATGCCGATTGAGCATGGCGCCGCCGGCTTCCGGCTCTTCGTAGGAGCGAGCTTGCTCGCGAACGGTGCTTTCCGGCGGCAGTTGTGTTTCAGGCTGACTCCGCCCCTCTCCCCAACCCTCGGCTGCGCCCCCCGCCCTGAAGGGAAAGGGGGCTGTCCGGCGTGCTCGGGAAGTTTGGCGTCAACCTGTAGGAGCGGACTCCGTCCGCGAATCGCGCGCAGGGCGCGCTCACCCGGCCGTGCCACCGGGGCGTCCGGCGTGGCCGGTAAATCCAATCGCGGACGGAGTCCGCTCCTACGCCCGTGCTTCTCTGAACCGTAGGAGCGGACTCTGTCCGCGATTCGGCGGATGACGCCGTAGGCGTTATGCGCCCTACGTCCGGCCGGGGCCATCGCCGGCGGGCGTGTTCAGAACAACTCCATCTGCCGATCGATCAGCCGCCCGAAGTCATCCCCGACGAAGGGCAGGATGGCGTCGGCCACCGGTTGCAGCTGGCGTGTCAGGTAGTGCTCGTAGTCGATGGGGGCGCTGCGGTTTTCCAGGGGCTCGGGGCCGGCCACGGTGATCAGGTAGCTGATCCAGCCGCCGTGCTGGTACTGCCGTGGGCGCCCCTGGCTCTGGTTGTAGTCGTCGGCGGCGCGGGCCGCGCGGACGTGGGGCGGGACGTTGCGTTCGTAGTCGTCCAGGCGTCGGCGCAGGCGCTTGCGGTAGACCAGCAGGTCGTCCAGCTCGCCGGCCAGGGTGCGGCGCACGTAGTCGCGCACGTAGTCCTGGTAGGGCTGGCGGCGGAAGATGCGTTCGTAAAGTTCCTGCTGGAAGCGCTGGGCCAGCGGCGACCAGTCGGTGCGCACCGTCTCCAGGCCCTTGAAGACCATCTCCTCGCTGCCGTCGGCGCGGCGCACAAGGCCTGCGTAGCGTTTCTTGCTGCCTTCCTCGGCGCCGCGCACGGTGGGCATCAGGAAGCGCTGGTAGTGGGTTTCGTACTGCAGCTCCAGGGCGCTTTCCAGGCCGAATTCCTCGCGCAGGTGTCGTTTCCACCACTGGTTGACGTGCTGCACCAGGGCGCGGCCGATGCGCTCGGCGTCCGCCTCGGCGTGGGCGCCGCCGAGCCAGACGAAGGTGGAGTCGGTGTCGCCGTAGATCACCTGCTGGCCCTCGGCCTCGATCAGCTCGCGGGTGCGGCGCATGATCTGGTGCCCGCGCAGGGTGATGGAGGAGGCCAGGCGCGGATCGAAGAAGCGGCAGCCGCTGGAGCCGAGCACGCCGTAGAAGGCGTTCATGATGATCTTCAGCGCCTGGGACAGGGGCTTGTTGCCCTCGCGCTTGGCCGCCTCGCGGCCCTGCCACACGCGCTCGACGATGGCCGGCAGGCAGTGCCGGGTGCGCGAGAAGCGGGCGCCGCGGAAGCCTTCCACCGAGTGCTCGTCGTCCGGCTGGCCCAGGCCTTCCACCAGGCCCACCGGGTCGATCAGGAAGCTGCGGATGATCGACGGGTACAGGCTCTTGTAGTCCAGCACCAGCACCGATTCATACAGGCCCGGCCGCGAGTCCATGACGAAGCCGCCGGGGCTGGCCTCCGGCGGCTTGCCGCCCAGGTTGGGGGCGACGAAGCCCAGGCGGTGCATGGGCGGCAGGTACAGGTGGGTGAAGGCCGCCACCGAGCCGCCGCTGCGGTCGGCGGGCAGGCCGGTGACGCTGGCGCGTTCGAGCAGGAAGTGCAGCAGCTCGGTCCTGGCGAAGATGCGCGTGACCAGCTCGCAGTCCTTGAGGTTGTAGTGGGCCAGGGCCGGCTTGTCCTCGGCGAACTTGCGGTCGATCTCGGCCATGCGGTCGTAGGGGTTGTCGATCGCCTTGCCTTCGCCGAGCAGCGTCTGAGCCACGCTTTCCAGGCTGAAGGAGGGGAAGCTCCAGGTCGCCGAGCGCAGCGCCTCGATGCCGTCGATGATCAGCCGCCCGGCCGCCGCGGCGAAGTAGTGGTTGCTGCCGCTGCCGTGCTGGCGCCAGCCCATCTCGTCACCGCCGCGGCCCAGGCGCAGGGGGATCTTCAGGCGCTGGGCGTGGTCGCGCAGCACGCGCAGGTCGAACTGCACCAGGTTCCAGCCGATGATGGCGTCGGGGTCGTGCTCGGCTAGCCACTGGTTGAGGCTTTCCAGCAGTTCGCCGCGGCTGTCGCGGTAGGCCAGGTCGAAGTCCAGCCAGCTGGCGTCGCCGTTGGCCGGGCCGAGCATGTACACCTGGCGCTGGCCGCAGCCCTCCAGGGCGATGGAGTAGAGGTTGCCGTGGATGTCGGTCTCGATGTCCAGGGACACCAGTTTCAGCTGCGGCCGGTAGTCCGGCGCCGGCTTGAGCACGGCCTCGCACAGCACGCCGTCGGCGTCGGGTTCGCCGTCGAAGGTCACCGGCGCGGTGATGAAGCGCTCCATCAGGTAGCGCTCCGGCGGGCGGATGTCGGCTTCCAGCAGCTCGATGCCGGCGCCGCGCAGGCGCTTGTCCAGGTCCATCAGCTGGCGGTGCTGGCGGCTGTACAGGCCAAGCACCGGGCGCTGCTCGAAATCGCGCAGCTGCAGCGGGCGCAGCTCCACGCCGGCCTCGCCCTGCAACAGGCGCTGCGCCGCCTCGTGCTGGGCGGCGGGCAGGAAGGCCACCGAGGTCTGCAGCGGCAGGCGCACCCGGCGCGGGCCGGCGTCGGTGGCCAGCCAGAACTCCACCTCGGTGCCGGCGGGCGTGTCGCGCCAATGCCGGGTGAGGACGAAGCCGTGTTGTGCTGCCACCGGGAACCCCTGGGAAGAATCTTTCAGGCGTTCATTCTACAGGTCCGGACCAAGCACCGTCGCAGGATGGGTTGAGCGAAGCGATACCCATCGCCATGGCCGCATGGGTTTCGCCGAGGCTCAACCCATCCTGCGAAGAGCCGCCCGGCGATTCTCTTTTGCACCGATCCTGTCCAGAATGGCGCCCCCTTTCGCCGCTTCCGCCCCGTCGCCATGAACGCCCAAGCCCTCGATGTCCTCCTGCAACACCTGCTGGCCGCGCTGGAAGCGCCGCCCGCCGAGGTCCGCCGCCTGTTCCACGGCCGCGGCCGGCGCTGGCCGGGGCTGGAGCACCTGACCGCCGACTGGCTGCAGGGCGTGCTGCTGGTGTCGCTGTTCCGCGAGCCGGAAGCCGCCGAACTGGCGGCGCTGGAGCGCCTGCTGCTGAGCCTCGGCGAGTCGCCGCAATGGCGCGCCAGCGGCGCCGAGGCCTTGCTGCTGCAGCACCGCTACCGTCCGGACAGCGCCATGCAGGCCCTGCTCGGCGAGGTGCCGGAGGAACGCGTGGTCAGCGAGAACGGCCTGCGCTACCTGCTGGACCTGGGGCGCAAGCAGAACAACGGGCTGTTCCTCGACATGCGCCTGGGCCGCCAGTGGGTGCAGGCCCGGGCCGCCGGGCAGCGGGTGCTCAACCTGTTCGCCTACACCTGCGGCTTCTCGGTGGCGGCCATCGCCGGCGGCGCCGAGCACGTGGTCAACCTGGACATGGCACGCGCCGCGCTCAGCCGCGGGCGCGACAACCACCGGCTGAACGGCCACGACCTGTCGCGGGTGGAGTTCCTCGGCCACGAGCTGTTCAAGTCCTGGGGCAAGGTGAAGAAGAGCGGCCCCTACGACCTGGTGATCATCGACCCGCCGTCGTTCCAGAAGGGCAGCTTCGCCCTCGGCAAGGACTACCCGCGCATCCTGCGTCGCCTGCCCGAGCTGCTGGCCCCCGGCGGCCGGGTGCTGGCCTGCGTCAACGATCCGTCCGTGACCCCGGCCTTCCTCATCGAGGGCATGGCGGCCGAGGCGCCGGAACTGGTCTTCGTCGAGCGGCTGGACAACCCGCCGGAGTTCACCGACGTCGATGCGGACGCGGCGCTCAAGGCGCTGGTGTTCGCCCGTGCGGGCTGAGCCCCGCCCCCGGGCAACACCTGGCACACAATCTGCTCCGCATCGGCCATGGCACGGAAAACGCCGGTTTTCCGTCACCCCCTGGCCACGGAGCGAATCCCATGCGCTTTTCCTGCAACGGTTGCGGCAAATGCTGCCATGACCACCACGTACCCCTGACCCTCGACGAATCCCGCGACTGGGTGGCCGACGGCGGCAGCCTGATCGTCCTGCTGGAGGCGGTGCTGGACGATGGCGCCAGCCTGCCGGATGAGCAGCGCGAGCACGTGCTGCGGCGTTCGCTGCCGGTGCGCTGCGGCAGCACCCGGGCGCACCTGGCGATCACCTTCGCCGCCTTCAACCAGGGCGCCTGCCGCCACCTGGGCAGCGACATGCGCTGCGGCATCTACGAGCGGCGGCCGCTGGTGTGCCGCATCTACCCCATGGAGATCAACCCGCACATCCCCCTGCGCGCGGAGGCCAAGGACTGCCCTCCGCAGGTCTGGGAAGAGGGCCCCGAGCTGATCGTCGGCGGCCGCCTGGTGGACACCGAGCTGGCGGCGCTGATCGAGCGTTCGCGCCAGGCCGACCGCGAGGAGATCGCCGCCAAGGCGGCCATCTGCGAACGCCTGGGCATCAGCGTCTCGGCGCTCAAGGGCGACGGCTTCACCGCCTACCTGCCGCAGCGCAAGGCCTTCCTTGCGGCCCTGGACGCGGTGCGCGCGCAGGCGCCGGCCAGTTCCGCGGCGGACTGGCAGCTGCACGTCTCCACCGACGACCTGGCCCGCCAACTGGCGGAAACCGGGGCGATGATCGCCGCGCTGCTGGCCGACGACTGCGCCTTCATTCCCCTGCGCGCGGCCTGATGGGGGAGGGGCTGGCCGGGTATTAGTCGCTTCGGAATAATGACGCCGAAAATTAGCCGTTACGGATAATATATGCGGCGTTTTTCCGCTAGAACTGAAGAGAAGGCTGACTCCGATCAGCCTTCATCTGAAGGTTTGCCTGTCAGATAGCCGGCCACCACCAGGGGATTGCTGTGAAGAATTGGACGCTCCGCCGACGTATCCTGGCCAGCTTCGCGGTCGTGATCGCGATCATGTTGCTGATGGTGGTGGTTTCCTACATCACCCTGCTCACCGTCGAGCGCGATTCGCGCCGCGTCAGCTCCGACGCCATGCCGGGCACCTATGCCCTGACCACGGTGCGTTCGTCCTGGACCGACACCATGCTGCGCACCCAGGCGCTGGTCGGCCTGGGCGACGGCAAGCCGCTGGATGCCGCCGGCCGCCAGGGCTTCCGCGAGCTGCACGAGACCCTGCAGCAGCGCATCGCCGCCTATGAATCCACCGTGCACGAGTCGTCCGACCGTGAGCTGCTGAACCGCTACAAGCAGCAGGCGGTGGACTTCCACGGGCAGCTGGAGCAACTGCTGGACCTCTACGACAAGGATCACGAGGCCGCCCGCCGCGCCCTGCTGAATGAACTGCTGCCGGCCTGGGAGAAGGGCCGGCAGACGCTCAACGAGCTGATCTCGCTGAACAAGCAGATCGCCGATTCCGCTGCCATCGGCATCGTCCACCAGGTCGAGGTGGCCGAGGTCACCATGCTGGTCTCGCTGCTGCTGGCGATCTTCGCCGCCGGCGTCCTCGGCCTGCTGCTGATGCGCGCCATCACCGGCCCGGTGGAGCAGGTGGTGAAGACCCTCCAGACCATGAGCGGCGGCGACCTCACCGCGCGCCTGGCGCTGGCGCGCAACGACGAGTTCGGGGTGATCGAGAGCGGCTTCAACGGCATGGCCGAGGAACTCAAGGCCCTGGTGGCGCAGGCGCAGCGCTCGGCCATCCAGGTCACCACCTCGGTCACCGAGATCGCCGCCACCTCCAAGCAGCAGCAGGCCACCGCCACCGAGACCGCGGCCACCACCACCGAGATCGGCGCCACCTCGCGGGAGATCGCCGCCACCTCGCGGGACCTGGTGCGCACCATGACCGAGGTGTCCAGCGCCGCCGAGCAGACCTCCACCCTGGCCGGCTCCGGCCAGCTGGGTCTGGCCCGCATGGAAGAGACCATGCACCAGGTGATGGGCGCCGCCGAGCTGGTCAACGCCAAGCTTGCGATCCTCAACGAGCGCGCCGGCAACATCAACCAGGTGGTCACCACCATCGTCAAGGTCGCCGACCAGACCAACCTGCTGTCGCTCAACGCCGCCATCGAGGCGGAGAAGGCCGGCGAGTACGGCCGCGGCTTCGCCGTGGTGGCCACCGAGGTGCGCCGCCTGGCCGACCAGACCGCGGTGGCCACCTACGACATCGAGCAGATGGTCCGCGAGATCCAGTCGGCGGTGTCCGCCGGGGTGATGGGCATGGACAAGTTCTCCGAGGAGGTGCGCCGCGGCATCGCCGAGGTCGGCCAGGTCGGCGAGCAGCTGACGCAGATCATCCAGCAGGTGCAGGCCCTGGCGCCGCGGGTGCAGATGGTCAACGAAGGCATGCAGGCGCAGGCCACCGGCGCCGAGCAGATCAACCAGGCCCTGGTGCAGCTGGGCGAGGCAACCGGGCAGACCGTGGAGTCGCTGCGCCAGGCCGGTTTCGCCATCGACGAGCTGAACCTTGTGGCCAATGGACTGCGCAATGGCGTCTCCCGCTTCAAGGTCTGAGGCCGGCGGGCGGCTCTACCTGCAGTTCCGCCTGGGCGCCGACCGCTATGCGCTGGACGTGCGCGAGATCGTCGAGGTCCTGCCGCTGCAGCGCTTCAAGCAGGTGCCCGAGGCGCCGGCCTGGGTGGCCGGGCTGTTCGTCCACCGCGGCGAGCTGCTGCCGGTGCTCGACCTCAGCCAGATCGCCTGCGGCCGCCCGGCGCCGCGGCACACCAGCACGCGCCTGGTGCTGGTCGACTACCGCTTCGCCGGCAGCGGCCCGCAGCGGCGCCTGGGGCTGATCCTGGAACAGGCCAGCCAGACCCTGCGCCGCGACCCGGCGGCCTTCCGCGACTACGGCCTGGAGCGCGGCGAGGCCCGCTACCTGGGGCCGGTGCTGGAAGACGCCGAGGGCCTGCTGCAACGCGTGCAGGTGGACGAACTGCTGCCCGAGCACGTGCGCGAGCGGCTCCTGGCCGAAGGTGAACGGCCATGAGCGACGCCCGTTTCAGCCAGTTGCTCAAGGCACGCATCGGCCTGGACGCGGAGTCGGTGGGCGATGCGGTCATCGCCCGCGCCGTGCGCCAGTGCGCCAACCGCACCAGCGGCGGCGACCTGGAGGCCTACTGGCAGCGCCTGCAGGGCTCCGCCGAGGAACAGCAGGCGCTGATCGAGGCGGTGATAGTCCCGGAGACCTGGTTCTTCCGCTACCCCGAATCCTTCGCCGCCCTCGGCCGCCTGGCCCTGAGCCGGCAACTGGAACTGGCCGGCGCGCGGCCGCTGCGCCTGCTCAGCCTGCCCTGTTCCACCGGCGAGGAGCCGTACTCCATCGCCATGGCCCTGCTCGACGCCGGGCTGCCGGAGGCGGCCTTCCAGATCGACGCCCTGGACGTCAGCCCGGCCTCGCTGGAGCGCGCGGCCCATGGCGTGTACGGGCGCAATTCGTTCCGCGGCAGCGAACTGGGCTTCCGCGACCGCTACTTCCATGCCGAGGGCCCCGACTACCGGCTCGACGAACGGGTGCGTCGCCGCGTGCGCCTGCGCCGCGGCAACCTGCTGGCGCCCGGCCTGCTGGCCGAGGAGTCGCCCTACGACTTCCTGTTCTGCCGCAACCTGCTGATCTATTTCGACCGCGACACCCAGGAACGCGCCGTGCAGGTGCTGCTGCGCCTGGTGCGCGAGGACGGCGCGCTGTTCATCGGCCCGGCCGAGGCCAGCCTGATGTCGCGCACGGGGCTGCGCGCGCTGGGCGTGCCGCAGTCCTTCGCCTTCCTGCGCATGGCTGCGGAGCCCGAAGCGCCGGCGCCCAGGCCGCGCAGCGCCCCGCGCCCGCCACCGGTGGCCGTGTCGCCACGCCCATCGCCACGGCGAGCGCCGCCCCCCGCGCCGGCCAGGCCGGTGCCGGCCACGGTGCCGAGCGGCGCCGAACAGGGCCTGGCGGAAATCGCCCGGCTGGCCAACCAGGGCCAGGCGGCCCAGGCCCGCGCCGCCTGCGAGGCATACCTCGCCCAGCACGGCCCGGCGGCCCAGGCCTATTACTGGCTGGGCCTGCTGGCCGACGCCGAAGGGCAGGGCGAACAGGCCCAGGGCTACTACCGCAAGGCGCTGTACCTGCAGCCCGACCACCAGGAGAGCCTGCTGCAACTGGCCGCCCTGCTGGCCGCCCGCGGTGACCTGGAAGGTGCGCGGCGCCTGCAGGAGCGCGCCGCGCGAGGAGTGAAGCGCGATGCCTGAGCAGCGCTACCACCTGCACCCCGAGGCGGCCGGCCAGGCCGTGGACGACTGCTGGAACCGCATCGGCATTCGCGGCGACAAGTCCTGCCCGCGGCTGGCCGAGCACATCCACTGCCGCAACTGCCCGGTCCATGCCAGCGCCGCCGTGCGCCTGCTGGACCGCTATGCCCTGGGCTCGGAGAGCGAGCATGTCGCCAGCGTCGGCGAGGAGGCGCCGCCGGGCGATGCCTACCTGCTGTTCCGCATCGGCGAGGAATGGCTGGCCCTGCGCACCCTGGCGCTGACGGAGGTGGCGCCGAACTGCCCGGTGCATTCGCTGCCGCACCAGCGCTCGCCGGTCTTGCTGGGCGTGGCCAACGTCCATGGCACCCTCGTCGCCTGCCTGTCGCTGGCCGAACTGCTCGGCCTGGCGCCCTCCGCCCCGCGCGAGGACGAGGGGCGCCGCCGGCCGCGCATGCTGGTGCTGGCCACCGACAGCGGGCCGGTGCTGACGCCGGTGGACGAGGTGGACGGCATCCACCCGCTGGCGCCGGGCCAGGCGCGCGCCGCCGCGGCGGCCGGCAGCCGTTTCACCCATGACGTGCTGAAGTGGCGCGAGCGCAGCGTGCGCCTGCTCGACCACCAGGCCCTGCTGGCCGCCGCCGCCCGGAGCCTGGCATGACCCCCGAGCAGATGAAGGACGCCTCGCTGCTGGAACTCTTCCGCCTGGAGGCCGAAGCCCAGGCCCAGGCCCTCGGCCAGGGCCTGCTGGCGCTGGAGCGCGAGCCGCGCCAGGCCACCCGGCTGGAAGCCTGCATGCGTGCCGCGCATTCGCTCAAGGGCGCCGCGCGCATCGTCGGCCTGGACGAAGGCGTGCAGGTGGCCCACGTCATGGAGGAATGCCTGGTGGCCGCCCAGGACGGCCGCCTGCTGCTGGGGGCGGAGCATATAGATGCCTTGCTGGCCGGCACCGACATCCTGCTGCACATCGCCGACGTCCAGCCCGAGCGGGCCGCCGCGGCGCGCGCGGCGGTGCCGGACCTGGTGTTGCGCCTGCAGGGCCTGCTGGGCGGGGAGACGGCGCAAGCCAAGGCGCCGCCCGCCACGCCGGCGCCCGCTCCCGCCGAAGCCGCGCCGCCGGTGCCGCAGCCGCCCGAGGCCGCCGAGCCGCCGCCCGAACCTGCCGCAGTCGCGAACCCGCGCAGCCCGGGCGAGGAGGGCACGGGGCGGGTGCTGCGCGTCACCGCCGAGCGCCTGAACCAGTTGCTCGACCTGTCCAGCAAGGCCCTGGTCGATTCCCAGCGCCTGCAACCGCAACTGGCCTCGATGCAGCGCCTGAAGCGCCTGCAGGCCACCGCCAGCCGCCTGCTCGACGGCGCCCGCGACGCCGCCGGCGCCACCCTCGACCCGCAGGCCCAGGCCTTCCTCGCCGATGCGCGGCGCCTGGTGGGCGAATGCCAGCAACTGCTGGGCGAACAGATGGCCGAGCTGGACGAATTCGCCTGGACCACCTCGCAGCGCGCCCAGACCCTCTACGACAGCGCCCTGGCCTGCCGCATGCGGCCCTTCGCCGACGTGCTCGGCGGCCAGGCGCGGATGGTCCGCGACCTCGGCCGCGAACTGGGCAAGCCGGTGCGCCTGGAGGTGGACGGGGTGTCCACCCAGGTGGACCGCGAGGTCCTGGAAAAACTCGAGGCGCCGCTGACGCACCTGCTGCGCAACGCCGTCGACCACGGCATCGAGATGCCGGACGCGCGGCGCCGGGCCGGCAAGCCGGAGCAGGGGCTGATCCGCCTGCTGGCGCGGCACCATGCCGGCATGCTGGTGCTGGACCTGCGCGACGACGGCGCCGGCGTCGACCTGCAGCGCCTGCGCGAAGGCATCGTGCGCCGCGGCCTGTCCACCGCGGACACCGCGGCGCGGATGTCCGAGGAAGAGCTGCTGGCCTTCCTCTTCCTGCCCGGCTTCAGCCTGCGCGAGCAGGTCACCGAGGTCTCCGGCCGCGGCGTCGGCCTGGACGCCGTGCAGCACATGGTGCGCCAGCTGCGCGGCGGCATCCGCATGGAGCAGGTGCAGGGCCAGGGCAGCCATTTCCACATCGAGGTGCCGCTGACCCTCTCGGTGGTGCGCAGCCTGGTGGTGGAGATCGGCGGCGAGGCCTACGCCTTCCCCCTGGCGCACATCGAGCGCATGCGCAGCCTGGCGGTGGAGGAGATCGTGCAGATCGAGGGCCGCCAGCAGTTCTGGCACGAGGGCCGGCACGTCGGCCTGGTGGCGGCGCACCAACTGCTGCAGCGCCCGGAAGGCCGCGCGGCGGAAGGCGACATCCCGCTGGTGCTGATCCGCGAGCGCGACACCCTGTACGGCGTGGCGGTGGAGCGCTTCATCGGCGAGCGCACCCTGGTGGTGATGCCGCTGGACGCGCGCCTGGGCAAGGTCCGGGACGTGTCCGCCGGCGCCGTGCTGGACGATGGCACCCCGGTGCTGATCCTCGACGTCGAGGACATGCTGCGTTCGGTGGACAAGCTGCTGGCCAGCGGCCGCCTGGAGCGCATCGACGCCGGCAACCGCCAGGGCGCGATGCTGCGCAAGCGCGTGCTGGTGGTGGACGATTCGCTGACGGTGCGCGAACTGGAGCGCAAGCTGCTGGCCGGCCGCGGCTACGACGTGGCGGTGGCGGTGGACGGCATGGACGGCTGGAACGCCCTGCGCTCGGAGCGTTTCGACCTGGTCATCACGGATATCGACATGCCCCGCATGGACGGTATAGAACTGGTCGGGTTGATCCGCCGCGACGCCCGCCTGCAGGCCCTGCCGGTCATGGTCGTGTCCTACAAGGACCGCGAGGAGGACCGCCGCCGCGGGCTCGATGCCGGCGCCGACTACTACCTGGCCAAGGCCAGTTTCCATGACGAGGCCCTGCTGGACGCGGTGGTCGACTTGATCGGAGGGGCGCAGGGATGAGGATAGGCATCGTCAATGACATGCCGCTGGCCGTGGAAGCATTGCGCCGCGCATTGGCCTTCGAACCCTCGCACCGCGTGCTCTGGGTGGCCGGTAACGGCGCCGAGGCGGTGGAGATGTGCGCCGCGCAGACCCCCGACGTGGTGCTGATGGACCTGCTGATGCCGGTGATGGACGGCGTCGAGGCCACGCGGCGGATCATGGCCGCCTCGCCCTGCGCCATCATCGTGGTCACCGTGGACCTGGAGCAGAACCTCTCGCGGGTGTTCGAGGCCATGGGCTGCGGCGCGGTGGACGCGGTGAACACCCCGGCGCTGGGCGTCGGCGACTCCCTGGAGGCGGCCCGCCCGCTGCTGCGCAAGCTGCAGAACCTGGCCTGGCTGTCGGCCCCGGGCAATGCCCGGCCGCGCAGCGAGGTCGCCGTGCGCGACAACCCCGCCAAGGCCCGCCGCCTGGTGGCCGTAGGCGCCTCGGCCGGCGGCCCGGCGGCCCTGGCCGAACTGCTGGGCAAACTGCCGGCGAGCTTTTCCGCGGCCATGGTGGTGGTGCAGCACGTGGACGAAGTGTTCGCCGCCGGCATGGCCGAATGGCTGGCCAGCCAGGCCAGCATCCCGGTGCGCCTGGCGCGCAACGGCGAGGTGCCGCAGCCCGGCTGCGTGCTGCTGGCCGGCACCAACGACCACATCCGCCTGCAACGCAACGGCGAGCTGGCCTACACCGCCGAACCCTGCGGGCACATCTACCGGCCCTCGATCGACGTGTTCTTCGACAGCGTGGCCGACAATTGGGTGGGCCAGGCCACCGGCGTCCTGCTCACCGGCATGGGCCGCGACGGCGCCCAGGGCCTCAAGCACATGCGTGAGCGCGGCTTCCTGACGCTGGCCCAGGACCAGGCCAGCAGCGCAGTCTATGGCATGCCCAAGGCCGCCGCGGCGATCGGCGCCGCCACCGAGATCCGCGCCCTGGGCGACATCGCCCGGCGCCTGGGCGAACTGTACGGCTGACATTCCGGAGGGAGCGCCAGCGGCGCCAGAACGACGATGAATCCCAACCATAGCGAGAAGCCCTTGATCACCCCGGACGACACCGCGGTCATGGTCCTGCTGGTCGACGACCAGGCCATGATCGGCGAGGCCGTGCGCCGCGCCCTGGCCGACGACGGCAGCATCGACTTCCACTTCTGCTCCGACGCCACCCAGGCCATCGAGCAGGCCCTGCAGATCCGCCCGACGGTGATCCTCCAGGACCTGGTGATGCCCGACACCGACGGCCTCGACCTGGTGCGCCAGTACCGCCGCCACCCGCAGACGCGGGACATCCCGATCATCGTCCTGTCGACCAAGGAGGAGCCGCAGGTCAAGAGCGCCGCCTTCGCCGCCGGGGCCAACGACTACCTGGTCAAGCTGCCCGACGCCATCGAGCTGGTGGCGCGGGTGCGCTACCACTCGCGCTCCTACCTGGCCCTGCAGCAGCGCGACGAGGCCTACCGCGCCCTGCGCGAGAGCCAGCAGAAGCTGCTGGAGACCAACCTGGTGCTGCAGCGCCTGATGAACTCCGACGGCCTCACCGGGCTGTCCAACCGCCGGCACTTCGACGAGTACCTGGAAATGGAATGGCGCCGCGCCCTGCGCGAGCAGAGCCAGCTGTCGCTGCTGCTGATCGACGTCGACCACTTCAAGGCCTACAACGACACCTTCGGCCACGTCGCCGGCGACGAGGCGCTGCGCCGCGTCGCCGGCACCATCCGCGAGAGCTGCGCGCGTTCCTCCGACCTGCCGGCGCGCTACGGCGGCGAGGAGTTCGCCATCATCCTCCCGGGCACCTCGCCGGGCGGCGCACGGCTGCTGGCGGAAAAGCTGCGGCTGACCGTGCAGGCCCTGGGCATCGCCCACGAGGAGCCGGACTCCGGCGCGGTGCTGACGGTCAGCATCGGCGTGGCGACCCTCACCCCGGGGCAGGGCGAAAGCTGCCTGCGGCTGATCGAGCACGCCGACCGCGCGCTCTACAATGCCAAGCACGGCGGGCGCAACCAGGTCGGGGTGGACGGCGGCCCGACCGGCTGACGCATAGCCGCCCACGGGCGGCTTTCTCGGGTATACTTCCGGGTTTTTCCACGCCATTACCCGTGAGTGCTGACCGTCATGGAAATCAACCCGATCCTCAACAGCATCAAGGACCTCTCCGACCGCACCCAGTCCATTCGGGGGTATCTTTGACTACGATCTGAAGCATGATCGTCTGGTCGAAGTGAACCGCGAGCTGGAAGACCCGGCCGTCTGGAACAACCCCGAATACGCCCAGAACCTGGGCCGCGAGCGCGCCACCCTGGCGCAGATCGTCGAGACCCTCGACGAGCTGACCGGCGGCCTGGCCGACTCCAGCGACCTGCTGGACATGGCGGTCGAGGAAAACGACGAAGGCGCCGTCAACGACGTCGCGACCGAAGTCGAGCGCCTGCGCGAGATCCTCGAGAAGCTGGAGTTCCGCCGCATGTTCAGCGGCGAGATGGACCCGAACAACGCCTACCTGGACATCCAGGCCGGCTCCGGCGGCACCGAGGCCCAGGACTGGGCCAACATGCTGCTGCGCATGTACCTGCGCTGGGCCGACAAGCACGGCTTCGATGCCGAGATCGTCGAACTGTCCGAGGGCGAGGTCGCCGGCATCAAGGGCGCCACCGTGCACATCAAGGGCGAGTACGCCTTCGGCTGGCTGCGCACCGAGATCGGCGTGCACCGCCTGGTGCGCAAGAGCCCGTTCGACTCCGGCAACCGCCGCCACACCTCGTTCACCGCGGTGTTCGTCTCGCCCGAGATCGACGACAACATCGAGATCGAGATCAACCCGGCGGACCTGCGCATCGACACCTATCGCTCCTCCGGCGCCGGCGGCCAGCACGTGAACACCACCGATTCGGCGGTGCGCATCACCCACGTGCCGACCAATACCGTGGTGGCGTGCCAGAACGAACGCTCCCAGCACGCCAACAGGGACACCGCCATGAAGATGCTGCGGGCCCGGTTGTACGAGCAGGAGATGCAGAAGCGCAACGCGGCGTCCCAGGCCCTGGAAGACAGCAAGTCGGACATCGGCTGGGGCCACCAGATCCGCTCCTACGTGCTCGACCAGTCGCGGATCAAGGACCTGCGCACCGGCGTCGAGCGTAGCGACTGCGACAAGGTGCTCGACGGCGACCTGGACGAGTACCTGGAAGCCAGCCTGAAACAGGGCCTCTGACCCGTCCCGCCTCGCGGGAACGGGACCGCCCGTTCCCGCCATAAACCCAAATTGAAGATACGCCAGGCAGATAGAACGACCATGAGCGACCAACAACTCGACCAGCACGAACTGCAGCAGGAAGAAAACAAGCTGATCGCCCAGCGCAAGGAAAAGCTTGCCGCCGTGCGCGAGGCCAAGGCCATCGCCTTCCCCAACGACTTCCGCCGCGACAGCTACTTCGCGGACCTGCAGAAGCAGTACGCCGACAAGACCAAGGAAGAGCTGGAAGCCGCAGCCATCCCGGTCAAGGTCGCCGGTCGCATCATGCTCAACCGCGGTTCCTTCATCGTCCTGCAGGACAGCAGCGACCGCCTGCAGGTGTACGTCAACCGCAAGACCCTGCCCGAAGAGACCCTGGCCGAGATCAAGACCTGGGACCTGGGCGACATCATCGGAGCCGAAGGCGTGCTGGCCCGCTCCGGCAAGGGCGACCTGTACGTCGACATGCACGACGTGCGCCTGCTGACCAAGTCGCTGCGCCCGCTGCCGGACAAGCACCACGGCCTGACCGACACCGAGCAGCGCTACCGCCAGCGCTACGTCGACCTGATCGTCAACGAGGAAACCCGCCACACCTTCCGCGTGCGTTCCCAGGTGATCGCCCACATCCGCCGCTTCCTCAGCGACCGCGGTTTCCTCGAAGTGGAAACCCCGATGCTGCAGACCATCCCCGGCGGCGCCGCGGCCAAGCCCTTCGCCACCCACCACAACGCGCTGGACATGGCCATGTTCCTGCGCATCGCCCCGGAGCTGTACCTCAAGCGCCTGGTGGTCGGTGGCTTCGAGAAGGTCTTCGAGATCAACCGCAACTTCCGCAACGAAGGCGTCTCGACCCGGCACAACCCCGAGTTCACCATGCTCGAGTTCTACCAGGCCTACGCCGACTACGAAGACAACATGGACCTGACCGAGGAACTGTTCCGCGAGCTGGCCCAGGCGGTGCTCGGCACCACCGACGTGCCCTACGGCGACAAGGTCTTCCACTTCGGCGAGCCGTTCGCCCGCCTGTCGGTGTTCGACGCCATCCTCAAGTACAACCCGGACATCACCGCGGCTGACCTGCAGGACGTCGACAAGGCCCGCGCGATCGCCAAGCAGGCCGGCGCCAAGGTCCTCGGCCACGAAGGCCTGGGCAAGCTGCAGGTGATGATTTTCGAGGAGCTGGTGGAGCACAAGCTGGAACAGCCGCACTTCATCACCCAGTACCCCTTCGAGGTCTCCCCGCTGGCCCGCCGCAACGACCAGGACCCGAGCGTCACCGACCGCTTCGAGCTGTTCATCGGTGGCCGCGAGATCGCCAACGCCTACTCCGAGCTGAACGACGCCGAGGACCAGGCCGAGCGCTTCATGCTGCAGGTCAAGGAGAAGGACGCCGGTGACGACGAGGCGATGCACTACGACGCCGACTTCATCAACGCCCTGGAATACGGCATGCCGCCCACCGCCGGCGAAGGCATCGGCATCGACCGCCTGGTGATGCTGCTGACCAACTCGCCGTCGATCCGCGACGTGATCCTGTTCCCGCACATGCGCCCGCAGGCGTAAGCGCCGGAACAATAGAAGAAGCCGCCTTAGGGCGGCTTTTTCGTGTCTGTGGGCTTTTCGTCGGAGCGAGCTTGCTCGCGAACGGTGCTTGCCGGGGATTTGGGCGCTGGGTTTGAGAGCGCCCTCTCCCTAACCCTCTCCCTGAAGGGAGAGGGGACCGTTCGGAGTGTTCGGGTGTTTCGGCGTTAGCCGGCTAGCACAGAGGCTGCCGACTGAAACCACTCCTCCTCTCGGCACGGACAAGCCCCCTCTCCCTTCTGGGCGGGACGCGCAGGCGAGGGCTGGGGAGAGGGTTCCGGGGCAACCTCATGCACCCACATACCCGGGAGGCACACCGCCCGAGAGAGAGGGACCTTTCGGTGTGCTTGGATGCTCTGGAGTTCGCCAGATGTTGCGGCATCCGGCTGAAGCCTTGCTTTCAGCCGGCACGGACTAGCCCCCTCTCCCTTCAGGGAGAGGGCTGGGGAGAGGGCGCGGAGGCCACCTCATACACCCACATACCCGGGACGCACCCCGCCCCGATTGATTCCCCGCGCAAAAGCCCGAACAATGCGCCATCGCCCGCGAGCGGAGGAAACACCGTGCCCCGAGCAGTTCCCAGAGACAGCGCCGCCCAGGCCGCCAGCGCGGTGGCCGAGAGTGTCCGGTACCAGGGCCGCAAGGCCGCCCGCCAGGGCAGCGAGCAGCGCCGCCAGGCGATCCTCGACGCGGCCATGCGCATCATCGTCCGCGAGGGCGTGCGGGCCGTGCGCCACCGGGCGGTGGCGGCCGAGGCGGACGTGCCGCTGTCGGCCACCACCTATTACTTCAAGGACATCGACGACCTCATCACCGACACCTTCGCGCTCTTCGTCGAACGCAGCGCCGAGGCCCTGTCGGCCTTCTGGGCCAGCGTCGAGGGCGACCTGCAGGCCCTGGCCGCCGGCCTCACCGGCAGCCCCGAGGCGCGCCGCGAGCTGGCCGACCGCATCGCCGAGCTGGCCATCCAGTACGTGCGCGTGCAGCTCACCGAGCGCCGCGAGCACCTGCTGGCCGAGCAGGCGTTCCGCCAGGAGGCGCTGCTCAACCCGCGCCTGGAACAGCTGGCGCAGAGCCACAGGCGCATTCTCTCCCTGGGCGTGGTGCACTTCTTCGAGGTGCTCGGCTCGCAGCAGCCGGAACAGGACGCCAAGGTGTTGACGGCCATCATCCTGCAGATGGAGTATCAGGGCCTGCTGGATGGCGTGGAGCACCTGGACACCGTGGAGATGCGCGCCATCCTGACCCGCTACCTGTACCTGGTGCTGGGCCTCTGAGCCCGCCGACGACCCCATATGGCGTGCCGCCCGCGGCCCCTGAGGAGACTTCGATGAAAGCCTGGCGCGCCTTGCTGCTGTTGAGCATCCTCCTGCTCGGCGGCTGCCTGGTGACCTTCAAGGAGCCGATCCCGGCGAAGGAGGCCGCGCCCACGCAGTTGCTCGGCCAGTGGTCGCGGATCGACGAGTACGGCGAGGAACAGTTCCTCGAGATCAGCCGCACCGGCGAGGGCCTGTACCGCGCCTTCAGCTACTACGACGACAGCGGCAACACCGATAGCGCCGAAGACCTGCCCTTCACCGTGGCCCACCACGGCCAGCGCTGGTACCTGTCCGCCGGGCTGCCCAAGAGCCAGGGCGGCAACTACGTGCTGGCCGGCTTCGAGATCACCGACAAGGACGAGCTGGTGGTCTACTCGCTGGACGTCGAGCAGGTCCTCCAGGCCATGGCCAAGGGCACCCTGCAGGGCCAGAAGGTGGACAGCGAGCAGGGCGCCGGCGCCCTGGTGGCCAGCCCCCTGGGCGACGTCCTGGCCTACCTGGACGACCCCGCCAACGCCGAAGTCTTCAGCGAAGCGCTACGCTTCCAGCGAGTGACTCCGGGAGAACGCCCATGAACCTGCGGCGCAAGAAGGCCACGCCCAGCGAGTACCAGCAGATCATCCGCGGCCTGTCCGACCGCCTGGTGGAGGCGCAGACGCCGATCCGCGTGCTCGACGCCATCAAGTGGGACGACAGCGTGCGCGCGGACTTCCTCAAGGGCCGCGGCAAGCATGCGCCCAAGGTCGACCGCGGCTACTACGACGGCCGCCCGCTGGCCTTCGACGGCGATGCCAAGAAGCAGGAATTCCAGAACCTGGAGCGCGACATCACCCGCCAGCTCGGCCAGTTCAACCCGGTGGGGCAGATCATGCGGCGCATGTGCCGCGAGTACCGCATGGTCATCCGCATGCTCGAGGCGCGCGGCACCCAGGACTTCGGGCTGATCTCCCAGGAGCTCTACGGCTCGGCCTCCGACGCCTTCCACGCCGGCGACCCGACCCTGGCCGACCTCGGCCTGATGCTCTCGGACTACCTGAACAACATCGCCGACCGCGGCGACCTCAAGGACGAGCCCAAGACCCTCACCGCCAAGGAAGCGGTGGCCATGCTGCAGGAGCGCCTGAACAAGACCTTCGGCGAGGCCGAGGACACCATCCGCGTGTTCGAGTCCGACGGCATAGTCGCCGACGCCGCGGCCGGCGCCGACTACATCAAGGTGCGGGCGGACGCCATGTTCAACGAGCGCGACGTGCGCGCCCTGGAGGTCCACGAGGGCCTGGTGCACGTGGGCACCACCCTGAACGGGCAGAACCAGCCGATCTGCACCTTCCTGGCCAAGGGCCCGCCGTCCTCCACCGTGACCCAGGAAGGCCTGGCCATCCTCATGGAGGTGATCGCCTTCGCCTCCTACCCCACGCGCCTGCGCAAGCTCACCAACCGCACCCGCGCCATCCACATGGCCGAGGAGGGCGCGAACTTCCTCGAGGTGTTCCACTTCTACCGCGAGCAGGGCTACAGCCAGGAAAGCAGCTACCAGAACGCCAGCCGGGTGTTCCGCGGCTCGACCCCGGCCGGGCTGCCGTTCACCAAAGACCTGTCGTACCTGAAGGGCTTCATCCTCATCTACAACTACATCCAGCTCGCCGTGCGCAAGGGCAAGCTGGAGCAGATCCCGCTGCTGTTCTGCGGCAAGGCCACCCTGGAAGACATGCGCACCCTGCGCCAACTGGTCGACGAGGGCCTGGTGGTGCCGCCGAAGTACCTGCCGCCGCAGTTCCGCGACCTCAACGCGCTGTCGGCCTGGATGTGCTTCTCCAACTTCCTCAACCACCTGAGCCTGGACCGCATCGAGGCGGACTACGCGAATATCCTCTAGGGACCGCGCCGAAATGCCCTTCGTAGGAGCGAGCTTGCTCGCGAACCGACTCCGCAGCGGGGCCCATTCGCGAGCAAGCTCGCTCCTACGAAAAGCCGTGCGTTCCCGGCCCCAAGGATGATCCGACCATGACCCACCGCTTCAAGGCCGCCGCGCTGTCCCTGCTGCTTCTGCTCGGCGGCTGCAGCTCGCTGCTGTTCTACCCCAGCCCCGACGTGGCCATCACCCCGCAGCGGGCCAAGCTGGAATACCGCGACGTCACCCTGACCACCGCCGACGGCGTGAAGCTCGCCGGCTGGTGGCTGCCGGCCAAGCCGGGCGTGCCGGTGAAGGGCACGGTGCTGCACCTGCATGGCAACGGCGGCAACATGGCCTGGCACCTGGGCGGCACCTTCTGGCTGCCGGAGCAGGGCTACCAGGTGCTGATGATCGACTACCGCGGCTATGGCCATTCCCAGGGCGAGCCGCGCCTGCCCGATGTCTACCGCGACATAGACGCGGCCTTCGCCTGGCTGGACAAGGCCCCGGAAGCCCAGGGCAAGCCGCTGGTCCTGCTCGGCCAGAGCCTGGGCGGCGCCATGGGTGTGCACTACCTGGCGCAGCATCCCGAACGGGTGAAGCAGCTCAAGGCGGTGGTGCTCGACGGCGTGCCGGCCAGCTACCGCGAGGTGGCCCGCTACACCCTGGGCACCGCCTGGCTGACCTGGCCGCTGCAGGTGCCGCTGTCCTGGCTGGTGCCCGACGGCGACAGCGCCATCCGCGCCATGCCGCGACTTTCTGGCGCACCCGTGCTGTTCTTTCACAGCATCGACGATACCATCGTGCCCCTGGACAACGGCCTGAGCCTGTACAAGGCGGCGCGGCCGCCGAAAGTCTTCCAGCTGACCCGTGGCGGGCACGTGGAAACCTTCGGCGAACCGACCTGGCGCGAAGTGATGCTGCGCTTCCTCGATGACCCGCAGCATTTCAGCGGCCTGCGCCGCCTGGCCGAAGTCCCCAACACCGATCCGCCGGCCGAGCCGGCCAGCCAGTCCCAGGGCAAGCCATGACCACCAGCACCGACCGCAATATGATCCCGTACATCCTCACCGCCATCGGCAGCATCATCGTCAGTGTCGGCACCCTCTGGTACTACGGTTACCTGCACTTCGCCAAGGAGCAGGACGCCCTGCTACTGGCCGAGTTCACCATGCTCAAGAGCATCCCCGGGGAGGACGTGAAGCTGTCCCTGGAGCCGGCCACCCAGGTCGCGCAATGCATCGACGGCGTGCTGGTACTGTTCGACACCGCCCAGAAGGGCCTCTCCGGCGTGCTGGTGGACAACAAGAAGCACGCCGTGCGCTGCGCCGGCCAGGAAACCCCGCAGCAGGTGCACTGACGGCAGCGTTCGGGGCTAGGCTGGGAGCAACCCGGAGGGCGCGACCATGAGCAACCCCGAAATCCACATCTGGCAGGGCGACATCACCACCCTGCGCATCGACGCCATCGTCAACGCCGCCAACGCCTCGCTGCTCGGCGGCGGGGGCGTGGACGGCGCCATCCACCGCGCCGCCGGCCCGGAGCTGGTGGCTTATTGCCGCACCCTGGGCGGCTGCGAGACCGGCGAGGCGAAGATCACCCCCGGTTTCCGCCTGCCGGCCGCCCACGTCATCCACACCGTCGGCCCGGTCTGGCGCGGCGGCGGGCACGGCGAGCCGGAGCTGCTCGCCGCCTGCTACCGCAACAGCCTGGCGCTGGCGGAAGCGCATGGGCTGGAAGGCATCGCCTTTCCGGCGATCAGCTGCGGCATCTACGGCTATCCCCTGGAAGCGGCGGCCGGCATCGCCATCGGCGAACTGCGCCGCCTGCGCCCCGCCGGCAGCAGCCTGCAACGCCTGCTGCTGGTGCCCTTCGCCGAGGACATGGCTGAACTCTACCGGCGCCTGCTGCGGGGTGGTGCGTAGGCGCCGACTGCGCCGAGGTGCTCTTCGTAGGAGCGAGCTTGCTCGCGAATAAACGCGGGGCCATGCGGTTCGCGAGCAAGCTCGCTCCTACGAAAAGCCATGCTCGCCGGCAGGCAATGTAGGAGCGGGCCCTGCCCGCGATTCGCGCGCAGGGCGCGCTCCTACATGGGAATGGTGTGGGTGGGGCGGTGTAGGAGCGGATCTTATCCGCGAAGCGCGCCGGTGGTTCCGGCTATCGCGGACAAGGTCCGCTCCTACGGTGGGATATGTGCTGCACGGTAACCTGTAGGAGCGGGCCCTGCCCGCGAATCGCGCGCAGGGCGCGCTCCTACATGGAGAGCCGCGTCAGTAATCGCTATCCACCGACGAGCGCGGCACCACCGGCTTGGCGTCGTTGGAGATGGTCACTTCCACCCGGCGGTTCTGTGCGCGGCCGGAGGAGCTGGCGTTGCTCGCCACCGGGTAGTCCTTGCCGTAGCCGCGGGTGGTCACCCGGGCCGGGTCCACGCCCTGGGCCAGCAGGGCCATGCGCACCGAGTCGGCGCGGCGCTCGGACAGGCTCTGGTTGTAGCCGGCCGAGCCGCTGCTGTCGGTGTAGCCCTCGACCAGTACCTTGCGCTCGGGGTTCTGCTGCAGGTAGCTGGCCAGTTGCTGGATGTTGTGGCTGGCCTCGGGCTTGAGGTCGGCGCGGTCGAGGTCGAAGAGCACGTCGCCGAAGGTCACCAGGGTGCCGCGCTGGGTCTGCCTGGCCTGCAGGTCCTTGAGCTGCTGGGTGCGCACGTCCAGGCGGGCCTGGGTGCGTTGCGCCGCGGTGTTCTGCAACTGCCCTTCGGCGGTCTTCAGGGCGATGGTCTGGTTGGCCAGGTTGATGCGCTGCTGCGTCAGGTAGGCCAGCTGGTCCACGTCCTGCTGCTTCTCGCCGTCGCGGTAGGCCTTGTCGGCCTTGCTCAGCCAGTCGCCGGCGTCCTTGGTTTCCAGGGCCGCGAGCTGGGTGGCCTGGGGTTGCGCCTGCAGGGCGGAATAGTCGCTGCGGGCCTTCTCCAGGTTGGCGTTGGGCTCGTGGGCGCAGGCGGCCAGCAGCAGCGCCAGGCTGGAGAGGGCGGGGAGGGCGATGAGTTTACGCATGGCTGTCGTCCTTAATGATCCGGAGGGGGGAATGGGGAAGGGCGCCTACTGCTGTGGCTGCTGGAGCTTCTGCAGCCCTTCCTCGCGGATTTCCATCACGCCCTGCTGGGCGTCCTTGACGGCGTTCTGCGCCTTGACCGCCTGCGACTTGCGCTCGGCCACGCGGGCGTCCCACTCGGCCTGCTGGGCCAGGCGCCTGGCCTGCTCGTACTCCTTGTCGTTGAGGGCGATGCGCGCCTGGGCGAGCTTGTCCTGGGCGGATTTCGTCTCCACCGGCGCGTACTGCGGGCCGCCGGCGCTGACCGCGGCGTTGACCGCCGACTCGGTGACCGCCATCTGCTCGCTCGGCGGGTTGCCGGCGCAGCCGGCCAGGACCAGGGCGCTGGCGCCGATCAGCAGGCCCGTGCGCAGGAAGGCGAGGCGGGGTTGGTATGCTTTCAGTTCCATTGGTCGAGTCCTCTCGTCTGGGGAACACGGATTCTCAGCGGGCGATGCCCGGCCTGGCCGTTCGCAGCCCTGCGCTGCGGCGTTATCCCGTGGTTGCCAGGTACTACTGGGGACTTGAGGACTTGTCCGAGGGTTCAAAAAAAAG
>NZ_QGSL01000106.1:771995-774864 GCF_003176655.1 Pseudomonas sp. RW407 | reverse complement strand
CGCTCCTACGGGGGAGAAATACCGTGTTTCCCGGCAACCTGTAGGAGCGGGCCCTGCCCGCGAAATCGCGCGCAGGGCGCGCTCCTACATGGGAATGGCGTGGGTGGGGCGGCGTAGGAGCGGATCTCATCCGCGAATCGCGCCGGTGGTTCCGGCTATCGCGGACAAGGTCCGCTCCTACGGGGGCAGGAAAACGCCGTCGCAGGCAGCGATACCCATCGCCCGCCAGGCCCTTCACTCCCCCTGCTGCGCCCGGTACGCCCCCGGCGTCAGCCCGGTCCATTTCTTGAACGCCCGGTGGAACGCCGAGGGCTCGGAGAAGCCGAGCTGGTCTGCGATGTCCTGGATCGACAGCTCGTCGCGGCCCAGGTGGTAGATGGCCAGGTCGCGGCGCAGCTGGTCCTTGAGTTCCTGGAAGTTCGGGCCTTCCTCGCGCAGGTGGCGGCGCAGCGTCTGCGGGCTCATGTGCAGTTGCTGCGCCACGCTTTCCAGGTCCGGCCAGCGCCGGCAGTCGCGGCCGAGCAGGCGGCGGATCTGGCTGGTCAGGCTGTCGCCGCCGTCCGGGCGGGCCAGCAGGTCGGCCGGGGAGTCCTTGAGGAAGTGCTTGAGGCTGCGCTCGTCCTGCAGCAGCGGCATGTCCAGGTAGCGCGCCTGGAAGCTCAGCCCGGTGCTGTCGGCGTCGAAGCGCCGCGGGCAGGGGAACAGCAGGTCGTACTCGGCGGCGTGGGCCGGCTGCGGGTAGGCGAAGCGGGCTTCTTCCAGGCGGATGCGCTGGCCGATCAGCCAGCTGCCCAGGCGGTGCCAGATCACCAGCAGGCTCTCGGTGAGGAAGTGCTCCGGGTCCTGCAGCAGGCTGTGGTCGAGCACCAGCTCGGCGCGCTCGCCGTCGCGGCGCAGTTCGATGCGCGGGGCGGCGGGGAACAGGTCGTAGAAGAGCGCGCCGCGGCCCAGGGCCTTCTCCAGGGTGCGGCACTGGATGATGGCGTGGCACATCATGGCGAAGGTGCCGCGCTTGCTGCGCACCTCGCCGAAGCCCATGTACTCGTCGTCGAGGTCCTCCCAGACCACCTGGATCAGCCGGCCGAACTGCTCCGGCGAGACCCGCGCCCGCGGCTCCTCGAGCAGCGCCGGCTGGATGCCGGCGGCGCGCAGCAGGGGCAGGATGTCGCGGCCCTGGCGCTGGGCGCCGCGCAGGGCGGCGCGGACGAAATGGCTGGCGATGGTGCGTTCACGCATGGGTTTTCCTTGTTCTGCTGCGTGTGTGCCGGGCGCCGCTTCGCGGCGGCCGTGGGGCAAATCTAAGGCACCCGGGGCCCTGGCGGATACCCGCCAAGTGGCGGGAAACCCGCCGCGGGCCTGGCGGGTTTCCGCCATCGACCAGTCCGCCCGGTCACTGTGTATTTTTATAACTCATTGAAAATAAAGTAAAATTCAAGAAGTGGCGATTTGGCACAGGGCTTGCCAATAGGGTTCCAAGGCCTGCCGACGGGCAGGACGAAAACAAATTCTCCCACAGAAGGGAGATAACGCTTCGGGCAACGCGCCGCCGCCAGGAAGGCGGGCCGCCAGCTCAAGAGGACCCTGCCGCAATGACCAAGCAACCCTTCTACAAGAGCCTGTACGTGCAGGTGCTGATCGCCATCGCTATCGGCATCGCCCTGGGCCACTACTACCCGCAGACTGCCGTGCTGATGAAGCCCCTGGGCGATGGCTTCGTCAAACTGATCAAGATGGCCATCGCGCCCATCATCTTCTGCACCGTGGTCACCGGCATCGCCGGCATGCAGAGCATGAAGGCGGTAGGCAAGACCGGCGGCATGGCCCTGCTGTACTTCGAGATCGTCTCCACCGTCGCGCTGATCATCGGCCTCGTGGTGGTCAACGTGGTCCAGCCCGGCGCCGGCATGCACGTCGACCCGGCCAGCCTGGACACCAGCAAGATCGCCGCCTACGCCGCCGCCGGCGCGAAGCAGAGCACCGTCGACTTCCTGATGAACATCATCCCCAATACCGTGGTCGGCGCCTTCGCCAACGGTGACATCCTCCAGGTGCTGTTCTTCTCCGTACTGTTCGGCTACGCCCTGCATCGCCTGGGCAGCTATGGCCAGCCGATCTTCCAGTTCATCGAGCGCTTCACCCAGGTGATGTTCAACATCATCAACGTGATCATGAAGGTCGCCCCCATCGGCGCCTTCGGCGCCATGGCCTTCACCATCGGCGCCTACGGCGTGGGTTCGCTGGTGCAACTGGGCCAGTTGATGGCGTGCTTCTACATCACCTGCCTGCTGTTCGTGCTCGTCGTCCTGGGCGGCATCGCCCGCGCCCATGGCTTCAACATCCTGAAGTTCATCAAGTACATCCGCGAAGAGCTGCTGATCGTCCTCGGCACCTCCTCCTCGGAATCGGCGCTGCCGCGCATGATCGCCAAGATGGAGAAGCTGGGTTGCGACAAGAGCGTGGTCGGCCTGGTGATCCCCACCGGCTATTCCTTCAACCTCGACGGCACCTCCATCTACCTGACCATGGCCGCGGTGTTCATCGCCCAGGCCACCGACACCCCGATGGACATCACCCACCAGCTGACCCTGCTGCTGGTGCTGCTGATCGCTTCCAAGGGCGCTGCCGGCGTCACCGGTTCGGGCTTCATCGTCCTGGCCGCCACCCTGTCCGCCGTGGGCCACCTGCCGGTCGCCGGCCTGGCGCTGATCCTCGGTATCGACCGCTTCATGTCCGAGGCCCGCGCCCTGACCAACTTGGTGGGCAACGGCGTGGCCACCGTGGTGGTCGCCAAGTGGTGCAAGCAGCTGGACTCCGCGCAACTGGACCGCGAACTGGCCGCCGGCCCGTCGGCCCTGGAGGCCAAGGAAGC
>NZ_QGSL01000106.1:771227-771985 GCF_003176655.1 Pseudomonas sp. RW407 | reverse complement strand
GATCACCCCCGGCATGCTGATGGCCGCCCTGCGCCTGAACATCCCGGTGGTGTTCGTCTCCGGCGGGCCGATGGAAGCCGGCAAGACCAAGCTGGCCAACCACGGCCTGGACCTGATCGACGCCATGGTCGCGGCCGCCGACGACAGCTGCTCCGACGAGAAGGTCGCCGAGTACGAGCGCAGCGCCTGCCCCACCTGCGGTTCCTGCTCCGGCATGTTCACCGCCAACTCGATGAACTGCCTGGTGGAGGCCCTGGGCCTGGCCCTGCCGGGCAACGGCACCACCCTGGCCACCCACGCCGACCGCGAGCAGCTGTTCCTGCGCGCCGGGCGCCTGGCCGTGGAGCTGTGCCAGCGCTACTACGGCGAAGGCGACACCTCGGTGCTGCCGCGCAGCATCGCCAACGTGCTCGCCTTCGAGAACGCCATGAGCCTGGACATCGCCATGGGCGGCTCGACCAACACCATCCTGCACCTGCTGGCCGCCGCCCAGGAAGGCGCGGTGCCCTTCGACCTGCGCGACATCGACCGCCTGTCGCGCAAGGTGCCGCAGCTGTGCAAGGTGGCGCCGAACATCCAGAAGTACCACCTGGAAGACGTGCACCGCGCCGGCGGCATCTTCTCCATCCTCGGCGAACTGGCCCGCGGCGGCCTGCTGCACACCGAGGTGCCGACCGTGCACAGCCCTTCGATGAAGGACGCCATCGCCGAGTGGGACATCACCCAGACCTGCGACGAGCGGGTGCACACCTTCTTCC
>NZ_QGSL01000106.1:769777-771217 GCF_003176655.1 Pseudomonas sp. RW407 | reverse complement strand
CGGCGCTCAGGAGGTCATGCGACATGGATGTCGCGAGAGCCCCGATCAGCACAGGGACGTGTTGTCGGGGCGGGCCTCCGTGGCGGGGGAATTCGTGAAGGTAGCCCGGCTCCATCGGGCCCGTATGTCGGGGCAAGCGTTTTGGTTACTTTGGGGCGATTGCCAAAGTGACTCGCCCGAGGGGGCGAAACAAGAAACATCAACGCACTCGGAGCGGCGCGCCACACCCAAACCCAATAGACAGTTGCTCCTACGTCCGTGCTTCCTGGAACCGTAGGAGCGGACTCTGTCCGCGATCTGGCGGATAACGCCGTAGGCGTTATGCACCTTACGGGGAGCCCGGGAGCTTCGTGGTTCCGCCTCACGCCGAACGGTCCCCTCTCCCGCTTGCGGGGGAGGGTTAGGGAGGGGGTGCGGCGTCAGGGTTGGCAGAGGTGCCAGAGCGAAATCCGTCCCCTCTCCCCAACCCTCTCCCTGAAGGGAGAGGGGGCTGTCCCGAGCTGTCGGATAACGCAGAGTTAGCCGGCAAACTCGTAGGGCGAATAACCGTTCGCGGTTATCCGCCGTTGGCCCGGGTACCGATGCCCGCCGATGGCTGTTAGAACAGCGGCAGGGTATAGCTCAGGATCAACCGGTTCTCGTCCTGGTCCCGCTGCGTCGCCGTGCCCGAGCCGCTGACCGGCAGGCCGCTGCGCATGGTGGCGTTCTTCCAGGCCAGGCCCAGGCCCTTGAAGGTGCCTTCGGGGACCACGTAGCCCACGGCGATGTCGCGCTCCCACTCGCCCTGGTCGCCGCGGCCGGTCCTGATGTCGTCGGCGTTGAGGTAGAGCACGCTGAAGGTCAGGCCCGGCACGCCGAGCTTGGCGAAGTCGTAGGCGTAGCGGCCAATCCAGGTGCGCTCGCCGGCGTGGTTGAACTTCAGCAGCTGGGCGTCGGTGTGCAGGTAGGTGCTGGTGCCTTCGCCATCGCCGCGGTTCAGGTAGGGGAAGTCGCTGTCGCCGGTGAGCACCTGGTAGCCGGCGCCGAGGCTGTGGCCGCCGAGGCTGTAGGTGAGCAGGCCGCTGTAGACGTTGTTGTCCACCTCGCCCTTGGTCACGCCGCTGCCGTAGTAGCCGCTGCTGACGTAGCCGTCCTTGCGCCCGGCGGTGCTGCCGTTCTTGCCGTCGGAATCGCTGATGAACACCCGCAGGTCGGTCTTCAGGGTGCCCGGGCCGATCGCCCAGTTGTGCGTCAGGCCGAGGAAGTGCTGCTGGTAGAAGTCGGTCAGCTGGCCGTAGTAGTACTGCAGCGTCAGGTCCTTGGTGGCCTTGTAGTCGCCGCCGGCGAAGTAGAACTTGTTGCTGTCGCGGGAGCTGGCGGTGCTGCCGTTGGCGCCGGCGATGGACATGCTGCGCCAGTCGGTGGAGTTGCGGCCCTTGGTGTGGCTGAGCTGGCCGCCGA
>NZ_QGSL01000106.1:763473-769767 GCF_003176655.1 Pseudomonas sp. RW407 | reverse complement strand
ACGTGGCTTCCTCGAACAGGCCTAATACATAGATGCAATCGGGTTCCTCTGTTCAAAAGCGGGTTGACGGTGGGGGTGAGTCCATACATAGGAGCGGATCTCATCCGCGAATCGCGCCGGAACGCCCGGCTATCGCGGAAACGGGGGAATGCCATGCCTCACGGCGACCTGTAGGAGCGGACTCCGTCCGCGATTCGCGCGCAAGGCGCGCGCCTGCGCGCCTCAGAGCCCGCGCAGCGCCAGGCCGGCCAGGCCGAGCAGCAGCACGCCGCAGCCGGCGTAGCTGACGCGGTGCCAGAACAGCGAGGTGTTGCGCCGCAGCCAGTCCACCAGGCCGGCGCAGAGGAAGCACCAGATCAGCGACGAGAGCATGAAGCCGGCGAAGAACACCAGCGACTGCGACTGGCTCGGGGCGCCTTCGACGATGCCGGCCAGGGCGCTGCCCAGCGCGCCCCAGTAGACCACGTTCTTCGGGTTGGACAGCGAGATGGCAGCCCCGGAGGCGAAGGCGTTGCCGGCGCTGGTGGCCGCCTCCAGGTCGTCCAGCGGCGGGCGCCAGGCGTCGCGCAGGCCCTGGATGCCGAGCCAGGCCAGGTAGGCCGCACAGGCCAGCGTCAGGGGCACGCGCACCTGTTCGTGGGCCAGCAGCAGGGCCAGGCCGGTCAACCCCAGCAGTGCCCAGACCGCGTCGCCGATCAGCGAACCGAGCTGTACCAGCAGCGCCGGGCGGAAGCCGCCGGTCAGGCCGCGGCGCAGGGTTTCGCTGAACACTGCCCCGGGCGAGACATTGAAGGCGAAGCCGAACAGCAGGGCGGCGAGAAAGATGGCGAGCATGGGGCGGGACTCCGGAAAGCGGGAATGCGCCCATTCTCCCCGGGCGATGGCGGAAAAACTTGAACCGGATTGCGCTGCTTCAGCCGCGCAGCGTGCGCTGGTAGCGGCCGGGGCTGACGCCGTAGGCGCTGCGGAAGTGGCGGGTCAGGTGGCTCTGGTCGGCGAAGCCCAGGGCATGGGCGGTATCGCCCACGGCGACGCCCGCCCGCAGCAGCGCCAGGGCGCGCCGGGTGCGCAGCTGCATGGCCCACTGCCGCGGGCTCATCCCGGTGTGCTGCTTGAAGGCCCGCAGCAGGTGGAACCTGGAGACCTGCACCTGCTCCGCCATGGCTTCCAGGCTCAAGGGTTCGGCGAGGTTGGCGGCGAGCAGTTCCTGCAGGCGCTCCACCGGGCGCCGGCCAAGGGCCGCCGTCTCCGGCGGCCGGGTCCCCGCGTGCCGCGCCAGCTCGGCCAGCACCAGGGTCAGGCACTCCTCGCCGCGCTCGCGCAGGAAGGCGTCGCCGGACAGGGCCAGCTCCACCGCACGGGCCAGCTCCACCGCCAGCTGCGGGTGCGCCAGCAGCGGCCGCTCGAAGGCCAGGCGTTGCAGGCCGAGGCTCGCGGCCAGCACGGCTTCCGGCAGGTAGAGGCTGACGAAGCGCCAGGGCTGGCCGTCGGCGCCGCCGCCGCCCTGGATCTGCCCCGGGTTGTAGAGGGTGATGTCGCCGGCACTGGCCTGGAGGCTACGGCCGTCCAGCCAGATGTCCTCGCTGCCGCAGAGGTTGGCGCTGATGACGAATTCGTCGTGGCTGTGCTTGTCGAAGCGGTGCCCGCTCAGGGCCGCGCTGGCCACTTCGAAGCCGTCGCCCAGCCAGGCGTGACGCAGCGCCATGGCCGGGCCTCAGATCAGCCCGGCATCGGCGAGCTTCTGCTCCAGCGCCACCAGGTCGGGGATGCGCACCAGCTCGTCGCCGACGCTCACCGCCGCCAGCTCCAGCGGTGCCAGTTCGGCTTCTGCGCGAGGCAGCTCGGGGCCGACCTTGAGCGAACGCGGGATGCCCTGGGCCAGCAGCGCCAGGAACTTCACGTGGGGGCGGCCGCCCAGGGCGTTGAGGACGATGACCCGCGTCCCCGGGCCGGCCTGGGCCGAGCCGCCGGACGCCGCCTCGAAGGACAGCAGCGGCAGGCGCAGGTCGCGCCAGGCCACCTGGCCCAGGTACCAGGCCGGCAGGCCCGGCTGCGCCTGGGGCGCGCGGTAGGCGATCAGTTCGGCCACGGCCACGTTGGGCAGCAGCAGGGTGCGGTCGGCCAGGGGCACCAGCAGCCCGGTCAGGCTGGCGGGTGCCTCGTCGTCGCCGAGGTTGGCCGGGGTGCCGTTCACAGGGGCTTCCTGCGGCAGGGAAAGATCACTCATGACTCCACTCCAGTGGCCGCACACTGCGCGGCCAGGTGTTCGACCAGCGCCGCGGCGAGCTCGCGCGGGTCGGCCGAGAAGGTACTGTAGCCGCCCTCGCGCAGGCTGTCGGGCATGCTCGAGCAGGCGCAGCCGTCCGCGCGCTGCGTCCAGATCTCGGCGCCCTGGCGGCGCACGTAGGCCGCCGCGGCGCTGCCGTCGCTGCACATGCCGCTGAAGACTATCACCCCGCAGCGGCTGCCGAACTGCTGGGCGAGGTTGAGCATCATCTGGTCGATGGACGGGCTGTAGGGCTCCGGCCAGGCCCGCTGGCCCAGGCGCATCCGGCCGTCGTCGACGAAACCCAGCTCGTGCTGCACCGGCACCACGACCACTTCGCCGCAGCGCAGCCAGTCGGCGTCGCGGGCGAGGTTGACGCGCCACTGGCTATGCCGCCCCACCGCCTGCGGCAGGCTCTGCTCGAACGAGGGGGCGATGTGCTGGGCATAGAGGAAGGCCAGCGGCAGGCCGCCCGGCAGCGCATCGAGGAACGCCTTGACCGCCGCCGGGCCGCCCAGGGACGCGGCCAGCAGCCAGACCTGGCGCGCCGGCTCGCCCACCTGCAGCGGCGAAGCCGCCAGCCCGTCGGGCAGGGCGATGCGGCTGGGCCGCTGGGCCTCGCTCAGCAGCGCCTCCAGGCTCTGGCCGACGTTGGCGCTGGGGTCGCCCACCAGGCGCCGCAGCTTGCCCACCAGGCGCCGTTCCCAGCGCGGGTAGTGCTCGGAAAGCCGCTCGGGGGCATGGCCCTCGCCGAACAGCACCGGCACCTGCGCCTGTTCCAGCAGGTTGTCCAGCAGCGGCGTGTCTTCCTGCTGGGCCAGGTCGACCAGCCACAGGTCGGTCTCGCAGGCGGCCAGCTGGGCCTCGTCCAGGCGCCCGGGGTCGGCATTGAGCACCACCTGGTAGCCATGCCCGGCCAGGGCCTGCTGCAGCACGTGGCGCTGCAGCGAGGTGTCGGCGATGATCGCGATCCTTGCGCCACTCTGCTCAGGCATGGGCATTCACCAGTGCCTGGATGCTGTCGAGCAGCTCGGATTCCTGGTAGGGCTTGCCCAGGTAGCGGTTGACGCCGATGGCCAGGGCCCGCTCGCGGTGCTTCTCGCCGGTACGCGAGGTGATCATGATGATCGGCAGGTCCTTCAGGCGTTCGTCGTGGCGCACCAGGGTGGCCACCTCGAAGCCGTCCATGCGCGGCATCTCGATGTCCAGCAGCATGATGTCGGGCTTGTGTTCCTGCAGCTGGGCGATGGCGTCGACACCGTCCTTGGCGGTCAGCACGTTCATGCCGTTGCGCTCCAGCAGGCGGCTGGTGACCTTGCGCACGGTGACCGAGTCGTCCACCACCATGACCAGGGTCGGGCGCTGCTGCTCGCTGTCCGCCTGCGGCGCGCTGGGCAGCGCGCGGCGCGGCTGGGCATGCAGGGCGAGGCTGGCCAGGCGGGCGCGGATGGTCGCCAGCAGGTCGAGGATCACCACCACGCGGCCGTCGCCGAGGATGGTCGCGCCGGAAATGCCGCTGACCCCGGCGAACTGCGCGCCCAGGCTCTTCACCACGATCTCGCGGGAGCCGGCCAGGGCATCCACCTGCACCGCCACGGCATGTTCCGCGGAGCGCACCAGGATCACCGGCAGCGGCAGCGACTGGCCCACCAGCTTGGGCTGCTGGCCGTTGTTCAGCAGGTCGCCCAGGTACTTCAGCTCGTAGTCCTGGCCGGCATATTCGAAGTGCGGCGCATGGCCCTGCCTGCCGCCTTCCTCGTAGAGGGCCTCCAGCTCGTAGGGCGAGACGCGGACGATGCCCTCGATGGTGTTCAGCGGCACGGCGTACAGGTCCTCGCCGGAAAGCACCATGAGCGCGCGGTTCACCGACACGGTGAAGGGCAGGCGGATGGCGAAGCGGGTGCCCTTGCCCGGCTCCGACTGGATGCTCATGGAGCCGCCGAGCTGCTTGACCTCGGCGTTGACCACGTCCAGGCCGACGCCGCGCCCGGAAATCTGCGTGAGCTTCTCGGCGGTGCTGAAACCGGCCTCGAGGATGAACTGCAGCACCTCATGGTCGGAAAGCTCGGCATCGGCCGCCATCAGCCCGCGCTCGACGGCCTTGCGGCGCACCGCGTCGAGGCGGATGCCGCCACCGTCGTCGGCCAGGCTGAGGAGGATGTCGCCACCCTCGCGGCCCAGCTCCAGGCGGATGCTGCCGGCCTCCGGCTTGCCGGCGGCGCGGCGCGCGTCGGCGGATTCGATGCCGTGGTCGACGGCGTTGCGCAGCATGTGCTCCAGGGGCGCGACTATACGCTCCAGCACGGTGCGGTCCATTTCCCCTTCGGCGTTGCCGACGATGAACTCCACCTGCTTGCCCAGTTCGCCGGCGACCTGCCGGACGATCCGCCGCAGGCGCGGCACCAGGCGGTCGAAGGGCACCATGCGGGTGCGCATCAGGCCTTCCTGCAGCTCGGTGTTCACCCGCGCCTGCTGCAGCAGCAGGGTCTCGGCGTCGCGGTTCTTCGCGGCCAGGGTTTCCTTGAGGTCGAACAGGTCGGACGCGGACTCGAACAGCGCGCGGGACAGCTGCTGCAGTTGCGAGTAGCGGTCCATTTCCAGCGGGTCGAAGTCCTCGTAGCCGGCACGCTCGGCGTCGGCCTGGTGGCGCGAGAGAATCTGCGCCTGGGTCTCGGTGTCGAGGCGGCGCAGCTGGTCGCGCACCCGCTCGATGGTGGCGTCCATCTCCGTGAGGGTCGAGCCGACGTCGCTCACCTGTTGCTCGACGCGGCCACGGAAGATGGAGGTTTCGCCGGCCAGGTTGACCAGGTTCTCCAGCAGCGGCGCCGGGACCTTCACCAGCTCCTGCGGGGCGCGCCGCGCGGCGGCCTGCTGCGCGGCTTCCTGGGCGCGCTGGACGAAGGGCAGCACCTTGGGCGCCTCGCTGCGCGGCGGCTCGGCGACGGCCATGATGGCGCCGGCGGCCAGGACCGGCAGCGGCGCCTCGGCCGGCTCCGGCTCGCTGGCGGGCGGCGGCGTGACGGCTGCGGCGCTCTCCGCGGCGGCATCGGCCTCGCCGACCTGCTGGCGCAGGTGGTCCACTTCGTTCTGCAGGCCGTCGAAGCCCGACTGCACGTCGAGCAGCAGGCTGTCCGGCCAGGGCGCGCCCTGGCGCTGGGCTTCGGTGAGGTGCTCCTCGAGGTCGTGGGCGAGGTCGCCGAGGGCGTTCTGCCCGGCCAGCCTAGCGCCGCCCTTGAGGGTGTGGAGGATGCGCAGCAGCTCGTCGAGGGCGCCGTGGTCGCCATCGGCGTCCCAGCGGCCCAGGGCGTGCTCCATGCCTTCGAGCAGGTCGTCGGCTTCTTCCAGGAAGATGTCGATGATGTCCGCCGCCGGCTCGTCGCCGCCCAGCAGGGTCGAGGCCAGCGGCTGCAGGCTGACGCTGCTGGGCATGCTCAGCTGTTCGTCGGGGTTGGCGCGGAAGTCGCGGATCGCCGCGATCAGCGACTCGCCCTCGGGCACCGGCCGCCGGCCCTGCACCGCCTCGAGCATTTCCGCCAGGCGGTCGTGGCAGCGCTGGAGCAGCGCGAAGAGCCCGTCGCTGGCGCGCAGGCGCCCGCCGCAGAGGCCTTCGTAGAGGTATTCCAGTTCGTGGGCGAGGTCGCCGACGGGGCGGATCTCGGCCATGCGCGCGCCGCCCTTGAGGGTATGCAGGTCACGCTGCAGGGCCTCGAGCTCGACGCCGTTGTCGACGTTGCCCATCCAGCGCTGCAGCGCGCCGGCCGCGCTTTCCAGGATGTCGAAGCCTTCCTCGAGGAAGATGTCCACCAGTTCCTGGTCGTGCACTTCCAGCGGCTCGAACGCCGGCTCAGCCACGGGTTCGGTGTCGTCGGCCTGTTCCAGGGCCTGGGCGCTCGGGTCGCTTTCCGCCTCGTGGAGGAAGGTGGCGAGGTCGATCTCCTCCAGCACCGGATCGGCCGCCCCGGGCGCCGCGCTTTCGCTTTCCGGCTCGGGTTTGGGCTCCGACTCGGCTGCGATCCCGTCCACGACCG
>NZ_QGSL01000106.1:760232-763463 GCF_003176655.1 Pseudomonas sp. RW407 | reverse complement strand
TCGGGCCCGTATGCGGGGCAAGCCTTTTTGGTTCCTTTTTGCGGGGGTGGCCTTCCACCGTTTGACAAAAGTGACTCGCCCGAGGGGGCGAAACAAGAAACATCAACGCACTCGGAGCGGCGCGCTACACCCAAACCCGACGTCTTTTCAATGACGAGGGGTGGAGATCGGAGCACAGGCCCAAGGTTCGCGAGCAAGCTCGCTCCTACGGGAGAAATGCCATGCCTCACGGCAACCTGTAGGAGCGGGCCCTGCCCGCGATTTCGCGCGCAGGGCGCGCTCCTACATGGGAATGGTGCGGAGGGGACAGTTGCTCGCGAAACACCATCGTAGGATGGGTGGAGCGAAGCGATACCCATCGCCATGGCCGCATGGGTTTCGCCCAGGCTCAACCCATCCTACGAGGAACACTTCGGCGCCATGCCCGGGCAGTTGCAGCTTCGCTGGCACCCGGCGCCGCCCCCCCGGCTACAGAACGCCGCATCGCCCGTCTATGCTTGCCCACACGGAAACGGCAAAATCGTCGACTCCGCGCCCGTTCGCCATCGAGGGACCTTCATGGGCATGCGCCACCCATTCTCCTGCCTGGCCGTCATCGGCCTGCCGCTGTACCTGGCCGGCTGCGCCAGCCATGACGCCGAGGAGCAGCACCAGCTGTACCGCAACGACATGCTCGAGGCGAAGCTGCTGATCGCCTCGGCCGACCCGGGCAACTACGCCCGCGCCAACGACCTGCTGGCGCATGCCCGCGCTGCCGACCAGCGCGGCGAGGTGGCCTTCTACGAGGCGCTGCTGAAGATCCGCCAGCAGGCCCCGGCGGACCAGGCCCTGCCCCTGCTGGAGCGCGCCGCCAAGGCCGGCCAGCCCTATGCCATCGCCCTGCTCTACCGCGTCTACAGCCAGCCCATGCTCGGCCAGGATGCCGACGCGCTGAAGGCCGAGGAATACCGCAAGGCCTACGCCGAGCTGGACGTGGCCAAGAGCGGCTACCCGAACTTCGAGCGCGCCGGGCAGATCGTCGAGCAGTTGCTGAGCCAGCAGCCGGCGCAGTGAGCCTCAGCCCTCCTCGGGGCTGCGCGCCTCGGCCTGTTCGAAGGTGCGCTCGCCGGGGTTCTTGCCGTGGGGCAGGTGGTGTTCGATCACCGCGTTGAGCTCGGCGCCCAGCAGCAGCACCGCGGCGGAGATGTAGAAGTACAGCAGCAGCACGATGATGGCGCCGACGCTGCCGTACATGGCGTTGTAGTCGGCGAAGTTCTTCACGTAGAAGCCGAAGGCCAGGGACGCCGCCACCCAGGCCACCACCGCCAACACCGAGCCGGGGGTGATGAAGCGGAACTTCTGCTTCACGTTGGGGGTGGCGTAGTAGATCACCGCCACCGCCATCATCATCAGCAGGATCACCACCGGCCAGCGCAGCAGCGACCAGAGCACCACCACGTATTCCTGCAGGCCGATCCGCTCGGCGATCCAGCCCATCACCTGCGGCCCGAGGATCATCAGCGCGGCCACCAGCATCAGCATCACCGCCAGGCCCAGGGTGTAGAACAGCGACAGCGGCACGCGCTTCCACACCGGGCGCATCTCGCGCACGTCGTAGGCGGCGTTGAGCGCATTCATCAACGAGCGCACCGCCGCCGAGGACGACCAGAGCGCGACCACGATCCCCACCGAGAGCAGCCCGCCCTGGCGCTGCTGCAGCTGGTCGATGATCGGGTTGACCTGCTCCAGGGCCTGGCCCGGTAGCACGTAGGCGGCCTGCTCGCGCAGCCAGTCGAAGAATTCCGGCAGGTGCAGGAAGCCCAGCAGGGCGATGAGGAACAGCAGGAACGGGAACAGCGAGAACAGCCCCTGGTAGGCCAGCGCCGCCGCGTAGGTGGGCATCTCGTCGTCGAGGAATTCCTTGACGGTCAGTTTCAGCAGTTGCCAGGGGCCCAGGCTCAGGCCCCGAAGATCCATGAATTGCATGCCAGGTTTCCTTCCTCCACTCCGGCCGCGGCGCGGCCCCGTATCGACGGTTGACCCGCCGGCACGGCTCAAGTTCGGTCGTTTCGGCCAAGCCTAGCCACTCGGCGCGGCCAGGGGAAGTTTCCCCCGGGGCGGGCAGGTGTAGGAAATGGCCTATACACTTCAGCGCAACCACAGCCGGAGGAACCCCGCATGCCCATCCCGATGCTCCGCCCCGCCCGCCGCCTCGGCGCCACCCTGCTGCTCGCCGCCGCGGCCTTCGCCAGCCTGCAACCCCAGGCCCGGGCCGAGGACGAAGCCACCTTCCTCAAGGAGTCGGCCGCCTTCTTCGAGCAGCAGAGCAAGCAGCTGCCGGTGCAGGTGGACCAGGTTACGCGCCTGGAGAACGTGCGCCTGGACACCGACAGCAAGGTGCTGCACTACCGCTACGGCCTCTCCAGCATGAAGGCCGAGGGCATGCAGGCCAGCGCCCTGGACAAGTTCAAGAGCGAGCAGCGCGCCCGCCTGGAGCGCGCCACCTGCCAGCAGCCGGCGCTGCTGCAGCGCATCCGCGAGCACGGCATCCGTGTCGCCCACGACTACGACGGCAGCGATGGCAAGCCGCTGGCGAGCATCGAGATCGACCCGCAGACACTTCAGTGCCAGGGATGAGCCGCGCCGACTACCACCGCGAAAACGCAACCCGGGCCGAAGCCGAGGCCCGCCGGCTGCTGGCCGAGCGCCAGGCCCTGGGCGGGCGCTGGCTGGCCTGGGTGGCCGGCGAGCTCTACCGCCTGGGTCCGCCGCAGTACGCGGCCATGGTCCGCCGCGAACTGGAGCGCCTGAGCGGCGACGCCTGAAACGCCCGGCAGGTCTATGCTGTAGGAGCACCGGCCTCCTCCACGGGCCGGCGGAACGACGACCGCAGGGATGCCAAAGCTTCCCAGTCCACGAGGTGACGGTCATGAGCAAAGGTCTGAACGCCCACAAGGAAGGCAAGAAGAAGCCCCTGAAGACGGCCCACGAGAAACGCATGGCGAAGAAACAGAAGAAAGCCGGCAATGCGCTGCTCGGCAGCCACGGGCAAACCTCCTGAGTCCAGCGGCGGACGGCCGCCGGGGGCGGTTGTCCGCGATTTATTTCGTGCCTGGTTCCCTGCATCCCGCGCTTGGCAGGAGCGAGGGGGATGCCTGGTTTTTGCTCGTGAGCCTTAGGCCTGTGCTCCGATCTCCCCCTCGTCATTCCCGATTCCCACGAATGCGGGAACCCAAAAAGATGTCAGGTTTG
>NZ_QGSL01000106.1:724639-760222 GCF_003176655.1 Pseudomonas sp. RW407 | reverse complement strand
GCCGGGGCCGGAGCCTCGGCCTTGGGCGCTTCGGCAGCCGGGGCGGGCGCCGCGGCCGGAGCCTCGGCTGCACCACCCTCGACTTCCAGCTCGAGGATCTCGTCGCCTTCCTTCAGGGTGTCGCCCACCTTGACCTTCAGGCTCTTCACCACGCCGGCCTTGGGCGAGGGGATTTCCATGCTGGCCTTGTCGGATTCCAGGGTCAGCAGGCTCTGGTCGGCCTCGACCTTGTCGCCGACCTTGACCAGCAGTTCGATGACTTCACCCTGACCGTTGCCGATGTCGGGTACGCGGATCAGCTCACTCACAATGCGTCTCCTCAGCAGTCCAGCGGGTTGCGTTTGTCGGGGTTGATGCCGAACTTGGCGATGGCCTCGGCCACCACCTTGGGTTCGATATCACCACGGTCGGCCAGGGCTTCCAGCGCGGCCAGCACGACCCAGCGGCGGTCCACCTCGAAGAAGTCACGCAGCTTGCGACGGCTGTCGCTGCGGCCGAAGCCGTCGGTGCCCAGGACCTTGTACTCCTTGCTCGGGACCCACTGGCGGATCTGCTCGGCGTACAGCTTCATGTAGTCGGTGGAGGCGATGACCGGGCCCTTGCGGCCGCCCAGGCATTCCTCGACGTAGCTCTGCTTGGGCTTCTGGCCCGGGTGCAGGCGGTTCCAGCGCTCCACGGCCAGGCCGTCGCGGCGCAGCTCGTTGAAGCTGGGCACCGACCAGACGTCGGCGCCGATGCCGAAGTCCTCGCGGAGGATCTTCGCCGCGGCTTCCACTTCGCGCAGGATGGTGCCGGAGCCCAGCAGCTGCACGTGGTGGGCCGCGCCCTTGGTGTCCTCGTCGAGCAGGTACATGCCCTTGATGATGCCTTCCTCCGCGCCCTTGGGCATGGCCGGCTGGACGTAGTTCTCGTTCATCACGGTGATGTAGTAGAAGATGTCCTGCTGCTCTTCGATCATCTGCCGCGAGCCTTCGCGGATGATCACCGCCAGCTCGTAGGCGTAGGTCGGATCGTAGGTGCGGCAGTTCGGGATGGTCCCGGCGAGGATGTGGCTGTGGCCGTCCTCGTGCTGCAGGCCTTCACCGTTGAGGGTGGTGCGGCCGGCGGTGCCGCCGATCAGGAAGCCGTGGGCGCGGCTGTCGCCGGCGGCCCAGGCCAGGTCGCCGATGCGCTGGAAGCCGAACATCGAATAGAAGATGTAGAACGGCAGCATCGGCTGGTTGTGGGTGGAGTACGAGGTACCCGCGGCGATCCAGCTGGACATGGCGCCGGCCTCGTTGATGCCTTCCTCGAGGATCTGGCCCTTCTTGTCCTCGCGGTAGAACATCACCTGGTCCTTATCCACCGGCTCGTACAGCTGGCCGACGGAGGAGTAGATGCCCAACTGGCGGAACATGCCTTCCATGCCGAAGGTACGCGCCTCGTCGGGCACGATCGGCACGATGCGCGGGCCGAGTTCCTTGTCCTTGACCAGCTGCGAGATGATCCGCACGAAGGCCATGGTGGTGGAGATTTCGCGGTCGCCCGAGCCGTCGAGCATGGCCTTGAGGGTTTCCAGCGGCGGAACCGGGACCTGGAAGCTCTTCTCGCGGCGCACCGGCATCACGCCACCCAGGGCGGCGCGGCGCTCGGCCAGGTACTTGGCCTCGGCGCTGCCTTCCTCGGGGCGGTAGAACGGCAGGTTCTCGAGGTCGGCATCCTTGATCGGGATGTCGAACTTGTCGCGGAACGACTTCAGGCTCTCGACGTCGACCTTCTTGACGTTGTGCGCGATGTTCTTCGCCTCGCCGGAGCCTGTGCCATAGCCCTTGATGGTCTTGGCCAGGATGACGGTCGGCTGGCCCTTGTGGTTGACCGCCTGGTGGTAGGCCGCATAGACCTTGTAGGGGTCGTGGCCGCCACGGTTGAGCTTCCAGATCTCGTCGTCGGAGAGGTCCTTGACCATCTCCAGCAGCTCCGGACGCGCGCCGAAGAAGTGCTCGCGCACGTAGGCGCCGTCCTTGGCCTTGTAGTTCTGGTATTCGCCGTCGATGACCTCGTCCATGCGCGCCTGCAGCAGGCCGGCGGTGTCCTTGGCGAACAGCGGGTCCCAGAAGCGGCCCCAGATGACCTTGTTGACGTTCCACTCGGCGCCGCGGAACACGCCTTCGAGTTCCTGGATGATCTTGCCATTGCCGCGCACCGGGCCATCGAGGCGCTGCAGGTTGCAGTTGATGACGAAGATCAGGTTGTCCAGCTTCTCGCGGCCGGCCAGGGAGATGGCGCCGAGGGATTCGGGCTCGTCGCACTCGCCGTCGCCCATGAAGCACCAGACCTTCTGCTTGCCGGCGGGGATGAAGCCGCGGCTTTCCAGGTACTTCATGAAGCGCGCCTGGTAGATCGCCTGGATCGGGCCCAGGCCCATGGACACGGTGGGGAACTGCCAGAAGTCCGGCATCAGCCACGGGTGCGGGTAGGAGGACAGGCCGTTGCCGTCCACTTCCTGGCGGAAGTTGTTCAGCTGGTCCTCGCTGATGCGCCCTTCGAGGAAGGCGCGGGCATAGACGCCGGGGGAGGCGTGGCCCTGGAAGAACACCAGGTCGCCGCCGTGCTCGTCGGTCGGGGCCTGGAAGAAGTAGTTGAAGCCGATGTCGTAGAGCGTTGCCGAGGATGCGAAGGAGGAAATGTGGCCGCCCAGATCCGGGTCGTGCTTGTTCGCCTTCATCACCATGGCCAGCGCGTTCCAGCGGACCAGCGAGCGAATGCGGCGTTCCATGAACAGGTCGCCGGGCATGCGTGCTTCGTGGGTCACCGGAATGCTGTTGCGGTAGGGGGTGGTGATGGCGTAGGGCAGTTGGGTGCCGGACCGGCTGGCCAGCTCGCCCATGCGGGTCATCAGGTAGTGGGCGCGGTCTTCACCTTCACGGTCCAGGACCGATTCCAGGGCGTCCAGCCATTCCTGGGTTTCGACGGGATCGAGGTCTTGCATGGCTTGCTCCAGGGCGGAAAGGCTTCCAGAATCGAAAGCCAGTAGATCGTTGCCGATAGCAGCGCCGGCCTCGTGGGCGACGCCGCGAATTCTTGGAAGTGCACCGGGGGGTGGTTCCGGCGGGTTGTAGTTTTACTACAAAACGCGAGTGGATACAGCCCTTCGCCGAAAAAAGTTAGTAGTAAAACTACAGGCGCCCGAATGGCGGGGCTTCCGCGGGGTTGCCGTTCATCAGGATCGATGCATGACTCTGCCGTCCCGGGCCGCCTTGCCGGCCACCCTCAAGCCCCTCGCCGAGCGCGCGGGGCAGGCCTTCAGCAACGCCGTTGCCAGTCTTCCCGCCGAACATGCCGCCCTTTATGGGCAGTGGTCCGCCGAGCGCCACCACGATTTCGCGCTGGTCTGCGCGGCCAGCGACTTCGTCGCCGAACAGGCGGCGCGTGACGCCGTGGGGTTCCTCGAACTGGTGGCCAGCGGTCAGCTGGACCGCCCGCTGGAGCGCGGCGAGATGCGCGCGCAGCTGGAGGCGCTGCTGGCCGACTGCGCCGACGAGGACGAGCTGGGCCGCCGCCTGCGCCGCTTCCGCCGGCGCCAGCAGCTGCGCATCGTCTGGCGCGACCTGACCCGCGGCAGCGACCTGGCCGGCACTTGCCGCGACCTTTCCGACCTCGCCGACAACGGCATCGACCTGGCCTACCGCTGGCTCTATGAAAGGCACTGCCAGCAGTTCGGCACGCCCATCGGCCACCGCTCCGGCCTGCCGCAGCAGCTGGTGGTGCTGGGCATGGGCAAGCTGGGCGCCGGCGAGCTGAACCTGTCCTCGGACATCGACCTGATCTTCGGCTACCCCGAGGGTGGCGAGACCCAGGGCGCCCGCCGCGCGCTGGACAACCAGGAGTTCTTCACCCGCCTGGGGCAGAAGCTGATCAAGGCGCTGGACGCCATCACCGTCGAAGGCTTCGTCTTCCGCGTCGACATGCGCCTGCGCCCCTACGGCTCCAGCGGCCCGCTGGTGCACAGCTTCGCCGCCCTGGAGCAGTACTACCAGGACCAGGGCCGCGACTGGGAGCGCTACGCGATGATCAAGGCGCGGGTGGTCGGCGGTGACCAGGACGCCGGCCAGCGCCTGCTGGAGCTGCTGCGGCCGTTCGTGTACCGGCGTTACCTAGACTTCTCGGCCATCGAGGCGCTGCGCAACATGAAGCAGCTGATCCAGCAGGAAGTGCGGCGCAAGGGCATGAGCGAGAACATCAAGCTCGGCGCCGGCGGCATCCGCGAGGTGGAGTTCATCGCCCAGGCCTTCCAGCTGATCCACGGCGGCCGCGACCTGAGCCTGCAGCAGCGGCCGCTGCTGCGGGTGCTGGCGACCCTGGAGGGGCAGGGCTACCTGCCGCCGGCGGTGGTCGCCGAGCTGCGCGAGGGCTACCAGTTCCTGCGCTACGCCGAGCATGCCCTGCAGGCCATCGACGATCGCCAGACGCAGATGCTGCCGGAGGACGAGCTGTCGCGCATCCGCGTGGCCTTCATCATGGGCTTCGCCAACTGGTCGGCCTTCCACGAGGCGATCAACCACTGGCGCGAGCGCGTCGACTGGCACTTCCGCCAGGTGATCGCCGACCCCGGCGAGGACGAGGGCGGCGAGAGCGAGGGCGCCACGCCCGGCGCCGAGTGGCTGCCGCTGTGGGAAGAGCAGATGGACGAGGAGTCCGCCTGCCGGCAGCTGGCCGAGGCCGGCTTCGCCGAGCCGGCGGCGGCCTTCAAGCGGCTCATCGACCTGCGCCACGGCAACCAGGTGCGCGCCATGCAGCGCCTGGGCCGCGAGCGCCTGGACGCCTTCGTGCCGCGCCTTTTGAACATGCTCGCCGAGCACGAGAAGCCGGACCTGACCCTGGAGCGCGTGCTGCCCCTGGTGGAGGCGGTGGCGCGGCGCTCGGCCTACCTGGTGCTGCTCACCGAGAACCCCGGCGCCCTGGAGCGCCTGCTGACGCTGTGCGCGGCCAGCCCGATGGTGGCCGAGCAGATCGCCAGGTTCCCCATCCTGCTCGACGAGTTGCTTAATGAAGGTCGCCTGCTCAGTCCACCGCAGGCGCCGGAGCTGATCGCCGAGCTGCGCGAGCGGCTGATGCGCATCCCCGAGGACGACCTCGAGCAGCAGATGGAGACCCTGCGCCACTTCAAGCTGGCCCACGGCCTGCGCGTGGTGGCCTCGGAAATCGCCGGCACCCTGCCGCTGATGAAGGTCAGCGACTACCTGACCTGGCTCGCCGAGGCCATCCTCGAACAGGTCCTGGCCCTGGCCTGGCACCAGCTGGTGCAGCGCCACGGCCGGCCGCTGCGGGCCGACGGCACGCCCTGCGACACCGACTTCATCATCGTCGGCTACGGCAAGGTCGGCGGCCTGGAACTGGGCCACGGCTCGGACCTGGACCTGGTGTTCATCCACGACGGCGACCCGCAGCGCGAGACCGACGGCGCCAAGCCCATCGACGGCTCGCAGTTCTTCACCCGCCTGGGGCAGAAGATCATCCACTTCCTCACCACCCAGACCACCTCCGGCGCGCTCTACGAGGTGGACATGCGCCTGCGCCCCAGCGGCGCCGCCGGCCTGCTGGTGAGTTCGCTGGCGGCTTTCCAGGCCTACCAGCAGAACGAGGCCTGGACCTGGGAGCACCAGGCCCTGGTGCGCGCCCGCGTGCTGGCCGGCAGCCCGCGCGTGGCCGAAGCCTTCGAGGGCATCCGCGCCGCGGTGGTGGGGCGCCATCGCGACCTGGCCGAGCTGCGCCGCGAGGTCAGCGAGATGCGCGCGAAGATGCGCGACAACCTGGGCACCCCCGCGACCGCCGCCGGTACCGCGCCGAATGCCTTCGAAGCCGCGGCGCCCTTCGATCTCAAGCAGGATGCCGGTGGTATCGTCGATATCGAATTTATGGTGCAATATGCGGCCCTTGCCTGGTCGTGGCAGCACCCGGAGTTGCTGCAGTTCACCGACAACATCCGCATCCTGGAAGGGTTGGAGCGGGCTGGCCTGATCGCCAGCGAGGACGTCCGTTTCCTGCAGGAGGCCTACAAGGCCTATCGCGCAGCCGCGCACCGTCTGGCGCTGCAGAAACAGCCAGGGGTAGTGGGCGGCGACCGTTTCCATGAAGAACGCCGCGGAGTGATGCGGGTCTGGCGCGAGCTCGAGCTCGCCTGATCCCGGGCAGTACGCACAGGTCGCCGGCGGGGCTGGGTTCCGCGGCGACCGGACGACGAATTTCTGTGAGGAGCTGGCAAATATGTCGATGGCCGATCGTGATGGCGTGATCTGGTATGACGGCGAACTGGTGCAGTGGCGCGACGCGACCACCCACGTTCTGACCCACACCCTGCACTACGGCATGGGCGTGTTCGAGGGCGTGCGCGCCTACAACACCCCGCAGGGCACCGCGATCTTCCGCCTGCAGGCCCATACCGACCGTCTCTTCGACTCGGCGCACATCATGAACATGAAGATGCCGTTCACCAAGGAAGAGATCAACGAAGCGACCCGCGCCGCGGTCCGCGAGAACAACCTGGAAAGCGCCTACATCCGCCCGATGGTGTTCTACGGAAGCGAAGGCATGGGCCTGCGCGCCGCCGGCCTGAAGGTCCACGTGATAGTCGCCGCCTGGCACTGGGGCGCCTACATGGGCGACGACGCCCTGGAGCAGGGCATCAAGGTGCGCACCAGCTCCTTCACCCGCCACCACGTGAACATCTCCATGACCCGCGCCAAGTCCAACGGCGCCTACATCAACTCGATGCTGGCCCTGCAGGAAGCCATCTCCGGCGGCGCCGACGAGGCCATGATGCTCGACCCCGAAGGCTACGTGGCCGAGGGTTCGGGCGAGAACATCTTCATCATCAAGGACGGCGTGATCTACACCCCGGAAGTCACCGCCTGCCTGAACGGCATCACCCGCAACACCGTGCTGACCCTGGCCAACGAGCTGGGCATCAAGGTGATCGAGAAGCGCATCACCCGCGACGAGGTGTACATCGCCGACGAGGCCTTCTTCACCGGCACCGCCGCCGAAGTCACCCCGATCCGCGAGGTGGACGGCCGGCAGATCGGCATCGGCCGCCGCGGCCCGGTGACCGAGCAACTGCAGAAGGCCTACTTCGACCTGGTCACCGGCAAGACCAGCGCCCATCCGGAGTGGCGCACACTGGTCAAATAAACGGCCTGAGGCTGCAGGCTCCAGGCTGCAGGCGTTCTGCCTTGTACCTGCAGCCTGCCGCCTATAGCCTGCAGCCCATATGAATATTCTGATCGTAGGTCCCTCCTGGGTCGGCGACATGGTGATGGCGCAGACGCTCTTCGAGTGCCTGAAGCGCGAACACCCCGACTGCCAGATCGACGTGCTGGCGCCCGACTGGAGCCGGCCGATCCTCGAACGCATGCCCGAAGTGCGCCAGGCCCTGAGCTTCCCGCTCGGCCACGGTGTGCTCGACGTCGCCGCGCGCCGGCGCATCGGCAAGTCCCTGGTTGGCCGGTACGACCAGGCGATCCTCCTGCCCAACTCGCTCAAGTCCGCCCTGGTGCCGTTCTTCGCCGGCATTCCCCGGCGCACTGGCTGGAAGGGCGAGATGCGCTACGGCCTGCTCAACGACATCCGCAAGCTCGACAAGCAGCGCTACCCGCTGATGATCGAGCGCTTCATGGCCCTGGCCTACCCGCCGGGCACCGAGCTGCCCAGGCCCTACCCGCAGCCGCGCCTGGCCATCGACCCGGCCAGCCGCGACGCGGCCCTGGCCAAGTTCGGCCTGAGCCTGGACCGCCCGGTGCTGGCGCTGTGCCCCGGCGCCGAGTTCGGCGAGGCCAAGCGCTGGCCGGCGGAGTACTACGCCAAGGTCGCCGAGGCGAAGATCCGCGCCGGCTGGCAGGTGTGGATCTTCGGTTCGAAGAACGACCACCCCGGCGGCGAGGACATCCGCTCGCGGCTGATCCCCGGCCTGCGCGAGGAGTCGCTGAACCTCGCCGGCGAGACCGCCCTGGCCGAGGCCATCGACCTGATGTCCTGCGCGTCCGCCGTGGTCACCAACGACTCCGGCCTGATGCACGTGGCCGCCGCGCTGAACCGCCCGCTGGTGGCGGTGTACGGCTCCACCTCGCCGCAGTTCACCCCGCCGCTGGCCGATGCCGTGGAAATCGTCCGCCTGGGCCTGGAATGCAGCCCCTGCTTCGACCGCGTGTGCCGCTTCGGCCACTACAACTGCCTGCGTGAACTGCCGCCCGGGCAGGTGCTGCAGGCACTCGACCGCCTGGTCGCGGACCCGGCCGACGTCGAATGAGGGTACTGCTGATCAAGACGTCGTCCCTGGGCGACGTCATCCATACCCTGCCGGCGCTCACCGACGCCGCCCGGGCCATCCCCGGCATCCAGTTCGACTGGGTGGTCGAGGAAGGCTTCGCCGAGATCCCGGCCTGGCACCCGGCGGTGGCCCAGGTCATCCCGGTGGCCATCCGGCGCTGGCGCAAGAACCTCTGGCAGACCCTGAAGAACGGCGAGTGGCGGCGCTTCAAGAAACGCCTGCGCGAGGTCGACTACGACCTGGTGATCGATGCCCAGGGCCTGCTCAAGAGCGCCTGGCTGACGCGCTACGCGAAGAAGGTGCCGGTCGCCGGGCTGGACAGGGAATCCGCGCGCGAGCCGGCGGCCAGCCGCTTCTACGACCGTGGCTACCGCGTCGCCTGGGGCCGGCATGCGGTGGAGCGCGTGCGCCAGCTGTTCGCCCAGGCGCTGGACTATCCATTGCCCGCGGGCGTCGGTGACTACGGGCTGGACCGCGGCCTGCTGATCGATCAGAGCGCCGGCGAGCCTTATCTGGTCTTCCTGCACGGCACCACCTGGGTCACCAAGCACTGGCCCGAGGCCTACTGGCGCGAGCTGGCCGAGCGCATGGGCGAGCGCGGCTGGTCGGTCAGGCTGCCCTGGGGCAACGACAACGAGCGCCAGCGCGCCGAGCGCATCGCCCAGGGCTTGGAAAACGCCTCGGTGCTCCCCAAATTATCCCTCGCAGGCATGGCCAAGGTCCTGGCCGGCGCTTCCGCCTGCGTGGCGGTGGACACCGGGCTCGGACACCTGGCCGCCGCCCTGGACGTGCCGACGCTGTCGCTGTTCGGCCCGACCAACCCCGGGCTGACCGGCGCCTACGGGCGTTCCCAGGTGCACCTGGCCAGCGACTGGCCCTGCGCACCCTGCCTGCAGAAGACCTGCACCTACCAGCCGACGGCCGAAGACAAGCGCCAGTTCGACCTGCGGCAAGAGCAGCCCCTGTGCTTCACGCGCCTGAACCCGCAGCGCGTGGCACTGCAACTGGAGGCGCTGCTGCTGGCCCCGGAGACGCTTCGATGACCCTGGCTTTCGTCCTGTACAAGTACTTCCCGTTCGGCGGGTTGCAGCGCGACTTCATGCGCATCGCCCTGGAATGCCAGAAGCGCGGCCATGGCATCCGCGTCTACACGCCGATCTGGGAAGGCGAGGTGCCGCCCGGCTTCGACGTTCGCGTGGCGCCGGTCAAGGCACTGTTCAACCATCGCCGCAACGAGAAGTTCAGCGCCTGGCTGGCCGCGGATCTGGCCCGCGACCCGGTGGACCGGGTGATCGGCTTCAACAAGATGCCCGGCCTGGACGTCTACTACGCCGCCGACGGCTGCTTCGAGGACAAGGCGCAGACCCTGCGCAACCCGATCTACCGCCGCTGGGGCCGCTACAAGCACTTCGCCGATTACGAGCGGGCGGTGTTCGCCCCCGAGTCGAAGACCGAGGTGCTGATGATCTCCGAGGTGCAGCAGCCGCTGTTCATCAAGCACTACCACACCCCGATCGAGCGCTTCCACCTGCTGCCCCCGGGCATCGCCCAGGACCGCCGGGCGCCGGCCAACGCCGCGGAAATCCGCGCCGACTTCCGCCGCGAATTCAAGCTGGCCGACGATGACCTGCTGCTGGTGCAGATCGGCTCGGGTTTCAAGACCAAGGGCCTGGACCGCAGCCTCAAGGCCCTGGCGGCGTTGCCGCGGGCGATGCGCAAGCGCACCCGGCTGATCGCCATCGGCCAGGACGACCCCAAGCCCTTCCTGCTGCAGGTCAAGGCCCTGGGCCTGTCGGACCAGGTGCAGATCCTCAAGGGCCGCAGCGACATCCCGCGCTTCCTGCTCGGCGCCGACCTGCTGATCCACCCGGCCTACAATGAGAACACCGGTACCGTGCTGCTGGAGGCCGTGGTGGCCGGGCTGCCGGTGCTGGTTACCGACGTCTGCGGCTACGCCCACTACATCGCCGAGGCCGACGCCGGCCGCGTGGTGCCTTCGCCCTTCGAGCAGGACGCCTTCAACCGCATGCTGGCGCAGATGCTCGAAGACGACGCGGCGCGCGCCGCCTGGTCGCGCAACGGCCTGGCCTTCGCCGACACGGCGGACCTGTACTCCATGCCGCAGCACGCCGCGGACGTGATCCTCGCGGAGCGCCCATGAACATCCAACTCCCCGCTCTCCCTGCTTTTCCCGTAGGAGCGAGCTTGCTCGCGAACCCGCTTGACGCCACACCCATCGGGAAAAGCGTTCGCGAGCAAGCTCGCTCCTACGAAGGGCTCCTGCCATGAAGCTCGAGCTGCACGAGCCCTTCGAGCGCCTGTGGGCCGGCAAGGACCCCTTCGTCGAGGTGGAACGCCTGCAGGGCAAGGTCTACCGCGAGCTGGAAGGCCGCCGCACCCTGCGCACCGAGGTCGACGGCCGTGGCTACTTCGTCAAGATCCACCGCGGCATCGGCTGGGGCGAGATCTTCAAGAACCTGCTCAGCGCCAAGCTCCCGGTGCTCGGCGCCGGCCAGGAGCAGCGCGCCCTGGAGCGCCTGCACCAGGCCGGCGTCGCGACCATGACCGCGGTGGCCTACGGCGAGCGCGGCGGCGACCCGGCGCGCCAGCATTCCTTCATCGTCACCGAGGAACTGGCCCCCACCGTCGACCTCGAACAGCTCTCGCTGAACTGGCTGCGCGAGCCACCGGCGCCGCGCTTCAAGCGCGCGCTGATCGACGAAGTGGCGAAGATGGTCGGCACCATGCACCGCGCCGGGGTGAACCACCGCGACTGCTACATCTGCCACTTCCTGCTGCACACCGACCGGGCGCCGACGCCCGACGACCTGCGCCTGTCGGTGATCGACCTGCACCGCGCCCAGACCCGCGCCGCCACGCCGCGCCGCTGGCGCGACAAGGACCTGGCCGCGCTGTACTTCTCGGCGCTGGATATCGGCCTGACGCAACGCGACAAGCTACGCTTCCTGCGCGGTTACTTCCGCAAGCCCCTGCGCGACATCCTCCGCGAGGAGGCCGCTCTGCTCGCCTGGATGGAGCGCAAGGCCGCCAGACTCTACGATCGCAAGCAGCGCTACGGAGACCTGCTCTGATGTCGGGCTGGACCCTGGAACCCGCCTACAGCCACCTGTCCGCCGACTTCGGCAGCCTGGACGCGGTGTTCGCCCTGCAGGGCGAGCGCCTGACCAAGGACCCCAAGTCCGAAGTGATCCGTATCGAGCGCGACGGCGTGCGCTACTACGTCAAGCGCTACAACAGCGCCGGCAAGGGTTACCACCGCTACCTCGCGCGGCCGCGGATCAAGGCCGAGTGGCAGAACCTCAAGCAGTTCGCCAAGTGGGGCATCCCCACCGCCGAAGTGGTGGCCTGGGGCCTGGAGCGCCGGCGCGGCGCCTTCGTCCGCGGCGCCATGATCACCCGCGAGGTGCCGGGCACCGAAGACCTGGCCGCGCTGGCCCGGCGCAACGACCCGCGCCTGCGCGACCGCGCCTGGGTCGACCACGTCAGCCGGCAGCTGGCGGCGCACACGCGGCTGATGCACGACCACCACTTCACCCACAACGACCTGAAGTGGCGCAACATCCTGGTCGATTCCGCCGGCACCGTGTATTTCATCGACTGCCCGATCGGCGACTACTGGGTCAGCTTCATGCTGCGCCACCGCATCACCAAGGACCTGGCGACCCTGGACAAGGTGGCCAAGCACCACCTCACCGCCACCCAGCGCCTGCGCTTCTACCTGCAGTACCGCCGGCGCGAGCGGCTGAACGCCTCGGACAAGCAGCGCGTCCGGCGCATCGCCCATTTCTACGAGGGACGCGAGTGAACGACTTCATCGCCGACGACGACCGCGAGCGCCTGCAAAGCCAGGGCCTGGCCGGCTTCGACGCGCTCTGGACGCTGCCGCTGGAGGCAGTGGACGAGCCCAACACCGAGCGCGGCGGCTGGAGTAGCGTGTTCCGCCTGGAGCTGGACGGCGGCGCGTACTACCTCAAGCGGCAGAGCAACCACCTCACGCGCAGCCTGCTGCGCCCGGGCGGCGAGCCGACCTTCGCCCGCGAGTTCCGCAACATCCAGCGCTACCAGCAGCTGGGCATCCCGGCGTTGCAGGCGGCCTTCTTCGGCGAGCGCCGCGAGGGCGGCGAACGCCGCGCCATCCTGGTGACCCGCGCGCTGGACGGCTGGCGCGACCTGGACGCCTGGCTGAAGGACTGGTCCGGCCTGCCGCCCGAGCGCCGCCAGGCGATCCTGCACGCCTGCGGCATGCTCGCCCGGCGCCTGCACGAGGCCGGGCAGATGCACGGCTGCTTCTATCCCAAGCACATCTTCCTGCGCGAGGCCGGGGACGGCTTCCAGGCCTGCCTGATCGACCTGGAGAAGACCCGCCCGCTGTGGTTCGGCCTGCGCGACCGCGTCAAGGACCTGGAGCCGCTGCTGCGCCGCGCCCCCGACTGGAGCGAGGTGGACGTGCGCCAGCTGCTCGCCGCCTACCTGGGCAGCGCGGCCAGCGGCGCCGAGGTGGACCACTGGTACAAGCGCCTGGGCGCGCGCCGGCGCAAGAAGGAGAAACGCGGGTGAGGCTGGGCGAACTGCGTAACGCCGGGCGCCAGCCGACGCTGCCGCTGCGGCTGGAACTGGCCGATGGCGCCGGCCCCGCCGAGCTGCGCCTGGACAGCCTGCTGCGCGTGCTGCCGGGCCGGCGCTACGTCGGCGCAGGCAACTGGCGCGGGCGCCAGGTGCTGGCCAAGCTGCTGGTCGGCGTCAAGGCCGCGCGGCACTTCCAGCGCGAGCTGGCCGGCGTGCGCCTGCTCGCCGAGCAGGGCCTGACCACGCCGCTGCTGCTGGCCGACGGCCTGGGCGAAGGCGAGGGCGGCTGGCTGATCTTCGAGTTCCTCGACGGCGCCCACAGCCTGGGCGACGCCTGGCGCGCGGTGGAGGCCGAGCCGGCGTTGTCCGACGCCCAGCAGACGGTGCTCGGCGAGGCCCTGGCGGCCATCGCCGAGCTGCACGCCAAGGGCCTTTGGCAGGAAGACCTGCACCTGGACAACCTGCTGCGCCACGACGGCCGCCTGTACCTGATCGACGGCGCCGGCATCCGCGCCGAGACGCCCGGCCAGCCGCTGTCGCGCAAGCACGTGCTGGAAAACCTCGGGGTGTTCTTCGCCCAGCTGCCGGCCAGCCTCGACCCCTTCCTCGAAGAGCTGCTGGTGCACTACCTGCTGGTCAACGGCGAGCACGCGCTGCCGCTGGAGGCCCTGCAGAAGGAGATCGCCCGGGTGCGCCGCTGGCGCGTCGCCGACCTGCTGAAGAAGATCGGCCGCGACTGCAGCCTGTTCAGCGTGCGCCGCGGCGCCTTCGGCCTGCGCGCGGTGCGCCGCGAGGAAGAGGCCGGCCTTGCGCCGCTGCTGGCCGAGCCGGACGCTTTCATTGACCGGGGGCATGTCTACAAGACCGGCGGTGCCGCTACCGTGGCGAAAGTGGAGCTGGCTGGCCGGCCGCTGGTAGTGAAACGTTACAACATCAAGAACCTGCTGCACTGGCTCAAGCGCTTCTGGCGCCCCAGCCGCGCCTGGGCGTCCTGGCGCGAGGGCAACCGCCTGGAAGCCCTCGGCATCGCCACCGCGAAACCCCTGGCGGTGCTGGAACGGCGCTGGCTGTGGCTGCGCGGGCCGGCCTTCCTGATTACCGATTACCTGGGCGGGCAGGATATAATCGCCCGTTTCAAACCCCATCTGGACGATCCGGACGGGGCCGGCATGCCGCCGGAGGCCGAGCTGAAGGCCCTGGACAGCCTGTTCGCGGCGCTGCGGCGCGAGCGCATCAGCCACGGCGACCTCAAGGGCCACAACCTGTTCTGGCAGGGGGCGGGCGAGACGGGGCGCTGGGCGCTGATCGACCTCGACGCCATGCACAAGCACCACGGCCAGGCCGGTTTCGAACGCGCCTACGCCCGCGACCGCGCACGTTTCCTGCGCAACTGGCCGCAGGACAGCGCGCTCCACCGGCTGCTGGATGAACGCATACCCAAGGCCGGCGTCCAAGCGCAAGACCGACCCGGGAAGTGAAGGCTCCGACGAGCCGACGAAGATCATCGCCTGGGCCCCGCTGACGGGGCCGGGCTTTACCAAGAGGCAACACCAGTGGCATTGACCATCCTCGGCCTGTCCGGCGCCGTAAGCCATGACCCTTCCGCCGCCCTGTACATCGACGGCAAGCTGGTCGCGGCGGTCGAAGAAGAGCGCTTCGTCCGCGACAAGCACGCGAAGAACCGCATGCCCTACGAGTCGGCCAAGTTCTGCCTGGAGCAGGCCGGGATCAAGCCGTCCGACGTCGACGTGGTGGCCATTCCCTTCGCCCCCATCAGCCTGTTCGGCAAGGCCCGCTGGCACTACGCCAAGCGCTACGCCTACGCCCCGGACCGCGCGCTGGACGCCATCCTGCTCGGCAACCGCCGCTACAAGCGCTACTACAAGCGCATCGAATGGTGCCTGCAGCAACTGGGCTTCGACCTGAAGAAGGTCAAGATCCAGCCGGTGGAACACCACCTGGCCCACGCCTCCAGCGCCTACCACTGCTCCGGCTTCAAGGAGAAGACGGCGATCCTCGGGATCGACGGCAAGGGCGAGTACGCCACCACCTTCTTCGGCTGGGGCGAGAACGGCAAGATCCACAAGATCAAGGAATTCTACGACCCGGACTCCCTCGGCGGCCTGTACGGCGCGATCACCGAGTACCTCGGCTTCGACATGCTCGACGGCGAGTTCAAGGTCATGGGCATGGCGCCCTACGGCGATGCCAGCAAGTACGATTTCTCGCGCCTGGCCAAGTTCGAGAACGGCGAGCTGATCATCAACACCGACTACGCCAACGTCATCGGCTTCCGCCGCTACAAGGAAAAGGGCAAGGGCTACTACTTCTCGCCCAAGCTGATCGAGTGGCTGGGGCCCAAGCGCGAAGGCGACATCGCCGACGACCCGTACATCCACTACGCCGCCAGCATCCAGGCGCTGTTCGAGAAGCTGGCGCTGGAGATGATGGACTACTACCTGGGCGACATCCTCCGCGAAACCGGCAAGATCGCCTTCGCCGGCGGCTGCGCGCTGAACGTCAAGCTGAACCAGAAGATCATCTCGCGCCCGGAAGTGAAGGAGCTGTACGTGCAGCCCGCGTCCAGCGACGCCGGCACCGCGGTCGGCGCCGCCGCCTACGTGTCCTGGGAGCGTGGCGTGCCGGTGGAGAAGATGGAGCACGTCTACCTCGGCCCGCAGTACAGCAACGAAGACGTCATCGCCGCCTGCGCCCGCCACGCGGCGGCGCCGGCCTGGCGCAAGATCGACAACGTGCCCGAGCTGATCGGCAAGGTGCTGGCCGACGGCAACCCGGTGGCCTGGTTCCAGGGCCGCATGGAGTTCGGCCCGCGCGCCCTCGGCGGGCGTTCCATCCTCGGCTGCCCGAGCGTGCCGGGCGTGGCCGACCGGATCAACGCGCAGATCAAGTTCCGCGAGCGCTGGCGGCCGTTCTGCCCGTCGATGCTGGATACCGTCGGCCCGCAGATGTTCAAGATCAACCACCCGGCGCCGTTCATGACCTTCACCTTCGAGGTCAACGACGAGTGGAAGACCCGCGTGCCGGAAGTCGTCCACGAGGACGGCACCTCCCGCGCCCAGGTGCTCAAGCGCGAGTTCAACCCGCGCTACTACGACCTGATGAAGGAGCTGGAGAAGCTCACCGGCAACGGCGTGGCGCTGAACACCTCGCTGAACCGCCGCGGCGAGCCGATGATCTGCTCGCCGACCGACGCGCTGAACATGTTCTACGGTTCGGACCTGCAGTACCTGATCATGCAGGACATCCTCGTGGTCAAGGAAGGTGCGCCGGCCTATGACTCGTTCGGCTGAACCGCGGGTACTGCAATTCTGCCACGGCTATGACGGGCCTTTCCTCGACTGCGCCCGTCAGTACGCCAGCCTGTTCGCCGGCACCGGCTACCGGGTGACCACGGTGTTCCTCACCGGCGCGCCCGACGCCGAGGTGGCTGCCGGCTGCGCCAGCGACGAGGTGCTGTTCCTCGACTACAGCTCGAAGGACGTGCGCGGCCTCAAGCTGCGGGCCATCCGCGACCTGCGCGAGATCGCCCGCTCGCGCGACTTCCGCTTCTGCATCGCGCATCGCTTCAAGCCGACCTGGGTGGCCATGCTCGCCACCCGCCTGCCGGTGATCGGCGTGCACCACGGCTTCGGCGACTACCGCCGGCTCGGCCGCAAGCTGTTCGCCAAACTGTTCGCCAAGCGCCTGAGCCTGCTGGCGGTGTCCAACGCGGTGCGCGACGAGCTGCGCCAGTGCCTGCCGGCCTGGCCGGCCGAGCGCATCGAGACGCTGTACAACCGCGTCGACGTCGACGCCCTGCAGGCCGAGCAGGTGGAGCGCTACCCGGCGCGCCAGCACCTGCGCCTGGCGGACAACGCCTGGGTGGTCGGCAACGTCGGCCGCCTGCACCCGGACAAGGACCAGGCCACGCTGCTGCGGGGCTTCGCCGCGGCGCTGCCGCAGCTGCCGCCGGCCGCGCTGCTGGCGATCCTCGGCAAGGGCCGCCTGGAGGAAGACCTCAAGGAACTGGCCCGCGAGCTGGGCATCGCCGAACGGGTGCTGTTCCTCGGCCAGGTGCCGGACGCGCGGCGCTACTTCAAGGCCTTCGATGTGTTCGCCCTGAGTTCCGACCACGAGCCCTTCGGCATGGTCCTGCTGGAGGCCATGGCCGCCGGCGTGCCGCTGATCTCCACCGCCGGTGGTGGCGCCGGCGAGATCGTCGAAGGCTTGGGCATCCTCTTCCCGCTGCGCGACGACGCGGCGCTGGCCCAGGGCCTCGGGCACCTCGCCGCGCTGGATCGCCAGCAGCGCGAGGCCTGCGCCCGGCTGATGGACGAGCGCCTGCGCAGCCGCTTCTCCGACGAGGCGGTGCGCCGGGAGTTCTGGAGCCTGCCGCTGGTCCGCGCGCTGACGCGCGGTGCTTCCGAATAGACTGCCCGCTGGCCGGGATGCGAAAAGGTGAGTCTTGAAAGTCCTGTTTCTGGTTCAGAAAGAACAACGCGCCATTCTCGACCGCCTCTACGACGGCATCGCCGAACACTGCGAATGCGACCTGCGCTGGCTGAGCAGTGACGAGCAGGCCAACCTGCGCCGCTACTTCCGCGAGCAGGTGGACGTCACGCGCTACGACCGCATCCTGTTCTTCCTGCGCTTCAAGAAGGAAATGCGCCAGGCTTCCTTCATCGCCAGCGTGCCGAACCTGGTGATCCTCGAACACGACGCCTACCAGAACTACATCCCCTGCAAGTACACCGGCAAGTTCAGCGCCCACTACCGGCGCATGCCCTGGGCGCGGGTGATCAGCTCCGGCGCGGTGGTCGCCCGGCGCCTGCGCGAGGAGGGCTTCGACGCCGTCTTCGTGCCCAAGGGCTACGACCAGGACCTGCTCCACGACCTGGGCCGCGAGCGCGACATCGAGCTGGCCTTCGTCGGCAGCACCGGCAGCGTGGCCTACAGCGGGCGCAAGGCGCTGCTCGACGAGCTGGGCAAGGTGGAGAACCTGCTGGTCACCAAGACCAACTCCGGCGCGGACTACCTGAACACGCTCAACCGCATCCGCTTCTTCGTCAGCGCGGACGTCGGCATGGGCGAGTACATGATCAAGAACTTCGAGGCCATGGCCTGCGGCTGCGTGCTTTTCGCCTACGATCAGGGGGAAGAGGAGAACCGCGCGCTGGGCCTGGCCGACATGCAGAACGTCGTCTTCTACCGCGACATCCCCGAGCTGCGCCGCAAGCTGCAGGTGCTGCGCGAGGACCCCGCCCTGGCCGCGCGCATCGCCGAACAGGGCCGCCGGCTGGCCGAGGAAGGCTTCGGTTTCAGCCGCATCGGGGCGCGCATCGTCGAGGCGATGGCACCACCCTTGCGCCCTCGCCCGCAACCGGGCAGGCTGGAACGATTACGCCGGGTCTTGGGAATTTGAACATTCATGCGTCGAAGCTTTCGCGGCGGCCGTCGGGGCCGGAGGTGGTCGTGGCCAAGCCGCTGATCTCCGTGCTGGTACCCTGTTACAACCGCGAACGCTACATCGAGGAGGCCCTGCTGAGCATCCTCGAGCAGGACTACCCGAACTTCGAGCTGATCGTCGTCGATGACGGCTCCCAGGACGCCAGCGCCGAGAAGATCGAGGCCTTGCGCCAGCGCTACGGTTTCCAGTTCTACCGGCAAGCCAACCAGGGCGTGAGCGCCGCCCTGAACACGGCCCTGGGCCATGCCCGCGGCGAGTTCATCGCCACCCCCGACTCCGACGATGTGATGCTGCCGGGCCGCCTGTCGCTGCAGGCCGCCTACCTCGAGGCGCACCCGGATGTCGGCTGTGTCGGCGCGCGGGTGATCTACGTCGACGCCGAAGGCCGGCGGCTGAAGGCCGAGGAGGGCAAGCCGCTGCGCAGCTACAGCTTCGTCGAGCTGCTGTCCCGCGCCCACGCCATCGGCGCCCCCGTGGCCATGTATCGACGCGAGGCATTGGACCGTGCCGGCGGCTATGACCCGGAGATTCGCATCCAGGATTTCCAGATCACCCTGAAGATCGCCCGCCTGGGTTATCGCACGGATGTGTTGCCGGAGCTGGTGACGCTCTACCGCAGGCACCCGGGCAACATGTCCAAGACCGCCTACCAGCGGCAGCTCGACTACGACCTGATGGCCATCGCCCCCTACCGCGGCCAGCCCGGCTACTCGCAGGGTTTCACCTGCGTGATCAACAAGGCGCTCAAGCACTCGGTGGTGTCGGACAAGGCCTATGCCCTGCGGCTTCTGCTGAGGCTGCCGCCGTGGCGCTGGAACCGCGTGACCTGGCGCCGCCTGCGCCACCTGTTGTTCAAGTTCCACGAGGGATGAGCGCGTTCGGGATGAAGTCGATGTTATTGCAGGCATGGCAGACCTGGCGGCCCGCCGCGGGCCGGGGTGGCGTGCCTGTCGCCCGCCGGGACCGCGTGGCCGAGGCGATGCTGGGGTTCGGCGTGTTCTGGACCCTCGCCGGGGTGCTGCTGACGCCGACCATGAAGTTCTACTACACCATGGTGGCGCTGTTCGTGTACCTGCCGGCGCTCTGGCTGGTGATCGCCCGCCGCGCCGAACTGGGGCGGCTGATCGGCGAGCGCAGGGAAATGTGGTTGTTCCTGGCGCTGTTCGCCTGGGCCAATCTCTCGCTGCTGTGGGCCGTCGGGGATTTCGACCGATTGTCGCGGGTCAAGCAGTCGAGCCTCTTCGTGTTGCTGGTCTGCGGCTGGTTGCTCTGGGCGCGGGCCAGCGAGCCACGCCTGCGCGGTACCCTGATAGCGCTCGGCCTGCTCAACAGCCTCTATTGCCTGGCCGCGCTGCTCTGGGCCCCGGCCTACGCGCCCGGGCGCCTGAACGGCTTCGGTGGCTTCCTCGACAATCCCAATGCGGCCGCCTACGCCACGGCCTTCCTGCTGGTGATGGCGCTGCCGCTGCGCCCGGCGGGGCGCGGCTGGCGGCTGGCCTGGTTGCTGCTGCAGCTTCCCCCGCTGTTCTACGTCGCCCTGTGTGGCAGCCGCGGAGCGTTGCTGGCGCTGATGGCCACGGCGACGTTCTGCCTGGTGCTGCTGCCGGGCTGGCGCTGGCGCCTGGCTGCCCTGTCGACCCTGGTCGGCGGGGCCGCGCTGTTCTGCCTGGAGCCGAGCCTGATGGAACGGGGGGATTCGGAGCGGCTGGAACTGTTGCGCAGCGCCTTGCCGATCCTGCGCGAGCATTTCTGGATCGGCGTGGGCTATGGCACCACCTACGAGGTCCAGGGCTGGGCCGGCGGTTACCATGGCAGCACCCACAACTTCCTGCTGCATACCGCCTTGCAGTACGGGATTCCGGCGCTGCTCGTCTGGCTGGCGCTCTGGGCGATGCTGGGGCTGCGGGCCTGGCGTAGCCGCCATACGCAACTGGGCCTGGCGCTGCTGCTGCTGTGGGTCTTCGCCAGCGTGGCCATGCAGTTCGACGTGTTCAGCCTGTGGGAGCGCACCCGCGCCATGTGGCTGATGCCCTGGGCGGTATTCCTGCTCGGCCTGAGCCTGGAGCGCCCGGCCGGGGAGGCCGGCGGCGAACTCAACCGGCGTTGAGGATGCCCTGCAGTTCGCGGGCGTCCCAGCGTACCTTGCCGTGGCGCAGGTAGCCCGCGCTCAGCTCGTTGCCCTTGTCCGCCAGCAACCACTGCCGATCCTCGGCGTAGCGCAGCATATGCGCGAAGTTGCGCTTGCGCTGCAGGCGGCCGAGGGCGCGGCGCTGGGTCTTCATGTCGGCGATGTCGATCAGCCCCAGTTCGCCCTGCGGGGTCTGCACCACGTTGCCCAGGTGCAGCGAGCGGAAGTACACGCCGCGTTCGTGCAGGCGGGCGATCAGCTCGCCCAGGCGCTCGCGCAGGGCGCCGTCGGCCTGGCCGGCGGCGATCAGCTGGCGCAGCGTCTGGCCCGGCAGCGGGCGGTAGTGCACCAGGTCGCGGGCGATGGCGGGCACGCGGTAGACGCCGATCACCTCGGGGCAGGGGATGCCCAGCCGCTGCAGGGCCTGGGCGTTGTCGGCGAAGCGCCGGGCATAGGGGTAGAGCGCCGCCGAGGAGACCAGCCGCTTGCGCCGGAACAGCTTGACGAAGTTGCCGTCGGGCAGGCGCAGGACCTTGTCGCCATGGCCGTCGGCTTCCAGCACGGTGGCACCGGCGCGCAGCGATTCATAGGCGGGAAGGTCTAGCTGTTGCATACCGGGGTTCCTGGACGGGGCCGGCTATAGTAGCCCAGGCGCCGGGCAAACGAGAGGCCTGTGTTATAATCGCCGGCCTTTTCAGCGTGCGATTCTTTCATGACCGGCAAAGACACCGCAGAGCCCTCGAGCCTGAAGATCTACTTCCGCCTGCTCACCTACGTGCGGCCCTACTGGGGCATGTTCGCCCTGAGCATCGTCGGCTTCCTGATCTTCGCCGCCACCCAGCCGATGCTGGCCGGCATCCTCAAGTACTTCGTCGACGGCCTGACGCACCCGGACGCCAAGCTGTTCCCCAACGCCCCCTGGCCCTGGCTGCGCGACCTCTCGCTGCTCTACGCGGTGCCGCTGCTGGTAGTGCTGATCGCGGTCTGGCAGGGCATCGGCTCCTTCCTCGGCAACTACTACATCGCCCGCGTCTCCCTGGGCCTGGTGCACGACCTGCGGGTGGCGCTGTTCAACAACCTGCTGACGCTGCCCAACCGCTATTTCGACAGCCACAACTCCGGGCACCTGATCTCGCGCATCACCTTCAACGTGACCATGGTCACCGGCGCCGCCACCGACGCCATCAAGGTGGTGATCCGCGAAGGCATGACCGTGGTCTTCCTGTTCCTCTCGCTGCTGTACATGAACTGGAAGCTGACCCTGGTGATGGTTGCCATCCTGCCGGTCATCGCCCTGATGGTGACCAGTGCCAGCCGCAAGTTCCGCAAGCAGAGCAAGAAGATCCAGGTGGCCATGGGCGACGTGACCCACGTCTCCTCCGAGACCATCCAGGGCTACCGCGTGGTGCGCAGCTTCGGCGGCGAGGCCTACGAGCGCGAGCGCTTCCTCGACGTGAGCCGGGAGAACACCGAGAAGAACCTGCGCATGAACAAGACCTCGGCGATCTACACGCCGATGCTGCAACTGGTGATCTACAGCGCCATGGCCGTGCTGCTGTACCTGGTGCTGCTGCTGCGCGGCGACGCCACCGTCGGCGACCTGGTGGCCTACATCTCCATGGCCGGCCTGCTGCCCAAGCCGATCCGCCAGCTCTCGGAGGTCAGCTCGACCATCCAGAAGGGCGTGGCCGGCGCCGAGAGCATCTTCGAGCAGCTCGACGAGAAGCCCGAAGTGGACCATGGCAGCGTCGAGAAGGAACGCGTGCAGGGCCGCCTGGAAGTGAAGAACCTCAGCTTCACCTACCCGGGCAGCGAGAAGCGCGTGCTCAACGACCTCAACTTCAGCGTCGAGCCGGGGCAGATGGTCGCCCTGGTCGGCCGCTCCGGCAGCGGCAAGTCGACCCTGGCCAACCTCATCCCGCGCTTCTACGACCACAGCGAGGGCAAGATCCTCCTCGATGGCGTGGACGTCGAGGACTACCGCCTGCGCAACCTGCGCAAGCACATCTCGCTGGTCACCCAGCAGGTCAACCTGTTCAACGACAGCGTGCTCAACAACATCGCCTACGGCGACCTCGCCAGCAAGCCGCGCAGCGCGGTGGAGAAAGCCGCCGAGGACGCCTTCGCCCGCGAGTTCATCGACCGCCTGGCCGAAGGCTTCGACACCGAGGTGGGCGAGAACGGCGTGATGCTCTCCGGCGGCCAGCGCCAGCGCCTGGCGATCGCCCGCGCGCTGCTCAAGGACGCCCCGGTGCTGATCCTCGACGAGGCCACCTCGGCGCTGGACACCGAGTCCGAACGGCACATCCAGGCCGCCCTGGAGAAGGTCATGGAGGGCCGCACCACCCTGGTGATCGCCCACCGCCTGAGCACCATCGAGCGCGCCGACCTGATCCTGGTGATGGACCAGGGCCACATCGTCGAGCGGGGCACCCACGACGAGCTGATCGCCCTCAACGGCTACTACGCGCGCCTGCATGCCAGGCAGTTCGCCGACGAGCCGGCCGAGGACGGCATCGGCGAGTCGGCCTGAATGGCCCTGCTCGATCGCCTGCGCGTCGTCCGCGAGCGCGGCTGGACACCCATCGACGCCGCGGCCTACGCCGAGGCCTGGCAGCGCTTCGGCGGCAGCGTGGCGACCCACCCGCAGGTGGTGGAGCGCCTGGCGGGCCTGGCCGGCATCCCGGTGCGCTACCTGGGCTGGGTCGCCGACGGCCAGCTGCGCGCCGCCATCCCCACCTGGGGCCGGCACCTGGCGCTGTCCAAGGAAGTGCTCAAGCGCGAAGGCAAGAAGGCGCTGTTCGACCTGGGCAATGCCGAGGTCATCCTGCCGATCGCCGAGGATGCGCGCATTGCCCTGCGCCATCGGGTGCGCTATCTGTCCGAGCTGAACCAGCCGCAGGTGACCGACGCCCGCCGGCAGGACGAGGAACTGGCGCTGAACCGCGCGCCGGCGGACTTCTCCAAGAAATTCCGCTACAACCAGCGCCGCGAGCTGCGCCTGCTGGAAGAGGCCGGCGGCGTGCTGCAGCCGATGGACGAGTTGAGCCCGGCCGAGCAGGCGCGCATCTACGCCGAGCTGTTCCAGCGCCGCTGGGGCTTCGAGGTGCCGGGCAAGGCGCGCCTGGCCGAGGTGCTCGGGCTGATGCGCGAGTTCATGCGCGGCTCGCTGGTGCGCCTGGACGGCGAGCCGGTGGCGATCCAGATCCTCTACCGCGTCGAGTCGCCGAAGTGGATCAGCGTCGAATACATCAACGGCGGCGTGGCCCCGGAGAACCGCGAGTTCAGCCCCGGCAGCGTGCTCACCCACGTCAACACCCAGCAGGCCTGGGCCGAAGCCGAGGCGCTGGGCAAGCCGCTACGCTATTCCTTCGGCCGCGCCGACCGCGAATACAAGGACCGCTGGTGCCACCGGGTGCCGGTGTTCCAGGTGTAACGGCACAATCCCGTCATTCCCGCGAACGCGGGAACCCAGTGGCTGTGTAGGAGCGGACTCCGTCCGCGATCGACCCCGGAGAACCCCATGAGCGCCCGCAAGCAGCAACTGCTCAAGGAACACCGCCGCAAGAAGCGCCTGGTGCTGCTCGTCGCGCTGTTGGCGCTGGTCGCCCTCGGCGTGTTCGCCCCCTGGTGGAGCGTGCCCCTGGCCGTGCTGCTGGGCTGGGTGGCCCACGAGGCCTGGTTCGCCGACCACCTGTTCTACTCGCCGCGCGACGACTACCGCTACGACTTCCCGGAAGGCCAGCTGAGCCTGCCGGCGTCCCTCGGCCCCCACGGCCTGCACGTCGCTACCGATGCGCTGCCCGGGGACTACGAGACGCTGCTCCTGCAGATCCGCGTCAGGGCCAACTGGCTGGGCCGCTGGCTCGACCCGCAGGTGCTGATCGAGGGCAACGAGGGCATCGACCGCCAGGACTTTGAGCGCGGCGTGAACGGCGTGCGCTACCTCAACCTGTCCGGCCAGGGCGCGGCCCTGCGTGGTGGGCACCTGCGCATCCGCGGCCGCCACTGCCGCCTCGACAGCCAGGGCACCCTGCACGCCTTCCACAACCCGGACTACGCCGAGCGTCGGCTGATGGTCATCGCGCCCCACGCCGACGACGCCGAGCTGGCCGCCTTCGGCCTGTACAGCCGCGCCGAGGAGGTGAGCATCGTCACCCTGACCCAGGGCGAGATCGAGGCCGGGTACTACCAGCGCCTGGGCCTGGACCAGGCCGCCGCGGCGCGCCTGAAGGGCCGCCTGCGCACCTGGGACAGCCTGGCCGTGCCGCTGTGGGGCGGGGTGCCGGCCAGCCGCTGCGTGCAACTGGGCTACTACTGCCTGCAACTGCCGGCGATGTGCGGCGAACCGGACAAGGGCTTCGGTTCGCGGGAGTCCGGCGAGAGCGACATCCGCGACCTGCGCCGGCACAACCCGCTGCAGCTGCCGGCCGACGCCGACGGCGTGCCCAGCTGGAACAACCTGGTGGCGGACCTGGTGGCGCTGCTGGAGCACTTCCGCCCCGAGGTGCTGGTCACCCCGCACCCGCAGCTGGACCCCCACGCCGACCACGTGCACGCCACGCGGGCGCTGCAGGAGGCCATCCAGCTCAGCGCCTGGAAGCCGCAGACCCTGCTGCTCTATGCCAACCACCTGCACGACAACGACCGCTGGCCCATGGGCCCGGCCGAAGGCGGCGTGGCCCTGCCGCCGTGCATCGAAGCGCTGCCGGCCGACGCCCTGTGGAGCCCGGCGCTGGACGCCGCCACGCGCATCGACAAGGCCCAGGCCCTGGCCATGCAGCACGACCTGACGGTCCCGCTGCCGGCCAAGAAGCGCCTGCGCCGGCTGATCCAGCGGGCCCTGGCCGGGCGCTGCTGGCCGGCCAGCGGCGAGGACGAATTCTTCCGCAAGGCGGTGCGCCGCCACGAGCTGTTCTGGGTGCGCCCGCTGCGCTGAACGACCGGTGCCCGGCGCGAGGCCGGGCGAGCGGCTATGGTATTATCCGCGGCGATTTCGACCTGCGGAGTTCCCATGAAACTGACCATGCCCCGTTTCGATCAGGCCCCTGTGCTGGTGGTCGGCGACGTGATGCTCGACCGCTACTGGCACGGCGCGACCTCGCGCATCTCGCCCGAGGCGCCGGTGCCGGTGGTGCGGGTCGAGCAGCATGAGGACCGCCCCGGCGGCGCGGCCAACGTCGCGCTGAACCTGGCCGCCCTGGGCGCCCCGGCCTTCCTGGTCGGCGTCACCGGCGAGGACGAGGCCGCCGCCAGCCTGGCCGACAGTCTTGGCGCGGTGGGCGTGACCACCCGCTTCCAGCGCATCGCCGGGCAGCCGACCATCGTCAAGCTGCGCGTCATGAGCCGGCATCAACAGTTGTTGCGGGTGGACTTCGAGGAACCCTTCAGGACCGACGCCCAGGCCCTGGCCCGCGAGACCGAGGCGCTGCTGGACCAGGTCCGCGTGCTGGTGCTGTCGGACTACGGCAAGGGCGCGCTGAAGAACCACCAGGCGCTGATCCAGGCTGCGCGCAAGCGCAACATCCCGGTGCTGGCCGACCCCAAGGGCAAGGACTTCTCCATCTACCGCGGCGCCAGCCTGATCACCCCGAACCTCTCCGAGTTCGAGGCCATCGTCGGCCGCTGCCAGGACGAGAACGAGCTGGTGGCCAAGGGCCTGAAGCTGCTCGGCGACCTGGAGCTGGGCGCGCTGCTGGTGACCCGCGGCGAGCACGGCATGACCCTGCTGCGCCCCGGCCACCCGGCGCTGCACCTGCCGGCCCGCGCCCGCGAAGTGTTCGACGTCACCGGCGCCGGCGACACCGTGATTTCCACCCTGGCCGGCGCCCTGGCCGCCGGCGAGGACCTGCCCCAGGCCGTGGCCCTGGCCAACCTGGCCGCCGGCATCGTGGTCGGCAAGCTCGGCACCGCCGCCATCAGCGCTCCCGAACTGCGCCGCGCGGTGCAGCGCGAGCAGGGCTCCGAGCGCGGCGTGCTGGGCCTGGAGCAACTGCTGCTGGCCATCGAGGACGCCCGCGCCCACGGCGAGAAGATCGTCTTCACCAACGGCTGCTTCGACATCCTCCACGCCGGCCACGTCAGCTACCTGGAACAGGCCCGCGCCCAGGGCGACCGGCTGATCGTGGCGGTCAACGACGACGCCTCGGTGGGCCGCCTGAAAGGCCCGGGCCGGCCGATCAACAGCGTCGACCGGCGCATGGCGGTGCTCGCCGGCCTCGGCGCGGTGGACTGGGTGGTGAGCTTCAGCGAGGACACCCCCGAACGCCTGCTCGCCCAGGTGCGCCCGGACGTGCTGGTCAAGGGCGGCGACTACTCCGTCGACCAGGTGGTCGGCGCCGACATCGTCAGCGCCTACGGCGGCGAAGTGCGCGTCCTCGGCCTGGTGCCGAACAGCTCCACCACCGCCATCGTCGAAAAAATCCGCCAGAAGCGCTAACGTCGATATCCCCTGGACGTAGGGCGTATAACCGTTCGCGGTTATACGCCGCCTGACCTTGGCTGAACCTCTGCTCGCTGCCAAACTCGAAGCGCCCCTCACCCGTCGCGTCAGACTCGGAAGCTCCGGCCGAATCCCATACGGACTCCAGGGCGCTCCGGGCTCGACCTCGAAGCCGCCGATGTGGCCGGGCGTAACGGCGTACAACCGCGAACGGTTGTACGCCCTACGTTCCCAGTGACCGCTCTGCCAGCCGTTCCCGGCAAAGCGGTCATGGTCCCCCCGCCGTCTCACGGCGCATGATCCCCGGCATCCCATCCCCCCGTGGAGCGAGATGCCATGACCACCGACGTGCAGGGCCGCGCCCTGGCCGTGCTCAACCGGGTGGCCCAGGCCGACTGGCCGGACCGCCTGAAGCTGCGCAAACCCTTCGAGAAGCTGCTCTACACCGGTAGCCGCACCGGCTTCCGCATGGCCAGCCAGCGTGCCGCCAAGCAAACCAAGACGCCGCGCAAGGTCGACCCGGACGGGCTCTTCGACCTGACGCTGTCCGACGAACAGCAGATGCTGGTGGACATGCTCGAAGGCTTCGCTGCCGAGGTGCTGCGCCCGGCCGCCCACGATGCCGACGCCGACGCCGGGGTGCCCGCCGAACTGCTCAACCAGGCCCTGGAACTGGGCCTGGCCTACTACGGCGTGAGCGAAGTGCACGGCGGCATGGCTGGCGAACGCACCGTGCTGACCAACGCGCTGATCGCCGAGGCCCTGGCCCGTGGCGACCTGAGCCTGGCCGCGGCGCTGCTGGTGCCGCTGTCGGCGGCCAACTGCATCCGCCGCTGGGCCAGCCCGCAGCAGCAGGCGCAGTGGCTGCCGGCGTTCGTCGGCGAGGACGGGCCGCCGCTGATCGGCCTCGCCGTGGGCGAGCCGCAGTTGCTGGCCGACCCCGCGCAGCTGAAGACCCAGGCACGCAAGCGCGGCCGCCATTACCTGCTGTCCGGCGAGAAGTGCCTGGTGGTACGCGGGCTGGATGCCAGCCAGTTGCTGGTCGCCGCGCAGACCGCCGACGGCCCGGCGCTGTTCCTGGTCGACGCCGCCGCCAAGGGCGTGGAGCGCCGCCCCGAGCCGGCCATGGGCCTGAAGGCCGCCGGCACCGCACGCATCCGCCTGAAGGGCGTGAAGGTCGACGCCGGCCGCCGCCTGGCCGCGGAGAAATTCGACTACCAGGCTTTTCTCGACCTCAGCGGCCTGGCCTGGTGCGCCCTGGCCCTGGGCACCGCGCAGGCGGCGCTGGACTACGTGATCGGCTACTGCAACGAGCGCGAGGCCTTCGGCGAGCCCATCAGCCACCGCCAGGGCGTGGCCTTCATGGTCGCCGACATCGCCATCGAACTGGACGCCATGCGCCTGATGACCTGGCGCGCCTGCGCCCTGGCCGAGCGTGGCCAGCCGTTCCACCGCGAGGCCTACCTCGCCCGCCTGCTCTGTGCCGAGAAGGCCATGAAGATCGGCACCGACGCCGTGCAGTTGCTCGGCGGCCACGGCTTCACCAAGGAACACCCAGCCGAGCGCTGGTACCGCGACCTGCGCGCCCTGGCCGTGATGGCCGGCGGCCTGCACCTCTGAGGAGCGCCTGCATGTACCTGGAAACCCCGAAGAAATTCCGTGGCCTGGTCAACCAGGCGCACCAGGTGGCGGAAAACTACCTGCGGCCGATCTCGCGCAAGTACGACAAGGCCGAGCACGCCTACCCCAAGGAGCTGGACCTGCTGGCCGCGCTGCTGGACGGCATGAACGCCGGCTCGCCGGACGCCGTGGGCGCCACCTCGGCCAGCAAGCGCAAGGGCGCGGCGGCGGAGGAGGGCGTGAAGAACGGCGGCAACCTCTCCGCCTGCCTGGGCGTGATGGAAATGTGCTGGGGCGACGTTGGCCTGCTGCTGGCCATGCCGCGCCAGGGCCTGGGCAACGCCGCCATCGCCGCGGTGGCCAACGACGAGCAGCTCAAGCGCTTCGGCGGCACCTGGGCGGCCATGGCCATCACCGAGCCGGGCTGCGGCTCGGACTCGGCGGCCATCCGCGCCACGGCCACCCGCGACGGCGACCATTACGTGCTCAATGGCGAGAAGATCTTCGTCACCTCTGGCGCCCGCGCCGACGCGGTGGTGGTCTGGGCCACCCTGGACCGCGGCCTGGGCCGCGCGGCCATCAAGTCCTTCGTGGTGGAGAAGGGTACCCCGGGCATGACCGTCACCCGCTTGGAGAAGAAGCTCGGGATCAAGGCTTCGGACACCGCCTCCATCAGCTTCGCCGACTGCCGGGTGCCGGCGGCCAACCTGCTGGGCAATGCCGAGATCGACGTGCAGAAGGGCTTCGCCGGCGTCATGGAGACCTTCGACAACACCCGACCGCTGGTGGCGGCCATGGCGGTCGGCGTGGCCAAGGCCTCGCTGGACCGCGCCCGCGAACTGCTGAAGAAGGCCGGCTGCCGCTTCGACTACGCCAGGCCGCTGCTGAGCGTGTCCCACGCCGAGGCGACCCTGTACCGCCTGGAGGCGGAATGGGAGGCCGCACGCCTGCTGACGCTGAAGGCCGCATGGATGGCCGACAACCGCCAGCCCAACTCCAGGGAGGCCTCCATCGCCAAGGCCAAGGCCGGGCGGGTGGCCAACGAGGTCACCCTGAAGTGCGTGGAACTGGCCGGAGCCCTGGGCTACGGCGAGGACGAGCTGCTGGAAAAATGGGCGCGGGATTCGAAGATCCTCGACATCTTCGAGGGCACCCAGCAGATCCAGCTGCTGATCGTGGCGCGCAGGCTGTTGGGCAAGACCTCCAGCCAATTGAAGTGACCGGAGCAGCCGTTCACATGTAGGAGCGCGCCCTGCGCGCGATTCGCAGGCAGGGCCTGCTCCTACAGGTTGGGGACGTATGCAGGCGTAATGCTCTTCGTAGGATGGGTTGAGCTTGCGAAACCCGTGCGGTCGTGGCGATGGGTATCGCTTCGCTCAACCCATCCTACGGGGTGTTGTGTTTGCCGGAGGGCGTAGGAGCGGACCTTGTCCGCGATAGCCGGAGGTTTCGGCGCGATTCGCGGATGAGATCCGCTCCTACGCCATCCCACCCGCGCCATTCCGATGTAGGAGCGCGCCCTACGCGCGAATCGCGGGCAGGGCCCGCTCCTACAGGGGGGCCTTCAGGCCGTGCGCCGGCCCTTGCCGGAATTGCCGTTGGCCGGCGGCAGGCTGTCGAGCCAGTCGCGGAAGCGGATGCGCTCGTCGCGCACCAGCCAGCCGTCCTGCTCGGCGAAGCTTTCCGAGAGCCACAGGCCGCGGGTCGCGGCTTTCACCAGTTCGCCCTTGCGCAGGGTGAAGAGCGCGCCGGTGGGCTGGCCGTGCTCCAGTGGCAGCAGGTAGAGGTCCGGCCGTCGGCGGTCCAGGCGGGCCACCAGCGGGCCGCTTTCCAGGCGCTCGTCGACGTGGAACAGGCTTACGTCGCGCACGTCCCCGGGTAGCTCCATGCGCATGTCGTAGACCAGTTGCAGCGAGGCAGTGGGCAGGTGCACGTAGGCCTGCGGGCGCTCCAGCAGGCGCAGGGCGCCGGCCTGCACCGGCCGTGCGGCGCCGGACAGCGGCGTCAGCGAGAAGTGGCTGGCCTCGCGGTAGCGCAGGGTGTCCTGGTAGGGCGTCGGCAGCCAGGTGTCGCCGAAGCGCCCGCCCAGCCAGCCGTCGGCGGTTTCCACCAGGCATTCCTCGGCCACTTCCTGGATGGCGGTGAGCAGCGGCAGGTTCAGCTCGTGGGACGGCACGTAGCCGGAAATCAGCTTGAGCACGGTGTCGCCGCGGTCGGCGCGCTGCTGGCGCACCAGCACCCAGTAGTCGCGGCCCTGCCAGTTGAGCGTCAGGCGCACCGACACGCCCAGGTTGGCGAGCTCGGCGGTGAAGTGCCGGGCATCGGCCACCTGTACCGGGCGGCGGCGCCCCAGGACCTGGGAGAAATTCAGCGGCAGGCCGAGGCCCTGGTAGACCAGGCTGTCGGGGTTGGCCTCGACCAGCAACGGCAAGGTCTTGAAGGCGGTCGGGTCCTTGCGGGCGAGCGTACGGGGCATGGGCGGTCCTCGTCGTACAGGGCGCGTCGGGCCGCCCGCGGGGTGGGCGGCCTGGCCGATCGTTCCGGGTTGCCAGTGGCTACGGCGTTGACGGCGAACTTCGAAAACCCTCGATTATTTCGAGGTTAACCCTGAAAGGGTCTTGGTTTTCGGCTGTTTTTCCTGTCAGCGAGCTTTTGGCGGCAATTTTGCGTGCCGCGGTTTTTCACCGCGGAGTCTGAGCATGGCACAGGAATGCGCCCTTTGTGTCAACCTTGGATGACTGCCGATCAACGGTCGTGGCGGCACCGTACCCGGCTGGCAGCCCTCAGCCGCCGAGGACTTCGGCCGCCAGAGCGACGTTGTGCCGCAGGTGCTGCGGGTTGATGGTGCCGACGATGGCCGCGCCCACGCCGGGGTGGCCGAACACCAGCTCGAAGCTGGCGCGCACCGGGTCCTGGCCTTCGGCCAGGCAGGCGTGGCCGCTGGCCAGGGCCTTCTTCACCAGGATGCCGCGGTGGTGCGCCAGGGCGTGATCGATCACCGTTTTCTCGGCCTGTTCACCGAGGTTGTAGGTGACCATGGCGCAGTCGCCGCGCTGCAGCGCCAGCAGGCCGCCGTCGACGGTCTTGCCGGAGAAGCCGAAGCCGCGGATCAGGCCTTCCTGCTTGAGCCGCTCGAGGGTTTCGTAGACCTCGGTGTGCTGCAGGACGTGCAGGTCGTTGCCGTCGGAGTGCACCAGCACCAGGTCGATGTAGTCGGTTTCCAGGCGGCGCAGGCTGCGCTCCACCGACAGGCGGGTGTGGGCGGCGCTGAAGTCGAAGCGCGACTGGCCGCCGTCGAACTCCTCGCCGGTCTTGCTGACGATCACCCAGTCCCGGCGCTGGCCGCGCAGCAGCGGGCCGAGGCGCTCCTCGCTGCGGCCATAGGCCGGAGCGGTGTCGAGCAGGTTGATGCCCAGCTCGCGGGCCAGCGCCAGCAGGTCGGCGGCCTCGCGGTCGTCGGGGATGCGGAAGCCATTGGGGTACTTCACCCCCTGGTCGCGGCCCAGCTTGACGGTGCCCAGGCCCAGCGGCGAGACGTTCAGGCCGGTGCTGCCCAGCGGGCGGCGCAGCGCGTGCAGGCCGCTCATGGCAGCAGTTCCTCCCACACCGGGCGGGCCATGGGCGGGCGTGGCAGCTCCGGCAGCGCAGCGCCGGCGGCGGGGCGGATGCCGTCGCGGTCCAGGGCCTCGAAGACGCGGTCGGCGAAGTTCGGCGCCAGCGCCAGCTTGGTCGGCCAGCCCACCAGCAGGCGGCCCTGGTCGGCGAGGAAGGCGCAGTCCGGGCGCAGCAGGCCGGACTGCGCCGGTTCGGCACGGTCCACCCGCAGGGTGGCCCAGCGCGCGGCCGACAGGTCGACCCAGGGCAGCAGCTTGCGCAACTCGCGCTGGGCCTCGGCGATCTGCTCGGCTTCGCTGCGGGCCACGCCTTCGGCTTCGGCGATGTCGCCGCCGAGGTACCAGACCCACTGGCCGTCGGCGGCCGGGTGGGTGGTCACGGTGACCCGCGGCTTGGGCCCGCCGCCCACGCAGTGGGCGTACAGCGGCTTCAGCGTCGGCGCCTTGAGCAGCACCATGTGCAGCGGGCGGCGCTGCATGGCCGGCTGGTCCAGGCCGAGTTCGCGCAGCAGCGCCTCGTTGCCGGCGCCGGCGGCGAACACCACGCGCTGGGCGCGGATGTCGCGGCCGTCGACGCGCAGGCCGACCAGCTCGTCGCCTTCGCGCAGTGGCTCGATGCGTTCGCCGGCCAGCAGGCCGTCCCCGGCCAGCACCGCCAGGTGGGCGATGAGGCTGGGCACGTCCAGCACCAGTTCCGAGAGGCGGTAGGCCTTGCCCTTGAAGGCCTTGTCCTGCAGCGCCGGCGGCAGCTCGTCGCCCTTCACCTGGGCCACGCGGCTGCGCACCGCCTTGCTGGCGAAGAAGCTGGTGAGGTTGCCGGCCAGGCCGCCCGGCGACCACAGGTAGTGGGCGTCGGAGAGCACGCGCACGCCGCGCAGGTCCAGCTCGCCGTCGCCGGCCAGGCACTGGCGCCACAGCGAGGGCATGTCGGCGATGGCTTCCGAGGCGCCGGTCAGCGCGCCGTGCAGGGCGTACTTGGTGCCGCCGTGGATGATCCCCTGCGAGCGCATGCTCTGCACGCCGCCGAGCGCGGTGTTCTCCAGCAGCACGCTGGAGAAGCCGGCGCGACGCAGGCGGGCATTCAGCCAGAGGCCGGCGATGCCGCCGCCGACGACGAGGATGTCGGTGCTCAGGGGTTGGGTCATGGAAGGGCGCGCCTCGCGTGAAACGAAGCGCGCAGTATAACCGAGGGGGCCGTGGCTCAGTGGCCGACGCTGCGCGAGAACAGCTGGATCACCACCACGCCGCTGACGATCAGGCCCATGCCCAGCACGGCCGGGCCATCGAGCTTCTGCTGGTAGAGCACCAGCGCGGCGACGCTGACCAGCACGATGCCCAGGCCGGCCCAGATGGCGTAGGCGATGCCCACCGGGATGCTGCGCACCACCAGGGTGAGCATCCAGAAGGAGATGGCGTAGCCGACGATCACCAGCAGCAGGGGCAGGGGCGTGGACAGGCCTTTCACCGACTTCAGCGAAGCGGTGGCAATGACTTCGGCGACGATGGCGATGGCGAGATAGAGATAGCCGGGCATGTTCAGTCCTCCCCAGGAGCGGCCGGGCGGGCGGCCGATATTGCGAATAGCGACATTCTAGTGTTCCTGGCGATGGGATAAAGTCATTACCTATCTGAAAAGGAGATAGGCCATGCAGTGGAACCTGGACCAGTTGCGACTCTTCGTCAGCGTCGCCGATCAATCCTCCTTCTCGGCGGCGGCGCGCCAGCTCAAGCGCGTGCAGTCAGCGGTGAGCTCGTCCATCGCGCTGCTGGAGAGCGACCTGGGCGTGAGCCTGTTCGACCGCAGCAGCGGCCGCCAGCCGGTGCTGACCGAGGAGGGCAGGGCGCTGCTCGACGAGGCCCGCGAGGTGCTGCGCCAGTGCGAGCGCCTGGAAAGCCGCGCCGCCGCCCTGGTGCGCGGCGAGGAAGCCCGCCTGCGCCTGGCCCAGGACGAGGCCATGCCCTACCAGCCGGTGCTCTCCAGCCTGCAGGCGCTGGCCCGGGCCTTCCCGACCCTGGAAGTGCAGCTGGCCAGCGGCGCCCAGGGCGACGTGGCGCGCAAGCTGCTGGAACGCCGCGCCGACCTCGGCCTGCTGTTCCACCACGAGGGCATGCCGGACGAACTGGAGCGCCAGCACCTGGGCACCATCGAGATGGTCACGGTGTGTGGCGCCGGCCACGCCCTGGCCCGCCTGGACTACGCCGACCGGCGCGAGCTGGCGCGGCACCGCCAGTTGCTGATGGCGCCGCAGGACAGCCATTACCCCGGCGGCGAGCAGATCAGCCCGCTGGTGTGGCGCGCCGACAGCTTCTACGCCATGGCCGAGCTGCTGATGCGTGACCTCGGCTGGGCCTGGTTGCCGCGCCACGTGGCGCAGTACCCGGCCTACCAGCCGCTGCTGGTGGAACTGGCCAGCGACTGGACGCCGCCGCCGCTGGTGGTGGAGCTGGTCTGCCGCCGCGACGAGCCCCTGGGCCCGGCGGCGCAATGGCTGGGCAGATGCTTCGCCGAGCACCTGAAGGAATAGGACGCACGACTGTAGGAGCGGACTCCGTCCGCGATGGCTCGCCCCCGCGCCATCGATCGCGGATAAATCCGCTCCTACGGTAAGCCCCGCGCGAACGTCCGGGTGTTATTTGCTACTCTCCGCCGCCATGAACCGGACCCTCTATACCCTGCTGTTCCACCTGGGCCTGCCGCTGGTCGCGCTGCGCCTGTTCCTGCGTTCGCGCAAGGCGCCGGCCTACGCCCGGCGCATCGGCGAGCGCTTTTCCTTCGGCCTGCCGAAGATGCAGCCGGGCGGCATCTGGGTGCACGCCGTGTCGGTGGGCGAGAGCATCGCCGCGGCGCCGATGATCCGTGCCCTGCAGCAGCGTTATCCACAGCTGCCGATCACCGTCACCTGCATGACGCCGACCGGCTCCGAGCGCATCCGCGCGCTGTTCGGCGACAGCGTGCAGCACTGCTACCTGCCCTACGATCTGCCCTGGGCCGCGTCGCGCTTCCTGGAACGGGTGAAGCCGCGCCTGGCGGTGATCATGGAAACCGAGCTGTGGCCCAACCATATCCACCAGTGCGCCCGCCGCGGCATCCCGGTGGCGCTGGCCAACGCGCGCCTGTCGGAACGCTCGGCGCGCGGCTATGCGCGCTTCGAGGGGCTGACGCGGCCGATGCTCGGCGAGATGAGCTGGCTGGCGGTGCAGACCGAGGCCGAGGCCGAGCGCTTCCGCCGCCTGGGCGCGCGCCCGGAGTGCGTGAGCGTGACCGGCTCGATCAAGTTCGACCTGAGTATCGACCCCGCACTGCCCGCCCGCGCCGCGGCCCTGCGCCACGACTGGCAGGCCGAGGGCCGGCCGGTATGGATCGCCGCCAGCACCCACGCGGGGGAGGACGAGATCGTCCTCGCCGCCCACCGCAAGCTGCTG
>NZ_QGSL01000106.1:720585-724629 GCF_003176655.1 Pseudomonas sp. RW407 | reverse complement strand
TTTTTTACGTCCCTGCTCAGCCCACCTCATCACGCCTGTGCGCCCAGCGATACAGCGCCGGCAACACCAGCAGCGTGAGCGCAGTGCTGGAGAGAATGCCCCCGATCACCACCGTAGCCAGCGGCCGTTGCACCTCGGCGCCAGTCCCTGTCGCCAGCGCCATGGGCACGAAGCCCAGCGACGCCACCAGCGCCGTCATCAACACCGGGCGCAGCCGCGTCAGGGCGCCTTCGTGGATGGCCGCGTCCAGGCCGCGACCCGCCTCGCGCAGGTTGCGGATGAAGGCGAGCATCACCAGGCCGTTGAGCACCGCCACCCCGGACAGGGCGATGAAGCCCACCCCCGCGGAGATCGACAGCGGGATGTCGCGCAGCCACAGCGCCGCCACCCCGCCGGTGAGGGCGAAGGGGATGCCGGTGAACACCAGCAGGCCGTCGCGGACGTTGCCGAACATCATGAACAGCAGCACGAAGACCAGCAGCAGCGCCACCGGCACCACCACCCGCAGGCGCTCGGCCGCCGACTGCAACTGCTCGAACTGGCCGCCCCAGGCGGTCCAGTAGCCGGCCGGCACCTGCACTTCGCCGGCCAGGCGCTGTTCGGCCTCGGCGACGAAGGAGCCGATGTCGCGGCCGCGCACGTTGGCGCTGACCACCACCAGGCGCTTGCCGTTCTCCCGGCTGACCTGGTTCGGCCCCTGCAGCAGTTGCAGCCGCGCTACTTGGCCGAGGGGGATGAAGGCGATGCGCCCGTCGGCACCGGCCGGCAACGGCAGCAGCAGGCGCGACAGGCCGTCGACGTCGCTGCGCTGCGCCTCGGGCAGGCGCACCAGCAGGTCGAAGCGGCGGTCGCCCTCGAACAGCGTGCCGGCCTGGCGCCCGCCCACGGCGATGGCGACGAAGTCCTGCACGTCGCCGACGGCCAGGCCGTAGCGCGCCGCCCGCTCGCGGTCGATGTCGAGGGTCAGCACCGGCAGGCCGCCGGTCTGCTCCACCTTCACCTCGGAGGCGCCGGGCACCTGGCGCAGGGCCTCGGCGATCTTCCCGGCGGTCTGCTCGAGCACCGCCATGTCGTCGCCGAAGACCTTCACCGCCACGTCGCTGCGCACCCCGGAGATCAGCTCGTTGAAGCGCAGCTGGATCGGCTGCGACAGCTCGTAGTTGCTCCCCGGCACCTCGGCGGCGGCGCGCTGGATTTCCGCCACCAGCTGCGCGCGCGGCTTGCGCGGGTCCGGCCAGTCCTGCTGCGGGCGCAGCATCAGGTAGCTGTCGGAGATGTTCGGCGGCATGGGGTCGGAGGCGATCTCGGCGGTGCCGGTGCGGGCGAACACCCGCTGCACCTCCGGCACCCGGGCGAGGATGTGGCGCTCCAGGCGCGCCTGCAGCTCCACCGACTGCGTCAGGCTGGTGCCCGGCACGCGCAGGGCCTGCAGGGCGAAGTCGCCTTCGCTGAGGCTGGGCACGAACTCGCTGCCCATGCGCGTGGCCAGCAGGCCGGCGCCCAGCACCAGCAGCGCGGCGCCGGCGAACACCCGCGCGCGGTGGCCCATCACCCAGCCCAGCACCGGCTCGTAGCCGCGGCGGGCGCCGCGCATCAGCCAGTTCTCCCGCTCCTGCACCCGGCCGCTGACAAAGATCGCGATAGCCGCCGGCACGAAGGTCACCGACAGCAGCATGGCGCCGAACAGCGCGATGACCACGGTGAAGGCCATGGGGTGGAACATTTTCCCCTCGACGCCGGTGAGGGCGAAGATCGGCAGGTACACCACCATGATGATCAACTGGCCGAAGATCAGCGCGCGGCGTGCCTCCTTCGACGCGGCGAACACCTCGTGCAGGCGCTCGCTGCGCGTCAGCAGGCGGCCGTGGTGCTGCTGGGCGTGGGCCAGGCGGCGGATGGCGTTCTCGACGATGACCACCGCGCCGTCGACGATGATGCCGAAGTCCAGCGCGCCCAGGCTCATCAGGTTGGCGCTGACGCGGTTGGCGAACATGCCGCTGAAGGTGAACAGCATGGCCAGGGGGATGACCATGGCGGTGATCAGCGCCGCGCGGAGGTTGCCGAGGAACAGGAAGAGCACGGCGATGACCAGCACCGCGCCCTCCAGCAGGTTCTTCTTCACCGTGGCGATGGCCTTGTCCACCAGTTGCGTGCGGTCGTACACCGGCACCGCGCGCACCCCCGCCGGCAGGCTGCGGTTGACCTGCTCCAGGCGCTCGGCCACGGCGGCGGCGACGCTGCGGCTGTTCTCGCCGATCAGCATGAACACCGTGCCCAGCACCACCTCGCGGCCGTTCTCGGTGGCCGCGCCGCTACGCAGCTCGCGGCCGATCTGCACCTGGGCCACGTCGCGCACGCGGATCGGCGTGCCGTCCAGGTTGGCCACCAGCACGTTGCCGATGTCCTCCAGGCCGGCCAGCTGCCCCGGCGCGCGCACCAGCAGTTGCTCGCCGTTGCGCTCGATGTAGCCGGCGCCGACGTTGCCGTTGTTGCGCTCCAGGGCCGCCAGCAGGTCGGCCAGGGTCAGGCGGTGCGCGGCCAGGCGCTGCAGGTCCGGCGCCACCTGGTACTGCCGGGCCTGGCCGCCGATGGTGTTGATCTCGGCCACGCCGGGCACGTTGCGCAGCTGCGGCTTGACGATCCAGTCCTGGATCACCCGCAGGTCGGTGGGGGTGTAGGGCGTGCCGTCCTCCTTGCGCGCGTCCTCGGCGGCCTCGATGGTCCACAGGAAGATCTCGCCCAGGCCGGTGGAGATCGGCCCCAGCGCCGCCTCGGCGCCTTCGGGCAGCTGCTCGCGGGCCTGCTGCAGGCGCTCGTTGACCAGTTGCCGGGCGAAGTAGATGTCGGTGCCGTCGGCGAAGATCGCCGTCACCTGCGACAGCCCCGAGCGCGAGATCGAGCGCGTCTGCTGCAAGCCCGGCAGGCCGGCCATGGCGGTCTCGATGGGGTAGGTGATGCGCTGCTCGGTCTCCAGCGGCGAGTAGCCGGGGGCGGCGGTGTTGACCTGCACCTGGACGTTGGTGATGTCGGGCACCGCGTCGATCGGCAGCTTCTGGTAGCTGGCCACGCCCAGGGCGGCCATGCCCAGCACGGCGAGCAGCACCAGGTAGCGCTGCTCGATGGCGAAACGGAGGATGCGTTCGAACATGGGGGGCTCCGGCGGTCAGTGGGCGTGCTCGGCGCCGGCCTTGCCCAGCTCCGACTTGAGGACGAAGCTGCCGGCGGCGGCGACCTGCTCGCCGGCCGCCAGGCCCTGCAGCACCTCCACCCGGCCCTGGCCGCGGGCGCCCAGGCGCACCGGCTGGGCGACGAAGGCGCCGTCTCGGCGGACGAACACCACGTCCCGTTCCTCCAGGCGCTGCACGGCCGCCTCCGCCACGCTGACCGCCGCCGCCCGCGGCGCGGCGGCCAGCGTCACCTGCACCGGCAGGCCCGGCCGCCAGGCGCCGCCGGGGTTCGCCACCACCACCCGGGCGCTGGCCATGCGCGACTGCTCGCCCAGCAGGCTGCCGACCTGGGCGACGCGGCCCTCGGCGCGCATGCCCAGGTCCACCGCCTCGACCTGCGCCGCCTTGCCCAGCTGCACCCAGGCCAGGTCGCGCGGCGCCACGGCGAAGGTGGCCCAGACCCGCGACAGGTCGGAGAGGGTGAAGGCGGCGCTGCTGGCATCGACCACCTCGCCCAGCACCAGGTGCTTCTCCACCACCACGCCGTCGAAGGGCGCGCGCAGTTCGTAGCGGTCGCCGCCGGTGCCGCCCAAGGCGCCGAGCTTCTGCCGGGCGTTGGCCAGGGCGATCTCGGCTTCCTGGCGGGCCTGGCGCGCCTGCAGGTAGTCCTGCTCGGCGGAGACCTTTTCCCGCCACAGCTGGCGCTCGCGCTCATCGGTCACCCGCGCCAGCTCGAGGCGCCGCTGCGCCGCCGCCAGTTCGCTGCGCAGGTCGGACAGCTGCGGGCTGGCGATCACCGCCAGCAGTTCGCCGCGCTTCACCGCCTGGCCCAGCTCGGCCGCCACCTGCTGCACCACCCCGGCCACCCGCGGCACCA
>NZ_QGSL01000106.1:709953-720575 GCF_003176655.1 Pseudomonas sp. RW407 | reverse complement strand
TCGCCCTGCCCCTGCGCGCCCATGACTTCGCCGGACTGGCCCCGGCCTTCATTGGCATCGCCGAGTTCGATCCGCTGCGTGACGACGGGCTGCGCTACGCGGAACGACTGCGCCGGGATGGGGTGGAGGTGGACTGCTTCCCCGGCCCGGGGCTGGTCCACGGCTGCCTGCGGGCGCGGGAGCTGGCGGAAGTGGACAGGCTGTACGAGGCGCTGTTCGAGTCGCTGGCCCGTCGTCTGGATTGAGCGCGAGGGGCTTTTCGTAGGAGCGAGCTTGCTCGCGAACAGAGTTTCCAGGTGGCCTGGGAGCCTCGGTTTGACTCCGCTCCCTCTCCCCAGCCCTCTCCCTGAAGGGAGAGGGGGCTTGTCCGTGCCGAGAGAAGTGATGGTTTCAGCCGGAAACCTTCGGTGTTGCCGGCTGACTCAGGAATGCCCAAACACTCCGAACGGTCCCCTCTCCCTTCAGGGAGAGGGTTAGGGAGAGGGCGTTCTTCAGGATATGCACCGAACCTGGCCGACAGAACGCCGTTCGCGAGCAAGAACTGGGCGTCCCCCTCGCCCCTACGAAAAACCAACCAGGACGAACAAAAAAATCCCCCGCCGCGCCCGACGCACGACAGGGGACGAAAGCGAGCCGTCAAGGCTCCCAGTGTGACAAGCACCTACTTCGGTATCGACCGCAGCGGTATGGCTCCAGTGTGGCTGCTTCGCCAACTTCGGGTTTGCCGAAAACGACGTGCGCGTATCCGCCGCGGACAGGGGGCGACGTTAGGCATGGCCCCTTAAGCAATCCTTAAGGCGACGACATCGAGAATCCTTCGCGTTTGCATTCTCAGCCGCCGCCGCGCGGCCCTGTCCCAGGTGAAACCATGCTGGTCCCCTTCCTGATCATGCTCCGCGAGGGCATGGAGGCCGCGCTCATCGTCGGCATCATCGCCAGCTACCTGCGCCGTACCGGGCGCGCCCACTGGATGCCGGCGGTGTGGATCGGGGTGTTCCTCGCCGCCGCCCTGGCGCTGTTCGTCGGCGCCGGCCTGGAGCTGGCCAGCGCCGAATTCCCGCAGAAGCAGCAGGAGCTGTTCGAAGCCCTGGTGGGCCTGGCCGCGGTGGCCATCCTCACCTCCATGGTGTTCTGGATGCGCAAGATGGCGCGCTCCATCAAGGGCGAGCTGCAGGCCGCGCTGGACCAGGCCTTCCACTCGCGGCACCAGGGCTATGCGCTGATCGCCATGGTGTTCCTCGCCGTGGCCCGCGAGGGCCTGGAGACGGTGTTCTTCCTGCTCGCCGTGTTCCAGCAGAGCGAAGGCCCCGGCGCGCCGCTGGGGGCGCTGCTCGGCCTGGCGCTGGCGGTGGCCCTGGGCTACGGCATCTACAGCGGCGGCGTGCGCCTGAACCTGGCGCGCTTCTTCCGCTGGACCGGGCTGTTCATCCTGGTGGTGGCCGCCGGCATCCTCGCCAACGCGGTGCGCTCGCTGCACGAGGCCGGGGTCTGGAACCTGCTGCAGGCGCCCTTGTGGAACAGCGGCGCCAGCCTGCCAGAGGACGGCGCCCTGGGCTCGCTGCTGGCCGGGCTGTTCGGCTACCAGCAGAGCCCCACCCTGAGCACCCTCGGCGCCTGGCTGGCCTACCTGGCGCTGAGCCTGACGCTGTTCTTCCTGCCGCCGCGCCCCGCGGCCCCTGCCCGGAGCACCGCCGAATGAGCCTGCCGGAACCCCAGCCGCCGGTCGGCGCCCGCCGCCTGCTGCTCAACGCCGCGGTGGCGGCCTCGGCGGCCCTGGCCGTGCTCGGCGCGGCGGCCTTCTACTACGCCGCGCGCCACGCCCACCAGGCCAGGGCGGGCAACGACGAGGTGCTGGTGACGGTGCTGCCCCACGGCTGCGAGCCCAACACCCTGAGCGTGCCGGCCGGGCAGGCGCGCTTCCGCATCCTCAACCGCTCCGATCGCGCCGTGGAGTGGGAAATCCTCGACGGCGTGATGGTGGTGGAGGAACGCGAGAACATCGCCCCGGGCATGAGCCAGACGCTCTCGGCCTACCTCGCCCCCGGCGACTACCAGGTCACCTGCGGCCTGCTCAGCAACCCCCACGGCAGCCTGCGCGCCACCCCCAGCGCGGCCGCCAGCGCCGCCCAGCAGGCCCGCTCGCCGCTGCTGGACTTCGTCGCCCCGCTGTCGGAATACCGCGTCTACCTGGCCGGCCAGCTGCGCCAGCTGCAACGCGCCCTGGGCGCCCTGAACCAGGCCCTGCAGGCCAACGACCTCGCCGCCGCGCGCAGCCACTACCTGGAAGGCCGCGCCGCCTACCAGCGCATCGCCGCCAGCGCGCAGCGCCTGGCCGAGCTGGACAACCGCATCGCCCCGCGCGCCGAGGCCTTCGAGCTGCGCGAGCAGGACCCGGCCTTCGGCGGCTTCCACCGCATCGAATACGGCCTGTTTGCGCGGAACGGCACCCTCGGCCTGGCGCCGGTCGCCACGCAGCTGCAGGCCGACGTCGCCGCCCTGAAGGACGCCCTCATGGCCCAGTCGCTGCCGCCCGAGCAACTCGGCGGCAACGCCGCGCGGCTGATGCGCAGCCTGGCGCAGCAGCGCATGGACGGCGACGAGGAACGCTACAGCCACAGCGACCTGGCCGGCTTCGCCGCCAACCTGGAAGGCGCGCGCAAGGTCATCGACCTGTTGCGCCCGCTGCTGCAACGCAAGGCCCCCGAACTGCCCGCGCGCCTGGACGCCGCCGCCGCGGCGCTCGATGCCAGCCTCACGCAACTGGCCGGCAAGCCCTACGACCAGGTCACGGCCGCCCGGCGCCAGCAGCTGGCCGCCGAGGCCGCCAGCCTGGCCGACGCGCTGGACGCCGTGGCGCCGGCCCTGGGCCTGGCCCACCCCTGATCCGAGGAAGTACCCCATGCACAGCAACGACGACAGCCCCGCCAACGCCCAACGCCGCCGCGTGCTGCTCGGCCTGGGCGCCGCCGGCGTGGCCCTGGCCGGCGCCAGCCTGGCGGGCCCGGCGCGGGCCGCCGGCACCGCCGAGGTCACCCACGCACCGGCCAGCGAGCGCACCCAGGAGCGCAACGCCTGGTTCGGCCACCACCAGCCGGGCATCGTCACCCCGCGCCCGGCGGCGGGCATGATCGTCGCCTTCGACGTGCTGGCCAGCGACCGCGCGGGCCTGGAACGGCTGTTCCGGGTGCTCGACGAGCGCATCCGCTTCCTCATGGCCGGCGGAGCGGTGCAGCAGGTGGACGCCAGGCTGCCGCCGCTGGACTCGGGCATCCTCGGCCCGGTGGTGATCCCGGACAACCTGACCGTCACCGTCTCGGTGGGCGACTCGCTGTTCGACGAGCGCTTCGGCCTGGCCGCGCGCAAGCCACGCCACCTGCAACCCATGGCCGGCTTCCCCAACGACGCCCTGGACCCGGCGCGCTGCCACGGCGACCTGTGCCTGCAGTTCTGCGCCAACACCCCGGACACCAACATCCACGCCCTGCGCGATATCGTGAAGAACACCCCGGACCTGCTGCTGGTGCGCTGGAAGCAGGAAGGCAGCGTGCCGGTGCAGCCCAGCCGCCCCGGCCAGCCCACCGAGAGCGCGCGCAACTTCCTGGGCTTCCGCGACGGCTCGGCCAACCCCGACTCCCGCGACGAAGCGGCCATGCGCCGCATCGTCTGGGTGCAGCCCGACGCCGGCGAACCGGCCTGGGCGGCGGGCGGCAGCTACCAGGCGGTGCGCATCATCCGCAACTTCGTCGAGCGCTGGGACCGCACCCCGCTGCAGGAGCAGGAAAGCATCATCGGCCGCGTCAAGGCCAGCGGCGCCCCCCATGACGGCCGCGTGGAAACCGACGTGCCGGACTACGCCCGCGACGCCGAGGGCAAGCACACGCCCCTGGATGCCCATATCCGCCTGGCCAACCCGCGCACCGCGCAGAGCCAGGCCAACCTCATCCTGCGCCGGCCGTTCAACTACTCCAACGGCGCAGCCAGCAACGGCCAGCTGGACATGGGGCTGCTGTTCATCTGCTACCAGGCGGACCTCGCGCGCGGCTTCATCGCCGTGCAGACGCGCCTGAACGGCGAGCCGCTGGAGGAATACCTGAAGCCGCAAGGCGGCGGCTACTTCTTCGTCCTGCCCGGGGTGACCGGGGCGGACGACTTCCTCGGCCGCAGCCTGCTGGCCTGAACGACAACAATGCACTGGAGCCATCGGACATGAAACGCACCTCCCTCGCCCTGCTGTTCAGCCTCGGCCTGCTCGCCACGCCGCTGGCCAGCTTCGCCGCCCCCGCCTCGCCGCTGGACCTGGTCGGCCCCATCGCCGACTACAAGCTCTACGTCACCGACAACCTCGACGAGCTGGTCAAGCGCACCCAGCAGTTCACCGACGCGGTGAAGCAGGGCGACCTGGCCACGGCGAAGAAGCTGTACGCGCCGACCCGCGTCTACTACGAGTCCATCGAGCCGGTGGCCGAGCTGTTCAGCGACCTGGACAGCGCCATCGACTCCCGCGAGGACGACCACGAGAAGAAGGTCGACGCCCCGGACTTCACCGGCTTCCACCGCATCGAGTACGGCCTGTTCAGCAAGAACAGCACCGAAGGCCTGGGCCCGCTGGCGGACAAGCTGATGGCCGACGTGCACGAGCTGCGCAAGCGCGTGGAGGGCCTGCCCTTCCCGCCGGAGAAGGTGGTCGGCGGCGCCGCCGCGCTGATGGAGGAAGTGGCCGCGACCAAGGTCAGCGGCGAGGAAGACCGCTACAGCCACACCGACCTGTACGACTTCCAGGGCAACGTCGACGGCGCCAAGAAGATCGTCGAGCTGTTCCGCCCGCAACTGGCCAAGCAGGACCCGGCCTTCGTCACCAAGGTGGAGAAGAACTTCGCCACGGTCGACGGCATCCTCGCCAAGTACAAGACCAGGGACGGCGGCTACCAGACCTACGACAAGCTCGCCGCCAAGGACCGCAAGGCCCTGGCCGGCCCGGTGAACACCCTGGCCGAGGATCTTTCGACGATGCGCGGCAAGCTCGGCCTGAACTGAGGCGGGTTCCAGGCCGGCACGGTCGGAAAACGACCTGCTCTTGCCTGTGAAGGACACTCCGCCGGCCCGGCGCTTGCGCCCGGCCGGCGCTGTTCCGAGAATCCGGGGAAGCCCAACCTCACGGAGGACTCCGCGATGATGCACGCCGACCTGATCGACCAGGACGATTTCCGCGAACGCCTGCAGGCCCTGGGCTTCGCCGTTCCACCGGACGTCACCGCGGAACAGGCCTGCGAATACGCGGTGCGCGCCCTCACCCCGGAACGCTCCATGGCCCTGCGCCGGCTGGTGGAAGAGATGCTCGGCGGCAACGCGACCCTGCTGCCGGCGGTGCGCGAGGCGATTTCGCGGCAGCTGCTGCCAGCGTTGGTGCCAAGGCCCTGATCCACGCTCTTCGTAGGAGCGAGCTTGCTCGCGAACGGTGTCCGGTGGCTTCGGTGCTTATCCTGAAGAGCGCCCTCTCCCTAACCCTCTCCCTGAAGGGAGAGGGGACCGTTCGGCGTGCGCTGATGTTTTGGCGTTAGCCGGCTAGCACAGAGATTACCGGCTGAAACCATCACTTCTCTCGGCACGGACTAGCCCCCTCTCCCTTCAGGGAGAGGGCTGGGGAGAGGGAACCACGGGCGGGCCAGAACACCCAAAACCACCGGCCTCTCCCGAAAGCGCCCGGTTGGGCCACCCCGTTCGTCGACCAAGGCCAAACGGCGGATAACGCGGAGCGTTATCCGCCCTACACCGCCATAGGCTAGGGTTGTGCCATGGCCCCCCGCCGGAGTCCCCCATGACCGCGCTGCACGATCTCACCGCCGTCCAGCTGCTGGCCCTTTACCGTTCGCGCCAGCTGTCCCCCGTGGAATACCTGCAGCACCTGCTCGCCCATATCGAGCGCTGGGAGCCGCACCTCTGCGCGCTCTACGCCTATGCCCCGGAACGCGCCCTGGGCGAGGCGCGGGAGGCCGAGGCGCGCTGGGCGAAGGGTGAGCCGCGCGGCGAGCTGGATGGCGTACCCGTCACTATTAAGGAGCTGATAGCGAGCGTCGGCGAGCCCATCCCCCAGGGCAGCGCCGCCGTGCCCCTGGTGCCCGCCGCCCAGGATGCGCCGCCCACCGCGCGGCTGCGCGAGGCCGGGGCCATTCTGCTGGCCAAGACCACGGTGCCGGACTTCGGCATGCTCTCCTCGGGCCTGTCCAGCTTCCACAAGCTGGCGCGCAACCCCTGGAACCTGGCGATGAACCCCGGCGGCTCCAGCGCCGGCGCCGCGGCGGCCGCTGCCGCCGGCTACGGCCCGCTGCACGTGGGCACCGACATCGGCGGCTCGGTGCGCCTGCCGGCCGGCTGGTGCGGCCTGGTGGGCTTCAAGCCGAGCCTCGGGCGGATTCCCATCGACCCCTACTACACCGGGCGTTGCGCCGGGCCCATGACGCGCACCCTGGACGACACCGCGCTGCTGATGAAGCACCTGTCGCGCGCCGACTGGCGCGACGCCACCAGCCTGCCGCCGGCCGAGCTGGACTGGGCCATCCGCCCGGCCGAGGTGCGCGGCCTGCGCATCGGCCTGCAGCTGGACCCCGGCTGCGGCCTGCAGCCCGAGCCGGAAGTGCGCCGGGCCGTGGAAGACGCCGCGCGGCGCTTCGCCGAGGCCGGCGCGGAGATAGTCGAGGTGCGGCCGATCCTCGACCGTGAGCTGCTCGACGGCCTCGACCGCTTCTGGCGCGCGCGCCTGTGGGCCGAGCTGGAGGCGCTGCCGGCGGAACGCCAGGCGCGGGTGCTGCCGTACATCTTCCAGTGGGCCGAAGGCGGCGCGCGGGTTTCCGGCGTCGAGGCGGTGCGCGGCTTCAACCAGACCTTCGAGATGCGCAAGCGCGCCGCCGCGCAGTTCCACGGCATCGACTGCCTGCTCAGCCCGACCAACCAGGTGGCCGCCTTCCCCGCCGAGTGGGCCTCGCCCACCAACGACCCGGCGCGGCCCTTCGAGCACATCGGCTTCACCGTGCCCTGGAACATGACCGAACAGCCGGCGCTGTCGATCAACTGCGGCTTCACCGCCGCCGGCATGCCCATCGGCCTGCAGATCGTCGGCCCGCGCTTCGCCGACGTGGCCGTGCTGCGCCTGGGCAAGGCCTTCGAAACCTGGCGTGGCGAACTGCCGGGATGGCCGCGGCCCCCCGAGCGGGGCTAAGCTGCGGGGACACGCACGGCAGAAGGACTCGTTCGCGCGCATGCAGTATTCCCCCTACATCGCCCATTTCCTGGTGGTCATCCAGGTCCTCGGCGTGGTCGCCGCCCTCCACGCCGTGCTCACCGTGCGCACCGCGCAGGGCGCCATCGCCTGGGCCATCTCCCTGGTGTTCATGCCGCTGCTCACCCTGCTGCCCTACCTGGTGTTCGGCCGCAGCCGCTTCGACGCCTACATTGGCGCGCGGCGCCAGGCCAACGAGGAGATGCACCTGGCCGCCGCCGAGCTGGACTGGCGGCCCTGGGTGGAGGAAGCCCTGACGGCGCGCCAGTCGGAAAACTACAAGGCGCTCAAGGCCCTCTCCGCGCTGGCGCGCATGCCGACCCTGGCGAACAACCACGTGCGCCTGCTGGTGAACGGCAAGGCCACCTTCGATGCCATCTTCGAGGCCATCGCCCAGGCCCGGCAGGTGGTGCTGGTGCAGTTCTTCATCATCCGCGACGACGCCCTCGGCCAGCGCCTGGCACAGCTGCTGCTGGAACGCGCGGCCAACGGCGTGGAGGTCTTCCTGCTCTATGACGCCATCGGCAGCCACGGCCTGCCCGGGCGCTACGTCGAGCGCCTGCGCGCCGGCGGCGTGCAGGTGCAGGCCTTCAGCACCGGGCACGGCACCATCAACCGCTTCCAGCTGAACTTCCGCAACCACCGCAAGGTGGTGGTGGTGGACGGCCTGTGCGGTTACGTCGGCGGGCACAACGTCGGCGTCGAGTACCTGGGCGAGAAGCCTCCGCTCTCGCCCTGGCGCGACACCCACGTGGAACTGCGCGGCCCGGCCGTGGCCTGCCTGCAGGAGTGCTTCGCCGAGGACTGGTTCTGGGCCACCCACGCCCTGCCCACCCTGCTGCTGCCGGACCGCTACGACGAGGAAGGGGTGATCTGCCAGGTACTGGCCAGCGGCCCGGCGGACAAGCAGGAGACCTGCTCGCTGTTCTTCGTCGAGATGATCAACGCGGCCAGCGAAAGGGTGTGGATAACCACCCCCTACTTCATCCCCGACGAGGCGGTCAGCTCGGCCCTGCGCCTGGCCGCCCTGCGCGGCGTGGACGTGCGCATCCTGCTGCCCTCGCGCCCGGACCACCGCACCGTCTACGCCGCCTCCAGCCTCTACGCCCAGGACGCGGTGCGCGCCGGGGTGAAGGTGTACCGCTACCAGCCGGGCTTCCTGCACCAGAAGGTGGTGCTGGTGGACCACGACTGCGCCGCGGTGGGCAGCGCCAACCTGGACAACCGCTCGTTCCGGCTGAACTTCGAGATCATGCTGGTGACGGTGGACGAGGCCTTCGCCCGCGACGTGGAGAGCATGCTGCTGGCGGACTTCGAGCAGGCGGTGGAGATGGGCACCGAGCGCAGCGGGCAGCTGCAGCAGCTGGGGATGCGGGTGGCGCGGCTGGTGTCGCCGATTCTTTGAATGCCGCGGGCTGGGGGCTGGAGGCTTTTCGTAGGAGCGAGCTTGCTCGCGAATGGCATTCCCCGTTTGCGCCATCGATCGGGCTGACCTCCGCACCCTCTCCCTAACCCTCTCCCTGAAGGGAGAGGGGACCGTTCGGCGTGCGCTGATGTTTTGGCGTTAGCCGGCTAGCACAGAGATTACCGGCTGAAACCATCACTTCTCTCGGCACGGACTTGCCCCCTCTCCCTTCAGGGAGAGGGCTGGGGAGAGGGAGCCCAACTCAACCCCGAACACCATCGACCCCAGGCAAAACACCCAAAAAGAAAAACGCCCGACTCACTCAAGTGAGCCGGGCGCTTCTACTAGCGCAAGGTCATCAAGCCGGCGCAGAACTACGGATCAGGTGATCAAAGGCCGACAACGAAGCCTTCGCCCCCTCCCCAACCGCGATCACGATCTGCTTGTACGGCACCGTGGTCACGTCGCCAGCAGCGAAGATGCCCGGCAGCGAGGTCTCGCCGCGCGCATCGACGATGATCTCGCCGCGCGGGGTCAGCTCGATGCTGCCCTTGAGCCATTCGCTGTTGGGCAGCAGGCCGATCTGCACGAAGATGCCTTCCAGCTCCACCGACTTGAACTCTTCCGAGTTGCGGTCCTTGTAGACCAGGCCGGTGACCTTCTGGCCGTCGCCCTTCACTTCGCTGGTCAGCGCGCTGGTGATCACGTCCACGTTCGGCAGGCTGTACAGCTTGCGTTGCAGCACGGCGTCGGCGCGCAGCTTGCTGTCGAACTCCAGCAGGGTCACGTGGGCGACGATGCCGGCCAGGTCGATGGCCGCCTCGACGCCGGAGTTGCCGCCGCCGATCACCGCCACGCGCTTGCCCTTGAACAGCGGGCCGTCGCAGTGCGGGCAGAAGCACACGCCCTTGGCCTTGTATTCCTGCTCGCCGGGCACGCCCATCTCGCGCCAGCGGGCGCCGGTGGCGAGGATCACGGTCTTGGCCTTGAGGCTGCCGCCGCCCTCGAACTTCACTTCGTGCAGCTCGCCGGCATTCTTCGCCGGGACCAGCGCGCTGGCGCGCTGCAGGTTCATGATGTCGACCTCGTACTGCTTCACGTGCTCTTCCAGCGCGCGGGCCAGTTTCGGGCCTTCGGTCTCCTTCACCGAGATGAAGTTCTCGATGGCCATGGTGTCCAGCACCTGGCCGCCGAAGCGCTCGGCGGCGACGCCGGTGCGGATGCCCTTGCGGGCGGCGTAGATGGCCGCCGCGGCGCCGGCCGGGCCACCGCCCACCACCAGCACGTCGAAGGCTTGCTTGGCGGCCAGCTTCTCGGCTTCGCGAGCGGCGGCGCCGGTGTCGATCTTGGCGAGGATCTCTTCCACGCCCATGCGGCCCGCGCCGAAGACTTCGCCGTTGAGGTAGATGCTCGGCACCGACATGATCTGGCGGCGCTCGACCTCGTCCTGGAACAGCGCGCCGTCGATGGCGACGTGGCGGATGTTCGGGTTGAGCACGGCCATCAGGTTCAGCGCCTGGACCACGTCCGGGCAGTTCTGGCAGGACAGCGAGAAGTAGGTTTCGAACTCGAACCGGCCCTGGATGCCCTTGACCTGCTCGATGACCTCGGGCTCGAGCTTGGACGGGTGGCCGCCAACCTGCAGCAGCGCCAGGATCAGCGAGGTGAATTCGTGGCCCATGGGGATACCGGCGAAACGCAGGCCGATGTCCGCACCCGGGCGGTTCAGCGAGAAGGACGGCACGCGCTCGTCGCTGCCATCTTCGCGCAGGGTGATCTTGTCGGTCAGGCCGACGATGTCGTGCAGCAGTTCGCTCAGCTCGCGGGATTTGTCGCTGTCATCGAGGGACGCGACGATCTCGAACGGCTGGGTGACCTTTTCCAGGTAGGCCTTCAACTGGTTTTTAAGATTGGCGTCCAACATGAGTTCAGCTCCTGCGAAAT
>NZ_QGSL01000106.1:706449-709943 GCF_003176655.1 Pseudomonas sp. RW407 | reverse complement strand
GGCGCGTTGTCGATCTGGTCGAAGGCGCGAGCGGAGCCACCCCAGGTCTCGGAGCAGACCTTGGTCAGAGCAGCGGTCAGAGTGGTCTTACCGTGGTCGACGTGGCCGATGGTACCGACGTTGACGTGCGGTTTGTTACGTTCAAACTTCTCTTTAGCCATTTTGACCGTCTCCCACTAGGAATTGAGAAAGCCGTATCACCGATAAAACAAAGGCAGATACTTTCATATCTGCCTTTGTTAAGTGGAGCTCATGAGCGGATTTGAACCGCTGACCTCACCCTTACCAAGGGTGTGCTCTACCAGCTGAGCTACATGAGCAAACATAAGCAGCAAGTCTGGAGCGGGTAGCGGGAATCGAACCCGCATCATCAGCTTGGAAGGCTGAGGTTCTACCACTGAACTATACCCGCGGAGCCTGACGCTCACGCTTGAAACTGGTGGAGGGGGAAGGATTCGAACCTTCGAAGTCTGAGACGTCAGATTTACAGTCTGATCCCTTTGGCCGCTCGGGAACCCCTCCGAGTGAGGCGGCATTCTACAGAGTGCCACCGCGTTGTCAACAGTTTTTTCTTTAAAAACTTGAGCTTAGCTCTTCGACAACGGCTTCTAGAAATTCCCCTTTCAGGTCCCCCCTTCGAAGCGGGCGCCATTCTATGCAAACTATTCGGCGGTTGCAACGCTTTTGCACGGCATTGTTTGCCTTTGCAATTCAGGGAAGTCCACGACCAACTGACGCAGCAGACTGTCGTCCGCCAGGCGCCGACTCTCGGGGGCGACCTGTACCCAGAACTCATGGCGGTTGCGCCCCAGTTCCCGCACCAGGGCGTCGTACCCGGCGGCCTTCAGGCGCTCGACGACCCCGTCGGCCGAATCCTTGCGCTGGAAGATTCCCAGGGAAATGCCGTCAGCGAGGTCACCCTCGGTGATGATGTAGCTGTCGATCTTGCGCGCCTGCAGTTCGCGCAGCTGCCAGAGCGAGGCCTGGCGCGATGCCAGGGGCGGCAGGTAGACCCAGTAGTCGGTCCCGGCGGCGGCGTCGACCTTCTGCCGGCTCACGTGCATGTCGAGACTGGTGAGGCGCTGCTCGAGCGCCCCGGCCCGGTTCTCGTCGGAAAAGGGGCCGAAGTAGAGGCATGCGCTCTCCTGCGCCGTCGGCGCCCCGGCCGCCTCCGACTGGCGCCGCTGCGCGGACTCCGGCGACTCGCTGAGCAGGCGGATGTTCTTCTGCTCGCTGCGGTACAGGCTCAGGGGCGCGATCTCTTTCGCCCGCAGGGGCGTCTGCTGCTGATGCCAGATGAAGTAGAAGGCGTTCAGCACCAGGAGGAACAGAAAGAACCAACGCATGAGGGGCACTACTCCAGCGGGCAGGCGATGGCCAGCCCGGTAAAGACCAGGTCGGGCAGGATCCGCGCCTGGGGCAGTTCGTCCTTGACCAACTCGGCATCTCCGCCGGTGAGGAACACGGCGCAGTCGCCGCCGAGCAGCTCGCGGGCCAGGTGATATTGCTCGCGCACGAAACCACGCAGCATCAGCAGGCAGCCCCGCTCCACCGCCTCGGCGGTCTCACGCCCCGGCGACAGCCCCTGCAGGGCTTCGCGAGCTGCAGCGTCGTCGTAGCGGATACGCCGGGTATGGGTGCGCAACTGGCTGCGCATCAAGGGCATGCCCGGGCAGATATAGCCCCCCAGGTGCTGCCCGGCCGCATCCACCAGGTCGGAGGTGACCGCGGTGCCCAGGTCCAGCACCAGGCACGCACCGCCTGCCAGCTTGTAGCCGGCCACCAGGGCCACCCAGCGATCCAGGCCGAGCCGCTGGTATTCGCGATAGCCATTGCGGACGCCGGCCAGGACCTCGGCCGGTTGCGCGATGCTGGCGGCTATGCCGAAAGCGTCATTCAACACCTGCACGAGCGATGCCGTTTCCTGTTCGCTCCGCACGCTGACCAGGCGGCAATGACGCAGCGCGAGCCCCTCGCAGCCACGCAGCCGCTCGAGCAGCGCGGCGTCGGAGTCCGCGACGCCGAAGGCTACGGTCGTCAGCCCCGCGACGCGGATCACCCGCCATTTGATCAGGCTATTGCCACAGTCCAGTTCAAGAATCATCAGACAACCTCAGGCTCAACTCGCCCCCGCTGAAGCGGCTTTCCACGCCATCGACCTCGAGGCGCAACGCCCCCTGCTCGTCGATCCCCAACGCACGGCCGACGATACGTTTGGCAGCGGTCGAAAGCACGACATCGCGCCCCTGCCACAAATGGAAGGACTCCCACTCCCGCTGGCTGGCCGCGAAGCCCTGTTCGCGATGACGAGCCAGGTGCCACTCCAGCTCCTTGCTCAGCGCGGCGAGCAGCTCGTTGCGATCCACCGGACGCCCCGCAGCTTCGCGCAAGGACGTCCAGGGCTGGTCGATACCTTCCGCTGCGCGCATGTTCACATTGATGCCGATGCCGATGGCCACGCTGCACAGGTCCGCAGGGTCGCCGGTCAACTCCAGGAGGATGCCGGCCAGCTTCTTGCCGTCGAGCAGAATGTCGTTCGGCCACTTCAGGCCGACACCGGCAATACCGAGCGACTGGATGGCGTGTACCACGGCAAGGCCGACGACCAGGCTCAACCCCTCCAGCTCCTTGGGCCCACCCCTCACGGAGATGCCAAGGGAGCAATAAAGGTTGGCACCGAACGGGCTCACCCAGGCGCGCCCACGCCGCCCCCGCCCCGCCGTCTGCCGCTCGGCCACTATGGCGAAGGGCGTGGCGGCGCCAGCATCCAGGCGGCGCATGACTTCGGCATTGGTCGAGTCGACCGAGAACAGCACGTCCAGCGGCCAGGGTGCCCCCACCCGCTGCGGCTCGATGGCCATCAGCGGCTCCGCCAGGCGATAGCCGCGACCGCGCACGGACTGCACTTCCAGCCCGAACTCGCTCTCCAGGCCCTGCAGGCGCTTCCAGACGGCACTGCGACTGACACCCAGCGCCGCCCCCAGCTCCTCACCGGAATGGAATCGACCATCGCCCAGCAATTTCAGCAATGTCTGCATATCGCGTCCCGCCACAATAAGGCACGCATGATATAGAGGCGCTTTCCGCTTGCCTATGCACTAGCGGCGAGCGAAACGACGGGAGACGCCCGGAATCGGGCAATGGGCCGGATAGAAATCGGAAAGACCGGAAGCAGGAGGAGCCGCTGCTGCTCCCGCAGAGTGAATAACCGTTCGCGGTTATCCGCCGGTGGGCCTGGTGTGGGGCCGACGGCGGATAACGCCTGGGGCGTTATGCGCCCTACGATGCTTGCCAGCGGCAGCGGTATTTCGGTCAGACGTAGGGCGAATAACCGTTCGCGGTTATCCGCCGGTGGACTTGCGGCATCGCCGGCCTGCCGGCCGGATCGCGGACGGAGTCCGCTCCTACGGGCACATGGCGCACAGAGTAACTGTAGGAGCGGGCCCTGCCCGCGATTCGCGCGCAGGGCGCGCTCCTACAGGGGAAGCCGGAGA
>NZ_QGSL01000106.1:685533-706439 GCF_003176655.1 Pseudomonas sp. RW407 | reverse complement strand
AAGCAGCGCCTGGAGCGCCTGGGCTACTTCAAGACGGTCAACGTCGAGACCCCGGCGGTGCCCGGCACCGACGACCAGGTGGACGTCAACTACAGCGTGGAAGAGCAGCCCTCCGGCTCCATCACCGCCAGCATCGGCTTCGCCCAGGACGCGGGCCTGATCCTCGGCGGCTCGATCAGCCAGAACAACTTCCTGGGTACCGGCAACAAGGTCAGCATCGGCCTGACCAAGTCCGACTACCAGACCCGCTACAACTTCGGCTTCGTCGACCCCTACTGGACCGTCGACGGCGTGAGCCTGGGCTACAACGCCTTCTACCGCAAGACCGACTACGACAAGCTCGACGTCGACGTCTCCGACTACTCGGTGAACAGCCTCGGCGCCGGCGTCAGCATCGGCTACCCGATCAGCGAGACCTCGCGCCTGACCTACGGCCTGACCGTGCAGCGCGACACCATCGACACCGGTGCCTACACCGTCGACGAGATCTTCGACTTCCTCGAGAAGGAAGGCGACAACTTCACCAACTTCAAGGCCTCCATCGGCTGGTCCGAATCCACCCTGAACAAGGGCGTGCTGGCGACCCGCGGCCATTCCCAGAGCCTGGTGCTGGAGTCGACCATCCCCGGCAGCGACCTGTCGTTCTACAAGCTGGACTACCGCGGCCAGATCTTCGCGCCGCTGTCCGACACCTACACCATGCGCTTCCACACCGAGCTGGGCTACGGCGACGGCTACGGCTCCACCGACCGCCTGCCGTTCTACGAGAACTACTACGCCGGCGGTTTCAACTCGGTGCGCGGCTTCAAGGACAGCTCCCTCGGCCCGCGCAGCACGCCGAGCGTCGCCGACCCCGCGACCAGCGTCGTGTCGGGCGGGCCCGACGCCCGTGGCCGCTACACTGACCCGGACCAGGACCCGCAGGCCTTCGGTGGTAACGTGATGATCACCGGCGGCGCCGAACTGCTGTTCCCGCTGCCCTTCGTCAAGGACCAGAGCCAGCTGCGTACCGTGCTGTTCTGGGACGTGGGCAACGTGTTCGACTCGGACTGCCCGCTGTCCAGCACCCAGGGTTGCGACGGCATCAAGCTCAACGACATGGCCATGTCCGTGGGCGTGGGCCTGACCTGGATCACCGCGCTGGGCCCGCTGAGCTTCAGCCTCGGCACACCGATCAAGAAGCCGGACAACGCGGAGACCCAGATCTTCCAGTTCTCCCTGGGGCAGACCTTCTAAGACTTGTTGTATAGACAACCTAGCTTTGTGCAGGAGTGCAATGTGCGTAAGTTGACCCAGTTCGTCCTGATCACCGCCGCCCTGATGGCGAGCCCCGCGTTCGCCGACATGAAGATCGCGGTGCTCAACTACCAGATGGCACTCCTCGAGTCCGATGCGGCCAAGCAGTACGCCGTCGACGCCGAGAAGAAGTTCGGCCCGCAGCTGACCAAGCTGCGCGCCCTGGAAAGCGACGCCAAGGCCCTGCAGGACAAGCTGGTCAACGGCGGCAGCAAGCTGTCCCAGTCCGAGCGCGACAAGGCCGAGAACGACTTCAAGCAGAAGGCCCGTGACTTCCAGTTCCAGTCCAAGGAGCTGAACGAAGCTAAGGCCTCGGCCGACCGCGAGATGCTCAAGAAGCTCAAGCCGAAGCTGGACCAGGCCGTCGAGGAAACCATCAAGAAGGGCGGCTACGACCTGGTGGTCGAGCGCGGCGCGGTGGTCGACGTCAAGCCCCAGTACGACATCACCCGCCAGGTCATCGAGCGGATGAACCAGCTGCGCTGATGATGAGCCCGCGGTCCCATACCCTCGCCGAACTGGCCGCTCAGCTCCAGGCGGAGCTGCGCGGCGACCCGGCCGTGGTCATCCACGGCCTGGCCACCCTGCAGGACGCCGGCCCCGAGCAACTGAGCTTCCTGGCCAACCCGCAGTACCGCAGGTTCCTGGTCGACAGCCGGGCCGGCGCGGTGCTGCTCACCGCCGCCGATGCCGAAGGCTTCGCCGGCAACGCGCTGGTGGTGCCCGACCCCTACCTGGCCTACGCCGGGCTGTCGCACCAGTTCGACCCCAAACCCAAGGCGCCCGCCGGCATCCACCCCACCGCGGTGGTCGATGCCAGCGCCAGCGTCGATCCCACGGCCAGCATCGGCCCCTACGTGGTGATCGAGGCCGGCGCGCAGATCGGCGCCGGAGTCACTCTCGGCGCCCACTGCTTCGTCGGCGCGCGCAGCGTGCTCGGCGACGGCGGCTGGCTGGCCCCGCGCGTGACCCTCTACCACGACGTGCGCATCGGCAAGCGCGTGGTCATCCAGTCCGGCGCCGTGCTCGGCGGCGAAGGCTTCGGCTTCGCCAAGCAGCAGGGCGTCTGGCAGAAGATCGCGCAGATCGGCGGGGTGACCGTCGGCGACGACGTCGAGATCGGCGCCAACACCACCATCGACCGTGGTGCGCTGTCCGATACCCTGGTTGGCAACGGCGTCAAGCTGGACAACCAGATCATGATCGCGCACAACGTGCAGATCGGCGATCACACCGCCATGGCCGGCTGCTGCGGGATTTCCGGCAGCGCCAAGATCGGCAGGCATTGCATGCTCGCCGGCGGCGTCGGCCTGGTCGGGCACATCGAGATCTGCGACAACGTCTTCGTCACCGGCATGACCATGGTCACCCGCTCGATCACCGAGCCGGGCGCCTACTCATCCGGCACGGCCATGCAGCCCGCCGCTGAATGGAAGAAGAGCGCCGCCCGTATTCGCCAGCTCGACGACATGGCCCGTCGTCTGCAACAGCTGGAAAAGCGCCTGGCCGCCGTGACCCCGAGCGGAGACACTCCATCTGATGCGTGAGTCACGCATTTTTTGGCGTTTCCCTTTTCTGAACAGGCTCCCCTGAACATGATGGACATCAACGAGATTCGCGAATACCTGCCTCATCGCTACCCTTTCCTGCTGGTGGACCGGGTGGTGGAGCTGGACATCGAGGGCAAGCGCATTCGCGCCTACAAGAATGTCAGCATCAATGAGCCCTTCTTCAACGGCCACTTCCCGCAGCACCCGATCATGCCCGGCGTGCTGATCATCGAGGCCATGGCCCAGGCGGCCGGCATCCTCGGCTTCAAGATGCTCGACGTGAAGCCGGCCGACGGCACCCTGTACTACTTCGTCGGCTCCGACAAGCTGCGCTTCCGCCAGCCGGTGCTGCCGGGCGACCAGCTGAACCTGCATGCCCAGTTCATCAGCGTGAAGCGCGGCATCTGGAAGTTCGACTGCCACGCCACCGTCGATGACAAGCCGGTGTGCTCGGCCGAAATCATCTGTGCGGAACGCAAACTATGAGTTTGATCGATCCTCGCGCCATCATCGATCCGCGGGCAAGGCTGGCCGACGACGTAGAGGTGGGCCCCTGGTCCATCGTCGGGCCGGATGTGGAAATCGGCGAAGGTACGGTGATCGGTCCGCACGTGGTGCTCAAGGGCCCCACGAAGATCGGCAGACACAACCGGATTTTCCAGTTCTCCAGCGTCGGCGAGGACACTCCCGACCTGAAGTACAAGGGTGAGGCGACGCGCCTGGTGATCGGCGACCACAACGTGATCCGCGAGGGTGTGACCATCCATCGCGGCACCGTCCAGGACCGCTCGGAAACCACCATTGGCGACCACAACCTGTTCATGGCCTACGTCCACGTCGGCCATGACAGCGTGATCGGCAACCACTGCATCCTGGTCAACAACACCGCGCTGGCCGGGCACGTGCACGTGGACGACTGGGCGATCCTCTCCGGCTACACCCTGGTGCACCAGTTCTGCCGCATCGGCGCCCACAGCTTCTCCGGCATGGGCACCGCCATCGGCAAGGACGTGCCGGCCTACGTGACCGTCTTCGGCAACCCCGCCGAGGCGCGCAGCATGAACTTCGAGGGCATGCGCCGCCGCGGCTTCAGCGCCGAGGCCATCCATGCCCTGCGCCGGGCCTACAAGGTGGTGTACCGCCAGGGCCTGACCGTGGAGGAGGCGCTCGCCGAGCTGGCCGAATCCGCCGCGCAGTTCCCGGAAGTCGCGGTGTTCTGCGCTTCCATCCAGAGCGCCACCCGCGGCATCACCCGCTGACCATGGCTGTGGGCACCGGCAAGCTGCGCGTCGCCCTGGTGGCGGGCGAGGCCTCGGGGGACATCCTTGGCGCCGGCCTGATGCAGGCCCTGCGCGAGCGCCATCCCGAGGTCGAGTTCATCGGCGTGGGCGGTGCGCGCATGCAGGCCCAGGGCCTGGTCTCGGAATTCCCCATGGAGCGCCTGGCGGTCATGGGCCTGGTCGAGGTTCTCGGCCGCCTGCGCGAGTTGCTGAAGCGCCGCAAGGACCTGATCCGCACCCTGATACTTGCGCGCCCCGACGTCTTCATCGGCATCGACGCGCCGGACTTCAACCTCGGCCTGGAACTGCAACTGCGCCGCGCCGGCATCCGCACCGTGCACTACGTCAGCCCCTCGGTCTGGGCCTGGCGGCAGAAGCGCGTGCTGAAGATCAAGCAGGCCTGCGACCTGATGCTGGCGCTGTTCCCCTTCGAGGCGAGGTTCTACGAGGAGCACGGCGTGCCGGTGCGCTTCGTCGGCCACCCGCTGGCCAACACCATCCCCCTGGAAGCCGACCGCGCCGCCGCGCGTGCGCAGCTCGGGCTGCCGGCCGACGCCCAGGTGGTGGCGCTGCTGCCGGGTAGCCGGGGCGGCGAGGTGGGCAAGCTCGGTGCGCTCTTCCTCGACACCGCCGAACGCCTGCTGCAACAGCGGCCGGGCCTGCGCTTCGTGCTGCCCTGCGCCAGCCCCGAGCGGCGCGTGCAACTGGAGCAGATGCTGCAAGGCCGCCAGTTGCCGCTGCAACTGCTCGACGGCCAGTCCCACGAGGCCCTGGCCGCCTGCGACGCGGTACTGATCGCCTCCGGCACCGCCACCCTCGAGGCGCTGCTGTACAAGCGGCCGATGGTGGTCGCCTACAAAGTCGCGCCGCTGACCTACAAGATCCTCAAGCGCCTGGTGAAGAGCCCCTACGTCTCGCTGCCCAACCTGCTCGCCGGGCGCCTGCTGGCCCCCGAGCTGATCCAGGACGCGGCGACCCCCGAGGCCCTGGCGCAACACCTGCTGCCGCTGCTGGACGACGGCAGCGCGCAGACCGAATCCTTCGACGCCATCCACCGCGCCCTGCGCCAGGATGCGTCCGCGCAGGCCGCCGAAGCGGTGCTCGCCCTGGTGGAGAAACGCTGATGCAGATGGGCCTGGATTTTGACCTGGTCGAGGAACTGGTGGCCGGTGTCGACGAGGTGGGCCGCGGCCCGCTCTGCGGCCCGGTGGTCACCGCCGCGGTGATCCTCGACCCGGCGCGGCCGATCATCGGTCTGAACGACTCGAAGAAGCTCAGCGAGGCGCGCCGCGAGGCGCTGTTCGACGAAATCCGCGAGAAGGCCCTGGCCTGGTGCATCGCCCGCGCCGAGGTCGAGGAAATCGACCAGTTGAACATCCTCCACGCCACCATGCTCGCCATGCAGCGCGCGGTGGAAGGCCTGAGCGTCATCCCGAAACTGGCGCTGATCGACGGCAACCGCTGCCCGAAACTCAGGGTGCCGGCGGCCCCGGTGGTGCAGGGCGATGCCAAGGTGCCGGCCATCGCCGCCGCCTCCATCCTGGCCAAGGTCTCCCGCGACCGCGAGATGCAGGAAATGGAAGCCCTCTATCCCGGCTACGGCATCGGCGGGCACAAGGGCTACCCGACCCCGGTGCACCTGGAGGCGCTCAAGCGCCTGGGCCCGACGCCCATCCACCGGCGCTCCTTCGCCCCGGTGCGCGTGCTGCTGGAAAGCCCGACCGGCATCTTCTGAGCGCCACACGGCGGCAGTGGCGATCTGAAGCCTGTAGCTTTGCGGAGCGGGCCGGTACAATCGGCCGCTTATCGTTTCCGTGTTGCATAGGACCGTCATGACCGCCTCTTTCGTCCACCTGCGTCTGCACTCCGAGTACTCCCTGGTCGACGGCCTGGTCAGGGTCAAACCGTTGTGCAAGGCGGTGGCCGGCGCCGGCATGCCGGCAGTGGCGATCACCGACCAGAGCAACATGTGCTCGCTGGTGAAGTTCTACAAGACCGCCATGGGCGCCGGCATCAAGCCGATCTGCGGCGCCGACATCTGGCTGGCCAGCCGTGACGAGGACGGTCCGCTCAGCCGCCTGTCGCTGCTGGCGATGAACGCCAAGGGCTACCGCAACCTCACCGAACTCATCTCCCGCGGCTGGCAGGACGGCCAGCGCAACGGCGAGATCATCATCGAGCGCGACTGGCTGAAGCAGGCCGCCGAGGGCCTGATCGCACTGTCCGCGGCCAAGGAAGGGGAGATCGGCCAGGCCCTGCTCAGCGGCGACGACGCCCTGGCCGACTCGCTGCTGGCCGAATGGATGGAGGTCTTCCCGGACCGCTTCTACCTGGAAGTGCAGCGCACCGCGCGGGTCAACGACGAGGAGCACCTGCACGCCGCCGTGGCCCTGGCCGAGCGCAGCGGCGCGCCGCTGGTGGCCACCAACGACGTGCGCTTCATCAAGCAGGACGACTTCGAGGCCCACGAGACCCGCGTGTGCATCGGCGAAGGCCGCGCCCTGGACGACCCGCGCCGTTCGCGCAACTACTCCGACCAGCAGTACCTGAAGACCCCGGCGGAAATGGCCGAGCTGTTCAGCGACCTGCCCGAGGCCCTGGAGAACACCGTCGAGATCGCCAGGCGCTGCAACATCGAGGTGCAGCTGGGCAAGTACTTCCTGCCCAACTTCCCGATTCCCATCGAAGGCATGGACATCAACGACTACCTGCGCCATGTCTCCTACGAAGGGCTGGAGGAGCGCCTGGAGGTGCTGCTGCCCAAGGACACGCCGAACTACGAGGAAAAGCGCCAGGTCTACGTCGACCGCCTGGAGTTCGAGCTGGGCACCATCATCCAGATGGGCTTCCCCGGCTACTTCCTGATCGTGATGGACTTCATCAAGTGGGCCAAGAACAACGGCGTGCCGGTGGGCCCCGGCCGGGGTTCGGGCGCAGGCTCCCTGGTGGCCTACGTGCTGAAGATCACCGACCTCGACCCGCTGGCCTACGACCTGCTGTTCGAACGCTTCCTCAACCCCGAACGTATCTCCATGCCCGACTTCGACGTGGACTTCTGCATGGAAGGCCGCGACCGGGTGATCGACTACGTGGCCGACGCCTACGGGCGCAACGCGGTGAGCCAGATCATCACCTTCGGCTCCATGGCCGCGAAGGCGGTGGTGCGCGACGTGGCGCGGGTGCAGGGCAAGTCCTATGGCCTGGCCGACAAGCTGTCGAAGATGATCCCCTTCGAAGTCGGCATGACCCTGGACAAGGCCTTCGAGCAGGAAGAGATGCTTCGCGACTTCCTCAAGTCCGACGAGGAAGCCCAGGAAATCTGGGACATGGCCCTGAAGCTGGAAGGCGTCACCCGTGGTACCGGCAAGCACGCCGGCGGCGTGGTGATCGCGCCGACCAAGCTCACCGACTTCTCGCCGATCGCCTGCGACGAGGAAGGCGGCGGCCTGGTGACCCAGTTCGACAAGGACGACGTGGAAGCCGCCGGCCTGGTGAAGTTCGACTTCCTCGGCCTGCGCACCCTGACCATCATCAAGTGGGCGATGGAGATCATCCATCGCATCCAGCGCAAGGCCGGCGTCGCCGAGGCGGAGCTGGTCGACATCGACCGCATCGCGCTGGACGACAAGAAGACCTACGACCTGCTGCAGAAGGCCGAGACCACCGCGGTGTTCCAGCTGGAATCGCGCGGCATGAAGGAGCTGATCAAGAAGCTCAAGCCGGACTGCCTGGAAGACCTGATCGCACTGGTGGCGCTGTTCCGTCCCGGCCCGCTGCAGTCGGGCATGGTGGACGACTTCATCAACCGTAAGCACGGTCGTGAGGAAATCTCCTACCCGCACCCGGACTACCAGTACGCCGGCCTCGAACCGGTACTCAAGCCCACCTACGGCATCATCCTGTACCAGGAACAGGTGATGCAGATCGCCCAGGTGATGGCCGGCTACACCCTCGGCGGCGCCGACATGCTGCGACGCGCCATGGGCAAGAAGAAGCCCGAGGAGATGGCAAAGCAGCGCGGCGGCTTCATCGAGGGCTGCGCCAACAACGGCATCGACGGCAACCTCGCGGGCAACATCTTCGACCTGGTGGAAAAGTTCGCCGGCTACGGCTTCAACAAGTCGCACTCGGCCGCCTACGGCCTGGTTTCCTACCAGACCGCCTGGCTGAAGACCCACTGGGCGGCGCCCTTCATGGCTGCGGTACTCACCGCGGATATGCAGAACACCGACAAGGTGGTGACGCTGATCGAAGAATGCCGGCACATGAAGCTGCGCATCGTCGCCCCGGACGTGAACAACTCCGAGTTCCGCTTCACCGTCGACGACGACAACCAGATCGTCTACGGCCTGGGCGCGATCAAGGGCGTCGGCGAAGGCCCGGTGGAAGCCATCACCGAATGCCGCAACGAGGGTGGGCCGTTCAAGGACCTGTTCGACTTCTGCGACCGCATCGACCTCAAGCGCATCAACAAGCGTACCCTCGATGCGCTGATCCGCGCCGGCGCCCTGGACCGCCTGGGCCCGTACTTCCATGACGAGCCCAAGGCCTACCTGGCCGACATCGACCGCAACCGCGCGGTGCTGCTGGCGTCCATGGAGGAAGCCATCCAGGCCGCCGAGCAGACCGCGCGCAGCCACGACAGCGGCCACATGGACCTGTTCGGCGGGCTGTTCGCCGAGCCCGAGGCGGACGTCTACGCCAACCACCGCAAGGCCAAGGAACTCACCCTCAAGGAACGCCTGAAAGGCGAGAAGGACACCCTCGGCCTGTACCTCACCGGCCACCCGATCGACGAGTACGAGGGCGAGGTGCGCCGCTTCGCCCGCCAGCGCATCGTCGAGCTGAAGCCGGCGCGCGACACCCAGACCGTGGCCGGGCTGATCGTCAACCTGCGGGTGATGAAGAACAAGCGCGGCGACAAGATGGGCTTCGTCACCCTCGACGACCGTTCCGGGCGCATCGAGGCCTCGCTGTTCGCCGAGGCCTTCGCCGCCAACCAGGGCCTGCTGCAGACCGACGCCATGGTGGTGATCGAGGGCGAGGTCAGCCAGGACGACTTCTCCGGCGGCCTGCGCCTGCGCGCCAAGCGCGTCATGGGCCTGGAGGAGGCGCGCACCGCGCTGGCCGAGAGCCTGCGGCTGAAGGTCGCGGCGGACGCGCTCAAGGGCGACCGCCTGCGCTGGCTGGCCGACCTCTGCACCCGCCACCGCGGCAACTGCCCGGTGACCGTCGACTACAGTTCCAGCGACGCCCGTGCCCTGCTGCAGTTCGGCGACGACTGGCGCATCGACCCGGCCGATGCGCTGATTCAAGCCCTGCGTGACCAGTTCGGGCGCGACAACGTCTTCCTCAACTACCGCTAGCGTGAGCCGGTGGCCCCGTGCCGCCGCCCGCCAGTCTCGACCCTGGGCGCCCGATACCGTAAGGTAGGGCGCCATACGGACCAGGCCCTGCCGCCATTCAGCACGACGGATAGCCCATGAACCCGAACTTCCTCGATTTCGAACAGCCGATCGCCGACATGCAAGCCAAGATCGAAGAGCTGCGTCTGGTCGGCAACGACAACTCCATCAACATCAGCGATGAAATCGCCCGCCTGGAAGACAAGAGTCGCGCGCTGACCGAGAACATCTTCGGCAACCTGAGCAGCTGGCAGATCGCCCAGCTCGCGCGCCACCCGCGCAGGCCCTACACCCTGGACTACATCGAGCACATCTTCAGCGAGTTCGAAGAACTGCACGGCGACCGCCACTTCGCCGACGACGCCGCCATCGTCGGTGGCGTCGCCCGCCTGGACGACCAGCCGGTGATGATCATCGGCCACCAGAAGGGCCGCGAAGTGCGCGAGAAGGTGCGCCGCAACTTCGGCATGCCGCGCCCCGAAGGCTACCGCAAGGCCTGCCGCCTGATGGAAATGGCCGAACGCTTCAAGATGCCGATCCTGACCTTCATCGACACCCCCGGGGCCTACCCGGGCATCGACGCCGAAGAGCGCGGCCAGAGCGAGGCCATCGCCTGGAACCTGCGCGTCATGGCGCGCCTGAAGACCCCGATCATCGCCACCGTCATCGGCGAGGGCGGCTCCGGCGGCGCCCTGGCCATCGGCGTCTGCGACAACCTGAACATGCTGCAGTACTCCACCTACGCGGTGATCTCCCCGGAAGGCTGCGCCTCGATCCTCTGGCGCACCGCCGAAAAGGCCCCGGAAGCCGCCGAGGCCATGGGCATCACCGCGGCCCGCCTGAAGGACCTGGGCATCGTCGACACCGTGATCCCCGAGCCCCTGGGCAGCGCCCACCGCGACCCGGCCGCCGCTGCGCAGAACATCCGCAACGCCATCAAGGCGCAACTGGGCGCCCTCAAGGGCCTGAGCGTCGACGAACTGCTGGCGCGCCGCTACGAGCGGCTGATGAGCTACGGGATTGCCTGAGGGCGGCGGCAGGCTACAGGCGGCAGGCTGCAGGCAAGAGCGAAGAGCACGCCCCCGGCAGGATGACGCCTCACTCCCAAACCGCTCCGAACAGCCCCCTCTCCCTTCAGGGAGAGGGCTGGGGAGAGGGAACAGCGTCAACCCCCCACACCGCAGCTACCGGAACACTCCATTCGCGAGCAAGCTCGCTCCTACGAAGAGCCTGCGGAGTCGCCGGTTATGCCATACGCTCTTCGCCTGTAGCCTGTAGCCTGTAGCCTGTAGCCTGTAGCCTGTAGCCTGTAGCCTGTAGCCTGTAGCCTGTAGCCTGTAGCCTGTAGCCTGTAGCCGCCCCCATGCCCCTAGCATCCCGCCTGCTCACCGCCCTGGCCCCCTGGCGCCAGGTCCCTGCATGGCGGGTGGGCTTCTCCGGCGGGCTGGATTCCACGGTGCTGCTGCACCTGCTGGCCGAGCTGGCCAGGATCGAGTCCCTGCCGCCGCTCTCCGCCATTCACGTCCACCACGGCCTGCAGGCCGCGGCCGATGCCTGGCCGGCGCACTGCGAGGCGTTCTGCCTTGAGCTGGGCGTGCCGCTGGCGGTCGAGCGGGTGACGGTACCGGCGGGCGCCAGCCTGGAGCAGGCCGCGCGCCGCGCACGCTACGAGGCTTTTGCGAAACACCTGAAAACGGGCGACTGCCTGCTGGCCGCCCAGCACCGCGACGACCAGGCCGAGACCCTGCTGTTCCGCCTATTGCGTGGCGCCGGTGTGCGCGGGCTGGCCGGCATGCCGGCGGCCCGGCCGCTGGGGCGCGGCACCCTGCTGCGGCCCTTGCTGGACTTCTCCCGCGCCGAACTCGAAGCCTACGCCCTCGAACATGGCCTGCGCTGGATCGAGGACCCGTCCAACGCCGACACCGGTTTCGCCCGCAACTACCTGCGCCAGCGCGTGCTGCCGCTGCTCGCCGAGCGCTGGCCGCAGGCGCCGGGCAACATCGCCCGCAGCGCCGCGCACCTGGCCGAAGCCGAGGCGCTGCTGGCCGAACTGGCGCAGCAGGACCTGGCCGCGGCGCGGCCCGGCAACCCATTCGACTGGCTGGACGTGCCCTCGCTGGCCCTGGCGCCGCTGCTGGCGCTCGGCGAAAGCCGCCAGCGCAATGCCTTGCGCCACTGGCTGGCGCCCTTCGCGCCGATGCCGGACAGCGCCCACTGGGCCGGCTGGCAGGCCCTGCGCGATGCCGCCGGGGATGCCGAACCGGTCTGGCGCCTGGCCACCGGCGAGCTGCAACGCAGCGGCGGGCGGCTCTGGTGGCTATCGGGTGCCTGGTTGCAGGAGGCAGCGTGCGAGCTGAACTGGGACGACCCGTCGCAGCCCCTGGCGCTGCCCGGCAATGGCCTTCTGCACCTGGAAGGTGCACCGCCCGTCGGGCCGCTGCGGGTGAGCCTGCGCGGCGGCGGCGAGCGGCTGGAACTGGCCCGGCGCGGCCACCGCGACCTCAAGCGGCTGCTCAACGAAAGCGCCGTGCCGGCCTTCGTCCGGCCGCGGCTGCCGCTGCTCTGGCGTGGCGGGCAACTGCTCGGCGCGGCCAACCTGCCGGCGCTGCGCCGGGCCGGCGAGACGGGCTGGCGCCTGTGCTGGACGCCCCCGACGAGTGACCCGGGTTTGAGATGAAAGGGCCTTTCCGGTAGACTACGCTCCCGTCTTGTACCGCTCCCGCCGATTCCCACGGAATCAGCGGGAGTTCGCTATTGAGCGCGGCATGCGCCGCGGTTTGGGCCGCGGCCCATTCATTCGCTTCCCCGGCGGCCCAGCCGCCTAAACGCTGACATTCAGGGCTTTTCATGACGCGCTACATCTTCGTCACGGGTGGTGTTGTTTCTTCATTGGGGAAAGGCATCGCCTCGGCTTCCTTGGCTGCCATTCTGGAAGCGCGTGGCTTGAAGATCACGATGCTCAAGCTGGACCCGTACATCAACGTCGATCCGGGCACCATGAGCCCGTTCCAGCACGGTGAGGTGTTCGTCACCCACGACGGCGCCGAGACCGACCTCGACCTGGGCCACTACGAACGCTTCGTGCGCACCACCATGACCCAGAACAACAACTTCACCACCGGCCGCGTCTACATGGACGTGCTGCGCAAGGAGCGCCGCGGCGACTACCTGGGCGCCACCGTGCAGGTGATCCCGCACATCACCGACGAGATCAAGCGCCGCATCATCAAGGGCGCCGGCGATGCCGACGTGGCCCTGGTGGAAGTCGGCGGCACCGTCGGCGACATCGAGTCGCAGCCGTTCCTCGAGGCGATCCGCCAGCTGCGCGTGGAAATCGGTTCGCGCCGCGCCATGCTGATGCACCTGACCCTGGTCCCGTACATCGCCACCGCCGGCGAGACCAAGACCAAGCCGACCCAGCACTCGGTCAAGGAGCTGCGCTCCATCGGCCTGCAGCCGGACGTGCTGGTCTGCCGTTCCGACCACCCGGTGGACGTCTCCTCGCGCCGCAAGATCGCCCTCTTCACCAACGTCGAGGAGCGCGCGGTCATCTCCCTGGAAGACGTCGACACCATCTACCGCATCCCGTCGGTGCTGCACGCCCAGGGCCTGGACGACATCGTCGTCGAGCGCTTCGGCCTGGAGTGCGGCCCGGCCGACCTGTCCGAGTGGGACCGGGTGGTCGACGCCAAGCTCAACCCCGAGCGTGAAGTCACCATCGCCATGGTCGGCAAGTACATGGAACTGCTCGACGCCTACAAGTCGCTGATCGAAGCCATGACCCACGCCGGCATCCAGAGCCGCACCAAGGTCAACCTGCGCTACATCGACTCCGAGGACATCGAGCAACAAGGTACCGGCCTGCTCGACGGCGCCGATGCCATCCTGGTCCCGGGCGGCTTCGGCCTGCGCGGCGTGGAAGGCAAGATCACCGCCGTGCAGTACGCCCGCGAGAACAAGGTCCCCTACCTGGGCATCTGCCTGGGCATGCAGGTGGCGGTCATCGAATACGCCCGCAACGTGCTGGGCTGGAAAGACGCCAACTCCACCGAGTTCGACAAGGCCAGCGGCCACCCGGTGGTCGGCCTGATCACCGAATGGCAGGACTCCACCGGCGCCACCGAAGTGCGCACCGAGGCCTCCGACCTGGGCGGCACCATGCGCCTGGGCGCCCAGGAATGCCAGCTCGAAGCCGGCACCCTGGTGCACGACTGCTACGGCAAGGACGTGATCGTCGAGCGCCACCGCCACCGCTACGAAGTGAACAACAACCTGCTGCCGCAACTGCGGGAAGCCGGCCTGAAGATTTCCGGCCGCTCTGGCGACGGCGCCCTGGTCGAAGTGGTCGAGGCCCCGGACCATCCGTGGTTCGTCGCCTGCCAGTTCCACCCGGAGTTCACCTCCACCCCGCGTGATGGCCACCCGCTGTTCAGCGGCTTCGTCAACGCCGCCCTGAAGCAAGCCGGGAAGGCCTGGGCATGACCCAGAAGATCATCCGCGTCGGCGACATCCAGATCGGCAACGAGCTGCCCTTCGTGCTGTTCGGCGGCATGAACGTGCTGGAATCGCGCGACCTGGCCATGCAGGTCTGCGAGGAATACGTGCGGGTGACCGAGAAGCTCGGCATCCCCTACGTGTTCAAGGCCAGCTTCGACAAGGCCAACCGCTCGTCCATGCACTCCTTCCGCGGCCCGGGCATGGAAGAGGGGCTGAAGATCTTCGAAGAGATCAAGCGGACCTTCAAGGTGCCGGTGATCACCGACGTCCACGAGCCCTTCCAGGCCGCCCCGGTGGCCGAGGTGTGCGACATCATCCAACTGCCGGCCTTCCTCTCGCGGCAGACCGACCTGGTGGTGGCCATGGCCCGCACCGGCGCGGTGATCAACATCAAGAAGGCCCAGTTCCTCGCGCCCCAGGAAATGAAACACATCCTGGCCAAGTGCGAGGAGGCCGGCAACGACCAGCTGATCCTCTGCGAGCGTGGCTCCTCCTTCGGTTACAACAACCTGGTGGTGGACATGCTCGGCTTCGGCATCATGAAGCAGTTCCAGTACCCGGTGTTCTTCGACGTCACCCACGCCCTGCAGATGCCGGGCGGGCGCGCCGATTCCGCCGGCGGCCGCCGCGCCCAGGTCACCGACCTGGCCAAGGCCGGCATGAGCCAGGGCCTGGCCGGCTTGTTCCTGGAGGCCCACCCGGACCCCGAGCACGCCAAGTGCGACGGTCCGTGCGCCCTGCGCTTGAACAAGCTCGAGCCTTTCCTGTCCCAGCTCAAGCAGCTGGACGACCTGGTGAAGAGTTTCCCCACCATCGAGACCGCCTAAGTCTCACCAGCCCGCCCCGTTTATCTATCTTCGGAGTGTTATCAAGAATGGCAAAGATCGTCGACATCAAGGGCCGTGAGGTCCTGGACTCCCGCGGCAACCCGACCGTTGAAGCGGACGTGATCCTGGACAACGGCATCGTCGGCAGCGCCTGCGCCCCGTCCGGTGCTTCCACCGGTTCCCGCGAGGCACTCGAACTGCGCGATGGCGACAAGAGCCGTTACCTGGGTAAAGGCGTGCTGAAGGCCGTGGCCAACATCAACGGCCCGATCCGCGACCTGCTGCTGGGCAAGGACCCGGTCGAGCAGAAGGCGCTGGACCAGGCGATGATCGAACTCGACGGCACCGACAACAAGGCCAAGCTGGGCGCCAACGCCATCCTGGCCGTGTCCCTGGCTGCCGCCAAGGCTGCCGCACAGGCCAAGGGCGTACCGCTGTATGCGCACATCGCCGACCTGAACGGCACCCCGGGCGTGTACTCCATGCCGGTGCCGATGATGAACATCATCAACGGCGGCGAGCATGCCGACAACAACGTCGACATCCAGGAGTTCATGGTCCAGCCGGTCGGCGCCAAGACCTTCGCCGACGCCCTGCGCATGGGCGCCGAGATCTTCCACCACCTCAAGGCCGTGCTGAAGGCCCGTGGCCTGAGCACCTCGGTGGGCGACGAAGGCGGTTTCGCCCCGAACCTGGCGTCCAACGAAGAAGCCCTGGCCGCCATCTCCGAAGCCGTGGCCAACGCCGGCTACAAGCTGGGTGACGACGTGACCCTGGCCCTGGACTGCGCCTCCAGCGAGTTCTTCAAGGACGGCAAGTACGACCTCGAAGGCGAAGGCAAGGTGTTCGACGCCGCCGGTTTCGCCGACTACCTGGCCGGCCTGGCCGAGCGCTTCCCGATCATCTCCATCGAAGACGGCATGGACGAGTCCGACTGGGCGGGCTGGAAGGTCCTCACCGACAAGATCGGCGGCAAGGTCCAGCTGGTCGGCGACGACCTGTTCGTGACCAACACCAGGATCCTCAAGGAAGGCATCGAGAAGGGCATCGGCAACTCCATCCTGATCAAGTTCAACCAGATCGGCTCGCTGACCGAGACCCTCGAAGCCATCCAGATGGCCAAGGCCGCCGGCTACACCGCGGTGATCTCGCACCGCAGCGGTGAAACCGAGGACAGCACCATCGCCGACCTGGCCGTAGGCACCGCCGCCGGCCAGATCAAGACCGGCTCGCTGTGCCGTTCCGACCGCGTGTCCAAGTACAACCAGCTGCTGCGCATCGAAGAGCAGCTGGGCGCCAAGGCGCCGTACCGTGGCCGCGCGGAATTCCGCGGCTGACGCTAGTCTGGTACGGTGAAGGGGTGGCAGGAGCCACCCCTTCGCACATGGAGCCCACAATTGCGTCTCAGTAAGCTGCGCAGCCCCTACTGGCTGTTCCTCGTCCTGCTCCTGGGCCTCGCCGGCCTGCAGTATCGCCTGTGGGTGGGGGACGGCAGCCTGGCGCAGGTGCGCGAGCTGGAGAAGCAGATCGCCGACCAGCAGGGCGAGAACCAGCGCCTGCTCGAGCGCAACCGCATCCTCGAGGCCGAGGTGGCGGAACTGAAGAAAGGCACCGAGACGGTCGAGGAGCGTGCCCGCCACGAGCTCGGCATGGTCAAGGACAAGGAAACCCTCTACCAGCTGGCGCAATGAAATTCCGCGACATCTCCCTGCCGGCCTTCTGGGCCGTGATCCCCGCCGCGGGCATTGGCTCGCGCATGCGCGCCGATCGCCCCAAGCAATACCTCGACCTCGCCGGTCGCAGCATCCTCGAACACACCCTCGACTGCTTCCTCGGCCATCCCATGCTCAAGGGCCTGGTGGTTTGCCTGGCGCCTGACGACCCCTGGTGGCCGGAGCTGCCCTGCGCCGCCGACCCGCGCATCCTGCGCGCCGAAGGCGGCTGCGAGCGCGCCGACTCGGTGCTCAACGGCCTGCTGCTGCTCAACGAACAGGGTGCCGCCAGCGACGACTGGGTGCTGGTGCACGACGCGGCGCGGCCGAACCTCAGCCGTGGCGACCTCGACCGCCTGCTGGGCGAGTTGGAGAACGACGCCGTGGGCGGCCTGCTCGGCGTGCCGGCGCGGGATACGCTCAAGCGCGTCGGCGCCGATGGCCGGGTGCTGGAAACCGTCGACCGCAGTGTGGTCTGGCAGGCCTACACGCCGCAGATGTTCCACCTCGGCGCCTTGCACCGCGCCCTGGCCGACGCCCTGGTGGCGGGCGCCGCCATCACCGACGAAGCCTCGGCGATGGAGTGGGCCGGCAGCGCGCCGAAGATGGTCGAGGGCCGCGCCGACAACATCAAGGTCACCACCCCGGAAGACCTGCAGCGGCTGCAACGGACTTTCGGAAAACGCTGAAACCATGAAGCGCCTTGCGAGGTTCCTGCCCAGGCTCGAAGGCGACTTGCACCGCATCCTGCGCTGGGCCGGCGACGGCTGGCGCATGCCCTGGCTGTGCCTGGGCCTGGCGCTGCTGGGTACCTGCAGCGCCGCCTACCCGATCACCTCCGTGGTGGTGCCGGCGGTCCTCGTGGCGCCACGGCGCTGGGCCGGCATAGCGCTGAGCGCCGCCCTGGGCAGCGCACTGGGGGCCCTGCTGCTGACGATCGTCCTGCACCACATGGGCTGGGCCAGTCTGTACGCCCACTTCCCGCAATTGCTGCAGGACCCGAGCTGGGCGCGGGTGATGGACTGGACCCACCGCTACGGCCTGCTGGCGCTGTTCCTGGTGTCCATCTCGCCATTGCCGCAGACGCCGGCGCTGGTGGTGCTGTCCAACGTGCCGCTGCACTATCCCGGCGTGCTGCTGGCGATCTTCACCGGCAAGCTGCTCAAGTACCTGGCGTTCGCCTGGGTCGGTTCGCGCTTCCCCGGGCGTATCCACGCCTTCCTGCACCGCCACGGCCGCCATGCCAGCCGTGGCGATTCGGCCTAGAGACGGCGCGCCGGGATATCCGGCCATCGCGAACGAGAAACGCCATGCCGCACGGCAACCTGTAGGAGCGGACTCCGTCCGCGATTTCGCGCGCAGGGCGCGCTCCTACAAGGGGATGGTGCGGCGGGGCAGCGTAGGAGCGGATCTCATCTGCGAACCGCGCCGATACGTCCGGCTATCGCGGAAAAGTTCCGCTCCTACGGGGGGAGGGATATACCGTGCCTCATGGCAATTGTAGGAGCGGGCCCTGCCCGCGAATCGCGCGCAGGGCGCGCTCCTACAGGGGGATGGTGTGGCGGGGCAGCGTAGGAGCGGATCTCATCCGCGAACCGCGCCGATACGTCCGGCTATCGCGGACAAGGTCCGCTTCCGCAGGGGCAGGCTTTTCGCTCTTGCCTGCCGCTTGCAGCCTGCCGCCTGCCGCCGCTTTCACCCCAACAACGGCACCTCGATGAGGAAGCGGAACAGCGCGCCATGCTGCTCCACCGCCAGGCAGTTGTAGCCGTGGCGCTTGGTGTCCTCGGGGATGCCGTGCACCGACTGCGAGCAGTCGGTGACTACCTCCAGCAGGTCGCCCGGCTTCAGCGTCTCCAGGGTTTCCAGGGTGGCGATGGCGTTGTACGGGCAATGCTCGCCGCGCAGGTCAAGCGACAGCGTCGGCGTCTTGTTCGCGCTCATTGGCGGTTTTCCTCGAACGGGTGAAACGGTTGGCGTTCAGCTGCACCAGCAGCATGCACAGCGCAAGGCCGGCGAAGGTCAGCAGCAGGCCGCCGCCGGGGCCGAAGATCTGCAGCAGGTTGAGCTTGGGATAGGGCAGGGCGAGTGCGCTGCCCAGCGAATCCCAGTACACCGCCACCAGGGTGCCGCCGATCACGTTGCCGACGCCGACCACCCAGAAATGCACCTGGCCTTCCATCGAGCGGTACATCCAGCCGGTCTCGCAGCCGCCGGCGAGGACGATGCCGATGCCGAACAGCACACCGCCGATCACCGCGTTGGGGCCCATCCAGAAGGTCTTCGGCGCCACGCCCAGGTGGATCGCCGCGAAGGTGCCGACGCAGGCCGCGGCCATGCCCAGCAGGATGCCGAAGGCTGCCTTGGTTCTGCCGGTGGTCCAGAGGTCGCGGGCGGCGCTGGTGAAGCAGATCTGCGCGCGCTCGATCAGGCCGCCGAACAGCAGGCCGAACAGGGTGGCCAGGCCTAGCACCAGGGACACCTCGAAGCGCCAGGCGGCGAACAGCGCGGCCACGGCCAGCACCGCCAGGCCCAGGCGCCATTGCACCTTGGCGCGGCGGGCCAGGCTCGCCGCGTCGGGCAGGCTGGCGGCCTTGCCGGTGACCTTCAGCGGCGTGCGCAGGAACGGCAGCAGGCTCAGCTTCACGCCGAACCAGGCGCCGATCACGGTGGACAGCATGAAGGCCCAGGCATGCACCGAGAACATCGGGATGCCGGTGAAGAAGGCCGCCAGGTTGCAGCCCATGGCCAGGCGCGCGCCGAAGCCGGCGACGATGCCACCCACCAGGCCCTGCAGCAGGCGCCGCCGGCTGGTCGGCCAGCGCAGGCTGACGTTGCCGGCCCAGAGCGCGCAGCACAGCGCGCCGAGGAACATGCCGATGATCATCACGCCGTCGATGCGGTCCAGCGGCGTGCCCTGCAGGCCGATGATCTTGAAGTAGCTCCAGTCCTGCACCGGCACGCCGAACCAGGACAGCACGTGGCCGCCCCAGCGGGTGAATTCCCCGGTGACGGCCCAGAAGGTCCCGGTCAGGGCGAAGTAGTAGGCGGAGGCGACGCCGAGCGCGACCAGCGTCGGCAGTGGCGACCAGAAGCGCAGCAGGTAGCGCTCGCGGAAGGCGGCAAGAGTGGGCATGACGGCATCCTTGGCAGGGTAGCGGGTAAAACGACAAGTTTAACCGAATCGCCGGAACCAGCCTTGCCTCAGGGCATGCCGGGATGGATGCGTTGCAGGCCATCCTTGAGGAAGTCCACCAGCTGGCGCACCTTCGGCGACAGGTGCCGCTGCTGCGGGTAGAGCGCCCAGACCGCGGTGTTCGGCGGCTGGTGCGCCGCCAGCAGGGAGACCAGGCGGCCGCTGCGCAGGTGTTCCAGCACGTAGTAGTCCGGCAGTTGGCACAGGCCGAAGCCGCGCAGCGCGGCGTCGAGCACCGCCTGGCCGCTGTTGCAGCGCCAGTTGCCCTGGACCCGGTGCTGCGTCTCGCGGCCGTCCTCCAGGAAGCTCCACAGGTCGCTGCTACCCACCAGGCAGTTGTGCTGCGCCAGTTCCGCCGGCGACTGCGGCGCGCCGTGGTGTTCCAAGTAGCCGGGCGTGGCGCACAGGTACATCACCCGCGGCGCCAGGCGCGTGGCCACCAGGCGCGAGTCGCTCAGGCGGCCGAGGCGGATGGCCAGGTCGAAACCCTCGTGGAGCAGGTCGAGCTGGCGGTTGGACAGCTCGATGTCCACCCGCAGCTGCGGGTAGTCGGCCATGAAGGCATTCACCAGCGGCACCACGAAGCGCTCTCCGTAGGCCACCGCGCAGGTCATGCGCAGCAGGCCCTTGGGTTCGGCGGAGAGGTCGCTGACCGCCCGCAGCGCCTCGTCGCGGGCATCCTGCAGGCGCTGGCAGTGCTGCAGGAAGGTCTGCCCGGCCTCGCTCAGCGAAACGCGCCGGGTGCTGCGGTAGAGCAGGCGGGCCTGCAGGCGCTCCTCCAGCCGGGCGATCTGCCGGCTGACATGGGAGGAGGAGACGCCCAGGCGTTCGGCGGCGGCGGTGAACTGCCCGGTTTCCGCCACCGCGACGAATTCGTCGAGGCCTTCCCAGCGATTCATCTGGATTATCCCTGCATGGCAATAATGTTTTGATTATTGCCTGATTATTTCTTTCCAGGCACTTTTCTACACTTTCAAGGCTGTGCCCCGCGCTTTTCGCCGGGGCCGCCCGGTTTCCGCCGGCGTCCTTCGCCGGCCGCTTCCGCCCCGCAGGCGGAAGCCCATGCATCAACCCGCCAGGAGTTCCGAGATGATCAAGTCCCGTGCCGCCGTCGCCTTCGCCCCCAACCAGCCGCTGCAGGTG
>NZ_QGSL01000106.1:666481-685523 GCF_003176655.1 Pseudomonas sp. RW407 | reverse complement strand
CCGAACCCGCGTCGGCACCGGCCGGCGACGGCATGGCGCAACTGAAGAAGGCCAAGGTCGCCCTGGTCACCCGCCGCGCCGAACTGCGGAAAGCCGAGCAGGACGGCGCCGGCGAAGCGCAACTGGCCCTGCTGCGCGAAGCCCTGGCCGAAGCCGAGCGCCAGTTGCACGCCGCCGAGGACGCCAGCGGCAAGCCGGCGCCGGACCTGCAGCGTATCGACAAGCGCCCGGTGGACGCCGCCACCCGCGCCCTCAAGACCGAACTGGCCTACGCCCGCGCCGACCTCAAAAAGCTCGAACGCGAAGGCGCCGACGAAGCCCGCCTGGCCGCCGCGCGCGAGCGCCTGGCGGCGGCGCAAAGCGCGCTGGCCGCGCGCGATACGGAGTAGCCCATGGCCCTGCCGCGTTTTTCCTCGCCCCACGCCACCGGCGCCAACCGCACGCAGAAAGTCATGCTGCAGGTGCTCGCCGCGCTGGTGCCGGGCGCCCTGGCGCTGATCGCCCTGTACGGCGTCGGCCCCCTGTTCAACCTGCTCTGGTGCTCGGCCGTGGCCCTGGGTACCGAAGCGCTGATGCTGTACCTGCGCAAGCGCCCGCTGGCGGTCTTCCTCCAGGACGGCAGCGCGCTGGTCACCGCCGTGCTCCTGGCCCTGGCCCTGCCGCCCTACGCGCCCTGGTGGCTGAGCCTGCTGGCCACCGCCTTCGCCCTGGTGTTCGGCAAGCACCTGTACGGCGGCCTCGGGCAGAACCCGTTCAACCCGGCGATGCTCGGCTACGTGGTGGTGCTGGTGTCCTTCCCCCTGGAAATGACGCGCTGGCCCAGCCCCGACGCCGGCCCCGGGCTGGTCGACGGCCTGTCGCGCATCCTCGGTCTCGGCGCGCCGCCGCCGGATGCCTGGGCTGGCGCCACCGCGCTGGACGTGCTGAAGAACAACCACAGCCTGACCATCGACGAGCTGGTGACGCAGAGCACGGTCTTCGGCCATGTCGGCGGGCGCGGCGTGGAGCTGGTCAACCTGGCCTTCCTCGCCGGCGGCCTGTACCTGCTCTGGCGCAAGCTGTTCACCTGGCACGCGCCGCTGGGCATGCTCGGCGGCCTGTTCGTCATGAGCCTGCTGTTCTGGAACGGCTCGGGCTCGGATTCCCACGGCTCGCCGCTGTTCCACCTGTTCAGCGGGGCGGCCATGCTCGGCGCCTTCTTCATCGTCACCGACCCGGTCTCCGGCGCCACCAGCAACCGCGGGCGCCTGGTGTTCGGCCTGGGCGTGGGCATCATCACCTACGTGATCCGCGCCTGGGGCGGCTACCCCGACGGCGTGGCCTTCGCCGTGCTGCTGATGAACCTGGCGGCGCCGACCATCGACTACTACACCCGCCCGCGCACCTACGGGCACAAGAAGCCCAGGCGCGGCTTCAAGCTGGGGGAATGAGATGGCCGACAGCCGCCGCTCCATGCTGAAGAACGCCCTGCTGCTGGGGGCCTTCGCGGTGCTCTGCGTGGGCCTGGTGGCGGTGGTCCACCAGCTCACCCAGGCGCGCATCGAGCAGGCCCAGCGCGAGGCGCGCGGGCGCCTGCTGCTGGAGCTGCTGCCGCCGGGCAGCTACGACAACCACCCGCTGGACGCCCCCGTCGAGGTCTTCGAGCCCAAGCTGCTGGGCAAGCCGCAGCCGGCCCAGGCCTTCGTCGCCCGCCTGCAGGGCCGCGCCACCGGCGTCATACTTCCGGCCACGGCGCCGGACGGCTACAGCGGCGCCATCGAGCTGCTGGTGGGCGTCAGCGCCGAAGGCCGCCTGCTCGGCGTGCGGGTGGTGGCGCACAAGGAAACCCCGGGCCTGGGCGACAGGATCGAACTGGCCAAGAGCGACTGGCTGCACGGCTTCGACGGCCGCTCCCTGGCCGACCCCGGCGAGGCCGGCTGGAAAGTGAAGAAGGACGGCGGCCAGTTCGACCAGTTCGCCGGCGCCACCGTCACCCCGCGCGCCGTGGTCAAGGCCACGCACAAGGCGCTGCAGTACTTCGATGCGCACAAGGCCGATCTGCTGGCGCCGGCGGCCGGAGGCGAGGCACATGAATAGCTACCGCGAGATCGCCCGCCAGGGCCTTTGGCGGAACAACCCCGGCCTGGTCCAGCTGCTGGGCCTGTGCCCGCTGCTGGGCACCAGCAACTCCATGGTCAACGCCCTGGGCCTGGGGCTGGCGACCGTCTTCGTGCTGGCCTGCTCCAACGCCGCCATCTCGGCCACCCGCCGCTGGCTCAGCGAAGCCGTGCGGCTGCCGGTGTTCGTACTGATCATCGCCGCGCTGACCACCTGCATCGAGCTGCTGATGCAGGCCTGGACCTTCGAGCTGTACCAGATCCTCGGCATCTTCATCCCGCTGATCACCACCAACTGCGTGATCCTCGGCCGCGCCGAGGCCTTCGCCGCGCGCAACGGCATCGCCCGCTCGGCCTTCGACGGCCTGATGACCGGCGCCGGCTTCGCCCTGGTGCTGCTGGTGCTGGGCACCTTGCGCGAACTCATCGGCCACGGCACCCTGCTGGCCGACATGAACCTGCTGTTCGGCCCGGCCGCCGCCGGCTGGAAGCTGCAGATAGCCGACTACCAGGGCTTCCTGCTCGCCGTGCTGCCGCCCGGCGCCTTCCTGCTGCTGGGCCTGCTGATAGCCCTGAAGAACCGTATCGATGAAAGCCTGGCGGAACGCGCCAGGGCGCAGGCGGGCAACGTACCCGCCGCAGAGCGCCAGCGCGTCCGCGTGACCGGAGTGATCGAATGAATGCCGCCAAGCGCGCGGAGATTTTCCGCCGTCTGCAAGAAGACAACCCCGACCCCAAGACCGAACTGGCCTACGACTCGCCCTTCGAGTTGCTGATCGCGGTGATCCTGTCCGCCCAGGCCACCGACGTCGGGGTGAACAAGGCCACGGCCAGGCTCTACCCGGTGGCCAACACCCCGGAAGCCATCTACGCCCTGGGCGTGGACGGGCTGTCGGAGTACATCAAGACCATCGGCCTGTACAACAGCAAGGCGAAGAACGTCATCGAGACCTGCCGCATCCTCATCGAGAAGCACGGCAGCAAGGTCCCGGAGAACCGCGAGGACCTCGAGGCGCTGCCCGGCGTGGGGCGCAAGACCGCCAACGTGGTGCTCAACACCGCCTTCCGCCAGTTGGCCATGGCGGTGGACACGCACATCTTCCGCGTCGCCAACCGCACCAACATCGCGCCGGGCAAGAACGTCCTGGAAGTGGAGCGCAAGCTGCTCAAGTTCGTGCCCAGGGAATACCTGCTGGACGCCCACCACTGGCTGATCCTGCATGGCCGCTACGTCTGCAAGGCGCGCAAGCCGCAGTGCGGCAGCTGCCGGATCGAGGACCTGTGCGAGTACAAGCACAAGACTTCCGACGATTGAGTGCTATCGTCAAAAGCATCGCCGCTCATTGAAAAAATCTTTTTTACCGCCCCGAGCTTTGTCGCTATAAGGGGCGCCAAGCACACCCCGCACGCTGGAGTGATCGTTATGGCCGATAAAGAAGATCTCGAGCTCGAAGACGAAGTGAGCACCGACGATGCCGACGACAGCGTCGAAGCTGCCGCCGAAGTCGCCAAGACCAACCTGACCAAGCGCCGCATCATCGACAACTACCTCGAAGAGCGCCGCCTGCAGCGCCAGCTGTCGGACTACGACTTCGACCTCTGAGCCCCGCCCTGCATGAAAAAGCCCCGCACTTGACGGGGCTTCGTTTTTCTGGCGGGCGGGCCGTCACTCGACGCAGGCGTAGACCACCAGCTCGACCAGCATCTCCTCCCTGGCCAACCCGGCCACCACGACGGCGGCCCGGTTCGGGTAAGGCGCCTGGAAGTACTCGGCGTAGATGGCATTCACCGTTGCCAGGTAGCGGCGGTCGGTCACGTAGATCAGCACCTGGGTCACCGCCTCCAGACCGCAGCCCGCGGCTTGCAGGGTGTGCCGTAGGTTGTCCAGAGTCTGCCGCGCCTGGGCTTCAATGCCGCCCTCGACCACCTGCCCCCGCGCATCGATGGGAATCTGTGCGGTGTACAGTATGCCGTTGACCACCACCGCCCACTCCAGCGGTGCGGGCGAAGCGTACAGGTCGGTCTTGATCGCTCGTTTCATGCGCTTTTGCCATTCATCTGTTGAAGGATCGATTCGCTACCCTCGCCGGCGCCACGCAGCCGGGACGCTTCGGTGCTTTCCACCAGCACCCGCTCGCCCAGGCGCTTGAGGGTGTCCCAGACCTGCGGGTCGACTTCGATGCCCTCGCTCAATTGGCGTTCGGCCGTTTCCGCCAGATTGTCGGCATCCCGGTCGATCAGCAAGGCGCCCTCTGGCACCCGCTGGGACAGCTGGAAGTGTTGCGAGAGCAGGATATTCAGGCTCTGCTCGTCGTCCCGGCTACCTGCCGGCAGGCGGTAGACGCTCAGCCTCGGGCAGCCCTGCCCAGCGGCGAAGCTCACCACCGCTTCCTGGCGGGTGTCGCGCCAGTAGGCGCAGACATTCAGGCCGCGCCGAGCGCAGCCGGCGAGATGAGCGAGCAGCAGAATGCGGTTGTGGCAGCGGCGGATACGCACCGAGGCTGCGCCGCTGCGCATCGCCTTAGCCGCCCCCAGTTCGAGGACCAGCACGGCACTGCGCAGGACACTCTGGCCACCGGCGTCGAGCAGCACCTGGCCATTGTCTTCATAGCATAACTCGACCGGCCGCTGGGCATCGCTCTCCATGAACGACAGCCCCCTGGCCAGCGCTCCCAGGCCATCCAGACCATGCAACTGGGCCCAAGCGACCATCTGAGCTGCGTCCTCGCCATCGCCCGGGTCCAGCCCCAGCCCCTCGAACGCCTTGCGGCACAGCACCTGGACTTCGTTGAAAGCCACACGCATTTCACTGCCCTCCCAACGGCATCAAGGCGAAGTTCCAGTCATCGGCGAACGGTTGGCCGATGTCGCTGACCAGCGGCGCCCCCTGGAACAGGGTGATGCGTACCCAGCGGCTGGACTTCGGGTCGAACTTGCCCGCGCCGAAGAACGCCAGCTTGCAGCGCAACAGGTGGATCGGCAGCATCTGCCGGTCCAGCGGGTTGGTGCGAATCTCGCCATAGACGCTCTGCGCCATGCCTTGCAGGCGGCGGACGGTGCCCTTGTGCTGCGGCTGGGCGAGCAGGAAGTGCGCCACCCTGTGCCGCGGCTCGCGGCGCAGGTACTCGTCGAGCGCCTGGTGACAGCGCTGGATGTCGCGGGCCACGGCCAGGCGCATCTCCTTCTCGACGCCAGGCTCCTCCAGGCGCACGCCCAGGCGCGGCTCTTCCTTCTCCGCCGAGCGGTACCAGAAATAGTGGTTGGCCTCGGCGCTGTCGAAATCGTATTCCAGCGCCCAGGCATAGCGCTCCTCGATCAGCGTGAGCAAGCTGGCCAGCGGCATGTCCGCCTCCAACTGCAGGCCTTCGTCGACGCCCATCTGCCGCTCCAGCGGATCCACCAGCGATGGGTACAGCTCCAGCAACAGGCTCACAAGCAGCTCCTGGCAACCCAGCCCCGCATGGGCTTCGCTCCAGGCCAGCAGCCGCGGCCAGAGGTCCGCATCGGCCGGCTGCCGCGCCAGCCATTCACCCATGTGCAGCAGGTCGGCCAGGCTCTGGCGATTGGCCCGGGTCTGCCACGGGTCTTCTGTGTAGGTCTGTTCCAGGTGCAACGCCGCGCGCTCGACCAGCGCATTCAGGCGCGGCAGGGTCGCGCCATCGGCGGCGGTGGCCAATACGCGCCCCAGGGCGGTCTCGCGCGCCCAGACCCATTGCGCGATCAGTTGCGGATGGTTGATCAGGAAAGGCGCCATGCCCAGCCCGGTGGCATTGCCCACGCCCAGGTAGCGCTGCAGCTCCGGCGCCAGGCGCACAGCCTGCTGCGGCGAGCGGGCCCGGGCCATGTGCTCGATCTGCTCGATGCTGAAATGGCGCAGCAGGTAGACGGTGAACATCTGCGCGCTGAACGGTTGGTCGAAGTCCGGGTTGCCCTGCAGGCAGGCGAAGTCGGCGATGCCGAACTTGCCATTGCCGTATACCGCGGTGGTCCGGTAGAGGTAGCCGACCTCCGCCAGGTGCTGCGGGTCGGGCTGGCGCCCCTCGGCGAGCGCGCCGAGGAGGCGCTCGAAATTGCGCACGCTGCGGTTGGCGCGGGACAGCACCAGCACACGGGCATCGTTGCGCCCAGCCTCCTGCAGCGGGACATTGCGCCGCAACGCCTCCAGTTGCCCGGCCTCGACCTCGCCCTTGAGCAGCACGAAGCTGACGTCCCACTGGTCGGCGATCACCCGGTCGCTGCGCTTTTCCTCCGGCAGGTAGAGCGAGAAGAACACCCCGTGGTAACGCCCGTTGGGCGTGTCAATGCGGTAGATGGCAGTGCCGTAGCCTTCGCCGTCGAGGTCGAAACGCTGGCGCTCGATCCGCCAGCGCTCGTTCATCATCCGCCGCATGCAACTGCGCACGAAGCTCAGGCGGCACTGGAACTGGGCGCCCAGGCGCTCCAGTTGCATGACCTGGCTGGCCGGACGCAGGGTGGGGACGGTACTGCTCATGCTCGCGACTCCAGGAAAGCTCATGTTCATAGCCCTTGCTCCCGCGCCATCTGCCGGGCGATGCGCGGGGCATCCCAGAGCGACGGCAGCACCAGCAGCGACACCGGCAAGGCAGTGATCACGATGAACGATTGCAGGGCCGAGACGCCACCGGCCCCCATGGTGATCAGCACCGCGCCGACCAGGCCCATGCCCACCGCCCAGAACACTTTCAGCCAGGCCTGCGGCTCATGCCGGTCGCCGGTGATCGCCATGGCCACGGTGTAGGACATCGAGCCCGCGGTGGTCACCACCGAGAAGAAGCTGAGGAACAGGAACAGCGCGGAGATCAGCATCGGCATCGGCATGGCCTGGGCCACGCCCAGCAGCAGCGCCTCGGGTTGCGTCGAACTGCCCATCACCGAGCCGGGGGACGCCAGCTCCAGGCCGATACCGGTCCCGCCGACCAACGTGAACCAGAGCATGGTGATCAGCGGCGCGCCCAGCGACAACAGCATCACCAGGCTGCGGATGTGCCGGCCGCGGGACACCTTGGCGACGAAGATCGCCATCATCGGCGCGTAGCCGATGAACCAGCCCCAGTAGAACAGCGTCCACCAGTTCAGCCATTGCGCATCGTCGCGGTAGAAGGCGGTCTGGAAGAAGTTGCCGATGTGCATCCCCAGCGCCTGGGAGAAGGACTCGCTGAGGAACAGCGTCGGCCCGAAGAGGAACAGGAAGGCGGCCAGGCCCAGCATCAGCCAGACGTGGATCTTGCCGACGAAGCGCAGGCCCTCCAGGCCGGCCACGCAGGCGATGGTGAAGATCGCGGTGACGGCAAGGATCACCGAGGTCTGCACGACCAGCGTGTCCGGTACCTGCCAGACCGAGTGCAGCACGTAGGCGATCTGCAGCCCGAGGAAGCCGATCGGGCCGATGGTGCCGGCGGCCACCGCGATGATCGAGGCGGCGTCGGCCAGGGTGGCGATCGGGCCTTTCAGCGCACGCTGGCCGAGCAGCGGGTAGAGCAGCGTACGCGGCGCCAGGGGCAGCCCCTTATCGTAGTGCAGGTGCATCAGCACCACGCTGAGCAGACTGCCCAGGGTCGCCCAGGCTAGGAAGCCCCAGTGCAGATAGGACTGCGCCAGCGCAGCCAGGCCAGCGGCATGGGTCCTGGCCTCCACCGCGAAGTACGGCGGCGGGCTGGCGAAGTGCATCAGCGGCTCGGCGGCGGCCCAGAAGGCGCCGCCCCCGGCCAGCAGGGCGCACATGATGACCACGACCCAGGAGAAGGTGCTCAGTTCCGGCCGCGCATCCGCACCGCCGAGGCGTACCAGCCCCAGGCGCGAGAAACCCAGCCACAGGCTGACCAGGAAAACCGCCACGGTGAGTGCCTGCCAATACAGGCCGAAACTGCGGGTAGCCCAGGCGAACGCCGCATTCACCACGCTGGTCAGCGCCGGCAGGTTGGCCAGGGCCACGACCAGGAACAGCAGGAAAAAGCCACCGCTGATGATGAACAGCGGCCAGTCGATGTCGCGGATGGCCGCGCGATTGGGCGGGGAATCCGCCGTGGTTTGCAGAGCAGGGAGTTCCATAACGCCTCCTGAAGGCACCAGGCCTTGGTGGTCCGCCGCGGCACAGAGGGCGCCGGCGGACGAATGAGCGACGATGGGTCGAAGTGCTGCCGTTACCGGATCAAGTCGGCGGAACACGGCCATCGGGCAGTGGGGGCAGGAGCGTCGGGATCAGGCTAGGTCCATCGGTACGGCGGATGGACGAGGCACCATTGTTGTTGTTCATGCAGGCCTCTCGATATCCAGTGGTGTTCAGGGTTGGAGGGTGGTGGAGGACTCCAGCAGGCGCAGCCAGTTGAGTCCCATGATGTCGTGCACATCGGTTTCGGCGAAGCCGCGCTGGCGCAGGCCGCGGGCGATCACCGGGAAATCCCGGCTGTCGCGGAACCAGCCCAGCGGCTCGGGCCAGTGAGCGTTGTCCGCCGAGCCTTCGCCGTAGTCCTTGTCCTTGCTCCAGCGGCCGTTGCGCATCCATTCCAGTACCTGCAGGGGTTGCTGCTGGCACAGGTCGGAGCCGATCCCGATGCGTTGCACGCCCATCAGGTCGGCGGTCCGCGCGACCATGTCGCAGAAGTCCTCCAGCGAGCAGTTGGAGGCATCCCTGAGGTGGAACGGGTAGGTGCTGAAACCGAGCAGGCCGCCGGACTCGGCTATCGCCTGCAGGACGCGGTCGGACTTGTTGCGCCGGGCCGGGTGGAAGCTGCTGGGGTTGGCGTGGGAGATGATCACCGGCCGGCTGGACAGCTCGATCGCTTCCAGGGTGCTGCGCTCTGCGCTGTGGGACATGTCGATGAGCATGCCGACGCGGTTCATCTCGGCGATCACCTGCCGGCCGAAGCGGCTGATGCCGTTGTCCTCGCTCTCGTAGCAGCCGCTGGCGAGCAGGCTCTGGTTGTTGTACGTCAGTTGCATGATGAACACCCCGAGCTGGCGGAAGACCTCCACCAGGTCGATGTCGTCCTCGATCGGCGAGCAGTTCTGCAGGCCGAAGAACACCCCGACACGCCCTTCCTGGTGGGCCAGGCGGATGTCCGAGGCCTGGCGTACCGGACGGATCAACTCCGGCCAGGCCTCGAAGCGACGATTCCACTCGCCGAGGCGCGAGAGGGTTTCCCGGGCGTTCTCGTGGTAGGCGATGGTGGCATGCACCGCGCTCAGGCCACCTTCGCGCATCTGGCGGAAGATCGCTTCGCTCCAGTTGGAGTACTGCAGGCCGTCGATCATCAACATCTCGTGCATCTCGACCTCCGGCTCAGGGCCGCACATAGGTGGTTTTGACCTGGGTGTAGAAATCGCGGGCGTACTGCCCCTGCTCGCGCGGTCCGAAACTGGAGGCCTTGCGACCGCCGAAAGGCACGTGGTAATCGGTGCCGGCGGTGGGCAGGTTGACCATCACGCAGCCGCAGCGGGCGCGGCGCTTGAAGTCGCTGGCATGGCGCAGGGACTGGGTGACGATGCCGGCGGTGAGGCCATAGTCAGTGTCGTTCAGCGTGGCCAGCGCCTCTTCGTAATCAGCCACGCGGATCACGCAGGCGATGGGGCCGAAGATTTCCTCGCGGTTGATGCGCATGGCGTTGTCGCCGTCGACGAACAGCGCCGGACGCATGAAGTAGCCCAGGGTGGCCAGCGCCAGGCGTTCGCCGCCCTCGACCAGGCGCGCCCCCTCTTCCTGGCCCAGGCGCAGGTATTCGAGGTTCTGCTCCAGTTGCCGCGCCTCGGCCACCGGGCCGATCTGCACGCCCGCCTCCAGGGCATGGCCGACCCTCAGCTCGCGCATGCGTGCGACCAGGGCGGCGACGAAGCGGTCATGGATGCCTGCGCAAACGATCAGCCGCGAAGAGGCCGTGCACTTCTGCCCGGTGCCGAAGAAAGCCCCGTTGAGGGCACACTCCACGGCCAGCTCCAGATCGGCATCGTCGAGCACCACCAGGGCGTTCTTGCTGCCCATCTCCAGTTGGCAGCGCACCAGGTTGCCGGCGGTGGAGGCCGCCACCCGGCGGCCGGTCTGCAGCGAGCCGGTGAAGGTCAGGGCATCGATGTCGCGGCTATTGACCAGGCTGTCGCCGACCGTGGCGCCGCTGCCCATCAGCAGGTTGAAGGTGCCGGCGGGCAGGCCCTGGCGGCTGATCACCTCGGCCAGCGACCAGGCGCTGGCCGGCACCAGGTTGGCCGGCTTGAACAGTACCGCGTTGCCGAACGCCAGGGCCGGCGCGATCTTCCAGGCGGCGGTGGCCATGGGGAAGTTCCACGGGGTGACGACCCCGACCACGCCGACCGGTTCACGGCGCACTTCGATCTCGATGCCCGGGCGTACCGAGTCGGCGGTCTCGCCCATTTGCCGAAGCACTTCGGCGGCGTAGTAATGGAAGAATTGGCCGGAGCGGTATACCTCGCCGATGCCTTCGGCGAGCGGCTTGCCTTCTTCGCGGGACAGTTGGCGGCCCAACTCGTCCTTGCGTGCGATCAGCTCATCGCCGATGGCCTGCAGCACCCGCTGGCGCTGCTCCAGGCCGGTGGCCGCCCACTCTGGCTGAGCCCGGCGGGCCACGGCGATAGCCTGGGCCACCTGCCCCGCGCCGGCCTGGGCGTATTGCCCGATGACGTCACTGGTGTCCGACGGGTTCAGGTTGGCGATGGCGCCTTCGCCCTCGCACCAGGCGCCGTCGATGTAGTTCTGCTGAATGTGCTGTGCCATGAAGACCTCCCATTGCGTGGTGCCATCTTGGAGGTTTTCTGGTAGATATAAAAATTAATTAAAATTCATTTTCGATAAGAAAATCTTTGCATGCTGCCCGAACTGAAAATCATCCAACTGCGCTATTTCGTCATGGTCGTCGACCTGCAGGGCTTCCATGCCGCCGCGCGCCAGGCACACCGCACGCAACCGGCGGTATCGCTGGCGATCCGCGAGCTCGAGCAGAAACTCGGCCAGGCGCTGTTCGAAAAAGGCGGACGCGCTGAACTGACCCCGTTCGGCCAGCACTGCCTGCCCCTGTTCCGCGCGCTGCTCGAGCAGCACGACCGCATCGCCCGCGAGCTACAGTTGCTGGCCCGCCATGAGATCGGCCAGGTGAGCATTGCCACCGTGCCCTCGGTGGCCAGCCGGATCCTGCCGAAACTGCTGGCCGACTTCGTGCGCCGCTACCCCAAGCTGCACATCAGCATCCAGGACGCCAACGCCGATACCGTGCAGAGCCTGGTCGCCCAGGGCCAGGTGGACTTCGGCATCAGCAGCCTGTGGAGCGAAGACGAAACGCTGGCATTCACCCCGCTGTGGCAGGACCGCATCGGCGTGGTCTGCCGCCATGACCACCCACTGGCACAGGACCCCCGGCCGCTGCACTGGTCGCGCCTGGAAAACCTGCCGCTGGTGCGCAACGGTACCTCGCGCCTGCTCGACGGCACGCCGGCGCAAAGCCTGCTGGCGAACAGCCCGCTGTTCGTGTCGAACATGATCTCGCTGATCGCGATGCTCGAGGAAGGCATCGGCGTCACCACCCTGCCCCTGCTGGCATTCCCCGCGGACAACCGGCAACTGGCCTTCGTACCGCTGGCCGAACCCCACATCGAAAGGCAGATCGGCATCGTTCGCCGCGCCGGCCGCAGCCTGTCGGCGGCGGCCGAACAGTTGCTCAGGCATATCGTCGAAGGCGGCACGCGCACCTGAAGGAGCGGCTCATCCATCGGCTACGCGAAGAGGCATGACGACGCAGCTCATTGGAAGACCATATTGTCATCGGCCAGCGCGACACGCCCTCCATACAGCGCCTGCAAGCGAGACAGCAGGTCGCTGCGCGCCTCCCCGTGCGTCAGCACGTGGGTGCCGATCAGCAGCCCGGGCTTCACCTTGGCCATCAGCGCCGCCAACTGCGTTTCCGTGGTATGGGCATCGAGCATGTAGTCGCGCCACTCCCCGGGAAGCTTCCCGGTGCCCGCCGAACTCATGACTTCGCTGATGACGATGTCGCTGCCCGCCAGCTTCTCCTCCAGTGCCGGGGTCAAGCGGTATGAATAGTCGCCGGTGATGGCGATCACCAGGTCCGGGGTTTCCACCTTGTACCCGTATGTCCTGTCGGAGCTCCAGCTGCCATGGACGACCTGGAAGGCGGAAACGCGAACGTTCTCGTCGGCGAAGACCAGGCCAGGGGCCGAGAACTCCCGGGTTTCCACGGTGATGCCTGCCTTGTTCCTCGTCCTGGCCGAAGCCAGGCGATAGTCTATCCACGCCTTGTTCCCCTCCAGCACGCCACGCACCAGCGCCTCCGTGCCCGGTGGGCCATGGACCCTGGCCGGTCCCTGGCGGCCGTATATCCAGAAGCGCAGGAGAAACGCCGGCACATCGAGGACATGGTCGCTGTCCAGGTGCGTCAGGAACAGCTTGTCCATGTAGCCGGCGCCCGGGTACCCGGTGGGCATCTTCCACGCGGGGAAGACCTTGCCGTCCGCATACCTGGACAGGTTGTTCATGCTGCCATGCCCGGCATCGAACACGTAGACCTGGTCCCTCACCACGATCGCGATCGATTGCCCGGCCTTGTTCGGCTCGAGGATGGGGCTGCCGGTTCCCAGGAAGACGATGCGCGTCTGGTAGTCCCTGCCCGTGCCCATGAGCCGGCCCAGGTCGACACTGCGGTAGAGGGGAGCCTCGTCCCGGGACGCGGCGATGCCCGGCGAACCGAGGCAACAGAGCGACAGCAACAACAGGATCAGCTTGTTGTTCATACCCCCTCCTCAGAAACCCTTGTGGATATTGGCGATCACCCGGGTACCCTGGCCCCGGTTCCTGGCGTCGAACTCCTCGTACCAGGCCACCCCGAAGCCCAGCCGTGCCTGGCGATGGAAATAGGAGAAGGCCGGCCCGAGCGCGGAGACGGACTCCTTCGAGCGGCCGACCCTGCGCCCGTCGATGCGATCGTCGCGCAACTGTTCCAGCCCGTAGCCCGCCAGGCCCAGCCTGAGGCGCTCCGATACCAGGTAGCCGCTCGACAGGCTCAGGTTCATGGCCGCACCGGGCTGGACACTCCGGGCCCGGCCGCCGACGGGGTCGTCGTTGCGCTCGCTCCAGACATACCCGAGGTTGAAGCTGTGGCTCCAGCGCCCACTGAAGTAGGTGCCGGCGAACATGGGGTTCAGGTAGAGGTAGTTGCTCCCGACATTGACCTGCTGCCCGGCGTCATAGGCGCCGGTCGGCAAGGTCAGCGCCAGGATCGACTGCAGGGTGAGCCGCCCGGAGCCGAGCGGCATGTCGCGCCAGGTCAGCTTCACCGGCCGCAGGGTGATGTCCCCGACACCGGCGTCGCGCCCCCTGGCCCCGCCCTCGACATCGATGTCCGAGTGGATGACGGGCAGCCTGACCGTGAAACCGTATTCGGCGCCAAACACCTTCTGCGAGGTATTGAGCGCATATTGAAAAATGCTGGTGCTTATTCGGTTGTTCTTTTCCCCGGGTGTTTCCTCTCCGTAGCCGTCCTTTATGTTTTCAACCGAATAGAAGTTCTGCTGAAACATCAGGTGGTGCCCCGGCCTCGCCAGGCCCTCGGCGAAGAAACCGCCGCCTAGATTGACCGGCGGCAGCTTCACCGGATCGACGTTCCTTGCCAGAACCGGCTGTTGCAACAGGTAGCCCACGACACCCAAGGCAAAAAGTGGCGCCTTCATTTCCATTCCTTTTCTTGTTCTTCGTCGCCCTCGGCCAAACCCTCTGCGCAACCGCAATCGTCATGTCGACGAACGTCGCAAAGAAGGCTCGAAATCCGCAATGGCTATTCGATAGAGCGCCATTGGCAGCGCTCCCCCGGCTCCTCCCTGAGCAAGGCTCTGATTCAGCTACTTCCCCCATGAAACAATGTTTCCCCGGGGAAATAGCAGAAGACATGCCAGCTCATTGGGCTCGGCAGGAAATCCGTGTTTCAGGCATTAAACCTTTGGAATCAGCCAGTTGAATGAAAAACTCGCCGAGTGCCGATACGCCGGCCAAGGTTCGACGTTTCAATGCTGAACAGGGGGATGAACCGACGTGCGAGGTGGGGCGGCCATGCCCAGGTCCCTACCGATGCCTGGTTCATTCGGTAACACCGCGGCGGGCATGAAAAAGCCGCCTGGCCGAAGGGGCCAGGCGGCTCGAACTTGGTGTCGGAGGCCGGCTGCTCGCCTCCAGGGGTAACCTCAGTCCTTGCGCTGCGGCGACAGCAGCTCGACCTTGTAGCCGTCCGGGTCCTCGACGAAGGCCAGGATGCTGGTGCCATGCTTCATCGGGCCCGGCTCGCGGGTGATCTTGCCGCCGCGGGAGCGGATGTCCTCGCAGGCCTTGTAGACGTCGTCCACTTCCAGGGCGATGTGGCCGTAGCCGGTGCCCAGCTCGTACTTGTCCACGCCCCAGTTGTAGGTCAGTTCGATGACGCTGTTCTCGTCCTCGGCGCCGTAGCCGACGAAGGCCAGGGTGAACTGGCCGTCCGGGTAGTCCTTGCGGCGCAGCAGGGTCATGCCCAGGACTTCGGTGTAGAAGGCGATGGACTTGTCCATATCGCCGACGCGCAGCATGGTATGCAGCAGTCTCATGGGGTGCGTACTCCTCAATCAGGCCCTGTTCCGGGCTTCCAAAACACGAACCCCGGCTCGTGGCCGGGGTTCGTCTGGCTCAGGGGTGCAAGCTTATCAGAACAGCTTGCGGCCCTTGTTCGCGGCGATGCGCATGCGCAGCGCGTTGAGCTTGATGAAGCCTGCGGCGTCGGCCTGGTTGTAGGCGCCGCCGTCTTCCTCGAAGGTCGCGATGTTGGCGTCGAACAGCGAGTCGTCGGACTTGCGGCCGACCACGATGACGTTGCCCTTGTACAGCTTCAGGCGCACCACGCCGTTCACGTACTCCTGGGAGGCGTCGATCATCTGCTGCAGCATCTCGCGCTCCGGGCTCCACCAGTAGCCGGTGTAGATCAGCTTGGCGTAGCGCGGCATCAGCTCGTCCTTCAGGTGGGCGACTTCGCGGTCCAGGGTGATCGACTCGATGGCGCGGTGGGCCTTGAGCATGATGGTGCCGCCGGGGGTCTCGTAGCAGCCGCGGGACTTCATGCCGACATAGCGGTTCTCGACGATGTCGAGGCGGCCGATGCCGTTGATGCCGCCGATGCGGTTCAGCTCGGTCAGCACCTGCGCCGGGGTCATTTCCTTGCCGTCGATGGCGACGATGTCGCCCTTGCGGTAGGTCAGCTCGATGTAGGTCGGGGTGTCGGGGGCCTTCTCCGGGGAGGTGGTCCACTTCCACATGTCTTCTTCGTGCTCGGTCCAGGTGTCCTCCAGCACGCCGCCCTCATAGGAGATGTGCAGCAGGTTGGCGTCCATGGAGTACGGCGACTTCTTCTTGCCGTGGCGCTCGATCGGGATCTCGTGCTTCTCGGCGTAGTCCATCAGCTTCTCGCGGGACAGCAGGTCCCACTCGCGCCAGGGGGCGATGACCTTGACGCCCGGCTTGAGCGCATAGGCGCCCAGCTCGAAACGCACCTGGTCGTTGCCCTTGCCGGTGGCGCCATGGGAGATGGCGTCGGCGCCGGTCTCGTTGGCGATCTCGATCAGGCGCTTGGCGATCAGCGGGCGCGCGATGGAGGTACCCAGCAGGTACTCGCCTTCGTAGACGGTGTTGGCACGGAACATCGGGAAGACGAAATCGCGGACGAACTCTTCGCGCAGGTCATCGATGTAGATTTCCTTGACGCCCATGGCTCGCGCCTTGGCACGGGCCGGCTCGACCTCTTCGCCCTGGCCGAGATCGGCAGTGAAGGTCACCACTTCGCAGTTATAAGTATCCTGCAGCCACTTCAGAATCACCGAGGTATCCAGGCCACCGGAATACGCCAGGACTACCTTCTTCACGTCCGCCATGCCATCACTCCACGGGGGGTTGTCACGAAAACCCCCGATTCTACTGCCGCGCTTTGGGAAATTACAGAGGCGCGACAGCTTTTGACGACAAAGCGACAGATTCTATCGAGGGTGCGACTAGGCGCCGCGGGCGCTCGGCTGGCCCAGCGGCGCCGAGGCCGGGGCGTTGCCAGCCGGTGCCTTGGCCTGAGGCGCGGCGGGCGCCGGGGCCTCGGGCGGCGTGGTGCCGGGCTGCGCCGCATTGGGCGTGGCGGTGGGTGCCGGCGGGGTTTCCGGCAGCGCCTCGCGGGACAGGTGCAGGGTCACCCGGCGGTTGCGCGCGCGGTTGGCCTCGGAGTTGTTCTTCACCAGCGGGTAGCGCTCGCCGTAGAAGCGCACGGTGACCTGCTCCTCGGGCACGCCGTGGGCCTTCAGGTACTCCATCACCGCCAGCGCACGGCGCCGCGAGATGTCGCGGTTGCTCAGGCGGTTGCCGCTGTTGTCGGAATGCCCGTCCAGCTCGATGCGGTTCACCGTCGGGTCGGCCTTGAGGTATTGCAGGACGATGTCCAGCTTGGCCCGGGCCACGACGTCCAGGGCGTCGCCGCCGCCGGGGAAGCCGACCTGGGCCTGGCGCACCTGGTCGAAGTTCACCGGCAGCATCTTCGTCGAGCAGTCCTGCAGCTGCGCGTAACCATCGGCGAAACGCGCCGCCAGCAGGCGTACCCGCAGGTCCTGGCCACCCGCCGCCCGCAGGCGCACCTCGGGGCTGCGCCCTTCCAGCACACCGTCGAGCAGGCGCCCGGCCTGCTGCTGGCTGCTGGTGAAGGACACCTCGCCGGCGACCAGGGCCACCGGGCCCAGGTCGATGTCGACCTGGGTCGGCCGCCACGGCGGCGCCGCCGCCAGGAGCGTCGCCGAACCGCTGCCGGCCCAGTTGCGCTGCGGCTTGAGGCGGAAGGTCGGCTGCTCGCCGGCGCGCCAGACGAACTCGCCGACGCCGAAGCCATCCACCTGTTGCGACAGGCGGCATTCGAACTGATCGCCCGCCGCCGTCCAGCGCGCGTTCTCCAGGCGCGTCTGGAAGGTCAGCCCCCAGGCCGGCACGCTGGCGCACAGGCCGAGCAGGAGAAGGTAGGAATGGCGCACGGATGGCTCCGGGTAATGCTGGAAAGTACCCAGGAGATATCGGACAGGGCCGGTAAAACTTGATAGCGAGTGCCGGCGACGGGCTTTTCCGGTAGCATTTCCCTACTTAACTCCGCTGCAAATCGTCCTCTGGTATCCCCATGTCCGACCGCCTGACCCTGCTGCGCCCCGACGACTGGCACATCCACCTGCGCGACGGCGCCGCCCTCGCCCAGACCGTCGGCGATGCCGCGCGCACCTTCGGCCGCGCCATCGTCATGCCCAACCTGGTGCCCCCGGTGCGCAACGCCGGCGAAGCCGACGCCTACCGCCAGCGCATCCTCGCCGCGCGCCCGGCCGGCAGCCGCTTCGAACCGCTGATGGTGCTCTACCTCACCGACCGCACCAGCCCCGAGGACGTGCGCAACGCCAAGGCCAGCGGCTTCGTCCACGCCGCCAAGCTGTACCCGGCCGGCGCCACCACCAACTCCGATTCCGGCGTGACCAGCATCGACAACATCTTCCACGTGCTCGAAGCCATGGCCGAGGTCGGCCTGCCGCTGCTGGTGCACGGCGAGGTGACCCGCGCCGAGGTGGACGTGTTCGACCGCGAGAAGCGCTTCATCGACGAGCACCTGGCCCGCGTGGTCGAGCGCTTCCCCACCCTCAAGGTGGTCTTCGAGCACATCACCACCGGCGACGCCGCGCAGTTCGTCCTGGCCGCCCCGGCCAACGTCGGCGCCACCATCACCGCCCACCACCTGCTGTACAACCGCAACCACATGCTGGTCGGCGGCATCCGCCCGCACTTCTATTGCCTGCCGATCCTCAAGCGCAACGTGCACCAGGAAGCCCTGCTCGACGCCGCGACCAGCGGCAGCCCGAAGTTCTTCCTCGGCACCGACTCGGCGCCCCACGCCCGCCACGCCAAGGAAGCGGCCTGCGGCTGCGCCGGCTGCTACACCGCCTACGCCGCCATCGAGCTGTACGCCGAGGCCTTCGAGCAGCGCAACGCCCTGGACAGGCTGGAAGCCTTCGCCAGCTTCCATGGCCCGGACTTCTACGGCCTGCCGCGCAACGCCGACAGCATCACCCTGGTCCGCGAGGAATGGCAGGCGCCCGCCAGCCTGCCCTTCGGCGACCACGAGGTGGTGCCCCTGCGCGCCGGCGAAAAACTGCGCTGGCGCCTGCTGGAGGCCGGCGCATGAGTGAAGAGCACTACGAAGAAGAATTCGACGGCAACTTCCCCCCCGGCCCGCGCCACCCCATGGCCCGCCGCTTCCGCGGCTACCTGCCGGTGGTGGTGGACGTCGAGACCGGCGGCTTCAACTGCGCCACCGACGCCCTGCTGGAAATCGCCGCGGTGACCATCGGCATGGACGAGAACGGCTACCTGTTCCCGGAACATACCCACTTCTTCCGCGTCGAGCCCTTCGAAGGCGCCAACATCGAGGCGGCGGCCCTGGAGTTCACCGGCATCAAGCTCGACCACCCGCTGCGCATGGCGGTGGCCGAGGAGCAGGCACTCACCGAGATCTTCCGTGGCGTGCGCAAGTCGCTGAAGGCCAACGGCTGCAAGCGGGCGATCCTGGTCGGCCACAACAGCAGCTTCGACCTCGGCTTCCTCAACGCCGCGGTGAACCGCACCGGCCTCAAGCGCAACCCGTTCCACCCGTTCTCCAGCTTCGACACCGCCACCCTCGCCGGCCTGGCCTACGGCCAGACGGTGCTGGCCAAGGCCTGCCAGGCCGCCGGCATGGAGTTCGACAACCGCGAGGCGCACTCGGCGCGCTACGACACCGAGAAGACCGCCGAGCTGTTCTGCGGGATCGTCAACCGGTGGAAGGAATGTGGTGGGTGGATGGAGGATGAGGACTGATTTTGGTCCTTGAGCCACTGCCATGAAAAAGCCCCGCCGA
>NZ_QGSL01000106.1:666298-666471 GCF_003176655.1 Pseudomonas sp. RW407 | reverse complement strand
ATGGCGTTCCCGTAGGGCGCATAACGCCTACGGCGTTATCCGCCGTTTTCGTCAGGCCCCGGTGCATCGGCCATCGGCGGATAACCGCGAACGGTTATCCGCCCTACGTTGCCTCACTCACGCCATCCCCTGTAGGAGCGCGCCCTGCGCGCGAATCGCGGGCAGGGCCCGCT
>NZ_QGSL01000106.1:655521-666288 GCF_003176655.1 Pseudomonas sp. RW407 | reverse complement strand
AGGCTCTTCTCCTGTCAGCCCCCCGGCAACTCCAACCAAGCCTCCACCCCACCCTCGACATTCCCCACACCCAGCCTTCCACCATGCAACCCCGCCACCTCGGCAACGAAGTTCAGCCCAAGCCCGGTGCTCTTGCGCCCCGTCCCCGGCCGCGGCAGGGAATAGAACCGCTCCGTCAGCCGCTCCAGCGCATAGTCCGGAATCGCCGGCCCCTCGTTGAACAGCGCCAGGCGCCAGCTTTCCCCCTCGCGCAGCGCGCTGAAACGGATCGCCCCGCCAGCCGGGGTGAAGTCCAGGGCATTGTCCAGCAGGTTGCCCAGCGCCTGGCGCAACAGGAAGCGCTCCCCCACCACCAGCGCTTCCTCCGGCACCGCGTTCTCCACCCGCAAGCCCTCCAGGCGCGCCAGGTTGGCCTGCAGCAGTTCCGCCACCAGTTCGTGCAGGTTTACCGATTCGCTTTCCTCCAGGCCCTGGCGCTGTTCCACCTGGGCCAGGTTCAGCAGGCGCTCCACCAGTTGCTGCAGGCGCTGGCTCTCGCCGGCGATGTTGCCGACGAAACGCTCGCGCTGCGCCGCCGGCATCTCGCCTTCGAGCAGTTCGGCGGCGCCGCGGATGGCCGCCAGCGGGCTCTTCAGCTCGTGGGTCAGGGTGTGCACGTAGCGCTCGACGTAGGCCTTGCCCTCCAGTTGCACGCGCATGCGCTCCACCGCCTCGGCCAGTTGCGCCATCTCGCCGCCGCGGTAGCGCGGCAGTTCGGCGCGGCGGCCCTCGCTGACCGCCTGGGCGTAGCGGGTAAGCTTGCGCAGGGCGCCGCTCAGCCACCAGGAGAGCAGCCCGCCGACCAGCAGGCCGAGCACGATAAGGCCGCCGCCGAGCCAGGCCAGGCGCCGCTGCGAGCGTTCGATGTAGGGTTGCAGGGTGCGGTTGGGCTTGGACACCGAGACCACGCCGATGATCTTCTCGCCATCCTTGATCGGCGCCGCCACGTACATCACCGAGGAGTCCGGGTCGTCCGCCGACTCGCGGCTGGAGCGCGCGCCGTACTTGCCCTGCAGGGTCAGGTAGACGTCGTTCCAGCGCGAGTAGTCCTGGCCCACCGCCTCGCCGGCCGAGTCGAGCAGGACGATGCCGCGCGCGTCGGTGACGTAGATGCGGTGGTTCACCGCGTTCTTGCGCACGCCCCAGATGTCCGCCTGGGGGCTGCGCGCGCCGTAGGCCTTGAGCAGCTCGGGGAGCTGGCTGTGGACCAGGGTGCCGTGCTTCAGGTCGTCGCGCAGCACCTCGGCCAGCAGGTTGGCGGTGTCCACCAGGGTTTCCTCGGTGGACTGGCGCACCCCGGGGCGGATCTCGTCCATCACCGTGCTCAGCACGAAGTAGGCGGTCAGCCCGACGAACAGGAAGTACGCCAGGAAGATCCGCACGCCCAGCGGCATCAGGCCTTCTCCGCCGCGTAGCTGTAGCCCAGGCCGCGGTGCGTCTGGATCGGCTCGGCATCCGCGGCCACCTGGCGCAGCTTGGCGCGCAGGCTCTTGATGTGGCTGTCGATGTTGCGCTCGTAGCCGGCCTGGGCCGCCACGCCCAGGGCCTGCAGCAGCAACTCGCGGCTGAACACCCGGCCCGGGCGCGCCAGCAGCGCCTGGAGCAGGCGGAATTCATGGAGGGTGAGGTTCAGCGCCTGGCCGCGGTAGTGGATCAGGAAGCGCGCCTCGTCCACCTGGAAGGGCCCGGCCGGCGCCGCTTCGGCGCTGGCGCGGGGCGGGCCGCGGCGGAGGATGGCCTTGACCCGCGCAGCCACCTCGCGCGGGCTGAAGGGCTTGACCACGTAGTCGTCGGCGCCGATCTCCAGGCCCACAACGCGGTCGATCTCGGCGTCGCGGGCGGTGAGGAAGATCACCGGCACCTCGGAGAAGCGGCGCAGTTGGCGGCAGGCCTCGAAGCCGCTGATGTCGGGCAGGCCGACGTCGAGGATGACCAGGTCGAAGGCCTCCTCGCGCAGGCGCTGCAGGGCCTCGCCGGCCAGGCTCAGCCAGGTGGCGGCGAAGCCTTCGGCCTGCAGGGCGTAGAGCAGGGTGTCGGCGATGGCGGCTTCGTCTTCGACGATGAGGATGTGCGGCATGGCTTCCGTGCGCGGGGGTGGCGGTCCTCCATCAAGCCGCAAGGCCCGCGCCCCGTCAATCGGCTTCGCGGCCGCCCGCGCAGTTGGGCTTGCCGGCAGCGAAGCGCTCGCTGGCGTCCACCGCGGCGTGGAACTTGCGCAGGCCCTTGGCGCCCATCAGGAAGGGATAGTTGAAGCGGCTGCGGTCGGTGAGGTTGACCTCGATCACCTGCTGGTCGCCGCCCAGGCACACCGGCAGCAGGATCACCGGGCGCTCGCTGAGGCCGCCGGCGCGTTCCTCCTCGTCGTCCTCGCCGGCTTCGTCGGCGCGGTTCTTGATCTTGGAGATGCGCGCCAGCTTGTGCTCGTACTGCGAGTCGCCGCCGTCCTTGGTGGCCAGGCGGAAGCGCACCCACTGCTCGCCGTCGCGCTGGAACAGCTGGATGTCCTTGGCCGACAGCGACGAGGTGTAGGCACCGGTGTCCATCTTGGCCTGCAGCGTCTGGCTCAGCTCGGGCAAGCCGACCCATTCGTAGCGCCCATAGAGCTTGGGCTCGGCGGCGAGGGCCAGGCCGGGCAGGACGAGCAGCGAAAGCAGGGCGGGAACGGGTTTCACGGGAATCTCCAGGGCAGTTCGGGATGCATGGCGCATAGGACTACCACGCCGGCCCGGGGTTCGCCAGCGGCCACCGTCAGCCGTCGAACAGCGAGCCGCGGCGGCGGTCCAGGCCGCTCCACAGCGTCTCCAGGTTGCGGAAGCCCCACTGCGCCGGTGACTCGCGGCCGACGATGCGCTCGCGGCCCTTGAGCTTCGCCAGGTCGAGCACTTCCTGGGGAATCGCCGCGCGCGTGCGGATCGAATAGAACACCTTGAGCACCGGGGTGAGCAGCGACTCGGGATGCTGCTCCAGCACCACCGCCAGGCGCTCGCTCTCCAGGCGCACCAGCGAGCCCACGGGGTAGATCCCCAGGCATTTGACGAAGGCGCGGAACACCTGCTCGTCCAGGTGCGTGCCGCACCACTGGCCCATGCGCCGGATCGACTCGGCGGGGTCCCAGCCGGCCTTGTAGGGGCGGTCGGAGGTGATGGCGTCGTAGATGTCGCAGACCGCGCCCATGCGCGCGAACAGGCTGATCTGCTCGCCGGCCAGGTGGTGCGGGTAGCCGCTGCCGTCGAGCTTCTCGTGGTGGTGCAGGCACACGTCCAGCACCAGGGCGCCGACCTGGCGGCCCTGGATGAGGATGTCCAGGCCGCGCCGCGGGTGCTCGCGGACCCGGGCGAACTCCTGCTCGTCCAGGCGCCCCGGCTTGTTCAGCAATTCCATGGGCACGTGCATCTTGCCGATGTCGTGCAGCAGCCCGGCCACGCCCGCCTCGCGCACCAGCGCCTCGTCCAGGCCGAGCTGGCGCGCCAGGGCGATCATCAGCGCGCAGACCGCCACCGAGTGCAGGTAGGTGTATTCGTCGGCGTTCTTCAGCCGCGCCAGGCTGATCAGCGCATTGGGGTGGCGCTGCACCGAGGCGGCGATCTGCTCCACCAGCTCCTGGGCGTGACCGGCGCTCACCGCCTTGCCCATGCGCGCGTCCTGGAACATTTCCATGACCGCGCGCTTGGACTGCACGCACAACCGGTGCGCCGCGCGCAGCTCGTCCTCCATGGCGCGCCAGGGCTTCTCCGGCGGCGCTGCGGGCGAAACGGGGGGCGGCGCCGTAGCAGGCTCCCCGGGGGCCAGTACGGGACGGGGCGAAAGGCCCTTGCCCGGGTCGATCAGCACCTCGAGCACGCCGCTCTCGCGCAGGCGCCTGAGGTCCTCGGGGTCGTCCAGCAGGAAACGCCGGCGCCAGAACGGGTGGTCCATCCATGAGCCGCACAGTTCGTGGAGGTACATACCGAGGGTCACGTCCCTGACCGGCAGGCGTACATAGAAGGAATCGGGCATGGCAGGCAATCGTCGGGGCAGTTACCCAGAGCATAGTGCTCCGGCGCACGTTGCGGCAGGGGGGTGGCTTGGGCTGGCCACGCCGCCTGCGTATCATGGCCGCGCCAACCGGAACAAGGAATCGCACCGCCATGTGGGCCACGCTGACCGGCATAGTCACCACCCTCCTGCTGCTGCTCAACACCCTGATCCTGATCGGCCCGATGCTGCTGATCGCCCTGCTCAAGCTGCTGCTGCCGGGCAAGGCGCTCAAGGACGCCTGCTCCAACGGCGTGATGTGGATCGCCGAGACCTGGGCGGAGATCGACAAGGCCATCTTCGCCCTGATGACGCCCACCGTCTGGGACATCCGTGGCGGCGACCAGCTGCGCCGCGACACCTCCTACCTGGTGGTGAGCAACCACCAGTCCTGGGTCGACATCCCCGCACTGGTCCAGGCCTTCAACCGCAAGACGCCCTACTTCAAGTTCTTCCTGAAGAAGGAGCTGATCTGGGTGCCCTTCCTCGGCCTGGCCTTCTGGGCCCTGGACTACCCCTTCATGAAGCGCTACTCCAAGGCCTTCCTGGAAAAGAACCCGCACCTGAAGGGCAAGGACCTGGAGATCACCAAGGCCGCCTGCGAGAAGTTCAAGGGCATGCCGGTGACCGTGGTGAACTACCTGGAAGGCACCCGCTTCACCCCGGCCAAGCAGGCCCAGCAGCAGTCGCCGTACCAGAACCTGCTCAAGCCCAAGGCCGGCGGCGTGGCCTTCGTGCTGGCCGCCCTGGGCGAGCAGCTGGACGCCATGCTCGACGTCACCGTGGTCTACCCAAAGGGTCCCAAGCCGGGCTTCTGGGACCTGCTCAGCGGCAAGGTGCCGCGGGTGATAGTCGATATCCGCACCCTCGGGATCGACCCTGCGCTGTGGCAGGGCGACTACGAGAACGATGCGGAATTCCGCCAGTACGTGCAGGCCTGGGTGTCGCGCCTGTGGGAAGAAAAGGACGCACGCATCGACGCGTTGCGCGCCGAGTTCTGAGCTAGACCGCTTTGCCGGCCACGGCGGTGGCTGGGGCTGCAGGCAGCGGGGTGCTTTCCCAGAGCTTGCCGAGGGTGCCCAGCAACTGGCTGTTCAGCCCCTGCTTGACCAGGTAGTCGAGCATCACCGTGGCGAACTGGTCGACCATGCCCTCGCTCATGCCCAGCACGTTGAACACCTGGTCGACGTCCTGCAGGTTCTGGATGCCGCCGAGCAACTGCCCGGCGCCGCCCAGCAGGGCGCCGATGCCGCCGCCGAGGGTGCCCGAGGACAGCTGGTCCAGCCCCGGCAGGCTCTTCTGCAGCTGCGAGCCCTGGCTGTCGTCGAGGCGGTTCATGGCCAGGCCGATCAGCGCGCCGGCGCCACCGATGGCCTGCTCGTCGCTGATGTTCAGGCGCTGGCCGAGGGTTTCCACCAGGCCGTTGGCGGCCGTTGCCGCGGCACCGGACTCGGCGCTGGGGATTTCCTCGAAGGTCTCGGCGGCGGCCGGGAAGGCCGCCAGCCAGGCGCAGGCGGCGAGGATGGGAAGGGCTCGGGCGATCATCGGGGGCTCCGCGGCAGACAGGTCCCGCCTCGGCATGGGCGGTCAGCGGATTTGACTGACAGCCGTGCCCTTCGTTCCGGACGCCCCTACGTTGTTTGCAGAACGCGCCGAAGTGCTTTCGTAGGAGCGAGCTTGCTCGCGAATGAGCCCCGCGGCGGAATCTGTTCGCGAGCAAGCTCGCTCCTACGAGAAGCCGTGCCACCGGTATGGTAGGAGCGGGCCCTGCCCGCGATTCGCGCGCAGGGCGCGCTCCTACAGTAAACGTCGCGGCGCTTAGCCGCCCACACCCCACAGGCTACCCAGGCTGCCCAGCAGGTCGCTGCTCACGCCCTGCTTGCCGAAGTAGTCCAGCAGCACGCCGGCGAACTTGCCGGTCATGCCCTGGTCCATGCCCAGGGTGCTGAAGGCGCTGTTCACGTCGCCCATGCTGTTGACGTTGCCCAGCAGGCCCTTGGCGCCGGTGCCGCCGAGGTTGCCCAGGGTCCCGCCGAGGCCGCCCAGGGCGTTGGCGCCGCTGAGCTTGTCCAGCCCAGGCACGCTCTGGATCAGTTGCGAATAGTCGCCGCCGCTGAGCTTGTTCTTGGCCAGGCCGAGCAACGCGCCGGTGCCGCCGACGGCCTGTTCGTCGCTGACGCCCAGTTGCCCGGTGAGGGCGCCGAGCAGGCCGCTGGTCTGCGGGGTGGAGGCCACCTGGCCCGGGTTGCCGCCCTCGGCCACGCCGGACACTGCCTTGGCGGCATCGCCAAGGTTGAAGGCGAAGGCGGAACTGGCGGCGAGCAGCGCCGCGGCGGCGCAGGTGACACGGAATCTGACGGTCATCGACATCTCCTGATGCAGTGGCGTGCGACGCCGAAGGTGCGCCGCACGCTGGTTGGACTGGCGCCGGGTGCCATTGTTCCGCCACCGCGGCGCAATCTTGCGCCCCTTCCGGCATGCCCGCGGGGCGCCGCGAAAGCCCCTTCAGGTCTAGCACAGGGCCGCCGCCGCGCCAGCGCGGCCGAACAGCGCAAAGGCTCTGGCGCGCCCCTCGCGCAGCACTGCCCTCCCCGCCTATGCTTGCGGGAGCCGAACAAGGACCCATCATGAGCGAGCCCTTCATCCTCACCCCGCGCATCGCCCGCATCCTCCCCTGGCTGGTGGCCGTCGCCTTCTTCATGCAGGCGCTGGACGGCACCATCCTCAACACCGCGCTGCCGAGCATGGCCCGTTCGCTGGACGAGGACCCGCTGCGCATGCAGGGGGTGGTCATCGCCTACCTGCTCACCGTGGCCCTGCTGATTCCCGCCTCCGGCTGGATCGCCGACCGCTTCGGCACGCGCCGGGTGTTCATCTTCGCCATCTTCCTGTTCAGCCTCGGATCGCTGTTCTGCGCGCTCTCGCCAAGCCTCGGGGTGCTGGTCATCGCCCGCGTGGTGCAGGGCCTGGGCGGCGCGCTGATGATGCCGGTGGGGCGCCTGGTGATCCTGCGCGTGTACCCGCGCAGCGACCTGGTGCGGGTGCTCAGCTTCGTCACCATCCCCGGCCTGCTCGGCCCGCTGACCGGCCCGACCCTGGGCGGCTGGCTGGTGGAGTACGCCAGCTGGCACTGGATCTTCCTCATCAACATCCCGGTCGGGCTGCTGGGCATCGTCTTCGCCATCCGCCTCATGCCCGACCTGCGCGGCGCCGCGCTCAGCCGCTTCGACGGCCCCGGCTTCCTGCTCTTCGGCGGCGCCATGGTGCTGATCACCATCGCCCTGGAAGGCCTGGGCGAGCTGCACATGCCCCACGTGCGGGTGGTGATGCTGCTGATCGGCGGCCTGGTCCTGCTCGCCGCCTACTGGCTGCGCGCCCTGAACGTCGAGGCGCCGCTGTTCCCGCCCAGCCTGTTCAAGACGCGCACCTTCGCCGTGGGCGTGCTGGGCAACCTGTTCGCCCGCCTGGGCAGCGGCTCGCTGCCGTTCCTCACGCCCCTGCTGCTACAGGTCGGCCTGGGCTTCGCGCCGGCCAAGGCGGGCATGACCATGATCCCGCTGGCCGCCATGGCCATGGTCGTCAAGCCGCTGGCCAAGGGCATCCTCGACCTGTTCGGCTACCGCCGCCTGCTGGTCGGCAACACCCTGCTGCTGGGCGCGCTGATCGCAGGCCTGGGGCTGATCGACCAGGACACCCCGTACCCCTGGCTGCTGATCCACCTGGGGCTGCTCGGCGGGGTCAACTCGCTGCAGTTCACGGCGATGAACACCCTGACGCTGATCGACCTGCGCGACGACAACGCCAGCGCCGGCAACAGCCTGCTGTCGGTGGTGATGCAACTGTCCATCGGCCTCGGCGTGGCCTGCGCGGCCGCGCTGCTGGGCGGCTTCAAGAGCGATGTCGAGATCAACGCCGGCGACGTGCTCGGCGCCTTCCACGCGACCTACCTGAGCGTGGGGCTGATGTCGATGGCGGCGGCGGCGATCTTCTTCCAGCTGGCCCGCGACGACGGCCGCTCGGCCCAGGCGCCGCGGCGCCTGGAGCCCGACGACGGGCATTGAGTCAGGGCTTGCAGGTGGGCGGCGTGGTCAGCGTCTTCGACACGTCCACCGCACCCAGGTGCTCCAGGCTGCGCCGGCCCAGCAGCACCGGGTAGTCGCTGCCCTCGCGGTCGGTGAGGGCGAACTGCTCGCGGTAGACCTTGTCGCCCAGGCACAGGTCCATGCTCACCACCGGGCGATGCTCGATGCCGTTGGCGCCGCGGACCTTGAGGGTGCGCTCGATGGGCCGCTCGAAGGGCAGGCGCTGCACCTGGCCGCTCGCCACGTCCTTGACCAGGATGTCGTACTGCACCCAGCGCTGCTCGTTCTTCCTGATCCGCACCAGGTTGCGCGCGTCCATCACCGAGGTCTGCACGCCGGTGTCCAGGCGCACCTTGAGCAGCACGTTCTCCGGCATCAGCCTGGCCTGCTCGACCCAGCCCCAGGTGGCCGGCTGCGCGGCGAGCAGCGAGGGGCAGGAGAAGGCCAGCAACAGGCCGGCGAGGCGCAGCTTCATGGATCGGGCTCCGGAGTCGTGGGGCAATGGCAGTACAGATCGGTTATGCCAATCAGGCAACAAAAAACCCCGGATGTTTCCATCCGGGGTTTTCGGCGACGCCAGGGAATCTTAGTTGATTACCTGAACGCGCTCGGCCTGCATGCCTTTCTGGCCTTGCACGACTTCGAAGCTGACCTTCTGGCCTTCGGCCAGGGTCTTGAAGCCGTGGCCTTCGATGGCGCGGAAGTGAACGAATACGTCCGGGCCGCTCTCAGGGGTGATGAAGCCGTAGCCTTTGGTCTCGTTGAACCATTTGACGGTGCCGTTCTGACGATTCGACATGGTGTTCTCCTTGGAACGTAGATGTAGAAATAGCCACAAAAGAGTGGCAGGAACTGAGTTGCAAGGAGTTACAAGGAGTCGAGCAGGACGGGGTGGAATAACCGACCGCATCAGGTCACGATCGACGGCGACCCATGCAAACACAGTGGAGGCACTCTACGATAAAAATCTGCGGAAAGCGAATCTGTATAAAAATACACTATCCAACCGCCCGTCCGTTTCAGACGAATGGTGACCGAGGCCAGTGACTTCGCGGGTTTTGGCGGTTTCTCCAGGGTCCCGTGGCACCGCTGCTGCTACACTGCGCGCCCACACGCCTGTCGGGTTTTTCCTTCGTGACCTCCACCGCCTTCTCCAGCCTGCCCCTCTCCGCCGACCTGCTCGCCAACCTCGAGGCCCTCGGCTACGCCGAGATGACACCGATCCAGGCCGCCAGCCTGCCAGTCATCCTCAAGGGCCGCGACCTGATCGCCCAGGCCAAGACCGGCAGCGGCAAGACCGCGGCCTTCGGCATCGGTCTGCTCAGCCCGCTGAACCCGCGCTACTTCGGCTGCCAGGCGCTGGTGCTGTGCCCGACCCGCGAGTTGGCCGACCAGGTGGCCAAGGAAATCCGCCGCCTGGCCCGCGCCGCCGACAACGTCAAGGTGCTCACCCTCTGCGGCGGCGTGCCCTTCGGCCCGCAGATCGGCTCCCTGGAGCACGGCGCCCACGTGGTGGTCGGCACCCCGGGGCGGGTGCAGGAACACCTGCGCCGCGGCTCCCTGGTGCTCGACGGGCTGAACACCCTGGTGCTGGACGAGGCCGACCGCATGCTCGACATGGGCTTCTACGACAGCATCGCCGACATCATCGGCCAGCTCCCGGCGCGCCGGCAGAGCCTGCTGTTCTCGGCCACCTACCCGGCCGGCATCGAGCAGCTGGCGGCGAAGTTCCTGCGCCAGCCCGAGCGCGTGGAAGTCGAGGCGCTGCACGACGACAGCCAGATCGAACAGCACTTCTACGAAATCGACCCGCGCCAGCGCATGGACGCCGTGGTGCGCCTGCTGCAGCACTTCCGCCCGCAATCCGCCGTGGCCTTCTGCCACACCCGCCAGCAGTGCGTGGAGCTGGCGCAGGCGCTGGATGCGCAGAAGATTTCTGCCCTGGCCCTGCACGGCGACCTGGAACAGCGCGAGCGCGACCAGGTGCTGGCGATGTTCGCCAACCGCAGCTGCAGCGTGCTGGTGGCCACCGACGTGGCCGCCCGCGGCCTGGACATCGAGGGCCTGGAGGCGGTGATCAACGTCGAGCTGAGCCGTGACGCCCAGGTCCACGTGCACCGCATCGGCCGCAGCGGCCGCGCCGGCGAGAAGGGCCTGGCGCTATCCCTGGTGGCCCCGGCCGAGGCCTCCCGCGCCCAGGCCATCGAAGACCTGCAGGGCGCCCCGCTGAACTGGGAGCGCATCGACTTCCTGCGCGCCAACCCCGCGCCCCTGCTGCCGCCGATGACCACCCTGAACATCGCCGGCGGACGCAAGGACAAGCTGCGCCCCGGCGACATCCTCGGCGCCCTCACCGGCGAGGCCGGCCTGCCCGGCAGCGCGGTGGGCAAGATCGCCATCTTCGACTTCCAGGCCTACGTGGCGGTGCAGCGCGACCAGGCCAAGGCGGCACTCAAGCGCCTGCAGGAAGGCAGGATCAAGGGGAGGTCGTTCAAGGTGCGGATTCTCTGAGGCGCGGAGTTCTTCGGAGGAGCGAGCTTGCTCGCGAATGGGGTTTCCCGGTCACAACGGTGCGTGAGATCACCGCCCTCCCCTCTCCCCAGCCCTCTCCCTGAAGGGAGAGGGGGCTAGC
>NZ_QGSL01000106.1:639342-655511 GCF_003176655.1 Pseudomonas sp. RW407 | reverse complement strand
GGGCCGGCGGCTTCTCCGGCACCAGGCGGGCCTGGAGCTGGCGGGCCAGGTCGCCGATCTCGTTCTGCAGGCCGGCGCCGGGGGCGGGGTCGTCCGGGTCGCGCAGCCACACGCGCAGCTGCAGCAGCGGGGTGGAGATGTGGCGGCCCAGGCGCAGGCTGAGGGTCAGGGTGAGCAGCAGCAGGATCAGGCTGATCAGGCCCATGCTCTGCAGGCTGACCATCATCGGCTGCTGGAACTGCTCCATGTCCAGGCTGATGCGCAGCTGGCCGGCCATGACCTCCTGGAAGGTGATCTGCGTCGAGTAGACCCCCTCGGTGTCGCCCAGCAGGCCCTGCTTGGGCCGCGAGCCGGCCTCGGCCAGGGTGCGGCCGTCGGCGCTGTAGATGGCGGCGTGGGCCACCAGCGGGTTCTTGGTCAGGTTGCCCAGCAGCACGTTGAGGCTGAGGATGTCGTTGGACACCAGCAGCTCGGTGGCCGAGGCCGCGGTCTGGGTGGTCAGGCTCTGGCCCACGGCATCGGCCTGCTGGTGCATGGCCTGCTTGAACTGCATGCCCATCACCCAGGCGTAGATCAGCAGCGCCGCCGCCACCAGCACCAGGCTGTGGATGGCGATGCGCAGGGCGATGGGCACCCGGCGCTGGCGCAGGGCGTGGTACAGCAACAGGAAGAAATTGTCGGGCTTGACGGACGTGGGCCGGGTCACAGCGGGCTCGGTCTTCTATGAAAGGACAGTCCCGGCAGTATAACGGCGCCCTGGGAAGGGGCAAAGCGCCGGTCCGCCCGTGATCCGGCCGGCGCGCACGATCCGATCGGCGGTTGTGCCGCCGGCGGGCGAGGCGACGGCCGAGAAAGGCGGTAGAATGTGCGCTTTTTCCATGGCGGAGACTGCGCCTTGCGCGAAATCGTCCTGATCAACATCACCGGGGAAGACCGCCCCGGCCTCACCGCGGCCATCACCGGCGTGCTGGCCCAGGGCGGGGTGAACATCCTCGACATCGGCCAGGCGGTGATCCACGACACCCTGTCCTTCGGCATCCTGGTGGAGATTCCCGACACCGAGCGGGCCTCCGCCGTCCTCAAGGACGTGCTCTTCACCGCCTACGAACTCGACCAGCAGGTGCGCTTCACCCCCGTTTCCGAGGCCGACTACCAGCAATGGGTCGGCGGCCAGGGCAAGCCGCGCCAGATCGTCACCCTGCTGACGCGCCGGGTGACCGCCGAGCAGTTGCAGCGGGTCAGCTCGATCACCGCCAAGTACGGGCTGAACATCGACCACATCGACCGCCTGTCCGGGCGCATGCCGCTGGACATGCCGGCCGAGCGCGGCAAGGGCTGCATCGAGTTCTCCGTGCGCGGCGAACCGGCCGACCCGGTGGCGCTGCGCGCCGAGTTCCTCAGCGTGGCCCAGGAGCTGAACGTCGACATCGCCTTCCAGCGCGACTCGCTGTACCGCCGCAACCGCCGCCTGGCGGTGTTCGACATGGACTCGACGCTGATCGAGGCCGAGGTCATCGACGAGCTGGCCAAGGCCGCCGGCGTCGGCGAGAAGGTCGCCGAGATCACCGAGCGCGCCATGCGCGGCGAGCTGGACTTCCGCGCCAGCTTCAAGGAGCGCCTGGCGCTGCTCAAGGGCCTGTCCGAGGACGTGCTCGAAGAGATCGGCGCCTCGCTGCGCCTGACCGAGGGCGCCGAGACGCTGTTCGCCGAGCTCAAGCGCCTGGGCTACAAGACCGCCATCCTCTCCGGCGGCTTCACCTATTTCGCCCGCCAGCTGCAGGCGAAACTGGGCATCGACTACGTCTTCGCCAACGAGCTGGAGATCGTCGACGGCAAGGTCACCGGCGTGGCCGTCGAGCCGATCGTCGACGCCCAGCGCAAGGCCGACCTGCTGCGCGAACTGGCGGCGAAGGAAGGCCTGCAGCTGGAGCAGACCATCGCCGTAGGCGACGGCGCCAACGACCTGCCGATGCTCGGCCTGGCCGGCCTGGGCGTGGCCTTCCGCGCCAAGCCGCTGGTCAAGCAGTCGGCCAAGCAGGCCATCTCCACCCTGGGCCTGGACGGCATCCTCTACCTGCTGGGCTTCCGCGACCGCGAGGGCGTGGACGGGCGTTGAGCCACGCCGCCGCCGTCGAATGCCGGTGTGGCGGCCAACGGCGGATAACCGCGAACGGTTATTCGCCCTACGGTTCAGGGCGGTGCCGTAGGGCGCATAACGCCTACGGCGTTATCCGCCGCCATCGAACACCGGTGTGGCGGCTAACGGCGGGTTATTCGCCCTACGCGAACCTTGGCCTTCTGCTCCTCCCTTAACCTTGTCATTCCCGCGAACGCGGGAACGCAATGGCTTGGGGGCTTGGTGTAACGCGCCGCTCCGAGTGCGTTGATGTCTCTTGTTTCGCCCCCTCGGGCGAGTCCCTTTTGTCAAACGCCACAAAAGGAACCAAAAAGGCTTGCGGTACGACTCACCCACATAGGTGACAAATCGGTTCAGGCACATGGGTAACAGTTTCTAACCTGCAGGGGTCACCTCACGAGGACTGGCCCATGCCTTGGCGAGAGCTGAAACCTATGGATGAGAAAGTACTGTTCATTGCCGACTATCTGCGTGAGCTCTACAGCTTCACTGTGTTGTGCGAGCGCTTCGGCATCAGTCGCAAGACCGGCTACAAATGGGTGGAGCGCTACCGACACGCGGGTCTGGAGGGGCTGGACGAACAAAGCCGGCGCCCCCATAAGCAAGCGTTTACGACGCCTTACGTGATCCGCGAATACATCCTCAAGTTACGTCGGGATTCGAATGTCGATTTAGGCCCGAAGAAGATCCAGGTGCTGGTCGAGCAGCGTTACCCCGGGCAGAGCCCTTCGCGGACCACGATTTACAACATCCTCAAGCAGGCGGACCTGATCGCGCCGCGACGAGTGCGCCAGCGGATACCAGCTTATCCAAAACCACTGACCCCGGCGAAGGCTCCCAACGACCTCTGGACGGCCGATTACAAAGGGCAGTTCCTCACCCGCGATGGGCAATGGTGCTACCCGCTTACGGTCATGGACCATGCCAGCCGCTACCTCCTGGCCTGCGATGGACTGCTTGGCCCACGCCTGGCCGAAACGCAGGCGGTCTTCGAGCGCCTGTTCCGTACCTACGGACTACCGTCCCGCCTGCGCACGGACAACGGCACGCCCTTTGTCAGCAAGGGGCGGGCGGGCCTGTCGCGGTTATCCATCTGGTGGTTGCGCCTGGGCATCCTCCCCGAACGCATCGCACCCGGCCACCCGGAACAGAATGGTCGCCATGAGCGTATGCACCGCACGCTCAAATTCGCCACTGTCCAGCCACCCGAGGCTGATCTGAGCAGTCAGCAGACCTGCTTCGAGAACTTCCTGCAGCACTACAACCATGAGCGGCCGCATGAAGCCCTGGAGCAGAAAACCCCGGCGCAGTGCTATGTCCCTTCACCACGAGCCTTCCCGGACCGCCTGCCTGAGCCCAGTTATCCAGGGCACATGGAGGTATACCGGGTCGACGGCGCAGGCTTGGTCAATCGACGGGGAATGCAGATTTATGTGGGCTATGTGCTACAGCGCGAACTCGTCGGACTGGAACTCACCGGTGAGGGCATCTGGGCTGTGCATTTCGGCCCAATCGTTATCGGCAAGCTGGACGAACACGAGCGAAATGATCGATACCTGACGATGCGAGTGTCACCCATGTGACTGAACTCATTTGTTACCCATGTGCTTGTCCTCTACATTGCCCGCATACGGGCCCGATGGAGCCGGGCTACCCTCACGAATTCCCCCGCCACGGAGGCCCGCCCCGAGGGTACGTCCCTGTAGCCCATCGGGGCTCTCGCGACATCCATGTCGCATGACCTCCTGAGCGCCGGTTTCGCTCGGCCTCCTGAAGGGGCGTTCCGGTGCGCTCGGAGGTTTCTCTGGAAGTCCAAAATCAAGAGCGGCACGGCTCTTCGTAGGATCGAGGGGGACGCCTAGTTCTTGCCCGCGAACCCTGGCTCCCCGCGTCCGCGATCAGGCCACCGGAATGAGCGGATCGGCCGCCGCCAGGGCGATGCTGCGGTCCGCTGCCGGCGGGTAGATCCACAGGGTGTTGATCTGCGTCTTCAGCTCCTTGGCCGGCTGCCCGACCAGCTTGACCTGGCGGTCCCAGCCCTCGGTGTACACCGCGCCCCAGGCGCCCAGGTCCAGGCAGGTCACGTACTTGGGCTGGCGGTAGGTGGTGGGCGGCACGCCCAGCAGGTCGGCGGCGGCGTTGTTGCCGGCGTGGCGGCCCAGGGAGATGGCGTGCTGGCAGGACATCACCGCGTGGTTGCCGAGGTCGTCGGTGGCGGCGTAGGCCACGTCGCCGGCGGCGAATATCCTGCCCTGGCCGCGTACCCGGAGGTTGCCGTCCACGTGCAGGCGGCCCTGGGCGTCGCGCTCGCCGCTCACCTGCCCGGTCAGCGGGCTGGCGCGGAAGCCCACGGTCCAGATGAGCGTGTGGCTGTCGATGCGGCGGCCGTCGGCGAGGGTCACGCCATTGGCGTCCACCGCCGCGACGCTGGCGCCGGGCAGCCATTCGATGCCCAGTTCCCTGGAGGCTTCGACGATGGACGGGCGGATGCCGTCGCCCAGGGCGGCGGCCACCTGCGCGCCGCGGTCGACGATGACCACACGGATGTCCTGGTCCGCGCCCAGCGCCTGGCGCAGGCGCGCCGGCATCTCGGTGGCGGTCTCGATGCCGGTGAAGCCGCCGCCGGCGATCACCACGGTGTTGCGCGCCGGGCTGGCGGGCCGCTCGCCCAGGGCCTTGAGGTGTTCTTCCAGGCGTGCCGCGGACTCGATCTGGTCGACGTCGAAGGCGTGACTGTCCAGGCCCGGCACCGGCGGCCGGGCGAGCTGGCTGCCGGTGGCCAGCACCAGGCGGTCGTAGCCCAGCTCGCCCTGGCGGCCGGCGGCGTCGCGGTAGCCGACGGTCTGCGCCTGCTCGTCGATGCGCTCGGCGGTGCCCTGGACGAAGCGTATGCCCACGGTGTCGAACAGGGCGTCCAGCGGGGCGAACATGCGGTCCACCTCGGGCTCGTAGAAGCGTGGGCGGATGCGCAGCTCCGCCTGGGGCGCCAGGAGGGTGACCTGTACGTCGTGACGGTCGTGTTTGTCCAGCAGGCGTGCCGCGCTCAAGGCGCTCCAGAGCCCACCGAAGCCTGCGCCAACGATCAGAATCTGCTGTTTCATGACTTGCTCCCGAATAGGTGAGGGGATGAATGACCTTGAAGTTTCGGCTTCAGGTCCGGCGTGACGATCATCGTGCCGGTATTGGCTGCATCCGATCGTCCGCTGTGGAATTCATGCTATTCGGGGAACTTGCGCCGCACACTTCTACATGGGGTTCGCGGAATAGTGCGTTGGTCTGGCGGATATATACCTAGGTATCGGCGGAACTTGCCGGGGAGGTTTCAGCAGGGCTGGCGCAGGGCGCTTTCGATGCACGCGAGCAGGCGCTCGGCGTCGAACGGTTTGGACAGGCAGGCGAGCGGGACGGGAACCGCCTCGGGGTAGGCGGTGATGAAGATGACGGGAACGCACAGGCCCATGGCGATGAGCCTTGCATGCAGCTGCAGGCCGCTCATGCCGGGCATCTGCACGTCGGAAACCAGGCACTGCACCTCGCCGGGCTCTCCGGCGGAGAGAAAGTCCAAGGCGCTGGAATGACTGCGCACGCGGTAGCCGCTGGCGCGCAGCAGGCTCTCCAGCGCCGCGCGCACGGATTCATCGTCGTCGACCACGGCAATCACGGCCGTATGGTGACTCGGGGGTTCTTGGATCATCCGAAATTGCTCGTGGCGGTATCTGTCGAGATTTCAAGATACGCCAGCGGACAAGGCGAAGAAGTATACCTGGGTATAGTCCGGCGAGACCTGGGTATGGGTTCTTGCAAACTTCCGTCGAGGCACTTTCCACAACTTCGTAACTTGCCTTGATCACTAAAAGGCAAGCTCATCCATACGAAGACGAAGGCAGCACTCAGGCCTCGCGAGTGAAACGGCTGCGGTAGTCGCGCGGGGAGAGGGACAGGTTGCGCTGGAAGGTGCCGCGCATCCGCTCCTCGTTGCCGAAGCCGCATTGCCGGGCGATCTGCTCGATGCTCTGCGTCGAGTGCTCCAGCAGGCGCCTGGCCGCCTCCAGGCGGAACAGCTCGATGGCCCTGGACGGGGTGCGGCCGGTCTTCTGCTTGTAGACCCGCGAGAAGTTGCGCGGGCTCATTCGCGCGTGCTCGGCCAGGCTTTCCACCGTCAGCCCGGGCTCGCCCAGGTGCTCGGCCAGCCACAGGTGCAGCTCGTCGAACAGCGGGCTGTCCGCGGCCTGGGACTGCAGCAGCGTGCTGTACTGCGCCTGGCCGCCGGGGCGCTTGAGGTACACCACCAGTTCGCGGGCCACCGCCATGGCCACCTCGCGGCCGCAGTCGGCCTCCACCAGGGCCAGCGCCAGGTCGATGCCGGCGCTCACGCCCGCCGAGGTCCAGACCGCGCCCTGCTGGATGAAGATGGCGTCGGCATCCACCTGCACCGCCGGGAAGCGCTGCCCGAGGGTGTCGCAAAGGGCCCAGTGGGTGGCGGCGCGGCGGCCGTCGAGCAGGCCGGCCTTGGCCAGCAGGAAGGCGCCGCTGCACACCGCGGCGACGCGCCGGGCCCGCGGCGCGGCGGCGGCTATCCAGGCCGCCAGCTCGGCGTGGCTGTCCAGTGTCTGGCAGATGTCCGGGGCGCCGGGGACCACCAGGGTGTCCACCGCCAGGCTCTGCGGCGGGGCCAGGGGGACGCTGTCCACCGCCAGGCCCTCCACCGTGCGCACCAGGCCGCCGGCAAGGCTGGCGGTGTGCAGGCGGTAGCCGGGCAGGCCGCGTTCGGCCAGCGCCTTGCTGGCGGCCCAGAACACCGTCTGGGCGCCGCTGAGGTCGAGCAGGCCCATGTCCGGGTAGGCCACGAACAGCACGTCGCGCGGGTGTGCGCCGGGTGTTTCGTTCATCACGCTGTCGCCAGGGTTTCCGCTCATCGCCACGCCGCCATGCCCGTTCCAGTTGCCTGGCGGAATACCGCCTGCGGCTGCGCTTTGCAAGCGCGGCGTCGGTGCTGGCCGATAACCTGGGATTTATGGCCTGGCGGGTGCGCGCGGCGGCGCGCTAGCCTTTTCCGGATGACAACCGTCCGGCCGCCGCGTTGCCGGGCATGGTGGCATGGGCTAGATTTTTCGGGCTGCATGCCGCAAGCATCGCCGGCCAGCAGAGGAGACGAAATGAGTTCGTGGTCGCAATCGGGTTCGGCCCAGGGCGCCGCCGGCCACCAGGAGCCCGTGGTCTACGTGGTGGACGACGACGAGTCGATGCGCCTGGCGCTGTCGGGCCTGCTGCGCTCCATCGGCCTGCACGTGGAGACCTTCGAATCCCCCCGGGACTTCCTCGCCTTCCCCCGCCACGACGTGCCCAGCTGCCTGGTGCTCGACGTGCGCCTGCGCGGCGAGAGCGGCCTGGCCTTCCAGGAGCAGGTGGAGAAGCACGGCCTGCGCATGCCCATTGTGTTCATGACCGGCCACGGCGACATCGCCATGACCGTCAAGGCCATGAAGGCGGGGGCGGTCGACTTCCTCGCCAAGCCGTTCCGCGACCAGGACATGCTCGACGCCGTGGCCAGCGCCCTGGCCAGGGACACCGAGCGGCTCGCCGCCGAGCGCTCCAGCGCCGGGCTGCGCGAGGCCTACGCCGCGCTCACCGCCCGCGAGCGGGAGGTGATGGGCTACGTGGTGGCCGGCCTGATGAACAAGCAGATCGCCGCCGAGCTGAACCTCAGCGAGGTGACGGTGAAGGTCCACCGCGGGCAGTTGATGCGCAAGCTGGCGGCGCGCTCGGTGGCGGACCTGGTGCGCAAGTCCGAGGCCCTGGGCGTCCCGCCGCAGACGCGCCGGGCCCCCTGAGCGGGCGCGGCGTGGAGCGGGGATGAGCGACAGACAGCAGGCCCTGTGGGACGACGGCGAGCGCGTCTTCAGCCGTGGGTGGCACCCGCGTGACGAGGCGCTGGGCGTGCTGCTCGCGCGCCCGGCCGGCGAGCCGCCGCCGCCCGCCAGCCTGGAGCGCCTGGCCCACGAGTTCGGCCTGAAGGACGCGCTGGATGGCGCCTGGGCGGTCCGCCCGCTGGCGCTGCTGCGCGAGGGCGGGCGCAGCCTGCTGGTGCTGGAGGACCCCGGCGGCGAGCCGCTGTCCGCGCAACTGGGCGCGCCCATGGAAACGGGCCGCTTCCTGCAGCTGGCCGTGGGCATCAGCGCGGCCCTGGGCCGCCTGCACCAGCGCGGCCTGGTGCACAAGGACCTGAAGCCGCCACACATCCTGGTCGACTGCGCCGACGGCCGCGTCCGCCTCACCGGCTTCGGCCTGGCCTCGTGGCTGCCGCGCGAGCGCCAGGCGCCGGAACCGCCGGAGACCATCGCCGGCACCCTGGCCTACATGGCGCCCGAGCAGACCGGGCGGATGAACCGCTCGATCGACTCGCGCAGCGACCTCTACGCCCTGGGCATCACCCTCTACCAGATGCTCACCGGCGACCTGCCGTTCGCCGCCAGCGAGGCCATGGAGTGGGTGCACTGCCACATCGCGCGCCAGGCGGTGCCGCCCGATGCGCGGGTGGCGGGCATCCCCGCGCCGCTGTCTCAGCTGGTCATGAAGCTGCTGGCCAAGACCGCCGAGGAACGCTACCAGAGCGCCGCGGGCCTGGAGCACGACCTGCGCCGCTGCCTGGCGAGCTGGCAGCGCCAGGGGCGCATCGACGACTTCCCGCTGGACGGGCACAGCGTGCCGGAGCGCCTGCTGGTCCCCGAGAAGCTCTACGGCCGCGACGCCGAGGTGGCCACCCTGGTCGCCGCCTTCGAGCGCATAGTCGGCGGTGACGCGCCGGGGCTGGTGCTGGTGTCCGGCTACTCCGGCATCGGCAAGTCCTCGGTGGTCAACGAGCTGCACAAGCTGCTGGTGCCGCCGCGCGGGCTGTTCGCCGCCGGCAAGTTCGACCAGTACAAGCGCAACATCCCGTACTCGACCCTGGTGCAGGCCTTCCAGGGCCTGGTGCGCATGCTCCTGGGCAAGAACGACCGGGAACTGGCGCGCTGGCGCCAGGCCCTGCTGGCGGCGCTGGGCGCCAATGCGCGGGTCATGACCGAGCTGATCCCGGAACTGAAGCTGGTCATCGGCGAGCCGCCGCCGCTGCCGCTGCTCGAACCGCAGCAGGCGCAGCGCCGCTTCCTGCTGGTGTTCAAGCGCTTCATCGGCGTGTTCGCCCGGCCGGAGCACCCGCTGGCGCTGTTCCTCGACGACCTGCAATGGCTGGATGCGGCCACCCTCGGCCTGCTGGAAGAGCTGCTGACCAGCGACGACCTGCGCCACCTGATGCTGGTCGGCGCCTACCGCAGCAACGAGGTGGACGAGGCCCACCCCTTGCGCGCCACGCTGCGCAAGGTCGGCAAGGCACAGGTGCGCATCGACGAGATCGGCCTGGCGCCGCTCGGCCGCGCCCACGTCGAGCAACTGATCGCCGAGGCCCTGCACGGCGAGCCGGCGCGCGTCCGCCCGCTGGCGCAACTGGTGCACGGGAAGACCGCCGGCAATCCGTTCTTCGTCATCCAGTTCCTCCAGGCCCTGGCGGAGGAGGGCCTGCTGGCCTTCGACGCCGGCGCGCGGGGCTGGCGCTGGGACCTCGGGCGCATCCAGGCCATGGGCTACACCGACAACGTCGTCGACCTGATGCTCGACAAGCTGGGCCGCCTGCCGGCGCAGACCCGCGAGGTGCTGCAGCAGCTGGCCTGCCTGGGCAACCGCGCCGAGGCCGGGGCGCTGGGCCGCGTGCTGGCGCTGCCACGCGGCCAGCTGCAGCGGGCCCTGTGGGCGGCCATCCGGCAGGAGCTGGTGGAACGCGTGGACGGCGCCTACGCCTTCGCCCACGACCGCATCCACGAGGCGGCCTACCTGCTGATCCCCCAGGCCGAACGCGCCGCGGCGCACCTGCGGATCGGCCGCCTGCTGGCCGAGCAGACGCCGCCGCAGGCGCGCGAAGAGGCCATCTTCGAGATCGTCGGCCAGCTCAACCGTGGCGCCGCGCTGATCGCCGAACCGGCCGAACGGGAGCGGCTGGCCGGGTTCAACCTGCTCGCCGGGCAGCGGGCCAGGTCCTCGGCCGCCTATGCCTCGGCGCTGGCTTATTTCAGCCGGGGCCTGGAACTGCTGGACGAGGCGTGCTGGCAGGCCCGGCACGAGCTGATGTTCGCCCTGGAGTCCGGCCGCGCCGAGTGCGAGTTCGTCACCGGCCAGGTGGCCGTGGCCGAGCAGCGCCTGCGGGCGCTGTCCGGACGCGCCGCGACGACCGTGCAACGCGCCTGGGTGGCCTGCCTGCAGGTGGACGTCTACCTGATCCTCGACCGCCGCGACGACGCGGTGGCCGTGTGCCTGGATTTCCTCCGCCACGTGGGCATCGACTGGCCGGCCCACCCGGACGACGCCACTGTGCAGGCCGAGTACGAGCGCATCCGCGCGCAGCTCGGCGCGCGGCCCATCGAGACGCTCATCGACCTGCCGCCGATGCGCGACCCGCTCGCCCTGGCCACCATCGAGGCGCTGACCACGCTGTTCTCGCCGGCCCTGCACACCGACGGCAACCTGGCCTGCCTGACCATCTGCAAGGCCATCAACCTCAGCCTGGAGCACGGCAACGGCGACGCCTCCTGCGTGGCCTACGCCAACATCCCGCGGGTCGCCGGGCGGCGTTTCGGCGACTACGACGCCGGCTTGCGCTTCGGCCGGCTCGGCTGCGAACTCGTCGAGCGGCGCCACCTGGAGCGCTACGAGGCGCGCACCCTGCTTTCCTTCTCGCTGTTCGCCGCGCGCTGGGTGCAGCCGGTGCGCGCCTGCGACGAGCAGCTGCGCCGCGTGTTCGACAGCGCCAACCGCACCGGCGACCTGCCGTTCGGCGCCTTCGCCTGCAACAGCCTGGTGTCCAACCTGCTGTTCGGCGGCGAGCCGCTGCCCGAGCTGCAGGCCGAGGCGGAGCGCGGCCTGGGCTACGCCGGCAAGGTGGGTTTCGGCCTGGTCATCGACTTCCTCGACAACCAGCTCGCCCTGGTCCGCACGCTGCGGGGCCTGGCGCCGCGCTTCGGCCACCTCGACCAGGGCGGCTTCAGCGAGGCTGACACCGAGGCGCGCCTGGCCGGCGCCTCGCGGGTGTACAGCTGCTGGTACTGGATCCGCAAGCTGCAGGCGCGCTACTTCGCCGGCGACCACGCGGCGGCGCTGGAGGCCTCCGCCCAGGCGCAGCCGCTGCTGTGGACTTCCCATGCGTTCATCGAGGAAGCCGAATACTGCTTCTTCGACGCGCTCGCCCACGCGGCGCTGTGCGACGCCGCTGCGCCGGGCGACCGCCACCTCGGCGCCGTGGCCGCGCACCGGGAGGAACTGCGGATGTGGGCGCACCTGTGCCCGGCGAACTTCACCTGCCACGTCCTGCTGCTGGAGGCCGAGCTCGCCCGCCTGCAGGGCCGCGTGGCGGATGCCGAACTGCATTACGAGCAGGCCATCCGCGCCGCCCAGGAAGGCGGCTTCATCCAGGTCGAGGCGCTGGCCAACGAACTGGCGGCCGCCTGCTACGCCACGCGCGGGCTCGACAGGGTGGCCCGTGTCTACCTGCAGGGCGCCGGCGACTGCTACCAGCGCTGGGGCGCCGAGGGGAAGGTGCGGCAGCTGCAGGCGCGCCATCCCTTCCTCGGCGAGCAAGCGCCGGCGCCGGGCCCCACGGCCACCATGGCCACCCCGGTGGAGCAGCTGGACCTGGCCACCGTGCTCAAGGTGCTGCAGACCACCTCCGGCGAGATCGCGCTGGAAGGGCTGGTGGACCGGGTCATGCGCACGGCCATCGAACAGGCCGGCGCCGAACGCGGCGTGCTGGTGCTCCAGGGTGCCGGCGAGCCGCGCATCGTGGCCCAGGCGACGGTCGACGACGACGCGCCGGCGCTGCAACTGCGCGACGAGCCGGTGAGCGAGGCGCTGCTGCCCGAGGCGGTGCTCTACCAGGTGCTGCGCACCGGCCGGAGCCTGGTGCTGGACGACGCCCTGGCCGAGGCGGCGTACGCCAGCTCGGCCTACGTGCGCAGCCGCCAGGCGCGCTCCATCCTCTGCCTGCCGCTGATGAACCAGGGCCAGCTCACCGGCGCCCTGTACCTGGAGAACAACCTGACCGCCCGGGCCTTCAGCCCGGCGCGCACCGCCGTGCTCAAGCTGGTGGCCTCGCAGGCCGCCAGTTCCCTGGAGAACGCTCGGCTGTACCGCGACGTCGCCGAGCGCGAGCGGCGCTACCGCGAGGTGCAGGCCGAACTGGCCCACGCCAACCGCGTGGCGACCATGGGCCAGCTCACCGCGTCCATCGCCCACGAGGTCAACCAGCCGATCGCCGCCACCGTCACCAACGCCTACGCGGCGCAGCGTTGGCTGGCGGCACGGCCGCCGGAGCTGGGCGAGGTGGGGCAGGTGCTCGAACGCATCGTCAAGGACGCCAACCGCGCCTCGGACGTGCTCAAGCGCATCCGCGGGCTGCTGCGCAAGGCGCCGTCGCAGAAGGCCGCGGTGGACATCAACGAGGCGATCCTGGAAATGGTCGAGTTCACCCGCGGCCAGGCCGCCAAGGGCGGTATCTCCGTACGCACGCGGCTGGCCGAGGGGCTGCCGCCGGTGCAGGGCGACCGGGTGGCGCTGCAGCAGGTGCTGCTCAACCTGATCATCAACGCCATCGAGGCCATGGGCGACGTCGACGACGGGACGCGCCAGCTGGACATCGAAACGGCGGCGGACGACGAAGGCGGCGTGGCGGTGAGCGTCGGCGACTCCGGCCCGGGGTTCGCCGCGCAGGACGCCGGGCAGCTCTTCGCGCCTTTCTACACCACCAAGCCCAGCGGCCTGGGCATGGGCCTGTCGATCTGCCGCTCGATCGTCGAGGCCCATGGCGGGCAGCTCCAGGCGCTCGCCAACCCGCCCCGCGGCGCGCTCGTCCGCTTCAGCCTGCGGGGCCGCCCGGACGAGGCCCCATAGCCGCGACAGGCCACCGTCCACGATTGCCCCCCGCCACGCCGGACGCCCCGCTGGCACGGCCAACGGCGGATAACCGCGAACGGTTATGCGCCCTACGGGTAGACCTGGCGTAGGGCGAATAACGCTCCGCGTTATCCGCCGTTTGACCTTGGCCGCATTCCGCTCGGTACCGGGCACGGAGCCGCCGTCGGAGCTGCGCCAGGCTCAACCACGGCGTTGCCGACAAGGAAGGTGAGGCGGCGGATAACCGCGAACGGTTATTCGCCCTACGGGTGGGCCTGGCGTAGGGCGAATAACGCTCCGCGTTATCCGCCGTTTGGCCTTGGCCGCATTCGGCTCGGCGCCGGGCACGGAGCCGCCGTTGGAGCTGCGCCAGGCTCAACCACGGCGTTGCCGACAAGGAGGGTGTAGCGGCGGATAACCGCGAACGGTTATGCGCCCTACGAGTGGGCCTGGCGTAGGGCGAATAACGCTCCGCGTTATCCGCCGTTTGACCTTGGCCGCATTCCGCTCGGCGCCGGGCACGGAGCCGCCGTCGGAGCTGCGCCAGGCTCAACCACGGTGTTGCCGACAAGGAAGGTGTAGCGGCGGATAACCGCGAACGGTTATCCGCCCTACGGTTGGCACGGCCGTAGGAGCGGACTCCGTCCGCGATTGTCCCCGCCGCGCCGAGCGCCCCGGCCGTACCCGGCTCGGCTATGCTGGAATTTTCGACTGCCTTGCGAGGGTGCGTCATGGGCCTGAACGATGCGAGCCAGCGGCTGCGGCGCGAATTACTGAACATGGCCTTCCGCCACGAGGGGCTGGCGACCGACCTGGGGCGGGCCGCCGAGCAGCTGCCGGCGTCCCAGGCGGTGCACCTGGTGCGCATGGCGGCGTTCCTGCAGGGCGATGCCGAACGGCTGATCGCCATGGCCGAGCAGGTGCGCACGGGCGTCATCAGCGCCAGCGGCTCCTGACCCCTCCAAAGCACTATTCCCTTCCTCCGGCGTGCGGGTAAGGTGGCGGCAGAACACCACTGGATTGCCCATGAACCGCAACGCCACGCCCCCGCAGGCCCGCCAGGTCGTCCTGGCCAACGGCCTGGGGCTGACCCTGGTGCACGATCCGCAGGCCACCCGCGCCGCCGCCCTGGCGCGGGTGGCGGCCGGCAGCCATGACGAGCCGCGGGCGCACCCGGGGCTTGCGCATTTCCTCGAACACCTGCTGTTCCTCGGCGGCGCGCGCTTCGCCGCGGGCGAGCGGCTGATGCCCTGGGTGCAGGCGCGGGGCGGGCGCCTGAATGCCAGTACCCGGGCGCGCACCACGGACTACTTCTTCGAGGTGCCCGCCGCGGCGCTGGACGGGGGCCTGGCGCGCCTGGCGGACATGCTCGCCGGCCCACTGCCGGAGGCCGGCGCGCAGCTCGGCGAGCGCGAGGTGCTGGAAGCGGAGTACATCGCCCGCGCGACCGATGCCGGCACCCTGATCGACGCGGCCCTGGCCGCCGGGATGGCCGAGGGGCATCCGCTGCGCCGTTTCGTGGCCGGCCGGCGTGCCAGCCTGGCGGTGGAAGAGGAGGGCTTCCAGCGCGCGCTGCGAGACTTCCACGGCAGCTTCTACCAGCCTGGCAACCTGCAGCTGTGGCTGCAGGGGCCGCAGTCGCTCGACGAATTGCAGGCGCTCGCCGCCAGGTATTGCGAGGGCTGGCCGGCCGGCCAGCTGCCGGCCCGCGAGCGCCCTCCGACCCTGGCGCCGTTGGCGGAGGACTGGCTCCACCTGCGCCTGCCCGGTGCGCCGCGCCTGGTGCTGGGCTTCGCCGTGGATGAGCTGGACGCCGCCGCCGAGCAGACCCTCGATGCCCTGGCCGGCCTGCTGGCCGACGAGGCGGCTGGCGGGCTGCTGGCCTGGCTGGGTGAGCGGGGGTTGTGCGATGCGGCGGCCCTCCGGGTGGCCTACCGCGCAGCGGGGCAGGCGCTGCTGGCGGTGACCTTCGAGCTGGCGCAGGCCCGGCATGCGCCGACCGTCGAAGCGGCCTTCCTCGATTGGCTGCGTGCACTGCGCAGTGGCAGCGGCGAGGTGCTGGTGCTGGCTGAATGGCATCAACTGGCGCCCCTGGAACAACTGCGCCAGCGGGCTCGCGGCCTGCCGGCGCCGGTCGTGCCGCAGTGGCTGGCGGCGCTGGACGCTTCGCGCCCGGTCCGCCTGCTGGTCGCGCCGGATGCGCCGGGCCGGCCCACCTGCGTGGCCGGCTTCGAACTGCAGCTCGGGCGCGGGCCGGCCAAGCCCCTGGACTTCGCCCCCCGGGCCTGGCGCTTCGAGGCGCCGGCACCGGCCAGCACAGCGCCGGCGGGTACGTTGCACCTGCGCTGGCGCTTCCCGAATGTGCCGGCCCGCAGCCACTTCCTCGCCCTGCGCCACGGCCTGCGCCCGCTGGCTGGGCTGGCGCGGCGCAATGGCGTGAGCCTGCGCCTGGACGAGGAGGGCGCCGACTGGGCCCTGGGCCTGCAGGGCCCGGCCGACCGCCTGGAAAGCTGCCTGGACCGCGCCCTGGCGCTGCTGGCCGAGCCCCCTGCGGCGCTGGCTGCCCAGGGCGAACGCCTGCTGCAGCGCGAGCTACAGCGCAAGGCCGCCGAACTGCCGATCCGCCGCCTGCTCGACGCCTTGCCGGCCAGCCTGGCGGGCGAGGGCGAGGGCCTGCCGGACTGGTCCGCGGCGCGTTGGGACGTGCTGGCCCGCAATACCGAGCCGCCCCGGGCGAGCCGGGTACCCGGCCTGCCGGCGATGCAGCCGCTGTTGCCGCCGGCCCTGGCCGCGGGCCGACATCGCCGCGTCGTAGCGGGCGAGGGCGAGGCGGCGCTGCTGCTGTTCTGCCCGCTGCCAGGACGTGGCGCGGCGCAGGAGGCCGCCTGGCAGCTGCTGGCGCGCGAGCTGGAGGGTGGCTTCTACCAGCGCCTGCGCGTCGAGCTGAACCTGGGCTACGCGCTGTTCTGCGGCTTCCGCCAGGTGGCCGGCTGGCGCGGGCTGCTGTTCGCGGTGCAGTCGCCGCACGCGCAGCCGGAGGCCCTGTATGGCCACCTGC
>NZ_QGSL01000106.1:591964-639332 GCF_003176655.1 Pseudomonas sp. RW407 | reverse complement strand
GCGAGGGGTGCTTTCCGGTGGCTGTCGTGCATTGGGTGGGCTTCTTTCCCTCTCCCCAACCCTCTCCCTGAAGGGAGAGGGGGCTGTATGGCGTGAAGCGCGGTTTTGAAGTTAGCCGGCAAGCCGGCGTTGCCGGTGAGCACCATTCTTCCCGTGGGCACGGACAGCTCCCTCTCCCTTCAGGGAGAGGGCGGGGGGAGAGGGTTGGTGGGGCCAGCGCAAACCTTCCAGCCCCAGGCCAACCTCACCACCCCAACTGCTTATGCAACCCCAGGGCGTCGTAATAGTCCCCCTGGTACACGATCTTGCCATCCTTGACCTTCACATAGCTCACGCCATCGAACGACAGCGGCTTGTTGGTCGCCGGGGTCTGGGCGTCCCAGGCGCCGGTGTTGGTGCCGCTGAAGGTCCACTGGAAGGCGATGCCGTCCTTGCTGACGATGGGCGTGCCGTTCATCTTCCACTTCAGGTCCGGCACGGCGCCGACGAAGACCTTGATGACGTTGTCGCGCGCGGCCTCGCGGCCCTTCTGCGGGGTGCCGACGGTGACGTCGAAGTACTCCGCGTCCTTGGCCAGGTAGCCGGCGGCCTTCTCGGCGTCGTGGGCGTTCCACGCGGCCATGTAGGCGTCGACTATCTGTTTAGGGCTCTCCGCGGCCTGGGCCAGGCCGGCGAGGGTGAACAGCGACAGCAGGTAGAACGCTCTGACGAGGTGACGCATGCTTGCCTCCGTTGCGGGCGCGCCCGCGGGGTTGTGGGCCGGGTGGCCCGAGGCGCTGGGCCCCCGCGAACGCGAGGGCCCAGCGACTTGCCTCAGTGCTTGAACATCACATGGCGGACGGCGGTGTAGTCCTCCAGCCCGTACATGGACATGTCCTTGCCGTAGCCGGAATGCTTCACGCCGCCGTGTGGCATTTCGCTGACCAGCATGAAGTGAGTGTTGACCCAGGTGCAGCCGTACTGCAGGCGGGCCGCCAGGCGGTGGGCGCGGCCGACGTCGCGGGTCCACACCGAGCTTGCCAGGCCGTAGTCGGAGTCGTTGGCCCAGGCCAGGGCCTGCGCCTCGTCGTCGAACTCGGTGACCGAGACCACCGGGCCGAATATCTCGCGGCGCACCACTTCGTCGTCCTGGCGGGCGCCGGCCAGCACGGTCGGCTCGAAGAAGAAGCCGGGGCGGTCGGCGCGCTTGCCGCCGGTGACCACCTGGATGTGCGGCACCTGGCGGGCGCGCTCGACGAAGCCTTCGACGCGCTGCAGGTGTTGCTCGGTGATCAGCGGGCCGAGCTCGGTGTCCGGGTCGTCCTGCTCGCCGTAGCGGATGCTGCCGACGGCTTCGCCCAGCTTCTGCACGAACCTGGCGTACACGCCCTTCTGCGCGTAGATGCGGCAGGCGGCGGTGCAGTCCTGCCCGGCGTTGTAGAAGCCGAAGGTGCGGATGCCTTCCACGGCGGCGTCGATGTCGGCGTCGTCGAAGATGATCACCGGGGCCTTGCCGCCCAGTTCCATGTGCATGCGCTTAACGGTATCGGCGGTGCCGGCGATGATGCGGCTGCCGGTGGCCACCGAGCCGGTCAGCGAGACCATGCGCACCTTCGGGTGGGTGGTCAGCGGCTCGCCGACGCTCGGGCCGCGGCCGAAGACCATGTTGACCACGCCAGCGGGGAAGATTTCGGCGATCAGCTCGGCCAGGCGCAGGGCGGTCAGCGGCGTCTGCTCGGAGGGCTTGAGCACCACGGTGTTGCCGGCGGCCAGGGCCGGGCCCAGCTTCCAGGCGGCCATCATCAGCGGGTAGTTCCAGGGCGCGATCGAGGCCACCACGCCCACCGGGTCGCGGCGGATCATCGAGGTGTGGCCGGGCAGGTACTCGCCCGCGGCCGAACCCTGCAGCACGCGGCTGGCGCCGGCGAAGAAGCGGAACACGTCGGCGATGGCCGGCAGTTCGTCGTTCAGCGCCGCGCTGTAGGGCTTGCCGCAGTTGCTGGATTCCAGGCGGGCCAGCTCCTCGGCGTTGGCGTCGATGGCGTCGGCCAGTTTCAGCAGCAGCAGCGAGCGGTCCTTCGGTGCGGTCTGCGACCAGCTGTCGAAGGCGGCGTCGGCGGCTTCCACCGCGGCGTTGACCTGGGCCGGCGAGGCCTCGGCGATCTCCACCAGGGGGGTGCCCAGGGACGGGTTGAGTACGGCGAGCTTCTCGCCTTCGCCAGCGACCAGTTGGCCGTTGATCAGCAGTTTGGTTTGCATTCTTTAAGTCCTCTTGGTCAGGAGCTTGCAGGTATTCGTTGGGGTTTCTTTTATGGGGCCGCCGTTTACGGCAGTCCTGAGGGGGTCTGTTGTTTCGGAGCGGGGGCTTTTCCCTCTCCCCCCGCCCTGGCTACGCGCCCCGCTCCGAAGGGAGAGGGTTAGGGAGAGGGCCGCACGGCACGGTGTCACTTGCCACTCCCCGCCACACCCTCGCCACCCTTGGTCAGGTAGTAGGCGCCAAGGATCGGCAGCATGGTCACCAGCATCACCAGCATGGCCACCACGTTGGTCACCGGGACGTCGCGCGGGCGCGTCAGCTGGTTGAGCAGCCAGATCGGCAGGGTGCGCTCGTGGCCGGCGGTGAAGGTGGTGACGATGATCTCGTCGAAGGACAGCGCGAAGGCCAGCATGCCGCCGGCCAGCAGGGCCGAGCCGAGGTTCGGCAGGATCACGTGGCGGAAGGTCTGCCAGCCGTCGGCGCCCAGGTCCATCGAGGCTTCGATGAGGCTGTGGGAGGTGCGGCGGAAGCGCGCGATCACGTTGTTGTAGACGATCACCACGCAGAAGGTCGCGTGGCCGATGACGATGGTCAGGAAGCCCGGCTCGATGCCGAGGGTCTTGAACGCCGACAGCAGCGCGATGCCGGTGATGATGCCGGGCAGGGCGATGGGCAGGATCAGCATCAGCGAGATGCCTTCCTTGCCGAAGAAGTCGCGGCGGTACAGCGCGGCCGCGGCCAGGGTGCCCAGGAGCATGGCGATCAGGGTGGCGACGCAGGCGATCTTCAGCGACAGGGTGATCGACTCCAGCACGTCCTGGCGGGCGAAGGCGACGCTGAACCAGTGCAGGGTGAAGCCCTGCGGCGGGAAGCTGAACGCGGCGTCCTCGGTGTTGAAGGCGTACAGGAAGATGATCAGGATCGGGAAGTGCAGGAACACCAGCCCGCCCCAGGCGGCCGCTTTCAGGCCCCAGGAAGCTTTGTCAGAGTGCATCGAAGGCCCCCAGGCGTTTGACGATGGACAGGTACAGGGCGATCAGCACGATGGGCACCAGGGTGAAGGCGGCGGCCATCGGCATGTTGCCGATCGCGCCCTGCTGGGCGTAGACCATGCTGCCGATGAAGTAGCCCGGCGGGCCCACCAGCTGCGGCACGATGAAGTCGCCCAGGGTCAGGCTGAAGGTGAAGATCGAGCCGGCGGCGATGCCCGGGATCGACAGCGGCAGGATCACCTGCGCGAAGGTCTGCCGCGGGTGCGCACCGAGGTCCGCCGAGGCCTGCAGCAGCGACGGCGGCAGGCGCTCCAGGGAGGCCTGGATCGGCAGGATCATGAACGGCAGCCAGATGTAGACGAACACCAGGAAGCGCCCCAGGTGCGAGGTGGACAGGGTGTTGCCGCCCACGCCGGGAACGTCCATCAGCAGGTCCAGCAGCCATTGCAGGCCGAGGTGGTGCACGAACCACATCGCCACGCCGCCCTTGGCCAGCAGCAGGGTCCAGGCATAGGCCTTGACGATGTAGCTGGCCCACATCGGCATCATCACCGCGATGTAGAAGAACGCCTTGGTCTTGCCGCTGGTGTAGCGCGCCATGTAGTAGGCGATGGGGAAGGCCACCACGCCGCTGGCAATGGACACGGCCACCGCCATCAGCACTGTGCGCTGGATGATGTCGAAGTTGGCTGGGGTGAACAGGGCGGCGAAGTTGGCCCAGGTCAGGTCCGGCGTCACCGTCATGGTGAAGTCGTCGAAGGTGTAGAAGCCCTGCCACATCAGGGTCAGCAGCGAACCCAGGTAGATCGCGCCGAACCACAGCAGCGGCGGTACCAGCAGCAGCGAGAGGTACAGCGTCGGCTTGCGGTACAGCAGGTTGGACAGGCGCCGTAGCGGGCCGTTGCCGGCCGTAGGCGCCGGCGCGTTCATCGTCAGTTCCATCTCAGGCGCCCTCGTTCAGCGCCACCATGGCCTCGCGCGCCCAGCGCGCGGTCACGCGCTGCCCCGGCTGGTGGGCGACGGCGGCGGCGTCCCACTGGCTGTTGGCCTGGCTCAGGCAGAGGTTCTGGCCGTTGTCCAGGCGGATCTCGTAGCGGGTGGCGGCGCCCTGGTACTGGATGTCGTGCAGCAGGCCGCTGATCTCCAGGTCGCAGGCCGCGCGCTCGCCGCTGGCGAAGCGGATGTGCTCGGGGCGGATGGAGAACGGCTGGGCGTTGCCGGTGAGCTGCCGGGCGAGGTCGCCGCGCAGCACGTTGGAGGTGCCGACGAACTCGGCGACGAAGGGCGTGGCCGGCTTCATGTAGAGGTTGCGCGGGGTGTCCACCTGCTCGATGCGGCCCTTGTTGAACACCGCCACGCGGTCGGACATGGACAGCGCTTCGCCCTGGTCGTGGGTGACGAAGATGAAGGTGATGCCCAACTGGCGCTGCAGCTTCTTCAGCTCGCTCTGCATCTGCTCGCGCAGCTTCAGGTCCAGCGCGCCCAGGGGCTCGTCCAGCAGCAGCACGCGCGGGCGGTTCACCAGGGCCCGGGCTAGGGCCACGCGCTGGCGCTGGCCGCCGGACAGCTGCGCCGGCTTGCGGCTGCCGTAGTTGGCCAGGGCGACCATGTTCAAGGCCTCTTCGGCACGCTGGAGACGCTCGGCCTTGGCCACGCCCTTGACCTTCAGCCCATAGGCGACGTTGTCCAGCACGTTCATGTGCGGGAACAGCGCGTAGTCCTGGAACACCGTGTTCACGTCGCGCTCGTAGGGCGGCAGCCCGGCGGCTTCCTGGCCATGGATGCGGATGGAGCCGGAGGAGGGCTGCTCGAACCCGGCGATCAGCCGCAGGCAGGTGGTCTTGCCCGAGCCCGAGGGACCGAGCATGGAGAAGAACTCGCCATCGCGGATCTCGATGGACACCCGGTCGACGGCTTTCACCTCGCCGTAGTGGCGGCTCACCTCGGTGAACTGGACGGCTGTGGTCATGGCGCTACCCGCGTGGCTGGTGTGCTCTAACAGGGTAGTGCATGGGGGAGCGCCGGGCTGGATCCAGATGTAGGGCGTACAACCGTTCGCGGTTGTACGCCGTTACACCCAGGGTCGAACCCGAGTGGGCCGGTAACCGTGGCCAGGCGGCGGATAACCGCGAACGGTTATTCGCCCTACGTTCCTGGATGTTTGATCGTGGCGGGGAGAGGGTGCTCTTGATCCTGGCGCCGAAGCCACCGGCAAACCCCGTTCGCGAGCAAGCTCGCTGCTACGAAAAGCCGGAGCGCTACCTGCCGCCCATGATCGCGATGTAATCCTGCGTCCAGCGGCTATAGGGCACGTACTTCCCGCCCTCGGCCTGCGGCGTCTTCCAGAAGGCGATGCGCTCGAACTGGTCGTAGCCGTTGGTGGCGCAGCCCTGGGCGCCGAGCAGCTGGCTTTCCTTGCAGCCGGCCGGCACCGCCGGCACCGAGCCGAACCAGGCGGCGACGTCGCCCTGCACCTTGGGCTCCAGCGACCAGTTCAGCCACTTGTAGGCGCAGTTCGGGTGCTTGGCGTCGACGTGCAGCATGGTGGTGTCGGCCCAGCCGGTGACGCCCTCGGCGGGGATGGTCGAGGCGATCGGCTGCTTCTCGCCCTGCAGGGCGTTGACCTGGTAGGGCCAGGAGCCGGAGGCGGCCACGCCCTCGTTCTTGAAGTCGCTCATCTGCACGGTCGCGTCGTGCCAGTAGCGGTGGATCAGCGCGTGCTGGGCGCGCAGCAGCTTGAGCACCGCGGCGTACTGGTCCTCGGTGAGCTGGTACGGGTCCTGGATGCCCAGGGAGGGTTCGGTGGCCTTGAGGTAGAGCGCGGCGTCGGCGATGTAGATGGGCCCGTCGTAGGCCTGCACGCGGCCCTTGTTGCTCTTGCCGTCGGGCAACTGCTGTTCCTTGAACACCACGCTCCAGCTTTCCGGCGCCTTGGGGAAGACCTTGGTGCTGTACATCAGCACGTTGGGCCCCCACTGGTAGGGCGTGCCGTAGTGCTTGCCGGCGACGGTGTGCCAGGGCGCGTCCTGCAGGCGTGGGTCGACGTTCTTCCAGTTGGGGATCCGGCTGACGTCGATCGGCTGCACGCGCTTGCCGTAGACCAGGCGCAGCGAGGCGTCGCCGGAGGCGGTGACCAGGTCGTAGCCGCCCTTGGCCATCAGGCTGACCATCTCGTCGGAGGTGGCGGCGGTCTTCACGTTGACCTTGCAGCCGGTCTCCTTCTCGAAGGGCGTCACCCAGTCGTAGTTCTTGTCGCTCTCACCGCGCTCGATGTAGCCGGGCCAGGCGATGATGTCGAGGGCGCCCTCGGGCGCGCCGCTCTGGGCGGCCTGCGAGGCGGCGCTGGCCAGGGCGCAGACGCCGGCGAAGGCCAGGGGGGCGAATTTCGGGGAAGGCATGGTCGGACTCCTGTAAGGGGGTAGGAGCCTCTGCGGCCGTACCGCACCGCGGGCGGGGCACCTGGGCGACAGCATCATGTCATGGCAGATCGATATCTCTGGCAGCCTAGTCGCGCCCTGCAGGGGCTACAAGCCCACGGCCGCCGTTCCGGCTAAGCATAGGCCCAAGTCCGGCGGGCCGGTTGCCGCCGCTGGCCTAGACTGACCCGGTTGGCGCCAAACGGGGCGGTGCCGGCCCGTTGCCCGCGCCGGCTGCACCAAGTTGGCGCACCAGGGCTGGGCGTGTTTTGCAAGTCATTGAAGCAAAAGGCTTTGTTTCGATGGCACGGGGCTTGCGATGGCAAGAGTACTGGTGGCGACAAGGAGTTCGGCATGTCCCGCACTTTCTACGATGAGATGTATGACGCGAATGGCCAGTGCCGGGCGCACTACCGCGAATTCGCCCGCTGGCTGGCGGCGGCACCGCCGGAGACACTGGAGCAGCGCCGGCGCGAGGCCGACCTGCTGTTCCACCGCGCCGGCATCACCTTCACCCTCTATGGCGACGAGCAGGGCACCGAGCGCCTGATCCCGTTCGACACCATCCCGCGCAGCATTCCCATGAGCGAATGGCGCGTGGTGGAGCGCGGCTGCATCCAGCGGGTGCGGGCGCTGAATATGTTCCTCGCCGATCTCTACCACGAGCAGCGCATCATCAAGGCCGGGGTGGTCCCGGCGGAGCAGGTGCTGACCAACGAGGGCTACCAGATCGCCATGCAGGGCCTGGACCTGCACCGCGACCTCTACGCCCATATCGCCGGCGTCGACCTGGTGCGCGACGCCGACGGCAGCTACTACGTGCTGGAGGACAACCTGCGCACCCCCAGCGGCGTGAGCTACATGCTCGAGGACCGCAAGATGATGATGCGGCTGTTCCCCGAGCTGTTCGCCGCGCAGCGCATCGCCCCCATCGACCACTACCCGAACCTGCTGCTGGAGACTCTGCGCAGCTCCAGCCCGCTGGACAACCCCAGCGTGGTGGTGCTGACCCCGGGGCGCTTCAACAGCGCCTACTTCGAGCACGCCTTCCTGGCCCGCGAGATGGGCGTGGAGCTGGTGGAGGGCGCCGACCTGTTCGTCCGCGACGAGCGCGTGTACATGCGCACCACCGCCGGCCCGCGCCCGGTGGACGTGATCTACCGGCGCCTGGACGACGCCTTCCTCGACCCCCTGGCCTTCAACCCCGAGTCGATGCTCGGCGTGCCCGGCCTGCTGGCGGCCTACCGCGCCGGCAACGTGGTGCTGGCCAACGCCATCGGCACCGGGGTGGCCGACGACAAGTCGATCTACCCCTACGTCGGCGACATGGTGCGCTTCTACCTGTCCGAGGAACCCATCCTGAAGAACGTACCCACCTGGCAGTGCCGCAAGCCCCAGGACCTGTCCCACGTGCTGGCGCACCTGCCGGAACTGGTGGTCAAGGAAACCCAGGGCTCCGGCGGCTACGGCATGCTGGTGGGCCCCGCGGCCAGCAACCAGGAGATCGAGGCCTTCCGCGAACGCATCAAGGCCCGCCCGCACGCCTACATCGCCCAGCCGACGCTGTGCCTGTCGACCTGTCCGACCTACGTCGACAGCGGCATCGCCCCGCGGCACATCGACCTGCGGCCCTTCGTGCTGTCCGGCCGCGAGACGCGCCTGGTGCCCGGCGGGCTGACCCGCGTGGCGCTGCGCGAGGGCTCGCTGGTCGTCAATTCGTCACAGGGTGGCGGTACCAAGGACACCTGGGTGGTGGAGGACTGAGATGCTGAGCCGTACCGCAGCCGACCTGTACTGGATGTCCCGCTACCTGGAGCGCGCGGAGAACCTCGCGCGCATGCTCGACGTGAGCTACTCGCTGTCGCTGATGCCGCCGGACGACCGCGGCGGCGGCGCCGACGAGCTGGCCATGCCGCTGCTGATCACCGGCACCATGGACGACTACCTGGAACGCCACGGGAAGATGCAGCCCGAGCGCATGCTGCACTTCTTCGCCCTCGACGCCGACAACCCGGCGAGCATCTACCGCTGCCTGCAGGCCGCCCGCGGCAACGCCCACGCGGTGCGCGGGCGGATCACCGCGGACATCTGGGAGAACATCAACGCCACCTGGCTGGAGATGCGCAGCATCGCCCAGCAGGGCCTGGGCCGCTACGGCATCAGCCGCTTCTGCGAATGGGTGAAGGAGCGCTCGTACCTGTTCCGCGGCGCCACCTACGGCACCATCATGCGCGGCGAGGCCTCCAGCTTCATCCGCCTGGGCACCTTCATCGAACGCGCCGACAACACCCTGCGCCTGCTCGACGCCCGCTACGAGCTGCTCGGCGAGGAGGCCGAGGAGGTCAGCGACACCTCGGCGCGCGGCTACTACCAGTGGAGCGCGCTGCTGCGCGCCCTGTCGTCCTTCGAAGCCTACAACGAGATCTACCGTGGCTCGCCCGATGCCCGCCACGTGTCCGAACTGCTGCTCCTGCGTGCCGAGGTGCCCCGTTCCCTGCAAGCCTGCGTGGAGGAACTGGACGGCATCCTATCCACCCTGCCCGGCGACAACGGCCGGCCGGCGCAGCGCCTGGCCGCCGAGCTGGCCGCGCGCCTGCGCTACACGGCGATCGACGAGATCCTCGGCGACGGCCTGCACGCCTGGCTCACCGACTTCATCCTGCTGGTCCGCCAACTGGCCCGGGCAATCCACAGTTCCTATCTGGAGGCCGTATGAAACTCGCCATCAGCCACGACACCACCTACCGCTACGACGACCCGGTGCGCGCCAGCATCCAGTACCTGCGCCTGACGCCCCAGGAAAGCGAGCGCCAGCACGTGCTCAGCTGGGAGCTCACGCTGCCGCGCCCGGCCCGCGCCCAGCGCGACCCCTACGGCAACGTGCTGCACGTGCTGAGCATCGACGAACCCCACGAGGCCGTGGTGATCCGCGCCCGCGGCCTGGTGGAGATCGACGAGAGCCGCGAGGCCGAGCACGACGCCCAGTCGCCGCTGCCGTTCCTGCGTCACACCCGCCTGACCACCCCCGACGACGCCCTGCGCGCCTTCGCCCTGGCGCAGTGCGGCGAGGCCCGCGACCGCGCGGCGCTGATCAGGCTGATGCACGCCCTGCACGCGCAGATGCCGTTCCAGCCGGGCTCCACCGGGGTGGAAAGCACCGCCGCCGAGGCCTTCGCCGGTGGCGCCGGGGTCTGCCAGGACCACACCCATGCCTTCCTCGCCTGCGCGCGCAGCCTGGGCATCCCGGCGCGCTTCGTCTCCGGCTACCTGTACCGCGGCAGCGACCAGGACCTGGCCAACCACGCCTGGGCCGAGGCCTGGCTGGACGATGCCTGGTACAGCTTCGACGTGACCAACGAACTGGCGCGCCCGGAGCGCCACCTGAAGCTGGCGGTGGGCCTGGACTACCTGGACGCCTGCCCGGTGCGCGGCATGCGCCGCGGCAGCGGCCTGGGCGAGCAGATGCACGCGCGGGTGGTGGTGGCGCCGCTGTTGCGCGGCCAGCAGTGAGCCCGACGGGGCAGGGCGAAGGCGCCCGGTGGTCTAGTATTCCCCGGGCACCCCAGAAGAAGGCCATCCCATGACCTATTGCGTAGCCATGTGCCTGGACGAGGGCCTGGTGTTCGCCTCGGACTCGCGGACCAACGCCGGCATCGACCACATCGCCACCTTTCGCAAGCTGTTCACCTTCGGCGTGCCCGGCGAGCGCCTGATCGTGCTGCAGAGCGCCGGCAACCTGGCCACCTCGCAGTCGGTGGTGAACCTGCTGAAGCAACGCCTGGGCGACGCCGCCCAGGCCAACCTGCACAGCGTGCCCACCCTCTACGAGGCCACCGCCCTGGTGGCCGCCACCGTGCGCGAGGTGGTGGCCCGCGACGCCGCGCCCCTGGCCGGCAACACCGACCTGAGCTGCTCCTTCCTGGTCGGCGGGCAGATCGCCGGCGGCCCGCCGGAGCTGTACAGCATCTACCCCCAGGGCAACTTCATCCAGGCCACGGAAGACACGCCCTTCCTGCAGCTGGGCGAGAGCAAGTACGGCAAGCCGATCCTCGACCGCAACCTGGAATTCACCACCAGCCTGGCCGAAGGCCTGCGCTGCGCGCTGGTGTCCTTCGACTCGACCATCCGCAGCAACCTCTCGGTGGGCATGCCGCTGGACCTGCTGGTGTACCACCGCGACAGCCTGATCGTCCCGGCGGGCTACCGGGTGACGGAGGAGGACGCCTACTACGCGAGCATCCGCAAGCAGTGGTCGGCGGGGCTGCACGAGCTGCTGGCGCAACTGCCGGCGCCGCCGCCGGAGTACAACATCTAGCCGGGGGAGGGCTGTGCCACCGGAGGGTTTTGTGTGGCGGGGGGCAATCGCGGACGGAGTCCGCTCCTACGCCCGTGCTTCCTGGAACCGTAGGCGCGGACCTTGTCCGCGATTCGGCGGATAACGCCGTAGGCGTTATGCGCCCTACGTGGGAACCCGGGAGCTTCGTGGTTTCGCGCCACACCGAACGGTCCCCTCTCCCGCTTGCGGGGGAGGGTTAGGGAGGGGGAGCGGAGTCAGGGTTGGCAGAAGTGCCAGAGCGAAGTCCGTCCCCTCTCCCCAACCCTCTCCCTGAAGGGAGAGGGGGCTGTCCCGAGCTGTCGGATAACGCAGAGTCAGCCGGCAAACTCGTAGGGCGAATAACCGTTCGCGGTTATCCGCCGTTGGCCGTGCCACCGGGGCGTCCGGCGTGGCCGGTGAATCCAATCGCGGACGGAGTCCGCTCCTACGCCCCTGCTTCCTGGAACCGTAGGAGCAACTGTCTTGCAGCCTGCGCCGAGATGCTCTTCGTAGGAGCGAGCTTGCTCGCGAACAAACGCGGTGCCATGCGGTTCGCGAGCAAGCTCGCTCCTACGAAAAGCGCTGCCAACCGGTGATGTAGGAGCGGACTCCGTCCGCGATTGGTATCGGCCACGCCGGGCGCCCCGGCGGCACGGGCAATGGCGGATAACCGCGAACGGTTATGCGCCCTACGCACAGTCTATCTATTGCGAAGGTGTGAGGTTGACTCCGGCCCTTCCCCCTGCAGAGGACAGCCCCCTCTCCCGCTTGCGGGAGAGGGCTGGGGAGAGGGTGCTCTTGCCCCGAATGCCTACGTTACCGGGAAGCACGGTCGTAAGCGGGCCTTGCCCGCGATTCGCGCGCAGGGCGCGCTCCTGCATGGGCGATTGTGCGGGCTGGCCTCAATCCTGCCCGCCCACCTTCGGCTGCGTGGCGTAGCTCACCCCGTGGCTCTCCAGGTAGTCCCGGATCAGCTGGCGAACCACCTGGGAGGGGGTCAGGTCCTGGCTGGCGCAGAGTTCCTCGAAGGCCTTCTTCTTCATCGGGTCGATCAGGACGGTCAGGCGGGCGGTGCGGTTTTCCATGGGTTCTACTTGTTCGGGTCGCGGATGTTAATCAAATTCTAATGCCCCATCCGCGCCCCTGTCATGGCGCCGTCCGCCGCGCCCCCGGCGGCTCACTGTTCGCCGCGGATGTACTGCTCCAGCTGCTGGATCAGCGCGGCCTGCTCGGCGATGGCTTCCTTGACCAGGTCGCCGATGGACAACAGGCCCACCAGCTGGCCGTTCTCCACCACCGGCAGGTGGCGCAGGTGGCGCTCGGTCATGATGCTCATGCAGGTGTCGATGTTCTGCTGCGAGTCCACCGTGACCACTGGCGAGCTCATGATGGCGCTGACCGGGGTGCCCACCGAGGAGCGGCCCTGGAGGATCATCTTGCGCGCGTAGTCGCGTTCGCTGACCACGCCCACCACCTGGCCGTTGTCCACCACCGGCAGGGCGCCGACGTTCTTCACCGCCATCACCCGCAGGGCGTCGAGCACCATCTCGTGCGGGCCTATGGTGTGCACCTGCTGGCTCTGCTTGGCGTGGAGGAGCTGTGCGACGGTCTTCATGCTGGATGTCCTTCTACTGTTGTGCGGGGGCACCTGCCCCGAGTGGCCACAGGATCGGCAAGCGGGGCGTTGCGCACAATGCTGGAAACGGCATCGCCCCGATAGGAAAACGTCATCGCCTTCCTTCTGACTTATAGCCAAATGCGCCGTGCCGCGCGACCACCGAGGCTTTGCGCGGGCCCTGCGAGGCCGTAGCATGGGGGCTCCGCTGCACCCCGCCTGCCGAGACCGCACCATGCACGACGACGACATCGACCTCCCCGAGCCGGAGCACGAGCACCTGCTCGACCACGAGTGGGATGACGACGCCCCGGAGGACTTCGAGCACGACGCCACCGGCCTGCGCGACGAGCCGGAGGACGATCAGGACGATCAGGACGACTGGGACGACGAGGACGACGGCGCCCACTGGCACGACGACTGAGGCGCGCCGGCGCTCACTGCGCGGTGATGCGCCGGTATTCGTTCTGGTACTGGTCGAACGGCAGGTTGCTGCGCTGCAGCTTCTGCAACTGGCGTTCCTGGTTCTCCACCGCCACCACCGGCTTGGCCGCCGCGTCGCGGCTGGCCACCGACTGGCCGGGCGCCGGTGCCGGCGCGGGCCGGGCCGGTTGCTCGGCCGGCGCGCTGGCCGGCGTCGGGGACTCCGGTAGCGGGTCGCGCTTGGCGATGCGCTGGGCGCCTTCGACTTCCTCGATGATGGCCTTGGAAATGTCCTTGAGCTGGCCTTCCAGCGAGGTGGGTTCGGCGATGTCGCTCTCGTAGCGGCGCGAGCCCATCAGCCGGCCGCTGGGGCCGTCGGTGAAGCGCACGTTGACGCGCAGGCTGCCCTTGCCCAGGCCGTCGCCGTCGGCCTCCTGGCGCAGGCGGTCGACTTCCACCACCAGCAGCGTCGCCGGCACGCTGGTGGTCGCCACCGCGCCGGTCTGCTCGCCCAGCTGGTAGTCGGACGACGCCGCGTCGTCCTGCAGCATGCGCCGCCAGGCGCCGGTCAGCCGCGTCCAGCCCGGCGTGGCGGTCACGCCGGGGTCGCCCTGGAAGTTCACCAGCAGGCGGTTGCGGGTGTCGGCATAGGTGCTGATGGGGGAGAGCGCGTCGGCGCGCTTCACATCCGCCGCGCAGCCGACCAGGCCGGCCGCGAGGAGCAGTACGAAACAGGTACGCACGGTGGCCTCCTTGGAAATGCGCGGGCCGGGAGTTTCAAGTCTAGTCGGTGCTTTGGCGCTTGCAGGGCGCGGCGGCACATTTCCGTCGCCCGGCTGTCCGTCCCATGCTTCGGCGGGGCTGTTGCCCGGGGAACAACTGTTGGCTGCCGGACAGTGCTTCAACAGGCAGTGTCCGGCCGGCCACTCGTTTGTCGCCGATAAATCTCAACTAATTGATATTTAAGATAAAAAATTCAGGCATGGATTGTGCTCGGACAGAGCAGGGCCCGCTGCCGGGAGGTCCCGGCCCCACACGGGCCACTGTTCGCCACGAGGAAGACCATGTCCGTTTCTGCTGCCTACCCCCTCAACCGCCCCGCCGCGCGCGTGATCCGCGACGACGCCGAGGCCATCCGCGTCGCCCACGAGGTCGCCGAGCTGCTGCTGGCCGGCGCCTCCGGGCGCGACCTCGACCGCCGGGTGCCGGCGGAGGTCGTCGACGCCTTCTCCAACAGCGGCCTGTGGGGCATCACCGTGCCGCGCGAGTACGGCGGCGCGGAGGTCTCCCACGCCACCCTGGCCCAGGTGATCGCCATCGTCTCGGCGGCCGACCCGTCGCTGGGGCAGATTCCGCAGAACCACTACTGCCTGCTGGAAGACATCCGCCTGCAGGGCACCGAGGAGCAGAAGCGCTACTTCTTCGGCCTGGTGCTGGAAGGCCACCGCTTCGCCAACGCGCTGTCGGAAACCGGCGGCAAGAACGTCCAGGACATCCGCACCCGCCTGGTCGCCGAAGGCGACGGCTACCGCATCGACGGCCGCAAGGGCTACTGCACCGGCTCGCTCTACGCGCACTGGCTGGGCGTGCTGGCGCTGGACGAGCAGGACCGCGCGCAACTGGCCTTCGTGCCCCGCGAAAGCGCCGGGCTGGCGGTGATCGACGACTGGGACAGCATCGGCCAGCGCACCACCTCCAGCGGCAGCGTGCTGCTCGAAGGCCTGCGCGTGCCGGCCTTCAACCTGTTCCCCAGCTACCGCTCCTACGAAAGCCCGACCCTGGCCGGGCCCTTCGCCCAGATCACCACCGCCGCCATCGACGCCGGCATCGCCCGCGCGGCGCTGCGCGACACCATCGCCTTCGTCCGCGAGCAGGCGCGCCCGTGGATCGACGCAGGTGTGGACAAGGCCAGCGAGGACCCGCTGACCATCATCCAGGTCGGCGGCCTGGACATCCGCCTGGAGGCCGCCGAAGCCCTGCTGGAGCGCGCCGGCCGGGTGCTCGACGCCGGCAAGGCCGAGCCCGACGAGGACAAGGTGGCCGCCGCCTCGCTGGCGGTGGCGCGGGCCAAGGTGCTGACCACCGAGATCGCCATCGAGGCCAGCAACAAGCTGTTCGAGCTGGGTGGCACCCGCTCCACCCTGCGCAAGCACAACCTCGACCGCCACTGGCGCAACGCCCGCGTGCACACCCTGCACGACCCGGTGCGCTGGAAGTATCACCTGGTCGGCAACTGGCTGCTCAACGGCAAGCGCCCGCCGCGCCACGACTGGAACTGAGGGCGCGCGATGAGCAAGCAGATCCGCCTCAACGCCTTCGCCATGAACACCGTCGGGCACCTGTCGCCCGGCCTCTGGCGCCACCCGCGCGACCAGGCGCGGCGCTACACCGACATCCACTACTGGATCGAACTGGCCAGGACCCTGGAGCGCGGCAAGCTCGACGGCCTGTTCATCGCCGACGTGCTGGGCGTGTACGACGTCTATGGCGGCAACGCCGACGCCGCGCTCAGCACCGGCGCCCAGGTGCCGGTGAACGACCCGCTGCAACTGGTCCCGGCGATGGCCGCGGCCACCCGCCACCTGGGCTTCGGCGTGACCGCCTCGGTGTCCTTCGAGCACCCGTTCCCCTTCGCCCGGCGCATGTCCACCCTCGACCACCTGACCGGCGGCCGCGCCGGCTGGAACATCGTCACCTCGTACCTGGCCAGTGGCGCGCGCAACCTCGGCCAGCAGCGCCAGCTGTCCCACGACCAGCGCTACGCCCTGGCCGAGGAATACCTGCAGGTCTGCTACAAGCTGTGGGAGACCAGCTGGGAGGACGACGCCGTGGTCGCCGACCGCGACAGCGGTGTCTACGCCGAGCCGGGCAAGGTCCACGGTATCCACCATGCTGGCGAGTACTTCCAGGTGCCCGGCTTCCACCTCTGCGAGCCCTCGCCGCAGCGCACCCCGGTGCTCTACCAGGCCGGCGCCTCCAGCCGCGGCCGGGCCTTCGCCGCGGCCAACGCCGAGTGCGTGTTCGTCGCCGCGCCGAGCAAGGCGGTGCTGAAGAAGCAGGTGGCCGACCTGCGCGAGGCGGTGCGCGCCGCCGGGCGCGACCCGGCCGACGTGCTGGTGCTCGAACAGCTCACGGTGATAGTCGCGCCGACCGACGCCGAGGCCCTGGCGCGCCTGGCCGAGTACCGCGAGTACGCCAGCGCCACCGGCGCGCTGACCCTGATGTCCGGCTGGACCGGTATCGACTTCGCCGAATACGCCCCCGGCCAGGTGTTGCGCGAAGTGCCCAGCGATGCCATCCAGTCGGCGGTGGAAGCCTTCACCCGCGCCGACCCGACGCGCACCTGGACCACCGCCGAGATCGCCGACTACTGCGCCATCGGCGGCGACGGGCCGGTGCTGGTCGGCTCGCCGCAGACCGTGGCCGACCAGTTGCAGGAATGGGTGGAAGAAACCGACGTCGACGGCTTCAACCTGGCCGGCGTGGTGATGCCGGAAACCTTCGAGGCGGTGGTCGACCTGCTGGTGCCGGAGCTGCAGGCCCGCGGCCTGTTCAAGCGCGACTACGCCGAAGGCACCCTGCGCCACAAGCTGTTCGGCGCCGGCGACCGCCTGGCCGCGCCGCACCCGGTCGCCACCCTGCGCGAGGAGGTCCGGCGATGAACGAATGGCTGGCCAACGTCGACTGGAGCGAGATCGCCCAGGCCTGCCTGGACACCCTCAGCATGCTCGGCGCGGCCCTGGGCTGCACCGTGCTGCTGGGGCTGCCGCTGGGCGTGCTGCTGTACCTCACCGGCCAGCGCCAGCTGCTCGACTCGCCGCGCCTGTACCGCACCCTCTCGGTGGTGGCCAACGTGCTGCGCTCGATGCCGTTCATCATCCTGCTGATCGTGCTGATCCCGGCCACCGAGCTGCTCACCGGCACCTCGCTGGGCGTGCGCGGCGCCATCCCGCCGCTGGTGGTGGGCTGCACGCCGTTCTTCGCGCGGCTGGTGGAAAGCTCGCTGCGCGAAGTGGACCGCGGCCTGGTGGAAGCGGTGCAGGCCATGGGTGCGAGCACCCGCCAGATCGTCTTCCACACCCTGCTGCCGGAAGCGCGCACCGGGCTGATCGCGGCCATCACCGTGACCGCCATCGTGCTGGTCGACTACACGGCCATGGCCGGGGTGGTCGGCGGCGGCGGCCTGGGCGACCTGGCCATCCGCTTCGGCTACCAGCGTTTCCAGACCGACGTCATGGTGGTCACCGTGCTGCTGCTGATCCTGCTGGTGCAGGCCCTGCAGATGAGCGGCGACCGCCTGGTGCGCCACTACACCCGGCGCTGAACCCAACACCCGCTCGCGGCGGCCGGGAAACGTCGCCGCAGGCCCACGTCCACACCCACGACGGCCATCCCAAGAAACCACTGATCGGAGCAAGCACAATGAAGAAAGTCCTGGCCGCCCTGGCTGCCGTCATCGCCATCAACGCCCACGCCAACGAACACCTGGTGGTGGGCGCCACCCCGGTGCCGCACGCGGAAATCCTCGAGTTCGTCAAGCCGGCCCTGGCCAAGGAAGGCGTGGACCTGGAGGTGAAGGTCTTCAACGACTTCATCCAGCCCAACCTGCAGCTGGCGAAGAAGAATCTCGACGCCAACTACTACCAGTACCGCCCGTTCCTCGATGACTTCAACAAGACCCGCCACACCAACCTGGTGCCGGTGGTCGGCGTGCACATCGAGCCCTTCGGCGCCTATTCGGCCAAGTACAAGAGCCTGGCCGAGCTGCCCGATGGCGCCAGCGTAGCCATCCCCAACGACCCGGTGAACACCGGCCGCGCCCTGGTGCTGCTGGCCGAGGCCGGGCTGATCAAGCTGAAGGACCCGGCGAACCCGCAGTCCACCCAGCGCGACATCGTCGACAACCCGCACCACCTGAAGATCCGCGAGCTGGAAGGCGCCATGCTGGCGCGCTCGGTGAAACAGGTCGACCTGGCCTTCGTCTTCGCCAACTACGCGCTGGAAGCCGGCATCGACATCAAGAGCGCGCTGATCGTCGAGAAGGGCAAGGACCTCTACATCGAGTTCCTGGTGGCGCGCCCGGACAACATCCAGGACCCGGGCATCCAGAAGCTCGCCAAGGCGCTCAACTCGCCGGAAGTGCGCAACTTCATCCTGACCCGCTACAAGGGCGAGATCGCCCCCGGCTTCTGATGTGACCCGGCGCGGCGCCCAGGACGGGCGCCGCGCCCGGCAGGAACGCACCCATGGTCAGCTTCAAGCATTCGCAGCCGCTGGCGGCTGCCACCCACATCCGCCTGCAGGGCCTGGCCAAGCACTATCTGGCCGGCGGCCGGGAAGTGCAGGCGCTGCACGGCATCGACCTGGAGATCCGCCGTGGCGAGGTCTTCGGCATCATCGGCCGCAGCGGCGCCGGCAAGTCCTCGCTGCTGCGCTCGCTCAACCGCCTGGAACGGCCCAGCGCCGGCCAGGTGCTGGTCGACGGCGAGGACATCGGCGCCTTCGACGACGGGCGCCTGGCGCAGTTGCGCCGGCGCACCGGGATGATCTTCCAGCACTTCAACCTGATGGCCTCGCGCACGGTCGGCGACAACGTCGCCCTGCCGCTGGTGCTGGCCGGCGTGCCGCGCGCCGAGCGCGCCCGGCGCGTTGACGAACTGCTGCAGCTGGTGGGCCTGGCGGACAAGCGCGACGCCTACCCGGCGCAGCTGTCCGGCGGGCAGAAGCAGCGCGTCGGCATCGCCCGCGCGCTGGTGTTGCAGCCGGACCTGCTGCTGTGCGACGAGGCCACCTCGGCGCTGGACCCGGAAAGCACCCAGTCCATCCTCGCGCTGCTGCGCGACATCAACCGCCGCCTGGACCTGACCATCGTCCTCATCACCCACGAGATGGAAGTGATCCGCGACCTCTGCGACCGCGTGGTGGTGCTGGAGCGCGGCCAGGTGGTGGAGCAGGGCGAGGTCTGGGAAGTGTTCGGCGACCCGCGCCACGAGGTGACGCGCAGCCTGCTCGGCACCCTGCACCACGATGCCGACGGCGAGGCGGCGGGCGAGGGCCTGCTGCTGGACCTGCACTACAGCGGCGCCAGCGCCCGCGAGCCGGAGCCGGCCGCCATCGGCCGCGAACTGGGCTTCGCGGTGCACCTGGTGCAGGCCAGCCTGGAACGCATCCAGGGCCGCTCCTTGGGCAGCCTGCGGCTGCGCGTGGTAGCGCCGCTGGCGGAACGCGAAAGGATAGTGGCGCGCGCGCGGACGCTGGCCGACCGCGTCAGCCTGGTGGGCGGCGCCTGAAGGGGCTCAGATGGACAGCCGCACCACGCGGTTGTCCAGCTCCTGCTCCGGGCCGCGGCGCTTGTTCACCACCAGTTCGCCGATGGCGATCAGCCGCGTGCGGGTGACGTTGCGCGACAGGCCGAGCAGGTTGGCGGTGTGCACCTGGTTGTGGTGGCAGAAGCGGTAGGCGGCGCGCAGCAGGCTTTCCTCGACGCGCTCGTAGAGCGCCCCGGCGGATTCCTCGAACAGGCGGCGGAAGGCGCGCTGCAGCAGTTCCTCGGCGGATTCGCCGCCAGTGGCCGCCGGGCTGCCGCTGTGCCCCGCCGGGGCCTCGTCCTGGCGTTCCAGGCGCAGGTTGGACAGGCGCAGGTCGTCCTCGCGCACCAGGCCGTCGCGGCAGGTGAGCAGGCTGTGGTGGATGACGTTCTCCAGCTCGCGGATGTTGCCCGGCCAGCCGTAGCCGACCAGCTTGCGCTCGGCCTCGGCGCTGAGCTGCACCTGGCCGTAGCCCAGGCGCTCGCTGTAGCTGCGGATGAAATGGCGGGTCAGCGGCAGGATGTCGCCGGGGCGTTCGCGCAGCGGGTGCAACTGCAGGGTGACGACGTTGAGGCGGTAGTACAGGTCCTCGCGGAAGTGCCCGGCGTTGATCGCCCGTTCCAGCTGCACGTTGGTGGCCGCCAGCACCCGCACGTTGATCGGGATGCTCTTGCGCGAGCCCAGGCGCACCACCTCGCGCTCCTGCAGCACGCGCAGCAGCTTGACCTGGATGGCCATGGGCAGGTCGCCGATCTCGTCGAGGAACAGGGTGCCGCCGTTGGCTTCCTCGAACCAGCCGGCCTTGGCGCTCAGGGCGCCGGTGAAGGCGCCCTTTTCATGGCCGAACAGTTCCGCCTCCACCAGCGACTCGGAGAAGGCCCCGCAGTTCACCGCGACGAAGGGCCCGTTGCGCCGCCCGCTGAGGTTGTGGATGTGCCGCGCCACCAGCTCCTTCCCCGTGCCGGTCTCGCCGATGATCAGGACGCTGGCCTCGCTGGGGGCGACCTGTTGCAGATGGGCGAGCAGCGCCTGCGATTTCGGGTCTTCGAAGACCTGTGCGGTCGCCCGGATCGAGGTGGCCAGTGCGGGGGAGGGGGGTAGCGTCAGCAGTTGCATGTCTCTGCCTCAGGAGTAGAAGGTGGGTGTCGGCCGCGTGCCGTTGAGCGCCCAGTCCCCCAGCTCGTGGAGCTTGTAGTCCAGCGGGTCGTGCAGGGACTGGGTGCGCAGGTTGCGCCAGAAGCGGTCCAGGCGCAGCGAGGCGTGGGTGGCGCGGGCGCCGGTGACCTCGAACAGGCGGTTGCAGATGTCCAGGCCGGTGCGGCTGGCGGCGACCTTGGCGGTGGCGATGGCCACCGCCAGCTGCGCGCGCTCCTCGGCGCCCAGGGCGTGTTCCTTGCGCCAGGCCTCGTCCAGCTGCGCGGCGGCGCGTTCCACCAGCAGGCGCACGCCTTCCAGGCCGACCCAGAACTCGCCGTAGTGGCGCAGCACGTACGGGTCCTCGCCGACGCTGCGGGCGCTGGAGCGGAACCACGGGCGGCTTTCCTTGAGGCTGTACTGCCGCGCCTCCTCGAAGGCGCCCTCGGCCACGCCGAGGAACAGGTTGGCGAACAGCAGCTGGGCGATCAGCGGGCGCAGGCAGGCGAAGGGCGTGCTCAGCGGGCCCGGGTCGAGCAGCAGCTCGGACTCTTCCACGCGCACCCGTTCGAAGGTGGCGCTGCCGCTATCGGTCTGGCGCTGGCCCATGTTGTCCCAGTCGCCGTGCAGGGTGATGCCGGTGCGGCCGCTGGGGATGGCGGCGATCAGCAGCTTGCCGCCGTTGCCTTCGTCCACCGCCGAGGCGATCAGCATTTCCGAGTCGCTGGCGCCGGAGCAGAAGCTCTTCTTGCCGGAGAACTCGCGCCAGCCGTCGAGCTTCTTCACCACCGTGCGGGTGTCCAGGGGGTTGAGGGCGTTGCCCCAGAACCAGTTCTTGCGCGCGGTCTGCTCGAACCACGGCTGCCACTGCTCGGGGCGGGCGAACAGGCGCACGGTGGCCAGCATCAGGTGCTGGAAGCCGAACACGTGGGCCACGGAACTGTCGACGCGGGCGAACTCGCGGGTCACTTCCAGGGCCTCGCTCCAGCTGGCGCCCAGGCCGCCGTACTGTTGCGGGATGACCAGCCCGAGCAGGCCGCTGCGGCGCAGGGCGTCGCGCTCGGCCTTCGGGGTGCCGCCGAGCTTGTCGCGCTCCACGGCGCTTTCGGCGAAGTCCGCCGCCAGCTGGCGGGCCAGCTGCAGCGGGCTGAGGACGGAGGCTTGTGCGGACGAATTCACGGGCAGCTCCTCGTGCCGGCTCATGCCGACTGCTTCCGGGCAGTGGGCAGGACGTCGTTGGCGATCATTTCGCCGAACGGCCCGGTGAGGTTGGTCAGGCCGTGGCCGGCCAGGCTGGCGTAGGGCTCGGGCAGCAGCGGGAAGACCAGCTCGGCGAAGCGGTAGGCTTCTTCCAGGTGCGGGTAGCCGGAGAAGATGAAGCTGTCGATGCCCAGGTCCGCGTATTCCTTGATGCGCTCGGCGACCTGCTGCGGGTTGCCCACCAGCGCGGTGCCGGCGCCGCCGCGCACCAGGCCGACGCCGGCCCACAGGTTCGGCGCCACCACCAGCCTGTCGCGGCGCCCGCCGTGCAGTGCGGCCATGCGCCGCTGGCCTTCGGAGTCGAAGCGCGAGAACGACTGCTGCGCGGCGGCGATGGTGTCGTCGGAGATGTGCTCGATGAGCTGGTCGGCGGCCTTCCAGGCTTCTTCCTCGGTGGGCCGGACGATCACGTGCAGGCGGATGCCGAACTTCACTTCGCGCCCGTGGCGGGCGGCGCGCTGGCGCACGTCGGCGATCTTCGCCGCCACCGCGGCCGGCGGCTCGCCCCAGGTCAGGTATACGTCCAGCTGCTCTGCGGCCAGCTCGTGGGCGGCTTCCGAGGAGCCGCCGAAGTACAGCGGCGGGTAGGGCTTCTGGATCGGCGGGTAGAGCGCCTTGGCGTTCTCCACCTGGATGTGCTTGCCGGCGAAGTCCACCGACTCGCCCTGCAGCACCCGGCGCCAGATGCGCAGGAATTCGTCGGTGACCTCGTAGCGCTCGGCGTGGCTGAGGTGGATGCCGTCGCCGCGGTTCTCGTCGGGGTCGCCGCCGGTCACCACGTTGATCAGCAGGCGGCCGCCGGAGAGGCGGTCGAGGGTCGCGGCCATGCGCGCGGAAACGGTCGGCGAGATGATCCCCGGGCGGATCGCCACCAGGTAGCGCAGGCGCTCGGTAAGCGGCGCCAGGGCCGAGGCGATCACCCAGGAGTCCTCGCAGGAACGCCCGGTGGGGATGAGCACGCCGTGGTAGCCGAGGCCGTCGGCGGCCTGGGCGATCTGCTTGAGGTAGTTGAGGCTGACCGGGCGCGCGCCCTGGCTGGTGCCCAGGTAGTGGCCGTCGCCGTGGGTGGGGAGGAACCAGAAGACATTCATCGTGGCGCTCCTCAGGCGATGCGGCGCAGTGCGCGGTGGTCGCCGAACAGCGGCAGGGCGCGTTCCACCGCCAGGCGGATGCGCGCCTGCAGCAGTTCGCAGGTGACGCGGTAGTCCTGGAAGTCGGCCTCGCTGGCGTACACGCCCAGGGGCAGGGTCAGGGACTGGAAGAAGCTGAACAGCGGGCGCAGCTGGTGGTCGATGACCAGGGCATGGCGCTGGCTGCCGCCGGTGGCGGCGAGCAGCACCGGGGTACCGATCAGGGCGTCCTGGCCGATCAGGTCGAACAGGTGCTTGAGCTGCCCCGGGTAGGCGCCGCGGTACACCGGCGAGGCCACCAGCAGCAGGTCGGCCGCCTCGATGGCGCGCAGCTGCGCTTCCACTTCCGCCGGCAGCTCGGCGCGGCTCAGGGCGCCGCCCACCGGGCGGGCGATGTCGGCCAGCTCGATGAGCTGGACCTCGGTGTCCAGGTGGCGGCCGATCTCGGCGAGGATGGCCTCGGTCAGGACCAGGGTGCGGGAGGGGCGATAGGCGCCGCCGGACACGGCGACCACTTTCAAGGGGGCAGTCATTCTCGGTTTCCTGTGCTGTTGCCCTGCCGGCAGGGCGGGTCCAGATCCTTTTCGCAAGACCTGTGCCAGGACTCAACGCATTGATTCGTATGGATATTTATCAAGTGTTGCTGGGCGAACTGTTGGCTGGCGGGTAGTTGCTGCTGGGCAACTGTTGGCAGCGCAACAGTGTGCTGGCCGTCGATTCCTGCGCAGTTATAGAGGAATCGAGGTGGAGGTAAAAAAGAATAAATTCAGATTTTATTATTCTTTAAATGAATATAAGGCCCGCAGGCCGCGTCAGCCGGCGCCCTGGCTACGGAACTCGCTGGGCGACAAGCGCGTGTGCTTGCGGAAGAAGCGGCTGAAGTAGCCGACGTCGGAGAAGCCCAGGTCGTGGGCGATGGCCTTGACGCTCTGGCGCGAATGGGCCAGTTCGCGCTTGGCCTCCAGCACCAGGCGCGCGTTGATCACCGCCATGGGCGTCATGCCCAGCTGCTCCTGGCACAGGCGGCCGAGGGTGGCCATGGTCACGCCCAGCTCGTCGGCGTAGTCGTGCACCGGGCGGTGGCGGCGGAAGTGCGCTTCCACCAGCTCGCGGAAAGCGCGCACCTGCTGGCTGCGGCGGCCCTGGGGCGGGGCCGGGTGGTCGGCCTCGGCGGCGCAGCGGAAGATGTGGATCACCAGCGCCAGCAGCAGCGACATGCTGCAGGCCACGTGCTCGCGGGCGCGCTCGTGGTACTCCTGGTGCAGCGCCAGGCACAGCGGCAGCAGCGGATCCTCGCCGGTTTCCCAGTGCGGCAGGGGGATCACCCAGGGCTTCTGCAACTGCGGCAGCAGGGCCGGGGAGAGCACGGCGGCGGCGCTTTCCAGCGGCGGCTGCAGGGCGGTGACCACGTGGCCGTCCACCTGCCCGGCCCAGTGGAAGCCGTGGACCATCTGCGCGGGGATGTAGATCACGCAGGGGGCTTGCGCCGCCACCCACTGGCTTTCCAGCAGCACCTCGCCGGCGCCCTGCTGCAGGTAGAGGATCTGCAGCTGGCCGTCGTGGCGGTGCGGGGCGATTTCCCAGTTGTGCGCGCCGGAGCGCTGGGAGATGGACTCCACGTGCAGCGACTCGTGCCACACCGGTTGCGGCGCCTCGCCGTAGAGGTCGTAGTTGGGGATGCTGCTCATTGTTGTTGTATGCCCGGCAGGGCTCGGCGGACCTGTGGACAACCCTAACCAGTGCGGCCGGCGCAGGCAAATCGTGGCGGTCATTGCGGCGGCGGATTGTCGAAAATGTCGGGTCGCTTGCGGCTTTTGTCCATTCTGCCGGCGCCGTCGCCGGGCCTACTCTGGCCGCCAGGACCGGGGCTGCCGAACCTTCCCCGGCCTTCGCCTTACAGTGCCGGAGACAACAATGACTCAATCCCAAGCACGCAGCCCCTGGCTCGGCCTGGACGACGCGGTATGCGTCGTCACCGGCGCCGCCGGCGGCATCGGTTTCGAAATCGCCGGCGCCCTGGTGCGCGAGGGCGCCCGGGTGGTCCTGCTGGACCGCGACCAGCCCCGCTGTCGCGACCTCGCCGGGCTGCTGGCGCAGCAGGCCGGGCAGGAAGTGCCGGCCATCGCCTGCGACATTGCCGACCCGGAAAGCGTGAACAACGCCGCCACCCTGGTGCAGGCGCGCTTCGGCCGCTGCGACGTGCTGGTCAACAACGCCAGCGTGCTGCGCCCAGGCGCCCTGGAGGAGATCGGCCTGGAGCAGTGGAACCAGGTGCTTTCGGTGAACCTCAACGGCTACCTGCTGTGCTCCCAGGCCTTCGGCCGGCTGATGCTGGCCCGCGGCGCCGGGCGCATCGTCCACATCGCCTCCATCGCTGCGCACTACCCGCAGACCTGGAGCGGCGCCTACAGCGCGGCCAAGGCCGGGGTGAGCATGCTCTCGCGCCAGCTGGCCGCCGAATGGGGCGCCCGCGGCGTGCGCAGCAACGCCATCTGCCCGGGGCTGATCCGCACCCCGCTGTCGGCCTCGTTCTACGCCGACCCGCAGGTGCAGGCCGCGCGCGAGGCGATGACTGCCAACCGCCGCATCGGCGAGCCGCTGGACATCGCCAACGCCGTGCTGTTCCTCGCCAGCCCCCGCGCGGACTACGTCAACGGCGCCGAGCTGACCGTCGACGGCGGCCTGGAAAGCATGCCCATGGCGCTGATCCCGCGCCCCGGCTACGAGTCGCCGATCAAGGCCGCCTGAGCCTTCCCGCCACCACCACCGCGCCTGCCCGCCGCCCCGCGGGCCGGGCGCGCTCGCCCGCATTCGAGGAGAGCCCCATGAGCCCCCAGCAAGAAACCACCCTGCGCTGCGACGTGCTGGTCATCGGCGCCGGCGCCGGCGGCCTGTCCACCGCCATCACCGTGCGCAAGCACGGCCTGGACGTGGTCGTGATCGAGAAGGACAGCGTGTTCGGCGGCACCACCGCGTTTTCCGGCGGCGTGCTGTGGATACCCGGCAACCGCCACGCCCGCGAGGCCGGGGTGAAGGACAGCCGCGAGGCCGCGCTCGCCTACCTGCAGCACGAGACCGGCGACTTCTACGACGCCGAGGCGGTGGACGCCTTCCTCGACGCCGGCCCGGAGATGGTCGATTTCTTCGAGCGCGAGACCCAGGTGCGCTTCGTGCCCACGCTCTACCCGGACTACCACCCCGACGCCCCCGGCGGCGTCGACGTCGGCCGCTCCATCCTCGCCGCGCCCTACGACATCCGCGGCCTGGGCCGGGACATGGCGCGTCTGCGCCCGCCGCTGAAGACCATCACCTTCATCGGCATGATGTTCAACTCGTCCAACGCCGACCTGAAGCACTTCTTCAACGCCACCCGCTCGCTGAAGTCCTTCGTCTACGTAGCCAGGCGCCTGGCCACCCATGTGAAGGAGCTGCTGCTGTACCGCCGCGGCATCCAGGTCACCAGCGGCAATGCCCTGGCCGCGCGCCTGGCGAAGTCGGCGCTGGACCTGGGCATCCCGATCCACACGGCCACCCCCGCCCGCCAGCTGCTGATCGACGGCGGCAAGGTGCGCGGCGCGCTGGCCAGCGGCCTCGGGGGCGAGCTGCGCATCGAGGCGAAGCGCGGCGTGGTGCTGGCCTGCGGCGGCTTCTCCCACGATCTGCAGCGCATCCGCCAGGCCTACCCGCACCTGCGCAGCGGCGGCGAGCACTGCTCGCCGGTGCCCGCCGGCAACACCGGAGACGGCCTGCGCATGGCCGAGCAGGCCGGCGGCCAGGTGGACATCCGCTACCCCGAGGCGGCGGCCTGGATGCCGGTGTCCAGGGTGCCCATGGGCGGTGGCTACACGGCCTTCCCACACCTGTTGGATCGCTACAAGCCCGGGGTGATCGGCGTGCTGCGCGACGGTACGCGCTTCACCAACGAGTCCAACTCCTACCACGACGTCGGCGCGGCGCTGATCCGGGCCTGCGCTGGCGAGAAGGAGACGGCCATGTGGCTGGTCTGCGACAGCCGCACCATCGCCAAGTACGGTCTCGGCTACGCCAAGCCGGCGCCCATGCCGCTGGCGCCCCTGCTGCGCAACGGCTACCTGGTCAAGGGCCGCACCCTGGCCGAGCTGGCCCAGGCCGCCGGGCTCGACGCCGCCGGCCTGGAGCGCACAGTGCACGAGTACAACCAGGGCGCGGCGCATGGCGAGGACCGCCAGTTCGGCCGTGGCAGCACCTCGTTCAACCGCTACCTGGCCGACCCCGGGCAGCGCCCCAACCCCTGCGTGGCGCCGATCGGCGAAGGGCCCTACTACGCGCTCAAGGTGCTGATGGGCGACCTCGGCACCTTCGACGGCATCCGCTCCAGCGTCCGTGGCGAAGTGCTCGACGCCCGCGGCGAGGCCATCCCCGGGCTGTTCTCGGTGGGCAACGACCGCGCCAGCGTGATGGGCGGCAACTACCCCGGCGCCGGCATCACCCTGGGCCCGATCATGACCTTCGGCTACCTCACCGGCCGCTACCTGGCCGGGGTGGAGCAAGGCGCCGCGCGGCACCGGGAGGTGGCCTGATGCTTGCCCACAAGCCGGTGGTCGACCACCGCGTCTACAGCATCCGCCCGCGTGGCATGGCCGAGTTCCTCGACCTCTTCGAGCGCCTGGCCATGCCCATCCTGCTGCGCCACCTGGGCCCGCCGCTGGCCTTCTACACCAGCAGCATCGGCCCGCTGAACCAGGTGGTGCACCTGTGGGGCTACGACAGCCTCGACGACTTCGAGAAACGCAGCATGGCCCGCGACAGCGACCCGGGCTTCGCCGAATACCTGCGCGCCACCACCCACCTGGTGATCGCCCAGGAGACGCGGATCATCCGCCCGGTGCGCTTCCGCACGCTGGAGGGCCAGCCACGGGCCTGAGGCGGGCCCGGAACGATCGCGACACAACAACAAGAAAGCGGCGGCCGCCGGCCGCCCGATGCGAGAGGTGCCAGAAATGAGCGGCAAGCAAGCCATAGACGTGCGTGAACTGATCGACGCCCGGCCCCTGGGCGGCTACCAGAAGTGGGTGGTGTTCCTCGGCTTCCTGATCATCGCCCTGGACGGTTTCGACGTGGCGGCGATGGGCTTCATCGCCCCGCAGCTGAAGATGGACTGGGCGCTGAGCGCCAGGGACCTGGGCCCGGTGCTCAGCGCCGCGCTCATCGGCCTGGCGCTGGGCGCCCTGGTGGCCGGGCCGCTGGCCGACCGCTACGGGCGCAAGGCTGTGCTGGTGTGCAGCGTGTTCTTCTTCGGCCTGTGGACCCTGGCCACGGCCTTCGCCGGCGACCTGCAGCAGATGGTCATCCTGCGCCTGCTCACCGGCGTGGGCCTGGGCGCGGCCATGCCCAACGCCAGCACCCTGGTGTCGGAGTACGCGCCGCAACGCAGCCGCTCCTTCCTCATCACCGTGGCCTTCTGCGGCTTCTCCCTGGGCGCGGCGGGCGGCGGCTTCCTCTCCGCCTGGATGATCCCGGCCTTCGGCTGGCACAGCGTGCTGGTGCTCGGCGGCGTGCTGCCGCTGCTGGTGGCGCCGCTGCTGCTGTTCGGCCTGCCGGAGTCGGTGAACTTCCTGGTGGCGCGCCGCGCCGAGCCGGCGCGCATCCGCCGCATCCTCCGGCGCCTGGCGCCGGACGCGATCGCCGCCGACAGCGAATTCCTGGTGCCGCCCAGGGCGCGCGAGCCGGGCGGCGCCATCGGCATCATGCTCTCGCCACGCTACCGCTTCGGCACCCTGATGCTCTGGGGCGGCTACTTCCTCTCGCTGTTCCTGGTCTACCTGTTCAGCAGCTGGCTGCCGACCCTGGTCAAGGAGGGCGGCGGCTACAGCGTGGCGGACGCGGCGCTGATCACCGCCTGCTTCCAGGTCGGCGGGCCGCTGGGCGCGCTCAGCGTGGGCTGGGCCATGGACCGCTGGAACAAGCAGCGGGTGATCATGCTCAGCTTCCTGCTCGGCGGCCTGGTGATCTTCGCCATCGGCCACGTCACCGCGCACTTCTACCTGCTGTGCGCCATCGCCTGGCTGGTGGGCTTCTGCCTGAACGGCTCCAGCGTCGGCATGAACGCCCTGGCCGCCTGTTTCTACCCCACCGAGGCGCGCGCCACCGGGGCCAGCTGGATGAGCGGCATCGGCCGCTTCGGCGCCATCCTCAGCGCCTTCGCCGGCGCCCAGATGATGGCCCTGGGCTGGTCGCTGCCGCAGGTGTTCGGCGCCCTGGTGGCGCCCGCCGCCCTGGCCGCCCTGGCGGTGTGCGCCCAGGGCCGCCGCGCGGCCCGCACCGAGCGGGCGAAGGTGGCGGGCGCCGGTTCCTGGTGAGCCAGGGACCGAATGCACAACGCCGGTCAGTTTCCTGACCGGCGTTGGTGTTGCGAAGCCCGGGCGGATGTTCAGCGGAACGCCGGCACCACGTGCTTGATGAACAGTTCCAGGGACTTCTTCTTCTGCTCGTAGGGCAGGCTGTTGTCGGCCCAGAAGCTGAATTCGTCGACGCCCAGTTCCTGGTAGTGGCGGATGCGCGCGATGATTTCCTCGGGGGTACCGATCATGGTGTTCCTGCGGATGTTCTCCAGCTCGAACTCCGGGCGCTCCTTGAACTTCTCCTCGGGGCTGGGCGGCAGCAGGCCGTTGACCGGGGTCTGCTTGTTGCCGAACCAGGCGTCGAAGGTGCGGTAGAAGCGCGATATGGCCTCGGCGCCGACCTTCCAGCCGTCCGGGTCGTCGGCGCTGTGCACGTGGGTGTGGCGCAGCACCATCAGTTGCGGGCGCGGCACGCCGGGGTTGTTGGTCAGGGCCGCCTCGAACTTGTTCTTCAGGTCGACCACTTCCTCGTCGCCCTTCATCAGCGGGGTGACCATCACGTTGCAGCCGTTGGCCACGGCGAAGTTGTGCGAGTCCGGGTCGCGGGCGGCGATCCACATCGGCGGGGTGGGCTTCTGCAGCGGCCGCGGCGAGGAGGTGGCGGTGGGGAATTTCCAGATCTCGCCTTCGTGGGCGACGTCGCCCTGCCACAGCGCGCGCACCACCGGGACCATCTCGCGCAGGTACTTGCCGCCGTCGGTGGCCGGCATGCCGTTGGCCATGCGGTCGAACTCGTACTGGTAGGCGCCGCGGGCCAGGCCCACTTCCATGCGGCCGTTGCTGATCACGTCGAGCAGGGCGCATTCGCCGGCCACGCGGATGGGGTGCCAGAAGGGCGCGATGATGGTGCCGGCGCCCAGGCGGATGGTTTCGGTACGGGCGGCCAGGTAGGCCAGCAGCGGCATCGGGCTGGGCGAGATGGTGTATTCCATGGCGTGGTGCTCGCCGATCCACACGGTGCTGAAGCCGCCGGCCTCGGCCATCAGCGTCAGTTCGGTGAGTTCCTCGAACAGCTGGCGGTGGCTGGTTTGCTCGTCGTAGCGCTCCATGTGCACGAACAGGGAAAATTTCATATCGCTTACCTCGAACCTTTTCTTGTATCCGGCACAGGCGCGGCCGGCGGATGGGATGCGCCTGCGCGCACCGCTGCTTCGGGGGTCGGGCACTGGCATGGCGACTGGCCATGAATGTGCTGGGTGTCCGTGGTTTATTGGTATACCATAATACGGAATATCTGCAAGGCGTTTCTGCCCGGCGCCGACCAAGGAGTAAGGATGAACCTCAAACAGAAACTGATTCTGGCCTTCGCCGCCATCGCCAGCCTGCCGGTGCTCCTGGTCGCCGCGCTGGTGATCTTCAACCTGCGCGGCGAGGCGCGGGCCGGCTTCATCGACGGCAGCAGCCGGGAGATCCGCCAGGTGGAGAACGCCATGCAGCTGTTCTTCGACGGCATCGCCCAGAACGTCGAGTACCTGGCCAGCCACCCGCAGCTGCAGGCCATCGACGCCGGCCTCAAGCAATTCATCGGCGCCGACGCCGCGCAGCACCCGGCCGGCGACCTCGACCACCGGGTGTTCGACCTCTTCGCCGGCCTGGCCCACAGCCACCCGGACTACGCCTACGTGTCCCTCGGCACGCGCGAGGGCGGCTACGCCTTCTGGCCGGGCGACGACCAGCTGGCCAGCTACGACCCGCGCACCCGCCCCTGGTACCAGGCGGCCATGGCCCAGCCGGGGCGCACCCTGCGCACTCACGCCTATTACTGGGCGGCGGACAAGGTGGTGCTGGTCAGCACCGTGCGCACCTTCGCCAACCGCCTCGGCGAGCAGGGTGGGGTGGTCAACATCGACGTCTCGCTCAAGCGCCTGACCGATATCGTCAAGGGCATCCGCCTGGGCGAGAGCGGCTACCTGATGCTGATGGAAGGCGACGGCACCGTGCTGGTCGACCCGCAGCAGCCGGAGCACAACTTCAGGAAGCTCGACGAGTTGGGCAGCGGCTATGCCAGTCTGGCCAGCGCCGACAAGGGCCTGGTGGAAGTGACCATCGACGGCGAGCGCTACCTGGCCAACGTCTGGCCGTCCCAGGCCCTGGGCTGGCGCTTCGTCGGCCTGATCAAGGAGAGCGAGGTGATGGCCGCGGCGACCCGCCTGACCTGGGCGATCGCCCTGATCGCCGCGCTGGTGGCGCTGGGCTTCGCCGGTGTCGGCGCCTTTTTCGCCGGCCTGGTGGTGCGCCCGGTGCGCGCGGTGGCCGACGGCCTGGAGGGCATCGCCCAGGGCGACGGCGACCTGACTGGACGCCTGCCGGTGCGCGGCCGCGACGAGACGGCGCAGCTGGCCGGCTGGTTCAACCAGTTCCTCGACGCCATCCGCCGCCTGGTGCAGAACATCGGCCAGGCCGCGGCGAGCATCCACCAGAGCGCCGGCAGTTCCAGCGGCACCTCCCAGGCCCTGGCCGACACCGCGGCGCGCCAGCGCGAGGCGGTGGACATGGTGTCCACGGCGTTCAACGAGATGGTCATGACCGCCAACGAGGTGGCGCGCTCCTGCAGCCAGGCGGCGGCCTCCGCCGACAGCGGCCAGCGCCAGGCCCACGACGGCCAGCAGCAGATCGACGAGGCGGTGGACAGCGTCGGCCGCCTGAGCGAGGAGATCGCCGGCTCGGCCAGCGCCATGCGCCAGCTGGAGCAGGACAGCAACGACATCCAGTCGATCCTCGGCACCATCCGCTCCATCGCCGAGCAGACCAACCTGCTGGCGCTCAACGCCGCCATCGAGGCGGCGCGGGCCGGCGACCAGGGCCGCGGCTTCGCCGTGGTGGCCGACGAGGTCCGCGCGCTGGCGCGGCGCACCGCCGAATCCACCGGCGAGATCGACGCGCTGCTGGGCAACCTGGCCCGCCGCACCCACGACACCGGCCGGCAGATGCAGGCCAGCCTGGAGGCCTCGCAGCGCACCGTCGGCTCCATCCGCGAGGCCCGCGCCTGCTTCGGCGCCATCCGCGAGTCGGTGGACGTGATCCGCGACATGAACGCGCAGATCGCCACGGCCGCGGAGGAGCAGCACCAGGTGGCGGAGGAGATCAACCGGCACATCGCCCAGATCCACCGCGACGCCCAGGAAGTGGCGGGGCTGGCGGACGCCACGCGGGGGGATGCGCAGACGTTGAATGGGTTGTCGGAGGAGTTGAACCGGCTGGTGTCGCGGTTCAGGACGTGAGGGCTGGCCGTGCCACCGGAGGGTCCGGCGTAGCCTGCAGGACCAATCGCGGACGGAGTCCGCTCCTACGCTGGCCGAGCCATGCCATTCCCCTGTAGGAGCGCGCCCTGCGCGCGAATCGCGGGCAGGGCCCGCTCCTACGACCGTGCTTCCTGGAACCGTAGGAGCGGACTTTGTCCGCGATTTGGCGGATAACGCCGTAGGCGTTATGCGCCCTACGGGTATCAGGCCAGCGCCGGCAGCGCCCCCATCTTCCCGCGGCAGTAAACCATCGGCTGCACCCGCTGTTCCGGCACCACCAGGTTCTTCACCGCGCCGACCATGATCGCGTGGTCGCCGCCTTCGTACTCGCGCCACAGCTCGCACTCGATCACCGCGGTGGCGCCCTCCAGCAGCGGGTTGCCCAGCTCGCTCAGTTGCCAGTCGATGCCTTCGGCCTTGTCCTTGCCCTTCTTGGCGAAGCTGTAGGCCTCGCGCTGCTGCTCGGCGGAGAGCAGGTGGATGGCGAATTGCCTGCGGCGGATCAGCACCGGGTAGGAGTCGGAGCTGTAGTTGGGGCAGAACAGCACCAGCGCCGGGTCCATCGACAGCGAGCTGAAGGCGCTGGCGGTCAGGCCCACCAGTTGGCCGTCCTCGTCCAGGGTGGTGATCACGGTCACGCCGGAGGGGAAGGAGCCCATGACTTGCTTGTAGAGGTTGGCGTCGATCATTGCGGGTACCTGCTGCCACGGGGGCGGGCGTTGGAGGAATTATTTTCGTCTGATGGTATACCGTATTACTGAAAGTTCAAGCCCCGGGATGACCGCCAGTCGGTTGCCGACGAACGTCGCTCTTTGGGCTCAAGCCCTCGGGCGGCAAGGGTTTCAGCGGTTCTCCGAGGGGCCTGGATGGCCGCCTGGATAGCTCCAGGTCGGGGCTGCTGGTGGGGAAAAGGCTTGCCGGAATTTTGGAATACCATAATATGGTCTTCGCCCAAGCGTGCCTGCCAGCCCTTTACGGGGCCTGCTGCCGAAGCAAATACATACGTAGCTTTCGTACAAAGAAGACAAGAAGATGCTGTGCATGATGTTCCCCCGCCGCGCCTCCGAAGGGGCCTGGCTCGATGATTCCCCGAGGTTGCACCCGCCCCGGCACCGCCGGTCCCGCACCAGGCCGCCCGTGGCCTGATTCCTGCAATCCCGATTCCCGACTGTCCGCGCCCGCAGTGGAACGCCGTCGGCCATGTGGCCGGACGCTCCGCGCCCGCGCCCGGCCATCCGCAGCGAGCCAGAAGATGTCCCACACCGAGTCCACCCCGCTCATCGAGAACCATACCGTCGACTACGTGCCCCCGGCCGAGCGCCATGGCCGTGCCCGCGACCTGTTCACCCTGTGGTTCAGCACCAATATCGCGCCCCTGCCGGTGGTGACCGGCGCCATGGTGGTCCAGGTCTACCACCTGGACCTGCTCTGGGGCCTGGTCGCGATCTTCCTCGGGCACATGCTCGGCGGCGTCGGCATCGCCCTGGCCTCGGCCCAGGGGCCGCAGCTGGGCATCCCGCAGATGGTCCAGAGCCGCGGCCAGTTCGGCCGCTACGGCGCCTTGCTGATCGTGTTCTTCACCGCGCTCATCTACCTTGGCTTCTTCATCTCCAACATCGTCCTGGCCGGCGAGTCGATCCACAGCATCGCCCCGGCCGTGCCGCTGCCGGCGGGCATCCTGCTCGGCGCGCTGGGCGCCACCGCCATCGGCGTGATCGGCTACCGCTTCATCCACACCCTCAACCGCATCGGCACCTGGGTGATGGGCGGCGCGCTGCTGCTGGGCTTCGCCTGGATCTTCTGCCAGCAGTTGCCGGCGGACTTCTTCAGCCGCGGCGGCTTCAACCTCTCTGGCTTCGTCGCCACCCTGTGCCTGGGGATCATCTGGCAGGTCAGCTTCTCGCCCTACACCTCGGACTACTCGCGCTACCTGCCGGCCAGCGTCGGCATCGCCAGGCCGTTCTTCGCCACTTTCCTGGGCGCGGTGCTGGGCACCAGCCTGTCGTTCAGCTTCGGCGCGGTGGCGGTGCTGGCCACCCCCGAAGGCACCGAGGCCATGGCCGCGGTGAAGCAGGCCACCGGCGTGTTCGGCCCGGCGCTGATGGTGTTGTTCCTGCTCAACATCATCAGCCACAACGCGCTGAACCTGTACGGCGCGGTGCTCTCCATCGTCACCTCGATCCAGACCTTCGCCGCCACCTGGACGCCCAGCGTGCGCCTGCGCGTGGTGCTGTCGTCGGTGGTGCTCGCCGGTAGCTGCCTGGTGGCGCTGAGCGCCTCGGCGAACTTCATCGCGCAGTTCATCGGGCTGATCCTCACCCTGCTGCTGGTCCTGGTGCCCTGGGCCTGCATCAACCTGATCGATTTCTACCTGGTCAAGCGCGGCCGCTACGACATCGCCTCGATCTTCCGCGCCGACGGCGGCATCTACGGGCGCTTCAACCCGCACGCGATCGTCGCCTACGCCATCGGCATCCTGGTGCAGCTGCCCTTCGCCAACACCGCGCTCTACGTCGGCCCCTACGCCAACTACCTGGAAGGCGCCGACCTGTCCTGGCTGGCCGGCCTGCTGGTGACCTGCCCGCTGTACTACTGCCTGGCCACCCGCGGCCAGGCCCGCGCAAGCCTGCAGGGCCGCCTGGGCCTGGCCGACTGATTCCTTGTCCCACTCTCCGCCCCGCCCCGAGAGCAGCTCTGGCGGGGCTTTTTTTGCCGCACGAAACCATCCGCCGGCACGGTTCGTAGCCATGATTGCGGACAGAGTCCGCTCCTACGGTTCCAGGACGCACGGACGTAGGAGCGGACTCCGTCCGCGATTGGATTCACCGGCCACGCCGGACGCCCCGGTGGCACGGCCAACGGCGGATAACCGCGAACGGTTATTCGTCCTACGAGTTTGCCGGCTGACGCTGCGTTATCCATGCACGCCGAACGGCTCCCTCTCCCTTCAGGGCGGGCCGCGTAGGCGAGGGCTGGGGAGAGGGGACGGACTTCGCTCTGGCACCTCTGCCAAACTCTGACTCCGTGCCCCCTCCCTAACTCTCCCCCGCAAGCGGGAGAGGGGACCGTTCGGCGCGAGGCGAAACCACGAAGCTCCCGGGCTTCCTGTAGGGCGCATAACGCCTATGGCGTTATCCGCCAAATCGCGGACAAGGTCCGCTCCTACGGTTCCAGGACGCACGGACGTAGGAGCGGACTCCGTCCGCGATTGGATTCACCGGCCACGCCGGACGCCCCGGCAGCACGGCCAACGGCGGATAACCGCGAACGGTTATTCGCCCTACGGGCCATTCGGCGTTCGGTGTCAACCTGTAGGAGCGGGCCCTGCCCGCGATTTCGCGCGCAAGGCGCGCTCCTACAGGGAATGGTGTGGGTAGGGTCCGCTCCTACGGGGAAATATGGAGCGGGAGCCGCAGGCAAAAAAAGCCCCCGGCCGCCACAACGGCCGGGGGCGCAAGGGACTTCAAAGGATCAGTGCGCGCCCTTCACCAGGTCGCTCTCGTTCCATTCGCCGTAGATGCAGGCGTCGGCCGCCGCCCAGCGTACCCGCACCGGGCTGCCCGGGTGCAGCGGCTGGCCGCCGGAGAGCGCCTTGAGGGTCAGTTGGGTGCCGCCCACGGTGGTCACGCTGCAGGTCTGGCTCTCGCCGAGGAACACCACTTCCTGCACCGTGGCGCCCAGTTCGTTCCAGCCGGCCTGCAGGGGCTGCGCGGCGGCCTGTTCGGCGGTCAGGGCCAGGGCCTTCTCCGGGCGCACCATCAGCACCAGGTCCTGGCCTTCGCGCAGGCCGCCGGTGGGGCGGATGCCCAGCACGCTGCTCTCGAAGCGCGCCGCGGCGTTGCCCTGGGCCTGCACGCGAAGGAAGTTGGAGTTGCCGAGGAAGGAGGCGACGAAGGTGTTCGGCGGGTTCTGGTAGAGGTCGTAGCCGCTACCCAGGCCGACGATCCTGCCGTGGCTGAAGATGGCGATGCGCTGGGACAGGCGCATGGCCTCTTCCTGGTCGTGGGTCACGTAGACGATGGTGATGCCCAGGCGCCGGTGCAGGTGGCGCAGTTCGTCCTGCAGGTCCTCGCGCAGCTTCTTGTCCAGCGCGCCCAGGGGTTCGTCCATCAGCAGGATGCGCGGCTCGTAGACCAGCGCGCGGGCGATCGCCACGCGCTGCTGCTGGCCGCCGGAAAGCTGCGCCGGGCGGCGCTGGGCGAACTTCTCCAGTTGCACCAGCTTGAGCATGGCGTCGACGCGGCGCTCGCGCGCGTCGCCCTTCTGCTTGCGGATGTCCAGCGGGAAGCCGATGTTGTCGCGCACCGACAGGTGCGGGAACAGCGAGTAGCGCTGGAACACCATGCCGATGTCGCGCTTGTGCGGCGGCACGTTCACCAGCGACTGGCCCTGCACCAGGATCTCGCCGCTGCTGGGCGTCTCGAAGCCGGCCAGCATCGACAGCGTGGTGCTCTTGCCCGAGCCGCTGGAGCCGAGGAAGGTGAGGAACTCGCCGTCGCGGATGTCGAGGTTGATGTTGTCCACGGCGGTGAAGTCGCCGTAGTGCTTGTTCAGGTTGCGCAGGCTGACCAGGGTCCCGCCCTGCGCGGTTTCTTGGATGACGGCACTCATTGTCTGACTCCTCGCGCTCAGGCGCTGACTTCATTGCGCCGGCGCAGCAGCGCGGCGGCGAGCATCACCAGGACCGACAGGCCGATCAGCAGCGTCGAGGCGACGGCGATCACCGGGGTCAGGTCCTGGCGCAGGGTGGTCCACATCTTCACCGGCAGTGTCTGCAGGGTGGGGCTGGCCATCATCACGCTGAGCACCACCTCGTCCCAGGAGACCAGGAAGGCGAACAGGCCGCCGGCGACCATGCCCGGGCGAATGGCCGGGAAGGTCACCCTGAACACCGCCTGCAGGCGCGAGGCGCCGCAGATCACCGCGGCGTCCTCGATGGACTGGTCGAACAGCTTCAGCGAGTTGATGATCGAAATGATGGTGAAGGGCAGGGCGACTATCACGTGGCTGACCACGAAGGCGAACAGCGTGCCGGTGTAGCCCAGCTTGAGGAACAGCGCGTACACCGCCACGGCGATGATCACCAGCGGCACTATCATCGGCAGGGTGAACAGGCCGTAGAGCAGCTCGCGACCGGGGAACCTGCCGCGCACCAGGGCGAAGGCGGTCGGCAGGCCCAGGGCCACCGCGCAGACAGTGGTGAGCACCGCCACCTTGAGGCTGGCCAGGGCGGCGTCCATCCATTCGGGGTTGGCGAAGAACTGGGTGTACCACTTCAGCGTCCAGCCCGGCGGCGGGAACACCAGCCACTGCGAGGAGCCGAACGACAGCAGCACGATGAACACGATCGGCAGCAGCAGGAAGGCGGCGATCAGGCCGGTGACCAGGTACAGCCCGCCGCGCAGGCGCGGGCCCATGGCGTTGGGGGAGAGCAGCATGGCGGCTTACCTCGCGTTACTGGCGCCGACCGGGGATTCCGGCTGCACTTTCAGGTAGACGTAGAACAGCACCAGGGTGATCAGGATCAGCAACGCCGCGGCGGCGCTGGCCAGGCCCCAATTGAGGAAGGACTGCACCTGCTGGACGATGAATTCCGGCAGCATCATGTTCTGCGCGCCGCCCAGCAGCGCCGGGGTGACGTAGTAGCCCAGGGACATGACGAACACCATCAGCCCGCCGGAGAACAGCCCCGGCCGGCACAGCGGCAGGAACACCTTGAAGAAGTTGCTCCAGGGGCTGGCGCCGCAGATCGAGCCGGCCTGCAGCACCATGGGGTCGATGGCCGCCATGGTCGCCTGCAGCGGCAGCACGATGAACGGGATCATGATGTAGCTCATGCCGATCACCACGCCGGTGAGGTTGTGCACCAGTTCCAGCGGCTGGTCGATGATGCCCAGGGCCATCAGCACCTTGTTGATCACCCCGGAGGCCTGCAGCAGCACCAGCCAGGAGTAGGTGCGGGCGAGCAGGCTGGTCCACATCGACAGCAGCACGATGTTCAGCAGCCAGCGGCCCCAGCCGCGCGGCACCAGGGTGATCGCCCAGGCCAGGGGGAAGCCCAGCAGCAGGCTGATCAGGGTGACCAGCGCGCCCACCGCGAAGGTGTTGAACAGCACCCGCGTGTAGGCCGAGTTGGCGAACAGCTGGGCGTAGTTGTCCAGCCCCGGGGTGGGTTCGAGCACGCCGCGCAGCAGCAGGCCGACCAGTGGGGCGAGGAAGAACAGGCCGAGGAACAGCAGGGCCGGCAGCAGCTTGGCCGAGCCGCGCCAGGGCGACACGCCTTGCGGCTTCATCGGCGACCTCGTTTGCACCGCGTCGGCGGCGCGCGCGGCGCCGTCGACGGGAGTGGAGCGGCCGTGGGGAGCGGCCGTCAGCTTCACTTGACCAGCCATTCGTTCCACCGTGCCGCGATGGCCGGGCCGTTCTTGGCCCAGTACGCGTAGTCGAGGGTGATCTGATCCTTAGCGTAGGCGGTCGGCAGGTTGGGGGCGAGGTCGCCCTTGAGCTGGCCGACGCTGTCGAGGTTGACCGGGGCGTAGGCGGTGAGGTTGGCGAACTCGGCCTGGCCCTTGGCGCTGGAGGCCTCGGCCAGGAACTTCATGGCCGCGTCCTTGTTCTTCGAGCCCTTGGGCACCACCAGGAAGTCGGCCATGACCAGGTTCTGCTTCCAGCTCACGCCCACCGGCGCGCCGTCCTGCTGCAGGGCGTAGACGCGGCCGTTCCAGAACTGCCCCATGGTCGCCTCGCCGGAGGCCAGCAGCTGCTGGGACTGGGCGCCGCCGCCCCACCAGACGATGTCCTTCTTGATGCTGTCGAGCTTCTTGAAGGCGCGGTCCAGGTCCAGCGGGTAGAGCTTGTCGGCGGGCACGCCGTCGGCCAGCAGGGCCAGTTCCAGCACGCCGGGGCTCGGCCACTTGTACAGGGCGCGCTTGCCCGGGTAGGTCTTGGTGTCGAACAGCGCGCTCCAGTCCTGCGGGGCGTTGCCGCCGACCTTGCCCTGGTTGTAGCCGAGCACGAAGGAGAAGTAGAAGGAGCCCACGCCGTGGTCGGAGACGAAGCGCGGGTCGATGCGCTCGCGCTTGATGACGTTGAAGTCCAGCGGCTCCAGCAGGCCTTCGGCGGCGGCGCGCAGGGCGAAGTCCGCCTCCACGTCCACCACGTCCCACTGCACGTTGCCGCTTTCGACCATGGCCTTGAGCTTGCCGTAGTCGGTGGGGCCGTCCTGCACCACGCGGATGCCGCTGGCCTGGCTGAAGGGCTCGGCCCAGGCCTGTTTCTGGGCGTCCTGGGTGGTGCCGCCCCAGCTCACGAAGCTGATGGCGTCGGCGGCGCTGGCGGCGGTGCCGGCCAGGCCCAGGAGGGCGGCGAGGGTCGCCGCGACTGCGCGTTTCTTGAACACCATGTACATGCCCTCGTTGTTGTGTTTGTGCGCGGGCAGGCGCTGTGTGCCTGCCCATCAGGAGCAGTGGCCATCTGGGCCTGTCAGGGTCGGCCTTGTCCGGAGCGTTGTTCAGGCTGTCCCGTGTTCGGGGGCGCCGAGACAATCGTCGGCCTACGGAATGTCATATTATGGTATTCCAAGCTTTCTGCAAGCCTTCGCCCCATTCCAGGCCCCGTGGATTGCCGGTTAGCGCCGTCCCTGGCGGCTTTTCGGTTGCCGCCCGATGGCGGCAATCGACTGATTTTTCTAGCGTTTATCCACACGTCCGGGTGCCCGCGAGCTGGCCGGCGGCCAGTATCGGCCGACCGGTGGTCAGGCCTCGGTGGCCGGCTTCCAGTCGTCGAAGGGCACGCTTTCCACCACTTCCAGCCCGTAGCCGGTGAGGCCGGCGTATTTCAGCGGCGGGCCGAGGTGGCGCAGCTTGCTCACGCCCAGGTCCTGGAGGATCTGCGCGCCGGCGCCGATCTCCGAATAGATGCGCGACTGCGAGCGGGTGAACGGCCGGCTCGGCTGGGTGAGCTGCGGCACGCGCTCCAGCAGCGCCTGGGACGACTCGTGGTTGGCCAGCACCACCACCACGCCGCGGCCTTCCTCGGCCACGCGCTGCAGGGCCGCCCACAGCGTCCAGTTCTTCGGCCCGGCGTACTCGGCGCCGACCAGGTCGCGCAGCGGGTCGATCACGTGCACGCGCACCAGGGTCGGTTCGGCGGGGTCGATGTCGCCCATCACCATGGCCATGTGCACGCCGCCCTCGATGCGGTCCTCGAAGGTCACCAGGCGGAAGCTGCCGTGCACCGTGGGCAGCTCGCGCTCGCCGATGCGCCGCACGGTGTGCTCGGTGCTCAGGCGGTAGTGGATGAGGTCGGCGATGGTGCCGATCCTGATCCCGTGCTGCGCGGCGAAGGCTTCCAGCTCGGGGCGGCGGGCCATGCTGCCGTCGTCGTTCATCACTTCGACTATGACCGCCGCCGGGGTCAGCCCGGCCAGGCGCGCCAGGTCGCAGCCGGCCTCGGTGTGCCCGGCGCGGGTGAGCACGCCGCCCTCGCGGGCACGCAGCGGGAAGATGTGCCCGGGCTGGACGATGTCCGCCGCGCTGGCCCCCGGCGCCACCGCGGCCTGCACGGTGCGCGCGCGGTCGGCGGCGGAGATGCCGGTGGTCACCCCGGTGGCCGCCTCGATGGAGACGGTGAAGGCGGTGGAGTAGGGGCTGGCGTTGTTCGGCACCATCTGCTCCAGGCCGAGGCGCAGGCAGTGCTCCTCGGTGAGGGTGAGGCAGATCAGCCCGCGCGCCTCGCGGGCCATGAAGTTGATGGCGTCGGGCGTGCAGAACTCGGCGGCCAGCAGCAGGTCGCCCTCGTTCTCGCGGTCCTCGTCGTCCACCAGCAGCACCATGCGGCCCTGGCGGAAGTCCTCGATGATTTCTTCGGTGGTATTGAACGGCATGGCCGGCTCCGGGGTATGGCGGGAAGATTATTTTGGTATACCATCATACACAAAATCACTGTCACCAAGAGGTTGCCATGAAGGCCTACTGGATCGCCCACGTGGACGTCACCGACCCCGAGCAGTACAGCCAATACACCCGCCGCGCGCCAGCGGCCTTCGCCCTGTACGGCGGCCGCATCCTCGCCCGCGGCGGCCGCTCCGAGGCCCTGGAGGGCCGCCCGACGCCGCAGCGCAGCGTGGTGATCGAGTTCGCCTCCTACGACCAGGCGCTGGCCTGCTACCGCTCGAAGGAATACCAGGAGGCCTGGGCGCAGCGGCAGGGGGCGGCGAAGGCGGAGGTGATCATCGTCGAGGGGGTTGAGCTCTGAGGGAGGGGTCTTTTGTAGGAGCGAGCTTGCTCGCGAACCGGCGTTTCCCGGCAGCGCTGGTGTTTGAGGGTGATTTCGTCCCCTCTCCCCAGCCCTCTCCCTGAAGGGAGAGGGGGCTTGTCCGTGTCTGCTTTGGGTCTTGTGATGGCCGGCAACTTCTTATGTGCCGGCGAGCGCCAAGGTTACGCTTGAGGCCGAACGGTCCCCTCTCCCTTCAGGGAGAGGGTTAGGGAGAGGGAGCGGAGTTGGCCCAACACACCACAGTCACCGGGAAACACCATTCGCGAGCAAGAGCTAGGCACCCCCTCGCTCCTACGAAAAGCAGAAGCCGCAATCAGCGAATGAAGTGGATCTTCCCGCTATCGTCATTCCCCATATAGATCCCATACACCCCCGCCTGCCGCTCCTCGATGTAGCGCTCGAGAATCTGCCGGATTGCCGGGTAGTAGATCTGCTCCCAGGGAATGTCTTCAGGCGCGAAGAAGCGCCGGTCGAGGGTCTCCGGGCCGTAGGCGTCGGTGATCTCCAGCGCCTGGGCGCGGAAGATGATGTACACCTCGCTGATCTTCGGCACGCTGAAGATGGAGTAGGGCGAGAGGATCTCGGCGCGCACGCCGCTCTCTTCCCAGACCTCGCGCAGGGCCGCCTGTTCGGTGGTCTCGCCGCTTTCCATGAAGCCGGCCGGCAGCGTCCAGGTGCCGGGGCGCGGCGGGATGGCGCGCTGGCACAGCAGGTACTGGCCGTCGCGCTCGATGATGCAGCCGGCAATGACCTTGGGGTTCTCGTAGTGGATGTAGCCGCAGGCGCCGCACAGCAGGCGCTCGTGGGTGTCCCCCGGCGGCTGGCGGCGTTCCATCCGGTCGCCGCCGCACTGCGGGCAGAAGCGCGGGGCGGGCATGGCGTCAGCGTCCTATGCGCGGCTCTTTGAGGACGATGGGGGTGGCGATCTCGCGGACCTTGCCATCCTCTTCCTGCTTGGACTTCAGGTAGTCCAGCGCCACCTTGGCCGCGGCGCGCACGTGGTCCACCGAGGCCTGGTGCGCGGCCGCCGGGTCGCCGCTCTTGATCGCCGCGACTATCTTCTCCATCTCCTGGTTGCTCGCCCCGCGGCGGTTGGCCTGGGACACCGAGGTGGCGCGCAGGTAGCTGATGCGCGCCTGCAGCTGGCGCAGCTGGGTGGCGGCGATGCGGTTGCCCGAGCCTTCCAGCAGCACGTCGTAGAAGCCCTGCACCGAATCCAGCACCTGCTGCAGGTCGCCTTCCTCCAGGGCCTTGCGGTTCTCCTCGAGGGCGCGCTCCAGGGCGCGGATGTCCTTGGCCTTGGCGTTCAGGGTGAACAGCTGGACGATCATGCCCTCGAGCACGCAGCGCAGCTCGTAGATGTCGCAGGCGTCTTCCAGGGTGATGATGGCCACCCGCGGGCCCTTGGCGTCGGCGAACTCCACCAGCCCCTCGGACTCCAGGTGGCGCAGGGCCTCGCGCACCGAGGTGCGGCTGACGCCGAGGCGGTCGCAGAGGTCGCGCTCCACCAGGCGGTCGCCCGGCAGCAACTGGAAGTTGAGGATGGCGCCGCGCAGCTTGTCCAGCACAATCTCGCGCAGGGTCACGGGGTTGCGGTTGACCTTGAAGCTATCGTCGAGGGGCAAGCGTTTCATGTGGTCCGCTCTGGTTATGGCTGTCCGTAGGGGGTGAAGCGGCCTAGCCCTGGGTCTCGGCATCGGCCTCGGCGAAGGCCTCGCGGGCCAGGCGGAAGCTGTCGACCGCCGCCGGGACGCCGCAGTAGATGCCGACCTGGAGCAGGATTTCGCGGATCTGCTCGCGGCTGAGCCCGTTGCGCAGGGCGCCGCGGATGTGCAGCTTCAGTTCGTGCGGCCGGTTGAGGGCCGAAATCATCGCCAAGTTTATCATGCTGCGTTCTTTCAGCGACAAACCCTCGCGGCCCCAGACGTGGCCCCAGCAGTACTCGGTGACCAGTTCCTGCAGCGGCTTGCTGAACTCGTCGGCGGCGGCCAGCGACCTGTTCACGTAGGCCTCGCCCAGCACCTGGGTGCGGATGGCCAGGCCCTTGTCGTATTTCTCGTTGCTCATCGCATGCTCCTGCTTTCATGTAGGAGCAACTGTCTGCCGGCTGCTCCGAGGTGTTTCTCGCAGGAGGGGTCGAGCTTGCGAAACTCATGCGGCCGTGGTGATGGGTATCGCTTCGCTCAACGCCACCCTGCGTCAGTGTTTCTCCGCTACCTGTAGGAGCGAGCAGGCTCGCTCCCACGGGGCGTGACGATCAGGCCAGCTGCGGCAGGGCGCCGAGCTTGCCGCGGTGGTAGACCATGGGCGTCACCGCCTGCTCGGGCAGGATCAGGTTCTTCACCGCGCCGACGATGATGGCGTGGTCGCCGCCGTCGTACTCGCGCCACAGCTCGCACTCGATGATCGCCGTGGCCTTGCGCAGCAGCGGGTTGCCCCGCTCGCTCAGGTACCAGTCGATGCCCTTGGCCTTGTCTTTGCCCTTGCCGGCGAAGGCATAGGCCTCGGCCTGCTGGTCGGCGCACAGCAGGTGGATGGCGAACTGCTTGCTGTCGCGCAGGATCGGGTAGGTGTCCGAGGCGTAGTTGGGGCAGAACAGCACCAGCGCCGGGTCGATCGACAGCGCGCTGAAGGCGCTGGCGGTGATGCCGACGATGCCGCCCGCGGCGTCCAGGGTGGTGACCACGGTCACCCCCGAGGGGAAGGAGCCCATGACTTCCTTGTAGATTCCGGGTTCGATCATGGTCTGTACCTCAGCGCATCACGAAGGGGTCGGGCATGGGCGCCTGCGAGAGGTTGATCCACACCGTCTTCAGTTCGGTGTAGGCCAGCACCGAGTCGATGCCGCTCTCGCGGCCGTAGCCGCTCTGGTGGAAGCCGCCGATCGGCGCCATGGCCGAGACCGCGCGGTAGGTGTTGACCCAGATGATCCCCGAGCGCACGTCGCGCGCCAGGCGGTGGGCGCGGCCCAGGTCGCGGGTCCAGATGCCGGCGGCCAGGCCGTACTGCGAGTCGTTGGCCAGGGCCAGCGCCTCGGTCTCGTCGTCGAAGGGGATGACCGAGGCCACCGGGCCGAACACTTCCTCCTGCATGATGCGCATGGAGTGGCTGTTGCAGGCGAACAGCGTCGGCTCGTAATACCAGCCCTCGCCCTGGCCCTCGGGGCGCTTGCCGCCCATCAGCAGGCGCGCGCCCTCGGCCTTGGCCGCGGCCACCAGGCCCTCGACCACCGCCAGTTGCTGCGCGGTCGCCATGGGGCCCATCTCGCTGGCATCTTCCTGCGGGTTGCCGATGCGGATGCGCTGGGCGCGTTCGATCAGGCGGGCGACGAACTCGTCGTAGATCTCGCGCTGCACCAGCAGCCGCGAGCCGGCCACGCAGCTCTGCCCGGTGGCGGCGTAGATGCCGGCCACCACGCCGTTGATGGCGCTGTCCAGGTCGGCGTCGGCGAAGATGATGTTCGGCGACTTGCCGCCCAGCTCCAGCGACAGCTTGGCGAAGTTCTCCGCGCTGCTGCGCACCACGTGGCGGGCGGTGGCGGCGCCGCCGGTGAAGGCGATCTTGCGCACCAGCGGGTGGCGCGTCAGGGCCGCGCCGGTGCTCGGGCCGAAGCCGGTGACCACGTTGACCACGCCGGCCGGGAAGCCGGCCTCCAGGGCCAGGCGGGCCAGCTCGAGGATGGTCGCCGAGGCGTGTTCCGACGGCTTGAGCACGATGGTATTGCCGGCGGCCAGGGCCGGGGCCAGCTTGATCGCGGTGAGGTACAGCGGGCTGTTCCAGGGGATGATCCCGGCCACCACGCCCAGCGGCTCGTGCACGGTGTAGGCGAACATGTCCGGCTTGTCGATCGGCAGGGTGCCGCCTTCGAGCTTGTCGGCCAGGCCCGCGGTGTAATGGAAGAACTCCGGCAGGTAGCCGACCTGGCCGCGGGTCTCGCGGATCAGCTTGCCGTTGTCGCGGCTCTCCAGCTGGGCCAGGTGCTCCCTGTTCTCGGCGATCAGGTCGCCCAGGCGGCGCAGCAGCTTGCCGCGGGCGGTGGCGCTGAGTTTGCGCCAGGCGGGATTCTCGAAGGCCTTCTGCGCGGCCTGCACGGCGCGCTCGACGTCTTCCTCGGCGGCATCGGGCAGCAGCGCCCAGGGCTGCGCGCTGGACGGGTCGAGGCTTTCGAAGGTCTTGCCGGAAAGCGCATCGAGCCATTGGCCGTCGATGCACATCTGGAAGCGGGCGAGTGTCATGCGACTATCCCCTCGGTCTGGTTCGGCAGGCTCAGGGCCTGGTGCAGGAAGTCCAGCAGCACCTGGTTGACCAGGCGCGGCGACTCCACCGGCATCATGTGGCGTTGTTCATCGAGTATGGCCACCTGCGCGCCGGGAATGCGCGCGGCCAGCTGCCGGGCCATCTCCGGGGTCGAGCCGGGGTCCAGCTCGCCGGTGGCGACCAGGGTCGGCACGCGGATGCTGCCCAGGTCCTCGGTGCGGTACATGTCCTGGGTGGCGAACAGCTCGTAGGTGGTCAGGTAGCCCTGCGGGTCGTTGCTCGCCAGAGTCTGGCGGATGGCGGCGATCTGCGCCGGGTTGGCCGCCTGGTACTCGCGGCTGAACCAGCGCGACAGCGCGGCCTCGGCATTGGCGTCGGGGCCGTGCTCGGCGGCCTGGCGGGTGCGCTCGATGACGCCGGCGCGCTGTTCGGCGCTGCGGTTGAACACACTGTTGAGGATCACCAGGCCCTGCAGCTGCTGCGGATGGTGCAGGGCGAAGGCGCGCGCCACCAGGCCACCCATGGAGAAGCCGATGACCGTGGCCTGGGGGATCTGCAGGTGGTCGAGCAGCTCGCGCAGCTGCGCGGCGTAGCCGACCAGCCCGGTGCCCGGTTCGGGGCGCGGGCTGGCGCCGTGGCCGAGCATGTCGTAGGCGATGACCCGGTAATGCGGGGCCAGGCCGACGATCTGCCCGCCCCACATTTCCTTGTTCAGGCCTACGCCGTGGATCAGTACCACGGGTTGGCCCTGGCCGGTCGCCAGGTAGCTGGTGCCGGCCGGTGTGTGTTCAGCGGTGAGCCGAATCATGGAACGCTCCTGCACTGGCCGCGGAATCACTGGGCCTGCTCGGCGGCCAGCTCTTCCAGGTCGATGTAGCGGTTGCCGATGCGCGGGTACAGGCGGCCGCCGTCGGCGGCGCCCAGGACCACGACGATCTCGTCGGCGCGCGGCGCGTCCTCGATCTGCATCTCCAGGGTGATGTAGTGCGAACGCAGGCCCTCGTCGTCCTTGTGCATCATCGGGATCTGGATCGAGGTGCCCGGGCCGCCGCGCTTGTTGGTGAAGCTCAGGTAGCTCTTGGCGTCCACCGCCTTGCGGTAGTGGTTGCCGAAGCGCAGGGTGTGGATCACCGCCGAGGCATGCTCGATCTCGCCATCGGCGCCGACCACGGCGGCCTTGCCGTAGGCTTCGATCCTGCCGGCGCCACCGATCAGCGCGGTCAGGCGCTCGACCATCAGCGCGCCCAGGTCGGAGCAGTTGGCGCGGATCTCCGGCTTGAGGTCCTCGACGAAGCCACGGCCCAGCCAGGGGTTCCTGATCACCACGGCCAGCCCGGCCATGGTCACCGGCTTCTCGGCAGCCTTGCCGCCCTCGATGAAGGTT
>NZ_QGSL01000106.1:538064-591954 GCF_003176655.1 Pseudomonas sp. RW407 | reverse complement strand
ACTGGCATCGAATGTTCTGCGTTTACGGCTCATGAATGACCCCTCTATTCAGTGGATTTTCCACCTATCGAGGTGTCCGAGGAAATTGAACCACCACAGCTCGCGAACGGGCGTCTGCCGGTTGCTTCGGTGCGAAGCTGAGTTCCTTTCCCTCTCCCCAGCCCTCTCCCCAGCCCTCTCCCTGAAGGGAGAGGGGGCTTGTCCGTGCCAACGGGAAGGACGTCGCTCGCTGGATGCCTTAGTGATAACCGGCTAACGCCGAAGCAACCGAGCACACCGAACGGTCCCCTCTCCCTTCAGGGAGAGGGTTAGGGAGAGGGCGCTCTTGGGTGAACACCAAACACTCACCGGCAGACGCCCGTTCGCGAGCAAGCTCGCTCCTACGAAAAGCCAAACGTAGGACGCAGTCCGCGATCATCCCTGTGGATAACTCACACGCCCTGCGAAGGACTTTCCGCCAACGGCACGTACAGCCTGTCGGCAATGCGCTCCACCGCCGCCTGCGAGGCTTCGGCGATGTGCCCGCTCTCCAGCGCCAGCACCTGGTAGATGCCGCGCCGCAGCAGCTCCTCGCTGAGGTCGCCGGTGACCTGGTGGGTGGTGCAGAGGAAGCGCACCCAGGAGGTGAGGATGATCCAGGCATTGAGGGTCAGGGCCTCCAGCTGGATCTCGTCCATCCGCAGGATGCCGGCCTCGACGAAGCCGCGGTAGATCGCCTTGGCGTTCACCAGCGCGCGCCGGGCGAAGGCGCGGTAGGCCGCGGCCAGCTCCGCGTCGCTTTCCAGCAGGTGCTCCAGGTCCCGGTGCAGGAAGCGGTAGCGCCACATGGCCGCCAGCAGCGCCTCCAGGTAGAAGGTCTTGTCCTCGATGGTCAGCGCGCGGCCGTCGGGCAGGCGCAGGAAGTCGTCCACCCGCGCCTCGTACTCGGCGAACAGCTCGGCGATGATCGCCTGCTTGTTGCGGAAGTGGTAGTACAGGTTGCCCGGGGAAATCCCCAGGTGCGCGGCGATGTGGTTGGTGGTGACGCTGCGCTCGCCCTGGGCGTTGAACAGCGCCAGGCTCTCCTGGACGATGCGGTCGCGGGTCTTGATGCGTGGGGCCATGCGCGGACTCGGAATCACTTTTCTACGGCAAGGGGCAAAGGTACACGGATTGCTACGTGCGGTGCAGCCGGCGTAACACTCCGGGCGCTCGCCCAGCTTTTCGTTGGGTGGGCCGCGCGGCGTTGGCGCGGCATGCTATTTGACACTTTAGAGTAATTGCTCTAAAAATCCAGCGACAAGCACAACGCGAAGCGTCCCCCCACCCGGAGCGCTTCCCCCAGCCGGTCCGCCGAGGAGCCCGCCATGGTCGCCGACATCGCCTACCTGCAGCAGACGCAGCAGGACATCAACCAGCTTCAGAGCCTGTTCGAGCGCCAGCGCCAGGCCTACCGCGCCAACCCGCTGCCCAGCGCCGGCCAGCGCCAGCAATGGCTCAGGAGCCTGGCCGACCTGCTGGTGCGCGAGCAGCAGCCGATCATCGACGCCATTTCCCGCGACTTCAGCAACCGCTCCGCCGACGAGACCCGCCTGGCCGAGATCATGCCCAGCCTGCACGGCGTGCACTACGCGCGCAAACGCGTGGCGCGCTGGATGAAGCCCTCGCGGCGCAGCGTCGGCATGCAGTTCATGCCGGCCTCGGCCCGCGTGGAATACCAGCCGCTGGGCGTGGCCGGGGTGATAGTGCCGTGGAACTACCCGCTGTTCCTCGCCATCGGCCCGCTGACCGCGGCCCTGGCCGCCGGCAACCGGGTGATGATCAAGATGAGCGAGTCCACCCCGGCCACCGCCCAGGTGCTCAAGGAACTGCTGGCCAAGGTCTTCCCCGAGGACCTGGTGGCCGTGGTCCAGGGCGAAGTGGACGTCGGCGTGGCCTTTTCCAAGCTGCCCTTCGACCACCTGCTGTTCACCGGCGCCACCAGCGTCGGCAAGCACGTGATGCGCGCCGCGGCGGAGAACCTCACCCCGGTCACCCTGGAGCTGGGCGGCAAGTCGCCGGCGCTGGTCTCGGAGAACGTGCCGATCAAGGACGCCGCCGAGCGCATCGCCTTCGGCAAGTCGCTCAACGCCGGGCAGACCTGCGTGGCGCCGGACTACGTGCTGGTGCCGCAGCAGCGCGTCGAGGAATTCGTCAGCGCCTACCGCGAGGTGGTGCAGGGCTTCTTCCCCAGCGTGGAGAACAACCCGGACTACACTGCCATCATCAACGAACGCCAGCTGGCCCGTCTCAACGGCTACCTGAGCGACGCCGAGGCCAAGGGCGCGCAGGTCATCCGCCTGCTGCCGGAAGCCAGCGGGCGACGCCTGCCCCAGGCGCTGCTGCTGAACGTCGACGACGACATGAAGGTGATGCAGGACGAAATCTTCGGCCCGCTGCTGCCGATCATCCCCTACCAGCGCCTGGACGAGGCCCTGGCCTACATCAACGACCGGCCGCGGCCGCTGGCGCTGTACTACTTCGGTTACGACAAGCGCGAGCAGGACCACGTGCTGGCGCAGACCCACTCCGGCGGCGTATGCCTGAACGACACCCTGCTGCACGTCGCCCAGGACGACATGCCCTTCGGCGGCGTCGGCCCCTCGGGCATGGGCCACTACCACGGCCACGAAGGCTTCCTCACCTTCAGCAAGGCCAAGGCGGTGTTCAGCAAGCCGCGCTTCAACGCCGCCCGGGTGATCTACCCGCCCTACGGCAAGTCGCTGCAGAAACTGGTCTACAAGCTGTTCATCCGCTGAGACCGCGTACTCCACCCAGGTGAAACAACAAGAATGACAGACACCTCCCTGAGCGCGCCGGGACTCTCCCGGCGCGGCGTGCTCAAGATCGGCCTGCTCGGCGGCGCCTTCCTGGCCACGGCCGGCGTCACCGCCACCCTCAGCGGCTGCTCGGCGAGCGTTCCGGCCAGCGGCATGAAGGTCATCCGTGAATCCGACCTGCCCTTCCTGCGCGCCCTGATCCCGGTGATGCTGGCTGGCGCCGTGCCGGCCGAGCGCATGGCCGAGGCGGTGCAGGGCACCCTCGCGGGCCTGGACCACACCCTCGACCACCTCTCGCAGGAGATGCTCAAGCTCACCGTGCAGCTGTTCGACGTGCTGGCCCTGCCGGTCACCCGCGGCCCGCTCACCGGCGTCTGGGGCAGCTGGGAGAAGGCCAGCGCGGACGACGTGCGGCACTTCCTGGAGCGCTGGCAGAACAGCTCTATCGGCCTGCTGAAGATGGGCCACAGCTCGCTGCTGCAGCTGGTGATGATGGCCTGGTACGGGCGCCCGGAATCCTGGGCGCACTGCGGCTACCCCGGGCCGCCGAAGGTCTGAGCCCCGCCACTCCCATAACAAGAATTCCCGAGAGTACCCCTGATGCCCGTACCCGATCTGTTCGCCGAAGGCCTGGCCCGCGGCTGGAAAGTCCACGACGGCTCGCGCCTGGACAACGACCTGACCCTGGAAACCGACGTGGTCGTCATCGGCTCCGGCGCCGGCGGCGGCACCACCGCGGAAATCCTCAGCGGCGCCGGCTACAAGGTGCTGCTGGTGGAGGAAGGCCCGCTCAAGACCAGCTCCGACTTCAAGCTGCAGGAGCCGGAGGCCTACTCCAGCCTGTACCAGGAAGGCATCGGGCGGATGAGCAAGGACGGCGCCATCACCATCCTCCAGGGCCGCGCCGTGGGCGGCACCACCCTGGTCAACTGGACCTCCAGCTTCCGCACCCCGGACGCCACCCTGGAGCACTGGGCCAGGGAACACGGCGTGAAGGGCCACAGCCCGGCGGAAATGGCCCCCTGGTTCGCCAGGATGGAAGAGCGCCTGGGCGTGGCGCCCTGGATCATGCCGCCGAACTTCAACAACGACGTGATCCGCCTGGGCTGCGAGAAGCTCGGCTACCACTGGAAGGTCATCCCGCGCAACGTGCGCGGCTGCTGGAACCTCGGCTACTGCGGGATGGGCTGCCCGACCAACGCCAAGCAGTCGATGCTGGTCACCACCATCCCGGCCACCCTCGACAGGGGCGGCGAACTGCTGTTCCTGGCCCGCGCCAACCGCCTGCTGCTGGACGGCGACAAGGTCAGCGGCCTGGAATGCCTGGCCATGGACGCCCGCTGCGTGGCGCCCACCGGCCGCAAGGTCACCGTCAAGGCGCGCCACTACGTGCTCGCCGGCGGCGGCATCAACAGCCCGGCGGTGCTGCTGCGCTCCAAGGCCCCGGACCCCAACGGCCGCGTCGGCCAGCGCACCTTCCTGCACGTGGTGAACTTCAGCGCCGCGCTGTTCGAGCAGGTGGTCAACCCCTTCTACGGCGCGCCGCAGTCGATCTACTCCGACCACTTCCAGTGGGACGACGGCGCCACCGGGCGCATGTCCTACAAGCTCGAAGTGCCGCCGCTGCAACCGGCGCTGGCCGCCACCCTGCTGGGCAGCTTCGGCGTGGAGAACGCCCTGCGCATGGAGCAACTGCCGCACACCAACATGATCCTCGCCCTGATGCGCGACGGCTTCCACCCGGACAGCGCAGTGGGCAGCGTGAGCCTGCGCGGCGACGACACCCCGGTGCTCGACTACCACATGACCGACTACACCTGGGACGGCATCCGCCGCGCCTTCCACACCATGGCCGAGGTGCAGTTCGCCGCCGGCGCCCGCGAAGTGCTGCCGCTGCACACCGACGCCGGCTACGTGAAGACCCCGGCCGAGGCCCGCGCGCTGATCGACGGCCTGAGCCTGGAGCTGTACCGCACCCGCCTGGGCAGCGCCCACGTGATGGGCGGCTGCGCCATGGGCGAGGACCCGAAGCAGTCGGTGTGCGACAGCCTCGGCCGCCACCACCAGTTGGAGAACCTGTCGATCCACGACGGCTCGCTGTTCCCCACCAGCATCGGCGCCAACCCGCAGCTGTCGGTCTACGGCCTCACCGCGCAACTGGCCAGCGGCCTCGCCGAACGCCTCGGCAAGGCCTGAGCCCCGCTCCCGGCGCGAAGGCTCTGCCACGGGCCTTGCGCGCCGGCCGGCGGCATTCGCCGGGAAAAATCAGGTAGTCCGCGCCGGCGGGCACTACCAAGGTCGCTTGGCCCATCCGGGCTGCTGCGTTACCATCCAGCCCCGCCAATGCCCACGCCTGCCCCTTGAACCACCAGGACGCTGCGATGAACCGAGTGCTGTACCCGGGTACCTTCGACCCCATCACCAAAGGCCATGCCGACCTGGTCGAGCGGGCCTCGCGCCTGTTCGACCAGGTGATCATCGCCGTCGCCGCCAGCCCCAAGAAGAACCCCCTGTTCCCCCTGGAACAACGGGTCGAACTGGCGCGCCAGGTCACCTCGCACCTGCCCAACGTCGAAGTCGTCGGCTTCTCCACCCTGCTCGCGCACTTCGTCAAGGAGCAGAACGCCAACATCCTGCTGCGCGGCCTGCGCGCGGTGTCGGACTTCGAATACGAGTTCCAGCTGGCCAACATGAACCGCCAGCTCGCCCCGGACGTGGAGAGCATGTTCCTCACCCCCTCGGAGAAGTACTCGTACATCTCCTCGACCCTGGTCCGCGAAATAGCCGCCCTGGGCGGCGACATCACCAAATTCGTGCACCCGGCGGTATCCGCCGCCCTGGCCGAGCGCTTCAAGCGCTGATCCAGCGCCTGCGCGCCGCCAGGGAAGGCGGCAATTGATCCGGCCGGCGTGCAACGCGCACGCCAATGCGGCAAAATTGCAGCAATTCCCTTGCTGACAGCCTGGCCACGCGCCAAGGCCGGAGTTTTTCGATGTCCCTGAAAATCACCGACGACTGCATCAACTGCGACGTCTGCGAACCCGAGTGCCCGAACGGCGCCATCTCCCAGGGCGAGGAGATCTACGTGATCGACCCCAACCTGTGCACCGAGTGCGTCGGCCACTACGACGAGCCGCAGTGCCAGCAGGTCTGCCCGGTGGACTGCATCCCCCTCGACGACGCCCATGTCGAGAGCAAGGACGAACTGATGCAGAAGTACCTCAAGCTCACCGGCAAGGCCTGACCCCGGCGGCTTGACAGGCCGATCGCCGGCTTCCCACAGCGCACTCGGCAACCGCGAAGCAGCGGGATTGTCTATCCTCCCAATTCGCTCCCGTGGTTTTTCCCGGACGCCGGTCCGGGGCCGCCCGACGATTCGTGAGATGCCATGTCCCTGCTGAACCGCTGTTTCCATTCCCTCGCCCTCTCCTGCGGCCTGCTGCTGCTCGGCGCCGCCAGCGTCCACGCCGCCAGCCAGCCGGTGGCCCAGGCCACCGTGGCCAGCGCCCACCCGGCGGCCACCGTGGCCGGCCTGGAAACCCTCGCCGGCGGCGGCAACGCCTTCGACGCCGCGGTGGCCATCGCCGCCGCGCTGGCGGTGGCGGAGCCCTACAGTTCGGGCCTGGGCGGCGGTGGTTTCTTCCTGCTGCGCCAGGCCGGGCCGACGCCCAGCTACCGCTTCATCGACGCCCGCGAACGCGCGCCGCTGGCCGCCAGCGCGCAGATGTACGTACGCAACGGCAAGGTGCAGCCGGAGCTGTCGCTGAACGGCCCCCTGGCCGCCGCCATCCCCGGCCTGCCCGCGGCCCTGGTGGAAATCACCAGCCGCTTCGGCCGCAAGCCGCTGGCCGACAACCTGGTGCCGGCGATCCGCCTGGCCACCGACGGCGTCTCCGTCGACCGCATCTACATCACCCGCGCCGCCGGCCGCCTGGAGGCCATGCGCAAGGACCGCGAGACCTCGCGCATCTTCCTGCAGCAGGGCAACCTGCCCGAGGAATGGGACCTGCTGCGCCAGCCGGAGCTGGCCAACACCCTGTCGCGCCTGGCGCGCTACGGCCGCAGCGGCTTCTACGAAGGCGAGACGGCGGACAAGCTGGTGCAGGGCGTGCGCGCCGCCGGCGGCATCTGGAGCCTGGAAGACCTGCGCAGCTACCAGGTGGTGGAGCGCCAGCCGCTGCGCTACCCGCTGGGCGAAGGCCGCGAGCTGGTCAGCGCGCCGCCGCCCTCGGCCGGCGGCGTGGCCATCGCCCAGAGCCTGGGCATGCTGACCCAGCTGCCCTGGCAGAAGGCCGAGCCGATCCAGCGCGTGCACTACGTGGCCGAAGTCCTGCGCCGCGCCTACCACGACCGCAGCATGCTCGGCGACCCGGACCGCATCGCCAACCCGGTGCAGCAACTGCTGGCCCCCGACTACCTCAAGCGCCTGGCCGCCGGCATCGACCCGCGCCGCGCCACCCCCAGCGCCGCCCTGCCGCCGGCGCCGAGCTGGCGCGAAGGCGACCACACCACGCACTTCGTGGTGATCGACGAACAGGGCAACGCGGTGGCCGCCACCCTCTCGGTCAACCTGCCGTTCGGCGCCGCCTTCACCGCGCCCGGCACCGGCGTGCTGCTCAATGACGAAATGGACGACTTCGCCGCCGACATCCAGGGCAGCAACGCCTATGGCCTGGCCGGCAGCGCGGCCAATGCCATCGCCCCCGGCAAGCGCCCGCTGTCGAGCATGAGCCCGAGCTTCATCGAGAGCCCCGGGGAACTGGCGGCCTTCGGCACCCCGGGCGGCAGCCGCATCCCCAGCATGGTGCTGCTGGCCATGCTGCAGTACCTGGACGGCCGCTCGGTGCAGAACTGGGTGGGCGCGCCGCGCTACCACAACCAGTACCTGCCCGACGTGCTGGAGCACGAGCCGCGCACCTTCACCGATGCGCAGAAGGCCGAGCTGGCCGGCCGTGGCTACAGCCTCAAGGAAGTCGCGCCGTCCTACGGCAACCAGCAGGTGCTGCTGTGGCGCAAGAAGACCGGGAACGTGGACGCCGCCAGCGACCCGCGCGGCATCGGCCTGGCCGCCGGGACCACGGTGCACTACTGAGTCAGGGCACCAGCAGCGGCGACGCCTCGTCGGCGGCGCGCTCGGGCAGGGCGCCGTCCAGGCCCTGCTCGACGCGCAGCTGCAGCACGTTGCGCAGGCTCTGCACGATACGGCTGGCGTAACCCAGGTCGTTCATCAGCGAGCTGGTCTGGGCGCCGTCCAGTTCATGGCGGCGCACCGCGGCGAACAGGTGGTTGCGGAAGGCGCCGTCGAACTGCGCGGCCTGCTCGTCGAACAGCGCCAGGCGCGCGGCCCAGGCGCCTTCCGGTAGCTGGCGGGGGTCCAGGGCGCCGATGGCGCGTACCTCGCGCAGCGCGCCCAGCAGGTGGCGGCGCAGTTCCAGGTAGCAGTCCCGCGCCACCGAAGGCTCGCCCTGCAGGGCCGCGCCCAGGTTCTTCTGCAGGTGCTTGGCGTCCTTCACCGCGTCCACCAGTTGCAGCGCCGCCACCTGGCAGGCCATCCAGAAATGCTGGTGGGCCTCGTCCAGCGGCGTCTCCAGGCGCCCCATGAAGCTCAGCAGGTCGCCGTACACGCCCTTGATGTGCTGCTGGTAGAGCGCCTGGGCGTCCATGGCGAAGCGCTCCGGCCCCGCCTGCAGGGCGGCCTCGTCCACCTTCGGCTGGTTGAGCAGGTCCACCGGCAGGTAGAGCGCGTGGCAGATCACCTCGATGCTCAGGCGCCCCAGGTGCTGCAGCTCCTGGGTCACCGCGCTGGCGGCGGCGTCCGCCGAGTCCAGGGCGCGCTCGCTGAGGTAGCGCGCATGGGTGCGCTCCGGCAGTGGCGCCGCCGTCGCCGGGGCCAGGTCGGTGATCAGCACCGAAGGCTCCTCGACGTCCGGCAGCCAGCGGATCAGCCACTGCGCCAGGCGCGTCTGCAGCGGCCAGAACAGCAGCACGCCCATGCCGTTGAACAGGGTGTGGAACAGCGCCAGCTGGATCAGCAGGTTGTCGCCCAGGCCGACCTGGGCGGTCAGCCAGCGCACCAGCCAGGTCAGCGGCGCCAGCAGGGTGAAGGCGAGTACCCCGCTGACCAGGTTGAACAGCACGTGGGCCAGGGCCAGGCGCTGGCCGTTGCGGTTGCCGCCCAGGGAGCCGACGAAGGCGGTGGTGACGCTGCTGCCGACGTTGGAGCCGATGGCGATGGCCAGGCTCTGGCCCAGCTCCAGCTGGCCGCCGGCCAGGGCCGCCAGGGTCAGCATCAGGGTGGCATGGCTGGACTGCAGCACCACGGTGATCAGCGTGCCGATGCCGACGAACAGCAAGGCCCCCAGCACGCCTTCGGCCTGCAGGCCGGTCATGTCCAGGGCGTCGCCAAAGCTGGAGAAGCCGTCCTTGATCTGGTCGATGCCCAGGAAGATGAAGGCGATGCCCATGAGGATGCGCCCGGCGGCCTTGCTCTTCGGCCCGTTGAAGCCGGCCAGCACGCCGAACACCAGCAGCGGCAGGGCCAGGGGGCTGAGGCTCAGGTTCTGCCCGGCCAGGGCCAGCAGCCAGATGCCGCTGGTGGCGCCGAGGTTGGCGCCGAAGAGGATGGCGATGCCGCTGGCCAGCTGGATCAGCCCGGTGCTGATGAAGGCGATGGTGAGCAGCGAGACCAGGGTGCTGGACTGCAGCACGAAGGTGCCGCACAGGCCGAACAGCAGGCTCTTGGACGGTGTCGAGGTGCTGCGTTCGAGCCACAGCTCCAACTGGCTGCCGGCCAGGTCGCGCAGGCCCTCCTCCAGGCACTGCATGCCGAACAGGAACAGCGCCAGGCCGGCGCCCAGCTGCAGCAGCCCGGCGCTGGACCAGAAGGCGTAGCCGAGCACGCCCGCCGCCAGCAGCAGGAGCAGCGGGCGCAGGTGCTTCTTCAATTCGCTACGGGCCATGACCCCCTCGGGAAGGGCGCGCCGGCATCACCGGCGCGGCAGGGTCAGTCCTGCTTGTAGCCGCTTTCGGTGCAGCCCAGGCAGCGCACGAAGGTGGCCTTGCCCGGGTCCACCACCAGGGCCTGGCCGGCTTCCTTGACGTTGCCGCCCAGGGCGGTGAACGGCAGGCTGACGATGAAGGCCGCGGTGCCGATCACGGTGGCGCCCAGCAGCAGCGGGCGGGCGATGATCAGGTCGCCGAGCATCTTGTAGAACGGCGGCGAGTTGGTGCTGTAGATCGGGTCCCCGCTGGAGGTGTTGCTGATCGCGTCGGAGGCCTGGGCGGGAACGGCCGACAGGCCGAGGGTCAGGGCCAGAACGACGGCCAGGGCGCGGAACAGGTTCATGGCGTAAATCCTTTTTCATGCTGGGTTGGCAGGCAGACTGCCATTAACTATATCAGCGCGACAGGGCTTGTCAGCGTGATGGCCATCAACCGCCGAGGAAGGCGTATGCCGGCTTGCGCGGTACGAAGGGGCGGTAGAAGGCCAGCATCCGCCCCAGGTCGGCCGCTTCGTCGCCGCTGGGCCAGAACGGCTCGCCGATGACGATGCGCCGGTTGCCGTAGTCCAGCGCGGCCAACACCACCGGAACCCCGGCGCCGCGGGCGATGTGGTAGAAGCCCATCTTCCAGCGCTCGACCTTCTTGCGCGTGCCCTCGGGGGAGATGATCAACATCATCTCGCGGCTGTCGCGGAAGGCCTGCACCGCCTGGTCCACGGTGTTCAGCTTGAGGTGGCGCCGGATCGGGATGCCGCCCCAGCGCCGCAACAGGCCGCCGAACGGCCGGCGGAACAGGGTGTGCTTGGCGAACCAGCGGGCGTTCAGGCGCAGCACGAACTTGGCCGCCAGGAACAGCATGAAATCCCAGTTGGAGGTGTGGTGCGCGCCTATCACCACGAACTTGTCCAGGGCCGGCAGCGCGCCTTCGATGCGCCAGCCGGCGGCTTTCAGCATGCTGCGGCCGAGCCACTCGGCGAAGGGGTTGGGGGGCAGGTAGTTGCCGGACATCGATGGACCTTCTTGTTGTTATGGGTGCAGGGGCATGGTTCGCGAGCAAGCTCGCTCCTACAGACGGCCGCTCTTCGCGAACCGCCCAATAGCAATAGCGGAAAAGCGCCCGCTCAGCGTTGGCAGCGCGGACAGTAGACGCTGGCGCGCTGGCCCAGGCGCACCTCGCGCAGGGTGCCGCCGCAGACCTTGCAGAACTCCCCGCCGCGGCCGTAGACGAACAGCTCCTGCTGGAAGTAGCCCGGCTGGCCGTCGCCGCCGACGAAGTCGCGCAGGGTGGTGCCGCCGCGCTCGATGGCGATGGCCAGGATGCGCTTGATCTCCTCGGCCAGCTTCAGGTAGCGCGCCCGCGAGATGCTCCCGGCCTCGCGGCGCGGGTCGATGCCGGCGGCGAACAGCGCCTCGGTGGCGTAGATGTTGCCCACCCCGACCACCACGGCGTTGTCCATGATGAACGGCTTGACCGCCATGCTGCGGCCGCGGGACAGCTGGAACAGGCGCTCGCCCTCGAAGGCGTCGGTCAGCGGCTCCGGGCCCAGGTGGCGCAGCAACTCGTGCTCCAGCGGCGCCTGGCTCCAGAGCAGCGCGCCGAAGCGCCGCGGGTCGGTGTAGCGCAGCGCCAGGCCCGACTCCAGCTCGATGTCCACGTGCTCGTGCTTGGCCGCCGCCAGCCCGCATTCCACCAGGCGCAGGCTGCCGGACATGCCCAGGTGGCTGATCAGCGTGCCCGCCTCGGCCTCCAGCAGCAGGTACTTGGCCCGCCGCCCCACGCTCAGGATGCGCTGCCCGGACAGGCGCACGTCCAGGTCCTCGGGCACCGGCCAGCGCAGGCGCCGGTCGCGGACGACCACACGGCTGACGCGCTGGCCTTCGAGATAGGGCGCGATGCCCCGGCGGGTGGTTTCGACTTCGGGTAATTCAGGCATGGAAAGTCACGGCGATGATGATCGGTCTGTAGGCGCAAGCTTGCTCGCGAACCGCTTCGCTTGCCAGTAGGAGCTGGCCCTGCCCGCGAAATCGCGCGCAGGGCGCGCTCCTACAGGGGAATGGCGCGGAGGCGTGGCGTAGGAGCGGATCTTATCCGCGAATCGCGCCGGTGTGTCCGGCTATCGCGGACAAGGTCCGCTCCTACGGGAAGCGATTTCGCGCGCAGGGCGCGTGAAATCAATCCAGCGCGCGGGCCAGCTGGATCAGCTCGTCGCGCCAGGCGGCCGCCTTCGGCAGGGCCAGGAAGGAGCCGTTCAGGTAATCCTCGCGGGCCTCGTAGGTGAAGGCCTCGCCGCGCAGGTCCAGCACTTCGCCGCCGGCGCCTTCCAGTACGCCCTGGGCCGCGGCGGTGTCCCACTGCGAGGTGGGCGCCAGGCGCGGGTAGCAGTCGGCCGCGCCCTCGGCGAGCAGGCAGAACTTCAACGAGCTGCCGATGTTGGCCAGCGTCAGGTCGCCGAAGCGCTCGCCCAGGCCGGCCAGCAGGCGCTCCTGGGCCGGGCTGGAGTGGCGCTTGCTGGCCACCACGGTGAAGGCTTCGGCGGGCGCGTTGCGCACGCTGATCGGTTCCGGCGCGCCGCCCGCGTCCTGGCGCCAGGCGCCCAGACTGGCGCCGCCGTGGTAGCAGCGGCCGGTGGCCGGCACGCCCACCACGCCGAACAGCACCTTGCCGTGCTCGATGAGGGCGACGTTGACGGTGAATTCCTCGCTGCCGGCGATGAACTCCTTGGTGCCGTCCAGCGGATCGACCAGCCACCAGCGCGACCACTGGCGGCGCTCGGCCAGGGCGATGGCGCAGTCCTCCTCGGACAGCACCGGCACTTCCGGCGCCAGCGCCCGCAGGCCCTCTTCCAGCACACGGTGGGCGGCCAGGTCGGCGGCGGTCACCGGCGAGGCATCGGCCTTCACGTCGACTTTCAGTTCGCTGCGCCAGAACGGCAGGATGACGTCGCCGGCGCGCTGTACCAGCGCCACGACGGATGGAATCAGGTCTTGCATCAGAGCTGCAGCTCCCCACGCTGGGTCAGGATATCGCGCACCAGGTAGAGCGCGGCCAGGGCGCGGCCTTCGCTGAAGGCGGCGTTCTGCGCCAGGCTCGACAGCTCGCGCAGGTTGATGCGGTCCACCCGCAGCGGCTCAGGCTCGTCGCCCGGCAGGCTTTCGGGGTAGAGGTCGCGGGCCAGCACCACCTGGATGCGCTGGCTCATGTAGCCCGGCGACAGCGACAGCTCGGTGATGTGCTCCAGCCGCCCGGCGCCGTAGCCGGCTTCTTCCTTCAGCTCGCGGTTGGCCGCGGCCAGCACGTCCTCGCCCGGCTCCACCAGCCCCTTGGGCAGCGACAGCTGGTACTCGTCGACGCCGGCGCAGTATTCCTCCACCAGCACCGCGTGCTCGGCGTCCAGCAGCGCCACCACCATCACCGCGCCGTAGCCCTGGCCCTTGCCCACCAGGCGCTCGTAGGTCCGCTCGACGCCGTTGGCGAAGCGCAATTGCAGCTCTTCGACTGCGAACAGGCGGCTCTTGGCGACGATCTCGCGGGCGAGCACCTCGGGTTTCTGACGCATGGGACGACTCCTGGGGCGGGTCCGGGTGGGCTATGATACCCGCCTTTTCCGATAATCCGTGCCGAACCTTGCGCCCCGGCGGCGACAGGGCGGCACTTCGCGACAGGGCAGAGCATGCCACGCCTGGACTGGGCCGGGATCGACAGCGTATTGCTGGACATGGACGGCACCCTTCTCGACCTGCACTTCGACAACCATTTCTGGCTGCAGCACCTGCCGCAGCGCTACGCCGAGCACCACGGCATCAGCCGCGAGCAGGCCGACGCCGAGCTGCTGCCGCTGTTCCGCGACAACGCCGGGCAGCTCAACTGGTATTGCCTGGACTTCTGGAGCCGCGAACTGAGGCTGTCGGTCCGCGACCTCAAGCGCGAGGTGGCGCACCTGATCGCCCTGCGCCCGGACGCCGACACCTTCCTCGCCGCATTGCGCGGCGCCGGCAAGCGCGTGGCGCTGATCACCAACGCGCACCGCGATTCGCTGTCGCTGAAGCTGGAACGGGTGGAGCTGGCGCCCTGGTTCGACCGCCTGATCAGCTCCCACGACTACGGCTTCCCCAAGGAAGACCAGCAGTTCTGGCAGGCCCTGCACGCCGACTTCGGCTTCGAGCCGGCGCGCAGCCTGTTCATCGACGACAGCCTGCCGATCCTGCGCAGCGCCCGCACCTTCGGCATCGCCCACCTGCTGGCGGTACGCCAGCCGGACAGCCGCCAGGGCGCAAAGGACACCGCGGAATTCGCGGCGGTGGACGACTATCGCAACCTGATCGAGGGGCTTTAAGAGCGGCTACAGGCTACAGGCCGCAGGCTGCAGGCAAAAGCCCAGCCCGCTCTCGCCTGCAGCCTGCAGCCTGCCGCCTGAAGCCTGCCGCCGCTTTTATTCCGGAATCCGCAGCACCTGCCCCGGGTAGATCTTGTCCGGGTGGCTGAGCATCGGTTTGTTGGCCTCGAAGATCTTCATGTAGGCGTTGGCGTTGCCGTACTCGGCCTTGGCGATGGCGCTCAGGGTGTCGCCCTTCTTCACCGTCACGAAGCGCGCCTCCGGCGCCGCCTGGGCCACGGTGATGCTGTCCTCCACGCCGGCCACGCCCTCGACGTTGCCCAGCGCCAGGAGGATCTTCTCCTTCTCTTCCTGGCTGGCCGCCTCGCCGCTGACGATCACCTTGTCGCCCTCGACGCTGACCTGGATGTTCGGGTTGCCCAGGCCGACCTTGGCCACGTGCTCCTTCAGCGACTCGGCGGCCTGCGCCTTGTCGCCCAGCAGGCCGCCCAGCAGCTTCTCGCCGGCTTCCTTAACGAATGACAGAATGCCCATGTCCTTTCTCCTTGCGATTAGAGTTCCTGCGGCCGGCTCAGGGCTGACCGCGCCGCCAGGAAGTCTAGACGCCAGCGCCGGGGGCAACGATAGGAGCCGTCCGAAAGCCGCCGGCCGCCGACGAAAAGCCCGCGACGGACACCGCGGCGCCGTGATAGATGGCGTCGATCAAGGCATTGGCACTACCGATTAGACGCTCCCGCGGCGGGGCCCTAGGCTGGCGTCACTATTCCAATACAGGGCCCCAGCCCATGCCTTGCCAGCCCCAATGCCCGGCGCCCGCGGATGCCACGGCCCGCGGCGCCTATGCCTACGCCGAACTGGGCGCCGAGCCCGCTTCCGACCGCGCCGAGCTGGCCGAGGAGGTGGCCCTGGCGATCGCCTACAACGGCCTGAGCCAGGCCGTGATGATGACCTCCCCCGAGGACATCGAGGACTTCATCCGCGGCTTCAGCCTGAGCGCCGGCCTGGTCGAGTCCATCGACGACATCTATGACATCCGCCTGAACCGCTTCGCCGAGGCCGTCAGCGCCGAGGTGCAGATATCGAGCCGGGCCTTCTGGGCGCTCAAGCAGCAACGCCGGCGCCAGGCCGGCACCAGCGGCTGCGGCCTGTGCGGCGTGGAGGCGCTCGAGCAGGCACTGCCCGAACTGCGTCCGCTGGAGCCGGCGCCGCTGCCGCCGGCGGCCCACCTGCTGGGCCTGCGCCAGCGCATCGACCAGGTGCAGAAGCTGGCGCGGCGCAGCGGCGCGCTGCATGCGGCGCTCCATGTCGACGGCGCCGGCCAGGTCGCCCTCTGCCGCGAGGACATCGGCCGGCACAACGCCCTCGACAAGCTGATCGGCGCGCTCAAGCGGCGGCGCCTGGACTGCCGCGACGGCTTCGCCGTGGTCACCAGCCGCTGCAGCCTGGAGCTTATCCACAAGGCCGTGCGCGCCGGCATAGCCACCCTGGTCAGCCTGTCCGCGCCCACCGCGCTCACCGTCGAGTGGGCGCGCCGGCACCGGCTGAACCTGATCCACCTCCCCCATCACAACGCGCCGCGGGTCTACAGCCCGGCGCCGGCCTCCCACTGACGCCCGACATCCCGATGAGCCTGCAACCGATCAACCCCCGTTACCAACCCTACAAGGGCCCGGCCGCCGGCTGGGGCGCGCTGATCAGCGTCACGCGCTTCTGGCTGGACAGCAAGCAGCCGTTCAAGAACCTGCGCGCGCTGCTCAAGACCAACCAGAACGGCGGCTTCGACTGCCCCGGCTGCGCCTGGGGCGACTCCCCCGAGGACGGCCGGGTGAAGTTCTGCGAGAACGGCGCCAAGGCAGTGAACTGGGAAGCCACCAAGCGCCGCGTGGACGCCGCCTTCTTCGCCCGCCACAGCGTCAGCGCACTGCGCCAGCAGAGCGACTACTGGCTGGAGTACCAGGGCCGGCTGACCGAGCCGATGCGCTATGACCGCGCCAGCGACCGCTACGTGCCGGTCGGCTGGGACGAGGCCTTCGCCCTGGTGGCGAAACACCTGCACAGCCTGGAAAGCCCCGACCAGGCCGAGTTCTACACCTCCGGCCGGGCCAGCAACGAGGCGGCCTTCCTCTACCAGCTGTTCGTCCGCGCCTTCGGCACCAACAACTTCCCGGACTGCTCGAACATGTGCCACGAGGCCAGCGGCGTGGCCCTGGGGCAGAGCGTCGGGGTCGGCAAGGGCACCGTCACCTTCGACGATTTCGAGCACGCCGACGCCATCTTCGTGTTCGGCCAGAACCCCGGCACCAACCACCCGCGCATGCTCGAACCACTGCGCGAGGCGGTGAAGCGCGGCGCCCAGGTGGTGGCCTTCAACCCGCTCAAGGAGCGCGGCCTGGAACGCTTCCAGCATCCGCAACACGCCCTGGAGATGCTGACCAACGGTTCCGAACCGCTGAACACCGCGTTCTTCCGCCCCGCCCTGGGCGGCGACATGGCCGCCGTGCGCGGCATGGCCAAGTTCCTCCTGCAGTGGGAGCGCGAGGCCCAGGCCAAGGGCGAGCCGGCGGTGTTCGACCACGCCTTCATCGCCGAACACACCCACGGCGTCGAGGCCTACCTGGCCGAACTGGATGCCACCGCCTGGGACGCCATCGAGCGCCAGTCGGGCCTGAGCCTGGCCGAGATCGAGGCGGCGGCGGCCATGTACCGCCGCGCCGAGCGCGTCATCATGTGCTGGGCCATGGGCCTGACACAGCACCGCCATTCGGTGCCGACCCTCCAGGAAGTGGTCAACCTGCAACTGCTACGCGGCAACATCGGCCGGCCCGGCGCCGGCCTGTGCCCGGTGCGCGGCCACAGCAACGTGCAGGGCGACCGCACCATGGGCATCAACGACCGGCCGCCGGCGGCGCTGCTCGACGCCCTGGAGAAGCGCTTCGCCTTCAAGGTGCCGCGGCACAATGGCCACAACACCGTAGAGGCCATCAACGCCATGCTCGAAGGCCAGGCCAGGGTCTTCATCGGCCTGGGCGGCAACTTCGCCCAGGCCACGCCGGACAGCCCGCGCACCCACAGCGCCCTGCAGCGCTGCGCGCTGACCGTGCACATCAGCACCAAGCTCAACCGCAGCCACCTGACCTGCGGCGAGGACGCGCTGATCCTGCCCTGCCTGGGCCGCACCGACATCGACCGCCAGGCCGGCGGCCCGCAGGCGGTGACCGTGGAAGACTCCTTCAGCATGCTCCACGCCTCCTACGGCCAGCTGGAGCCTCTGTCGGCGCAGATGCGCTCGGAACCGGCGATCATCGCCGGCATGGCCAAGGCCACCCTGGGCGACCACCCGGTGGACTGGGACGCGCTGATCGCCGACTACGACCGCATCCGCGAGCTGATCGCCGACACCATCCCCGGCTTCGCCGACTTCAACCAGCGGCTGAAGCACCCCGGCGGCTTCTACCTGGGCAACGCGGCCAGGGAGCGGCGCTGGAACACCGCCAGCGGCCTGGCCAACTTCAGTGCCGCGCCGCTACCCGAGGACCTGCTGCCGGAACAGGTGCGCCGCACCGGCGAGCGCCCCCACCTGATCCTCCAGACACTGCGCTCCCACGACCAGTACAACACCACCATCTACGGCCTGGACGACCGCTACCGCGGCGTGCGCGGCCAGCGCGAGGTGGTCTTCGCCAACGAGGCGGACATCCGCCGGCTGGGCTTCGAGCCCGGGCAGAAGGTGGACATGGTTTCGCTGTGGGACGATGGCGTGGAACGGCGGGTCAGCGGCTTCACCCTGCTGGCCTTCGACATCCCCGCGGGCCAGGCGGCCGCCTACTACCCGGAGACCAACCCGCTGGTGCCGCTGCAGAGCCACGGCGAGGGCAGCTTCACCCCGACCTCGAAGTTCGTCGCGGTACGCCTGGAAAACGCCCGGGACGACGGCCGCATCCTCTGAGGCGGGGGCAAGCCATGGGCGGATGGCCACGAAGGCTCATCCGCCCTGCGCGTTCGTCCGGAAAATTCGATGGGAAGGTCCGAGGCCGGCCTGAGGTTTTCGAGTGCGCCCTCATCGCGTGAAATGCCATCATTGCAACAGCACTTTGTGTGAATAACACGCGAAATTCGTACCCTCGGAATGTCATTCAGACAGCCCGAAATAGAAAAAGTTCTGTCCTTAAATCAAATACTTGCATTTTTTGATGAAAGTCGCGTCACTCGTCGGCAGAGGCTTGTAAGCCTTGTCACGCAACAGCAGCATCGGCGCCAACATCCACACAGAGAACCTCTCTATGAAGTACTCCTCGATGCTCCTGTTGTCTCTTGCGCTGGTCGGTGGTTCCGCCTTCGCGGACGGCGACACCCGTGCCGGCGTCGGTGGCGCCCTGGGCGGGGTATTGGGTACCGTCGTCGGCCAGGCGGTCGGCGGCAGCACCGGCGCAGCCATTGGCGCCGGTGTCGGTGGCGCGGCCGGCGGTGCGGTCGGCGCCCGCCATGGCAACAAGACCGAAGCGGCCATCGGCGGTGGCCTCGGAGCAGCCGGCGGCCAGGTCATCGGCAACAAGATCGGCGGCAGCACCGGCGGCCTGATCGGCGCGGCCCTGGGCGGCGGCGGCGGTGGCGCGCTGGGCAACCACTATGCCGACAGCAACCGCCACGACGATGACGACGACTACCGCGGCTACCGCCGCGCCCGCTACGACGACCGTCGCCACTGGCATGACAATGGCCGTCATCGCGGCTGGTACAAGCACCATCGTCGCCACAAGCACTGGGATTGACCCAGGGCAGGCGCCCCGCGATAAACCCTGCAGCTCAGCCGGACACCCTTGTCCGGCTGTTTTGCGTTCGGAACAATGCTTCCGACGCTCCCCCTCTGAAAGGTTAGAACATGCGCAAGACTCTCTCGGCCCTGGCCCTCGGCCTGGTCGCCAGCCAGTACGCCCTGGCCGGCGACAACACCAACGCGGCGGTCGGTAGCGGCCTGGGCGGTGCCCTGGGCAATGTCGTCGGCGGCGCCCTGGGCGGCAGCACCGGCGCGGCCATCGGCGCCGGCGTCGGCGGTGCGGCTGGCGGCGCCGTGGGCGCCAAGGACGGCAAGAAGACCGAGGCCGCCATCGGCGGCGGCCTGGGCGCGGCCGGCGGCTCGGTGCTGGGCAACAAGGTCGGCGGCTCCACCGGCGCAGCCATCGGCGCCGGCCTGGGCGGCGCAGCCGGCGGCGCGGTGGGCAGCTCGCTGGCCGATGACGACGACCACCACGACGGCGGCCACAAGCACAAACACAAGCGCAAGCATAAGCACCGCGACTGAGCCAGCGGTCGCTCGGGCAAGACAAAAACGCCATTTCCTCCATAGGGGGAAACGGCGTTTTTCATGGTGCCTGGCGCCCCTGACCGTAGCGGATCTGTGCCGGCTACGCCGCCCAGGCCGGCACCGATGGCCGCGCCGGGGTGCTCTTCGTAGGATGGGTTGAGCCTTGGCGAAACCCATGCGGCCATGGCGATGGGTATCGCTTCGCTCAACCCATCCTACGGGGCGCCGTGTTTGAACCGTCGCCGGGCTGCTCTTCGTAGGAGCGAGCTTGCTCGCGAACAGGTTCCGCAGCGGGGGCTCATTCGCGAGCAAGCTCGCTCCTACGAGAGGCCGTGCCTGCCGCTGCGCGCTCCTGCAGGAATATGACGAGACCTGGCCTCAGCCGACTAGCAACGCCTGCATAGCCTCGCGCAGGCCGGCGGGAATCGGCACCGGGCGGTTGCTCGCGCGTTCGACGAAGACGTGCACGAAGCGCCCGGCGGCGCAGGCCAGCTCCTCGCCCTCGCGGAACACCGCCAGCTCGTACTGCACCGAACTGCTGCCCAGCTTGCCGACGCGCAGGCCGACCTCGATGCGTTCGGGGAAGGCCACCGGGGCGAAGTAGTCGCAACTGGAGCTGACCACGAAGCCGACCACCTCGCCATCGTGGATGTCCAGCCCGCCCCGTTCGATCAGGTAGGTGTTCACCGCGGTGTCGAAGAAGCCGTAGTAGGTCACGTTGTTCACATGGCCATAGACGTCGTTGTCGTGCCAGCGCGTGGTGATCGGCTGGAAGTGCCGGTAGTCGGCGCGGCTGGGGTGTTCGCTCATGTCGTCCTCAGTAGGCGGCGCGGTAGATCGCCAGGGCATCGGCCTCGCCGACCTCGCGCGGGTTGTTGACCAGCAGGCGTTGCTGCTGCATGGCGTCGCTGGCCAGCACGACCAGCGTGTGCTCCGGCACGCCGGCATCGCGCAGCCGCGAAGGCAGGCCGCAGCGGGGGCTGAGGGCCGCCAGTTCGTCGATGAACTGCTCGACCAGGCCGTCGCGGTCGCCGGCGCGCAGACGCTCGCCGAGCAGCAACGGCGCCAGCTCCGCGTACAGCGCAGCGGCGGCCGGCGCATTGAAGCGCATCACCTCCGGCAGCACCAGGGCATTGGACAGGCCGTGGGGAATGTGGAAGTGCCCGCCCAGCGGGTAGGCCAGGGCGTGCACCGCCGCCACCGGCGCGTTGGCGAAAGCCTGGCCGGCCAGGCAGGCGCCCAGCAGCATGGCCTGGCGCGCCTCGCGGTTGGCGCCGTGGTGCACCACCGCATCGAGGTTCTGCGCCAGCAGGCGCAGGGCCTCGCGGGCCAGCAGGTCGGACAGCGGGTTCTTCTTCAGCTTGCTGGTATAGGCCTCGATGGCGTGGACCATAGCGTCGATGCCGGTGGCGGCGGTCACCGCCGGCGGCAGGCCGAGGGTCAGGTCGGCATCGAGCAGGGCCAGGTCCGGCAGCAGGTGCGGGCTGACCACGCCGCTCTTGGTGGTGGCGCCGGTGGTGACGATGGCGATGGGGGTGACTTCCGAACCGGTGCCAGCGGTGGTCGGCACCTGGATCAGCGGCAGCCGCGGGCCGCGGGCATTGCCCACGCCGAACAGCTCCGGCAGGGCCTGGGTCGCCTGCGGGTGGGCCAGCAGCGCCACCAGCTTGGCCACGTCCATGGAACTGCCGCCACCGAAGCCGACGACCAGTTGCGCGCCCATCTCCAGCGCCTGCATGGCGGCCTGCAGGACCACGGCCTCCGGCGGGTCCGCCAGCACCTGGTCGAACACCCGCACCGCCACCCCGGCGGCGGCGAACCCCGGCAGCACCCCGTCGAGCAAGCCCAGGCGGGTGATGCCGGGGTCGCTGACGATGAGCACGCGCGCCGCGCCGCGCTCCCGGCAAAGCGCGCCGAGGCGGGCGGCGGAGCCGCTCTCGCAGAGGATCTGCACGGTGGTGGCGAAGCTGAAAGGCTGCATGACGTTTCCCGATCTTGTCGTTGTATTGCGGAAAATCCATAGGCCGCCAGTGACGGCCAGCCTTCGCAGCATAGCAATGTAGCCCAGAATCGCGAAACCATATACCGCCAGGCGAAACTCTTATTCATTGGGTGAATAGGAATGCAGATCGGAGTAGGACCCAAAGCAGCATTAGTCTCGAATTAGCCCCAAACTTAATTGCATAAGATATCTAGTTCAAACCTAAAGAATAATTACACACGACAACGAGAAACATCCTACATGGAAAGACTATAAAATCCGAGTTTTCAAGGAGTAAAAAAATGCCCGGGAATATCGTTAAGAAAATAATAAACTCGGTATTCGTAACCACTGCAGCATTTCTTCCCACACAGGCACAATCTGCAGAGCCAAAAGAAATAAATATGCTCTATGCAAGCATACCTAAAGCCATCACTCAGAAGTATCGTGAAGATTTAAGCTCTCTCCGCGACGCAGGTATAAATACCATTGCAGTGAAAGGATACTCCATAAACGAGATACAAACCAAAATAGTCAATTTTCGCTCAGACCCTACCTTATCCAGATTCGAACTAATAATAGATATATCTGGGATACTCCACGACACGTGGAGTCTAAGGTCACCCAGCGTATGTGCGAAAGGGAGTGAGTATTTACCAGACGAAACAAAGGACATACTTAAATCAATAACATCCTTGGGCTTATCCAACGACACTATCTCCGGCTACTACACATTCGACGAACCGGCAATTACTATCTCCCAGACAGGAAAGAAAGGAATCTGCAAAGAATTCCAAGAGCTAATCTACAAGCAAATCAGAAGCCTAGATACAAACAAAGAAAAAAGACCAGTACTAGTTTCCAACACCTTCTGGAGTTTGAGTGACGACAACATCAAAGAAACGATGAGCACCAACATTCAAGATGCAACATTCCTAGAGATATATGATGGAGATATTCGAGCGCTCATAGACACATTTGAAAAACTAAAAAGAAATAATTTACACAAAAACAAATATATATACACCTTTCCTGCCTACAATACAGAAGCATGCGCATCCCCTTATTTTAACGAGCAATTTCAACCCGCCTTGTATCAGGCGATAAAAAGCACCTTTGGAAACACATCCACACCCAGCCTAGGGGTTTCATACTTTGCCTATTGGCCAGAAAACAAACCAGACTTCAAATACTCGACAGACAACTGCAGGGAAATAGCAGAATCAACAATAGAACACCTAAAAAATCTACCCGACCTCATTATAACAAAGCTATCAAATACCCCTAAAGACTTCCTCCCAGGCGAGCCTGTTGAATTTTCCGCAGAGATAAAAAACATAGGAGGCAGAGAGCTACCAAACCAATGGATTGGAGTCTTGCTTTTAATTGATGGCAAATGCCCAGCCTCAGGCTGCATGTGGGGAGGAACAACGAGCTCTTTAGCGATTGGAGAAACAAAAAAAATTTCAATTAACGGCAATGGCTCTTGGCGAGCAGAAGCAGGCACACACAAGATCACAGCATTGGTCGATGACCAAAAATATGCAGTTGAAGCAAAAAAATCAATAACACTATTTCAAGAAAAATAAACATTCAAAACAAGCCAGACCTCACTCCTACCAGCCTACATTGGAGCCCATCATCGCCAGTTGTGGGAAGCCCCCTAGCTCTCTCCGTGGAAGTTGAAAACATAGGGAATATTACCACACCAAATGATTGGATAGGCGTTCTATACACCATCAACGGCATATGTCCCGAAGCAATGCACTGCCAATGGGGCGGTGTAAAAACAAGCTTAGAACCTGGTGAAAAAATAATAATCGGCACCAATGAGAGCTTATGGAACTCTACGCTAGGAACGCATCAAATAGGAGCATTGATCGATGACCAAAATCTAATAAAAGAATCAAACGAAGACAACAACATCATAACAAGGTCCATAACAGTCAAACCAAAATAGGCATTATGAAAAGCAAAATCATAATCAACGACTACTCTACATATTCCCCCAAAAGAAGAGACAGCCTGGAAAACTCTCCAGTAAGATACTTACTAGACAAGCACTACCTTGAAAACAAAACAAAAATAGAAAACAAACTAAATAGATTTATATCACTCAAGGAGCAGCTTTGTGAAATAAGCAGGGATTTCAACAAGGACAGGCCGCAGGCGCCCAACTGGATAAATGGCTGGTTGCCTGGCGCCGACGCCCTTTCGCTCTACGGCTATGCGGCCCTCGGGAACCCCCGCCACTACGTCGAGGTCGGTTCGGGCAACTCGACGAAGTTCGTCCGCCAGGCCATCAAGGACCATGACCTGCAAACCAGGATCATTTCGATAGACCCATGTCCCCGTGCCGAGATAGATGTCATTTGCGATGAAGTCGTCAGGGCTCCGCTGGAGGAGCTGGATACAGGCTTCTTTTCGATGCTTCAGGAGGGGGATGTCTTCTTTATCGACAACAGCCATCGGTCATTCCAGAATTCCGATGTGACGGTCTTCTTCACAGAGATACTTCCCACCCTGCGTGCCGGCATAACCATTGGCATACACGACATCTACCTCCCATTCGACTACCCCAACGAATGGGCGGACCGCTTCTACAACGAACAGTATCTACTGTGCTGTTACTTGCTGGGCGGGATGAACAGGCTGGAGATCGAACTACCTCTGGTTTACCTCTACTACTGCACCGAGAGCATGCAGTTACTGAACGACCTCTGGGCCGACGAGAGAATGAAAGGCGTAGAGAAGCATGGGGCAGCGTTCTGGCTCAGAACGACCTAGCCCCGCAAGGGGCTCCGGCAGCAAGTCCACAGGCTACGGACCAGGTAGCCTGCGGAGCGTCCTTCTAGACCGCCACGGGCGCCTTGATGTGCGGATGGGCTTCGTAGCCAACCAGTTCGAAGTCCTCGAAGCGGAAGTCGAACAGGCCCTTCACCGCCGGGTTGAGCTTCATGGTCGGCAGCGGCAGCGGCTCGCGGGTCAGCTGCAGGTCGGCCTGCTCCAGGTGGTTGGCGTACAGGTGGCAGTCGCCGCCGGTCCAGATGAAGTCGCCCGGCTGCAGGCCGGCGACCTGCGCCACCATCAGCGTCAGCAGGGCGTAGCTGGCGATGTTGAAGGGCACGCCGAGGAAGATGTCCGCCGAGCGCTGGTACAGCTGGCAGCTGAGCTTGCCGTCGGCGACGTAGAACTGGAACAGCGCGTGGCACGGCGGCAGGGCCATCTCGTCGATCAGCGCGGGGTTCCAGGCCGAGACGATCAGCCGGCGCGAGTCCGGGTTGTTCTTCAGCATCGTCATCAGGTTGGCGATCTGGTCGATGTGGCGGCCGTCCGGCGCCGGCCAGGAGCGCCACTGGTAGCCGTAGACCGGGCCCAGCTCGCCGTTCTCGTCGGCCCATTCGTCCCAGATGGAGACGCCGTTTTCCTTCAGGTAGGCGATGTTGGTCGAACCCTTGAGGAACCACAGCAGCTCGTGGACGATCGATTTCAGGTGGCACTTCTTGGTGGTCACCAGGGGGAAGCCTTCGCCCAGGTCGAAGCGCATCTGATGGCCGAACACGCTGTAGGTGCCGGTGCCGGTACGGTCGCTCTTGAAGGTGCCGTGCTCGCGCACGTGGCGCATCAGGTCGAGGTACTGTTTCATGGAAAACCCGTGTCGTAGAGAGGTCCGCGAGGCACGCCGAAGGTTCGGCGCGGGCGCATTCGCCCTGCAGAATCGCGAGATGCCGCAATACTAAGGGGCAGGCCCGCGTATCGCCACCCTTGGTTGGAGCGCGCCGACGATAAGCCAGAAGGCCGGGCACGACCCGGCCCGCGACACCGTGATCCCTCCGCGGCCCCGGGCCGCCGCTGCCTGTTGAACGAGAGGTCCGCATGCCAGACCAGCCACGCTTTTCCCTGTCCCGCCGGCGCCTGCTGGCCATGGCCTGCGGCGGCGCCGTGGCCGGCGGCCTGCTGCTGGGCCCTGCGGCCCTGGCCTGGGCCGCGCTGACGCCCCAGGCCGAAGCGGAGCTGGCGACCTTCATGACGCTGTCGCAGCGCCTGACCGGCCGCAGCAACCTCGACGAGCGCATCGGCCAGCGCCTGTACCTGGCCCTGGCGCAGCGCGACACCGCCCTCGCCCAGAGCCTGGGCGAGCTGCAGGCGCGCCTGGGCGACGGCCCGCAGCGCTGGGGCGAACGCCAGCAGTGGCTGGCCCGGCAGATCCTCGCCGCCTGGTACCTGGGCTACGTCGGCGAGGACGAGCGCCCCAGCCTGGTCACCTACGAGGGCGCCCTGATGTTCCGCGCCGTGGACGACGTGCTGCTGCCGCGCAGCTACTGCAGCAACCAGCCGGGCTTCTGGGCCGCGCAACCGGTCGAGCGGGGGGCCTGAGCATGGCCGACACGCAAAGCGCCGACTACGTGGTGGTCGGCTCCGGCGTCGCCGGCGCCTTGGTCGCCCACCAGTTGGCCCTGGCCGGCAAGGACGTGCTGATCCTCGAGGCCGGCCCGCGGCTGTCGCGCTGGGAGATCGTCGAGCGCTTCCGCAACCAGGCCGACAAGTCCGACAACCAGGCGCCCTACCCGTCCATGGCCCACGCGCCGCACCCGCAGTACCACCCGGACAACCACTACCTGGTGCAAAAAGGCGAGCACCCCTACGACGTGCAGTACCTGCGCGTGGTCGGCGGCACCACCTGGCACTGGGCGGCCTCGGCCTGGCGCTTCCTGCCGGCCGACTTCAGGCTGCGCAGCCTGTACGGCGTGGGCCGCGACTGGCCTATCGAATATGCCGAGCTGGAGCCCTGGTACCAGCGCGCCGAACAGGCCCTCGGCGTCTGGGGCCCGGCCGACGAGGACCTGGGCTCGCCGCGCAGCCAGCCCTACCCCATGGTGCCGCTGCCGCTGTCGTGGAACGAGCAGCGGGTGAAGGACGTGCTCAACGCCAACGGCTACCGCGTGGTCACCGAACCGGTGGCGCGCAACAGCCGCCCCTACGACCAGCGGCCGACCTGCTGCGGCAACAACAACTGCATGCCGATCTGCCCGATCGGCGCCATGTACAACGGCATCGTCCACGTCGAGAAGGCCGAGGCCGCCGGCGCCCGGCTGATGGACAACAGCGTGGTGTTCCAGCTGGAAAAGGGCGATGGCGGGCGCCTGGTCGCGGCCCTCTGCAAGGACCCGCAGGGCAACGAGACGCGGGTGGAGGGCAAGGTCTTCGTGCTCGCCGCCAACGGCGTGGAGACGCCCAAGCTGATGCTGATGTCCGAGGTCGGCAACGCTTCGGGCATGGTCGGCCGCAACCTCATGGACCACCCCGGCACCGCGGTGCGCTTCTACGCCAGCGAGAAGCTCTGGCCCGGACGCGGGCCGCAAGAGATGACCTCGATGGTCGGCTTCCGCGACGGCGCCTTCCGCAGCCAGTACGCGGCGAAGAAGATCCACCTGTCCAACCTCTCGCGGGTCGACCAGGTGACCGCCGAGCTGATCCGCCAGGGCCCGCTGCTGCCGGGCCGCGAGCTGGAGGCGCAGATCCGCGAGCGCGCCGCGCGCTTCGTGCGCTTCGACAGCTTCCACGAGATCCTGCCGCGCCCGGAGAACCGCATCCTGCCCAGCGCCAGCGAGCGCGACGCCCTGGGCATCCCCAAGCCGGAGTTCACCTACGCCATGGACGACTACGTGCGCCGCAGCGCGGCGCACACCCGCGAGGTCTACGCCCATGCCGCCCGGCTGCTCGGCGGCAGCGAGGTGCAGTTCGAAGACAGCTTCGCCAACAACAACCACATCGCCGGCACCGCGCTGATGGGCGACGACCCCGGCGACTCGGTGGTGGACCGCGACTGCCGCAGCCACGACCACCCCAACCTGTTCCTCGCCGGCAGCGCGGTGATGCCCACGGTGGGCTCGGTGAACTGCACACTGACCCTCGCCGCCCTCGCCCTGCGCCTGGCCGAGCGCCTGAAAGGGGAGGCCTGAGCATGTCCGCCCGCCTGCTGGCCGCCCTGCTCCTGCTGCCCTGCCTGGCCCGGGCCGCCCCGGCCCTTGACCCGGCGCCGGCCGAGCTGCTGCAGCGCGGCGAATATCTGGCCCGCGCCGGCGACTGCGCGGCCTGCCACACCGCCCCCGGCGGCCAGCCCTTCGCTGGCGGCCTGCCGCTGACCACCCCGCTGGGCGCGGTGCATTCCACCAACATCACCCCCGACCCGCGTACCGGCATCGGCGCCTACAGCTACGAGGACTTCGCCCGCGCCCTGCGCGAAGGCGTGGCCAAGGGCGGCCTGCACCTCTACCCGGCGATGCCCTACACCGCCTACGCCAAGATCGACGATGCGGACATGCAGGCCCTCTACGCCTACTTCCTGCGCGGCGGCGTCGAGGCCGTGGCCCAGGCCAACCGCGACAGCGACATCCCCTGGCCGCTGAACATGCGCTGGCCGCTGGCCCTCTGGAACGCGCTGTTCCACGACGACCGCCCCTTCCAGCCCAACCCGAAGCAGAGCGAGGCCTGGAACCGCGGCGCCTACCTGGTGCAGGGCCTGGCCCACTGCGGCACCTGCCACACCCCGCGCGGCCTGGCCTTCCAGGAGAAGGCGCTGGACGAGAAGGCCGCCGGCTACCTCTCCGGCGCCGCCCTGGGCGGCTGGTACGCCTACAACATCACCAGCGACACCCACAGCGGCATCGGCGGCTGGAGCGATGCCGAGCTGGCGCAGTACCTGCGCAGCGGCCGCCTGCCCGGCAAGGCCCAGGCCGCCGGGCCCATGGCCGAAGCCGTGGAACACAGCTTCCAGTACCTGCGGCCCGACGACCTGCAGGCGATCGCCGGCTACCTGCGCAGCGTCAGGGCGGTCGGCGACGGCGAGCGCAAGCCGCGCTTCGCCTGGGGCGAGCCCGCCGACGACCTGGTGGCGCTGCGCGGCGAGGACTTCGACGCCCAGGCCCGCGACGACGGCGCCCGGCTGTTCCTCGGCAACTGCGCCAGTTGCCACGGCTGGAGCGGCCAGGGCACGAAGGACGCCTACTACCCCATGCTCAGCCGCAACACCACGGTGGGCGCACGGCAGCCGGACAACCTGGTGCAAGTCGTGCTCACCGGCGTACACCGCGAAAGCGCCGGGCAGGAGGTGTTCATGCCCGGCTTCGCCGGCGCCCTCGACGACCAGCAGATCGCCACCCTGGTCAACTACCTCACGACGCAGTTCGGCAACCCGGCGGTGAAGGTGGACAGCGCCCGGGTCGCTGCCATCCGCCAGCCCTGAACCTGGCCTCACACTCAAGGGTGAAGCCGGCCACCCCCCGGCCGGGGGTTTGACATCCCCCCGGCTGTCACTGAAGCTGCTGCCACCGTGATACATGCCTGCCCGAACAACGGACGTCCGCATGCAGAAGCCTGCCAAGAAGAAAGACCGGAAAGGGGCCGCACCGGCCCACACCCCCTCCACCCCGCGCCTGGCGCGGAACCTGGCCACCGCGCTGGTCGCCGTGCTGTTGCTGGCCAGCGCCGCCGCCTGGTGGTACGTGGAACACAGCGCCCCGTCGCTGCCCATCGCGGCCCCGCCCGCGCCCCCGGCGAAGCCCGTGGTGGCCGAGGCACCGAAAGCCGGCTTCGTCGACGAGCAGCAATGCCAGGGCTGCCACCAGGGCCAGTTCCAGGACTGGCAGGGCTCGCACCACCACAAGGCGATGCAGGTGGCCAGCGAGGCCAACGTGCTGGGCGACTTCGCCGACGCGAAGTTCAAGGGCGAGGCCGAAAGCACCCGCTTCTTCCGCAAGGGCGGGGAATTCTGGGTCAACACGCCCGGCGCCGACGGCAAGCCGGCGGACTTCAAGGTGGCCTACACCTTCGGCGTGGCCCCGCTGCAGCAGTACCTGCTGGAATACCCCGGCGGCCGCCTGCAGGCCCTGGGCGTGGCCTGGGATACCCAGAAGCACCGCTGGTTCGAGCTCAACCCCGGGCAGCACGTCGACTTCAAGGACGAACTGCACTGGACGCGCCCGACGCAGAACGCCAACTTCATGTGCATCGAGTGCCACACCACCGACTTCAAGCGCAACTTCGACGCCGACAAGAACGCCTTCGCCAGCCACTGGCAGAGCCTGGGCGTCGGCTGCCAGGCCTGCCACGGCCCGGCCTCGCGCCACCTGGAATGGGCGAAGAAGCCCGACGGCGACGCCAGCCGCGGCTTCGACAAGCCGCTGGGCGCCAGCACCGCCGCCAGCGAGCTGGTGGAGAACTGCGCGCGCTGCCACGCCCGCCGCGCGCCGCTGGGCGACGGCTTCCAGCACCGCCACCGGTTCATGGACGACTACCTGCCCAGCCTGCTGACCCGCGAGCTGTACCAGATCGACGGCAAGATCAAGGACGAGGTCTTCGAGTGGGGCTCCTTCACCCAGAGCAAGATGTTCGAGAAGGGCGTGAAGTGCACCGACTGCCACAACCCCCACAGCGGCCAGGTGAAGATCGCCGGCAACGGCCTCTGCCTGCAGTGCCACAACAAGGCCGGCAAGCCGGTGCGCCCGGGCATCGACGGCAAGGGCCTGCTGGCGAAGGACTACGACTCGCCCGAGCACCATCACCACGAACCCGGCACTCCGGGCGCGCAGTGCACCGCCTGCCACATGCCGGGCAAGTACTACATGGTCAACCACTACCGGCATGACCACAGCTTCAGCATCCCCGACCCGCAGCACGCGCAGAAGATAGGCGCGCCGGACGCCTGCATGGGCTGCCACCGCGACAGCGCCTCGAAGGTCGCCGAGCAGTTCCGCCTGTGGTACGCCAGCGACGCGAAGCAGCCCGGCAGCGTGCCGCGCTACGACGACACCCTGTGGAAGGCCCGCAACGGCCAGCCCGGCGCCTCGCGGGCGCTGCACCTGCTGCTGGCCAGCAACGAACTGCCGGCGATCCGCCGCGCCACCCTGCTCGCCGAACTGCCAGCCTACCCCAGCTCGCGCTCCCTGGAGCTGGCCAGCCAGGGCCTGCGGGACGCCGACCCACAGGTGCGCAACGCCGCCATAGGCGCGGTCGCCGCCCTGGCCGGCCCGCCGCGCCAGGCGCTGCTGCTGGCGCCGCTGCTGGACGACCCGCTGCGCGCCGTGCGCCTCTCCGCCACCTGGCAGCTGGCGCAACTGCCGCCGGAAGTGCGCGCCGGGCTGCAGGCGCCGCTGGCCAAGGGCCTGAAGGAGTACGAGGAAGTCCAGCTGAGCCTGGCCGAGCGCGCCGAGTCCAACCTCAACCGCGCCATGCTCTACCAGGTCACCGGCCGCGACGCCGAAGTGGAGCCGGCGCTGCGCGCGGCCCTGGTGCGCGACCCCGACTTCCTGCCGGCGCTGGTCAGCCTCTACCAGTGGCTGGAAGCCCGCCAGCGCCCCGACGAAGCCCGCCAGCTGCTGGACGGCGCGCTCAAGCGCCACCCGCAGTCGGGCCTGCTGCACCACGCCCTGGGTCTGGCGCTGATCCGCCAGGGCCAGCGCGACGCAGCGCTCAAGGAACTGCAGGAGGCGGTGCGCCTGGCCCCGGACAGCGCGCAGTTCCGCTACATCCTGGCCATCGGCCTGCACGACAGCGGCCAGGCCGACGCTGCCTGCCGCCAGTTGGAGCAACTGCTGCAGCGCCAGCCGGCGAACCGCGACGCACGCCTGGCGCTGATCGCCTACCTGCGCGAGATCGGCCAGCTGGAGAAGGTGCAGATGCAACTGGCCGAGCTGGAGCAGCAGAACCCCGACGACCCGGCGCTCAAGGGCGAATGACGGCGCCGTTCGGAAGCGCCCGATTCCACCGGGCGCTCCGGAACTCGCCGGCGGGCAGGCACTCTGAGGGGACGCGAACGCAGTCACCCAAGGAGCACCCATGCGTATCCCCGGAGCGGCCCTGGCCGTCGCCCTGTCCACCCTTCCCTTCGCCGGCGCCCAGGCCGAAGACGCCGGCTTCTGGCGCGGCGTGCTGTCCACCGGCGCCACCACCGCCTCCAGCTACCTGACCAGCCGCGACGACCACAAGCTGGTCGGCCCGCTGGCCGACGACGCCGGCAGCTTCGTCGCCAGCGCCGGCGCCATCCGCGGCCCTTACCTGGAAGCCGAACTGCAGCGCCTGCGCAGCGACTACCCGCAGTTGCAGCAGCGCAGCGACCTGGAGCTGGCCAGCGCCATCCTTGGCGGTCGAGAGGCGCCCTGAATCAGATGCTCCGGGCCCATCGGCGCGGGCCCGGAACTTACCGCCGAGCAGTTTCCCTGAACTCCCCGGCGCAGTTGCAGCTCACAGAAGCATGCGGACCTACGGAGGAGAAACTCCCATGCGCATGCTCAAACTGACCGGCATCCTCGCCCTCTTCAGCCTGCTGCCCCTGGCCCCGGCCATGGCCGACGGCTTCTGGCGCGACATCATCTCCTCCGGGGCCACCACCGCCTCGACCTACCTGACCTTCAAGCACGACCACAAGCTGATCCTCGCCGCCCGCGACGACGCCGGCAGCTACGTGGCCAGCGACGGCGCCATCCGCGGCCCCTACCTGGAAGCCGCGCTGCAGCGCCTGCGCAGCGATCACCCGGAGCTGCAGCAACGCAGCGACATGGAGCTGGCCAATGCCATCCTGATGAGCCAGGAGGGTGTGGCGCAGTAATGCCGTGTGCCGTGGCGATGGGTATCGCTGCGCTCAACGCCATCCTACGGAGCTGCAACCCGCCCGAACCGTAGGGCGAATAACGCGAAGCGTTATCCGCCGCCGGCCGGAACACCGGAGCTTGAGGGTAACGGCGGATAACGCCGTAGGCGTTATCCGCCCTACGAAAATGCCCCGCCACATCCCGGGCGGCTGCCTTCACTCCCGGTACTCGTCCACCGGTACGCAGGCGCAGAACAGGTTGCGGTCGCCGAACACGTTGTCCACCCGGTTCACCGCCGGCCAGTACTTGAAGGCGCGGGTGTGTTCGCTGGGCGTCACCGCCTCGGCTATGCCGTAGGGGCGCTCCCAGGGGCCGGTGACGTCGGCCAGGGTGTGGGGGGCGCGCTTGAGCGGGTTGTCCTCGGCCGGCCATTCGCCGGTCTCGACCTTGGCGATCTCCGCGCGGATGCTCAGCATGGCCTCGACGAAACGGTCCAGCTCGTGCAGCGACTCGCTCTCGGTGGGCTCCACCATCAGCGTGCCGGGCACCGGGAAGGACATGGTCGGCGCGTGGAAGCCATAGTCCATCAGGCGCTTGGCCACGTCTTCCTCGCTGATGCCGGTCTGCGCCTTGAGCGGCCGCAGGTCGAGGATGCACTCGTGGGCCACGCGCTCGTTGCGCCCGCGGTAGAGCACCGGGAAGGCGCCGTCCAGGCGCTGGGCCAGGTAGTTGGCGTTGAGGATGGCCACCTCGGTGGCATCCTCCAGCTGCGGGCCCATCATGGCGATGTACATCCAACTGATCGGCAGGATGCTGGCGCTGCCCCAGGGCGCGGCGCTGACCGCGTCGTTCAGCGGGTTGGGCCCCTCGATGCGGATCACCGGGTGGTTGGCGACGAACGGCGCCAGGTGCTGCTTCACGCCGATCGGGCCCATGCCCGGCCCGCCGCCGCCGTGGGGGATGCAGAAGGTCTTGTGCAGGTTCATGTGCGAGACGTCCGCGCCTATGTCCGCCGGCCGCGCCAGGCCGACCTGGGCGTTGAGGTTGGCGCCGTCCATGTACACCTGCCCGCCGTGGCTGTGGATAACCTCGCAGATCTCGCGGATGCCCTCCTCGTACACGCCGTGGGTCGAGGGGTAGGTGATCATCAGGCAGGCCAGCTGGGCGCCGGCCTCGGCGGCCTTCAGCTTGAGGTCCTCCAGGTCGACGTTGCCGCCCTTGTCGCACTCGACTATCACCACGCGCATGCTCGCCATGATCGCCGAGGCCGGGTTGGTGCCGTGGGCCGAGGACGGGATCAGGCAGACGTTGCGGTGCCCCTCGCCGTGGCTCTCGTGGTACCTGCGGATGGCCAGCAGCCCGGCGTACTCGCCCTGGGCCCCGGAGTTGGGCTGCATGCAGATGGCGTCGAAGCCGGTGATGGTGCGCAGCCAGCTCTCCAGCTCGTCGATCATCAGGCGGTAGCCCTCGGCCTGCTCGCGCGGCACGAAGGGGTGCAGGTTGGCGAACTCCGGCCAGGTGATGGGGATCATCTCGCTGGTGGCGTTGAGCTTCATGGTGCAGGAGCCCAGCGGGATCATCGCCTGGTTCAGCGCCAGGTCCTTGCCTTCGAGCTGGCGCAGGTAGCGCAGCATCTCGGTCTCGCTGTGGTGGCGGTTGAACACCGGGTGGCCGAGGTAGCCGGAACGGCGCTGCAGGGTGCCGGGAATGCCGTCGGAGAGATCGCCGGCATCCAGCACGGCGATGCTCAGGCCGTGGCCGGCGCCGAGGAAGATGTCGAACAGGGTGGCGACGGTCTCGGCGCGGCAGGTTTCATCCAGGCTGACGCCCAGCCGGTCCTCGCCGACGATGCGCAGGTTGTAGCGCGCCGCACGGGCGCGTTCGAGGATGGCCGCCTGCTGCGCGCCCACTTCCAGGGTCAGGGTGTCGAAGAAATGCGCGTTGACGCGCTTGAGGCCCTTGGCGAACAGCCCGGCGGCGAGGATCGCGGTGAGCCGGTGCACGCGCTGGGCGATGCGCCTGAGGCCCTCGGGGCCGTGGTAGACGGCGTACAGGCTGGCGATGTTGGCCAGCAGCACCTGCGAGGTGCAGACGTTGGAGTTGGCCTTCTCGCGGCGGATGTGCTGCTCGCGGGTCTGCAGCGCCATGCGCAGCGCGGTGTTGCCGCGGGCATCGCGGGACACGCCGATGATCCGTCCGGGCATGGCCCGCTTGAACTCGTCGCGGGTGGCGAAGAAGGCCGCGTGGGGCCCGCCGTAGCCCATGGGCACGCCGAAGCGCTGGGCGCTGCCCAGCACCACGTCGGCGCCCAGCTCGCCCGGCGGGGTGAGCAGCAGCAGGCTGAGCAGGTCGGCGGCGACGCAGGCGATGGCCTGGCGGGCGTGCAGGGCGTCGATCAGCGGGCGCAGGTCGCGGACCTCGCCGCGGCTGTCGGGGTACTGCAGCAGCGCCCCGAACACCGCGTGCTGGCCCAGGTTGTCCAGCTCGTCCAGCACCAGGTCGAAGCCGAAGGCCTGGGCGCGGGTGCGCACCACGGAAATCGTCTGCGGGTGGCAGTTCACGTCGACGAAGAACAGGTTGCTCTTGGCCTTGGCCACGCGCTTGGCCAGGGCCATGGCCTCGGCGGCGGCGGTGGCCTCGTCCAGCAGCGAGGCGCTGGCCAGGTCCAGGCCGGTGAGGTCGATGGTCAGCTGCTGGAAGTTCAGCAGCGCCTCCAGGCGGCCCTGGGCGATCTCCGGCTGGTAGGGGGTGTAGGCGGTGTACCAGCCGGGGTTCTCCAGCACGTTGCGGAGGATCACCGTGGGCGTGAGGGTGCCGTAGTAGCCGGTGCCGATCAGGCTGGTCCACAGCTGGTTCTGCCGGGCGTAGCCGCGCAGCCTGGCCAGGGCGCCCTGCTCGTCCAGCGCCGGCGGCAGCTCCAGCGGGCGGTTCAGGCGGATGGCCGGGGGCACCGTCTGCACGATCAGGTCGTCGAGGCTGGCGACGCCCAGGGCCTCGAGCATCGTCCGTCGCTCCGCCTCGTCGGGGCCGAGGTGGCGGCGCAGGAAGGCATCGGGCTGGTTCAGCTGGGACAGCGAAGGGCTTTTCGACATGGCCTGGACCTCGATCGGGAATGCACGATCAACACAGGATAGGCCAGGGTGGAAGAACAAGGCCCCGACTGAGCGGGGCCTTGTGGGGGTCGGCAGGGCGATCAGGCGTCTGCGTCGCAGGCGGCCTGGTAGCCGGCGGCGTCGAGCAGCTTGTCCAGCTCGGCCGGGTTGCTCGGCTTGAGCTTGAAGAACCAGGAGCCGTAGGGGTCGTTGTTGACTTCCTCGGGGGTGTCGGCCAGGACCTCGTTGATGGCGATCACCTCGCCACCGACCGGGGCGTAGATGTCCGAAGCGGCCTTGACCGATTCCACCACGCCGGCTTCCTGGCCAGCGTTGAGTTGCTTGCCGAGTTCCGGCAGCTCGACGAAGACCACGTCGCCCAGGGCTTCCTGGGCATGGTCGGAGATGCCCACGGTGACGGTACCGTCGGCTTCCAGGCGCGCCCACTCGTGGCTGGCGGCGTAACGCAGGTCGGCGGGAATATTGCTCATCTTGTTTTCCTCGGGGACGGGGCAACGGCGACGATGGGTCGCCTATGCAATTTAGATCAGGGCCTTGCCATGACGCACGAAATTCGGCTGAACGACGCGCACCGGGTACCACTTGCCACGGATTTCCACCTCGGCGCGGTCGCCGGTGGCCGCCGGCAGGCGGGCCAGGGCGATGGACTTGCCGAGGGTCGGGGAGAAGCTGCCGCTGGTGATCTCGCCTTCGCCGATGCCGGCCACCCGCACCACCTGGTGGGCGCGCAGCACGCCGCGCTCCTCCAGCACCAGGCCGACCAGCTTCGGCTGGTCGCCGGCGGCGCGCTGGGCCTCCAGGGCCTGGCGGCCGATGAAGTCGCGATCGGCCGGCTCCCAGGCGATGGTCCAGCCCATGTTGGCGGCCAGGGGCGAGATGTCCTCGTCCATGTCCTGGCCGTAGAGGTTCATCCCGGCTTCCAGGCGCAGGGTGTCGCGCGCGCCCAGGCCGGCGGGGGCGATGCCGGCGCCCACCAGTTCGTTGAGGAAGCCCGGCGCCTCGGCGGCCGGCAGCATGATCTCCAGGCCATCCTCGCCGGTATAGCCGGTGCGGGCGATGAACCAGTCGCCATCGGCCTTGCCCTGGAAGGGCTTGAGTTCGCGGATCAGGGTGGCGCGGGAGGAGCTGACCAACTCGGCGGTCTTGTCCCGCGCGTTGGGGCCCTGGACGGCCAGCATGGCCAGGTCCGGGCGCGCGTGCAGCTGGACCTCGAAGCCCTCGGTGTGGGCCTGCATCCAGGCCAGGTCCTTCTCGCGGGTGGCGGCGTTGACCACCACGCGGTAGCCGTACACGCCCAGGTAGACGATGAGGTCGTCGACCACCCCGCCACGCTCGTTGAGCATGCCGCTGTACAGCGCCTTGCCGGGCACCTGCAGGCGTTCGACGTCGTTGGCCAGCAGGCGCTGCAGGTATTCCTTGGACTGCGGACCAGTGACGTCGACCACGGTCATGTGGGAGACGTCGAACACGCCGCAGTCGCGACGGACCTGGTGGTGCTCTTCGACCTGGGAGCCGTAGTGGAGAGGCATGTCCCAACCGCCGAAATCGACGATTTTCGCGCCGAGCGCGACATGCAGGTCGTAGAGCGGGGTGCGCTGTCCCATGGGTGTTCTCCTTCCGGGAATGGCGGATGCGGAGCGCGAGGGCGGCCCGCACGAAACCGGCGCATTGTAGCCGCTAGGCGGGAGCCTGGACACCTCGGCCGACGGCCGAGTCGCGCCCCGCCGCGCTGGCCGCGGAACGGCGGATCAGCAGCACCACCGGCAGCAGCCCGGCCAGTACCAGGCTCAGCGCCGGCAGCGCGGCCCGGGCCCATTCGCCCTCGCTGGTCATCTCGAACACGCGCACGGCCAGGGTGTCCCAGCCGAAGGGACGCATCAGCAGGGTAGCCGGCATTTCCTTCAATACATCGACGAACACCAGCAGCGCGGCGCTCATCAGCCCCGGCGCCAGCAGCGGCAGGTAGACGCGGGCGAACAGCGCCGGCCCCGCCACGCCGAGGCTGCGCGAAGCCTCGGCGAAGGACGGTCGGATGCGCACCAGGGTGCTTTCCAGCGGGCCCTCGGCCACCGCCAGGAAGCGGATCAGGTAGGCCAGCAGCAGCGCCCCCAGGCTGCCCAGCAGCAGCGGCTTGCCGGCGCCGCCCAGGGCGCTGGAGAGCGGGATCACCCAGTGGTTGTCCATCCAGCTGAAGGCCAGCATGATCGCCACCGCCAGCACCGAGCCGGGCACCGCGTAGCCGAGGTTGGCCAGGCCCACCGCGGCGCGCACCGGCCTCGCCGGCGCCTGGCGGCGGGCGAAGGCCAGCAGCAGGCCGACCGCCACGCACAGCGCCGCCGCCGTGGCGCCCAGGCCGAGGCTGTGCCAGAGCAGGCCCCAGTAGCGCTCGTCAAGGTCGAAGCGGCCGCGTTGCCAGCACCACACCAGCAACTGTGCCACGGGAATGGCAAAGGCGCAGGCGAACACCAGGCCGCACCAGGCGCTGGCGGCAAAGGCCTTGAACCCGCGCAGGCGGTACAGCGGCGCGGTGCGCGGCTTCTCGCTGCTGGGCACGACGCGGCCACGGCTGTGGCGCTCGCCGAGCACCACCAGGAACACCCCGAGCAGCAGCAGGCTGGCCAGCTGGGTGGCGCTGGACAGGCTGTAGAAGCCGTACCAGGTCTTGTAGATGGCGGTGGTGAAGGTGTCGAAGTTGAACACCGAGACGGCGCCGAAGTCGGCCAGGGTCTCCATGATCGCCAGCGCAAGCCCTGCGCCGATGGCCGGCCGCGCCATGGGCAGCGCCACGCGCCAGAAGGCCCGCCAGGGCGACAGCCCGAGCACCCGCGCCGCCTCGGTGAGGCCGCGGCCCTGGGCCAGGAAGGCGCCGCGCGCCAGCAGGTACACGTAGGGGTAGAAGACCAGCACCAGGACCAGGATCACCCCGCCGGTGGAACGCACCCGCGGCAGCCGCAGGCCGCTGCCGAACCACTCGCGCAGCAGGCTCTGCAAGGGCCCGGCGAAATCCAGCAGGCCGACGAAGACGAACGCCAGCACATAGGCCGGGATGGCGAAGGGCAGCATCAGCGCCCAGTCCAGCCAGCGCCGCCCGGGGAACTCGCAGAGCGCGGTGAGCCAGGCCAGGCTGGTGCCCAGGACGGTCACCCCGACGCCCACGCCGAGCACCAGCACCAGGCTGTTGCCCAGCAGGCGAGGCAACTGGGTGTCCCACAGGTGCGCCCAGATTTCCGTGTCGACCTCGCCCCAGCTCAGCGCCAGCACGACGAGCGGCAACGCCACCAGGGCGGCGATGGAGAAGGTGATGGGATACCAGCGGCGGGACATGGTTATTCGGGCTGCAGGCTACAAGCGGCAGGCTGCAGGCAAAGAGCGGGGGGCGGGCTTTTCGTAGGAGCGAGCTTGCTCGCGAACGCCTCGGCACGCGGCCCGGGTTCGCGAGCAAGCTCGCTCCTACAGGGGAAGCAGGCCACGGCTCCGTCGCTCTGGCCTGCAGCCTGTAGCCTGCCGCCTGCAGCCATCAGTTCCACCCTGCCCGATCCATCAGCTTGATGGCTTCCGCCTGGCGCTTGCCGGCGACTTCCACCGGGATGCTGTCGGCCTTGAAGCTGCCCCAGGCCGCCACTTCCTCGGAGGGCGCGACCTTGGGGTTGGCCGGGAATTCCTGGTTCAGCGAGGCGAACAGGGCCTGGGCGTCGGGGCCGGTCATCCATTCCACCAGGGCCTTTGCCTGCTCGGGGTGCGGCGCATGTTTGGTCAGGCCGATGCCCGAGAGGTTGACGTGCACGCCGCGGTCGGCCTGGTTCGGCCAGAACAGCTTGATCGGCAGGTCCGGCTTCTGCTTGTGCAGGCGCCCGTAGTAGTAGGTGTTGACGAGGCCGACGTCGCACTGGCCGGCGGCGATGGCCTGGAGCAGCGCGGTGTCGTCGGAGAACACGTCGGTGGCCAGGTTGCCCACCCAGCCCTTGAGGATCTGCTCGGTCTTCTGCTCGCCGTGGGTCTCGATCAGGGTGGCGGTCAGCGACTGGTTGTAGACCTTCTTCGCCGTGCGCAGGCACAGGCGGCCTTCCCACTGCTTGTCGGCCAGGGCCTCGTAGGTCGAGAGTTCCTCCGGCTTCACCCGCTGGGTGGAGTAGGCGATGGTCCGCGCGCGCAGCGACAGGCCGGTCCAGCTGTCGGTGCCGGAGCGGTACTGCGGGGGAATGTTGGCGTCCAGGGCCGGCGAGTCGAACGGCTGCAGGATGCCCATCTTCTCGGCCTGCCAGAGGTTGCCGGCGTCCACGGTGAGCAGCAGGTCGGCCGGGGTGTTGGCGCCTTCGGCCTTGATCCGCGCCATCAGCGGCGCTTCCTTGTCGGTGATGAACTTCACCTGCACGCCGGTCTTCCGGGTGTAGGCGTCGAACACCGGCTTGATCAGCTCGTCGATGCGCGACGAATAGACCACCACCTCGTCGGCGGCCTGGGCGGTGCCGGCCAGGGCGGTGAGGGCGAGGGAAGCGAGAAGGCCTTTGCGTACCGACATGCTGGCGGCTCCTGGGTAGCGGAATGAGGTTCCAGATGATAAGGAACCTCATTTAGCCCCGGAGCCGGCCTTTGTGACCGGGTGTTTCACCACCCCGCGACACGGGGTCGCGGCGCCTCAGACGCGAGCGAGCGCCGGCAGGTCGCCGGACAGCCCCAGCGCCTGGCGGACGAACAGGCCCTTGGCCTCGTGGTGGCGGTCGACCAGGCGCAGGCCGGCGTTGCGCAGCCAGCGCACGGCCAGCGGGTCGGCCTGGAACAGGCGCTGGAAGCCTTCCATCGCCGCCATCATCGCCAGGTTGTGCGGCATGCGCCGGCGCTCGAAGCGGCTCAGCACGCGCTCGTCGGCGATGCGCTCGCCACGGGCGTGGGCGTGCATCAGCACCTCGGCCAGCACCGCGGCGTCGAGGAAGCCCAGGTTGACGCCCTGCCCGGCCAGCGGGTGGATGGTGTGCGCGGCGTCGCCGATCAGCGCCAGGCCCGGCTCCACGTAGCGCTTGGCGTGGCGCTGGCGCAGCGGGATGCACAGGCGCGGGTCGACCTGCTCGATGCCGCCCAGGCAATGCTCGAAGGCCTGGCCGAGGGCGGCGCGGAAGCCGTCGTCGTCCAGCGCCATCAGGCGTTCGGCCTGCTCCGGGGTGGTCGACCAGACGATCGAGCACCAGTGCGTATCGCCCCCGCGGGACAGCGGCAGGAAGGCCAGCGGGCCGTCGTCGGTGAAGCGCTGCCAGGCGGTGGCCTGGTGCGGCTTTTCGCAGCGAACGCTGGTGACGATGGCGTGGTGCAGGTAGTCCCACTCGCGGGTGGCGCAGCCGGCCAGGCGGCGCACGGCGGAGTTGGCGCCGTCGGCGGCGACCACCAGCGGCGTGCGGATCTGCCGGCCGTCGGCCAGGGTCAGCAGCCAGTCGTCGCCGGAATGGCGCAGCTGCTCCAGGCGCGCGCCGGGCAGCAGGCCGAGTGTGGTGTCGTGCAGGCGCTCCATCAGGGCGTCCTGCACCACGCGGTTCTCGACGATGTGGCCGAGCACCTCGGCATGCACGCTGGCCGCGCTGAAGTGCACCTGGCCGGTGCCGGAGCCGTCCCACACGTGCATCTCGCGGTAGGGCTCGGCGCGCCGCGCGACTATGCCGTCCCAGGCGTGCAGGCGCTGGAGGATGCGCCGGCTGGCCTCGGACAGGGCGCTGACGCGCGGCTCGAAACGCGCCGCGCGGTCGAAGGGCTTCACGCTCAGCGGCGAGCCGTCGAGCAGCAGGATTTCCAGGCCGCTGCCCTGCAACGCCAGGGCCAGCGCGCTGCCGACCATCCCCGCCCCGACAATCACCAGATCCGCGTGCATCTGCATTCCTTTTTCCATGTCGTCAGCCGGCCTTGCGCAGGCGCGGCTTGAGCCTGATGTAGAGGGTCTTCTGCACCCGCGCGACCAGCGTGCCCTCGCCGTCGCGCACCTCGGCGTGCAGCCTGGGCAGGAACTTGCCGCCGTCGGCGGTGCGCTCGCGGGCCTCGTCCAGCAGTTGCTGGTCGATGCGGAACTCGGCGTACACCGGCCCCTTGCCCGGGGTGATGAATTCGATGTTGGCGGCCTTGTCCCAGACGATGTAGTCGCGCCCCAGGTTCTCCATCAGCATGAGCATGAAGAAGGGGTCGGTCATGCTGTACAGGCTGCCGCCGAACTGGGTGCCGACGTAGTTGCGGTTGAACCAGGACAGCACCATCTTCACCCGCACTTCGCGGAAGTCCGGGCTGATGTGGCGCACCCGCACGCCGGCGCCGATATACGGCGGGTAGAGGTTGAGGCCGAAGCGCAGCAGGCGGGCGCGGCGGGCCATCTTGCCTGAGGACATCGCCGCTCCCTAGACCGGCCGCGCGCCCAGGCCCATGGCCTGGCGGGCGAACCAGCGCTTGGCCGGCGGCAGCAGGTCGAGGCCGAGCAGGCCCAGGTTGCGCCCGGTGGCCAGCACCGGCTGGGCGTTGGAGAACAGGCGGGTGACGCGGTCGGAGAAGCCGACGGTCATCTGCTGGTCCAGGCGCTGGGCGTCCAGGTAGCGCTGCAGCACCGCAAAGTCGCCGGGCGCGGCGTCCGCGCCTAGCAGCTGGTCGGCCAGGGCCTGGGCATCGCGCAGCGACAGGTTGAAGCCCTGGCCGGCGATGGGGTGCAGGCTGTGCGCGGCGTTGCCGAGCACCACCAGGTGCGGGCGCACCTGTTCCTCGGCCTCGCTCAGGGTCAGCGGGTAGCAGTAGCGCGCGCCGACCTGGCGGAAGCCGCCCAGGCGGTAGCCGAAGGTGGCCTGCAGCTCGTCGAGGAACTGCCGCTCGGGCAGCTCGCGCAGGCGCTCGGCGTCGCGCGGCGGGCGCGTCCAGACCAGCGCGCAGCGGTTGTCCGGCAGCGGCAGCAGGGCCATGGGCCCCTGTTCGGTGAAGCGTTCGAAGGCCTGGCCGCGGTGTTCCTCGCTGGGGCTGACGTTGGCGATCAGCGCGGTCTGCCCGTAGGGCGCCTCGCGCACGCCGATGCCCAGCTGTTCGCGCAGGCCGGAACGGCCGCCGTCGGCCAGCACGGCCAGGTCGCAGTCCAGCAGCGAGTCGTCGTCCAGGGTCAGCCGGTAGCCGTCGTCCAGGGCCTCCATGCGGCGCACTTCGGCCGGGCAGCGCCAGCTCACCACCTCGTGGTCCAGGGCCTGCCACAGGCACTGGCCGAGCCAGGCGTTCTCCACCACGTAGCCCAGCGCCGGCACGCCCTCCTCCATTGCGGTGAGGCGCGCGGAGCCGAAGCGCCCGCGGTCGGACACGTGGATCTGGCTGATCGGCGCGCCGCGCTGGGCGATGCGTTGCCACACCCCCAGGCGCTCGTAGATCTGCCGGCTGCCGAAGGACAGCGCCGAGGAGCGGGCGTCATAGCTGGGCTGGTAGGCATCGCCGGGGGCGAAGGGCTCGACCAGCACGATGCGCCAGCCGCGCTCGCGGGCGCCGGCCTGCAGGATCAGCGCCAGGCTGGCGCCGACCAGGCCGCCACCGATGATCGCCAGGTTCGCGCGTTGCATCTCAGGCCGCCTGGGCCTTGGCTTCGGCCATCAGCGCCTCGATCGCGGCGACGGTCTTGGGCACGCCGTTGGTCAGCACTTCGCAACCATTCTTGGTCACCACTACGTCGTCCTCGATGCGCACGCCGATGCCGCGCCATTTCTTGGCCACGCTGGTGTTGTCCGGGGAAATGTAGATGCCTGGCTCGACGGTCATCGCCATGCCCGGTTCCAGCACGCGCCATTCGCCGCCGACGCGGTACTCGCCGACGTCGTGCACGTCCATGCCCAGCCAGTGGCCGGCGCGGTGCATGTAGAAGGCCTTGTATGCTTCGCTGGCGATCAGTTCGTCGACGTCGCCCTTGAGCAGGCCGAGCTTCACCAGGCCGGCGGTGATGACGCGCACGGTGGCCTCGTGGGCCTCGTTCCAGTGGCGGCCGGGGGCGATGTAGTCGAAGGCGGCCATGTTGGCCTCCAGCACCAGCTCGTAGATGGCCTTCTGCTCGGGGCTGAACTTGCCGTTGGCCGGGAAGGTGCGGGTGATGTCGCTGGCGTAGCAGTCGATCTCGCAGCCGGCGTCGATCAGGATCAGGTCGCCGTCCCTGATCTGCGCGTCGTTCTCCCGGTAGTGCAGGATGCAGGCGTTGCGCCCAGTGGCGACGATCGAGCCGTAGGCCGGCATCTTCGCCCCGCCCAGGCGGAAGGCGTATTCCAGCTCGGCCTCCAGGTGGTATTCGTAGAGCCCCGGCCGACAGGCCTGCATGGCGCGGATGTGGGCGCCGCAGGAAACCTCGGCAGCGTAGCGCATCACCTTCACTTCGCCGGCGCTCTTGTACAGGCGCAGGTCGTGCAGCAGGTGGTCGAGGGCGACGAACTCGTTCGGCGGCTGCGCGCCCTGGCGGGCCTTGGAGCGGATCACGTTGATCCAGTCCATCAGCCGGCGGTCGAACTCGGGGTTGGCGCCCAGCGCGTAGTAGACGCGGTCGCGGCCCTCGATCAGGCCGGGGAGGATGTCGTCGATGTCGCCGATGGGGAAGGCGTCGTCGGCGCCGAAGTCCCTGACCGCGCCGTCCTGGCCGGCGCGCAGGCCGTCCCAGAGTTCGCGCTCGGGGTCGCGCTCGCGGCAGAACAGCACGTATTCGCCATGCTCGCGGCCGGGGATCAGCACCATCACCGCTTCCGGCTCGGGGAAGCCGGTGAGGTACTGGAAGTCGCTGTCCTGGCGGTAGACGTGCTCGACGTCGCGGTTGCGGATGTACATCGGCGCCGCCGGCAGGATGGCGATGCTGTTGGGCTCCATCTGCGCCATCAGCGCCTTGCGCCGACGGGCGTATTCCGGTTTGGCGATACGGATCATGCAGCTACCTCAGTGCAGGGAGGGTTTGTCGGCCGGCGCCGGCACCTTGCCGAATTCGGAGAACAGCAGCAGCGGGGCGACCCGCAGGTATTCCTGGACTTCCATGTAGTCCGTCTCGCCGTCCTCGGACTCTTCCAGCTGGCCCTGGACCTGGGCGATGGCGGCGATGTCCTGGAGCACTTCGTCGGCCTCGTCGGACAGGCTGGCCTGGCGCAGCGCCAGGCCGAAACCGGCGAGGAAGCCCTGGCACCACTGGCCCAGGGCCTGGGCGCGCTCGGCCAGCGGGGCGTCGTCGTTGGGCAGCATCAGCACCACGGCCATCTCGCCGGCGCTCAGGTCCTGCTGGACCATGCCCAGCAGGCCGCCCAGGGCTGCCTGCAGGCGTTCGCTGAGTTCGCCGCCGAGCAGTTCGGCGGCGGCCTGCAGCCACTCGCCCTGGTCGAAGCCGGCGCCGGCGCAGACGCGCCCGAGCAGGTGGCCGTGCAGTTCCGCGGGCGAGATCGGCAGGGCCGCCTCGGCGAGCAGGTTGGCGAAAGCGGTGTAGGCGGAATTTACTGTGGACATGCGCGGGACCTGAATATCGACGCTAGGCGCCACCAGGCGCTATGCATAGAATGAGAGTGGCTATCCTAGCACCGCCGGGCGCGCTCAGACCATGCGACGGCGTGTCGGGCAGCCCGGTGCGCTGCCGCACCCTGTATAGTTTCCGGTCATCCCCTTGCCCAAGCGAGAGCCCATGGAAGACGCCGACCTGCAAACGCTGATCGCCAAATTCGACCTCCTGCTCCAGCGCCTGGAACAGCTCAAGGCGGAGAACCGGCTGCTGCGGGCCAACGAGAAGAGCTGGCGCGAGGAGCGCGCTCATCTGATCGAGAAGAACGAATTGGCGCGCCACAAGGTCGAAGCGATGATTTTGCGCCTGAAAGCCCTGGAGCAGGACTCATGAGCCAGACGAACACCCTGAACGTGCAGATTCTCGACAAGGAATACTGCATCACGTGCCCCGCCGAGGAGCGCGTCAACCTGGAAAGCGCCGCGCGCTACCTGGACAGCAAGATGCGCGAGATCCGCTCGAGCGGGAAGGTCATCGGCGCCGACCGCGTCGCCGTGATGGCCGCGCTGAACATCACCCACGACCTGCTGCACAAGCAAGAGCGCATGGACAACGAGCACAGCAGCACCCGCGAACGCGTGCGCGAGTTGCTCGAACGCGTGGACCGCGCCCTTACCACCGATCAGCCCGGGCGGGAAGACTGACCCCGGAGAAAACCCTGGGGTATACTGGCCACGCTCCCTGGTGTGTTGGCCAGTCGGTGATGTCCCTGAGCCGATAATCGCAACAACGGAGGTTGCCAGTTGGGCTGGTGTGCATGTCCGCACGACGGAAAGCCTTAAAGCCTACTGCAACCGCCACCTTGAACTTTCGGGTTCAAGGGCTAACCCGACAGCGGCATGTCCGGGGAGCTTTCCTCCTGCCATGATCCACGCCCAAGACCTTTCCCGCGCCGCCCTGCGCCGCCTGCTGCGCCAGGCCCGCCGCCAGCTCAGCGCGCAACAGCAACGCCAGGCCGCCCGCGACCTGCAGCGCCGCATGGCGCAACACCCGCTGTTTCGCCGCGCCCGCCACATCGCCCTGTACCTGCCCGCCGACGGCGAGATCGACCCGCGCCCGCTGCTCAAGGCCGCGCAGAAACGCGGCAAGGCCACCTACCTGCCGGTGCTCAGCCGCTGGCCGCACACCCACATGACCTTCCAGCGCGTCGGCAACGGCGAGCGTTGGCGGAACAACCGCTACGGCATCGCCGAGCCGCTGCCGGACCGTGGCCGCCAGCGCGAGCCCTGGGCGCTGGACCTGGTGCTGCTGCCGCTGGTGGGTTTCGACGAACGGGGTGGGCGCCTGGGGATGGGCAAGGGGTTCTACGACCGCACCCTGGCGTACCTGGGCAGGCGCAAAATCTGGCGCAAACCGACACTTTTGGGCCTGGCGCACGAATGCCAGAAGGTGGACAGGCTGGACCTGGCCAGCTGGGATGTGCCGCTGCAGGGCATCGTCAGCGACGCCGGCTGGTACGGCGCGCTCGCACAGGCGCCGCGTTCCCTGCGGCGCCCGGCGGGGTGAATCAGGGCTGTTTGGTCACCTGGACCGGAACCTCGCCCTGGCGGTCCCACAGGCTCTGGGTGTAACCGGTGGTGACGACACCCAGGCCGAACAGGATCACCAGCACCCACAACAGATCGGGCTTACGCTTCATCGATTGCCTCCCCCTTCCAGGCAAACTGTCAACGATGGCCGGCGGTGGTTTTTGGTCCGTCCGGCGCGTGCCAAGCTGAAAAACGGCGGCATTCTCCGACAATGGAAAGCGTCTCGCAATTCCATGCCTGGTCCAGTCGTCGGAGTCAGCCACTTCCCACAAAAACGGCGAAACTGGAGCAAGGATCATGCCGCACTGGTTGATGAAATCCGAACCCGACGAACTGTCGATCCACGACCTGCAGCGCCTGGGCAAGGCGCGCTGGGATGGCGTGCGCAACTACCAGGCGCGCAACTTCGTGCGCAGCATGCAGCCCGGCGAGCTGTTCTTCTTCTACCACTCCAGCTGCCCGCAGCCGGGCGTGGCCGGCATCGGCCGGATCGAGGGCGAGGCCTACCCCGACCCCACCGCGCTGGACCCGCAGAGCCCCTACCACGACGCCAAGGCCAGCACCGAGAAGAACCCCTGGAGCGCGCGGGACGTGAGTTTCGTCGAAGCGTTCAGGGAAGTGCTGCCGCTGGCCACCCTCCGGGCCGCCGCCGGGCTGGAGGAACTGGCCCTGGTGCAGCGCGGCAGCCGTTTGTCGGTGATGCCGGTGAGCGAGGAGCAGTGGAAGATCATTCTTGGGTTGGCCAAGCGCTGAAGCGCGCTCGGCTGTGAATCCTCCTGGCCACCGGCCGGCGATCGGCAAATCGCGGACGGAGTCCGCTCCTACGTCCGTGCTCGACCGTAGGGCGAATAACCGTTCGCGGTTATCCGCCGCCGGCCGAACAGCGGTGTCCAGGACCATTGGCGGATAACGCCGTAGGCGTTATGCGCCCTACGGTTTCCGTGCCGCTGCGGGGGTCGGGGCAATCGTCCGCTCCTACGAAGACAGGCCGGGCGTAGGGCGTATAACGCTCCGCGTTATACGCCGCCTGACCTTCACTGCCGGCGCGCTCCGGGTTCGCCCCCGGGGCACCTGCCCCCTACGCCATCTGCGAAATAGTCCTGCGGAACCGCCACAACGCCCCACAGAAAAATGCCGCGCCTATGCCGATGATCGCCAGGAACTGCGGCCAGACGATGGCCAGCCCGGCGCCGCGGAACAGGATGGCCTGGGCCAGGCTGACGAAGTGGGTGGTCGGGGCGAACAGCATGATGTTCTGCACCAGCTCCGGCATGCTCTCGCGCGGCGTGGTGCCGCCGGAGAGGATCTGCAGCGGCATCAGGGTGAGGATCACCAGCAGGCCCAGCTGCGGCATCGAGCGCGCCACCGTGCCGAGGAAGATGCCCATGGAGGTGGTGGCGAACAGGTGCAGCGCCGCGCCCAGCAGGAACAGCGCCACCGAGCCGCTGATCGGCACGTCCAGCCAGCCGCGCACCACCAGCTGCAGCGACAGCGCGGCCGCCGCCAGCACCACCACGCCCATGGACCAGACCTTGGCCAGCATGATCTCGAAGGCGGTCAGCGGCATCACCAGCAGGTGCTCGACGGTGCCGTGCTCGCGCTCGCGGATCAGCGCCGCGCCGGTGAGGATGATCGACAGCATGGTGATCTGGTTGATCACCTCCATCACCGCGCCGAACCAGGCCTGGGTCAGGTTCGGGTTGAACTCCATGCGCACCGCCAGCTCCGCCGGCATGCTCGGCTCGGCGCGGTAGCGGCTGACGAACTCGCGCACCTCGGTGGCGACGATGTTCTGGATGTAGCCGGCGCCGGAGAAGGCCTGGGCGGTCTGGGTGGCGTCGACGTTGACCTGGATCGCCGGCTGCCGGCCGGCCAGCACGTCGCGCTGGAAGTCCGGCGGGATGTCCAGGGTGAAGGTGTACAGGCCGGTGTCCATGCCGCGGTCCATCTGCGCGTGGCCGATCATTTCCGGCGGGCGGAAGTACGGGGGCTGGAAGGCGTTGACGATGCGCGAGGAGAGCTGCGACTGGTCCTCGTCGACCACCGCGATGGGCGCGTGGTGCAGCGTCTCCGGCACGCCGGTGGCGGAGCTGTAGACGCCCAGGGTGAAGGCCCAGGCGATCAGGATCAGCATCGCGTAGTCGCGGCCGAGGCTGCGGAACTCCTTGATGCCCAGGTTGAAGATGTTGGCCAGCTTGCGCATCTCAGTCCTCCTGCTTCTTCAACAGGAGCACGCTGAACAGCGTCAGCACGCCGATGGCCGCCAGCAGCGGCAGGTAGTACGGCCACAGGTCGGCCAGGCCCAGGGCCTTGGAGAAGGCGCCGCGGCTGATGACCAGGAAGTGGCTGGTCGGGTAGAGCCTGCCGATCAGCGCCGCCGCGCCCTCCAGCGAGGACACCGGGTGGATCAGCCCGGCGAACTGGATGGCCGGGATCATGGTGGCGATGGCGGTGCCGAACACCGCGGCGATCTGGCTCTTCATGAAGGTCGACAGCAGCAGGCCGAGGCCGGTGCTGGTGATCACGTACAGCAGCGCGCCGAGGCTCAGCGCCAGCAGGCTGCCCTTGAGCGGCACGCGGAACAGCAGCACCGCCATGGCCAGCATCAGCACGAAGTTGACCATGCCCATGCCGATGTACGGCAGTTGCTTGCCGAGCAGGAACTCCAGGCGCGTCACCGGGGTGACGTAGAGGTTGGTGATCGAGCCCAGTTCCTTCTCGCGCACCACGCCCAGGGCGGTGAGCATCGCCGGGATCATGATCAGCAGCAGCGGGATCACCGCCGGGACCATGGCCTTGAGGCTCTCCACGTCGGGGTTGTAGCGGTAGCGCACCTCGGTGCTGGCCGCCGCGCTGGCCTCGGCGTTGCCGCTCTGCCGGGCCAGGTCGGCCAGGTAGCTGCTGTGCAGGCCCTGCACGTAGCCCTGCACGGTATTGGCGCGGGTGGGCATGGCGCCGTCGATCCACACGCCGATGGCCGGGTCGTCGCCGCGCTTGAGGTCGCGGCCGAAGTGCGGCGGGATTTCCACCGCCAGGCTCAGCTCGCCGCTGCGCAGGCGCCGGTCGAGGTCGTCGGGGTCGCGGATCGCCGGGTGCTCGATGAAGTAGCGCGAGCCGGCGATGTTCAGCGCGTAGGCCTGGCTGGTGGTGGTCTGGTCGCGGTCGAGCACGGCGTAGGAGAGGTCCTCGACGTCCATGTTGATGCCGTAGCCGATGATGAACATCAGCAGCGCCGTGCCCAGCAGCGCCAGGGTCAGGCGGATGGGGTCGCGGCGCAGCTCCATGGATTCGCGCCGCGCATAGCTGAACAGGCGCAGCGGGCTGAAGCGCTGGCGCTGCGGCTTGTGCGGCGCCTGCCCGACGCTGGCCGGCGCCGGCGGCTCGGGCGGCGGCGCGGCGCTGCCGGCGGCCTCTTCCAGGTAGGCGATGAAGGTCGCCTCCAGGGTCGGCAGCCCGCGCTTGTCCATCAGGCCCTGCGGGGTGTCGCTGTCGAGCACCTTGCCGGCGTGCATCAGCGAGATGCGGTCGCAGCGCTGGGCCTCGTTCATGAAGTGGGTGGAGATGAAGATGGTCACCCCGTCGCGCCGCGACAGCTCGACCATCAGCTGCCAGAAGCCGTCGCGGGCCACTGGGTCGACGCCCGAGGTGGGCTCGTCGAGGATGAGGATCTCCGGCTTGTGGATAACCGCCACGGCCAGCGACAGGCGCTGGCGGATGCCCAGCGGCAGGCTGTCGGGCAACTCGTCGCGGACCTTGCCGAGGTCGAAGCGCGCGAGCATCTCCTCCACCCGCGGGCCTATCGCCTCGGCCGGCAGGTGGAACAGCCTGGCGTGCAGTTCCAGGTTCTGCAGCACCGTCAGCTCGGCATACAGCGAGAAGGCCTGGGACATGTAGCCGACGCGGCGGCGAGTGTCCATGTCCTTGGCGTTCACCGGCTGGCCGAACAGTGCGCAGCTACCCTCGCTGGCCGGCAGCAGGCCGGTGAGCATCTTCATGGTGGTGGACTTGCCGCAGCCGTTGGAGCCGAGGAAGCCGAAGATTTCCCCGCGTTCGATGCGGAAGCTGACGTGGTCCACCGCGACGAAGTCGCCGAAGCGGCAGGTCAGGCCCTCGGCCTCGATGGCGATCTGCGGCGCGCCTTCGCTGTGCTGGCGCGGCGGGATCACCAGGGCGTGGTGGCCGGCGCGCTTGCGCTCGGGCAGCAGGGCGACGAAGGCCGCCTCCAGGTTGTGGGTGCCGGTCCGCTCGCGCAGCTCGGCGGGGGTGCCGGTGGCCAGCACCTTGCCCTCGTCCATCGCCACCAGGGTGTCGAAGCGCTCGGCCTCCTCCATGTAGGCGGTGGCCACCAGCACGCTCATGCCCTCGCGGCCGGCGCGGATGCGCCCGATCAGTTCCCAGAACTGGTTGCGCGACAGCGGGTCGACGCCGGTGGTGGGCTCGTCGAGGATCAGCAGGTCGGGGTCGTGGATCAGCGCGCAGCACAGCCCGAGCTTCTGCTTCATGCCGCCGGAGAGCTTGCCCGCCGGGCGCTCGGCGAAGGGCGCAAGGCCGGTGCTGTGCAGCAGGTCGGCGATGCGCCGCTCGCGCTCGGCCTTGTCGTGGCCGAACAGGCGGCCGAAGAAGTCGACGTTCTCGAACACCGAGAGCGTCGGGTAGAGGTTCTTGCCCAGGCCCTGGGGCATGTAGGCGATGCGCGGGCACACCGCGCGGCGGTGGCGGGCGTCGCGCATGTCGCCGCCGAGGACGTGCACCTGGCCGTCCTGCAGCTTGCGCGCGCCGGCGATCAGCGCCAGCAGGCTGGACTTGCCGACGCCGTCCGGGCCGATCAGGCCGACCATGCGGTTGGCCGGGATGTCCAGGCTGACGTCGTCCACCGCGCGGGTCTGCCCGTAGCGCAGCGAGACGCCGGCCAGGCTGGCCACCGCGCCGTGCCGGGCGCTCATTGCGGGACCTTGATCTGCAGGTGCTCCGGCCACTGCGCCTCAGGGTCCAGGCGCAGGTAGGCCATGCCCGGCACGCCGGTCTTCACGTAGGTGATGTATTTCTCCAGCAGCGCCGGGTCCAGCCGCGCCTTGACGCGGAACATCAGCTTCTCGCGCTCGTTGGCGGTCTCCACGGTCTTGGGGGTGAACTGGGCGACGCTGGCGACGTAGGAGACCTTGGCCGGGATCACGTACTGCGGCACCGCGTCTATCACCAGGCGCACCTCCTGGCCCAGCTCCACGCGGCCGGCCTGGGCGGAGGGCAGGAAGAAGGTCATGTAGACGTCGGTCAGGTCGACCATGTTGAGCAGCTTGCCGCCGGCGGCCAGCACCTCGCCGGGCTGCGCCACGCGGTACTGCACGCGGCCGTCGCGGGGGGCGCGCAGCAGGCTGTCGTCGATGTCGGCCTGCAGCCGGGCGACGCTGGCGGTGGCGGCCTCGATGGCCGACTGCGCCTCGATCACCTGGGAACGCCCGGCCTCGATGGCGGCCTGGGCCGAGATCACCTGGGAACGCGCGGCGGACAGCGCGGCCTGGGCGCTCTGCAGCACGGCGCGGTCGTCGTCCAGTTGCTGCTGCGGCAGGGCGTTGCGTTTGACCAACTGCTCGGTGCGGGTGAAGCGTTTCTGCGCGGCGGTGAACTCGGCCTGGCGCTGCGCCACCACCGCCTCGGCGGTGCTCTTCTCGCTGTTGCGCTGGGTCACCACGGATTCGGCGGTGAGCTTGGCGTTCTGCGCCTGGCGCACCTCGGCCTGGGCCTGGGCCAGCTGCGCTTGCAGCACCTGGGTGTCCATGCGCGCGACCACTTCGCCGGTCTTGACGAAGTCGCCCTCGTCCACCTTGATCTCGGCCACGCGGCCGGGCAGCTTGGTGGCCACGTCCACCTCCGTGGCCTCGATGCGCCCGTTGCCACTGGCGAAGCCCTCGCCCAGCCCGTTCGGCTTCAGCGTCTGCCAGGCCAGGGCGGCGACCACCGCGCAGGCGGCGAGCACGCCGCCACGGAACAGCCAGCGTTTCGAATTACCCTTCATCGTACCCCCTGATCAACGCTCATTCCGAGCGATCTTGTAGGGATCTTCAGCGAAGGGAGGGGAAAAGGCCTTGATACAGGTCAGAGCCGCCCGAAAAGACCTGGATAACGGGCGAAACCTGCTCCGTCTCAGGGCTGCACGATCAGGTTGTTGAACAGCAGATCGTCCACCAGTGGCTTCCCTTCCTCTTCTTTGAGGACCGTCTGTACCTGCTTGAGCGCCTCCTGGCGCAGTTTCTCCTTGGCCTCGACGCTGCCGAGGGTCTCGTCGGTCTGCTGGGCGAACAGCATGATCAACTGGTTGCGGATCAGCGGCTCGTGGTGCTCGACCTTCTCCTCGGCCTCCTTGCCGGTGACCTTCAGGGCGATGTCGGCCTTGTAGTACTTCAGCTTCGGCCCGCTGCCGTAGTTGCCGACCAGGGCCGGGGTGAGGTCGACGAACAACGGCTTGTTGGCGTCTTCCGGCTTGGCTTCCTCCTCCGAGGCCATCACGGGGGCGAGGAACAGCATCAGGGTCAGGGCGATCAGGGCTTTCAAGGCGACTTCTCCATGCACGATGCCGGCAAGCATAGCCATACCGGGCGCGCGGCCCAAGCCCGGCGGTTATGCAGCGGCATAAGCCGGGACCATACTGATTTGCCCCCCGCCCTACCACTCCTACACTGCCGGGCATTACACGAAAGGAGTACACCCCCGATGAAAGCCGTGCTGTGCAAAGCCTTCGGCCCCGCCGAAACCCTGGTGCTGGAAGAAATCGCCAGCCCGACGCCTGCGAAGAACGAGGTGCTGCTGGACGTCCACGCCGCCGGGGTGAACTTCCCCGACACCCTGATCATCGAGGGCAAGTACCAGTTCAAGCCGCCCTTCCCCTTCGCCCCGGGCGGCGAGGCCGCCGGCGTGGTCGCCGCGGTGGGCGAGAAGGTTTCCCACGTCAGGCCCGGCGACCGCGTCATCGCCCTGACCGGCTGGGGCAGTTTCGCCGAGCAGGTGGCGGTGGGCGCCTACAACGTGCTGCCGATCCCGGCGGGCATGGACTTCACCACCGCGGCCGCCTTCGGCATGACCTACGGCACCTCGATGCACGCGCTCAAGCAGCGCGGCAACCTGCAGCCGGGCGAGACCCTGCTGGTGCTCGGCGCCTCCGGCGGCGTGGGCCTGGCGGCGGTGGAGATCGGCAAGGCGATGGGCGCCAGGGTCATCGCCGCGGCCAGCAGCGACGCCAAGCTGGAAGTGGCCAAGGCAGCGGGAGCCGACGTGCTGGTCAACTACAGCGAGGGCAGCCTGAAGGACAAGCTCAAGGAAATCACCGGCGGCCAGGGCGTGGACGTGATCTACGACCCGGTGGGCGGCGAGCTGTTCGAGGAAGCCTTCCGCAGCATCGCCTGGAACGGCCGCCTGCTGGTGGTCGGCTTCGCCAGCGGGACCATCCCCTCGCTGCCGGCCAACCTGCCGCTGCTCAAGGGCGCTTCCCTGGTCGGCGTGTTCTGGGGCGCCTTCGCCCAGCGCCAGCCGCAGGACAACGCGGCGAACTTCCAGCAGCTGTTCCAGTGGTTCGCGGAGGGCAAGTTGAAGCCGTTGGTTTCGCAGACCTATCCGTTGGAGAGGGCTGGGGAAGCGATCGATCACCTGGGGCAGCGGAGGGCTGTCGGGAAGGTGGTGGTGCAGGTGCGTTGAGGGTGTTCGGCCTGATGTAGCGGTGTGGGGGATGGGCCTCGTTCCCTCTCCCTAA
>NZ_QGSL01000106.1:530276-538054 GCF_003176655.1 Pseudomonas sp. RW407 | reverse complement strand
ATGCTTTTTCATGGCCTCACCCTCACTGTCGCTGGCTTCTTAGAATGCCACCGTGGCGCTTCGACGCCTCGGTGAGGGTGAGTCCATCCAATTACAGGGAATGGCGTGGGTGGGGCGGCGTAGGAGCGGATCTTATCCGCGAATCGCGCCGGGACGTCCGGCTATCGCGGACAAGGTCCGCTCCTACGGGGGAGGAATATCGTGCTCCCCGGCAATCTGTAGGAGCGGGCCCTGCCCGCGAATCGCGCGCAGGGCGCGCTCCTACAGGGGAATGGTGCGGGTGGGGCGGCGTAGGAGCGGATCTCATCCGCGAATCGCGCCGGGACGTCCGGCTATCGCGGACGGAGTCCTCCTACGACCGTGCTTTCCTGGAACCGTAGGAGCGGGCCCTGCCCGCGAATCGCGCGCAGGGCGCGCTCCTACAGGGAATGGCGTGGGTGGGTGGCGTAGGAGCGGATCTCATCCGCGAATCGCGCCGGGACGTCCGGCTATCGCGGACAAGGTCCGCTCCTACGGGGCTTAAACGCCGATCACTCCGAGGATGCTCGCCTGGTAGGCCGCCACGAAGGTGTCGAAATCCCCTTCCGGCTGGCGTTCCAGTTCTTCCTGTTCGGCCAGCGAGGTCCTGGCCATGGCCTCGAAGGCTTCCTGCTCCGCCGCCGGCAGCGGCCGGGCGAGGGTTTCGGCGTGTTCGCGGCTCTTGCGCAGGGCGAAGGCGGTGAAGCTCTCGCCGCGCTCGCGCATTTCCGCCAGGACCTGGGCGGATGGCGTGCGCTCCGGATCGGCGACCTTCTCGCGCTGCTGCATCAGGCTCTGGGCATGGGCGTCGCCGCCGCTGGCGCGGTCGAGCAGCCCGGCGATGGGCGCGATGCGCTCCAGCAGCTCGCTGGCCCAGACCTGCAGCGGTACGGTCTGCCCGCAGCGCTGCAGGTGCAGGCCCGGGCGGCGGCCTTCCTTGACCACCTTGAGGAAGTTGCTGGTGGCCGCGCCGCATTCGCCGTCGGCCAGCAGCGGGCTGTCCTGCAGCGCGCAGTAGAGCAGGAAGGCGTCGAGGAAGCGGCCCTCGGCGGCGTCGATGCCCAGCGGCAGGAAGGGGTTGATGTCCAGGCAGCGCGCCTCGACGTACTGCACGCCGCGCGACTCCAGGGCCTGGATCGGCCGCTCGCCGCTGTAGGTCACGCGTTTCGGGCGGATGCTGGAGTAGTACTCGTTCTCGATCTGCAGGATGTTGGTGTTCAGCTGCACCCACTCGCCGTCCTGCTTGGTGCCGACCTTCTGGTAGGGCGCGTAGGGCGTGCCCACCGCGCTGCGCAGGCTCTCGACGTAGCTGTCGAGGTCGTTGTAGCAGGGCGTCAGGCCGGCCTGGGCGTTGTTCTGGTAGCCCAGGTCGCTCATCCGCAGGCTGGTGGCCCAGGGCAGGTACAGGGTGTGCTCGTCGAACTGCTGCAACTGGTGCGGGCGCCCGCGCAGGAAGCCGGCGTCCAGCGCCGGCGAGGCGCCGAACAGGTACATCAGCAGCCAGCTGTAGCGGCGGAAGTTGCGGATCAGGGCGATGTAGTGCGCCGACTGGAAGTCGCGCAGCGCCATGCCGCCGTCCTCGTGCCGCTGCAGCAGCTGCCAGAGGCCCTCGGGCAGGGAGAAGTTGTAGTGGATGCCGGCGATGCACTGCATGGTCTTGCCGTAGCGCAGCGCCAGGCCCTTGCGGTAGACGTACTTGAGGCGGCCGATGTTGGAGCTGCCGTAGCGCGCGATAGGGATGCTCTCCTCGTCGGGCAGCTCGCAGGGCATCGACGGGCTCCACAGCAGTTCGCCGCCAAGGCGCTGGCTGGCGAAGCGGTGGATGCTCTCCAGGGACGCCAGGGTCTGCTCGACGCCGGTGCTGGTGGGGGTGATGAACTCCAGCAGCGCCTCGGAATAGTCGGTGGTGATCTGCGGGTTGGTCAGGGCCGAGCCCAGGGCGCGCGGGTGCGGGGTCAGGGCCAGCCGGCCGTCGGCGTCGACCCGCAGGCACTCGCGCTCGATGCCGTGCAGACACTGGCTGAGCAGGGGCAGGTTGGCAGCGTCGCCGAGCAGCGCCAGGCGGCGGGAGAGTAGGTCGCTCAATTTGATGTCCTTCACGCGGCAGTCGCCCCACTATGGGGGTGGACCGGGCGGTCTACAAGGGGGTGGGCGGCCGGCGTTGTCGCCTGGCGGGCTGCGACCGGCCGGAGCCCGCGCGCGGCGTGGGCTCCGGTGGTCAGGATAGTGCAGGAAAGGGGCCCGGGCTTACAGCTGGGCGAAGGTGCCTTGTCCCTTGGCGACCAGCTTGTCGCCCTGGAGCACGTCCGCCTCCACCACCAGCGAGCGGCGCCCGGCGTGCAGGACCCTGGCCACGCAGCGCACCTCGCCTTCGGCGACGGCGCGTATGTAGTTGATCTTGCATTCCAGGGTGACGCTCTGGCGGTCGAAGCCATGGGCGCTGGAGCAGGCCAGGCCCATGGTCACGTCCATCAGCGAGAAGATCGCCCCGCCGTGCATCACGTTGCCGCGGTTGCGCAGGTGCTCGGCCATCTTCAGGCTCACTTCGGCCTCGCCGTCGCCCAGGCGCACCGGCTCGAGGCCGATGTTCTCGCTGAAGGCGCTGATCATCCGGTCGCGGCCGGGCATCTCGCTCATGGGCTTTCCCTACTTCTTCTTCAGTTGCTTGGCGTTGGCGAACAGGGCGGCCATGGCGTTGTTCGCCGGGGCCTTCTCCTGCTGCCGCGGTGCGCTGCGCTCGCCACGCTGGCCGCCGTTGCCGCGGTTGCCGCCGCGCGGGCCCTCGACCTTCTCGCCGGGGGTGTCGCCCATGCGCATGGACAGGCCGACGCGGTTGCGCGGGATGTCCACTTCCATGACCTTGACCTTGACGATGTCACCGGCCTTGACCACTTCGTACGGGTCCTTGACGAACTTCTCCGACAGCGCCGAGATGTGCACCAGGCCGTCCTGGTGCACGCCGATGTCGACGAAGGCGCCGAAGTTGGTGACGTTGGTCACCACGCCCTCGAGCACCATGCCCGGCTTGAGGTCCTTGAGGCTCTCGACGCCGTCCTGGAACTCGGCGGTCTTGAACTCCGGGCGCGGGTCGCGGCCGGGCTTGTCGAGTTCCTTGAGGATGTCGGTGACGGTGGGCAGGCCGAACTGCTCGTCGGTGAACTTCTTCGGGTCCAGGCGCTTGAGGAAGCCCGAGTCGCCGATCAGCGAGCGGATGTCGCGGCCGGTGTCGGCGGCGATGCGTTGCACCAGCGGGTAGGTCTCCGGGTGCACCGCGGAAGCGTCCAGCGGGTTGTCGCCGTTCATCACGCGGAGGAAGCCGGCGGCCTGCTCGAAGGTCTTCTCGCCCAGGCGGCTGACCTTTTTCAGCTCATCGCGGGACTTGAAGGCGCCGTTGGCGTCGCGGTGCGCCACGATGTTCTGCGCCAGGGTGCCGTTCAGCCCGGAGATGCGCGCCAGCAGGGCGGCGGAGGCGGTGTTGACGTCCACGCCCACGGCGTTCACGCAGTCTTCCACCACCGCGTCCAGGCTGCGCGCCAGTTGCAGCTGGGACACGTCGTGCTGGTACTGGCCGACGCCGATGGACTTGGGCTCGATCTTCACCAGCTCGGCCAGCGGGTCCTGCAGGCGGCGGGCAATGGAGACCGCGCCGCGCAGCGACACGTCGAGGTCGGGGAATTCCCTGGCGGCCAGCTCGGAGGCCGAGTACACCGAGGCGCCGGCCTCGCTGACCATGATCTTGGTGCACTTGAGCGCCGGGTATTTCCTGATCAGTTCGGCGGCCAGCTTGTCGGTCTCGCGGCTGGCGGTGCCGTTGCCGATGGCGATCAGCTCCACCTGGTGCTTGGCGCAGAGCGCGGCGAGCACGGCGATGGTCTGGTCCCACTGGTTCTTCGGTACGTGCGGGTAGACGGTGGCGGTCTCCAGCAGCTTGCCGGTGGCGTCGACCACGGCCACCTTGACGCCGGTGCGCAGGCCCGGGTCCAGGCCCAGGGTGGCGCGCGGGCCGGCCGGGGCGGCCAGCAGCAGGTCGTGCAGGTTGCGGGCGAAGACGTTGATGGCTTCAAGGTCGGCGCCTTCGCGCAGCTCGCCGAGCAGGTCGGTCTCCAGGTGGGTGTAGAGCTTGACCTTCCAGGTCCAGCGCACCACCTCGGCCAGCCACTTGTCGGCGGCGCGGCCCTGGTTGGAAATGCCGAAGCGCTCGCCGATCATCACTTCGCACGGGTGGCTGGTGCCCGGCAGCTCCTCTCCGACCTTCAGCGCCACGCTCAGCACGCCTTCGTTGCGCCCGCGGAAGATCGCCAGGGCGCGGTGCGAGGGCGCGCCCTTGAAGGGCTCGTCGTGCTCGAAGTAGTCGCTGAACTTGGCGCCTTCGGTCTCCTTGCCCGGCACCAGGCGGGCGGTGAGGGTGGCGTTGTCCTTGAGGAACACGCGCAGGCGGTCGAGCAGGGTGGCGTCCTCGGCGAAGCGCTCCATGAGGATGTACTTGGCGCCTTCGAGCACGGCCTTGGTGTCGGCGAAGCCCTTCTCGGCGTCGACGAAGCGCGCGGCTTCGGTTTCCGGGGTAAGGCTCGGGTCGTTGAACAGCGCATCGGCCAGCTCGCCCAGGCCGGCTTCCAGGGCGATCTGGCCCTTGGTGCGGCGCTTCTGCTTGTACGGCAGGTAGAGGTCTTCCAGGCGCGTCTTGGTGTCGGCCAGCTTGATCTCGCGGGCCAGCTCGGGGGTCAGCTTGCCCTGCTCCTCGATGCTGGCGAGGATGGCGCCGCGGCGCTCGTCCAGCTCGCGCAGGTAGCGCAGGCGCTCTTCGAGCAGGCGCAGCTGGGTGTCGTCGAGGCTGCCGGTCACTTCTTTGCGGTAACGGGCGATGAAGGGGACAGTGCTGCCTTCGTCCAGCAGGGCCACGGCGGCGGCCACCTGCTGCGGTTGAACACGGCCGGAGGGCAGTGCGGAGAGCTCTTCGGCGATACGGGTGTTGATGCTGTCCATGAATCCACCTGGTGAAACCAACGAGAATACGGGGTGTGGCGCTAGCGCCGGCCGGCTCGCTCGGGCGTCCGGCAGGCGTCTATGACAACGCCCCGCCGCAAAAGCGCCGCATTATACCCAGGCTAAATTGAGCGGGAGGGCGGTCGGTCGGGGAAAAATCTGCTAACAATGGACAATCCGTGGCCAACCGAGGCTGGGCGATAATTGCCGGCCTGACCCGAACCTGGAGTTTCTATGTCGAACCCGTCCACCCTGCCCGAAGGTGAAAAGATCCTCATCGTCGACGACGACGCCCGCCTGCGCCGCCTGCTGGAGCGCTTCCTCGACGAACAGGGCTACCGCGTGCGCGCCGTGGAGAACACCGAGCAGATGGACCGCCTGCTGGCCCGCGAGCTGTTCCAGCTGGTGGTGCTGGACCTGATGATGCCCGGCGAGGATGGCCTGTCGGCGTGCAAGCGCCTGCGCGAGGCGAACAACCAGATCCCGATCATCATGCTCACCGCCAAGGGCGACGAGTCCAGCCGCATCCAGGGTCTGGAACTGGGCGCCGACGACTACCTGGCCAAGCCGTTCAACCCGCGCGAGCTGCTGGCGCGGATCAAGGCCGTGCTGCGCCGCCAGGCGCCGCTGGTGCCGGGTGCCCCGGCCGGCGAGGACGAGGTGGTCACCTTCGGCGACTACGAGCTGTACCTGGCCACCCGCGAGCTGAAGAAGAACGGCGGCGAGGTGCACATGCTCACCACCGGCGAGTTCGCCGTGCTCAAGGCGCTGGTGCAGCACGCCCGCGAGCCGCTGACCCGCGACAAGCTGATGAACCTGGCCCGCGGTCGCGAGTGGGACGCCCTGGAGCGCTCCATCGACGTGCAGATCTCGCGCCTGCGCCGGCTGATCGAGCCCGACCCGTCCAAGCCGCGCTACATCCAGACGGTGTGGGGCGTGGGCTACGTGTTCGTGCCGGACGGTAATGCCCGCAAATGATCCTCCTGTAGGAGCGAGCTTGCTCGCGAACCAGCCCCGCTGCGGATTTGGTTCGCGAGCAAGCTCGCTCCTACGCTCCGTGCTTTCTGGTAGTTCATCTTGAAAACCCCGCCCTGGTTCCCGCAAAGCTTCTTCGCCCGCACCCTCTGGCTGGTGCTCATCGTCGTGCTCTTCTCCAAGGCGCTGACGCTGGTCTACCTGCTGATGAACGAGGACATGCTGGTCGACCGCCAGTACAGCCACGGCGCGGCCCTCACCGTGCGCGCCTACTGGGCCGCCGACGAGCGCTCGCGCGAGGCCATCGCCAGGTCCGCCGGGCTGGCCTGGGTGCCCCACGAGAACGGCCAGCCGGAAGAGCAGCACTGGCCCTACAGCGGCATCTTCCAGCGGCAGATGCGCACCGAGCTGGGCCCGGACACCGAGACGCGCCTGCGCATCCACCACCCGTCGATGCTCTGGGTCCACGCGCCCAACCTGGGCGACGGCTGGCTGGGTGTGCCGCTGTACCCGCACCCGCTGCGCGGCCAGCAGATCTGGAGCGTGCTGGGCTGGTTCCTCGGCATCGGCCTGCTGTCCACGGCGGCGGCCTGGATTTTCGTGCGCCTGCTCGGCCAGCCGCTCAAGCGCCTGGTGGTGGCCTCGCGGGAGTTCGGCAAGGGTCGCAGCGTGCGCCTGCCGCTGGGGCAGGACACCCCCAGCGAGATGGCCGAGGTGTACCGCGCCTTCAACCAGATGGCCGACGACGTCGAGCAGGCCGCGCGCGAGCGCGAGCTGATGCTGGCGGGGGTGTCCCACGACCTGCGCACGCCGCTGACGCGCCTGCGCCTGTCGCTGGAGCTGATGCCCGAGACCGAGCGCGAGATGGTCGAGGACATGGTGCGCGACATCGAGGACATGGACCAGATCCTCGACCAGTTCCTCGCCTTCATCCGCGACGGCCGCGACGAGCCGGTGGAGGCGGGCGACCTCAACGAACTGACCCGCGAAGTGACGGCGCCCTACAACCAGGGCGAGGAGCACGTGCGCCTGAGCCTGCAGCCGCTGCCACCGTTCCCGCTGCGGCGGGTGTCGATGAAGCGCCTGCTGGGCAACCTGATCGGCAACGCCCTCAACCACGGCGGCGGCAACGTCGAGGTGGCCAGCCACCTGGCCGGCGGCGACGGCGCGCCCTACGTGGTGCTGAGCGTGCTGGACCGCGGCGCCGGCATCGACCCGCAGGAGCTGGACAGCATCTTCAACCCCTTCATCCGCGGCGACAAGGCGCGCGGCGGCAAGGGCACCGGCCTGGGCCTGGCCATCGTCAAGCGCATCGCCGCGCAGCACGGCGGCAGCGTGGAACTGCGCAACCGCGAGGGCGGCGGGGTGGAGGCACGGGTGTGCCTGCCGCTGGGGCTGATGCTGCCACGCGGGGCTTCCTGAGCCGCGGTATCCCCGGCGGGTGTAGGAGCGGGCCCTGCCCGCGATTCGCGCGCAGGGCGCGCTCCTACAGGGGGCGCTACGTAGGGCGGATAACGCGCCAGCGTTATCCGCCGTTGGGGCTAGTCCGTGCCGAGAGAGGGGGTGGTTTTAGTCGGTAATCTCTGTGCTGGCCGGCTAACGCCTGTGGTGGTTCAATTTCCTCGGACACCTCGATAGGTGGAAAATCCACTGAATAGAGGAGTCATTCATGAGCCGTAAACGCAGAACATTCGATGCCAGTTTCAAGCTGCAAGTCGTCCAGATGATCAAGGACCAGGGCCTGAGCATTACGCAGGTCTGCCGAGATATGGACCTGGGAGAGACGGCAGTTCGCCGCTGGA
>NZ_QGSL01000106.1:486856-530266 GCF_003176655.1 Pseudomonas sp. RW407 | reverse complement strand
TTGGTACGAGCCGTCCGCCTCCAACGTAGGATTTTCCCACCCCGCCCACGGCCCTAGTGTCCTTCGTGCAGCCGCACGCCGACCAAGGCCACCCTCCCCACCGAGCGATTCCGCACCTGGCCCAGGCGCGGCGGAGCGATTCGGCCGCGCCGCCCCACAACGCCAACAAGAACCAGGAAGCACCGCCATGCCCAGACGCCACCCCTTCGGCCCGAGCGCCCTCGCCCTGCTCGTGGCCCATGCCGCCGGCCTCGCCCTGCCCGCCCGGGCCGCAGACGGCACCGAGCCCCTGTCGCTGGGGCAGACCGAGGTGATCAGCAGCCTGCCGCTGCCCTCCCAGGGCGTTTCCCGCGACCAGATCGCCGCGCCGGTACAGACCTTCACCGGCGCGGACCTGCAGAAGAGCCAGGCGCTGGACCTGGCCGACTACCTCAAGCGGCGGAGCGCCGGGGTCTACGTCAACGAGATCCAGAACAACCCGCTGCAGCCGGACATCAACTACCGCGGCTTCACCGCCTCGCCGCTGCTCGGCACGCCCCAGGGGCTGTCGCTGTACCTCGATGGCGTGCGCATGAACCAGCCCTTCGGCGACGTCGTCAGTTGGGACCTGATCCCCGACAACGCCATCGCCAGCGCCCAGCTGATGCCCGGCAGCAACCCGCTGTTCGGCCTGAACACCCTGGGCGGCGCGCTCGCGGTGCAGACCAGGAACGGCCGCGACAACCCCGGCGGCGCCGTCCAGGCCACCCTGGGCTCCTACGGGCGCAAGATCGGCGAAGCCGAGTACGGCGGCAGCGAAGGGCAATGGGACTGGTTCTTCGCCGCCACCCACTTCGAGGAGGACGGCTGGCGCGAGCATTCCGACTCCGACGCGCAGAACCTCTTCGGCAAGCTCGGCTGGCAGGGCGAGGCCACCGACCTGAAGCTGACCTACAGCTTCGCCGACACCGACCTCAACGGTAACGGCATGGTGCCCGAGAGCTTCCTGCGCCGCGACCGCGACAGCGTGTACACCTACCCGGACAACACGCAGAACACCGCCAGCTTCCTCAACCTGCAGTGGAACCACGACTACAGCGACGACCTGAGCGCCTCCGGCAACCTCTACTACCGCCATATCGATACCGACACCTTCAACGGCGACATCAACGACGAGTCCCTGCCCGAGGGCATCGGCGAGCCCGGCCAGAACATCCTGCCGGCGGCCGGCGGCTACACCACCGCGGCGAACCTGGCGGCCTGCGTCGCGCAGTTCGAGCCGGGCGGCGAACCCGGCGAGAAATGCACCGGGATGATCAACCGCACCCGCACCACGCAGAGCAACATCGGCCTGTTCGAGCAGTTCTCGCTGCGCAACCGGCTGTTCGGCAAGGACAACCTGCTGTCCCTGGGCGGCGGCTTCGACTACAGCCAGGTACGCTTCCGGCAGTCGGCCGAGTACGGCGCGCTCACCGCCGACCGCGGCATCGTCGGCACGGGCGTGTACGCCGAAGCCGGCAACGCCTTCAACCTGGACGGCGAGCTGGACGACCGGGCCGCGCGCCTGAAGGGCAACACCCGCACCTGGAGCCTCTACGGCAGCGACACCCTGAGCCTGGCCCCGACGCTCGACCTCACGCTGTCCGGGCGCTACAACGCCATCTCGGTGCGCAACCACGACCAGCTCTCCCACTACGAACTCGACGGCGACGCCCTGGGCGACAGCGTCGACGAGAACGCCTCGCTCAGCGGCAAGCACAGCTTCAACCGCTTCAACCCGGCCGTCGGCCTGACCTTCCACCCGACCCGCAGCCTGACCGCCTATGCCGGCTACAGCGAAGGCAGCCGGGCCCCGACCACCATCGAGCTGGGCTGCGCCAACCCGGAATCGCCCTGCCGCCTGCCCAACTCCATGGCCGGCGATCCACCGCTGGAACAGGTGGTGACGCGGACCTGGGAAGCCGGCCTGCGCGGCCTGATCGGCGACAACGTGCAATGGAACGCCGGGCTGTTCAGCGCGCGCAACAGCAACGACATCATGTTCGTGTCCTCCAGCACCAGCGGCAGCGGCTACTTCGCGAACTTCGGCGAAACCCGCCGGCGCGGCATCGAAACCGGTATCTCCGGGAGCTGGGGCGACTGGGCGCTGGCCGCCAACTACACCTTCGTCGACGCCACCTACCGCTCGGGCGAGACCTTCCTGGGCGAGGCCAACAGCAGCGCGGACGACGGCAACATCAGCGTGAAGTCCGGCGACCGCATTCCGCTGGTGCCGCGCAACATCCTCAAGCTGTCGGCCGACTACGCGGTGACCGAGCGCCTGAGCATCGGCGCCGACGCCATCAGCGTCTCCGGCTCCTACGTACGCGGCAACGAGAACAATGACCATCAGAGCGGCGGCCTGTACCAGGGCGGTGGCGAGATCGGCGGCTACACCCTGTTCAACCTCAACGGCGCCTACCAGCTCACCCCGGCATGGCGCATCTTCGCCCAGGTCGACAACCTGTTCGACCGCGAGTACGCCACCGCCGGCATGCTCGGCGCCAACCCGTTCGACGCCAATGGCGTGATGCGCACTGACGGCGCCGCCGGCAACGGCACGGTCAACGGCAGGCGCAGCAACTCCGTGGGTGAAACCTTCGTCGCCCCGGGGGCGCCGCGCACCGCCTGGCTGGGCGTGCGCTGGGCGTTCCTCTGAGCCGCGCTGAATGCACCCAAGAAAGAACGCCGCTTCCTGATGGGGAAACGGCGTTTTCGTGGGAGGTTGGCTCGGCGTAGCGCTCCGGGTGCTCGGATGTTGCTCCGGCGCTATCCGCCGAATCGCGGACAGAGTCCGCTCCTACGCTTACAGGGAGGCACGGGCGTAGGAGCGGACTTTGTCCGCGATTGGACTCACCGACCACGCCGGACACTCCCGCGGCACGGCCGACGGCGGATAACCGCGAACGGTTATTCGCCCTACGCGGGAATGACATACGGTTCCAGGCAAGCACGGGTGTAGGAGCGGGCCCTGCCCGCGAATCGCGCGCAGGGCGCGCTCCTACAGGTGGGGCAGCGGTGGTTGGGGTAGGAGGACCTTGTCCGCGATTGGATTCACCGGCCACGCCGGACACTCCCGCGGCACGGCCGACGGCGGATAACCGCGAACGGTTATCCGCCTTGCCTACCCCTACCCGCCGGTCATTCGTCCAGCTTGAAGGTGATGAAGCTGGCACGGCCCTGGCGCAGAACGCGCATGGACACCGACTTGCCCTTGGGCAGCGCCTTGGCGATCTCGGAGAAGGCCTTGGCGGATTCCACCGTGCGGTTGTTCAGGTGGGTGATGACGTCGCCCGGACGCAGGCCGATCATCGCCGCCGGACCGTCCTGGACGTCCTTGATCACCACGCCGCCCTTGATGTCCAGCGACTTGCGCTGCTCGGCGGTGAGGTCGGCGACGGTCACGCCCATGCGGTTGCTGCTGCGCTCGGCGCCCTGCCCTTCGACGGCGGCGACTTCCTCGTCCTCGTCCGGCAGGTTGCCGATGGTCATGTTCAGGGTCTTGCGCGAGCCATCGCGGAATACGTCCAGGGCCGCCTTGTCGCCCGGCTTCATGCCGCCGACCAGGTGCGGCAGGTCGGCCGACTCGTTGATGGTCTGGCCGTTCAGGCTGAGGATCACGTCGCCGACCTGCAGGCCGCCCTTGGCCGCCGGGCCGTCCTGCACCAGCTGGGCCACCAGGGCGCCGGCCGGCTTGTCCAGGCCGAGGGATTCGGCGAGGTCCTTGCTGACTTCCTGGATCACCACGCCCAGCCAGCCGCGGCTGACCTTGCCGCCTTTCTTCAGCTGGTCGGCCACGTTCATGGCGACGTCGATCGGGATGGCGAAGGACAGGCCCATGAAGCCGCCGGAGCGGGTGAAGATCTGCGAGTTGATGCCAACCACCTCGCCCTGCAGGTTCAGCAGCGGGCCGCCGGAGTTGCCCGGGTTGATGGCCACGTCGGTCTGGATGAAGGGCACGTAGTTCTCGTTGGGCAGGCTGCGGCCCTTGGCGCTGACGATACCGGCGGTCACCGAATGGTCGAAGCCGAAGGGCGAGCCGATGGCCAGCACCCACTCGCCCACCTTCAGCTTGTCCGAATCGCCCAGCTTGAGGGTCGGCAGGCCCTTGGCGTCGATCTTCAGCAGGGCCACGTCGCTGCGCGGGTCGGCGCCGATCAGCTTGGCCTTGTGCTCGCTGCGGTCGGACAGGCGCACGACGATCTCGTCGGCGTCGGCGACCACGTGGTTGTTGGTGAGCACATAGCCATCATCGGAAATGATGAACCCCGAACCCAGGGACTGTGCCTCGCGCTGCGCCCCACGCGGCGGGCGCTGGCCACGCGGCATGCTGCGCTCGATGAAGTCGCGGAACATCGGCGGCAGGCCTTCCAGGTCGGGCATCTGCCCGCTGGCGACCTGGTCCGGCACTTTCTGGGTGGTACTGATGTTCACTACGGCCGGCGAAGCCTTCTCCACCAGCGGGGTGAAATCCGGCAATTCGGCGCGGGCGACCACCGACAGGCTCAAGGCCAGCAGGGCGACCATCGCGGCCATACTGCGTTTCAGGGTTTGCATGGACTACTGCTCCCGTATTCAAAGGGAAGTGGACTTAGGCGGGGCCCTCGGCCCCTGTGACCAGCGTACGCAACACAACCGGCTGCAACGCCGGGTCATCCGAATGGCGCCGGGCGTGGCGCCGTACCCACAGCCAGGTCGCCAGGAAACCCGCGAGGCCGGCCAGGATCAACCAGGGCTCGGCGAGGCCGGCGCACCACGCCAGCAGCGTAGCGGCGAACAGGCCGAGCAGGGGGAATAGATAGAACATCAGGGCGCATTTCAACAAGAGGTCCTCGCGCACGCCGAGCACCACCTCGTCACCTACCCCGAGCGGGAAATCAGAAAGGGCGCGGACTTCGCCGCGCCCCGTGGTGGAGCCCAATTGCTGCAGCAACCCCTGGCCGCATCCGGCTTTGGCGCTACAGGCCGAGCAGGTGCTCTGGCGCAGCGTCTGGACCCGCACCGCTGCGGTTTCGACGCCGATCACCCGCCCCCGCTCTTCGATCACTGCGCGGCGGCTCCCTGGGCGGGCGCCTGCGGCCGCACCGACATGGCGATGCGTTCGGCGGTCCCCGTGGGGATCTCGCCGACAACGGTGACCATCATGCCGCCATCCTCGGTACTGAGGCGCTTGGACACCACCGAGGTCGGGCCCAGCTGGGTGCGCGCGTCGTCGATCCTGGCGCCGTGCAGCGGCTCGATGAAGATCGAGAAACGCGCCAGGCCGTCGCCGTAGTCCATGCTGACGACCCGATCATCCGATACCGGGCTGCGGCGCTCGTAGGTGTTGTTGAGGGTGAAGCCCGGCGGCACCCATTCCGAGCGCCAGCTGCTGGCCACCGGGGCGTCCGGCTTGCCGGCGGGGACCGCCTGGCAGGCGTCGGAGGGCTGCAGGCCACCGTCGTCCGGCGCCGCGGTGCTGAACTGGGTGAACTGCAGGCGCTCCAGCGCCTGGCCCTTCTCGTTGAGCAGCAGCGACTTCAGCGGCAAGCCGGTTTCCTGGTCCAGGTGCAGCTCGAAGCCGTAGCGGTACTGGTCGCGGGGGATCAGCCCGATCACCGTGGCCTCGCGCCCGGCGATGCGGGACTGGCCGACCACGCGGATGTCGTACCAGGAGCCGAGGTCGCCCGAGGCCAGCTTGCGCACCGGCCACAATTGCCCGGCGCCCAGTTGCCCGGCCATGCCGCCGGCGATGCACTGGGTCACGCCATCGAGCTTGACCACTTCCTGGCGCGGGCCATCGAGTTGCAGCCAATGCTCGCGCACCGAGCCGTCGGGCTCGACCAGACGCCAGACTTCATGGGTGGAGAAGATGCCGTTGCGCTCGTAGACGAAGGTGCCCTGGAAGCTTTGTCGCTGCTGGCCCTCGGTCAGCCGCTTGACCCACGCCTGGACGTCGGCGGCCTGTACCGGCATTGCCAGCAGACCGCCCAGGAAAAACAACAGGAAAGTGGCGCGCATGACGCTCCTTAACGGGTTTCAGCGACTTTCCAGGCTGGCGGCTCGCGCGTAAGGCAGGGCGCTGTCGGTACCGTTCACCGCCGACTGCTGGGCATGCTGGCGGAGATACCCCGGAAGACGCTGTTCATGCCAGGTGGTGGGGCTGCCCGAACCACCAGTGATGACCTGCGGTGCATCCTCGTCCTGGTTGTAGCCGGCCAGTACCGCCGGGCCCTGCACCTGCGGCAGGGTGATCTGCGGCGTGGCGCCTTGCTGGGCCAGGCTCGGAGCAACGCTATCATTTTGATGGTATAGACGAACACCCGCCAGGACGGCCAGTGTCACCGAAGCGGCGACCGCCACGCGCCCGACGTTGCGCCACGGATTGCGCCGCGGCTGGGCCGGGGCGGCCTCCTCGGCCAGCGCCGCCGATACCGCCGCGGCGATATCCAGCTTGGGCAGTACCGGCTCGCGGTGCATCACCGACCGGGCCAGTTGATAGCGCGACCAGGTGGCACGCATTTCCGCATCTTCACCGCAGGCTGCGAGTACCCGGCGCAGTTCGAGTTCGTCCGCTTCGTTATCCATCAGTGCGGACAGCGACTCCTGCAGGGCTTCACGACTCATGGCGTACCTCTCTTGGCTGTTCCGCCGTATTCAGGGCTGTTCATCATGCAGCAACGGCTGCAAGGCTTTGTCTATCGCTTCCCGCGCACGGAAGATCCGTGAGCGGACCGTACCCACCGGGCATTGCATCACGGTGGCGATATCCTCGTAGCTCAATCCCTCGAATTCACGCAGGGTCAATGCCGTGCGCAGGTCCTCTGGCAGTTGCTGGATGGTGCGATGGACCGTTTCCTCGATCTCGTCCCGCAACATTGCCCGTTCCGGCGATTCGATGTCCTTCAGGGCGTGGTCGCCATCGAAGAACTCCGCATCCTCGGCTGTCACATCGCTGTCCGGAGGCCGCCGACCGCGCGCCACCAGGTGGTTCTTCGCGGTATTGATGGCGATCCGGTACAGCCAGGTATAGAAGGCACTGTCACCGCGGAAGTTGCCCAAGGCGCGATAGGCCTTGATGAAAGCTTCCTGCGCAACGTCCTGGGCTTCCTGGGCGTCGTGCACGAACCGCACGATCAGCCCGAGAATCTTGTGCTGGTACTTCAGCACCAGCAGATCGAAAGCCCGTTTGTCTCCGCGCTGTACCCGTTCAACCAGTTGCTGATCCTGTTCCTGGGTTAGCATGCATACTCCTCAACAAGCCCGGAGGAGCTGCGAGCACCCTGCAGAATCGCTCTGCCAAGATAGACTCGGATGTCTTGCAAAAGTTCTCCCCTCCAAGCGTACGCCGCACAGTTTTTTTGTCGCTTTGCCGCGACCCGGCCGGACCCATTGTCCAAGCCCTTGAAAATCCACTGCAATCGGCGAACAACCACTGCCTTCTCGCCCTTCGGGAACTCCGTTGGAAGAAGGCTTCGGACATTCACCGTTAGAACCGGAAAGACTGAAATAGTTCCGCCTGCCGCCCCTGGCGCATGAACGCCGGGGCTTGCGCCAGAAATACGGCGGCAGGCACAGGGCCGCTATTGTGCCGATCCCCCCTTCTATATACTAGGCCGCCACCAATCGGAATCCGGGCATGAGCGAGCACTTTCATCACGACGTCCTAGTGATCGGCAGCGGGGCCGCAGGCCTCAGCCTGGCCCTGACGCTGCCGCAGCACCTGCGCATCGCCGTGCTGAGCAAGGGGGAGCTGTCCCAGGGCTCGACCTTCTGGGCCCAGGGCGGCGTCGCCGCGGTGCTGGACGACACCGACACCGTCGAGTCCCACGTGCAGGACACCCTGGACGCCGGCGCCGGCCTCTGCCGCGAAGACGCCGTGCGCTTCACCGTCGAGCACAGCCGCGAGGCCATCCAGTGGCTGATCGACCAGGGCGTGCCCTTCACCCGCGACAACGAGGCCGGCCGCGAGGACAGCGGCTTCGAATTCCATCTCACCCGCGAGGGCGGCCACAGCCACCGGCGCATCATCCACGCCGCCGACGCCACCGGCGCCGCCATCTTCAACACCTTGCTGGAACAGGCCCGGCAGCGCCCGAACATCGAGCTGCTGGCGCAGCGGGTGGCGGTCGACCTGATCACCGAACGCAAGCTCGGGCTGCCCGGCCAGCGCTGCCTCGGCGCCTACGTGCTGAACCGCGACAGCGGCGAGGTGGACACCTTCTCGGCGCGCTTCACCGTGCTCGCCTGCGGCGGCGCCAGCAAGGTCTACCTCTATACCAGCAACCCGGACGGCAACTCCGGCGACGGCATCGCCATGGCCTGGCGCGCCGGCTGCCGCGTCGGCAACCTGGAGTTCAACCAGTTCCACCCCACCTGCCTGTACCACCCGCAGGCCAAGAGCTTCCTCATCACCGAGGCGCTGCGCGGCGAAGGCGCCTACCTGCGCCTGCCCAGCGGCGAGCGCTTCATGAAGCGCTTCGACCCGCGCGCCGAACTGGCCCCGCGGGACATAGTCGCGCGCGCCATCGACCACGAGATGAAGCGCCTGGGCGTGGACTGCGTGTACCTGGACATCAGCCACAAGCCGGCCGAGTTCATCAAGGAACACTTCCCCACGGTGTACGAGCGCTGCCTGACCTTCGGCATCGACATCACCCGCGAGCCCATCCCGGTGGTGCCGGCCGCCCACTACACCTGCGGCGGCGTGCTGGTGGACGAGCACGGCCACACCGACGTGCCGCACCTCTACGCCATCGGCGAGACCAGCTTCACCGGCCTGCACGGCGCCAACCGCATGGCCAGCAACTCGCTGCTGGAATGCTTCGTCTACGCCCGCTCCGCCGCCGCCGACATCCAGGCGCGCCTGGAAAGCACGCCGGCCACCCCGGCGCTGCCGAGCTGGGATGCCAGCCAGGTCACCGACTCGGACGAGGACGTGATCATCGCGCACAACTGGGACGAACTGCGGCGCTTCATGTGGGACTACGTCGGCATCGTGCGCACCAACAAGCGCCTGCAGCGCGCCCAGCACCGGGTGCAGATGCTGCTCAGCGAGATCGACGAGTTCTACAGCAACTACAAGGTCAGCCGCGACCTGATCGAGCTGCGCAACCTGGCCGTGGTCGCCGACCTGATCATCCGCTCGGCCATGCAGCGCCACGAAAGCCGCGGCCTGCACTACACCCTGGACTACCCGGGGCTGCTTCCCGAGGCGCGCGACACCCTCCTCAGCCCCCGCTAGAGCGCCCCGCCCGCCACCGCGGGCGGCCTTCGCAGCGGCCAGCCGGCAGCCCCGACAACCCCGCGAGACCGCCATGAAACCGACCGACCGCCAGCGCGCCATCCTCGACCTCGTTCGCCACCGCGACACCAGCGTGGAAGAACTGGGCGCCGCCCTGGGCGTTTCGGAAGCCACCGTGCGCCGCGACCTCAGCCTGCTGGCCCGGCAGCGGCGGTTGGTGCGGACCCACGGCGGGGCCACCGCGCTGATCGGCACCCACGAGCCGGAAGCGACCCTGGAGCAGCGCAACGCCAGCCACCGCGAGGAAAAGATGGCGATCGCCCGGGCCGCGGCCGCGCACATCCGCGAGGGCGACAGCATCTTCCTCGACAGCGGCACCACCTGCGCGGCGCTGGCGGCGCACCTGCGCGCGCTGCAGGACGTGCACGTGATCACCAACAACCTGCTGGCGGTCAGCGCGCTGGCCAATGCGCCGGGGGTGCGGATCACCCTGATCGGCGGCGACCTGCGCAGCACTGGCATGAGCACCTTCGGCCCGCTGGCGGAACTGTCGCTGAGCCGGCTGAGCTTCGACCGCGCCTTCCTCGGCGCCGACGGCGTCGTCGCCGAGCTGGGCCTCTGCGAAGCCAGCGCCCAGCAGGCCTACCTCAAGGAATGCGTGATCAAGCGGGCCGCCGAGGTGTACATACTGGCCGACGCCGAGAAGCTGGGGCGCGCGCGCCAGCAGCACTGGACGCCGCTGGAGCGGGAATGGCGCCTGATCACCTCGGCGCCGGACGACAGGACGCTCGAACCCTTCCGCCTGCTCGCCACGGCCACCGTCGAACTGGCCCCCGTCACCGGCGCCTGAACCAGCCCGCCCGCCGAGGCGGGCCCCTCCCTCTTCGCCCCCCGCAGTCCACCAGCCCTCTTCCCTTGATCGAAATGCGCAAACTCATGATTGACTTGCGCAGTTCTTGTCCTTTAAATCGCATCTTGATGATCGATTCGATCAAATGCATGAGCGTTTCGATCAAACCCTCCCATAACAAGTCGAACAAGAACGAACAGGTACCTGCCCATGATCCAGATCCCGATCAAGCGCACGATCGAGCGCATCCCCGGCGGCATGATGATCGTCCCGCTGCTGCTCGGTTCGCTGGTGGCCACCTTCGCGCCGGACACGCCGAAATTCTTCGGTTCCTTCACCAACGCCCTGTTCACCGGCGCGCTGCCCATACTCGCGGTGTTCTACGTCTGCATGGGCGCGAGCATCAACGTGCGCACCACGCCCTACCTGCTGAAGAAGGGCGGCGCGCTCTTCGCCACCAAGGTCGGCACGGCGATGCTCCTGGGCATCCTGCTCGGCCAGTTCCTGGGGGAACAGCCCATCTCGGCCGGGTTCTTCGCCGGCCTGTCCACATTGGCCGTGGTGGCGGCGATGAACGACACCAACGGCGGCCTGTACATGGCGCTGATGGGGCAGTACGGCCGCCCCGAGGACGTCGGCGCCTACTCGGTGATGTCGCTGGAGTCCGGCCCTTTCCTGACCATGCTCACCCTGGGCGTCGCCGGGCTGTCGGCCTTCCCCTGGCCGACCTTGCTGGGGGCGATACTGCCGCTGCTGCTGGGCATTCTCATTGGCAACCTGGACCGCGAGATGCGCGAATTCCTCGGCAAGGCGGTACCGGTGCTGATCCCCTTCTTCGCCCTCGCCCTGGGCGCCAGCCTGGACCTGCACAAGGTCTGGCAGGCCGGCGTGCTCGGCCTTCTGATGGGCGTGGCGGTGGTGGTGCTGACCGGCATCCCGCTGTACTTCGCCGACCGCCTGACCGGTGGCACCGGCGTCGCCGGCGCCGCGGCGGCCACCACGGCGGGCAATGCCGCGGCGGTGCCGGCCCTGGTCGCCGCCGCCAACCCGGTCTACGCCCCGGCCGCCGCCAGCGCCACCATGCTCGTCGCCTCCTGCGTGGTGGTCACCGCCATCCTCACGCCCATTCTCGTCTCGACCCTCGCCAAGCGCGTCAGGCAGCGGGCCGAAAGCGCCGGGCAGCGCGCCTCGATGGCGCCGGAGTCGCCCCGATGAACATGCTGATCATCGCCGACGACCTGTCCGGCGCGGCGGACTGCGCCGTAGGGTTCGCCAGCCTGGGCTGGCCGACCCTGGTGATGCTCGATGCCCGGCCGACGCAGGCGCAGGTCCAGGTCATCGCCGTGGATACCGACAGCCGCCGCCTGGACGCGGCACAGGCCGCGCAGCGCAGCGTCGCGGCCTTCCATGCCCTGGCAAGGCCATGCCAGCGGCTCTACAAGAAGATCGACTCGACCCTGCGCGGCAACTGGGCCGCGGAAGTCGCCGCGCTGCATCCCCTGGCGGGCCTGGCGCTGGTCGCCCCGGCCTTTCCGGAAATGGGCCGCACGGTGCGCGACGGCCAGGTGCGGGTGCACGGCGCGCCGCTGGAAAGCACCGACACTTGGCGCCTGGAGCATGCCGATGCGCCGGCCGACATGGCCAGGATGCTCGGCGACGCCGGGCTGCGCGTGGAACACTGCGCCCTGGAGCAGTTGCGCCAGTCGGCCGGGCAAGTGCCCCGGCTCATCCAGTCGGCCCAGGAGCGCGGCGTCCAGGCCCTGATCTTCGACGCCGAGACACCCGAGGACCTGCGCCTGCTGGCCCGGGAAACCGCGCAGCCGGAGCTGCGGGCGTTCTGGGTCGGCTCCGGGGGCCTGGCAAGGCAGATAAGGGAAGTGCCGCCGCCCTCCTCTACTCCGGTGGTCCCGAGCAAGACCGAGCCTGCCCCCTCGCAATTGGCGACCGTGGTACTGGCCGGCAGCCTTTCCACCGTCGCCGACCGCCAATGCGAGGAGCTGCAACGGCGCAGCGACATCCTCCCGCTCAGCCTGCCACCGGCGGTGCTGCGCCAGGGCAGCGACCACCCCGCCTGGCCGGAGTGGCAGGCGCAGGTGGGCGCGCTGCTCGAACAAGGCCTGGACCTGCTGCTGCGCATCGGCCGCGACGAACAACCCGACCCCGCCGAAGGCGCCCTGCTCTCGGCCAACCTCGCCGCCCTGCTGAAGCCGCACTTCCACCGCGTCGGCGGCCTGGTCGCCACCGGTGGCGAAACGGCGCGGGCGATGCTCGGCGCGGTCGGCATCGACGGCCTGCAGCTGGTCGGCGAGATCGAGGCCGGCAGCGTCCTCAGCCACCCCCTGGCCCCGGCGGGCGGCCACCGCCCCGGCATCGTCACCAAGGCCGGCGCCTTCGGCAGCCCCGAAGCCCTCTATCGCGCGTGGCGCCACCTGCACGACGCGCAACAGTCCCCCTCCTGAATTCAGAGTGTCCCACCCATGAACAACTATCTTCCCGTAATCGGCATCACCATGGGCGACGCAGCCGGCGTCGGACCGGAGATCATCGTCAAGAGCCTGGCCAGCGCCGGGCTTCACCGATTCTGCCGCCCCCTGGTGATCGGCGATGCGCAGCGTCTGGAGAAGGCCGACCGGCTGCTCGGCGGGCTGGCCCGGGTACGGCGCATCGAGGATGCCGACGACGCCCGCTTCGAGCCGGGCGTGATCGACTGCATCGACCTCGGCCTCATTCCCGACGACCTGCCGTTCGGCGTGCTGTCCCCCGTGGCGGGGGATGCGGCCTACCAGTTCATCGCCCGCGCCGTGGACCTGGCCAAGGCCGGGAAGATCGACGCCATCTGCACCGCCCCGCTGAACAAGGAAGCCCTGCATGCCGGCGGCCACAAGTTCCCCGGCCACACCGAGCTGCTCGCCCACCTGACGAATGTCGACGAGGTCTCGATGATGCTGGTGGCTCCCAAGCTGCGGGTCATCCACGTCACCACCCACATCGGCATCATCGACGCCATACGCCGCATCGAGCCCGGCCTGGTGCAGCGTACCATCGAGCGCGGCCACGAGACGCTGGTGCGCTCCGGCATCCCCCGGCCGCGCATTGGCGTCTGCGGCATCAACCCCCACGCCGGGGAAAACGGCCTGTTCGGCTACGGCGAGGAGGAAGAGAAGATCATTCCCGCCGTCAGCCTGCTGCAGGCGCGGGGGCTGGACGTCACCGGCCCGTTGCCGGCCGACACCCTGTTCTACCGCGCCGGCCGCGGCGACTTCGACCTGGTGGTGGCCATGTACCACGACCAGGGGCACGGCCCGGTGAAGGTGCTCGGGCTGGAAGCCGGGGTGAACGTCACGGTCGGCCTGGACGTGGTGCGCACCTCGGTGGACCACGGGACCGCCTTCGACATCGCCGGCAAGGGGCTCGCCGACGAACGCAGCCTGCTGGAGGCGCTGCGCCAGGGCGCGGAACTGGCGAACAGGCCGCGCTGAGGCTAGCGCGGCGGCGCCCAGCGGCCGCGGCTGAAGCGCAGCCGCACGCGCAGGCGGCGGTGGGCCTCCGCCGCCAGGCTGTCGGGCGGCAGGCACAGGCCGCGGCCCAGGCGGCTACCCGGCAGGTGGAAACGCAGCACGATCAGCGCCGGCAGCGCGAGGCTGTCGGCGCGCAGTTGCACCGCCTGCCAGCCGCCGGCCGGGCTCCACAACTGCCAGCCGTCGGCGTCGTGGCGCAGGGCGCGGTAGGCATGGCGGCTACGCAGCAGGACCTGGCGCGGCAGCACCCACAGGGCGTGGCCCAGGCAGAGCAGCAGGCCCAGGGCCTGCCAGAAGGCGGAAAGGGCGGCCAGGCTCAGCGCCGCCACGGCGAGCGCCAGGCTCGCCAGGTAGGCCGCCAGCAGCCGTCGGGACGGCCGCCAGCGGCATTCGAAGGCCTCAATCCGGTTGGACACGGGCCAGGATCATGCGCACGATGTGGCGCAGGTCGGCGTCTTCCGGCTCGCCGCGCTGCATGAACCAGCCGAACATGTCCTGGTCCTCGCACTCGAGCAGCTTGCGGAAACGCGCCTGGTTCTCGGCGTCCAGGCCCGGGTAGACCTCCTGCACGAAAGGCACCAGCAGCACGTCCAGCTCCAGCATGCCGCGGCGGCTGTGCCAGAAGAGTCGTTTCAGTTCGATTTCGTCGGTCATTCTGCGGGTCCTCGGCGCTACATCGGAAACCCCACGGTGCGGCGCCTGCCGGATTCCGTGAAGCGAGCGGCATTATACGCATGCCCTCGCCCGGCGGCACCCGCTGACAAGCGCGGGCCCCGGCTCTATCATGACAAGCCTAACTTTCTTCCAGCGACCCGCAATGGCCGATTCCGCGTTCTACACCGCCCTGACCCACGAAGGAGTCCTCGCCGTCCGTGGCGTGGACGCCGCCAAGTTCCTGCAGGGCCAGCTGACCTGCAACCTCAACTACCTCGACGCCAGCACCTCGAGCCTGGGCGGCCGCTGCACGCCCAAGGGGCGCATGACTTCCAGCTTCCGCATCGTCGCCGAGGGCGACGGCTACCTGCTGGCGCTGGCCGCCGAGCTGCTGGAAGGGCAACTGGCGGAGCTGAAGAAATACGCCGTGTTCTCCAAGGCCAGCCTGGGCGACGCCAGCGCCGACTGGGTCCGCTTCGGCCTTAGCGGCGGCGAAGCCGTGCTCGCCGGCCTCGGCCTGGACCTGCCCGCCGAGGCCGACCGCGTAGCGCGCAACGGCGACCTACTGGCGATCAGCCTTGGCCATGGCCGCGCCGAACTCTGGGTACCGGCCCCGCGCACCGGCGAAGTGCGCGAGGCACTGGACGCCGGCCTGGGCGAAGGCAGCCTCAACGACTGGCTGCTGGGCCAGGTGCGCGCCGGCGTCGGCCAGGTCTTCGGCGCCACCCGCGAGCTGTTCATCCCGCAGATGATCAACCTGCAGGCGGTCGGCGGCGTGAGCTTCAGGAAAGGCTGCTACACCGGCCAGGAAATCGTCGCGCGCATGCAGTACCTCGGCCGCCTCAAGCGCCGCCTGCACCGCCTGGCGCTGGACGCCGCCGAGCTGCCCGAGCCGGGCGCCGAGCTGTTCTCGCCGGTGCACGGCAGCAGTGTCGGCGAAGTGGTACTGGCCGCCCGTGCCGCCGAAGGCATCGAGCTGCTGGCGGTGCTGCAGGACGACGCCGTGGCCGACGGCCGCGTGCGCCTTGGCCAGGCCGAGGACGGCCCGACCCTGCGCCTGCTGACGCTGCCCTACGTGCTGGACAGCGACCGCGAGATCCAGCGCTGACCGAATCGCCTGCCGGGTGGGGAGCCCGGCGTCCCTCAAGGAAACGCCATGAGCAAGCTTGCCGAAAAAGTACAACAGGAACTGCTGCGGGCCATCGACAACGACGAACTGGTGCTGCCCACCCTGCCCGAGGTGGCGCTGCGGGTCCGCGAGGCGGCGGAGGACCCGGACGTCAGCATCCATGACCTGGCCCGGGTGATCGGCAACGACGCCGCGCTCACCGCGCGCATCATCAAGGTGGTGAACAGCCCGCTGCTGCGCACCAACAAGGAAATCACCGACCTGCAGATGGCCATCGGCCGCCTGGGCATCAACTACACCAGCAACCTGGCCACGGGCCTGGCCATGGAGCAGATGTTCCAGGCCACCTCCGACGTGGTCGACCGCAAGATGCGCGAGGTGTGGAACAAGAGCGTCGAGGTCGCCGGCATCTGCCACGCGCTGTGCCGCCACTACACCCGGCTGATGCCCGACCAGGCGACCCTTGCCGGCCTGGTGCACCAGATCGGCGTGCTGCCGATCCTCACCTACGCCGAGGAGAATGGCGAGTTGCTGGCCGACTCCATCAGCCTCAACCATGTGATCGAGCGCATCCACCCGGTCATCGGCGACCGCATCCTCAAGGCCTGGGAATTCCCCGCGCCCATCGCCGAAGTGCCCGGCCACTACCTGGACTTCACCCGCGACTCCGTCAAGGCCGACTACGTGGACATCGTCCAGGTCGCCACCCTGCAGAGCTACCTGGGCAGCCAGCACCCCTTCACCGAGCTGGACTGGAGCAGCATCCCGTCCTTCGCCAAGCTGGGCATCGACCCCCAGGCCAACCTCAACGAGGACGAGGACCTGTCGGCGGCCATGGAAGCGGCGATGGGGATGTTGCAGTAACGGGCCGGCAGAGGCCTTCCCACGCGGCACGGCGTTTCCCTTGTAGGAGCGCGCCCTGCGCGCGAAATCGCAGACGGAGTCCGCTCCTACGACCGTGCTTCCCTGGACCTGTAGGAGCGGACTTTGTCCGCGATAGCCGGGCTCTCCGGCGCGATTCGCGGATGAGATCCGCTCCTACGCCACCCCACCGCACCATCCCCCTGTAGGAGCGCGCCCTGCGCGCGAAATCGCGGGCAGGGCCCGCTCCTACAGATTGCTATGAGGCATGGCATTCCTCCCCGTAGGGCGCATAACGCCTACAGCGTTATCCGCCATTCCGGTGTTCCAGCCAACGATGGGGCCTAGACGGCCTGCTGCTCTTCGGCGGGAAAACTCACCCGCACCAGCAACCCGCCCAACTCGCCATGGGCCAGTTCGATGCGCGCCCGGTGCGCGGCGCAGATCTCGCCGACGATCGCCAGGCCCAGCCCGGTGCCCTCCTGGCGCTTGCGGTAGAAGCGGCCGAAGACCTTGTCGCGCTCCTCCGCCGGGATGCCCGGGCCGTCGTCCTCGACCTCCAGCACGCCCGGCGGGCCGACGCGGATCACCACGTTGCCGGCGGCATGGGCCAGGGCGTTGCCCACCAGGTTGTCGAGCAGTTCGTGGAGCAGCGTCGGGTCGCCCTTGATCCACACCGGCCGCTCGGCCTCCAGGGCCAGGGCCACGCCGCGCGCGTGGGCCAGCGGCGCCAGCACCATGCCCTGCTCCCGCGCCAGGCTCCCCAGCTCGATGGCCTCGCCACCGCCCTCGGCGATGGCCCGCGCGCCGCTTTCCACCCGCGCCAGCGACAGCAACTGGTTGGCCAGCCCGGTGACGCGGTCGGTGTACTGCACCGCCTCTTCCAGGGTCTCGCGCCAGCGCCGTGGCTCCTGCTCGCGCAGGCCCAGCTCCAGCCGCGCCTTGAGCGCCGCCAGCGGCGTGCGCAATTCGTGGGAGGCTTCGGCGATGAACTGCGACTGGCGCTCGAACAGGCTACGCAGGCGCACGGTGAAATGGTTCAGCGCCGCCACCAGCGGGCGCAGTTCGCGCTGCACCGCCACCTGCGGCAAGGGCCGCAGGTCGTCCGCCTGGCGCTCCTCCACGGCCGCGCGCAGGCGGTCGAGGGGGCGCAGGCCGGCACTCACCGCGTACCAGACCATGACCAGCGCGGCCAGCGCCGACAACGCCAGGTTCAGCAGGGTGTCGGCGAGCAGCTCGCGGGCCAGGCGCTCGCGCGCGCCGAGGGTCTCGGCCACGCGGATCTCGGCCATGCCGTTGACCGTCGGCTGGCTGACCGGCTGCAGCAGGCTGACCACGCGCACGCCCTGGCCCTGGTATTCGCTGTCGTAGAAGCGCGCCAGCGCCGGGTAGTCGTCGGTGCGCGGGGTGCCGGAGGGCGGCGCTGGCAGGTTCTCGTAGCCGGAGATGGACTGCCCGCGGGTGTCGATCACCTGGTAGAAGATGCGCCCGGCGCTGTCGTAGGCGAAGCTGTCCAGGGCCACGTAGGGCACGTTGGCGCGCAGCATGCCGTCGCTGTCGTAGAGGCCGTCGGCGATGTCCCGCGCCGAGGCCAGCAGGGTGCGGTCGTAGGCGATGTCCGAGGCGTGGCGGGCACGCTGGTAGGTGGTCAGGCTGCCCAGCAGCAACAGCACCAGCAGCAGCCCACCCAGGCGCCAGAGCAGGCGCCAGCGCAGGCTGCCGGAACCGGGCAGGGCCAGGCGCCGTGGCGCCTCAGGCATCGACCGCCTCGAGCAGATAGCCCAGGCCACGGAAGGTGACGATGCGCACCGCTCCGCCTTCCAGCTTCTTGCGCAGGCGGTGCACGTAGATCTCGATGGCGTCGGCGCTGGCGTCCTGGTCCAGGCCGAACACCTGGGCGGCCAGCTGTTCCTTGCTCAGCACCCGCCCTGGGCGGGCGATCAGCGCTTCCAGCACGGCCTGCTCGCGGGAGGTCAGGGTCAAGGGCTCGCCGGCCAGGCTGAAACGCCGCGCGCCCAGATCGTAGACCAGCTCGCCGCAGCGCTGCTGCTGTTCGCCGCCGAGCACGCTGCGCCGCAACAGGGCCTTCACCCGCGCCTCCAGCTCGCTCAGCTCGAAGGGCTTGGCCAGGTAGTCGTCGGCGCCGAGGTTCAGGCCATGGACGCGGTCCTTGACCTCGCCGCGGGCGGTCAGCATCAGCACCGGCAGGGTCTTGCCGCGGCCGCGCAGGCGCGCCAGCACCTCGAAGCCGTCCAGCCGCGGCAGGCCGACGTCGAGAATGGCCAAGGCGTACTCCTCGCTGGCCAGGGCCAGGTCGGCAGCCACCCCGTCGCGCAGCAGGTCGACCGTCCAGCCCGCGCCCTTGAGCGCCTGCTGCACGCTGTCGCCCAGTTGCGGATGGTCTTCGACCAGAAGGATGCGCACGGCGGTCTTCCTCGTTCGGCAGGGGTTGGAACGCGCAGTGTAACCGCATGTGATCACCTGTGAACGGCTGAAAGCCTGGTGAAAGGCAGCGGCGCTAGGATCGGCCCCCAGACGACGAAGATCGTCCCCAAATCGGTTGGCGGCGTGGCGCCATCCAGACAAGAACAAGAAATGGAGTCCACCGATGCTGACTGTCCAGCACCCGGCCCGTGGGGCCAATCCCGTCTTTTCCCGTGTCTTCCCCGCCGGTTTCGGCGCGGCCCTGGCCCTCGGCGGCCTGGCCGGGGAAGCCGACGCTGCCGGCTTCATCGAAGACAGCAGCCTGAAGCTGCAGACGCAGAACATCTACTTCAACCGCGACTTCCGCGACGGCGCCGGCCAGTCCAAGCGCGAGGAGTGGGCGCAGGGTTTCATCCTCGACTTCCAGTCCGGCTACACCGACGGCACCATCGGCGTCGGCCTGGACGCCCTGGGCATGCTCGGCCTGAAGCTCGACTCCAGCCCCGACCGCACCGGCAGCGGCCTGCTGCCCACCCACGACGACGGCCGCGCCGCCGACGAGTACAGCAAGCTCGGGCTGACCGCCAAGTTCAAGGTCTCGCAGACCGAACTCAAGCTCGGCAGCCTGGTCCCCGACCTGCCCACCCTGCAGCCCAACGACAGCCGCCTGTTCCCGCAGATCTTCGAGGGCGGCCTGCTGGAGTCCCGCGACCTGCCCGGCCTGGCCTTCACCGGCGGGCGCCTGGAGAAGGCCATCGACCGCGACTCCACCGACGCCCAGGACCTGGCGCTGAACAACAAGAACAAGCGCTTCACCGGCACCGTGGCCGGCGAGCACTACGACCTGGCCGGCGGCGACTACAAGTTCGACGACCACTTCACCGGCCGCTACCACTACGCCGAGCTGGACGAGGTGTACCGCCAGCACTTCGTCGGCCTGCTCACCAGCCACAAGCTAGGCGACGGCAAGCTGACCAGCGACTGGCGCCTGGCGATCAGCGACGACGACGGCGCCGCCCGCGGCGGCAGCATCGACAACCGCGCCTTCAACGCCATGCTCGGCTACGCCATCGGCGCCAACAAGTTCAGCGTCGGCTGGCAGCAGATGGATGGCGACAGCGCCTTCCCCTACATCGACGGCAGCAACCCCTACCTGGTGAACTTCGTCCAGGTCGGCGACTTCGCCGAAGCCAAGGAACGCTCCTGGCAGCTGCGCCACGATTTCGATTTCGCCGTGTTCGGCCTGCCCGGCCTGACCCTGATGAACCGCTACCTCAAGGGCGACAACGCCGAGATCAACGGCCGCGCCGGCGAAGGCCGCGAGTGGGAACGCAACACCGACCTCAAGTACGTGGTGCAGAGCGGCCCGCTGAAGGACTTCGGCGTGCGCCTGCGCAACGCCACCTACCGTTCCAACTTCGCGCGCAACGCCGACGAAACCCGCGTCTACCTCACCTATTCCCTGGCGATCTGGTAAACAACAACAAGAAGAGGCCCCGAAGATGACCAAGCTCCATACCCTTCCCCTGCTCCTCGCCGCCGCGCTCCTCGCCGGCGCCGCCCAGGCCGAGCCCAAGCGCCCGGAATGCATCGCCCCGGCCGCCCCCGGCGGCGGCTTCGACCTGACCTGCAAGCTGGCGCAGAGCGCCCTGCTGGACGAGAAGCTGCTGTCCAGCCCGATGCGCGTCACCTACATGCCCGGCGGCGTCGGCGCGGTGGCCTACAACGCCGTGGTGGCCCAGCGCCCGGCCGACGGCAACAGCATCACCGCCTTCTCCAGCGGCTCGCTGCTGAACCTGGCCCAGGGCAAGTTCGGCCGCTACGACGAGAACGCGGTGAAGTGGCTGGCGGCCATCGGCACCAGCTACGGCGCCATCGCCGTGCGCAACGATTCGCCCTACAAGAACCTCGCCGACCTGGTGGCCGCGCTCAAGGCCGACCCGGGCAAGGTGGTGATCGGCTCCGGCGGCACCGTCGGCAGCCAGGACTGGATGCAGACCGCGCTGATCGCCAAGGCCGCCGGCATCGACCCGAAGCGGCTGCGCTACGTCGCCCTGGAAGGCGGCGGCGAGATCGCCACGGCGCTGCTCGGCGGGCACATCCAGGTGGGCAGCACCGACATCTCCGACTCCATGCCGCACATCCGCGCCGGCAAGATGCGCCTGCTCGCGGTGTTCTCCGAGGAGCGCCTGCAGGACGAGGGCATGGCCGGCATCCCCACCGCCAAGGAGCAGGGCTTCGACATCGTCTGGCCGGTGGTGCGCGGCTTCTACGTCGGGCCCAAGGTCAGCGACGAGGACTACCAGTTCTGGAAGGCCTCCTTCGACAAGCTGCTGGCCTCGGAGGACTTCGCCAGGCTGCGCGACCAGCGCGAGCTGTTCCCCTTCGCCATGACCGGGCCGGAGCTGGACAGCTACGTCAAGCAGCAGGTCGCCCGCTACCGCCAGATGGCCCATGACTTCGGCCTGATCCAGTAAGCTGCGAGGTTCCCGACATGCACGCCCCCCACTCGCTGCCGCAGCGGCTGTTCGCCGGTGCCTGGCTGCTGGCCTGCCTCGGCCTTGCGGCCATCGCCTGGGACTACCAGGCGCCCTTCTCCTACGAACCGGTGGGCCCGCGCGCCTACCCGCTGCTGTGCCTGGCGCTGATGGCGATCGGCCTGGCCTGGCTGATCCTGCGGCCCACGCCGGTGCGCCACGACGACGAGCAGCCGCTGGAAGGCGCGCTGCTGCGCAAGGTGGTGGCGTGCGTCGGCCTGCTGCTGGTCTACGCCGGGCTCTTCGAGCCGCTGGGCTTCATCCTCGCCAGCGCCCTGGTGGGCAGCTTCATCGCCCTGCTCTACGGCGGCAGGCCGGCCGTCAGCGTGGCCACCTGCACGCTGCTGAGCATCGGCCTGTACCTGCTCTTCGACCGCACCCTGGACGTCCCGCTGCCGCGGGGCGTGCTCGACTTCCTGCCCTTCTGAGGACACCGTCATGGATACCCTGAGCTATCTCGGGCAGGGCTTCGGCGTCGCCCTGAGCCCCTACAACCTGATCACCGCGCTGATCGGCACGCTGATCGGCACCGTGGTCGGCCTGCTCCCGGGCCTTGGCCCGATCAACGGCGTGGCCCTGCTGATCCCGGTGGCCTTCGCCCTCGGCCTGCCGCCGGAGTCGGCGCTGATCCTGCTGGCTGCGGTCTACCTGGGCTGCGAATACGGCGGGCGGATCTCCTCGATCCTGCTGAACATCCCCGGCGAGGCCTCCACCGTGATGACCACCCTCGACGGCTACCCCATGGCGCGCCAGGGCCTGGCCGGCGTGGCCCTGTCGCTGTCGGCCTGGAGCTCGTTCATCGGCGCCTTCATCGCCACCTGCGGCATGGTGCTGTTCGCCCCGCTGCTGGCGAACTGGGCGATCGCCTTCGGCCCGGCGGAATACTTCGTGCTGATGGTCTTCGCCATAGTCGCGCTCGGCGGCCTGGCCGGCGACCGCCCGCTGAAGACGCTGCTGGCGGCGCTGCTCGGGCTGTTCCTGTCCAGTGTCGGCATCGACGCCAACAGCGGCGTGTACCGCTTCACCTTCGACAGCATCCACGTGGCCGACGGCATCCAGTTCGTGGTCCTGGTGCTGGGCCTGTTCTCGGTCAGCGAGATCCTCCTGCTGCTGGAGAAGACCCACCACGGGCACAAGGCCGTGGAAGCCAGCGGGCGCATGCTGTTCAACCTCAAGGAAGCCGCCTCGGTATTCGTGGTCAACCTGCGCTGCGGCCTGCTCGGCTTCGTCATGGGCGTGCTGCCCGGCGCCGGCGCCACCCTGGCCAGCGCGGTGGCCTACATGACCGAGAAACGCTACGCCGGCGAGAAGGGCAAGTTCGGCCAGGGCGACATGCGCGGCCTGGCCGCCCCGGAAACCGCCATCGGCGCCTCCGCCTGCGGCGCCCTGGTGCCCATGCTGACCCTCGGCGTGCCCGGCTCGGGCACCACGGCGGTGATGATCGGCGCGCTCAGCCTGTACAACATCACCCCCGGCCCACTGCTGTTCCAGGAGCAGCCGACCATCGTCTGGGGCCTGATCGCCTCGCTGTTCATCGCCAACCTGATGCTGATCATCCTCAACGTGCCCATGGTCCGGGTGTTCACCCGCATCCTCGCGGTGCCGAACTGGGCACTGGTGCCGGGCATCGCGATCATCACCGCGATCGGCGTGTACGCCGTGCACGCCACCACCTTCGACCTGTTCCTGATGGTCGCCATCGGCATCCTCGGCTACATCCTGCGCAAGCTCGACTTCCCGCTCTCGCCGCTGCTGCTGGGCTTCATCCTCGGCGGGCTGATGGAGCAGAATCTGCGCCGCGCGCTGTCGATCTCCAACGGCGAGCTGGGCATCCTCTGGTCCAGCCCCATCGCCATCGGCACCTGGGCCCTGGTGGCGGCGATGCTCTGCCTGCCGCTGTACCGCGCCTGGCGCCGCCGCCTGGCCCGCCGCGGCGCGCAGCCGGCCAGCGCCTGAGCCCGGAAGAAGAACCACGCTCGCCGCGTTCTCTCCTGCGGCGATTTCAGACCCGCCTTGCGCGGGTCTCTTTTTGTCTGCGGCTGGCGCTCGTAAACCCTGCGATGGGAGGCGCTGGCGGGTCAGCGCGGCGCCAGGTGCACCACCATCAGCTGCACGCTCTCGTTGCCGCGGAATTCGTTGACGTCCAGCTTATAGGCCATCTCCGCCCAGCGCACCGTCGGGTTCGGCCAGACCTCGCGGTCGACGTTAAAGGCGATGCCGTCCAGTTGCAGCGAGCCGCACTCGGTCTTGAGCACCAGCTTCAGGTGGCGTTCGCCGACGATGCGCTGCTGGACGATCTGGAACACCCCATGGAACAACGGCTCGGGGAAGTGCTGGCCCCAGGGGCCGGCCTGGCGCAGGGCGCGGGCCAGTTCCAGGTGGAACTCGGTCAGGCTCAGCTGGCCGTCGGAGAGGATGCGCCCGGTGAGGTCGTCCTCGCTGAGCTGGCGGCGCACCTCGGCGTCGAAGGCCGCGGCGAAGGCGCCGAAGTGCCCCTGGGGCAGCGACAGGCCGGCGGCCATGGCATGGCCGCCGAACTTGCTGATCAGCCCCGGGTGGCGCGCGGCCACTGCGTCCAGGGCGTCGCGGATATGCAGGCCGGGCACCGAGCGGGCCGAGCCCTTGAGGCTGCCGTCGCCGGCGTCGGCGAAGGCGATGGTCGGGCGGTGGTAGCGCTCCTTCAGGCGCGAGGCGAGGATGCCGATCACCCCCTGGTGCCAGTCCGGGTCGAACAGGCACAGGCCGAAGGGCATTTCCTCCACCGGCAGTTCCTTGAGCTGGGCCAGCGCCTCGCGCTGCATGCCCTGCTCGATGGCTTTGCGGTCCTGGTTGAGCTGGTCGAGCTGCACCGCCATGTCGCGGGCCAGGGCCTCGTCCTCGCAGAGCAGGCACTCGATGCCCAGGGACATGTCGTCCAGGCGCCCGGCCGCGTTGAGCCGCGGGCCGAGGATGAAGCCCAGGTCGGTGGAGGTGATGCGCCGGGCATCGCGCCCGGCCACTTCCAGCAGCGCACGCAGGCCCGGGCGGGCGCGGCCGGCGCGGATGCGCGCCAGGCCCTGGTGCACCAGGATGCGGTTGTTGGCGTCCAGCGGCACCACGTCGGCGACACTGCCCAGGGCCACCAGGTCGAGCAGCTCGGCCAGGTTCGGCTCCGGCGTGCCGCTGCGGGCGAACCAGTCCAGCTCGCGCAGGCGCGCGCGCAGGGCGAGCATCACGTAGAAGATCACCCCGACCCCGGCCATCGCCTTGCTGGGGAATTCGCAGCCCGGCTGGTTGGGGTTCACGATGGCGTCCGCCGCCGGCAGTTCCGGGCCCGGCAGGTGATGGTCGGTGACCAGCACGCGCAGCCCGGCGGCCTTGGCCGCGGCCACGCCGTCGATGCTGGAGATGCCGTTGTCCACGGTGACCAGCAGCTCCGGGCGTTTCTCCAGGGCGACCGCGACGATTTCCGGGGTCAGGCCGTAGCCGTATTCGAAGCGGTTCGGCACCAGGTAGTCGACCCAGGCCGCGCCGAGCAGGCGCAGGGCCAGCACGCCGACACTGCTGGCGGTGGCGCCGTCGGCGTCGAAGTCGCCGACGTAGAGGATGCGCTGGCGCTTCTGCAAGGCGTCGACCAGCAGCGCCACGGCGGCGTCGATGCCCTTGAGCTGGCGGTACGGGATCAGCCGCGCCAGGCCCTTGTCCAGCTCCTCGGCGGACTTCACGCCACGGGCGGCGTACAGGCGGGTGAGCAGCGGCGGCAGGTCGCCGAGGTCGGGCAGGGTTTCCGGCAGCGGGCGGGGGTCGATGCGCATCGGTCGTACAGTGTCCTTTCCGGCGGCTTTTATCGCTCGCCCATCAGCCATTCCAGTTGCAGTTCGTGCTGGCCGTTCTCGTCGGTGACGAAGATCGTCCCCTCGCTGATCATCACGGTCCAGTTGATCGAACGCGGCAGGTCGCGGGCCAGTTCCTCCAGGGGCTCCTGGGGGACGGCGGCGACATTGAGGTTCTTCAGGTGGCGCACGCCGTCGAGGACCTTGGTGGTCCATACGCGCAGGTTGCCGTAGGCCAGCAGCGAGAGTCTTTCGCAACGCCGCGAGCACCACACCAGGCGCTCGCTGTCCGGCTGGCCGACCTCGATCCAGTGCAGGATGCGGTCGTCCAGGCTCTTCTCCCACAACGACGGCTCCTCGACGTCCGACAGGCCCCGGCCGAAGGCCAGCTGCTCGTTGTACCAGAGCACGAAGGCAAGCAGGCGGACCGCCAGGCGCTCCTCGGTTTCCGAGGGATGGCGGGCGACAGTGAAGCGCAGTGTCTCGTAGACGCCGCGGTCCAGGTCGGTGAGGCTGATGTCGGCCTTGTAGGGGGTGGCGGAGAGGGCCATGGTCTATCCCAGCGATGCGAAGGCGGCAAGTCTACCCCGATTGCGCCCGCCCTGCCGCCCCCGTCGCGCTCAGCGGTGGCCGCGGCCTTCGTGCCCCGGGCGGGAGGCCGACAGCTCGATGCGGTTGCGGCCCTTGGCCTTGGCCAGGTACAGCGCCTGGTCGGCCAGCGACAGCAGCCGCGCCAGCTCGTAGCCGCCCTCCTCGCTGGTGGCCACGCCGATGCTGACGCTGAGCAGGCCCTCACCGACGAACGGAACCTCGGCGAACTCCCGGCGGATGCGTTCGGCCACCTGGCAGGCGGCCTCGGTGCCGGCCCCGGTCAGCAGGCAGGCGAACTCCTCGCCGCCGATGCGCCCGAACACGTCCTGGCGGCGCATGCGCGAGGCGGTGATGCGGCTGAACTCCTGCAGGGCGCGGTCGCCCACCGGGTGGCCGTAGGCGTCGTTGAGGCGCTTGAAGTTGTCCAGGTCGCAGACCAGCAGCGCCACCGGCTCGCCGCGTTCGGCGCACAGGCGCAGCAGGCGCTCGCCGGAATCCATGAAGGCGCGGCGGTTGCCGATGCCGGTCAGGGGGTCGCTCAGGGCCGCCGAGCGGAACTTCAGCTCGGCACGGTCCTTGACCATGGTCAGGGTGGTGAAGGCCAGGCCGACGGCGACCAGCATGGTCTCGAACACCAGCAGGGTGAACAGGGTGGTGTAGGTGCCCGAGGGCTCGCCCGGCACCGCGCCGCGGTCGACGAAGATGCGCAGGGTATAGAAGCCCGCGTGGAACAGCAGCAGGGCCAGGGTCGGCCGCAGCGGCACTTCCAGGCGCCGGCGGCTGCGCCACAGCTCGGCGGCGGCGAGCAGGCAGTAGACCACGGTCAGCGCCGAGTGGACCTGGATGCGCGCGACCATCGAGTGCAGGAAGGCCGGCCACAGGCACAGCAGCAACCAGAGCACGGCCCCCGCGGCCACGCCGGGCCAGTAGGGCGCGCGCCCGGCGAACACGCGCATGCTGGTCCACAGCAGCGCGCAGGAAAGCATCACCACCACGTTGCCGGCGACGATGGCCAGCATCTCCAGGCCGAAGCTGCGCAGGGCGATGAGGAAGGTGGACAGCGCCCCGAGCAGGAGCATGCCGGCCATGTAGCCGAGGGTCGGCTCGCGGCGCCCGCCGTACCAGGCGAAGAACATCAGCACCCCGACCAGGGCGAGGATGTAGAGGTCCACCAGCAGCAGGGTGGGCAGGCTCAGCGACATGCGCCCTCCTTCGGCATCCGGGGCGCAGGCGGCATGGGGTCGGCAGAAGGAGGAAGATCAACGGCACGCATGAGCGGATACCCGGGCCGGCCTGAAAAAAGTGTGGGAATGCTCCCTACTCTACGCGCCCGGAGCCGATCGCGGAACGCCTTCACAACCGATCGGTCAGCTTTGCCCGCGCCGCCGGGCTACCCGTCGGCCGCGAGCCACGCTAGAGTCGCCCCACACTGCCCGACCGACGGAACACCCGATGAACGCCACCGCCAAACCCCTCGCCGGCCTCAAGGTCGTGGAGCTCGGCACCCTGATCGCCGGCCCCTTCGCCGCGCGCCTGTGCGCCGAGTTCGGCGCGCAAGTCACCAAGATCGAATCGCCCGACGGCGGCGACCCGCTGCGCAAGTGGCGCAAGCTCTACGAAGGCACCTCGCTGTGGTGGTTCGTGCAGGCGCGCAACAAGCGCTCGCTGACACTCAATCTCAAGCAGGAAGCCGGCCGCGAGGTACTGAAGAAGCTCCTGGCCGAGGCCGACATCCTGATCGAGAACTTCCGCCCCGGCGTGCTGGAGAAGCTCGGCCTGGGCTGGGACGTGCTCCACGCGCTTAACCCCAGGCTGGTGATGGTGCGCCTTTCCGGCTTCGGCCAGAGCGGCCCCTGCAAGGACCAGCCGGGCTTCGGCGCGGTGGGCGAATCCATGGGCGGGCTGCGCTACATCACCGGCTTCGAGGACCGCCCGCCGGTGCGCACCGGCATTTCCATCGGCGACTCCATCGCCGCCCTGTGGGGCGTCATAGGCGCGCTCATGGCCCTGCGCCACCGCGAGGTCAACGGCGGCCAGGGCCAGGTGGTGGACGTGGCGCTGTACGAGGCGGTGTTCGCCATGATGGAGTCCATGGTCCCGGAGTTCGACGTGTTCGGCTTCATCCGCGAGCGCAGCGGCAACATCATGCCCGGCATCACCCCCTCCTCGGTGCACACCACCGCCGATGGCAGGCACGTGCAGATCGCCGCCAACGGCGACGCCATCTTCCGCCGCTTCATGCTCGCCATCGGCCGCCAGGACCTGGCCGACGACCCGCAGCTGGCCGGCAACGACGGCCGCGACGCCCGGCGCGACGAGCTGTACGGGGTGATCGACCGCTGGGCCCGCTCACTGCCTCAGGAAGAGGTGCTGAAGGTGCTGAACGCGGCCGAGGTGCCGGCCAGCCGCATCTACTCCGCCGAGGACATGTTCAGCGATCCGCAATTCCTCGCCCGCGAGATGTTCCTCTCGGCGAAGCTGCCGGACGGCAAGCCCTTCAAGATGCCCGGCATAGTGCCCAAGCTCTCGGAAACCCCCGGCTCGGCCGAGTGGATAGGCCCGAAGCTGGGCGAGCACAACGACGCGATCCTGGCGGAACTGGGCTACGACGCCGAACAGATCGCCGCGCTGCGGCGTGATGGATCAGTTTGAGCCGCGCCCCTGTAGGAGCGAGCTTGCTCGCGAACGGGGCTACCGGCTGACTGCGTGGCCACTCGTTCTGCCCAACGGTCCCCCTCTCCCGCTTGTGGGGGAGGGTTAGGGAGGGGGTGCGGAGTCAAGCCCAGCATCGGTGTGTCGTCGACGTCCGCAACCCTCTCCCCAGCCCTCTCCCTGAAGGGAGAGGGAGCCGTTCGGCGTCAAGCGAAACCAAGCAGTCATCCTGCACACCCGCCCGCTCTTGTAGGAGCGAGCTTGCTCGCGAACGGGGCTATACCGGCTGACTCCATGGCCTGTCGTTCTGCCCAACGGTCCCCTCTCCCGCAAGCGGGAGAGGGGGCTGTCCGCAGCGGCCTGGCAGATCGTCACTCGCCGGTTGGCTCGGAATCGCTCACGGATGCCTCCGGCTGACGCCAGGGCCTTTCGTTCTACCCAACGGTCCCCTCTCCCGCTTGCGGGGGAGGGTTAGGGAGGGGGAGCGGATCCAAGCCCAGCACCAGTGTGTCGTCGAAGTCCGTTGCCCTCTCCCCAGCCCTCTCCCGCAAGCGGGAGAGGGCGCTGTCCGCAGTGGCCGAACAGCACGTCGCTCGCCGGCTAGGCTGGCGTGCGGGCCGGGCTTGGGTTCGCGAGCAAGCTCGCTCCTACAGGGAAAAGCGATCGGGCCGACTGATCCGCACCAGGAAATCCACTACCTGATCCTTTCGGCGTCCATTCCGGACGCTCCGCAGAGGAGACGGCTTCATGGAAACGAACCCGCATTGCCTGGACACGCTGCGCAAGCTGGCCCACGGCCTCGATCCGCGCACCGGGCAAGCCCTTCCCGGCGGCGATGCCTGCCAGGCGCCGGAGGTGATCCGCGCGCTGTTCCAGGCCATCCAGGCCCTCGAAGCCCAGGGCAAGGTGCGCCCGAGCCCGGAGCAGGCCGGCAAGCCCTGGAACGAGGAAGAGGAACAGGCCCTGTTGCAGCGCTTCGACGAGGGCGAACCTGTCACCGCCATCGCCCGCGCCCATGGCCGCACCACCGGGGCCATCCGCGCCCGCCTGGTGCAGTGCGGGCGGCTATAGAAACGCGAATGCCGCCGCCCCGGGCCGGGGCGGCGGCATTCTCGATGGAGCTGGCGGGCTCAGGCGTCGTAGCTGAGCACCTGGGCGGCGCGCTGGCGCAGGGCGTGGATGACGTCGTTGCAGATCCGCCCCTCCTGGACCGCCAGGTCGCGGCTGATGGCCTCCAGCGCTTCCTGGCAATTGCGCTCGTCGGCCAGTTGGTCGCCACTGAGGACGCGACGCAGGACGACCTCGCCTTCGGAGGTGCTCAGGCTCAGCACCCGGCCACCGTCCGGACGCGCGGGTCCGAGATCGTGGGCGTATTGGCTGAAGATGGCTGCGAGCAGGGGCTCGAGTCGGTCCATGGGGTTCTCCTGGGATACAACGGATACGTCAGGAAAAGACCCCTTTCTGCAGGAAAAAGTTCAATAACCTCAGATATTTGCCCCGGAAACGAAAAAGCCCGCCAAGCTGGCGGGCTTTTCTTTCGACCGGCTTAGAGCGGTTTGCCGCGGTTGCCGTGGGCGCTGACGAAGGCCTGGACCTTGGCCAGTTCGTTGGGCAGCACGGTGCAGCGCTCTTCGCGCTGGAACAGGTCGGCCAGGTGCGCCGGCAGCGCCGGGACGGCCTCGATGCCGGCCTTCTCCACCGCTTCCGGGAATTTCACCGGGTGCGCGGTGCCCAGGGTGACCATGGGGATGGCCAGGCTGCGGCGGCATTCGCGGGCGGCGCGCACGCCGATGGCGGTGTGCGGATCCAGCAGTTCGCCGCACTCGGCGTAGACCTCGGCGATGGTCTGGCAGGTCTGCTCGTCGTCCACCGCCAGGGAATCGAACAGGCGGCGCGCCTCGGTCCAGCGGTCGTCCTCGACGGACAGCTTGCCGGTGGCCTTGAAGGCGTCCATCAGCTCGGCGATGGCCTTGCCGTTGCGGCCGTGCAGGTCGAACAGCAGGCGCTCGAAGTTGGACGAGACCATGATGTCCATGGACGGCGACAGCGACGGGTGCAGGGTGTCCTTGTCGTAGCGGTTGCCGGACATGAAGCGGTGCAGGATGTCGTTTCGGTTGGTCGCCACGATCAGCTGGCTGACCGGCAGGCCCATGTTGCGCGCCAGGTAGCCGGCGAAGATGTCGCCGAAGTTGCCGGTGGGCACCGAGAAGGCCACCGAGCGGGCCGGCGCGCCGAGCTGCAGGGCGGCGTGGAAGTAGTAGACGATCTGGGCCATGATCCGCGCCCAGTTGATCGAGTTGACCGCCACCAGGCGGGTGCCCTTGAGGAAGCCCTGGTCGGCGAAGCTGGCCTTGACCATCTCCTGGCAGTCGTCGAAGTTGCCTTCGATGGCGATGTTGTGGATGTTCTCGCCGAGGATGGTGGTCATCTGCCGGCGCTGCACCTCGGACACGCGGTTGTGCGGGTGCATGATGAAGATGTCGACGTTTTCGCAGGCCTTGCAGCCCTCGATGGCCGCCGAGCCGGTATCACCGGAGGTGGCGCCCATGATCACCACGCGCTCGCCGCGCTTGGTCAGCACGTGGTCGAGCAGGCGGCCGAGCAGTTGCAGGGCGAAGTCCTTGAAGGCCAGGGTCGGGCCGTGGAACAGCTCCAGCACCCATTCGTTGCCATTGAGCTGGCGCAGCGGCGCCACGGCGTTGTGGGCGAAGACGCCGTAGGTCTCTTCGAGGATCTTCTTGAAATCGGCATCGCTGATGCTGCCGGCGACGAACGGGCGCATCACCCGGAAGGCCAGCTCGTGGTACGGCAGGCCGGCCCAGGAGGCGATCTCCTCGACGGTGAAGCGCGGCAGGTTTTCCGGCACGTAGAGGCCGCCGTCGCTGGCCAGGCCCGCCAGCAGCACGTCTTCGAAGTTCAGCGCGGGCGCCTGGCCGCGGGTACTGATGTAGCGCATTTGTTCAAAACCTTCGGTTTTGGCTTCAGGCCTCAGGCGGCAGGCTTCAGGCTTTTCCGCCTGGCGCCTGCAGCCTGTAGCCTGCAGCCCGATTAGTTGAGCTGTTCGACGCGAATGCGTACGACATTGCCGACCACGTCATCCAGCGCTTCCAGCGCGGCGATGGCTTCGATGATGCGGGACTCGAGCACGCGGTGGGTAACCAGGATCATCGGCACCAGACCGTCATGCTCTTCGACTTCCATCTGCATGATCGATTCGATGTTGATGCCGCGCTCGGAGAGGATGGTCGCCACCTGGGCCAGTACGCCCGGGTGGTCCTTGGCCTGGATGCGCAGGTAGTAGGCGCTTTCGCAGGCGTCGATCGGCAGGATCGGGTGGTCGGAGAGCGCGTCCGGCTGGAACGCCAGGTGCGGCACGCGGTTCTCCGGGTCGGTGGTGAGCACGCGGACCACGTCGACCAGGTCGGCGACCACCGAGGAAGCGGTGGGCTCCATGCCGGCGCCGGCGCCGTAGAACAGCGTGGAGCCGGCGGCGTCGCCGTTGACCATGACGGCGTTCATCACGCCGTTCACATTGGCGATCAGGCGGTCGGCCGGGATCAGCGTCGGGTGCACGCGCAGTTCGATGCCCTTGTCGGTGCGGCGCGCCACGCCCAGGTGCTTGATGCGGTAGCCCAGGGCCTCGGCGTAGTTCACGTCGGCGGTGGTCAGCTTGGTGATGCCCTCGGTGTAGGCCTTGTCGAACTGCAGCGGGATGCCGAAGGCGATGGACGCCAGGATGGTCAGCTTGTGCGCGGCGTCGATGCCCTCGACGTCGAAGGTCGGGTCGGCCTCGGCGTAGCCCAGCGCCTGGGCTTCCTTGAGCACGTCGGCGAAGGCGCGGCCCTTCTCGCGCATCTCGGTGAGGATGAAGTTGCCGGTGCCGTTGATGATGCCGGCCAGCCAGTTGATGCGGTTGGCCGCCAGGCCTTCGCGAATCGCCTTGATCACCGGGATGCCGCCGGCCACCGCGGCCTCGAAGGCGACGATCACGCCCTTCTCGCGGGCCTTGGCGAAGATTTCGTTGCCGTGCACGGCGATCAGCGCCTTGTTCGCGGTGACCACGTGCTTGCCGTTCTCGATGGCCTTGAGCACCAGCTCATGGGCCAGGGTGTAGCCACCGATCAGTTCGATGACCACGTCGATTTCCGGGTTGTTCGCCACGTCGAAAATGTCGGCAGTGATGGGGGTGCTGCCGGTTTCGCATTTCGGGTTGGGGCGACGGGCGGCAATCTGCGCAACCTCGATACCACGCCCGGCACGGCGGGCAATCTCCTCGGCGTTGCGTTTGAGTACATTGAAGGTACCGCCACCGACGGTCCCCAACCCACAGATTCCCACTTTCACCGGTTTCACGCTGAAACTCCCCATCATCGCGGCAAACGGGGTACGCCCCGGCACGCGGCGCGCAGGCGGCGAGGACGGGGACGTACCGTACGAAGGCCGGGCGAGCGCCCGGCCTCATGGTTAAAGGAACCGCACATTACGAAGCGGCTCCCCATTAGTCAAATCAGGCGCAGGGCCCGATTCACTTGGTGTCCAGCACCAGCTTGGCGATTTCGCCGGCGCTCTGGTAGCCCGGCAGCATCTGGCCGCTTTCGAGGATGATCGCGGGGGTGCCCTGCACGCCGACCATCTGCCCCAGCTCGAACTGCTTGTCCACCGGGTTGGGGCACTGCGCGGCCTTGATTTCCTTGCCGTGGAACATGTCGGTCATGGCCGCGGCGCGGTCCTTGGAGCACCACACCGCCTGCAGCTGCTGGTCACCCGGGGACTTCGGCCCCTGGCGCGGGAAGGCCAGGTAGCGCACCTCGATGCCGCGCTTGTTCAGCTCCGGCACCTCGGCGTGCAGCTTCTGGCAGTAGGGGCAGGTGGTGTCGGTGAACACGGTGATGTGGGCCTTGGCCTTGCCCTGGGCGGGGAACACCACCATGTCGCTGGCGGGCAGGGCATTGATGGTCTTGGCCACGCCGGCCGCCTCGGCGACCTCGGTGATGTTGGTGGCCGCGCCATCCTTCACCTGGTAGATGCTGCCCTGCACGACGAAGTTGCCGTCGGTGCTGGCGTAGAGCACGCGGCCACCCTTGAGCTGGACCTGGTACAGGCCCTGCACCGGGCTGGCGCTGATGGCTTCGATGGGCAGGTCGGGCTGCAGCGACTGCAGGGTCTTGCGGATGGTCTGGTCGGGCTCGGCGGCCAGGACGAGGGTGCTGGCCAGGCCCAGGGCCGCGGCAACCAGGAATCGGGACAGACGCATGGAAAACTCCTGTGGATGAACCCCGAAGACTATCACAGGGCGGCCCTCCACCGAACCGCACGCTTGTAGCACGAGGCTACAGGCCGCAGGCGGCAGGCTACAGGCGAAGAGCGGGCGTCCCGCTGCACCTTGCCCGGCTCTTTCCTGCAGCCTGCCGCCTGTAGCCTGCAGCCGCCTCTAGCCCCTCGGGTGGTGCTGGGCGTGCAGCTCCTGCAGGCGCGCGCGGGCGATGTGGGTATAGATCTGGGTGGTCGACAGGTCGCTGTGGCCCAGCAGCATCTGCACCACGCGCAGGTCGGCGCCGTGGTTGAGCAGGTGGGTGGCGAAGGCGTGGCGCAGGGTGTGCGGCGACAGCGACTTGCCGATGCCGGCCACCCTGGCGTGGTGCTTGATGCGGTGCCAGAAGGTCTGGCGCGTCATCTGCTCGCCGCGCAGGCTGGGGAAGAGCACGTCGCTGGGGCGGCCGCCGAGCAGGTCGCCGCGGGCATTGCGCATATAGCGCTCGATCCACAGGATGGCTTCCTCGCCCAACGGCACCAGGCGTTCCTTGCTGCCCTTGCCGAACACCCGCACCACGCCCTGGCGCAGGTTGAGCTGTTCCAGGGTCAGGCCGACCAGTTCGCTGACGCGCAGGCCACAGGCGTAGAGCACCTCCAGCATGGCGCGGTCGCGCAGGCCCAGCGGGTCCTCGGTCTCGGGCGCGGCCAGCAGCGCCTCGACGTCGGCCTCGGACAGCGACTTGGGCAGCGGCTTGCCCAGTTGCGGCAGTTCCACCTGCAGGGTCGGGTCCTCGGCGATGAGGTTCTCGCGCAGGCAGTAGCGGTAGAAGCCGCGCACCCCGGAGAGGAAGCGCGCGGTGGAGCGGGCCTTGTAGCCCTGGGCCAGGCGCCAGGCCAGGTGGTCGAGGATCAGCTCGCGGCCGGCGCGCTCCAGACCCACGCCCTGTTCTCCCAGCCAGCCGTTGAACAGCGCCAGGTCGCTGCCGTAGGCCAGGCGGGTGTTGTCGGAGAGGCCTTTCTCCAGCCACAGGGCGTCGAGAAAACGGTCGATCAGGGGATGGGGAACGGGTGTCATGCGCTGGCGGTTTCTAAAGCGGTCGGGGCGCGGCTAGTCTTCCACAGGCGGGCCGTCCGCGGCCAGCCAAACCCTCGTCAAGGAACCCCATGCATGGATGAAACCCGCGTTCTGCTTTCCCTCGGCGGCATCGGCGCCGGCGCCCTGCTCTGCCAGTGGCTGGCCTGGCGCCTGCGCCTGCCGGCGATCCTCTTCCTGCTGCTGTCCGGCATCCTCGCCGGCCCCCTGCTCGGCCTGCTCGACCCGCAGGCGCTGTTCGGCCCGCTGCTGTTCCCCCTGGTCTCGCTGTCGGTGGCGCTGATCCTCTTCGAGGGCAGCCTCACCCTGCACTTCAGCGAATGGCGCGAGATCGGCAAGGTGGTGCAGCGCATGGTCACCTGGGGCGCGCTGCTGACCTGGGGCGTGATCGCCCTGGCGACGCACTGGCTGCTGGACTTCAGCTGGGAGATGGCGCTGCTGTTCGGCACCCTCACCCTGGTCACCGGCCCCACGGTGATAGTGCCGATGCTGCGCGTGGTGCGGCCGAAGGCGACCATCGCCAACATCCTGCGCTGGGAAGGCATCGTCATCGACCCGCTGGGCGCGCTGCTGGCGGTGGTGGTGTACAGCTTCATCGCCGCCAGCGACGCCGGCAGCGGCTGGCGCGACAGCCTGCTGACCTTCGCCGCGGTGATCGCCTGCGGCAGCGCCTTCGGCATCCTCGGCGGCCTGGCCCTCGGCCAGGTGCTACGCCGCCAGTGGCTGCCGGACTACCTGCACAACCTGGCCGCGCTGTCGGCGGTGCTCGGCATCTTCATCGGCGCCAACCTGACGGTGCACGAGTCCGGCCTGCTGGCGGTGACGCTGATGGGCATGTGCCTGGCCAACATGAAGGGCGTGGACGTGCGGCAGATCCTGCACTTCAAGGAGAACCTCAGCGTGCTGCTGATCTCCGGCCTGTTCATCGTCCTCGCCGCGCGCCTGGACCTGTCCGCCCTGCTCGGCCTGGGCCCGGCGGCGCTGCTGGTGCTGGCGCTGATCCAGTTCGTGGCGCGGCCGCTGAACGTGCTGGTGAGCAGCGCCGGCTCGTCGCTGGACTGGCGCGAACGCGCGCTGCTGGCCTGGATAGCCCCGCGCGGGATAGTCGCGGCGGCGGTCTCGGCGATCTTCGCCATCCGCCTGCAGGAGGCCGGCCATGAACAGGCCCAGCTGCTGGTGCCGCTGACCTTCCTGGTGATCATCGGCACCGTGGTCCTGCAGAGCGCCACCGCGCGGCCCCTGGCGCGCCTGCTGAAGGTGGCGGAGCCGGCGCCCAGCGGCTTCCTCATCGTCGGCGCCAACCCGGTGGCGCGGGCCATCGGCACGGCGCTGAAGAACGCCGGCAGCCGCGTGCTGCTCACCGACTCCAGCTGGGAGAACATCCGCGCCGCGCGCATGGACAACCTGCCCACCTACTTCGGCAATCCCACCTCGCAGCATGCCGAGGCGCACCTGGACCTGGTCGGCCTCGGCCACCTGCTGGCCCTGTCGCCCTCGGGCGAGCTGAACACCCTGGCCTGCATGCGCTTCCGCCACGAGTTCGGCGCCCGCCTCTACAGCCTGACCAGCGGCCAGGAGAGCCGGCGCAGCGACAAGCACCGCGCCAGCGACCAGCACCGCGGGCAGAACCTGAGCCCGCGCGAGCTGAGCTACCCGCAGTTCGCCGGCCTGCTGTCCCGCGGCGCCGAGGTGCGCAGCACCCTGCTCAGCGAGAGCTTCGGCTGGGAGCGGTACCAGGCGCTGTACGGCAACGCCGCCACCCTGCTGTTCGCCCGCGACCCGTCGGGCTGGATGCACGTGGCCAGCAGCACCCGGCCCCTGACCCCCGGGGAGGGCTGGCTGGTGATAGCGCTGATCGAAGAAGGCGCCGACGCCGCCGGCAAGGAGGGCGACCGATAGTCGGAATGCCCCGGGATCGGCTGGCGAATCCTTCGTCAGCCTATCCTAAGATGGGTGACAGGCGGCGTGCCGGAAGCAATGATTGCACCACGCCATCATTCTTTGCCTACGTGGTCCACCACCATGTCCAATACCCAGAATTCCCGCCTCGGCCAGATTCTCGTCAACAAGGGCCTGATCAGCGCCGCCCAGCTGGACCAGGCGATCCAGTTGCAGTTGCGCAACGGCCTGCGCCTGGGGGAAACCCTGATCGCCCAGGGCTGGATCAGCGAGCGCCAGGTCAAGCGGGCGCTGAAGAAGCAGAACAACCTGCGCCTGGCCGCCACCCTGGTGGCGGCCCTGCTCGGGCCCTTCCAGCTGGCCAGCGCGGACATCCAGCGCCAGCCCCCGGCGATCGGCCAGAGCCACCAGCCGCGCGGGCTGAAGCCGCTGAGCGACAGCGAGATGAGCGGCATCAACGCCCAGGGCTTCGACGAGACGCTGCAGAGTCTGTTCGTCAGCGCCGAGGCCGGCGACGGCGTGGGCACCATGAAGCAGCTGGCGCGCCTGGTGCTGCCGGTGGTGGACAGCCTACAGGCCGAGACCTCGATGAAGGACGTGGTCTACGACACCGAGCACCTGGCCTCCAACGTCAACCCCGACGGCTCCATCAGCCTGCGCCTGCCCAGCTCCATCGGCGAGATGCGCTTCGACAACATCCGCGTCGCCGGCGCCCCGCAGAGCCAGAGCATGGGCAGCCTGAGCCTGCAGGACATCGACCTGTCCCAGGCTTCGCTGCGCGTCAGCATGCGGCCGTGAGGCGGCCGGGAAGCCGGGAAACCGGGAGTCGTCTGTTGGCCTGATCGCGGACGGAGTCCTACGCACGCGCCCCACGGTTCCGGAGGCACAGTTGTAGGAGCGCGCCCTGCGCGCGAAATCGCGGGCAGGGCCCGCTCCTACAGGTTGCCATCACCTTCCCACCAAATCCCAGGCATGAAAAAAGCAGCCCGAGGGCTGCTTTTTTCCGGATCGACTGGGAGTCGTGGACTCAGACCAGTTTTTCCTTGATGCGCGCTGCCTTGCCGGACAGTTCGCGGAGGTAGTACAGCTTGGCCTTGCGCACGTCACCGCGACGCTTGACGCTGACGCTGTCGACCAGCGGGCTGTAGGTCTGGAAGGTACGCTCTACGCCTACGCCGTTGGAGATCTTGCGAACGGTGAACGCGCTGTTCAGGCCGCGGTTGCGCTTGCCGATCACGACGCCTTCGAAGGCCTGCAGACGCTGACGGTCGCCTTCCTTCACTTTCACCTGGACGATTACGGTGTCGCCGGGGGCGAACGCCGGAATCTCTTTGTTCATCTGTTCAGCTTCGATCTGCTGAATGATCTTGTTGGTCATCTCAGTGCTCCTAAGACAAGCGCTCGGCGCTCGCCATCGATACGTTAACTATCGTCCCGCTGGCGGATGTATTCCTCCAGCAGCTTCTTCTCTTCTCCAGAAAGCGAGCGGCAATCCAGAAGATCGGCACGTCGTTCCCAGGTCCTGCCTAGGGACTGCTGCAAACGCCAGCGCCGGATGTGTTCGTGGTTGCCGCTGAGCAGCACCTCGGGAACACGTTTGTCTGCGTACACCTCGGGGCGGGTGTAGTGCGGACAGTCGAGCAGGCCATCCGTGAAGGAGTCCTCCTCGGCGGAGTCCACGTGGCCCAATGCACCGGGCAACAACCGCGTGACCGCGTCGATCAGCACCATGGCCGGAAGCTCACCCCCGGACAGGACATAATCGCCAATCGACCATTCCTCATCGACATGCTCTTCAATGAAGCGCTCGTCGATGCCTTCGTAACGCCCGGCGATCAGGATCAGTCGTTCCTCGTTCGCCAGTTCCTTCACGGCCGCCTGCGTCAGCTTGCGACCTTGCGGCGACAGGTAGATCACCTTCGCCGGTCCGCCTGCGGCTTGCCGGGCATCGCCCAGTGCGCCTTCCAGCGGCCTGATCTTCATCACCATGCCCGGACCACCGCCGAAGGGCCGGTCGTCCACCGTCTGGTGACGGTCATCAGTGTTGTTGCGTGGGTTGAAACACTCGAGCCGGATCAGCTCCTGTTTCACCGCACGGCTGGTGATGCCGTAGTCACTGATGGCGCGGAACATCTCCGGAAAGATGCTGATGACCCCGATCCACATGGGTTGAAACTCCTACCCTGCGGGTCAGAAATCCGCGTCCCAGTCCACCCTGATCTCGCCGGCTGCCAGGTCCACCGATTGCACGCATTGCTCCGTATAGGGCAACAGGCGCTCGCGGTCGTCCAGGCTGCCCGCACAGGGCTTGACCACCATCACGTCGTTGGCGCCGGTCTCCAGCATGTGGTCGAGTATCCCGAACAGTTGCCCGTTCGTATCGATCACCTTGAGACCTTCCAACTGGCTCCAGTAGAACTCACCGTCATCCAGCTCCGGGAGCTCGCTGCGCGGCACCAGGATCTCGAAATCCGCATAGGTGCGGGCGACTTCGCGATCATCCAGGCCCTTCAGCTTCGCCACCAGGACATTGCCCTGCACGCGGCCACTGACCAGTTCAGCCTGTCGAACCTCGGTGCCACGCCGTAGCGTCCAGCGCCGGTAGTCCAGCAGGTTGTCCAACGGGTCGGTAAAGGAATACACCTTCACCTCGCCACGAATGCCATGCACGGAAACTATCTTGCCGAGTACGATCATTTCCTCGGCCGCAGGCATCGTGTTCATCGACTTCAGGCAGCCTTGGCGGCTTCCTTGATCAGCTGGGCTACGCGCTCGGACGGTTGGGCGCCCTGGCTCAGCCAGTAGTTCAGACGTTCCTGGTTGACCGAGAGCTTGACTTCGGCGCCAGTGGCGATCGGGTTGAAGAAGCCGACGCGCTCGACGAAACGGCCGTCGCGAGCGTTGCGGCTGTTGGTCACGGTCAGGTGATAGAACGGGCGCTTCTTGGAGCCGCCACGAGCCAGACGAATGGTTACCATGCGTACATTGTTCCTATGGTTTGCTTGCAAAAAAGAAATGCAGCCCCCGGGCACGGAGCCCGAAAGGCCGCATATTCTATGAGCTAAAGCCCCGCGCCGCAAGCCGCAGCACGTCGGCCCGCCAGGCAGGCGGGCCTGCGGCTCACATCTTCGGCATGCCGCCGGGGAACATGCTCCCCATGCCGCGCATCATCTTGGCCATGCCGCCCTTGGCGGTGACCTTCTTCATCATCTTCTGCATCTGCTTGTGCTGCTTGATCAGACGGCCCACGTCCTGCACCTGGGTGCCCGAACCCAGGGCGATGCGGCGCTTGCGCGAGCCGCTGATCACTTCCGGGTCGCGGCGCTCGGCCGGAGTCATGGAATTGATGATGGCTTCCATCTGCTTGAACTGCTTCTCGGCCGCGCCCTGGGCGTTGCCCATCTGCGCCAGGTTGACGCCGCCGAGCATCGGCAGCTTGTCCATCAGGCTGCCCAGGCCGCCCATGTTCTTCATCTGCTGCAACTGGTCGCGGAAGTCTTCGAGGTCGAAGCCCTTGCCCTTCTTGATCTTCTTCGCGAGCTTCTCGGCCTTCTCGCGGTCGAGGGTCTGCTCGGCCTGCTCGATCAGGCTGAGCACGTCGCCCATGCCGAGGATGCGCGAGGCCACGCGGTCCGGGTGGAAGGGGTCGAGGGCTTCGCTCTTCTCGCCCATGCCGAGGAACTTGATCGGCTTGCCGGTGATGGCGCGCACCGACAGCGCGGCACCGCCACGGGCATCGCCGTCGACCTTGGTCAGCACCACGCCGGTCAGCGGCAGGGCGTCGTTGAACGCCTTGGCGGTGTTGGCGGCGTCCTGGCCGGTCATGGCGTCGACCACGAACAGGGTTTCCACCGGCTGGATCGCCGCGTGGACCTGCTTGATCTCGTCCATCATATCGGCGTCGATATGCAGGCGACCGGCGGTATCGACGATGACCACGTCGATGAACTTCAGCTTCGCCTCGCGGATCGCCGCCTCGGCGATGGCCACCGGCTTCTGGCTGGTATCCGAGGGGAAGAAGGTCACGCCGATGTCGCTGGCCAGGGTTTCCAGCTGCTTGATCGCCGCCGGGCGGTAGACGTCCGCCGAGACCACCAGCACGGACTTCTTCTTGCGCTCCTTGAGGAAGCGCGCCAGCTTGCCGGCGGTGGTGGTCTTGCCCGCGCCCTGCAGGCCGGCCATCAGGATGACCGCCGGCGGCGCGGCGTTGAGCGCCAGGTCCTCGTTGGCCGCGCCCATCAGCTCGACCAGCTCGGCCTGGACGATCTTCACGAAGGCCTGGCCCGGGGTCAGGCTCTTGGACACCTCGGTGCCGACCGCGCGCTCCTTGATGCGGTTGACGAAGTCCTTGACCACCGGCAGGGCCACGTCGGCCTCGAGCAGGGCCATCCGCACTTCGCGGAGCGTATCCTTGATGTTGTCCTCGGTCAGCTTGGCTTTGCCGGTGACCTGGCGCAGCGTTTGCGAGAGGCGGTCTGTAAGGTTTTCGAACATGCGCGTTCCTATCGGGCCGTGGCCGGCCGGGGTGGGCGTGGCAGCAAGCGCGGGATTATAACCAACTGCGAAGGCCACAGACACCGCCGATGATCCCGCTGCAGCGAGAAAGCGAAGCGTTCCCGGCTGCTTTCTAGGCACGGCCGTTCTGTGCCAAACTCGGCACCTTTCGAAGGATTCGCCCAAGAAGCTATGCACCCTCTGCTACCCAGCCTGCTCGCCGCCCTCCTCTACCTGGGCGCCACGGCCTACCACGGTGTCTGCCTGGCGCGCCGCGCCGCGCCGAACAAACCCCTGCTGCTGGCGCTCGGCCTGGCCGCGCTGATCGCCCAGTGCCTGGGCCTGGCGCCGCAGCTGCTGACCGACGCCGGGCTGGTGCTGGACTTCTTCAACGCCGCCAACCTGATCGCCGCGGCGGTGATCGCCCTGACCCTGCTGGCCTGCCTGCGCATCCCGGTGGAGAACCTGCTGCTGTTCCTCTTCCCCCTGGGCATGCTGACCGCCGCGCTGTCGGTGCTGGTGCCCCACGGCACCCTGGAGCCGATCAACGAGCAGCCGGGCATCCTCGCGCACATCCTGCTCTCGGTGCTGGCCTACGGCCTGCTCACCATCGCGGTGTTCCAGGCCCTGCTGCTGCTGGTGCAGGACCATCGCCTCAAGCACAAGCACCCGGCCGGGCTGATCCGCAACTTCCCGCCGCTGCAGACCATGGAAAGCCTGCTGTTCGGCTTCCTCTGGGGCGGCTGGGTGCTGCTCTCGCTGTCGCTGGTCTCCGGCTGGCTGTTCCTCGACAACCTGTTCACCCAGCACCTGGCGCACAAGACCATCCTCTCCTGCTTCGCCTGGGTGGTCTTCGCCGTGCTGCTGTGGGGCCGCCACCAGCTCGGCTGGCGCGGGCACAAGGCGATCCGCTGGACCCTGGCCGGCTTCTGCCTGTTGATGCTGGCCTACTTCGGCAGCAAGCTGGTCAAGGAATTCATCCTGCACATCTGAGCCCGGCGGCGCCTGGGCGCCCCGGAACGCTGAGGGAACCCGACGCATGGGCGACATCCATCCCGGCTACCTGATCGGCCTGCTGGTCGTCCTGCTGCTGTGCTCGGCATTCTTCTCCAGCGTCGAGACCGGGGTGCTCAGCCTCGACCGCTACCGCCTGCGCCACCAGGCCAAGCAGGGCAACCGCGCGGCGCGGCGCACCAGCTGGCTGCTGCTGCGCACCGACCGCCTGCTGGGCACCATCCTCATCGGCAACAACCTGGTCAACGTCATCGCCTCGTCCCTGGCCACCGTGCTGGCCCTGCGCCTGTGGGGCGACTTCGCGGTGGCGCCCACCGCCCTGGCGCTGACCCTGGTGCTGCTGATCTTCGGCGAGATCACCCCCAAGACCTACGCCACCCTGCGCCCGGAGCGCGTGGCCTTCCCCGCCAGCCTGCCGCTGCTGTGGCTGCAGCGCCTGTTCAGCCCGCTGCTGTGGCTGATGAACGGGGTGAGCAACGGCATCCTGCGGCTGTGCGGCCTGGACCCGGCGCAGCGCCGCAGCCGGCCGCTGAACAACGACGAGCTGCGCAGCGTGGTCAGCGAATCCAGCGAGAAGCTCAGCGCCAACCGCCAGGACATGCTGCTGAGCATCCTCGACCTGGAAAAGATCACCGTGAACGACCTCATGGTGCCGCGCAACGAGGTGCAGGGCATCGACCTGGACGACGACGTGGAGAGCATCATCGGCCAGCTGCGCAACACCACCCACACGCGCCTGCCGGTGTTCCGCAACGACATCAACCAGGTCGAGGGCATCGTCCACATGCGCCAGATCGCCCGCCTGCTGACGCACAACCAGCTGACCAAGGACAGCCTGCGCGCGGCCTGCCTGGAGCCCTACTTCATCCCCGAGAGCACGCCGCTGGCCACCCAGCTGATCAACTTCCAGAAGCAGAAGCGACGCATCGGCATCGTCGTCGACGAATACGGCGAGGTGATCGGCATCATCACCCTGGAAGACATCCTCGAGGAGATCGTTGGCGAGTTCAGCAACGCCGACGCCCTGCGCAACCCGGACATCCACCCCCAGGCCGACGGCACCTACGTGATCGACGGCTCGGCGAACATCCGCGAGCTCAACCGCGCCCTCGGCTGGCAACTGCCCAGCGAAGGCCCGAAGACCCTCAACGGCCTGGTCACCGAGGCGCTGGAGCAGATTCCCGACTGCCCGGTGTGCCTGCGCATCGGCCCCTACCGCCTGGAAATCCTGCAGTCCGGCGAAAACCGCGTGAAGAGCGTGCGCGTCTGGCTCACCGGGCGCGCCGCCGCAGCGGCGCCGGGCAGCGCCGGCGGGCTTGCCTGAGCGGCTGGCCCGCGCCCTATAATCACCCCCTGCTTACCCAGCATCCCGCGCCAGGGCCTGCGCT
>NZ_QGSL01000106.1:481814-486846 GCF_003176655.1 Pseudomonas sp. RW407 | reverse complement strand
GGGCGTACAACCGTTCGCGGTTGTACGCCGTTGGCCATGCTACCGGGGCGCCTGGCTCCACCCTGTAGGAGCGCGCCCTGCGCGCGAATCGCGGGCAGAGCCCGCTCCTACAGTCTGCAATGAGGCACGGAGCTTCCCCGTAGGAGCGGACTCCGTCCGCGATCGGCGGATAACGCCAGGCCTGCCGGTGACGTAGGGCGAATAACCGTTCGCGGTTATCCGCCGCTACACCTTCCTTGTCGGCAACTCCGTGGTTGAGCCTGGCGTGGTTCCGACAGCGGCTCCGTGCCCGGTACCGAGCGGAATGCGACCAAGGCCAAACGGCGGATAACGCCGTAGGCGTTATTCGCCCTACGCCGGGCCCACCCGTAGGGCGTACAACCGTTCGCGGTTGTACGCCGTTGGCCATGCTACCGGGGCGCCTGGCTCCACCCTGTAGGAGCGCGCCCTGCGCGCGAATCGCGGGCAGGGCCCGCTCAGTCCGCAACGAGGCACGGCGTTTCCCGTAGGAGCGAGCCCCTGGGAACCCAACACCCGCCGCAGCCCGGCCGGTCGGTTCACCAGAGCCTGATGGTGTAGTCGATGTTTATCCGCGTCTCGTTGTCGCTTCGGAACGTGGCGTTCGCATTCTGCTGGTTCCGGTAGAAGGTCTCTCGCAACCGGAACGCCAGGCCTTTCGCGGGGCCGGACTGGATGACGTAGGATAGTTCGAAGTCCTTCGAGGACTCGCTGAGGCTGCCGCCGCCCAGCGCGGGCAGGTCGATGCTGTCGCCGTGCAGGTAGCGCGCCATGCCGGTCAGGCCCGGTATGCCCGAGGCGGCGAAGTCGTAGTCGTACCTCAGGGTCCAGGTGCGCTCCCTGGGGTTCACGAAGTCCGCGCTCAGGGTGCCGTCGCTCAGCACGATGGGCTCGCCGCCGGCGAGGTAGGGAAAGGCGGTATCGCCGAACTGGCGCATGTAGCCGACGCCCAGGCTGTGGCCGCCCCACAGGTAGCTGAACATGCCGCCCACGTTCAGGTTGTCGACCTTCCCGGCCTTGGCCTGGCCATCATCGCGGCTGTCGAATACGCGGATATCCGACTTGAGCCTGCCTTCGCCCAACGGCAGCCAATGGAGCGCGCCCAGGAAGTCCTGGGTATAGATGTCCCGCAGTTCCGCATGGAACAGGCGCAAGGTCAGGTTGTCGGTCCAGCGATAGTCGACACCATGGAAGTCGAAGCGCTCGGAGGTCGCCCCGGGCTGGAAACGGCCATTGGGCGATGCCAGTGCGAGCGGCTGGTAATCGGTGGAGTCCCGCTGGTTGACCCGGTCCATTCGCCCCGCGTGAAGCGTCAGCCCGTCCAGCTCGTCGGAGATCATGTAGACCCCGCGGAACGACTGCGGCAGAAGCCGGGCAGGGCTTGCGTAGATCACCGGCAGCGAGGGGAACTGCGTTCCTGCCGACACTTTGGTTTTGGAGACCTTGCCTTTCAGGGCCAGGCCGAGTTCGGAGTACTCATCCCGGACTTCTCGGCTCAGCGGGTCGTAGGAAAGCAACTGGGTGCCCGTGCGGTCCGGCGACGAGTCGAGCTTGAGCCCCAGCATCCCTGTCGCATCGAGGCCGAAGCCGACAGTCCCGTCGGTGAAGCCTGAATGGGCCCTGACGATGAACCCCTGGGCCCATTCCCGGGCGGCGGGGTACGGGGTTTCGCCCTTGTAGTCCCGGTCCAGGTAGAAGTTGCGGGCAGTGAGGGTGACGCTGCTGTCCTCGATGAGGTCCGCGAACGCGCTTTGCGAGAGCAAGGCCGCGAACCCCGCCAGGCCGGACAGCCTGGAGTCGAAAGATTGAGTGCTCATGGGGTACTACCTTCTTGTTCTTGTTATGGGTGTAACCAGGGGCCTGGCCCGGGTGGCCAGGCGATGACGGGCCCCCGGCTGTTGCGGCCGCCTCTGCGGCCATCAGGAAGCCTGGCGAAGCCGCTCGATGATCCTGCGCGCGCGGTTGGCGCCCACGTCCACGTGGATGTCCACCAATGGCCGGGGGCCGAACGCGAGCATGTTCCTGTACTGGGCCTCGATCACGACCTTGTCCTCGTCGAAGGTCATGACGGTCTGTTCGACGACCTTCGCCTTGGTCTCCTCGGGATTGCTCCGTGGGTTGGTGGCGATGGTCCAGAAGTAGTGGCTGGTGCTTTCCGTCTCGGGCGTTACGCCGTGGAAACCGCGCATGTGGAAGCCGCCGCGGCGAGGTTCGTCGAGCGATTCGCTGCCGGCGTCGACCGCGCCGGTCCAGATGCGCAGGTGGGTGACGCGGAACTCGATTTCCTGCCAGCGATCGACCTTGCCCCGGAACGGGTAGGCGGCGGTGTAGGTCGGCGGCGGCACCGAGTCCGGCATGTGGCGAACGACCCGCACGCTGTTGTCGTCGCTCTCGACGCGCATCCGGGCGTTCATGTGGATGCTGGCGTTGCCGCCGATGGTCCGCAGGTGCACGTAGCCCAGGTGGCTCAGGTCGAGAAGGTTGTCGTGGATGAGCTGATAGGGGGCATCGTAGTGGTAGACGCCTCCGTCGTAGAGGTACTCGCCGCTGCTGTGGACCTCGTAGGCCGGGGGCTCGCAGGTCGGCTCCCAGTGCTCCGCGCTGCCGAACCAGATCCAGATGATCCGGTCGCGCTCACGGACGTGGTAGGCCGGCACCTTGGCCTTGGTGGGAATCCTTTCCTGCCCGGGCACCTCCAGGCACTGCCCCGCACCGTTGAACAGCAGGCCATGGTAGCCACAGCGCACCCCTTGCGCTTCGAGCGTGCCGTGGGACAGCGGGAGCGCCCGGTGGCAGCAGCGATCTTCCAGGGCTGCCGGCCGGCCATCCGCGGTGCGGAACAGTACGACGGGCTGGCCGAGCAGGGTCCTGCCTATCGGCTTGTCTTTCAGCTCCCAGGCGAAGCCTGCGACGTACCACTGGTTCAGCGGGAACTTTGGCGGCGCTGCGGGCGCCGCAACCTCGTAGGCGAGTGACTGGGCTTGCGATGTGCTCATGGCGGTCTCCAGCTATCGGGGGTGGGCTTGTTGAAGGTCACAGGTCCAGCACGAGGCGTGGGCTGCGGGAACGGGAACAGCAAGGGGTGAAGCTGTCGTTTCGGGCGTGCTCCGCGGCGTCCAGGTACTGGTCGCGGTGGTCCGGCTCACCGGCCAGCACGCGGGTGATGCAGGTGCCGCAGATGCCCTGTTCGCAGGCGCTTTCGATTGCGACGTCATGCGCCAGCAGCACCTCCAGGGCGGTCTTCTGCGCGGGCACCTGGAGCACGCGGCCGGAGCGGGACAGCTCGATCTCGAAGGCCTGATCGCCTTCGAGAACCTGCGGCGGAGCCGCGAAGTCCTCGCGGTGGAGTTGCCGATCGCTCCAGCCGGAGGCCTTGGCGGTGGTTTGGATGTGCGACATGAAGCCTGCCGGCCCGCACACATAGAGCTGGTCGCCCTGCGCGGGGGATGCGAGGACCCGCGCTGCATCCAGCCCCTGCTCGACCGGGCCGCTGTCGACATGAACCCGCAGGTGCTTCGCGAAGGGGGCTTCGTTCAGAAGCCCAAGGAATGCCAGGCGCTCGATGGAGCGGCCGCAATAGTGGAGCTCGAAGCGCTTGCCCGCCGCGAGAAGGCTGTGGGCCATGGCGAGCATCGGCGTGATGCCGATGCCGCCGGCGAACAGCAGGTAGCGATCGCCGCCGAGGTCCAGGTCGAACAGATTGCGCGGTACGCCGATGGTCAGGCGCGAGCCTTCCTGCACGTCCGCATGCATGCCTCGGGAGCCGCCCCGCGAGGCCGGTTCGTCGAGCACCGCGATGAGGTATCGGCCGCGTTCATGGGGCGAATTGCACAGCGAGTACTGGCGGACGATCCCCGGCGCGACATGCACGTCGATGTGCGACCCGGCGGTGAATGCCGGCAGTTCCGCGCCGTTGGCGGCGGCCAGTTCGAAGCTGCAGACACCTTCGGCTTCGGCGATTTTTCGAGCGACACGAACTTCGAGCATGAGCGTACCCCCACCGCGGCTGTGCAGTGTTCGAAAGCGAATGGACGTGGAGCCGGCGTTACCGGCAGGGCGCGTCAGGCGTGAGCGTCGGGAGGGAAGTACGGGCGCGGGTAAGACATGGCACGGCACCTCTGGATTATTATTGTCGTGCCGCGTGCGCCTGGAGGCGGACGCGGAATCTATGGGTGATTCCCATCCTAAGTATTTTGGTTGCGATGTCAACCAATTCAATCAACGCGCAGGAACCGCTCGACATGCCCCGCTCGCCTCTCAACCTGGACCGCTACGTTCCCGCACTGCTGACCTCGCTGACCAACAAGATGGCCAGCGGGGCCTCGGCCTGCTACCGCAAGCATTTCGGGATAGGGATAGTGGAGTGGCGGGTGCTGGCCATGCTCGCCGTGGAAGACCACATCAGCGCCAACCGCGTGGTGCAGGTGATAGGCCTCGACAAGAGCGCAGTCAGCCGAGCGCTGCAGGTGCTCGAGCGCGATGGCTACGTGGCGACGAAGGTCGATGCGAAGGATGCGCGCCGGTACACGGTCTCGCTGACCCCATTGGGGCGCGAACTCCACGACCGGGTACTGGTGACCGCGCTGGAGAGGGAGAGACTGCTGCTGGCGGCCCTGGGAGAGGAGGAGGTGGAGATGCTCATCGACTTCCTGCACCGGATGACCGCCCAGCTGGACGCGGTGAACGCCGTGGAGCCGGAGTCCTGATGTAAGGGGGATAGCCGTTCGCGGTTATCCGCCGTTACACCTTCCTCGTCGGCAACTCCGTGGTTGAGCCTGGCAAGGCTCCGACGGTGGCTCCGTGCCCGGCACCGAGCGGAATGTGGCCAAGGTCAAACGGCGGATAACGCGGAGCGTTATTCGCCCTACGCCAGGCCCACCCGTAGGGCGTACAACCGTTCACGGTTGTACGCCGCTGGCCACGCTACCGAGGTATCCGGCGTGGCCGGTGAGTCCAATCGCGGACAGAGTCCTACGACCGTGCCACCGGATGGTTCCGCGTGGCGGAGGCAATC
>NZ_QGSL01000106.1:479389-481804 GCF_003176655.1 Pseudomonas sp. RW407 | reverse complement strand
GCCGCCCAAGGCCGGCAAGACCAAGGGCGGTGAAGATTTCGAAGACCCGCTATCCGGTGAACCGCAATGCTGCTCCGCTTAAGTGAACAGCATTACGCGCCCGCGGGCTTTTTTGCGTCACACTGGTGCAAAACCGCCGTGACCGACCCTGCCGCATGCGCCTGCACCTTCCCCTCCTCGCCCTGATCCTGGCCCTCGCCGCCTGCGACCAGGGCCCCGCCCAGCCCCCGGCCGACCTGGTGCTGCCCGACGGTGCGCGCTACCACGGCGTCCTCGTCGAGGGCCGCCTGCACGGCGAAGGGCGCCTGGAATACGGCAACGGCGCCTGGTACCAGGGCCGCTTCGCCCAGGGCCTGTTCGACGGCCAGGGCGAATGGCACGGCGCCGACGGCAGCCACTACCAGGGCGGTTTCCGCGAAGGCCTCTACCATGGCCAGGGCCAGCTGGACGACGGCCAGGGCAACGAGTACGCGGGCACCTTCGAGAACGGCCAGCTGCGCGGCAAGGGCAGCTTCAGCGACGCCGACGGCGACCGCTACGAGGGCGGCTTCGAGAACACCGAGTTCAGTGGCCAGGGGCGTTTCGTCAACGCCGACGGCGACGTGTGGAGCGGCCAGTTCAGCCAGGGCGCGCTGAACGGCCCGGGCAAGTACGAGGGCCGCGACGGCAGCCGCTACGAAGGCGGCTTCAAGGACTGGCGCTTCGCCGGCGAAGGCGTGCTGACCCAGGCCGACGGCCAGGTCTACCGCGGCCAGTTCGCCGACGGCAAGTTCGCCGGCAAGGGCAGCCTGCGCGGCGCCGACGGGCGCCTGCAGGCCGGCACCTGGAGCAACGGCCTGCTGCGCCGCGACGAACAGGGCCGGCGCCTGCCCAACCCGGTGGAGGTCGGCCTGCTGGAACAGGGCCGCCTGCTCGACCGCGCCCTGGCCGCGCTGCCGCCCTCCACGCCGCAGGTGGAGCTGTACGCCCTGAGCGTGGGCGGCGACGGCAAGCAGAGCGTGTTCCTGCGCGAGGCCGACTACGTCGCCCGCCTGCTCGGCCAGCGCTTCGGCGCGCGCGGCGTGGTCACCCTGGTGAACAACCGCAACCACGCCGACGACCGCCCCATGGCCACCCGCGAGAGCCTGGCGCGGGCGGTCCGCGCCCTGGCGCGCAGCAGCGGCCCGGAAGACCTGGTGTTCATCTACCTGACCAGCCACGGCAGCCACGACCACCAACTGGTCCTCGACATGCCCGGCATCCGCCTGGACAACCTGCCCGCCGCCGACCTCGCCGAACTGCTCGCGCCGCTGAAGGACCGCTACAAGGTGCTGGTGATCTCGGCCTGCTACAGCGGCGGCTTCATCGACCCCCTGAAGGACGACAGGACGCTGGTCATGACGGCGGCGCGCAGCGACCGGGTGTCCTTCGGCTGTTCCGAGGAAGCGGACTTCACCTATTTCGGCCAGGCCCTGTTCGCCAACGCCTTGAACGCCACCGACGACCTGCAGCAGGCTTTCCAGCAGGCCAGCGCCGAGGTCGCCCGGCGCGAGGCGGAGGACGGCTTCGACGCCTCCGAACCGCAGCTGTGGGCGCCACCGGCCGTCCTGCAGCGCTGGAACACCTTGCGCGCAGGCCAGGCCAGCCGGGCCCTGAGCGCCGATGCGGGGCACGTGCAGGAAAAACGTTAGCCCGGCAACTACGCTTGTAACTGTGTCAGCGGAGAAACCAGGATGTATTCAACACCGACGCATGTCCTTCTCGCCGGCGCCACCGGCCTCACCGGCGAGCACCTGCTCGACCGCATGCTCAGCGAGCCGACGGTCAAGCGCGTGCTGGCGCCGACCCGCCGGCCACTGGCCGCCCACCCGCGCCTGGAGAACCCCATAGGCCCATTGGCCGAACTCATCCCCAACCTGGCAGGGCCGGTGGACACGGTGTTCTGCTGCCTGGGCACCACCCTCAAGGAGGCCGGCTCGGAAGCGGCCTTCAAGGCGGTGGACCACGACCTGCCGCTGGCCCTGGGCGAGCACGCCCTCGGGCTCGGCGCGCGGCACTACGTGGTGGTCAGCGCGCTGGGCGCGGACAGCAAGTCCTCGCTGTTCTACAACCGCGTCAAGGGCGAGCTGGAAGAGGCCCTGCAGAAACAGGGCTGGCCACAACTGACCATCGCCCGCCCCTCCCTGCTGCTGGGCCAGCGCGAGGAAATCCGCCTGGCCGAACTGCTCGCCGCGCCCTTCGCCCGCATCCTCCCCGGCAAGCTCCACGGCATCGAAGCCTGCGCCCTGGCCCGCGCCCTCTGGCGCCTGGCCCTGGAGACCGGCAAGGGCGTGCGTTTCGTCGAGTCGGATGAGTTGCGCAGGCTCGGGAAATAGAAATAGAGCGGCTGCAAGCGGCAGGCTGCAAGCTGCAAGCTGCAAGCGAAGAGCTACAAGC
>NZ_QGSL01000106.1:474427-479379 GCF_003176655.1 Pseudomonas sp. RW407 | reverse complement strand
ATGCCGCAAGACGCCCGCCCGCAACGCCCCGAGCCCTCCCGCCGCTTCTCCGTGGCGCCGATGATGGACTGGACTGACCGCCATTGCAGATTCTTCCTGCGCCAGCTGTCGAGCCATGCCCTGCTCTATACCGAAATGGTCACCACCGGGGCCCTGCTGCACGGCGATGCCGCGCGCTTCCTGCGCCACGACGAATGCGAGCACCCGCTGGCCCTGCAACTGGGCGGCAGCGTGCCGGCGGAGCTGGCGGCGGCCGCGCGGCTGGCCGAGGCGGCCGGCTACGACGAGGTGAACCTGAACGTCGGCTGCCCCAGCGACCGGGTGCAGCACAACATGATCGGCGCCTGCCTGATGGCCCACCCGGCGCTGGTTGCCGAGTGCGTCCGGGCCATGCGCGAGGCCGTTTCGATCCCGGTCACGGTCAAGCACCGCATCGGCATCAACGGCCGCGACAGCTACGCCGAGCTGTGCGACTTCGTCGGCCAGGTGCGCGAGGCCGGCTGCCACAGCTTCACCGTGCATGCGCGCATCGCCATTCTCGAAGGCCTGTCGCCCAAGGAGAACCGCGAGGTCCCGCCGCTGCGCTACGAGGTGGCGGCGCAGCTCAAGCGGGATTTCCCGGACCTGGAGATCGTCCTCAACGGCGGCATCAAGACCCTGGAGGAATGCCAGGCGCACCTGCGCACCTTCGACGGCGTGATGCTCGGCCGCGAGGCCTACCACAACCCCTACCTGCTGGCCCAGGTGGATGCCGCGCTGTACGGCGCCACGGCTCCGGCCATCAGCCGCGCCGAGGCGCTGTCGCGGATGCGCCCGTACATCGAGCGGCACATCGCCGAGGGCGGCGCCATGCACCATGTGACGCGCCACGTGCTCGGCCTCGGCCAGGGCTTCCCCGGCGCGCGGCGCTTCCGCCAGCTGCTTTCGGTGGACGTGCACAAGGCTGCCGATCCGCTTCGGGTGCTCGACCAGGCCATCGAACTTCTGGATGGCCGCTAGGTCCCGTTGAGCGCCGTCCGGGCCTCGGGTAAGGTCATGGCATCGCCACCGGAAGAGTTGCCATGACCTCCAAGCTGGAACAACTGAAGCAGTACACCACTGTCGTCGCCGATACTGGCGATTTCGACGCCATTGCCCGCCTGAAGCCGGTGGATGCCACCACCAACCCTTCCCTGCTGCTCAAGGCCGCCGCCCTGCCCCGCTACGCCGAGCACCTGGCCCGCGCCACCGCGGCCAGCGGCGGTGACGCGGGCCTTGCCTGCGACCGCTTCGCCGTGGCGGTGGGCAAGGACATCCTCGGGGTCATTCCCGGGCGCGTCTCCACCGAAGTGGACGCCCGCCTGTCCTTCGACACCGAGGACACCCTGGCCCGCGCCCGCCGGCTGATCGACCTGTACGACGAACAGGGCATCGGCAAGGACCGCGTGCTGATCAAGATCGCCGCCACCTGGGAAGGCATCCGCGCCGCCGAACAGCTGGAGCGCGACGGCATCCAGACCAACCTCACCCTGCTGTTCTCCTTCGCCCAGGCCGCCGCCTGCGCCGACGCCGGGGTGTTCCTCATCTCGCCCTTCGTCGGCCGCATCTACGACTGGTACAAGAAGGCCAACGCCCGCGACTACGTCGGCGCCGAGGATCCGGGCGTGCAGTCGGTGTCGCGCATCTACCGCTACTACAAGGCCAACGGCTACCGCACCGTGGTGATGGGCGCGAGCTTCCGCAACCTGGGGCAGATCGAGCAACTGGCCGGCTGCGACCGCCTGACCATCAGCCCGGAACTGCTGCAGCAGCTGGCCGACGCCCAGGGCGAGCTGCCCCGCGCGCTGCAGCCCGGCGAGGGCGAGGCGCGCCAGGTGCTCGACGAGAGCGCCTTCCGCTGGCAGCTGAACGAGGACGCCATGGCCACCGAGAAGCTGGCCGAAGGCATCCGCCTGTTCGCCCGCGACCAGGAAAAGCTGGAAGCCCTGCTGGGCGGCCGCTAGAAACGGCGCGCAGCAAGACCAACCGGCGCCCCAGGGCGCCGGTTTGCGTTCTATCGACGGGCTTCGCGCGGATCAGTGGTGCTCGAGGGCACTCACCAGGTCGTGGAAGGCTTCACGGTTGGACTCGTTCAGGCCCATGAGGATGCGGTGGGCCTCCAGCACCTTGCTGCGCACCACTTCCTCGGACTGGTCCTGGGGCGGCAGGTCGGTGAGGCAATCCGTGCAGGGGATGGGCCGGTCGACGATGTTGAACACCTGGTCGAAGCCCATGGACTGCAGCAACCGGGTGATGTCCGGGTTGGTGGTCACCAGGGTCGGCAACAGCCCCACCTTCTGCCGCGAGAGGATGGACAGCTTGGCCAGCAGGCCCAAGGTGGTGCTGTCGATGCTCTGGGTTTCCGTGAGATCGATGATGATCGCCGTGAAATTCAACGCGGCGAAGATTTTTTCAATGGTTGCATCCAGCGCCGAACACAGGGTCAGTCGGACTTCGCCCACGAACTTCAGGACGAATGAGCCATCCTGCTCGGCGAACTGGATTTTACCGGTACTCATGCAAGGTTCCTGCTCAACACCAGCAAGGCGATATCATCCGGCATCTCGGACAACTTGGCCAGCCCGAAGACCTGGCGCAGGCCGTCCAGCGTCCCGCCGGCAGCGACGACCTGCTCGGGCAGGGCCGTCTCCTTTTCTTTCAATGTAGCCCCGGGCAGCACGTCCAGTATGCCGTCGGAGAACAACGACAGGCTGAAGGACCTGGGCAGGTCCATGGTCCGGTCGTCGTAGGTGGCGTCCTCGAACAGGCCCACGGGCAGGCCGCGGCCCTCGAGGTAGCGTGCTTCGCCGTCGACATAGAGTACCGGCAGCGGCAGGTGGCCGCCGATGCTGTAGGTCAGGCGATCGGTTTCCAGGTCGATCACCCCGCCGAGCATGGTCACGTGCTTGCCCAGCTTGGTGTTGATCAGCCCGCGATTGATGTGCCCGAGCACCTCCGAAGGCTTGAACTCGGGCAGCGTGCCCGCCCGCCGCGACTCGTAGAGCAGGCGGGTGGTCATGAACTTCAGCAGCACCGTGACGAAGGCCGAGGACGCGCCATGGCCGGAGACGTCGGCGAGGTAGAAGCCGATGCGCCGCTCGTCGACGCGGAAGTAGTCGACGAAGTCGCCGGACAGGTACAGCGACGGGATGATCTGGTGGGCGAACTTCAGGCCCTCGGCTTCCCAGGGCGTCACCGGCAGCATGTTCATCTGCACCTGGCGCCCGGCGTTCTGGTCTTCCTGCAGCAGGTTCAGGCTGGCCTGCAGCTCGCGGTTGGCGGTTTCCAGCTTCTCCCGGTAGCGGCGGTTCTCCGAACGCAGGTAGGCGCGGTCCAGGGCGCGGCGCACCGAGTGCTCCAGCACCGCCAGGTCTTCCAGGGGCTTGATCAGGTAGTCCGCGGCGCCCAGGCGCAGGGCCTCGACCACGTCGCTCATCACCCCGGCCCCGGAGAGCACGATGACCGGCGTTTCCACCGCCATCTCGCTGACCCGGCGGATCAGCTCCAGGCCGTCCATCTGCGGCATGCGCAGGTCACAGATGACCAGGTCGGGCAGTTCGTGCTGGAAGACCTGCAGGCCCTGCTGGCCGTTGGTCGCCTGCAGGACTTTGAAACCGCTGTCTTCCAGGTAGGCGGCGAGGCTTTCGCGAACGGCCTCGTCGTCGTCGATGATCAGCAGCGTGGCACTGGGTTTGTGCATGGGTTATCCAGGCAAACGGCGCCGGAGGTGGTGGATGTGGGCGCGCATGGCTATGAAAACGGCGCGGGTCGGGTGCGACAAGGCGCAGACACTACTCCCATCCGCCCGAGGGTTCAAGACGGCGGCTCGGCACGCTTGCAGCAGCCCCGGGGCGGATGGGTGGCGAGTGTGTCAGAAGTCGTCTTCGACCTGGCCGTCCTTGACCTTGAACTCGCGGTTCTGCAGGTAGGCGTTGCGGATGAAGGTGTACTTGTCGCCGGAAATCAGCTTCTCGGACTTCAGCAGGTTGGCGCGGGTGTCCACCACGTCCACGGCGCGGAGGCTGTTGCGCACCGACACGTCGTCAATGTACGGGTACATGCCGGTGTAGGCGTCCGGGATCTTCGACGGCGCATCGCGCAGGGTGCTCGGGCCCAGCAGCGGCAGCATCACGTACGGGCCGCTGCCCAGGCCCCAGTAGCCGAGGGTCTGGCCGAAGTCCTCGTCGTTGCGCTGCAGGCCCATGCGGGTGGCCACGTCGATGAAGCCGGCCAGGCCGAAGGTGGTGTTGAACAGCAGTCGGCTGGTGTCGACCCCGGCGTGCTCGAGCTTGCCCTGCAGCAGGTCGTTGACCAGGTTGCGCACGTCGCCGATGTTGCTGAAGAAGTTGTGGACGCCGTCCTGCACGAAGTTCGGCGTCACCTTCTGGTAGCCCTGCGCCAGCGGTTTCAGCGCATAGGTGTCGAGGGTGTCGTTGAACACGAAGATCGGGCGGTTGACGCTCTCCCAGGGGTCGTCTTCGCTCGCGGCCTGGGCCAGGAAGGGAAGCATGACCAGGCCGGCTCCGGCCAGCAGGCGAGCGGTGCGCTGCATCCATTTGACGCCGTGTGGGCGCATCGGGTTTCTCCTTTGAAAGTCTCATGAGGCCGCCGCCGCGGCCTCGAACCGCTGCGCAGTATATAGTTCCAGATTCGATTTGCAGACATCGGATTGTTTCTAACGCCTTCGCCCCCGGAGCACGGCCGGAAACGCCGCCCTCCCCTTACGATAGCCAAGAGCCAGCTTTTGTGCCGATGCGATTCGCTTGCCGACTGCGCTGGAAGGTCCTTCGTAGGATCGAGGGGGACGCCTAGTTCTTGCTCGCGAACCTTGGTCCTGTGCTCCTATCTCCCCATCGTCATTCCCGCGAACGCCGGAACCCCAAAAAGACGTTGGATTTGGGTGTAGCGCGCCGCTCCAAGTGTTCGGATGTCTC
>NZ_QGSL01000106.1:473304-474417 GCF_003176655.1 Pseudomonas sp. RW407 | reverse complement strand
CTGCCGCCGGGCGCTGGGCGACTGCTTCGCCGAGGAAATGTTCCAGTGCCAGGCGGAACTGGTCAGCCCGGTGTTCCGCCAGTTGGGCGAGGCCGCCGCCTTCCTCGCCCGCGGCCGCGCGCAGCTGGCCGACCTGGCCCGCGCCCACGGCCTGCGCAGCCTGGTGGTGGGCGCGCACCCGTTCAGTTGCCTCGCCGACGCCGCGCCCAGCGAGCAGCCGCACTACCGCGCCTTGTTCGAGGACTACGTGCAGCCGGCCCGCAACAGCCTGCTGTGCGGCCTGCACGTGCACGTGGAGGTGCCGCCCGGGCAGGACCGGGTGGCGCTGATGAACCGGGTGCTGCCCTGGGCGCCGCTGCTGCTGGCGCTGAGCTGCTCGTCGCCGTTCTGGCAGGGCTGCCACACCGGGCTCGCCAGCTACCGCCGGGCGCTGTCCGGGCAATGGCCGCGGATGGGCATGCCGCCGTGGTTCGCCGACGAGCCGGCCTACCAGGCGCACCTGAAGCTGCTCCACGCCCGGGGCCTGATGCGCGAGCCGGGCCACGCCTGGTGGTTCCTGAGGCCCTCGGCGCGCTACCCGACACTGGAGCTGCGCATCAGCGACGCCTGCCCGCGCCTGGCCGACGCGCTGTGCATCGCCGGGCTGTTCCGCGCGCTGCTCACCCAGGCCATGGCCGATGCCGATGCCGGTGACCCGCACCTGGCGCGCGCGCTGCTGGCGGAGAACTACTGGCAGGCCCAGCGCCACGGCTGCCGGGCGCGCTTCCTGCTGGCCGACGGGCGCTGCGTCGACCTGGCGCAATGGCTGGCGCAGGCCTGGGCACAGTGCGCGACACCGGCCCGCGCCGGCAACGAATGGGCCTACGCCCACGCCTGCCGGCTGGCCCGCTCGGGCGGCAGCGCGCAGCGGCAGGTGCGCAGCCTGCGCCGGCATCTGGCGCGCGGCGGCGATGTGGCGGAGGCACTGCAGGAGCTGGTGGCCGAATTGCTGGAAGAGAACCGCCAGGTGCCGGAGGGCCTGCCCCTGAATAGCCGGTGAGCCCGATCGCGGACAGAGTCCGCTCCTACGACCGTGCTTCCTGGAACCGTAGGAGCGGACTCCGTCCGCGATTT
>NZ_QGSL01000106.1:472214-473294 GCF_003176655.1 Pseudomonas sp. RW407 | reverse complement strand
CATGACCTCCGCCGCGCTGGCCACCGCCGAGCGCATGGCGCAAGCAATGGGGGCCTCGGCATGAGCCAGAAACTCTATATCTCCGACGTGACCCTGCGCGACGGCATGCATGCCATCCGCCACCAGTACTCGCTGGACGATGTGCGTGCGATTGCCAGCGCCCTTGACCTCGCCAAGGTGGACTCCATCGAAGTGGCCCACGGCGACGGCCTGCAAGGCTCCAGCTTCAACTACGGCTTCGGCGCGCACACCGACCTGGAGTGGATCGAAGCTGCGGCCGATGTGGTCAAGCACGCGAAGATCGCCACGCTGCTGCTGCCCGGCATCGGCACCATCCACGACCTGAAGGCTGCCTACAACGCCGGTGCTCGCGTCGTGCGCGTGGCCACCCATTGCACCGAAGCGGACGTCTCCAAGCAACACATCGAGTACGCCCGCGAGCTGGGCATGGACACCGTGGGCTTCCTGATGATGAGCCATATGCAGACGCCGGAAGGCCTCGCGCAGCAGGCCAAGCTGATGGAGAGCTACGGTGCCACCTGTATCTACGTGGTCGATTCCGGCGGGGCGATGAACATGGACGATATCCGCGCGCGCTTCCGTGCCGTGAAAGGCGTCCTGAAGCCCGAGACCGAAACCGGCATCCACGCCCACCACAACCTCAGCCTCGGCGTGGCCAACTCCATCGCCGCGGTGGAGGAGGGCTGCAACCGCATCGACGCCAGCCTGGCGGGCATGGGCGCCGGCGCTGGCAACGCGCCGCTGGAAGTCTTCATCGCCGCCGCCGACAAGCTCGGCTGGCACCACGGCACCGACCTCTACGCGCTGATGGACGCGGCCGACGACCTGGTGCGCCCGCTGCAGGACCGCCCGGTGCGCGTCGATCGCGAAACCCTGGCCCTGGGCTACGCCGGCGTCTATTCCAGCTTCCTGCGCCACGCCGAGGTGGCTTCGGCGAAGTACGGGATCAAGGCCGTGGACATCCTCGTCGAGCTGGGCAAGCGGCGCATGGTCGGTGGCCAGGAAGACATGATCGTCGACGTGGCCCTGGACCTGCTCAACGCACCGACCTAGCCCCTA
>NZ_QGSL01000106.1:449215-472204 GCF_003176655.1 Pseudomonas sp. RW407 | reverse complement strand
ACCCTCACCCCAGCCCTCTCCCTGGGGGAGAGGGGTGTTCCGGTGCGCTCGGAGGTTTCGCTGGAAACCCGTAGGGCGCATAACGCCTACGGCGTTATCCGCCAAATCGCGGACAAAGTCCGTTCCCACGGTTCCAGGACGCACGGTCGTAGGAGCGGGCCCTGCCCGCGAATCGCGCGCAGGGCGCGCTCCTACAGGTGGGACAGCGGTGGGGGCGTAGGGGCGGACTTCGTCCGCGATTGGACTCACCGGCCGCGCCGGACACCCTGGCACGGATGGCTGTCTCGCTCCCACAGGGCCAGTGCATACCGGCCAGGAACGAAAACGCCGTTTCCCGGAAGGGAAACGGCGTTCTGTCTTGCTTAAGCGGACAGCGCTACGGCAGAAGCTATCAGCCGTTCTGGCGGATACCTGCCAGCAGCCAGGGCTGGTCCTGGCCCTGGGCGCGCTCCATGCGCCAGCTTTCGCTGAAGGTTTCGCCCTGGTCGAAGCGCGAGGTCTTGGACAGGCCACTGAAGGTCAGGGTGGCGATGGTCTTGTCGGCCTGGTCGTCGACGCCTTCCAGCTGCACCTGCAGGTTGTCGATGTAGGTGGACTGGTAGCCGTCGCCCAGTTCGGCGCGTTCCTGCTTCAGCCACTGCAGCATCTGCGGGGTGACGAACTCGGCGATCTTGTCCATCTCGTTGGCGTCCCAGTGCTGCTGCAGGGACAGGAAGTGCTCGCGGGCGGCACCGACGAAGCGCTGCTCGTCGAACCAGCTCGGTGCGTTGATCACCGGGGCGGCGGCGGCCGCACGGGCGGTGGCGCCGAACGGCGACGGCTGGGCGGCCGGCATCTCGCGTTGCAGCGGGGCGTGCCCGGCCATGGCCGGCTGCGCCTGCTGGCGGCGACGGGCGGCGATGAAGCGGAAGACGACGAAGGCGATCAGGGCGATGATCAGGATGTCGAGGAACTGCATGCCCTGGAAGCCGTCGCCCATGAACATGGAGGCCAGCAGGCCGCCGGCGGCGATGCCGGCCAGCGGGCCGAGCCAGCGCGACGCACCGCCGGCCGCGGCGGCGCCTGCGGCCGCACCGGCTGCGGGGGCGGCGGCGTTGGGGGTGTTCGGGGCGGTGTTCGGCTGCGCCTGGCGGGTCTGGTGGCTGGGCGCCGAGCCCATGCTCTTGCCGCCGCCGAACCGTTTGGCGGCATTGACGTCGAGGCTGAGCGTCACGGCGACACAGAAGGCCATGGCAAGGCTGAGAAAGCGCTTCATCGGGGTCATTCTCTTGGTTGGAATACGACGCGCGCCATGTTGCCGAGCCTGGCCGCCAGCGGCCAGCCGGATTTTGTTTCCGGCTATTGCCCCTGCGTCATCCGGGCGCAGCGGGCGGCGCCAGCGGGAACGTCTGTTACCGGGTTTTTCAGCGGCCTCGAAGACGCTGGCCGTTTGATAGTCTGGCGGCCTAGCGGGGCCGCTGGTCGCGCGATCCCCCACTGTCTCATCGCGCGAGGACCGCCGCCATGCACGCCATCGACTTCATCCAGGACCTCGCGGTGATCATGCTGATCGCCGGCTTCGTCACCATCCTCTGCCACCGCTTCAAGCAGCCGGTGGTGCTCGGCTACATCATCGCCGGGGTGATCATCGGCCCGCACACGCCGCCCTTCGCCCTGGTCCACGACGAGCAGACCATCAAGACCCTCGCCGAACTGGGAGTGATCTTCCTGATGTTCTGCCTGGGCCTGGAGTTCAGCTTGCGCAAGCTGTTCCAGGTCGGCGCCACGGCCTTCATCGCCGCCTTCCTGGAGATCACCCTGATGATCTGGGCCGGCTTCGAGATCGGCCGGCTGTTCGACTGGAACACCATGGACTCGCTGTTCCTCGGCGCCATCCTGGCGATGTCCTCGACCACCATCATCATCAAGGTGCTGGGCGACCTGAAGCTGAAGAACGAGCGCTTCGCCCAGCTGATCTTCGGCGTGCTGATCATCGAGGACATCCTCGGCATCGGCATCATCGCGCTGTTCTCCGGCATCGCCGTGAGCGGCACGGTGGAGGCCGACCAGGTGGCCTCCACGGTGGGCAAGCTGAGCCTGTTCATGGTGGTGGCGCTGGTCGTCGGCATCCTGCTGGTGCCGCGCCTGCTGGCCTACGTGGCGAAGTTCGAGAGCAACGAGATGCTGCTGGTGACGGTGCTCGGCCTGTGCTTCGGCTTCTGCCTGCTGGTGATCAAGCTGGAATACAGCGTGGTGCTGGGCGCCTTCCTGATCGGCGCGATCATGGCCGAGTCGCGCCAGCTGCTGCAGATCGAGCGGCTGATGGAGCCGGTGCGCGACATGTTCAGCGCCATCTTCTTCGTCGCCATCGGCCTGACCATCGACCCGCGGGTGCTGGTGGACTACGCCGCGCCCATCCTGGTCATCACCCTGGTGGTGGTGCTCGGCAAGCTGGTGTCCTGCGGCACCGGCGCCTTCATCGCCGGCAACGACGGGCGCACCTCGATGCGCGTGGGCATGGGCCTGTCGCAGATCGGCGAGTTCTCCTTCATCATCGCCGCCCTGGGCATGAGCCTGGGGGTGACCAGCGACTTCCTCTACCCGGTGGTGGTCGGGGTGTCGGCCATCACCACGCTGCTGACGCCCTACCTGATCCGCTCCGCCGACCCCCTGGCGCTGTACCTGGGGCGCACCCTGCCTTCGCCCATGGTGCGGGTGTTCGGCCTGTACGGCGAATGGCTGCGCAGCATCCGTCCGCGCGGCGACAAGGCGGTGCTGGCCGGGATGATCCGGCGCATCCTGCTGCAGGTTGGGGTGAACCTGGTGCTGGTGATCGCCATCTTCTTCGGCCTGGCGTTCTTCGCCGGGCGGATCGCCGAGTGGCTGGCCAACTGGGTCGAGCACGAGGCGCTGCACAAGGCGCTGATCTGGGGCGCCGCGCTGTTGCTGTCGCTGCCCTTCCTGATCGCCGCCTACCGCAAGCTCAAGGCCCTGGCCATGCTGCTGGCGGAGATGGGCGTGAAGGCCGAGAGCGCCGGGCGCCACACCGCGCGGGTGCGCCGGGTGATCGCCGAGATGATCCCGCTGCTGTCCCTGGGCGGCATGATGCTGCTGCTGGCGGCGCTCAGCTCGAGCATCCTGCCGCCGGGCGAGCTGCTGGTGGTGGTGGGCCTGGTGGCCGCGCTGGCGCTGGCGGTGGGCTGGCGCTGGTTCATCCGCCTGCACTCGCGGATGCAGATCGCCCTGCTGGAAACCCTGGAGCAGGGCAAGGGCGGGCATTGAGCCCGCCCGGTGGGGGCGGTGGATTGTCAGCGACCGGCTTCGGCGTCGGTTTCGTAGCCTAGCCGGTCCAGGTCCGTTGCCTGCGGCTTGCCAGGGTTGATCTTCACCTCGCCGCGCAGCAGCTTCAGGGGCGTTGTCACCAGGGCGCGCCTGAGAGCACGCAACGCCTCGGTGAGGCGCCAGGAGTTGCTCATGTAGATGCGCTGCAACTCCAGTTGCACGCTTTCTTTCTGCGACTGGGCGATTTTCAGCTGATCCTCCAGCCGCCAGCATTCGTGTTGCAGGAGCTGCCGGTGATGGGCCTCTTCGCGGCGGGCCTGTATGAGATCCTTGCGCAGTTCCTTCGCGTAGTACTCCCGCCATGCGTCCAGCGACACCGGGCGGGAGATTCCGTCGGTGTTCTCGAGCAGGTTGAAGTGATCGTTGCTGATCATGAGCAGGTGCGTCTCGAGCCGGTCCCGGTCGCTGTAGATTCGATCCAGGTCCTGGCGAATCGGCAGCAGCTCCTCGTAGCGGCTCTCCAGTTCCCGCAGCTGCCCGTCGTCGATTTCATCCGCGCAGCAGGCATCGGCCTGGCGCTTCAGGAGCCGAAACAGGTCTCTGGTCAGCGCCAACGCCTGGCGCGGGTCTTCGAGTTGCTCATCGTGGCTGTGGTTGTGGCGCAGGGCCGGCGCCAGGAAGTCGGTGGCATAAGCGCGCACGTCTGCCGCCGCCCGGTCAGGCTGAGGTAGTTCGAAGGCTTTCGCGATTCGCTCGAGTTCGTTGAGCGGCTCTTCGAACAGCAAGTCGAAATCCACGAAGACACGGGGCTTGCCCTGGGTATGCCGCAAGGCGGCCAGCATGTAATGGCACCACAGCAACTGGGCCTTCAGCGGGTGGAGCCTGTCACGCTTGAACAGCGAGCCGGCAACGCTCAGCGGGTTGCGCACGCAGATCAGGTAGCGATGATCGATGGCGAGGCTGTCGAATACCGATTCCCACAAGGGCTGCAGCAGGCTGACCCGGGGATCCTTGAAGGCGAAGGGGCGGCGTTCGGGCAGCTTTTCCGCCAGCAGGCGCTGCGCTGCGGACCTGTGTTCGGCCCCCAGCCTGTCCAGCTGCAGGGGCTCGAGCCTGTCCCAGTCGTTGTCCAGGACTTCGCTGATGAGCTGCTGGTTGAAGTTGTGGATATCCAGGTCTTCGAAGAAGCCGCGCTCGTTGTTGCCCTTCGCTGCCGGCATCAGGTTGTTGCCCAGCTCCACGCCGAGCAGTTCCAATCCCTTGGTAATCGCACTGGTGCCGCTACGGTGCATACCGAGAACGACCAGGACTTTTCTTGTTGTTGTCATTATCAATGTGCCCCCTTGATCGGCCGCTCCGCGTTACGCCGGATCGGCCTTGGCCATCAATGCCTCTCGCTGGGCCTTGCGTTGTTCACGTACCACTTCCTTGATCACCCGGTCGTAATGCCCGAGCACCTCGTCGGTCGCGCCGCAGTCGATCGATTTGCCTTTCTCGATCCATAGCACCCGGTCGCACAGCTTGCTCACCGCGTCGAGGCTGTGGGAGACCAGGACCACCGTCTTGTTCGAGCGGATCTTCTCCTGCATCGCCTGCTGCGAACGATCCTTGAAGGTCTGGTCGCCGACCCCGAGCACCTCGTCGATCAGCAGGATGTCCGGGTCCGCGTGCATGGCCACGGAAAAGCCCAGGCGGGCGCGCATGCCGGTGGAATAGCTGGCCACCGGCTGTTCGAAGAAGTTCTCCAGGCCGCTGAATTCGCGGATTTCATCGAGGCGAGTACGGACCTGTCGGGCGGACAGGCCTAGCAACAGGCCGCCGATGATGGCGTTGTCGCGCCCGGACAGGTCGGTCTTGAAGCCCACGTTCAGGGCCAGCAGGCTGGCCACCAGGCGCTTGTGGCGCTGGATGCGGCCGTGGTTGGGCTCGACTATGCCGGCGATGACCCGCAGCAGGGTGCTCTTGCCGGCGCCATTGCCGCCGATCAGGCCCAGGGTCTCGCCCTCGTGGAGTTCGAAGGACACGTCCTGGAGCGCCCAGAATTTTTCGTAACGCAGCACGCCGGTGCGCTGGCGATAGCAGAGGCTTATGCGATCGGCGGTGAGGATGACATCGTTCTTCACTACTGGCCTCACAGCATCAGCTTGGCGTATTTACGGTCATAGTAGTGCAGCAAGCCGCACGCGACCGCGAAGATCGGCAACGAAACCAGTATCACGTAGGCCAGGCTGGCCCAGGATGGCCAGGCGTTGTGCAGGAGCATGTCCCGGTACGCGGTGATCACCGGCGCCATCGGGTTGAGGTTGAAGAACAGCTTCATCTTCTCGGGCAGGTGGTCGACGCTGAAGAACACGCCAGAGAGGAACATCATCAGCATCAGCACATTATCCACAACCTGCTTTAAGTCGGGTGCGAGGGGCAGGATGGCGGCGAGCAGGAAGCCGATTGAGACGATAAGAAACAACTGCACCAGCATCACCGGTAACAGTCCCAGCCAGTGCACGCTCGGCACATGGCCGCTGGCGAGCAGGGCGACGATCAGCAGGCCGAGGATGATCAGGAACTTGAAGGTGTTGCTGAGGATGGGGATCAGCGCGAACACGTACTTGGGCACGTAGATCTGCTGGATGATCCCGGCATTCGCCGAGAGGGCGTTGCTGGCCAGTCGGACTGAGCCGTCGAACCATTTCCAGACCACCATGCCCGACAGTAGCATCGGGACGTAGCCGGGGGTGTTCTGGCGCAGGGCGAGGCCGAAGACGATGTAGAAAGCCCCCATGTACATCACCGGTTCGATGATCCACCAGAGGAACCCCAGGAAGCGCCGGGCCACCTCGGTACGCAGATCGGTGTAGACGCCGTAGAGGACGATATCCCTGTACTTCATTTCTTTTTTATTGGATTGAAATGGGGTATCCATTTAACCACAATGCGGTTCCAGAAAAGCCTCGCGATTTTCGTGCGATCCCTGCCGAATTAACAAAAAACCAACAAAAAGAGCTCAGGATGCGGTTCATTCAAGCCTTGTTCAAATCAAAGGGTGAAACGGCCCCGCAGCTGCCCGCCACTACCCTGATGGTGGTCGGAATGCATCGTAGCGGCACCAGTTTCCTGACCGGTTCGCTGCAGCAGGCCGGCCTCGAGCTGGGCAAGCACAGCACCTGGAACCCGCACAACCTCAAGGGCAACCGCGAGAACCTCGACATCGTCGGCTTCCACGATCGCGTCCTGGCGGCTCGTGGCTTCGCCTGGGATAACCCGCCCGACGTGCCGATCCGCTGGAGTGATGCCGAGTTCGCCGAAGCCCGGGCGCTGATCGACGATTACCGCGAGGTGCCGCGCTGGGGGTTCAAGGACCCGCGGGCGGTCCTGGTGATCGAGGGCTGGCAGCAGCTGCTGCCTTCCCTGGGCTATGTTGGCATCTTCCGCCACCCGCAGGCCGTGGCGCAGTCCCTGGATGCCCGCGGCGGCATGCCGCGCGAGCGCGCCTTCGCCATCTGGGCGGCCTACAACCAGCGTCTGCTGGACCTGCACCGGCAGGCCGCCTTCCCGGTGCTGTGCTTCGACGAGGACGAAGCGGTGCTGCACCGCAAGCTCAACGGGGTGCTTGATGAGCTGGCACTGCAGCGCTTGCCCGAGGAGCGGTTCTTCAGCGCCGAACTGCGCCATCATGTGACGCAGCAGGCCGAAGCCTTGCCCGCGCAGATCGACAAGATCTACCGGCAACTTCAGGCCATCGCCCGCTGAGGCCGGAGTTCCCATGCTGTCATTGCTGCGCAGACCCAAGCTGTCGATCGTCCTGATCGTCTACAAGATGCCCGACCAGGCCGAACGGACCCTGCATTCGCTGAGCGTGCGCTATCAGCGCGGCGTTCGCGAGAGCGACTACGAAGTCATAGTGGTGGAGAACCACTCGGACCGCCTGCTAGGGGCCACACGGGCCCTGGCGCAGGGCGGCAACGTCCGCTACTACCACCGCCAGGAGACCGAACGCACGCCTGTGCATGCGATCAACTTCGGTGCCTCGGTGGCCCGCGGCAGCCATCTGGCGATCATGATCGACGGCGCGCGCATGGTGACCCCAGGAGTGATCAAGGGCGCTCTCGATGCCTTCCGCCTGGAGCCCCATGCGGCAGTCTCCGCTCCTGGCTACCACATCGGCCACAAGCTGCAGCAGGTGGCGGTGAACGAGGGCTACAACGAGGAGGTCGAGGCGGGCCTGCTGCGGCAGATCAACTGGCCGGAGAACGGCTATCGGCTGTTCGACATCGCCGTACTCAGCGGTTCATGCCGGGGCGGCTTCTTCCAGGCCAACTACGAGAGCAACTTCATCGCCATGTCGCGGCGCAAGTGGCGCCAGCTCGGCGGGGTAAACCCGCGCTACAACGACTTCGGCGGCGGCAACGCCAACCTCGACCTGTACAAGCGCCTCCTCGAGATGCCCGATACGCCTTTCTACCTGCTCTACAGCGAAGGCTCCTTCCACCAGTTCCACGGCGGCGTGACCACCGGCACCCTGAGGGAAGAGCGCGAGCGGGTCTACAAGCAACTAGACGACCAGGACCGCGAGATTCGCGGCGACGACCGTTCGCCGCCGAGCGTACGGCCGATCCTGCTGGGTTCGCCGCACCCGCACGTGCTGCGTTTCCTCGAACATTCGCTGACCCAGGTACGGCCGCAATGAGCGAGCAACGCCAGCCCCTGCTATCGATCATCGTCATCGCCTACGACATGCAGCGCCAGGCGCTGAACACCTTGCGCAGCCTGGCCAGCGACTACCAGCAGGATGCCGATGCCGCCGACTACGAAGTGATAGTGGTGGAGAACCGCTCCGCGCGCACCCTGGATGCCCAGGCCATCGCGGAGTTGCCGGGCGACTTCCGCTACTTCCTGCGGGACGAGCCGGGGGTATCGCCGGCGGCGGCGATCAATTTCGCCTTCGCCCAGGCCCGGGGGCGCTATATCGGGCTGCTGATCGACGGGGCACGCATGGTCACCCCGGGGGTGATCAGGCATGCCCTGATGGCCTTCCGCATGAACGAGCAGGCGCTGGTGGCGGTGCCGGGCTTCCACCTGGGCGAGCACGATCAGCAGTTCCACCTGACCAACGGCTATTCGGAAGCCAGCGAGATAAACCTGCTGCAGTCGGTGGACTGGCCGCGCAACGGCTATGGCCTGTTCGACATCGCCTGCTGGAGCCCCGGCAACGCGCGTGGGGCCTTGCAGCCGTTCATGGAGTGCAACTGCCTGTTCGCGAGCGCCGAATGCTTCCGCGAGATCGGCCAGGCCGACGAGCGCTTCCAGTGCCCCGGCGGCGGCATGCTGAACCTGGACATCTACCGGCGCCTGGCGATGCTTCCCGCTACCCAGCTGGTGGTGCTGGCCGGGGAAGGCTCCTTCCACCAACTGCATGGTGGCGTGACCACCTCCGAATCCGGCCGCCGAGAACAGATCCTCCAGCGGCAGCAGGAGGAGTACCTGGCGATTCGCGGCCTGCCCTACCATTCCCCGACCCTGGAGCCCTTGCTGCTAGGGCAGTTCAAATGGCCGGCGATGCGCTTCCTGGAGCGGTCCGCCGAGTGGGCGCAGAAGCGCTTCCAGCGCTTCGCCAACGATGGGCGCGATCCCTTCGCCGACGAGCAGATCAAGCGCGAATCGCTGCAGGCCCTGGGCCATGTCGCAGACCATTGAGGGGCTGCGCCGGCCTGCGCACTACCTGCCGGAACTGGAGTCGCTGCGCGGTTGGGCGGTCCTGCTGGTCATCGGCTTCCACTATTTCGGCATTCTTTTCGGCGACCGTGGCGATCACGGCCTGGGCGCTGCGGCGCCGGCGTGGATGAAGATAATCGCCGCCGGCAATACCGGCGTCACGCTGTTCTTCGTGCTCAGCGGCTTCCTGCTCAGCCTGCCGTTCCTGGAAGCGCTGCGGCAGCGCCGGGACATCGATATCCGGCGTTTCTACTGGGCGCGCGCCTTGCGCATCCTGCCGCTGTACTACCTGGCTATCCTGGTCGCCTGGCTCTTCACTGGTAGTGCGGATGCCCTGAAGGCGCTGTTCTTCATCCCGGTCGGTTTCGGCCTGTTCCCCTTCAGCGTGCCTTGGTGGTCACTGTGCACCGAGATTCAGTTCTACCTGCTGCTGCCCTGGGCCATGCTGCTGCTGCGCTGGCGGCTGGGTCGCTGGATGGTGGCCCTGGCCTTGCTGGCCTGGGCCGGGGCGCACCTGTATCTGCTCAGCGATCGACAATGGCTGGCGGCTCCCGGGCACTGGAGCGTCGCTGACTCTCTGTTCGGCCGAGGGGGCGCCTTCCTCGCGGGGGCGCTCTTCGCCTGGCTGTACAACACCGGCTGGTCGACGCGATGGCTCGGGCGCCGCGGCGTGGCCGGGCTCGTTGGCGGCGTGGCGCTGGCAGCGCTGCTGACGTTGCTGGCCTGGTATGGACAGGTCGGGCAGCGCCCGGCCATGGACCGCCTGCCCATGTACCACAACCTGGAGGCCCTGCTCTGGGGCTGCCTGCTGTTGTGCAGCCTGCACCTGCGTGGCGGCGTCAGATCGCTGTTGCTCAACCCGCTGCTGGAGCATGCCGGAAAGATTTCCTACTCCCTCTACCTGGTGCATGTTCCCGTGCAATTCTACCTGCTGTACTGGGTACGCCTGGCCACCCAGCAAATGGCCACGCCCTTGCAGCCACTGCACTGGCTGGCCCTGGTGGGGAGCCTGCCGCTCATCTGGCTGCTGTCCTTCGCCTGCTACCGCTGCATCGAGCGGCCATTCCTCAACCTGAAGGCCCGCCTGCCGGTCTTCGCCAGCAAGCCGGTGGCGATGGAGGGCGCGACGGATGCGCGCTGATGCAGCCGCCATGCTGCCGGATAATCGCGAGCGGGCCCTGCCTCTGCTGGGTGTTTCTTGCCTGCTGGCGGGAACTGCTGCCTTGGCGTTCCTGCTGTCATTGGCCTATTTCGCCTGGGTGCACTATTCGCCCATCCCCTACCTGGACTCCTGGACCGGCTACATAGGCTTCTACCTGGACTCGGAGTCCTTCCAGGCCTGGTGGCGCCAGCATAACGAGCACCGGATTCTTCTTTCCAAGCTGTTCTTCTGGCTGGACCTGCGTTACTTCGCCGGCCGCGCCGTCATTCTGGTTGTGCTGAATTTCCTGCTGCTGGGGCTGGCCTGGGCGACGCTGGTGGCCTTTTCGCGCCGGCTGTTCCCCGGATACTCGGTGCAGGGACGCTGGTTGCTGTACTGCACCTTGGCGTTGATGTGCTTCTCATGGCTGCAGCACGATAACGCCGCATCACCTTTCCAGAACCAGTTCATCGCTGCCTTCGCACTGCCGTTGCTGGCGCTTTACTGGCTGGCGCGCGCCGAGCAGGGCTGGAGGGCTTTCTGGGGGGCTCTCGCCCTGGGCGTCCTGGCTACCTTCAGCATGATCAGCGGGTTGTTCTGCCTGCCGGTGATGGCCGTCTTCAGCCTGTTGCGCTGGGGGCCCGGCCGGCGCTTCGCCATCTGTCTGCTCACCGCTGTATTGGTGTGGGGGCTGTATTTCTCCGACTACGTGAAAGGGCCTGCCACCGATCTGGGCCTGCGGATCCTGGTCGAGCATACGCTGCCCTTCGTCAACTACATGGCTTGTTACCTCGGTGGGGCCCCGGCAATGGCTGTGGACGGCAAGGTGCCCCTCGCAATGACGATGGGCTACCTGGGCCTGGCGCTGTTTGCGGCCTTGCTGGTGAATTGCCTGCGCAGCCGCCGCGACCCCTTCTGCCTGGCACTGCTGGGCTTCGTCGGTTACGTGGTGATCAGCGCCGGCTTGACCAGCCTGGGGCGTAGCTTCATGGGTTACGACACGGCCCTGGTCAGCCGCTATACCACTCCGGCGTTGCTCATGTGGGCGGCATTGCTGCTGTTGTCGCTGCGCTTGTTGCCGGATGCCTGGCGCTTGTCGCGCTGGGTACCGGCACTGGCTTTTCTCGCGGTGTTCCTGGTGCTGCTAGCGGGTCAGTTCAATACGCTGCGTATCGACTACTGGGCAGTGCCCGACAAGGCCCGGCAGGCCGCACTGTTGTCTTATCAGTTGGGCGAAAGCGAGAAGCCCTTGGGCCAGCTCGGCGCCGGTGAGGCGCGGGAACAATTCCAGCGTGCCCGTGCCGCCAGGATTTCCATTTTCGACGATCCGCATTCGGATCTTTCTGCTCTGGCGGCGTTGCTCGGACGCGATATCGGGCAACTGTCAGGCCGGCCCTGCGAGGTGCGGGACGCGCGCGCAGAGGCGTGGAGCAGCGCCAGCGGCGGGATCCTGCGGGTCAGCGGCACGCTGCCCGAGGCGCAGGCGCGCCGCTTCGATTACCTGGCGCTGGGCGACGACAGCGGGCGCGTGGTTGGGTTGGGCGTGATAGACAACCTGCCCTGGCTGACCCTCGAGCGGCGTCCGCCGAGCCTGTTCCAGGCGTTTCTCGTCGGGGCCGGCGAATTCGCTTCGGCCAAGTGCCTTGAGACCTTCTGACTCCAAGACGGCCCGTCGGCCGGAGGACCCTGCTTTGATCGGCAGTCTGTACAACAAGAAAACGGATGACACGGTGCAATCTGCGAACAGAGTGACTTCCCGCGTGTTCCATTGGCTGGCGGTCCTGGCCGCGCTGTGGTTCCTCGCCTCGACAGTCTACGGCGCCTGGCTGAACTATTCGCCGGTGCCCCTCAGCGACAGCTGGGAAGGCATCGTCAACTTCTACCTGAGGTCGCTTACCGATCCCTGGGCCTGGTGGCACCAGCATTACGACCACAGAATCTTCTTCTCGAAGATCTTCTTCTGGCTGGACATGCACTACTTCGGCGGCCGCAATCTGCTGCTCATCCCGCTGAACATAGCGCTGATGCTGGCGATATGCTGGACGCTGTACCGCTATGCCCTGCGCATCCTCGGCACGGCCAGCCCGGACGTTCGGATGCTGCTGCTGGCCTGCCTGAGCATGACCAGCCTGGCGTGGATGCAGTGGCAGAACATCACCTGGGAGTTCCAGAGCCAGTTCTACCTGGTCTACCTGTTCCCTCTGTTGTGCTTCTACGCCCATGGGCGCAGCGTCGAGCATGGCGGCAACGCCGGCTGGGCGCTGGCCAGCCTGGTCCTGGGGTTCTGCAGCGCCTTCTCGATGGCCAATGGCATCTTCGCCCTGCCGATCCTGGTCCTGCTCACCGCTATCACCACGCGCTCCTGGCGCCGTACGGCGCTGGTCGTTGTAGCCGCGGCCCTGGCGATCGGGCTGTTTTTCTTCGGCTACGAGGAAACGCCCGGGCGCAAGTTCGGCCCCAGCCTGCTGGTTAATCATCCGTTCAAGGTCATCGCCTATGCGCTGGCCTACCTGGGCAATCCCTTCTACTGGGTCTTCGGCAACATCCAGGTGGCCGTCGCCGCCGGGCTCGGCGCGGTGCTGCTGAGCCTCTACCTGCTGGTGTCGCCGTTGCGACGTTCGCCGTTCGCCCTGGGGCTGCTGGCCTACGTGCTGTTCATCTTCTGTACCGCGGGCGCCACTGCCTTCGGCCGTTCGCTGTTCAACATCGAACTGGCGGCCTCCAGCCGCTACACCACGCCGGCGCTGAGCATGTGGAGCGCCTTGCTGATCCTGGTGGTGGCGCGTTGGCAACTGCGTTTCAAGGCACAGGCCGCGGCCCGGGTGCTGTTCCTGCTGGTTGCCGCGCTGTTGACCGGGCAACAGCAGCGCGCCCTGTACTTCCACGATCCGGATCCGATTTCCCTGGCTCCTCACGCCAAGGCCGTGCTGGCCCTGGGGCTGCAGATGGGGATCGATGACCCGCAGGCGCCGGCGCGGCTGTTCCCGTTCGCCAGCGCCGACGAAATGCGTCGCTACTTCGGCAATGCGCGCCAGGCCGGGGTCTCCATCTTCAGCGCGGCCTCCGCCTTCCCGGCCAACAGCATCGGCCAGCCCATCGCAGGGCTTCAGGCCACGCCCTGCCCGGTGGAGCAACTGGACGCCAGGCAGGTAGACGCCGCTCACCAGGCCTCGCAGGTCCAGGGCAAGCTGGGAAGCGCCGGTGGCAAGCATTACCGCTATGTATTCTTCGTGGATGGCGAGCAGAAGGTGACCGGGGTGGCGCTGCTGGGCCGAACGGTACTCGACACTTACTCGCTAACAGCGGGCCGCAAGCTGTTCGATGGCTACGTGTTCGGTGAGCCTCGTGTGCAGACCTATTGCCGCTGATGTTTCCCTGCCTGCGGCAGGTACGGGGCGCTGGATTGCCGGCCTTGGGCCGGCGCGGGTTCTGCGCCGATGAATATCACTGATCGCCACACAGCTCCGCGCCCGGCCCACATGCCGGGCCTGGACGGGTTGCGTGGTTGCGCCGTGCTGACGGTGATGGTGTTCCACGCCTGGCCCGCCGCCCTGACCGGCGGCATGATCGGGGTGGACCTGTTCTTCGTGCTGAGCGGTTTCCTGATCAGCCTGCTGCTGGTCGAGGAGTACCGCGACAGCGGCGGCATCAGCCTGCGCCGCTTCTACCTGCGCCGCTGCCTGCGCCTATTGCCGGCGTTCAGCCTGTTGCTGCTGGTGTTCCTCGGCTACTGCCTGTGGAATTTCGACGGCAAGGTGCTCGAACGCTACCTGCAAAGCGTGGCGCTGGCGGCCAGCTACACCAGCAACTGGGCGCGGGCCTTTTCGCTGAATCCGGTGGAAGGGCTGGGGCATACCTGGTCGCTGGCGATGGAGGAGCAGTTCTACCTGTTCTGGCCGCTGCTTCTGCTGGGGCTGCTGCGCTACCTCGGCGGTGCGCGCCGGCTGGTGCTGGTGGCCCTGGGCCTGGCGCTGGCGTCCTGGGGCTGGCGTGTGCTGCTGGCCTGGCAGGGCGCGGAGGCGGATCGCTTGTACAACGGCCTGGACACCCGCCTGGATGCGCTGATGGTCGGTTGTGCCCTGGGCCTGGCCGAGAGCTTCGGGCTGCTGCAGGCGCTACGCCGGCCCTGGGCCGGGCGCCTGCTCGGCGTGCTGGCGGTAGTGGCGGTGCTGTACCTGGCGGGGGTCGCCAGCCGGGCGCATTACTGGGTGGACATGCGCCTGTACTACTGGATGCTGGCTGGGGTCGAGCTCAGCGCGGCGTGCCTGGTGCTCAACGTGCTCTGCAACCGCGGCGGCTGGGTCGAGCGCCTGCTCAGCCTGCCTGGCCTGACCTGGCTGGGGCGGATTTCCTACGGGCTCTACCTGTGGCATTTCCCGATCTACGTGTTCATGCGCGACGGCGGCGCTTCGCCCTGGACCATCCTGGGCCCGGGTTCGCTGCTGACACTGCTGCTGGCCAGCCTGTCGTTCTACCTGCTGGAGCGGCCGTTCCTGCGCCTGAAGCGGCGCTACGCCGGCACTGCCCCGGCGGAACCGCGAGGCAGCGCCGGCGCGTTGCTTCAGTAGCCGTCCGGGGTGTCGCGCCAGTGGGTGGCGAAGCCCGGTGTGGCTTCGCCTTCCGGCCGGCCGTTGGTGTAGTAGTACAGGGCCAGGGAACGGCGGTAGACGCCCTCGGGACAGGTGAGGGGGCGGGGGTGGCCGTGCAGGGAGGTATCGGTGGTGCTGAACACCACGCAGCGGTTGAGGATCGGCAGGACGCGGGTCGGCGGTCCCTGCATCTGCGCGTCCCAGAGCTCCAGCTCGCCGCCGTAGGCTGCCTGCCAGTCGTCGTTGAGGTAGATGAGCACGTTCAGGCGCCGGTCGAGGCCGAAGTCGCGGTGGGTGCAGAAGTCGGTGTGCACCTTGAGGAAGCCGCCGCGGGCGATCTGGTGGATGCCGGCGCCGCGCAGGTTGGGGTCGGGAATCAGGTTGCCGATGCCGGTGAGCTGCGCCAGGTAGGCGAGGAAGGGCTGGGAGTTCAGTTCCCAGAACAGTTGGCGGTAGCTGGGGGGCATGCGCAGCACGTCACGGACGTTGCGCTTGAGCTGCTGGACGTATTCGCCACTGCTCTTGTCACGGTGCGAGGCGTCGTTCCAGATCGGGCTCTGCTGGTCGGCGGGGTATTCGGCGAGAAGGCGGGAAATGGTGGAGGCCGGGAGAAAGTCGTCGATGACGATGTGCGCAAAGGGACTGTTGGACTGGTAGCGTGGCGCCTGCTCGGCGACCCGTTGTTCCAGGCCGGCATAGTCCAGTAGAAGGCCGTTCTCGCAGGGAGTGCTTTTCGGCTCCCCGTGCGTTCGGAAGAGACTCTTTATCATTGTTCAGGAATCCTGCTCATGTTCCGTCATCTTCGGCAGTCGGCTCCGGCGCTGCTGGCCCGGGTCCTGCTGGTGGGCTCCATTCTGCTGTTCGGTTCGTTGCAGGGCAATGCTGCCGAATTGTCGCAGCGGCCCAACATCCTGTTCATCCTCTCCGATGACCTGGGGGTGAACGACATTGGCTCCTGGGGCGACGGCAAGGCCCGCACGCCCACCATCGACCAGCTCAGCCGCCAGTCGATCCGCTTCCGCCAGCACTACACCGACAGCACCTGTTCGGTGAGCCGGGCCGCGTTGATCACCGGCCGGGCCCCGGTGAGCATCGGCTTCGAGCCCGACGGCCTGGGCCTGTCGCCGGATCTGGTGACGCTGCCCAAGGCATTGGCGCGGCTGGGCTACAGCACCCACCACCTGGGCAAGTGGCACCTGGGCGAGGCGCTCGAATACCCGCAAATCCGTCCCAACCACCAGGGCTTCGACGACTGGTACGGAATGCTCAACCACTTCGTCCTGCAAGGGCCCGATGCCCAGGGCCGCCTGGTGGCGCGTCGACCGACCTACATCAACCCCTGGCTGCAGCGCAACGACGAGGCGCCGCGGCAGGTCCAGGGGCACCTCGACGATCTGCTCACCGACCGCGCGGTGGAGCTGATCCGCGCCGGCGCCACGGAACAGAAGCCCTGGTTCATCAACTTGTGGCTGTTGGCCCCGCATACGCCGATCCAGCCGTCCGAGAGTTTCCGCAAGCGCTGGCCGGACACTCCCGAGGGCAACTATCTGGCCCTGCTCGAACAGCTCGACCACAACGTCGGACGGGTGCTCGACGCGCTGCGGGAAAGCGGCCAGGCCGAGCGCACCATCGTGGTGTTCAGCAGCGACAATGGCAGCCCCAACCATAACCGGGACAGCAACTACCCGCTCTCCGGGACCAAGGCGACCTACCTCGAAGGCGGCGTGCGCACGCCGTTGATGATCTTCTGGCCAGGCCACCACAACGACCGGGACATCGACTCGGTGACCCACATCACCGACATCTACCCGACCCTGGTGGGCATGGCCGGGGGACACCCGGTCGCCGGCCTCACCGGTCGCGACCTCTCGGCGCCGCTGGCCAAGGAACGTCCCTTGCCGCCGTTCAAGGACCTGTACTGGGGCGCCGACCTGATGCAGTTCGGCATGATCTACGCCGGCCACGTTCCCGGCCAGGGCCTGTTCTACCGCGACATCTACGGCAAGGTGCTGAATGCCCCGGTCAGCGGGCCGGTCGGCCAGGGGCCGCTAGTCCAGAGCGGCATGCCGGCGTTCACCGCGGGGCAGGCTTCGGCGCGCATCCGCGACTGGGAGCGACGCGTGCGTCCGGTGCCGCTGGACTGGCACCCGCCGACCGCTGCTGGTGCGGGTTACCTGAGCGGCCGCGACTTCCAGCGTGCACCGGTGTTCGACTCCTATTCGCTAGGCTTGGGGCTGGGCAAGGCGCCGGGCGACGAGCGCCAGGTGCTGGTCGAGCAGGACGGTGTGTGGCGTCTGTGGCTGGAGCAGGGGCGCCTGCACATGCGCCATGGGCAGGTGCAGGTCGACAGCGAGCCGCTGGCGCTGGAGCGCTCGTGCAACACGCTGGTGGCCAGCTTCACCATCAACCCGCCCTCCGGATTCCCCTTCCCGGGCCCGGGCGCCAGCCGCTTCACCCTGTACCTCAACGGCAAGGCGGTGATGCACAGCGAACAGTTGCTCAGCCGGCCCGGCAGCGCCGCGCCACTGGCCAATCCGACCTATGTCGGCAGCGACGGCAAGGGCGGGGCGCGCTTCGCCGGGCGCATCGGCCGGCCGCTACTGGTCGGCAAGTTCCTGTTGCCGCAACAGGAGGGCTACAGCCTGGCGGACATGCAGTCGACGCTCTGCCCCAAACGCTGAGAGCGCTGGAGGCCTACACCGCCTCCAGCTTGGCATAGCCGAGCATCAGCCACTTGCTGCCTTCGCTGTCGAAGTTCACCTGCACCCGGGCCTGGGCGCCGGAGCCTTCGAAGTTGAGGATCACGCCTTCGCCGAACAGCGGGTGGCGTACCGTCTGGCCCAGGGCGAAGGGGGTTTCGGGGACGCCGGCGCCGCTGAACAGGCTGCCGCTGCGCTGGTTGCCCGACAGCGGCCGGCTCACCGAGTTGGACAGGCGCACTTCCTGGATCAGGCTCGGCGGGATTTCGCGGACGAAGCGCGAGACCTTGTTGTAGGTCTCGCTGCCGTACAGGCGGCGGGTCTCGGCGTAGGTCAGCACCAGGCGCTGCATGGCGCGGGTGATGCCGACGTAGGCCAGGCGGCGTTCCTCTTCCAGGCGGCCGGGCTCTTCCAGGCTCATCTTGTGGGGGAACAGGCCTTCTTCCATGCCGGCCAGGAACACCAGGGGGAACTCCAGGCCCTTGGCGCTGTGCAGGGTCATCAGCTGCACGCTGTCCTCGAAGGCGTCGGCCTGGGTGTCGCCGGCCTCCAGCGCGGTGTGGTCGAGGAAGGCCACCAGCGGCGGGATGTCCTCGTCCTCGGGGGTCTCGAAGGCGCGGGCGGCGCTGACCAGTTCTTCCAGGTTCTCCACCCGGGCCTGGCCTTTCTCGCCCTTCTCTTCCTTGTGGTAGCTGATCAGCCCGGACTGCTCGATGACCGTCTGGGTCATCTGGTGCAGCGGCATGCCCTCGACCTGCTGGGCCAGCAGGTCGACGGTCTCGAGGAAGCCGTTGAGCGCGCTGGCGGCGCGGCCGGTCACGGCCTTGGCGGCGATCACGTCGTTGATCGCGCGCCACATGGAGGTGCCGTTCAGGCGCGCGGCGTTGCGGATGGCCTCGACGGTCTTCTCGCCGACGCCGCGCGGCGGGATGTTGACCACCCGCTCCAGCGCGGCGTCGTCGTCGCGCAGGCGGATCAGCCGCAGGTAGGCCAGGGCGTTCTTGATCTCGGCGCGTTCGAAGAAGCGCTGGCCGCCGTAGATGCGGTAGGGGATCTTCTCCCGCAGCAGGGCTTCCTCCAGTACGCGGGATTGCGCGTTTGAGCGGTAGAGGATGGCGATCTCGCTGCGCTTCAGGCCGTCCTTGCGCAGGGCGTCCTCGATGGTCTCGACGATGTAGCGGGCCTCGTCGTGCTCGTTGAAGCCGGCGTAGAGGGTGATGGGCTCGCCATCCACCCCGTCGGTCCACAGTTCCTTGCCCAGGCGCCCGTGGTTGTTGGCGATCAGGGCGTTGGCGGCCTTGAGGATGGTGCCGGTGGAGCGGTAGTTCTGCTCCAGGCGGATGTCCTCGGTGCCGGTGAAGTCGTCGGCGAACTGCTGGATGTTCTCGATCTTGGCGCCGCGCCAGCCGTAGATCGACTGGTCGTCGTCGCCCACCACCATCAGGCTCTCGCCGCCGCGGGCGAGCAGGCGCAGCCAGGCGTACTGCACGGCGTTGGTGTCCTGGAACTCGTCCACCAGGATGTGCCGGAAGCGCCGCTGGTAGTGCGCCAGCAGGCCGGGGTCGTTGCGCCACAGGTCCAGCGAGCGCAGCAGCAGTTCGGCGAAGTCGACCACGCCGGCGCGGGCGCAGGCCTCTTCGTAGGCCTGGTAGACGCTGACCATGGTGGCCAGGTAGAGGTCGCCGCTGGCCTGGATGTTCTGCGGGCGGTTGCCCTCGTCCTTCTGCGCGTTGATGAACCACTGCGCCTGGCGCGGCGGCCAGCGCTGCTCGTCCAGGCCCAGCTCGCGGACCACGCGCTTGACCAGGCGCAGCTGGTCGTCGCTGTCGAGGATCTGGAAGCCCTCGGGCAGCCCGGCCTCGCGCCAGTGGGCGCGCAGCAGGCGGTGGGCCAGGCCGTGGAAGGTGCCGACCCACATGCCCGCCGGGTTGATGCCCAGCAACTGCTCGATGCGCGCGCGCATCTCCGCCGCCGCCTTGTTGGTGAAGGTCACCGCCAGGATGCTGTGGGGCGAGGCGTGCTCCACCTGGATCAGCCAGGCGATGCGGTGCACCAGCACGCGGGTCTTGCCCGAGCCGGCACCGGCGAGCACGCGCTGGTGCCCCAGCGGCGCGGCCACGGCCTGGCGCTGCGGGTCGTTGAGGGAGTTGAGCAGGAGGGAGAGGTCGTCGTTCATGGGGCGGCATTCTACCGATGGCGGGGAAAGCCCGGCAAACCGAAGCGCCGTCCGGCGTCTGCCCGACGAAAGTTCAGCCAATTGCTGGCATATTGCCGCTTTGCCGAGCTTGGGCGACCCTGCCGCCTCGGTTATGCTCGGGCCACGCCAAGGCCGACCACTACAAGAAAAAGCCGCCTATGACCGCATACCTGGATACCTCGGCCGTGCCGTTCAGCCAGGCCGAGATCCGCCAGCAGTACGCCCACGAACTCGCCATCGAGCGCACCCGCCTGCTCTACCAGGGCTCGCGGGTGCCGACCCTGCTCATGCTGCTCAACGGCCTGGCCTGCGCCGGCCTGCTCTGGCGCAGCCAGGACGGCCTGCTGCTGGCCGGCTGGCTGGTGTGGCTGGTGCTGCTGGCGGTGATGCGGCTGATCCAGGTCGCCGCCTTCCACAACGCCGAGCCGCCGCGCCAGGCCGAGGCGCACTGGCAGCGGGCGTTCCTCTTCGGCGCCGGCGCCTCGGGGCTGACCCTGGCCTTCGCCGCCATCGCCCTGGTGCCGCCGGATGCCTTCCTGCAGCAGGCCCTGGTGTTCGGCCTGATCGCCGCGGCCATCCTCTCCGCCAGCGTCGCCTATGCGGTGAGCCTGCCGGCCTTCCTGACCTTCGCCTTGCCCTGCCTGCTGCCGTCCATCGGCTACCTGCTGCTCAACGGCAGCAACCTGCAGCAGGGCTGGGGCCTGCTCGGCTCGATCCTGCTGTCGGCCCTGCTGGTGGTGGCCTGGCAGGTCAACCGGCTGGTCCAGGGCAGCCTGCTGCGGCGCTTCCAGACCCTCGCCCTGGTGGCCCACCTGGAGCAGGCCAAGGGCCGCGCGGAAAGTCTCAACCAGGAGCTGGCCCGCGAGGTCGAGCAGCGTCGCAGCGCCGAACGCGCCCTGCGCGAGGCCCGCGACCAGCTGCAGGCGCGGGTCGAGGCCGGCAGCGTCGAGCTGAGCAACAGCCAGGCGCGCCTGGCCATGGCCCTGGAGGCCAGCGAGCTGGGGCTGTGGGACTGGAACCTGCGTACCGACGAGGTGCATCACTCGCGCCTGCGGGAAATCTTCGGCCTCGACCAGGACGCGGTGCGCAGCATGCGCGCCGACCTGCGCCCGCTGCTGCACCCGGACGACGTGCCGCTGCTGCGCCGGGCCCTGGCCGACCACCTGCGGGGGCGCACCGACGGCTACCGCGTCGAATACCGCGTGCGCCACGCCGACGGCCACTGGGTGTGGGTGGAGGACCGCGGCCGGGTGATGGCCCGCGACGCCCGCGGCAAGGTCACGCGGATGCTCGGCACCCGCTGCGACGTCAGCGCGCGCAAGCGCCGCGAGGAAGAACAACGCCTGGCCGCCACCGTGTTCGAGGCGGCCAGCGAGGGTATCGTCATCCTCGATGCCGACTACCGCCTGCTGGCGGTCAACCAGGCTTTCAGCCGCGTCACCGGGCACCGCCCGGAAGAGGTGATCGGCGAGGTCGCCGCGAACCTCTCCGGCAACCCCGAGACCCGCCGCCAGTACCTGCTGATCCGCGAGGAGCTGGAGCGCGTCGGCAGCTGGCAGGGCGAGCTGCTGGAGACGCGCAAGAACGGCGAGCCGTACCCGCAGTGGCTGCAGCTGAACATGGTGCGCGACAACCGCGGCCAGCCGTCCCACGTGGTGGGCTTCTTCGCCGACCTCACGGCGCGCCGCGACGCCGAGGAGCGCCTGCGCTACCTGTCGCACTACGACGAGCTCACCGGCCTGGCCAACCGCGGCCTGTTCAAGCAGCGCCTGCACGACGCCGGCCAGCGCGCGCGGCACAGCGGGCGCAGCCTGGCCCTGCTGCTGATCGACCTGGACCGCTTCAAGCTGCTCAACGACAGCCTCGGCCACGAGGTCGGCGACCAGTTGCTGCGGCAGATCGCCCGACGCCTGACCCAGGCGGTGCCGGAGGCGGACACCATCGCCCGGCTGTCGGCCGACGAATTCGCCGTGCTGGTGGACTCCTATTCCAGCCTCTCGGCCCTGGCGCGCCTGTCCAGCCGCCTGCTGACGCGGCTGCGCATGCCGATGAGCGTCGCCGGCCAGGAGCTGATGCTCAGCGCCTCCCTGGGCATCAGCCTGCTGCCGGAGAACGCGCGGGAGATTTCCGCGCTGATGAGCCAGGCGAACATGGCCATGCAGCACGCCAAGCACCTGGGCGGCAACACCTTCCAGTTCTTCACCGACAACCTCCAGGCCTGCACCCTGGAGCGCCTGCAACTGGAAGTGCAGTTGCGCAAGGCCGTCGAGGACGGCCAGCTGGAGGTGCACTACCAGCCCAAGCTGAACCTGGCCAACGGCCGCCTGGACAGCGCCGAGGCCCTGGTGCGCTGGCGCCATCCGCACCTGGGCATGGTGCCGCCGAGCGAGTTCATCCCGCTGGCCGAGGAAACCGGGCTGATCGGCGCCATCGGCGAGTTCGTGCTGCGCCGCGCCTGCCGCCAGGCGCGTGCCTGGCAGGCCCAGGGGCTGGCCGACCTGCGGGTGTCGGTGAACCTCTCGGTGCACCAGCTGCGCCAGGGCAACCTGGCCAGCCTGGTGCGCACCGTGCTCGACGAGACGGGCCTGGCGCCGCGGCTGCTGGAGCTGGAGATCACCGAGAGCCAGCTGCTGGAGAACGTCGAGAGCGTCATCGCCACCTTCCGCCAGCTGCGCGAGATGGGCGTGAAGCTGGCCATCGACGACTTCGGCACCGGCTATTCCTCGCTCAGCTACCTCAAGCGCTTCCCGGTGGACTACGTGAAGATCGACCAGACCTTCATCCGCGACCTGTCCGCCCAGGGCGAGGACGCCGCCATCACCCGCGCCATCATCGCCATGGTCCACAGCCTGGAGCTGAAGGTGGTGGCCGAGGGCGTGGAGCGCCAGGAGCAGCTGGATTTCCTGCGCCAGCACCGCTGCGACGAGATCCAGGGCTACCTGATCAGCCCGCCGCTGGCGCCGGCGCCCTTCGCCGCCCTCCTGGAGGCCTACGGCCAGCCGGCGGGCTAGTGCGCCTGGTGCGCGTGGTCGCCGCTCACGCCCTGCAGCACCGCCTGGTCGATCTCGGCGAAGCGCAGCACGCGGCCGCCTTCGGCCTTGGCCAGGCGCTCGGCGTCGGCCTGGCTGGCGAAGGAGGCGAGGGTGGCGCCCATCGCCCCGGGGCGCCGGATGCCCACCACGTAGTAGGCGCCGGTGGCGTCGATCAGGTGGCGGTCGTCGGGGTGGTTCCAGTCGCTGCGGGCCATGTCGTGCACGTACAGGCGTTGGCCGTCGTGGCGGTTCTCCGGCTGCAGCCACCAGCCGAGCAGTTCGGCGGTGGAGCAGAACTTGCGCACCTTGCCGGCGCTCACGGCCTCGCCCTTGGGCCCGGGGAAGCCGTCGATGAGCATGC
>NZ_QGSL01000106.1:433240-449205 GCF_003176655.1 Pseudomonas sp. RW407 | reverse complement strand
GGTGGTGGCGCAGCAGCAGGTGACCGCCCACGACGGCGATGCCTCGCGCGGCCTGAGCCTGTTCGCCAACTTCACCGTGCATGACCAGGCGACCAACAGCATCGACAACTACCAGCAGGCCGGCATGGTCTACAAAGGCCTGTTCGATGCGCGGCCCAAGGACGACATCGGCCTGGCGGTGGCGCGTATCCACATCAACGACGACGTGACCAGGCACCAGAAGCAGATCAACGCGGTGTCCGGTATCGACGACTACGACAACCCGCTGTTCCAGCCGGTGCAGCACAGCGAGTACGACGCCGAGCTGTACTACGGGGTGCACGTCACCAACTGGCTGACCGTGCGGCCGAACCTGCAGTACATCAAGCATCCTGGCGGCGTCTACGAGGTGGACAACGCCCTGGTCGCCGGGCTGAAGATCCAGTCCAGCTTCTGAACCGCCACGCCATCAGCAGAAGGCCCCGGCCCGTTCCCGGGGCAAGGAGCAGGAACCCCAGCATGCCCCCGCGTTTTCTCCCGCTCGCCCTGCTGCAGCCGTCGCTGCTGCTCTGGGGGCTGAGCGCCAGCCACGCCGCCGGCGCCGAGGACAGCGCCGTGCCCGCCGACGAGGTGTTCGCCCCGATGGTCGTCACCGGCACCTACGCGCCGGTGTCCAGCTTCGACCTGCCGTTCTCCATCGACACCGTGCAGCAGCCGCGGATCGGCGACGGCCAGCTCGGCGTGAACCTCTCCGAGGTGCTGCCGCGGGTGCCCGGCCTGGTGGTGCAGAACCGCCAGAACTACGCCCAGGACCTGCAGATTTCCTCGCGCGGCTACGGCGCCCGCTCGGCCTTCGGCATCCGCGGGCTGAAGCTGCTCAGCGACGGCATCCCGGCCAGCACCCCCGACGGCCAGGGCCAGGCGGCCACCCTTAACCTCGACGTCGCCGAGCGCATCGAAGTGCTCCGCGGCCCGGCCTCGACCCTCTACGGCAGCAACGCCGGCGGGGTGATCCAGATGTTCAGCCGCGACGGTGCCGGCCCGCCCAGGGTGGGCGCCGAGACCACCTTCGGCAGCGACGGCTTCAACAAGAACCACCTCTACGCCGAGGGCGGCAACGACAAGGCCGGCTTCCTCCTCGACGCCTCGCGCATGGACACCGACGGCTACCGCGACCACAGCGCCGCGCGCCGCGACCAGACCTTCGCCAAGCTCAACTTCAGGCCCGACGACGACAGCCGCCTGGCGCTGATCTACAGCAGCCTGGAGCAGAACGGCACCCAGGACCCGCTGGGCCAGACCTGGGATGCCTACAAGCACGACCCGCGCTCGGTAGCGTCGGTGGCCGAGACCTACAACACGCGCAAGAGCATCGACCACCAGCAGGTGGGCATGAACTACGAGCGCTACTTCGGCGATGCCACCCTGCAGTTCAACCTCTACGCCGGCCAGCGCAGCGTCATCCAGTACCTGTCGATCCCCAGGGGCGTGGTCTCCAACACCCAGCGCGGCGGCGGCGTGGTGGACTTCGACCGCGAGTTCCATGGCGGCACCCTGCGCTGGATCCAGCCGGTGCAGGGGGTGCCCGGCGAACTGACCGTCACCACCGGGGTGGACTACGACCGCAGCCGCGACGACCGCCACGGCTACCAGAACTACAGCGGCGACCTGCTGGGGGTGAAGGGCGAGCTGCGCCGCGACGAGGACGACACCGCCACCAGCCTCGACCCCTACGTGCAGGCGCGCTGGGAGCTGGGCGACTGGACCTTCGACGCCGGCCTGCGCCACAGCACCATGAAGATGGAGGTGGACGACCGCTACCTGGCCAACGGCGATTCCAGCGGCTCGAAGAAGTACCAGAAGAACACCCCGTCGCTGTCGGTGATGTACGCCTTCACCCCCGAGCTGCACGGCTACGTCAGCGCCGGCAAGGGCTTCGAGACGCCGACCCAGGCCGAGATGGCCTACGCCCCGGGCCTGGTGGAAAGCTTCAACTTCGGCCTCGACCCGGCCACCAGCACCCAGTACGAGCTGGGCCTGAAGGCCAAGGTCGGCGGCAACACTCGGATCAACGCAGCGGTCTTCGAAATCCGCACCGACGACGAAATCGTCGTCGCCAGCTCCACCGGCGGCCGCACCAGCTACCAGAACGCCGGCAAGACCCTGCGCCGCGGTTTCGAACTGGGCGTGCAGAGCCAGCTCAACGAACAGTGGGACGCGACCCTCGCCTACACCCGCCTGGAGGCCACCTACGACCAGGACTTCGTCGAGGGCGGCAGCACCATCGAGAAGGGCAACCACCTGCCCGGCGTGCCCGGCAGCAGCCTCTACGGCGAGCTGGTGTGGAAGCCGCGCCAGGACATCAGCATGGGCTTCGAGGGGCAGTACCGCAGCAAGGTCTATGTTGAAGACAGCAACGAGGACAAGCCGGCGCCCAGCTACGCGGTGTTCAACTGGCGCACGCGCTTCGAACAGCGCTACGGCCCCTGGACGTTCCACCAACTGCTGCGCCTGGACAACCTGTTGGACCGCCAGTACGTCGGCTCGGTCATCGTCGGCGACAGCAACGGCCGCTACTACGAGGCCGCCCCGGGGCGCTCCTGGTACGCCGGCGCTGGCCTCGAATACCAGTTCTGAACCCAAGCAGTACCCGCTCACTGAAAGACTGAAGGAGAACACGCATGAGCACTGACGGTGCGTTTGGCAGGCCACGCCTGCTGCCGAGCCTGCTCGGACTATTGCTGCTGCTGATGGGCCTGGCCCTGCTGGCCGGCGGCGTCAAGCTGCTGAGCCTGGGCGGCTCGCTCTACTACCTGGTGGCCGGCGTGGTGCTGGTCGCCACCGGCGTATTGCTGCTGCTCGGCCGCGCCGCCGCCATCGGCCTGTACGCGCTGTTCCTGCTGGGCAGCACCCTGTGGGCCTGGTACGAAGTGGGCCTGGACTGGTGGCAGCTGGTGCCGCGCCTGGCGCTGTGGTTCGTGCTCGGCATCGTCCTGCTGCTGCCCTGGCTGCGCCGCCCGCTGCTGGCCGCGGGCCCCGCGCCCAAGGCCACCGCGCTGCTGGGCCTGGCCGTGGTGCTGGCCGGCGCCAGCGCCATCGCCTCGCAGTTCACCAACCCGGGCCGCATCGAAGGGCGCATCGACCGCGCCAGCGCCGGCGTGCCCAACGCCGCCCCGGCCCAGCCCGAGGGCGACTGGCAGGCCTACGGGCGCACCGCCTTCGGCGACCGTTACTCGCCGCTCACGCAGATCAACCCGGACAACGTCCACCAGTTGAAGCTGGCCTGGACCTTCCGCACCGGCGACCTGCCCGGCCCGAACGACCCGGGCGAGACCACCGCGGAAAACACCCCGCTGAAGGTCAACGGCAAGCTCTACGTGTGCACCCCGCACAGCCAGGTGATCGCCCTGGACCCGGACACCGGCAAGGAACTCTGGCGCTTCGATCCCAAGCTGAGCACGCAGAACGCGGCCAACTTCAAGGGTTGGGCGCACATGACCTGCCGCGGCGTGGCCTACCACGATGAAGCCGCCTACGCCGCCAAGGCCGCCGACGGCACTACCGTCGCCAGCCCGGCGCCGGCCGCCGGCAGTTGCCCGAAACGCCTGTTCGTGCCCACCGCCGACACCCGCCTGATCGCCCTCGACGCCGACACCGGCAAGGTCTGCGAAGGCTTCGGCAACAAGGGCGAGATCGACCTGCGCGCCAACATCGGCAGCTTCACTGCCGGCGGCTACTACTCCACCTCGCCGCCGGCGGTGACCCGCGACCTGGTGATCATCGGCGGCCACGTCACCGACAACGTCTCCACCGACGAGCCCTCCGGGGTGATCCGCGCCTACGATGTGCGCGACGGCCACCTGGTGTGGAACTGGGACAGCGGCAACCCCGAGGCCACCGCGCCCATCGCCGCCGACAAGACCTACACCCGCAACTCGCCGAACATGTGGTCGGTGGCCAGCGTCGACGAGAAGCTCGGCCTGGTCTACCTGCCCATGGGCAACCAGATGCCCGACCAGTGGGGCGGCAACCGCACCCCCGAGGCCGAGAAGTTCAGCGCCGGCGTCACCGCCCTGGACATCGACACCGGCAAGGTCCGCTGGACCCACCAGTTCACCCACCACGACCTGTGGGACATGGACGTGGGCGGCCAGCCGACCCTGGTCGACCTGAAGACCGCCGACGGCATCAGGCCGGCGCTGCTGGCCTCGACCAAGCAGGGCAGTATCTACGTGCTCGACCGCCGCACCGGCGAGGCCATAGTGCCGATCAACGAAACCCCGGTGCCCCAGGGCGCGGTGGAAGGCGACCACACCGCGCCAACGCAGCCGATGTCCGAACTGAACTTCATGCCCACCACCCTGCAGGAGAAGGACATGTGGGGCGTGACGCCGTTCGACCAGATGCTCTGCCGCCTGGACTTCAAGTCGCTGCGCTACGAGGGCATCTACACCCCGCCGTCGCTGCAGGGCTCGCTGGTGTTCCCGGGCAACTTCGGGGTGTTCGACTGGGGCGGCGTATCGGTCGACCCGGTGCGTCAGATCATGTTCGTCAACCCCGACTACATGGCCTTCAAGTCCACGCTGGTGCCGAGCGAGGAAGTCGCCGGGGGCCCTGCGCGCAAGAGCGAGACCGAGGGCGTGCAGCCCAACGCCGGCGCGCCCTACGGCGTGATCATGGCGCCCTTCCTGTCGCCCGTCGGCCTGCCGTGCCAGGCCCCGGCCTGGGGCTACGTGGCGGCGGTCGACCTGACCACCCACAAGGTGATCTGGAAACACAAGAACGGCACCGTGCGCGACAGCTCGCCGGTCCCGCTGCCGCTGACCATGGGCGTGCCCAGCCTCGGCGGTCCGATCACCACCGCCAGCGGCCTGGGCTTCCTCAGCGGCACCCTGGACCAGTACCTGCGCGCCTACGACCTGCGCGACGGCAAGGTCCTCTGGGAAGGCCGCCTGCCAGCCGGCGCCCAGACCACCCCGATGACCTACACCGGCAAGGACGGCAAGCAGTACGTGCTGGTCATGGCGGGTGGGCATGGTTCCCTCGGCACCCGCCAGGGCGACTACGTGATGGCCTTCGCGCTGCCGGATTGAGGGCACGGGCGCGGCAATGAAAAACGCCCGCGGAGAGATCCGCGGGTGTTTTCGTTTGGGGTGCCGGTAGAGCCCGTTTGCGAGTGGGCCGGATGCGGTGGTGCATCGGATTGACTCCGTTCCCTCTCCCCAGCCCTCTCCCTGAAGGGAGAGGGAGCTTGCCCGAGCCGAGAGAAGGCTTGGCTTCAGCTGGAAACTCTTGGCGTTGCCGGCTAGCACCAGAACACCCAACCCTGCCCAACGGTCCCCTCTCCCTTCAGGGAGAGGGAGCTTGCCCGAGCCGAGAGAAGGCTTGGCTTCAGTTGGAAACTCTTGGCGTTGCCGGCTCGCACCAGAACACCCAACCCTGCCCAACGGTCCCCTCTCCCTTCAGGGAGAGGGAGCTTGCCCGAGCCGAGAGAAGGCTTGGCTTCAGCTGGAAACTTGTGGCGTTGCCGGCTCGCACCAGAACACCCAACCCTGCCCAACGGTCCCTCTCCCTTCAGGGAGAGGGAGCTTGCCCGAGTCGAGAGAAGGCTTGGCTTCAGCCGGAAACTCTTGGCGTTGCCGGCTAGCACCAGAACACCCAACCCTGCCCAACGGTCCCCTCTCCCTTCAGGGAGAGGGTTAGGGAGAGGGGCAGTGGTGAACCGATGCACCACCGCATCCGGTCCACTCGCCAACAAGCTCTTTGCGGGAAGGCCATAGGCCTCACTTCTCGCTTCCTTGGTGCGGCGTAGGGCGCATAACCGTTCGCGGTTATCAGCCGCTACCACTGCGCCTGCGTCGCCAGGCCGATCAGTTCGCGCAGCCCGCCGATGCCCAGCTTGCGGTACAGGCGCTTGACGTAGGTGGCGGCGCTGGAGGGGCGTACGCCCAGTTGCGTGGCGATGGCGTCGGTGTCGGCGCCGGTCAGCATCAGGCGCAGCAGTGTCTGTTCGCGCAGGGTCAGGCCCGGCTGGCGGGCGGTTACGCGTTCGGCCAGCAGCAGGGGGAGTTCGTTGGCCTGCAGCCAGGCCTGGTAGTGCAGGCGCACGGCCTGGATCAGCAGCGGCGCGAGGGTTTGCAGGTAGTCCATCTCGCGGGCGGAGAAGTGCCCGTGCTCGCGGCCGCGGTAGAAGTTCAGCGACAGCCAGCGTTCGTTCTCGCAGTGCGTCAGCAGGGCCACGCGCTCGCTGATGCGCGGCTGCTCGTAGCACACGCGGCGGTATTCGGGGTGGGCGATGTCGTCGATGCCCTGGCGCTGCACCAGGATGCGCTCGGCCGGGCCGCCGTGGGCCATGGCCTGCTGGTTGCCGTCCTGGCTGTAGAAGCGTTCGGCGTAGTTGTGGGAGATGCGCGGCAGCGCCACATCGCGGGCGCGGTCGGCGAAGGAGAACACCTGCGGGTTGCGCCGCGGCGCGTAGGCGAAGATGGTGCACTGCGCCAGGGGCACGCCGGGGCCGATCAGCTGCAGCAGGTCGGCGGCCAGGGTGCGGCTGCGGTTGCCGCCGACGCGGGCGAACAGGCTGGCGGCGTGGCCGAGGTTCAGGCTGTGCTCGACGCTGCCGGCGCGCAGGGGCCAGTACTGCATCGCGACATCCCTCCGGGGTTCTGGTGGTTGCGGGCGCCGGCCACTGTAGCACCCCGGCCGCCGTCGTGGCGGACCGGGGATCGGCCGGGCTCAGAGGTCCAGCAGGGCGGCCTCGGTCAGTTCGGCGAAGCGCGCGGGGTCGGCCAGGGCCTCGGCGGCGAGCAGCGCCAGCTTGACCAGGAACAGCTCGCGCTGCCCCTCGGGCGCGCGGTCCAGGGTGTCGGCCAGTTGCTCGTAGACGGTTTCCAGCCCGGCGATGGTCAGTGTCTGCATGGTGGCTTCCTCAGGCGTTGCCCAGTGCGGTGTGGATGGCCCGGCCCAGCGCGGCGCCGCTCAATTGCCGCCAGCGCGCGCAGACGTGCTGGTCGGGGCGCGCCAGGTAGGCGCAGCCCGGTTGCGCGCCGTATTTGTCGCGCAGGTGGCCGTCGGCGTCGGCGAGGCTGAGGTCGGCGCCGTCCACCGCGTCGGCCGCGCCGATGGCCAGGATGCGCAGCGGGATGCCGCGCTCGCGCAGGGCCGCGGCCTGGGCCCGGAGGTCCCCGGGCAGTTCGCCGGCTTCGGTGAAGTACAGCAGGTGGAAGGCGGCGCCCAGGTGGTCGAACAGGTAGTCGTCCTCGCCCAGGCGGATGTTCGGCAGCGGCGCGCCCTGGCGCGGGCCGGCGGGGAACTGCGCATCGTCGTCGTCGCGGCAGTTCAGCGGCGAGTCGGCGTAGTCGTGGGGCCGCGAGGTGCGCCAGTGGTACAGCGGGCGGACGAAGGCCTGGCTCAGCGACAGCGACAGCACGGCGTCGCGCACCAGGCGCTGGCCGGGCGTGGGCGGGGTCATGAAGCGGGTGCTCTTGCCGGCCTCGGCGATGATCTCCCGCGCCGCGCCGACGCGCTCGTGGCTGTAGGAGGGCAGCAGCGCCGGGCCGGCCAGGCCCTTGAGCGCCAGGGCCAGTTTCCAGGCCAGGTCGTTGCAGTCCTGGAAGCCGGTGTTGGCCCCGCGCACGCCGAAGATCGGCAGCAGGTGCGCGGCGTCGCCGGTGAAGATGACCCGCTGCTGGATGTAGTCCGGCAGGGTCAGCGCGCGGGCGGAGTACACCGAGCACCAGTCCAGCTCCCACTGCGGCTCCCGCACGCCCACCAGGGCCAGCTGCGCGTCGATGCGTGCGCGCAGCGACTCGGGCGCCAGGGCCTGCTCCGGCGTCTCGCCGGCCGGCAGCTGGTAGTCGATGCGCCAGATGTCGCCGGGCTCGCGGTGCATCAGCACGGTGTTGCCGGGGTTCCACGGCGGGTCGAAGAAGGCCAGGCGCTCGGTGGGCAGGTCGAGGCGGATGCGGATGTCGGCGATCACGAAGCGGCCCTCGTAGGCCGCGCCTTCGAGCTTCAGCCCGAGCAGCCCGCGCAGGGCCGAGCGCGCCCCGTCGGCGGCGATCACCCACTGGCCTTCCAGGGCGTAGGGGCCGGCGGGGGTGTCCACTTCCAGGCGCGCATGGTCCGCGGCCTGGGCGAGGGCGGTCACCTTGTTGCCCCAGCGCAGCTCGATCAGCGGGTTGGCCTGGGCGGCCTCCAGCAGGTACTGCTCCAGGCAGGGCTGCTGCAGGTTGGTCATGGGGGCGAAGCGGTCGTCCGCGTCCTGCGGCGCTTCCATGCGGAACACCAGTTGGTTGCGGTAGAAGGAGTTGCCGAAGCGCCAGCCCAGCCCGGCCGCGGTCACCCGGTCGGCCACGCCCACCTGCTGGAGGATTTCCATCGAGCGGCGGGTGAAGACGATGGCGCGGCTGCCCTCGCTGACTTGCTGCTCGGCCTCGAGCAGCACCGAGGGGACGCCGTAGCGGGCCAGGTCCAGCGCGGTGGCCAGGCCGATGGGCCCGGCGCCGACGATGACCACGGCATGCCGCTCGGCCTGCGCGGCGCCCACGGCGGCGGTGAAGGCGGGGTGGACCTGGTAGTCGAAATACAGCGAGCGCCGGGGCTCGGCGGAAGGGCAGTGCATCGCGGTGCGTCTCCGGGATTATTGTGCTTGTGGGCGGATTCGCCGACGACTCTAATCCCCGCGCGCGGCCGGGATGTCCCCGCAAGGGGACAACTTGCGCCGCGCCCCGCGAGCCTCTTCCTGAACGGGCGTTGTGGAATTCTCGCGGAACCTGTCTACGCTCAGTTCTTGCACCGAAATGGTGCCACGATAACGAAAGCAGCAACATCAACCGTGATTGGCCTGGGTGCAATGTCGTGGGTTGTGGACCGGTAGCCGCCGGTCATCGGGAATTGCCGCAGGCCTGCAGAGCAAGCGCCATTCGAGGCGCTCGCCAGGGACTGCGTGCGCATGGTTACGACCGCTCCCGCCCGGGACCAGTACCGGGCACTCGGCTTGTCGACGCTGGCGTTCACCCTTTGCTTCGCCGTGTGGACGCTGTTCTCCATCCTCGGTCTGCAGATCAAGGACGAGTACGGGTTGTCCGACACCCAGCTCGGCCTGCTGATGGCCACGCCGGTGCTGACCGGCTCGGTCTCGCGGATCTTCCTCGGCCTGTGGACCGACCGCTACGGCGGGCGCTGGGTGTTCGGCCTGCTGATGCTGACCTCGGCGCTGTGCGTCTACCTGCTGACCTTCGCCGGCAACTTCTACACGCTGCTGCTGGCGGCGCTGGGCGTGGGCCTGGCCGGCGGCGGCTTCATCGTCGGCACGGCCTACACCTCCGCCTGGTTCGAGCCGGGGCGCCAGGGCACCGCGCTGGGCATCTTCGGCGCCGGCAACGTCGGCGCCGGCATCACCAACTTCGCCGCGCCCTTCCTGCTGCTGGCCCTGGGCTGGCGTGGCGCCGCCCTGGTGTACGCCGCGGTGCTGGCGGCCATGGGCGTGGCCTTCCTGCTGCTGGCCAAGTCCGACCCGCAGAGCGAGTCGCGCAGGAACCAGCCGGTCCCGCTGGCCGAGCAGCTGGCGCCGCTGGCGGAACTGCGCGTATGGCGCTTCTCGCTGTACTACTTCTTCGTCTTCGGCGCCTTCGTCGCCCTGGCCCTGTGGCTGCCGCACTACCTGATGCAGGTGTTCGGCCTGGGCCTGGCCAGCGCCGGGGTGATAGCCGCGCTGTACACGGTGCCGGCGTCGCTGTTCCGCATCCTTGGCGGCTGGCTGTCCGACCGCTACGGCGCGCGCCGGGTGATGTACTGGACCCTCGGCATGTCGGTGCTGTGCACCTTCCTGCTCAGCTACCCGCCGACCCGCTACACGGTCACCGGGGTGCGCGGCGACATCGAGTTCGCCCTGCACATGAGCCTGGCCGGCTTCATCCTGCTGATCGTGGTGCTGGGCTTCTTCATGTCCCTGGGCAAGGCCGCGGTGTTCAAGCACATCCCCAGCTACTACCCGCAGCACGTGGGCGTGGTGGGCGGCCTGGTGGGCATGATCGGCGGCCTCGGCGGCTTCTTCCTGCCGCTGACCTTCGGCATGCTCAACGACGTGCTGGGCGTGTGGCAGAGCTGCTTCATGCTGCTGTTCCTGATCGCCGCCGGCGCCCTGGCGTGGATGCACTACGCCATCCGCATGGCCGAGCGCGTGGAGTGGGCAGAGCGGCGCGAGACCCGCGACCTGCCGGAACTGTCCACCCCCAGCAGCTTCGTGCTGCTGGACTGGCACCCGGAGGACGCCGCGTTCTGGGAGGCCAGGGGCAAGCGCATCGCCACGCGCAACCTGTGGATCTCCATCCCCAACCTGCTGCTGGCCTTCGCCATCTGGATGGTCTGGTCGGTGGTGGTGGCCAAGCTGCCGCTGGCCGGCTTCGGCTACACGGCCAACCAGCTGTTCTGGCTGGCGGCGCTGCCCGGGCTGTCGGGCGCCACCCTGCGCATCTTCTACAGCTTCATGGTGCCGATCTTCGGCGGCCGGCGCTGGACCGCGCTGTCCACCGCCTCGCTGCTGGTGCCGGCGCTGTGGATCGGCTTCGCCGTGCAGAACCCGAACACGCCCTACCTGATCATGCTGATCCTCGCCCTGCTGTGCGGCCTGGGCGGCGGCAACTTCTCTTCCAGCATGGCCAACATCTCGTTCTTCTTCCCCAAACAGGCCAAGGGAGCGGCCATGGGCCTGAACGCCGGGCTGGGCAACCTGGGCGTGAGCGTCATGCAGTTCCTGGTGCCGCTGGCGATCACCCTGGCGGTGTTCGGCGGCCTGGGCGGCGAGCCGCAGGTGACCGCCGCCGGCACCCCGCTGTGGCTGCAGAACGCCGGCTTCATCTGGGTGCCGTTCATCATCGCCGCGACCCTCGCCGCCTGGTTCGGGATGAACGACATCGCCAGCGCCAAATCCTCGTTCAGCGACCAGCTGGCGATCTTCAAGCGCAAGCACACCTGGCTGATGAGCGTGCTCTACACCGGCACCTTCGGCAGCTTCATCGGCTTCTCCGCCGGCTTCCCGCTGCTGGCCGGGCACCTGTTCCCGCAGGTCGACGTGCTGCGCTTCGCCTTCCTCGGCCCGCTGATCGGCGCCTTGAGCCGCGCCTTCTCCGGCGGCCTGGCCGACCGCTTCGGCGGCGGGCGCATCAGCCTCTGGGTGTTCGTCGCCATGGCCGCGTGCGTCGGCGGCGTGCTGTTCTTCATCGGTATCAAGGACCAGCCGGGGGCCTTCTGGGGCTTCCTGGCCATGTTCCTGCTGCTGTTCTTCTTCTCCGGGGTCGGCAACGCCAGCACCACGCAGATGATCCCGGCGATCTTCCGCATCCAGACGCCGCGCCTGTTCCCCGGGCTGCCCGCCGAGCAGCAGGCGCTGCAGAGCGAGAAGGAGTCCGCCGCCGCGGTGGGCTTCATCTCGGCGGTGGCGGCCTACGGCGGCTTCTTCATCCCGAAGTCGTTCGGCAGTTCGTTCGACCTGACCGGTGGGCCGGAGTGGGCGCTCTACGGCTTCATCGTCTTCTACGCCCTGTGCATCGTGGTGACCTGGTTCTACTACACCCGCCGTAACGCCGAGGTGAGCTGCTAGCCGCCCGGCCCGCGCCGAGGAGGAGAGAAATGAGTTACTTCATCGACCGCCTGCGCTACCTGGTCAAACGCCCGCCGGCATTCGCCGGCGGCCACGGCGAGACCCGCGACGAGAGCCGCGCCTGGGAGGACGGCTACCGGCAGCGCTGGCAGTTCGACAAGATCGCCCGCTCCACCCACGGGGTGAACTGCACCGGCTCGTGCAGCTGGAAGATCTACGTGAAGAACGGCCTGGTCACCTGGGAGACGCAGCAGACCGACTACCCGCGCACCCGCCCGGACCTGCCCAACCACGAGCCGCGCGGCTGCCCGCGCGGGGCCAGCTACTCCTGGTACCTGTACAGCGCCAACCGGCTGAAATACCCGCTGGTGCGCAAGGCGCTGATCCAGCTGTGGCGCGAGGCGCTGGCCAGCCATGCCGATCCGGTGCTGGCCTGGGCGAGCATCGTCGAGGACCCGCAGAAGGCGAAGCAGTACAAGTCCATCCGCGGCCGCGGCGGCTTCGTGCGCAGCGACTGGGACGAACTGCAGACGCTGGTCGCCGCGGCCAACGTCTACACGGTGAAGACCTATGGCCCGGACCGCGTCGCCGGCTTCTCGCCGATCCCGGCCATGTCCATGGTCAGCTACGCCTCGGGCACCCGCTACCTGTCGCTGATCGGCGGGGTATGCCTGAGCTTCTATGACTGGTACTGCGACCTGCCTCCCGCCTCGCCGCAGGTGTGGGGCGAGCAGACCGACGTGCCCGAGTCCGCCGACTGGTACAACTCCGGCTACCTCATCGCCTGGGGCAGCAACGTGCCGCAGACGCGCACCCCCGACGCGCACTTCTTCACCGAGGTGCGCTACAAGGGCACCAAGACCGTGGCCATCACCCCGGACTACGCGGAAATCTCCAAGCTCTGCGACGAGTGGATGAGCGCCAAGCAGGGCACCGACGCGGCCCTGGCCATCGCCATGGGCCAGGTGATCTTCAGGGAATTCCACCTGGAGAACCCGCGGAGCTATTTCACCGACTACGCGCGCCGCTACACCGACCTGCCGATCCTGGTGGAGCTGGAGCCGCGCGCCGAAGGCGGCCTGGTCCCCGGCAAGCAGCTGCGCGCCAGCGACTTCGCCGACAACCTGGCCCAGGCCAACAACCCCGAGTGGAAGACCCTGGCCTGGGACGAGGCCGGCGAGCGCCTGGTGGTGCCGCGCGGCTCCATCGGCTTCCGCTGGGGCGAGTCCGGCCACTGGAACCTGGAGCCGGTGGACGCCGAGGGCCGCGAGGTGCGCCTGGCGCTGTCGCTGCTGGGCCGCCACGACGAGGTGGCGCGGGTGGCCTTCCCGTACTTCGGCGGCATCGAGCGCAAGCACTTCCCCAACGTGCCGTTGCGCGAGGTGCTCTACCACCATGTGCCGGCCAAGCGCCTGCAACTGGCCGACGGCCGCGAGGTGCTGGCGGCCAGCGTGTTCGACCTGATGGCCGCCAACTACGGCATCGACCGCGGCCTGCAGCCCACCGTGGGCGGCGCCGGCGAGGACGACGGCGCCAGCGACTACGGCCAGCTCAAGCCCTACACCCCGGCCTGGCAGGAGGCGATCACCGGGGTGCCGGCGGCGCAGATGATCCGCATTGCCCGCGAGTTCGCCGAGAACGCCGACAAGACCCACGGCCGCTCCATGATCATCGTCGGCGCCGGGATGAACCACTGGTACCACATGGACATGAACTACCGCGGGCTGATCAACATGCTGATCCTCTGCGGCTGCATCGGCCAGAGCGGCGGCGGCTGGTCGCACTACGTCGGCCAGGAGAAGCTGCGCCCGCAGACCGGCTGGACGCCCCTGGCCTTCGCCCTGGACTGGCACCGCCCGCCGCGGCACATGAACGGCACCTCGTTCTTCTACAACCACTCCAGCCAGTGGCGCTACGAGAAGCTGGAGGTGAAGGAGCTGCTCTCGCCCCTGGCTCGGCCGCAGGACTTCAGCGGCAGCCTGGTGGACTTCAACGTGCGCGCCGAGCGCATGGGCTGGCTGCCCTCGGCGCCGCAGCTGGGCACCAACCCGCTGCGCCTGGCCGCCGCGGCCCAGGCCGCCGGCAAGAGCACCGCCGACTACGTGGTGGAACAGCTCAGGAGCGGCCAGCTGCGCTTCGCCAGCGAAGACCCGGACAACCCGCAGAACCACCCGCGCAACCTGTTCGTCTGGCGCTCCAACCTGCTCGGCAGCTCGGGCAAGGGCCACGAGTACATGCTCAAGTACCTGCTGGGCACCAGGAACGGCGTGCTCGGCAAGGACCTGGGCGAGGCCGGCAAGCAGAAGCCCGAAGAGGTGCTGTGGAAGGACGAGCCCATCGAGGGCAAGCTCGACCTGCTGGTGACCCTGGACTTCCGCATGTCCACCACCTGCCTGTACTCCGACGTGGTGCTGCCGACGGCGACCTGGTACGAGAAGGACGACCTCAACACCTCGGACATGCATCCCTTCATCCACCCGCTCACCGCCGCCACCGACCCGGCCTGGGAAGCGCGCAGCGACTGGCAGATCTACGACGGCATCGCCCGCGCCTTCTCGCGCCTGTGCGTCGGCCACCTGGGCGAGGAAACCGACCTGGTGACCCTGCCGCTGCAGCACGACAGCCCCGGCGAACTGGCCCAGGCGCAGGTGCGCGACTGGAAGAAGGGCGAGTGCGAGCCCATCCCCGGCAAGACCATGCCCTCGCTGATCGAGGTCAAGCGCAACTACCCCGAGACCTACGAGCGCTTCAGCTCCATCGGCCCGCTGCTGGACACCCTGGGCAACGGCGGCAAGGGCATCGCCTGGCAGACCCAGGAAGAGGTCGAGCTGCTCGGCAAGCTCAACTACCGCAAGCTCGACGGTTCCGCCGAAGGGCGGCCGCGGCTGGCCTCGGCGGTGGACGCGGCGGAGATGATCCTCACCCTGGCCCCGGAAACCAACGGCCAGGTGGCGGTCAAGGCCTGGGCCGCGCTGTCGAAGATCACCGGGCGCGACCACACCCACCTGGCGCGGCCCAAGCAGGAAGAGAAGATCCGCTTCCGCGACCTGGTGGCGCAGCCGCGCAAGATCATCTCCAGCCCCACCTGGTCGGGCCTGGAGGACGAGCACGTGAGCTACAACGCCTGCTACACCAACGTCCACGAGCTGATCCCCTGGCGCACCCTGACCGGCCGCCAGCAGTTCTACCAGGACCACCCCTGGATGCGCGCCTTCGGCGAGAGCCTGATGGTCTACCGCCCGCCCATCGACACCAAGGCCGCGGCCAGCGTCGCCGAGCCGCGCAGCAACGGCAACCCGGAGATCGCCTTGAACTGGCTGACGCCGCACCAGAAGTGGGGCATCCACTCCACCTACAGCGACAACCTGCTGATGCAGACGCTGTCGCGCGGCGGGCCCATCGTCTGGATCAGCGAGGACGACGCGCGCGCCATCGGCGTGGTCGACAACGACTGGATCGAACTCTACAACGCCAACGGCGCCATCGCCGCGCGGGCGGTGGTCAGCCAGCGGGTGCGCCCGGGCATGGCGATGATGTACCACGCCCAGGAGCGCATCCTCAACGTGCCCGGCTCCGAGCTCACCGGCACCCGCGGCGGCATCCACAACTCGGTGACGCGGGTGTGCCCCAAGCCGACCCACATGATCGGCGGCTACGCCCAGCTGTCCTACGGCTTCAACTACTACGGCACCGTTGGCTCCAACCGCGACGAGTTCGTCATCGTGCGCAAGATGAAACGCATCGACTGGCTCGACGGCGAAGGCAACGACTACCAGCAGGAGGCGGTGAAATGAAGATCCGTTCCCAGGTCGGCATGGTCCTGAACCTCGACAAGTGCATCGGCTGCCACACCTGCTCGGTCACCTGCAAGAACGTCTGGACCAGCCGCGAAGGCATCGAGTACGCCTGGTACAACAACGTCGAGACCAAGCCCGGCATCGGCTACCCCAAGGAATGGGAGAACCAGAAGAAGTGGAACGGCGGCTGGGTGCGCAACGCCGACGGCTCCATCAACCCGCGCATCGGCGGCAAGTGGCGGGTGCTGGCGAACATCTTCGCCAACCCCGACCTGCCGCAGATCGACGACTACTACGAACCCTTCACCTTCGACTACCAGCACCTGCACAGCGCCGCCCAGGGCGAGCACCAGCCGGTGGCGCGGCCGCGCTCGCTGATCAGCGGGCTGCGCATGGACAAGGTGGAGTGGGGGCCGAACTGGGAGGAACTGCTGGGCACCGAGTTCGCCAAGCGGCGCAAGGACATCAACTTCGAGCAGGTCCAGGCCGACATCTACGGCCAGTTCGAGAACACCTTCATGATGTACCTGCCGCGCCTGTGCGAGCACTGCCTGAACCCGGCGTGCGTGGCCTCGTGCCCCAGCGGG
>NZ_QGSL01000106.1:417396-433230 GCF_003176655.1 Pseudomonas sp. RW407 | reverse complement strand
GCCATGCGCTCGGCGGTGGCCAGCGCGGCGGAGGTCATGATGTCGAGGTTGCCGGCGTAGGCCGGCAGGTAGTGGGCGGCGCCTTCGACTTCGAGGAACACCGAGGTCTTCAGGCCGCTGAAGCGGCCGTGGCCGGGGATGTTCAGGTCGCTGACCTCGTCGAACTGCACCTTCTGCTTCAGGCGGTAGCCCGGCACGTAGGCCTGTACGGCGGCGGCCATCTCTTCGATGCTCGCCTCGACCTTCGCCTGATCCACGGCTTCGGACAGGACATAGACGGTATCGCGCATGATCAGCGGCGGCTCCGCCGGGTTCATGATGATGATCGCCTTACCCTTGGCCGCCCCGCCGATGACTTCGATGGCCTTGCTGGTGGTCTCGGTGAACTCGTCGATATTGGCGCGGGTACCCGGACCAGCGGATTTCGACGCGATCGAGGCGATGATCTCGGCGTAGTGAACCTTGGCGACACGCGAAACCGCCGCCACCATCGGAATGGTCGCCTGCCCACCACAGGTCACCATGTTCACGTTCGGCGCCTGCAGGTGCTGCTCCAGGTTGACCACCGGCACGCAATACGGACCTATTGCGGCCGGGGTCAGGTCGATCACGCGAAGATTGGGCTTGTGGCCCCGCAGCAAGGCGTCGTTCTTCACGTGGGCGCCGGCGGAGGTGGCATCGAAGACGAAGTCGATCTCGTCGAAGATCGGCAGGCGGGTCAGGCCTTCCACGCCTTCGTGGGTGGTGGCCACGCCCATTCGTGATGCGCGGGCCAGACCGTCGGAGGCCGGGTCGATGCCGACCATGGCGGCCATTTCCAGGTGCTGCGCGTTGCGCAGGATCTTGATCATCAGGTCGGTGCCGATGTTGCCGGAGCCGATGATGGCGACTTTGCGTTTCTGGCTCATGCGGGCTTCCTCACTGGGCTTCGGCGAAGGCGGCGCTGACGCGGCCCAGGCCCTGGATGTCGGCGCTGAAGACGTCGCCCGGGCGTACCGGGACCATCGGCCCCAGGGCGCCGGTGAGGATGACGTCGCCGGCGCGCAGCGGTTCGCCCAGGCGGGCCATGGTGTCGGCCAGCCAGAGCGCTGCGTTCAGCGGGTTGTCCAGGCAGGCCGCGCCGGCGCCGACCGATACCGGTTCGCCGCGCCGGCTCAGGCTCATGCCGCAGTTCACCAAGTCCAGCCGCTCCAGGCGCACCGGGCGGCTGCCGAGCACGAACAGCCCGGACGAAGCGTTGTCGGCTACGGTGTCGAGCAGGCTGATGTCCCAGTTGGTGATGCGGCTGCCGACGATCTCGATGGCCGGCAGGGCGAAGGCGGTGGCGCGGAGGATGTCCGCCAGGGTGTGGCGCTCGTGGCACAGGTCGTGTTCCAGCACCAGGGCAATTTCCGCCTCCACCTTGGGCTGCTGGCAGTCGCTCCAGGCGATGGGCTGGCCGTCGCCGCGGGCCATCTGGGCGAACAGGCGGCCGAAGTCCGGTTGGTCCACGCCCAGCTGGCGCTGCACGGCACGGGAGGTCAGGCCGATCTTGTGGCCCACCGGGCGCCAGCCGGCGGCGATGTCCGCGGCGTTGTTGCGCTGTTGCACGGCATAGGCCAGGTCGAGCGCGGCGGCGTTGCCTTGCTGGCCGGCCTGCTGGATCAGGTCGCGTACCGGGGCGCAGGGCTGGCCGCTGTCACGGGCCTGGCGCAGGCGCGCGGCGGCTTCGATGAGTGCTGGATGCATGGGTTTCTCCTGGCCTCAGGGGTTGACGCAGACGGTGGTGAGTTCGGAATAGAAGTCCAGCGAGTGGCGGCCGCCCTCACGGCCCAGGCCGGACAGCCGGGCGCCGCCGAAGGGCGTACGCAGGTCGCGGAGGAACCAGGTGTTGACCCACACCATGCCCACGTGGATGCGCCGCGAGACACGGTGCGCGCGGCCCAGGTCGCGGGTCCACAGCGAGGCGGCCAGGCCGTAGGCGGAGTCGTTGACGCGGCGCAGCACTTCCTCGTCGCTGTCGAAGGGCGCGATGTGGCAGACCGGGCCGAACACCTCCTCGCGCATGCAGCGGGCGTCGTCGGCAAGGCCGGTCCAGATGGTCGGCTGGACGAACGCGCCCTTGTCGCGGGCATCGCCGAAGTGCGGCACGCCGCCGCCGCTGACCACGCTGGCGCCCTCCTCCACGGCCAGCCGGAAGTAGCCCAGCACCTTGTCGCGGTGCTTGTGGGAGATCAGCGAGCCCATGTTCACGCCGTCCTCGTCGGGGTAGCCGATCTTCAGCTGCTCGGCGCCGGCCTTGAGCGCGGCGACGAAGCGCTCGTAGATCGGCCGCTCGACGTAGACGCGCTCGGAGCACAGGCAGACCTGCCCGGAATTGGTGAAGCTGGAGCGCAGCACCCCGGCCACTGCGGCGTCGAAGTCGCAGTCGGCGAAGACCACCGCGGCGTTCTTGCCGCCCAATTCGAAGGAGACTTCGCGCACGCCTTCGGCGGCGGCGCGCATGATGGTCGAGCCGGTGCGCGACTCGCCGGTGAAGGTGATGGCGTCCACCCGCGGGTGGCCGGTGAGGAACTCGCCGGCGGAGTTCGGCCCGAAGCCGTGGACCAGGTTGAAGGCCCCGGCGGGCACGCCCACCTCGTGCATCACCTCGGCCAGCAGGGTGGCGCTGGAGGGCGTGTCTTCCGAGGGCTTGACCACCACCGAGTTGCCGCAGGCCAGGGCCGGCGCGACCTTCCAGGTGAGCAGCAGCAGCGGCAGGTTCCACGGCGAGATGATCGCCACCACGCCATGGGGCTTGCGCACCGTGTAGCTGAACACGTCGCTGCCATCGCCGCTGCGCATCTCGAAGAATTCGCCGCCGCCCTGGCGCACCTGGCCGGCGAAGCTGCGGAAGTTCTGTACGCCGCGGGCCACGTCGAGGCTGCGCGCCTGGTGCACGGGGCGGCCGGTGTCGGCCACTTCGGCGGCGACGAAGTCCTCGAAGCGCCGCTCGATGCCGTCGGCGATGCGCTCCAGCAGGTCGGCGCGCTGGGCCGCGCTGAAACGCGCCCAGGGGCCGTTCTGCGCCGCCGCCGCGGCTTCCACGGCGGCGTTCACCTCGGCCTCGCCGGCCTCGCAGACCTGGCCGAGCAGCCGGCCGTCCACCGGCGAGACGTTGTCGAAAGTGCGGCTGCTGCCGACGAAGGCGCCCGCGATGTAGTGGCGGAGCAAGTGATGAGACACGGCGACCTCCCTTGTAGGGTGTTTTTCGCCGAGTCTAGGGAGGCCGCCTATAAGCGGATAATCAAAAAAGCGCTCTCAGGTATCCCCTACAGGAATACCTGAACGCGCCTTCAGGCGCTTGCCTCGGCGCCTTCCACCAGCACCTGCAGCTCGCCGGCCAGCACCTGCTGGGTGCCCAGGCGCTGGAGGATGCGCTGGACGATCTGCACGCGCATCACCGCGCCTTCGCGCATCTCCTGCATGGCCTGCAGCGCCTCGTCGGCGCGGGCCAGGCCCTGGCGCGTCGAGTCGCCCAGGCGCTGCACGCCGGCCTGGGCCTCCTCGGCGGAGTGCCGCAGGCTGTCGGAAATCCCGCGGATCTGCTCGCTGGAGCCGTTGACCCGGTGCGACAGGTTGCGCACCTCGTCGGCCACCACGGCGAAGCCGCGGCCGTGCTCGCCGGCGCGGGCCGCCTCGATGGCGGCGTTGAGCGCCAGCAGGTTGGTCTGCCGGGCGATGTCCTGGATGCTGCCGACGATGGCGCCGATGCGCAGGGACTCGCGGCCCAGTTCGTCGAACACCTGGGTCATGTGCGCCATGTAGCCTTCCAGCTCGCCCAGGGCGCCGGCGGCGGCCTGGATGCTGCTGGCGCTCTGCGCCACCCGGTCGCCGGCGTTGCGCGCCAGGTCGTCGGCGTAGCGCATGTCGTCCTCGGTCTGCTGCAGCGCCTGGCGCAGGTCGCCCAGGGGCGGACGCAGGCGCCCGGCCAGCGGGTCGGCCACGCCGGGGGCGGGCTCCGGCAGCGAGGGCGGCGGCGGGGGCTGTGCCGCGACGGCCACGGGCACCGGCACCTCGATGCGTTGCGCCGGCAGGCGGTGGTAGAGCAGCCCGGCGCCCAGCAGGCAGGCCAGCAACGGCGCCAGCAGCGCGCCCTGGGCCGAGGGCAGCCAGGGCAGGCAGAGGGCGCAGAGCGCGGCCAGGCCGAGCAGCGTGGCGGCGGTGGTCTTGCGCGTCATGGGGTCTCCTTGGTGAAGGGGGCCGTATGGCCCCCCGGGTGGGCTCAGAACAGCTTCCAGGTGTAGCTGAGGATCAGCCGGTTCTCGTCGATGTCGCTGCGGTAGTTGGAGCGCGCCATGACGTTGCGCACGCGCACGTTGAGCCCGGCCACCGGGCCGCTCTGCACGGTGTAGCCGATGTCCAGGTCGCGCTCGCGGTCCTTGCCCTCGAAGCCCATGCCGGTGTCGACGTTGTCGCCGCTGATGTAGCGAACCGTGGTGGTCAGTCCGGGCACGCCGAGGGCGACGAAGTCGTAGTCGTAGCGCACCTGCCAGGAGCGCTCGTCGGTGGAGGCGAACTCGTAGGTCGGCACCTCGTTGCCCAGCGGCGAGACGTTGGCGAACACCCGGGGGAAGGCGCTGTCGCCGAACATGCCCTGGTAGCCGAGGTAGAAGGTGTGCCCGCCGCGCTTGGCCGAGAACAGCGAGAAAACCGCGCGGTTGTCGATGTCGCCGAGCAGGTGCTTGCCGTCCTCGCTGGCGTCGAAGTAGCCGAGGTTGGCGCCCAGCACCCAGTCGCCCAACGGCTGGGCGTGCTTGAGGCCGAGGAAGCGCTGCTTGTAGATGTCCTCCAGCTGGCCGTACCAGGCGCTGACGCGGGTGCGCTTGCCATTGAAGTCGTAGTCGCCGCCGGCGTAGTTGAAGGCGTCGCTCTCGGCCTGGCGCTGCGGCTGGTAGCTGAGCATGGCGATCATCTTCTCGTCGCCGCCCTCGTTGCGCAGGTGGGTGGAGGTGAGGTGCCCGGCCTGCAGGGTCAGCCCGGGGATTTCGCTGGAGCTCAGCGAGGTGCCCTGGTAGCTGGGCGGCAGCAGGCGGATGTCGCTGAACACCAGTACCGGCAGGTTGGGCTGCAGCTCGCCGACCTTCAGCTCGGTCTTCGACAACTTCACCTTGCCGGCCAGGCCCAGGCGGCTGTAGTCGTCCGGCGCGCGGCCGTCGCCGCCCACCGGCAGCAGGCCCGTGTTGATGCGGTCGGGGCTGCTGTCCAGTTTCAGGCCGAGCACGCCGATGGCGTCCAGGCCGAAGCCGACGGGGCCCGGGGTGTAGCCGGAGCTGAAGTTGAGGATGAAGCCCTGGGCCCACTCCTCCGCCCTGGACTGCCGGTTGGGCCCGACGATGTCGGAGAAGTCGCGGCTGAAGTAGTAGTTGCGCGCCTGCAGGGTGGCGCTGGCACCTTCGATCAGCCCTTCGGCCGCGGCCGCCGGCTGGGTGGCGGCCACGCCGATACCCAGCGCGACGGCGGTCACGCATACGCGATTGCTCATGATTTTCTCTTGTTCTTATGGTTGTACGATCCCCTGCCTAGCGACCGGAGGGCCGCGGCCAAGCGCTGGGCGGGGAGCTGTGTGTCGGCCCGCGGGGGCATGGGGCTGTCCGCTTCGTCAGCCGCCCTGCCCTGCTTCCGCTGCCGTCTTGCCTGGGGCGGGCACCCCGGCCGGGCGCCCGCTTGCGGTTGCTCCGTGGTCAGGCGCGCACGGCGCGCGTCTCGGGTTGGCCGGCGCGGCGGCGCACCAGCAGCAGGTGCGCGGCCAGGCCGAAGATCAGGCCCCAGAAGGCCGCCGACAGGCCGAGGAAGGACATGCCCGAGACGGTCACCAGGAAGGTGATCAGCGCCGCCTCGCGGTCCTCCGGCACGCCCATGGCGCCGGCCAGCGCCCCGCCGATGGCGCCGAACAGCGCAAGGCCGGCCAGGGCGGCGATCAGCTCGCGGGGGAAGGCGCTGAACAGCGACACCAGGGTGGCGCCGAACAGCCCCAGCAGCAGGTAGGCGACGCCGCCCACCACCCCGGCGACGTAGCGCCGCGCCGGGTCCTCGTGGGCCTCGCGGCCGGTGCAGATGGCCGCGGTGATGGCGGCGAGGTTCAGGCCGTGGCAGCCGAAGGGCGCCAGCAGCAGGGTACCCAGGGCACTGCTGGCGATCAGCGGGCGCGCCGGGGTCTGGTAGCCGTCGTTGCGCAGCACGGCGATGCCCGGCACGAACTGCCCGGTGAGCGCCACCACCACCAGCGGCAGGGCGATGTTGAGCAACGCGTGGACGCTGAACTCAGGGGTGATCCATTGCGGCGTGGCCAGGCCGATCACCAGCGCCGAGGCGTTCAGCTCGCCGCCGCCGATGGCCATGGCGCAGCCCACCAGCAGCACCAGGGCCACGGCGTAGCGCGGCGCCAGGCGCTTGCCCAGCAGGTAGGCGACGAACATGGCCAGCACCAGCGCCGGCTTGGCCTGCAGCGAGACGAACAGCTGGGTGCCGAAGCTGAACAGGATGCCCGCCAGCATGGCCGCGGAGATGGCCGGCGGCAGCTTGCCGACCACGCGGTCGAAGGCGCCGGAGATGCCCACCAGGAAGATGATCAGGCTCGACACCAGGTAGGCGCCGACCGCCTCGTTCAGGCCGATGCCCGGCAGCAGCGCCACCAGCAGCGCCGAACCGGGCGCCGACCAGGCGATCACCAGCGGCACCTTGTAGCGCAGGCTGAGGAGGATGCCGAGCACGCCGCTGCCGATGGAGATCGCCCAGACCCAGGACGACACCGCGGCGTCGGGCAGGCCGGCGCTCTTGGCCGCCTGGAAGATGATCACCAGGGGGCCGGCGTAGGAAATCAGGGTGGCGATCAACCCGGCCACCAGGGCGGACAACGAGAAGTCGCGGATGAGGTCTTTCATGGCGCCTCACTTTTTTCTTGTTCTGCACGCAAGGCTTCGCCCTGCCGGCAAGCCGGCTGGGAACGATGCCTGGGGTAACGGTGTAGGAGCGAGCTTGCTCGCGAACCCAGCTTCGCAGCGGGGGTTGGTTCGCGAGCAAGCTCGCTCCTACGAAGAGCACGCAGTGCGGGTAGCGTGGCTCAGGCGCCCTGCACCTGCAGCGCGCGCGGGCGGTGGCTGCGCTGTTCGTCATCGGTGCTGGTGGCCTTCTGCAGCTGGAAGCTGAATTCCAGCTCGGCGACGCGGCCTTCGATGCCGTGGGCGTTCTCGACGAAGTTCACTTCGCCGACCAGGCCGTCGCGGGTGGCGTAGGCGAAGTCGTCCCACAGGTACTGGTCGCCGGACAGGTTGATCTGGGTGGTCAGGTGGCGGTAGCCGGGGGCGGAAATGAAGAAGTGGATGTGCGCCGGGCGCTGGCCGTGGCGGCCGAGCTGGTTCAGGCACTCCTGGGTCGGGCCCTGCGGGTCGCAACCATAGCCGCTGGGCACGATGCTGCGGGCGCGGTAGCGGCCCTCGGCGTCGGTGACGATGCGGCGGCGCAGGTTGTACTCGCTCTGGCTCTGGTCGAAGTAGGAGTAGTTGCCCTTGGTGTTGGCGTGCCACAGGTCGACGGTGGCGCCGGCGATGGGCTTGCCGTCCAGGTCCAGCACGCGGCCTTCGAGGAACATCACGGTGGCCACGCCGTCCTCGCTGCCGTCGTCCATGCGGGTTTCGCCCTGGGCGATGGGCGCGCCGGCCACGTACAGCGGGCCTTCGATGGTGCGCGGGGTGCCGCCGGTCTTGCCGATCTGCGCGTCCTTGGCATCGTTGAGCAGGTCGAGGAAGTGCTCGATGCCCAGGCCCGCCACCAGCAGGCCGGCTTCGCCGCGGCCGCCCAGGCGGTTCAGGTAGTCCACGGCGGTCCAGAATTCGTCGTCGGTGACTTCCAGGTCCTCGATGATTTTCGCGGTGTCCTGCAGCACGCGCAGCATGATGCGCTTCAGGCGCGGGCTGCCGGCGTCGTTGCCGTAGCCGGCGGCTTCTTCGAAGAACTTCTGGATCTCGGCAGTCTGGGAAATCTTCACGGTCATGGTGTTCACCTCGTCTTGTTCTTATACAGGGGTTTCGTCGGTCGGGATTGCGGGTCCGGGCTCAGCGGTCGTCGGCATGGATGGAGGACGGATGGCGGCAGAGCCCGTCGACCTCGATGTCCATGTAGGGGAACAGCGGCAGCTGCATCAGGGTGTCGTGCAGTTCCTCGACGCTGGCGAGGTCGAAGACGCTGTAGTTGGCGTAGTGCCCGGCGATGCGCCACAGGTGGCGCCACTTGCCCTCGCGCTGCAGGCGCTGGGCCAGTTCCTTCTCGTCGGCCTTGAGCTGGGCGGCCTTGGCCGGGTCCATGTCGACGGGCAGTTTCACCGTCATCTTCACGTGGAACAGCATGGGGGCTTCTCCTCTATCGCAGAATTCAGGCGCGGGTTCAGGGGCGGCGGAAGCGCTTGAGGCGCTCCTCGTCCAGGCTCAGGCCGAGGCCCGGGGCGTTCGGTACCATCAGCTGGAAGTCGCGGTACACCGGCGGCTCGGTGACGATTTCCTCGGTCAGCAGCAGCGGGCCGAACAGTTCGGTGTGCCAGGTCAGTTGCTTCAGCGTGAGGAAGGCGTGGGCCGAGGCCAGGGTACCGATGGCGCCTTCGAGCATGGTCCCGCCGTACAGGGCAATGCCGGCCGCCTCGGCGATCTGCGCGGTGCGCAGCACGGCGCGCGGGCCGCCGTTCTTGGCGATCTTCAGGGCGAAGATGCTGGCGGCGCCGTCGGCGGCCAGGCTGAAGGCGTCCTCGACGCTCTCGATGGATTCGTCGGCCATGATGGGGGCCGGGCTGCGCTGGTTCAGGCGCACTTGCCCTGCGCGGTTGATGCGCGAGATGGGCTGCTCGATCAGGTCGATGCCGTTCTCGCCGAGCACCTGGCAGCCGCGGATGGCCTGGGACTCGTCCCAGTACTGGTTGACGTCCACGCGCACGCTGGCGCGCTCGCCCAGGGCCCGCTTGATCGCCACCACGTGCTTGAGGTCCTGCTCCAGCGCGTTGGCGCCGATCTTCAGCTTGAAGATGCGGTGGCGGCGCAGGTCGAGCATGCGCTCGGCTTCCTCGATGTCGCGGGCGGTGTCGCCGCTGGCCAGCGTCCAGGCCACTTCCAGGCCGTCGCGCACGCGGCCGCCGAGCAGTTCGCTGACGGCCAGGCCCAGGCGCTTGCCCTGGGCGTCGAGCAGCGCGGTCTCCACCGCCGAGCGGGCGAAGGTGTTGCCCTTGATGGCCTTGTCCAGGCGCTGCATGGCGGCATTGACGTTGCAGGCGTCCTGGCCGACCAGCAGGGGCGCGAAATGCGCCTCCAGGTTGGCCTTGATGCTCTCGGGGCTTTCGTTGCCGTAGGCCAGGCCGCCGATGGTGGTGGCCTCGCCGAGGCCTTCGATGCCGTCGCTGCAGCGCAGGCGCAGGATCACCAGGGTCTGCCGCTGCATGGTGTGCATCGCCAGCTTGTGCGGGCGGATGGTCGGCAGGTCGACGATGATCGCCTCGAGGCGTTCGATCAGGGCTTGGGTCATGTCAGGTTCCATATCACGCTAGGCTCTTGTCGAGGCCCGGCCGTCTGTCGCGGCCGATACCTTCCAGGTCTTGTCTTGCACGTCGAAGGATTGCGCCAGCAGTGGCAGGCAGTCCAATATCATTGCCCTCTCGTTCCATACCCTGGAGGTATCATGGAGCTTCGACACCTGCGGTACTTCCAGGCGGTGGCCGAAACCCTCAACTTCACCCGCGCCGCGGAGCGCCTGCACATCGCCCAGCCGCCGCTGAGCCGGCAGATCCAGCAGCTGGAGGAACTGCTCGGCGTCGAGCTGCTGGAACGCGGTAGGCCGCTGCGCCTGACCGAGGCCGGGCGCTTCTTCTACGAGCAGAGCGGCACCCTGCTCGAACAGCTGCAGAACATCTGCGACAACACCCGCCGCATCGGCCTGGGCCAGCGCCAGTGGCTGGGCATCGGCTTCGCCCCCTCGACCCTCTACGCGGTGCTGCCGGAGCTGATCCGCGAGCTGCGCGCCGACACCGAGCTGGAGCTGGGCCTGCAGGAGATGACCACCCTGCAGCAGGTCGAGGCGCTCAAGAGCGGGCGCATCGACATCGGCTTCGGGCGCATGCGCTTCGACGACCCGGCCATCCACCAGCAGGTGCTGCGCGAGGACCCGCTGGTGGCGGTGCTGCCCACCGGGCACCCCCTGCTGGGGGCGCCGGTGAGCCTGCGGCGCCTGGCCCGCGAGCCCTTCGTGCTGTACCCGGCCAACCCGCGGCCGAGCTACGCCGACCACGTGCTGGCGCTGTTCGCCAACCACGGCCTGGGCATCCGCGTGGCGCAGTGGGCCAACGAGCTGCAGACCGCCATCGGCCTGGTCGCCGCCGGCCTGGGCGTGGCCCTGGTGCCGGCCTCGGTGCAGCAGCAGCACCGCCCGGACATCGGCTACGCCAGCCTGGAGGAACCCGAGGCGGTGTCGCCGATCATCCTCAGCCGCCGCGCCGGCGACGTCAGCGCCATGGTGCAGCGCTGCCTGACGCTGATCGAGCAGGTCAACCGCTAGGCCGGCGCGGCGCTTCACGCCTGGGCTCCGGCCAGGGGGGCGACCGCCAGGCTGCGCCGGCTGACCAGGTACATGGCCAGCGCGGCCACCGCGCCGGGGATGGCGAAGGCCATGAAGTTCAGGTGCAGCGGCAGCTCGATGGCCAGTAGCGAGCCGCCCAGCAGCGGGCCGACGATGGCGCCGTTGCGGCCGATGCCCGAGGCCCAGCCCAGGCCCGTGGAGCGGATGGCCAGGCCGTAGAACTGCGCGGCGGTGGCGTAGAGCAGGATCTGCGTGCCGATGGTGGTGGCCCCGGCGATGCCGATCAGCAGGTAGAGCACCGGCATCGGGCTGTTGAAGCCCAGCAGGGTGATGGAAACGGCGGCGGCGACGAAGAACAGCGCCACCACCCTGGGCAGGTTGAAGCGGTCGCCCAGCCAGCCGCCGAAGATCGCCCCGAACATGCCGCCGAAGTTCAGCGCCAGCAGGAACGACAGGCTCGAACCCAGGCTGTAGCCGGCGTTGGCCATCAGCTTCGGCAGCCAGGAGCTGAGCGCGTAGACCATCAGCAGGCAGCAGAAGAACGCCACCCAGAGCATCAGGGTGCGCAGCGCCCGGCCCTCGCGGAACAGTTCCAGCACCGGCGCACCCCGGGGCTTGCCCTCGTCCAGGTGCAGTTCGCTGGTGTCGTCCAGCGCGCTTTCCGGGCTGACGCGGCGCAGGATGGCGCGGGCCTGGCCGGTGCGGCCCTGGCGCAGCAGGAAGCCCACCGACTCGGGCAGTTGCCAGAGGATCAGCGGCAGCAGCAACAGCGGCAGCAGCGCGGCGAAGAACATCGCCTCCCAACCGAAGCGCGGCAGCATGTAGATGCCCACGCCGGCGGAGAGCATGCCGCCCAGGGAGTAGCCGCTGAACATCACCGCCACCAGGGTGCTGCGCAGTTTCTTCGGCGCGTATTCGTTCATCAGCGCCACCACGTTGGGCATCAGCCCGCCGATGCCCAGGCCGGCCATGAAGCGGCAGATGCCGAACTGCGTGGGGTTGGTGGCGAAGCCGTTGAGCACGGTGAAGCCGGAGAAGAGCACGAAGCAGATGGCGATGCCCTTCTTGCGCCCGACCTTGTCGGCCAGCGGGCCGAAGAACAGCGCCCCGGCCATCATCCCGAACAGCGCGTAGCTGCCCAGGGCGCCGGCCTGCAGCGGGCTCAGGCTCCATTCCTTCATCAGCACCGGCAATACCACGCCGTAGATGAACAGGTCGTAGCCGTCGAAGATCAGCAACAGGGCGCACCAGGCCATCACGCGCCAATGGAAGCGGCCGAAGCGCGCGTTGTCGATGACCTCGTGTACGTCGATTTTCCGCATGGCGTCACTCTCTTTTTTGTTGTTGTGCGAGAAGCCGTTCGGGCCGCGTCGTGGGCGGTCCGTCTTTACGTAGGATGGCGTTGAGCGCAGCGATACCCATCCTACGAATGTGTGTGGTTCAACCCAGGTCGCCACCGCCTACCGGCAGGGTCACGCCGGTGATGTAGGAGGCTTCGTCGGAGGCCAGGAAGAGGATGGCGCCGACCTGTTCGTCGATGCTGCCGTAGCGCTTCATCAGGCTGCTCTGCACGGTCTGGTCGACGATCTGCTGGTACCAGGCCTTCTCCTGCGTGCTCTGCTCGGCGGCGTTGCGCGGGATGCGCCGCGGCGGCGCCTCGGTGCCGCCCGGCGCGGTGGCGTTGACGCGGATGCCGCGCTCGGCGGTCTCGAAGGCCAGGCAGGCGGTCAGCGCGTTCACCCCGCCCTTGGCCGCGCCGTAGGGCACGCGGTTGACGCCGCGGGTGGCGATGGAGGAGACGTTGACGATGGCCCCGCCGCCCTGCTCCAGCATCGGCGCCAGCGCGGCGCGGCAGCACCACAGGGTGGGGAACAGCGAGCGGCGCACCTCGGCCTCGATCTCGTGCTCGGCATAGTGCTCGTAGGGCTTGGCCCAGATGGTGCCGCCGACGTTGTTGACCAGCACGTCCAGGCGGCCGAAGCGCTGCACGGCCTCATTGACCACGCGCTGGGCCTCGGCGAACTGCTCGAGGTCGGCGGTAAGGGTCAGCACCTCGGCGCGCTGGCCGAGTTCGTCCTGCAGCTCGTGGACCAGCTCGGAGCGGTCCACCGCCACCAGGCGGGCGCCCTCCTCGGCCAGGCGCTCGGCGACGCGGCGGCCGATGCCCTGGGCGGCGCCGGTGACGATGGCGACCTTGTTGGCGAATCTGTTCATGGTTACCTCGGCAATGGTTGCGTCCTGGGAGGTGGGTGCGGTATCCGGCTGCCCTCTCCCCCCGCCCTCTCCCTGAAGGGAGAGGGAGCTATCCGTGCACCTCGGTTGCATTCGGTGCTCGGGCAGATATTGGTGCTTCGTGATAGCCGGCTAACATCGAATTCCACCGTGGCACGGACGGTCCCCTCTCCCGCTTGCGGGAGAGGGTTAGGGAGAGGGGCTCTTACAGCGCCCCCATCACGCCGCACTGGCCGCGAACTTCTCGTAGTAGAAGTTGGCCGGCGTGATGCCCTGCTCGCGGATGTAGGCGCTGACCGCCTCGACCATCGGCGGCGGGCCGCACAGGTAGATGTCCACCTCGCCTTCGTTGAGGTGCCTGGGTTCGATGTGCTGGGTGACGTAGCCCTTCTGCGGGTAGCTGCTCTCGGGGTTGGCCACGCAGGCGCTGAAGCTGAAGTTGGGGATGCGCGCGGCGAAGGCCTCGAGCCGGTCCAGCTCCACCAGGTCGAAGTCGTTGGTCACCCCGTAGATCAGGTGCAGCGGGTGCTCGCTGCCCTGCTCGGCGATCTTCTCCAGCATCGCCGTGAAGGGCGCCAGGCCCGTGCCGCCGGCCAGCAGCAACAGCGGGCGCTTGATGTCGCGCAGGTAGAAGCTGCCCAGGGGGCCGGCCAGTTCCAGGCTGTCGCCGGCCTTGGCCAGGCTGGTGAGGAAGCTGCTCATCAGCCCGCCCGGCACGTTGCGGATCAGGAAGCTGACCTCGCCGCCCTTCTGCAGCGAGCTGAAGGAATAGGCGCGGCTCTGGTCGCTGCCCGGCACCTGCAGGTTGACGTACTGCCCCGGCAGGAAGGCCAGCTTGCTCAGGGATTCGCCCTTGACCGACAGCGCGATGGTGCTCTCGGACAGCTGGCGCACCTCGCTGATGGCCGCCTGGTAGCTGGCCTGCTGGGTCTTGCAGACGTCCGAGGAGGCTGGCACGCGCACCACGCAGTCGCTTTCGGCGCGCATCTGGCAGGTCAGCACGTAGCCCTGCTCGGCTTCCTCTTCGCTCAGCGCATCCTCGATGTAGTCCTGGCCCAGATCGTAGCGGCCGGCCTCGGCGAAGCACTTGCAGGTGCCGCAGGCGCCGTCGCGGCAGTCCAGGGGGATGTTCACGCCCTGGCGGTAGGCCGCGTCGGCCACGGTCTCGCCGGGGTTGGCGTCGATGAAGCGGGTGACGCCGTCTTCGAAGTTCAGTGCGATCGAATAGCTCATGGCGGCCACCTCAGATGTGGTAGATGTCGATGACCTGGCGGACGTAGTCGTTCTTCAGGACCACCTTCTTGGCCTTGATCAGCGGGTTCTCGCCGCGCAGGTCGATGGCGTAGAAGCTGGTGCCGAAGTAGCTGTCGGTGGTCTTGTAGCGGAAGCTCAGGGTGTGCCAGTTGAAGCGCACCTGGCAGATGCCGTCCTCCTCGCCCAGCACCTCGATGTTGCTGATGTTGTGCGAGGTGCGGGTGTCCGGCATGGTCGCGCTGGAGCGCTCGGTCTTGATGCGGAACACGCGGTCTTCCAGGCCGCCGCGGTTGCCGTACCAGATCAGCGAGATTTCCCGCTGCGGGTCCTGGGTCAGCTCGTCGCGGTCGTCCCAGGCCGGCATCCAGAAGCTGGCGTCGCTGGCGTACAGCTCCAGCCAGGCGTCCCAGTCCTTGTCGTCGAGGTAGCGGGCTTCGCGGTAGAGGAAGTCGCGGACGGTTTCGTAGCGGCTCATCACACGGCCTCCTCGAGCGGAATGCGCTTGGCTTCTTCGGCGGCCAGGGCTTCGCTCATCGCCTGCAGCCAGTACTTGTGCTGCAGCACGAACAGGCCTTCATCCTCGGTGCGCACGCCGGACAGTTGCGGGTGCAGTTCGATTTCCTGCGCGGCTTCGTCGGCGCCCTCGATCCAGTGGGCGGCGCCACGGGACATGTCGTTCCAGCCCTCGGCGCTGCCCTGGTAGGCCTGCTGGCAGGAGCGGAACTCCTCCAGGTCGTCCGGGGTGGCCATGCCGCTGACGTTGAAGAAGTCCTCGTACTGGCGGATGCGCTGGGCGCGGGCCTCGGCGCTTTCGCCCCTGGGCGCGATGCAGTAGATGGTGATCTCGGTGCGGTTGACGTCGATGGGCCGGGCGATACGGATCTGCGAGCTGAACTGGTCCATCAGGTAGACGTTGGGGTACAGGCAGAGGTTGCGCGAGTTCTGGATCATCCAGTCGGCGCGGGCCTGGCCGAAGTCGGCGGCGAGCTGTTCGCGGCGCTCGTAGGCCGGGCGGTCCTCGGGGTTGGCCCAGCGCGTCCAGAGCAGCATGTGGCCGTGCTCGAAGGAGTAGAAGCCGCCGCCGTGCTTGGCCCAGCCACCGGCGCTCATGGTCTTCACTTCCTCGCCAGACTCGCGCTGCTTGCGCTGGTTCTGGGTGGCGGCGTAGTTCCAGTGCACGGAGCTGACATGGTAGCCGTCGGCGCCGTTCTCGGCGGTGAGCTTCCAGTTGCCCTCGTAGATGTAGGTGGAGGAGCCGCGCAGCACTTCCAGGCCTTCGGGGGACTGGTCGACAATCATGTCGATGATCTTCGCCGACTCGCCCAGGTGCTCCACCAGCGGGCGCACGTCGGGGTTGAGGCTACCGAAGAGGAAGCCGCGGTAGGACTCGAAGCGGGCGACCTTGGTGAGATCGTGCGAGCCTTCGCAGTTGAAGCTCGACGGGTAGCCGGCCTCGGCCGGGTCCTTGACCTTGAGCAGCTTGCCGGAGTTGTTGAAGGTCCAGCCGTGGAACGGGCAGGTGTAGCTGGAGCGGTTGCCCGACTTGTGCCGGCAGAGCATGGCGCCCTTGTGGCTGCAGGCATTGAGGAAGGCATTGAGCACGCCATCCTTGTTGCGCGCAATGAAGATCGACTGGCGACCGATCAGGGTGGTCAGGAAGTCGTTCTTCTCGGGAATCTGGCTTTCGTGGGCGAGGTAGACCCAGTTGCCTTCGAAGATGTGCTTCATCTCCAGTTCGAACAGGCGCGGGTCGGTGAACATTTCGCGCTTGCAGCGGTA
>NZ_QGSL01000106.1:417036-417386 GCF_003176655.1 Pseudomonas sp. RW407 | reverse complement strand
GCAAGCGGGAGAGGGGGTTGTCCTGAGCGGCGCTGGAGTCCGGCACCATCCTTCCACCTCGCCATTCCCGCGGACGCGGGAACGTAGGGCGTATAACCATTCGTGGTTATACGCCGTTGGCCGTGCCGCCGGGGATGTCTGGCGTGGCCGGTGAATCCGATCGCGGACGGAGTCCGCTCCTACGACCGAGCTTGCCTGGGGGCCTCGCACCAGGGCTTGAGAGCGCCCTCTCCCCAGCCCTCTCCCGCAAGCGGGAGAGGGGGTTGTCCTGAGCGGCGCTGGAGTCCGGCACCATCCTTCCACCTCGCCATTCCCGCGGACGCGGGAACGTAGGGCGTATAACCGTTCGC
>NZ_QGSL01000106.1:416496-417026 GCF_003176655.1 Pseudomonas sp. RW407 | reverse complement strand
CGCTCGGCGGTGGCCAGCGCGGCGGAGGTCATGATGTCGAGGTTGCCGGCGTAGGCCGGCAGGTAGTGGGCGGCGCCTTCGACTTCGAGGAAGACGGAAGTCTTCAACCCGGAGAACTTGCCGTGGCCGGGGATGTTCAGGTCGCGGACCTCGTCGAACTGCACCTTCTGCTTCAGGCGGTAACCGGGGACGTAGGCCTGCACGGCAGCCGCCATTTCCTCGATGGAAGCTTCGACCGTCGCCTGATCCACGGCTTCGGAAAGGACATAGACGGTATCGCGCATGATCAGTGGCGGCTCCGCCGGGTTCATGATGATGATCGCCTTACCCTTGGCCGCGCCGCCGATGACTTCGATGGCCTTGCTGGTGGTCTCGGTGAACTCATCGATATTGGCGCGGGTGCCCGGGCCGGCGGACTTCGACGCGATAGAGGCGATGATCTCGGCGTAGTGAACCTTGGCGACACGCGAAACCGCCGCCACCATCGGAATGGTCGCCTGCCCACCACAGGTCACCATGTTCACGTTCAG
>NZ_QGSL01000106.1:414432-416486 GCF_003176655.1 Pseudomonas sp. RW407 | reverse complement strand
CGCTCTGCGGCATCCTGTGCGCCATGCAAGCGACCCACCCGACCCCGGCCGACGGCCACCTCACCCCGAGCACCCGCGACGTGGTGCAGCGCTACCACGACAGCTGGAAGCGCCGCGACCTGGACGCGGCGCTGGCGCTCTACCATCCCGAGGTGGAATACAACGACTACTTCCAGAACCGCCGCATGGGCCTGGCGGACCTGCGCGAGTACGTCAGCCAGACCATGCCCAGCCGCCCGGACGAGTTCCTCGACCACATCGACCGCATCCGCGTGGACGGCGACACGGCCTTCATCCAGTACCGCACCGCCATCACCCTCAGCGGGCGCCTGGCGGTGTTCCACTCCAGCGAAGCCATCAGCGTGCGCGACGGGCTGATCTGGCGCATCAACGAATACGCCACCCTGGTCCGCGAGGACGCGCCGGGCGCCGGGCGCACCGCCGCCGACAGCCGCCCGCCGGCCAGCCGCCTGGGCCTGTCGCCACGCCAGCTCAGCCAACTGGCCGGCGACCTGGAAGAATACTTCCACAAGGCCCAGCCGTACCTGGCGCCGGACCTGGACCTGTCCCAGGTGGCCGGCGCCACCGGCTACACCCGCAACCAGATTTCCTACCTGCTCAACCAGGTGATGGGCCTGAGCTTCTACCAGTACGTCAACCAGAAGCGCCTGCAGCACCTGCTGGAGCAACTGCGCCCGGCCACCTCGGCGCGCATCGACGAGCTGGCCTTCTCCGCCGGCTTCAACTCGCTGTCGGCCTTCTACCGCTGCTTCCGCCAGCAGACCGGGCTGTCGCCGCGGGAATACCTCAAGCGCATGGAAACCCCGTAACGCCGAGGCGCTCTTCGTAGGAGCGCGCCCTGCGCGCGAATCGCGGGCAGGGCCCGCTCCTACAATCCTCCTGACAACGCCACGCCCCCGGCTTTTCCCCGCGTACCCGCGCGCACGACAGGAATGCCGGGCGCTTCTAGGCTTGCGCACATTCCCCATCACCCTTCTGCCCGGAGTCGCCCCTATGTCGGCATGGCGCCATATCAGCCTGTGGATGAACCAACTGGATGACGACTTCATCGCGCGCCCGGCCCTGGAAGGCGCCCTGGACGTCGACGTGGCCATCGTCGGCGCCGGCTACACCGGGCTGTGGACGGCCTACTACCTGAAGCGCCGCGCGCCGCAGCTGAAGGTCGCCATTCTCGAGGCCGAGACCGCCGGCTTCGGCGCCTCCGGGCGCAACGGCGGCTGGCTGATGGGCGCGCTGCTGGGCGAGGACCGCCTGGTGGGCAAGCTGCCCGAGCCGCGCCGCCGCGAGAGCTGGGACCTGCTGCACGGCATCCCCGACGAGGTGGCCGGCGTGCTGGCGCGCGAAGGCATCGACTGCGACTACCGCAAGGGCGGCGCGCTCTACTGCGCGGCACGCTACCCGGAGCAGGAACGGCGCCTGCGCCAGTACCTGGCCGACCTGCGCCACGAAGGCCTGGGCGAGGACGACTACCGCTGGCTGTCGAAGGCCGAACTGGCCGAGCAGTTGCGCATCCCCAGCGCGCTGGGTGCGATCTACACACCGCACTGCGCCACCATCGACCCGGCCAGGCTGGCCCGCGGCCTGGCCAGGGCCGTGGAGCGCATGGGCGTGCAACTGTTCGAGAGAAGCCGCGTCAGCCATTGGCAGCCCGGCCTGCTGCGCACCGACAAGGGCAGCGTGAAGGCCCAGTGGATAGTGCCGGCGGTGGAAGGCTACGCCGCCGCCCTGCCGCCCCTGGGCAACTACCAGTTGCCGGTGCAGAGCCTGCTGGTGGCCACCGAGCCGCTGCCAGAATCGGTATGGGCGGAGATCGGCCTGGAGCGCGGCCAGGCCTTCAGCGAGTTCAGCCGCCAGGTCACCTACGGCCAGCGCACCCTGGACAACCGCCTGGCCTTCGGCGCCCGCGGCGGCTACCGCTTCGGCGGCAAGCTGCGCAGCGACTTCAGCCTCACCGACGACGAGGTCGGCCTGCGCCGCTACCTGTTCGGCGAACTCTTCCCGCAGCTCAGGGACGTGAAGATCACCCACACCTG
>NZ_QGSL01000106.1:413612-414422 GCF_003176655.1 Pseudomonas sp. RW407 | reverse complement strand
CGGCTCCGGCCACGCCGCCGACCCAGGCCTGACGCGTTACCCGTGGTACCCGACGCCCGGCCTCGTGCCGGGCGTCTTCATTTCAGGCGTTCAGGTAGCGCTGCGCCAGGCGCTCGGCGGCGAGCCGCGAATCGCCGCGCAGGTGCGGCGCCACCAGCATCATCACCTGGTAGACCACCAGGCGTATCTCGCCTTCGCGGCCGAGGATGCGCTGGTAGTCCAGGGAGAACAGCAGGGTCAGGGTGATCTGCTCCACCAGTTGGCCGAGGGCGTCGGTGTCGCTGGTCAGCTCGCCGCCGGCCTTGAGCCGGGCGAGCAGGGCGGCCAGGGTGCGCTTGAGCGCGTTGAGCCAGCTGCGCATGCCGCGGGCCAGCTTGGGCAGGCGCCCGGCCAGGTTGGACAGGTCCTGGAAGAGGAAGCGGTAGTGCGCCAGGCGCTCGACGATCAGGTGCAGGAACAGCCAGTAGTCCTCGGCCCCCAGGCGTGCGTCGGCGGGTGGGTCGAGCAGCGGCTGCAGTTCCTCCTCGAAGCGGGCGAACAGGGCCAGCACCAGCGGCTCCTTGCCGTGGAAGTGGTAGTACAGGTTGCCGGGGCTGATGCCCAGCTCGGTGGCGATCTCCAGGGTGGAGACGTTGGGTTCGCCCTGTTCGTTGAACAACAGCAGGGCGCATTCGAGGATGCGGTCGCGGGTTTTCATCCGTGTGCTGCTTCCGGCTTCGGGAGGTTCGACGATAACCGTGGCGGGAGCCGCCGGCCAGTCCCTCGAAAGCGTGAGGGCGCGCGTTCCTGGCAGGGGTTCATCGGGGAATC
>NZ_QGSL01000106.1:412667-413602 GCF_003176655.1 Pseudomonas sp. RW407 | reverse complement strand
TACGTGGATTCTGGATTGGCTGAATAGCCAAGCCTCTTCAGATTTCACGTAGGAACGCGCTCTTCGAAGAGCCGCTCGGTTTTTCACACAGCCTGCGATGCGGGGCTTTTTCGTTCATGCCACTGCAGAGGCTGGTAGGGCCTGCGGGTCCAATCGCGGACGGAGTCCGCTCCTACGACCGTGTCCCCTGGAACCATTGGTTCAGGATCCGCCCTACGGGTTCCGGCGTTCGCGGGAGTGACGAGGGGAAAGGATGGCGCCTTGCTTCCCGGCCGCTCGGGACAGCCCCCTCTCCCGCTTGCGGGAGAGGGCTGGGGAGAGGGCGCGAAGCCAATCCGAAACACAGCCGCCGCCGGTAAGCACCGTTCGCGAGCACGACCGTAGGAGCGGACTCCGTCCGCGATTGGATTCACCGGCCACGCCGGACGCCCCGATGGCACGGCCAACGGCGGATAACCGCGAACGGTTATTCGCCCTACGGCGAGGCGGGCCTGACTCACCCTTCGCCGCTCAAAAAGACCATTCGTCGCCATGCCGGAATGTCGCCCCTCAAACTTTGACAATCATTCTCATTAACATTAGTATCGACGCCAACAACCCCACACCAGTAGTGCCATCCATGTACGTCTGCCTCTGCCAAGGTGTTACCGATACCCAGATCCGCGACGCGATCTACGAGGGATGCTGCAGTTACCGCGAAGTGCGCGAGAGCACCGGCGTCGGCACCCAGTGCGGCAAGTGCGCCTGCCTCGCCAAGCAGGTGGTGCGCGAGACCCTCGGTGATCTGCAGGGCGCGCAATCGATGAACTACTCGCTGGCCTATGCCGCCAGTTGAGCGATGCCGATTCGGCATACGCCAGAAGAACCGGGCCCAGGCCCGGTTTTTTTAGGTTCATCGCGCTTTCCCGGGGAAGGCGGCCTTGATTTTCAGGAAA
>NZ_QGSL01000106.1:411603-412657 GCF_003176655.1 Pseudomonas sp. RW407 | reverse complement strand
GCTGCGGATGCAGCCGTTCTCGCGGTCGTCGTCCAGGCTCGGCCAGCGGGTGTTCTGGCTGAACGCGGTCTGGGTGGGGATGCCGGCCGGGCCGGCCTTGAAGAAGGTGTGCACGGCTTCGTCGCGGGTCTGGGTGATGTCCCACTGGGCGATGGCATCGGCCATGCTCGGGCTGTGCACGGTCGGCACGTCGGTGTGCAGCAGGCCGCCGCGGGCCAGCTCGCCGAGGATGGAGAAGATGCCGCCGGCGCGGTGCACGTCTTCCATGTGGTACTTCTGGATGTTCGGCGCCACCTTGCACAGCTGCGGCACCTTGCGCGACAGGCGATCGATGTCGCGCAGGTCGAAGGCGATCTCCGCCTCTTGCGCTGCGGCCAGCAGGTGCAGGATGGTGTTGGTCGAGCCGCCCATGGCGATGTCCAGGGTCATGGCGTTCTCGAAGGCCTTGAAGCTGGCGACGTTGCGCGGCAGCACGCTGTCGTCGCCCTCGCCGTAGTAGCGCTGGCACAGCTCCACGGCCAGGCGCCCGGCGCGCAGGAACAACTGCTCGCGGTCGCTGTGGGTGGCCAGGGTGGAGCCGTTGCCCGGCAGCGACAGGCCCAGGGCCTCGGTCAGGCAGTTCATCGAGTTGGCGGTGAACATGCCGGAGCAGGAACCGCAGGTGGGGCAGGCGCTGCGCTCGTATTCGGCGACCTTCTCGTCGGAGCAGGAGTCGTCCGCCGCGACCACCATGGCGTCCACCAGGTCCAGGCCGTGGCTGGCCAGCTTGGTCTTGCCGGCTTCCATCGGCCCGCCGGAGACGAACACCACCGGGATGTTCAGGCGCAGGGCGGCCATCAGCATGCCGGGGGTGATCTTGTCGCAGTTGGAGATGCAGACGATGGCGTCGGCGCAGTGGGCGTTGACCATGTACTCCACCGAGTCGGCGATGATCTCGCGGCTGGGCAGCGAATAGAGCATGCCGTCGTGGCCCATGGCGATGCCGTCGTCCACGGCGATGGTGTTGAATTCCTTGGCCACGCCGCCGGCCTTCTCGATCTCGCGGGCGACCAGC
>NZ_QGSL01000106.1:407792-411593 GCF_003176655.1 Pseudomonas sp. RW407 | reverse complement strand
AGCCGGCAACAACGAAGGTTTCCGGCTGAAACCATTCCTCCTCTCGGCACGGACTAGCCCCCTCTCCCTTCAGGGAGAGGGCTGGGGAGAGGGAAAGGCGCTGAACCAACCCGCCGACATTTCCGGTGAGTGCCGTTCGCGAGCAAAAGCCTTCAGAGCTGAAACTGCGCCACCAACGCCTCCTGGCTCCCAGCCACCTTGCGCAGGTGCTCGCCGCAGTCGCGGGTGTGCGCGGCGGTCTTGCGGTTTTCCGCGGTCATGTCGCTCAGGCGGTGCATGTGCTGGTTCACCTCCTGGGTGGTGGCGGCCTGCTGCTCGGCCGCCGCGGCGATCTGGAAGGCCATGGCGTGCACGCCCTGCAGGGACTGGTCGAGGGCGCCGAGGGAGTCCAGCACCGCCTGGGTGTCGTGCTCCAGGGTATGGGCCTGTTCGGTGGCGCCGCCCATGCTGGCCTGGGCCTGGCTGGAGGAGTCGCCGAGGGTGCCGACGATGGTGACGATCTCGTCGGTGGCGCTGCGGGTGCGCTGGGCCAGGCTGCGCACTTCGTCCGCCACCACGGCGAAGCCGCGGCCGGCGTCGCCGGCGCGGGCGGCCTCGATGGCGGCGTTGAGGGCCAGCAGGTTGGTCTGCTCGGCGATGGAGCGGATCACCTCCAGCACCGAGTTGATCTGCTGGCTGTCGCCGGCCAGGGCCTGCACCACCCGGTCGGCGTCGCGCAGGCCGGCGAGCAGTTGGTCCTGGCGGCCGATCATGCGCTGCAGGGTGTCCTGCATGGTCACGAAGGCCTCGCGCGCGGCAGCGCTGCCGTCGGCGCTGCGGCTGGCGCTGCCGGCGATTTCCTGGACGGTGGCGGCCATCTGGTCGACGGCGCTGACCACCATCTCCAGGGCTTCCTGCTGCTGGTCGAGGTGGCTGCTGGTGCGCCCGGCGGCGTCGAGGATGTCGCCGCTGGCGTCGCCCACCGCTTCGCTGGCCTGGCGCAGGCGCTCCACCACCTGGCGCCAGGCCGCGGCCATCTCGTGCAGGGCCTGCATCAGGCCGCTGGCGGCCTCGGCGCCGCCGGCCAGCTTCAGCTCGCCGTTGGCCAGGCGCTGGGCCAGGGCCGCCATGCTCGCCGGCTCGCCGCCCAGCGGGCGCATCACGCTGCGGCTGACCAGCCAGGTGCCGGCGGCCACGCCGGCGAGGGTCAGCAGGCCCAGCACCAGCATCTGCCACATCAGCTTGCGCACCGGGGCGAAGGCCTGGCCCTGGTCCATTTCCGCCACCAGCGCCCAGTGCAGGCCGTCGAGGTTCAGCGGCACGAAGGACTTCAGCGCCGTCTCGCCGCTCAGGCCGGTCTCGGTCAGGCGCCCCTGCTCGCCGGCCAGGGCCTTCTCGCTGGCCTGGCCGGGGAGGGCGGCGGGGGTGTCGCCGGCACGGCGCACGTGGTGGTCGGCGAAGCGCACCGAATCCGAGCGCAGGCGCCCGTCGCCGCCCACCAGGTAGGTCTCGCCGGCCTCGCCCAGGCCCTGGCGGCTCTGCATCACGTCGTTGATCGCCTTCAGCGGCAGTTCCAGCACCAGCAGCAGCTGCAGCTTGTCGTGGTCCTTGATCGGCGCGGCCAGCCACTGCACCGGCTGCTTATCATCCAGGGCCGGCTCCAGGTCGCTGATGCTCGCCTTGCCGCTGGCCAGCGCGCCGCGGACGAAGCGGCCGAAGGGCGTGTCGCGCCATTGTGGGGCGTTCATGTCCTGCTGGTAGTCGGCGCCGCGGCCGAGGCTGAAGACCACGCTGCCGTCGCTGGCCACCAGGCGCAGCTCGCGGTAGCCGAAGGTCCTGGTGAAGTTCTCGAACACTGGGCGGTCGTAGTTGGCGGTGGTGACCAGCGCCTCGCTCTCCAGCCCCGCGTAGTTGGCGCCGAGGTTGCCGGCCAGGCTGCTGAGCTGGTCGTGGCGGGCCTGCCAGGCGTCCATCAGCTGCCGCTGCTTGATGCTGGCCACCGCCTCCAGGGCGTTCAGGCTCTGTTCTTCGAGGGCGCGGCTGGCCTGGTGGTAGACCACCATGGCCATGACCAGCACCGGGATGAGGCCGATCAGCAGGAAACTCAGGGCAAGCTTGGCGCGCAAGGGCATGGGCGGGATTCCGAAGGTCTGGAGGACGTCGTAAAAAATTCTGCAAGAAGCGTGCAAATTTATTTACGAACGTAAACAAAATCGATCAGGCCGTTCGTTTATCTGCTCAGTCGGACACCCGCGGCCCAGGCAGGACAATGGCCGGGTGCCATTGTTGGTGGGGCGAAGGGGGGCGTCGTCCCGGCGGGCCCGGCAGGAAGCGAGGAGCGCCATGCACCGCCCGGGTGCGTCACCGCGGGCGCCCGGCGTCACCGGGCGTAACGCCGGCGGAAACGAAAAAGGCGAAGCCTCGCGGCTTCGCCTTTCGTCATCGCGCCGGCCTCAGTGCTTGCGCGGTACCGGCTTGAGCAGCTCGGTGGGCGGCATCTCGCAGGTGATCTTGCGGCCCAGCAGTTCCTCGATCGGCGGCAGGGCGAAGGCGTCGTCCTCGCCGGCGAAGCTGATGGAGGTGCCGGTGGAGCCTGCGCGGCCGGTGCGGCCGATGCGGTGCACGTAGTCGTCCGGGTCTTCCGGCAGGGTGAAGTTGATCACGTGGCTGATGGCTTCGACGTGGATGCCGCGGCCGGCCACGTCGGTGGCCACCAGTACGCGGATCTTGCCTTCGCGGAAGCCTTCCAGGACCTTGATGCGCTTGTGCTGCGGCACGTCGCCGGACATCTGCGCGGCGCTGATGCCGTCCTTGGTCAGGCGTTCCTCGATGCGCCGGACCTCGTCCTTGCGGTTGGCGAAGACCATCACCCGGGTCCAGTCGTTCTGCGCGATCAGGTTGTACAGCAGCTTGTACTTGTCGCTGCCGGCCACGGCGTAGACGTGCTGCTCGACGGTGTCGCTGGCGACGTTCTCCGGCTCGATCTCGACGATGGCCGGGTCCACGGTCCACTGCTTGGCCAGGTTCATCACGTCGTCGGTGAAGGTGGCGGAGAACAGCAGGGTCTGGCGCTCGCCTTTGTACGGGGTCTGGCGGATGATCTGGCGGACCTGGGGGATGAAGCCCATGTCGAGCATGCGGTCGGCCTCGTCCAGCACCATCACCTCGACCATGTCCAGGTGCACCTCGCCGCGCTGGTTGAAGTCCAGCAGGCGGCCGGGGGTGGCCACGAGGATGTCGCAGTAGCGCGACTCGAGGGTCTTGAGCTGCTTGTCGAAGTCCATGCCGCCGACGAAGCTCATGACGTTCAGGCCGGTGTACTTGGCCAGGCCCACGGCGTCCTTGGCGATCTGCACCACCAGCTCGCGGGTCGGCGCGATGATCAGCGCGCGCGGCTCGCCCATGTAGCGTTCCTTGGGCGGCGGCGTCTGCAGCAGCTGGGTGATGATCGAGATGAGGAACGCGGCGGTCTTGCCGGTGCCGGTCTGGGCGCGGCCGATGGCGTCCTGGCCCCTGAGGGTGAAGCCCAGCACCTGCGCCTGGATCGGCGTGCAGTAGGGGAAGCCGAGGTCGTGGATGGCGTGCATCAGCCGCGGGTCGAGGTTGAAGTCGTGGAAGCGCGTCTTGCCTTCGGCCGGCTCGACCACGAAGTCTTCCAGCTTCCAGTTGTCCACCACGGGCGCCTTGGGCTTGCGCTCGCGGCGCGGGCGCTCGGCCTTCTCGGTCTTCTCGCGCGGCGGCTTGTCGGCGCGCTCGGCCTTGTCCGGGCGGTCGCCGCGGTCCTGGCGTTCGTTTTTGTCCTGGCGTTCGCCGCGCGGCTTG
>NZ_QGSL01000106.1:401525-407782 GCF_003176655.1 Pseudomonas sp. RW407 | reverse complement strand
GCGAATCGCGCCGGTGGTTCCGGCTATCGCGGACAAGGTCCTCCTACGTTGCAGGCGAGCATGGCTTCTCGTAGGAGCGAGCTTGCTCGCGAACAAACACGGTGCCATGCGGTTCGCGAGCAAGCTCGCTCCTACGAAGAGCACTTCGGTAGAGCCTGCAAGACAGTTGCTCCTACACCATCCCGGAGGAAAGCGTCAGCCGTCGCCGGACCCGGGCCCGCGCGACGACCGAGCGGGCAGCGCCGGCCGCCTTACGCTAGGCTTTGCTGCGAGGGGCACGGTCACCGGCGCGCCGTCGCCCTCGACCAACAATCGCCGGATCACCTGCAGTTCGGGAACGCCATGCTAGAGCGCGAGCGCCTTCGCAATATCCTCTGCCTGGGGCTGCCGATCATCGGCGGCATGCTCAGCCAGAGCCTGCTCAACCTGGTGGACGCCGCCATGGTCGGGCACCTCGGGGAAAAGTCCCTGGCCGGCGTGGGCATCGGCAGCTACGCCAATTTCGTCGCCATCTCCCTGGTCATGGGCCTGGGCGCCGGCGTCCAGGCGCTGGTGGCGCGGCGCCGCGGCGAGGGCCGCGAGGGCGACCTGGCCACCCCGCTGAACTGCGGCCTGCTGGTGGCCCTGGGTCTGGCCCTGCCGATCGCCCTGGTGTGCCTGCTGTTCGCCGAACCCATAGTGCGCCTGCTGTCCCACGACCCCGAAGTGCTGGCCGTGGGCGTGCCCTACTTCGAATGGCGCGCGCTCTCGGTGCTGGCCGTAGGCCTGAACTTCGCCTTCCGCGGCTACTGGAACGGCACGCGGCGCTCGGGCACGTACATGCGCACCCTGGTGGTGATGCACCTGGCCAACGCCGCCATCAGCTACAGCCTGATCCACGGCCTGTTCGGCCTGCCGCGCATGGGCGCGGTGGGCAGCGGCCTGGGCACCACCCTGGCGCTGTACCTGGGCTCGGCGATCTATGCCTGGATCACTTGGCGCGACGCCCGCCCCCACGGCTTCCTCGCGCGCCTGCCCAGCGAGCGGGAAATCCGCGTGATGCTGCGCCTGTCGCTGCCCAACTCGCTGCAGCAGTTCTTCTTCGCCGCCGGCATCACCCTGCTGTTCTGGATCATCGCCCAGGTCGGCACCCGCGAGCTGGCGGTGGCCCACGTGCTGATCAACCTGGCGCTGTTCCTGATCCTGCCCGGCATCGGCCTGGGCATGGCGGCCACCACCCTGGTCAGCCAGTGCATGGGCGAGGGTGACTTCGACAGCGCCCACCGCTGGGGCTGGGACGTGGTCAAGGTCGCCGCCTGCGGCCTGGCGCTGCTGGGCACGCCGTTCTGGATGTTCCCCGAGGCGATCCTGCGGCTGTTCGTCAGCGACCCGGCGCTGATCGAGCTGGGCCGCGTGCCGCTGATGTTCACCGGGCTGGGCATGGTCATCGACGCCACCGCCCTGGTGCTGACCCAGGCGCTGCTCGGCGCCGGCGCCACGCGCACGGTCATGGCGGTCAGCCTGGGCAACCAGTGGCTGTTCTTCCTGCCCCTGGCCTACCTGGTCGGCCCGGTGCTGGGCGGCGGCCTGCTGGCGATCTGGAGCATGCAGATCCTGCAGCGCGGCCTGGCCTCGGCGATCTTCGCGGTGATGTGGCAGAAACGCCAGTGGACGCAGATAGAACTCTGAGGCCGGCTATGCTTTCCGGCAGCTAAGGAGGCTTCCATGAACGACGATTCACAGAACCGCCCGCCGAGCTTCTGGCAGATGCTGCAGAGCGTGCTGGCCGCCGCCTTCGGCGTGCAGAGCGGGAAGAACCGCGCCCGCGACTTCAGCCATGGCAAACCCAGCCACTTCATCTTCCTCGGCGTTGCCTTCACCCTGGTCTTCGTCCTGCTGCTCTATGCCCTGGTGCGCCTGGTGCTGCACCTGGCGGGGGTCTAGTCGAGCAGGGGCCGCAGGCTGAAGCGGTAATCCTTCTGCCCGGGGTGCAGGGCCAGGCTGAACGCACGGAAATCCACGCCATAGCCGGGGCGCGCCAGGCTGCTGCGCAGCTTTTCCGCGCGCCTCTTGTCCAGCAGGATGAACACCGGCAGTTGGCGGTCCTTGCCGCCGTGGGCAGCGAAGTCCACCCCGGCGTCGTAGTCGTGCAGCAGCACCATGGTCCAGCCGCCGAGGGTGAAATGGCCGCTCATGGCCACGCTGATGCTGCCGTCGACCACCGCCGAAAGCAGCTCCTGGGAATTGTTCAGGCCGCTGAACAGCATGTCGCGCCCCGGCACGTGGCCGGCCTCGCGGGCCGCCTTCATGGCGCCGAAGGCCATCTCGTCGTTGGCCGACCAGACCAGCCGAACCTGCGGGTAGCGGCGCAGCAGCTGCTGCGCCTGCTCATAGGCGCGCTGGCGGTCCCAGCCGCCGTACACCACCTGCAGCAGCCGGGCCCGCGGGAAGTCGGCCAGCGCCCGGCGCATGCCCTGCTCGCGCAACTGCGCCACCGGTGCCTGGGCAAGCCCGGAGAAGGCCAGCAGGTCCAGCCCCCACCCCGCCGCCGTGCCAGCCTTGAGCAGGCGGTGGGCCATCAGGTAGCCCGCCTCCTCCTCGTTGGCCACCAGGCTGCCGATCCAGTTGCGGTAGCGCTCGCGGCTACCGCCGACGATGCGCTGCTGGTCGGCGGTCAGCATGTGATTCACGGTGAACAGACGCACGGAGGTGTCGGCGAACAGGCGCAGCAGCTCCGGGCCGATGTAGCCCTCGTTGGTGAACACCAGGTAGTCGGGGAGCCGGCCGTCGCGCAGCAGCTCGCGCGCCTGCTGCAGCGAGCACTGCGGATCGCGCTCGGCGTAGAGCACGCGCAGCGGCATGCCCAGGTCGTCGGCGGCGGCCTGCATGAAGCGGGTGTAGCTGACCCAGTAGGGTTCGTCGGACCGTCCCGGGTTGAGGAACACCACCGACGCCGCCTGGCTGCCCAACGACAGCAACAGACCGGCGACCAGCAACCAGGACCTGCACAGAAGACTCAAGAACCCACACCCCACCGACCAGAAGCCGGTGAAGTATAGCCATTTGCCTTCATTGTGTTCGCTCAACCCTGACCGGTGGAGCGAAAATTACTGATGGCTCACCCAGAATATCGCCGTAGCCACCACCAGCAGGATGAGGATGAAGGCCGCGCGGGCGTCGATCACGCTGTCGCGATTGTCGTTACGGGATTCTTCGCTCATGTTTCCCCCATTTGTTCTTGCTGTTTTCGGTGGACCCACCAGCAGTTAAGACCAGGGCACGGGCAGCGACAAGGCGCGGCCCTTCATGCAGGCGGCGAAACCGGCTAGGCTGGGGCGATTTCCGCAACAAGAACAAGGCGTCACCATGGAAAACCTCTCCCTGCAAGACCGCGCCGCGCCCGAAGGCATCTGCTACGGCTGCGGCGGCAGCAACCCCCACGGCCTGCACATCAAGAGCTACTGGCACGAGGACGGCATCCACGTCATGGCCGAGCACCTGCCCGAGGCCAAGTACACCGGCTGGCCGGAACTGGTCTACGGCGGCCTGATCGCCATGCTGGTGGACTGCCACTCGAACTGGACGGCCATGGCCTACCACTACCGCGCCGAAGGCCGCGAGCCGGGCAGCCTGCCGCGCCTGGACTGCGTCACCGGCCACCTCGGCATCAAGTTCATCAAGCCCACCCCCATGGGCGTGCCACTGACCCTGCGTGCGCACGTGGAGGGCGAGCTGGGGCGCAAGAGCCGGATCATCTGCGAGGTGTATGCCGGCGACGTGCTGACCGCCATCGGCGACTCCATCTTCGTCCGCGTCGATACCGCCCGGCTGGGCGACCAGGCCCACGGCCGCGAGGGCTGAGGGAACCTGCGAGGGGCCTGCGGCCAGGCTCCGCGCCCCTTTCGCGGCACCTGCCGGCGGAGAAGGTTGCGACGGATACGGCGCTTATATCAGAAAGTTCTCGCCATATACTCAAACTTCACTTTTACGCATATTCCCTAACTGGTATCTTGCCCGCCACTCCGCGTGGAGCGCGTTGCCGTGCGCGCTCGGAAGCGCAGTACGCCCGAGCGCTATAGCCTGACAGCAGGATTTTTCATGTACGTATATGACGAATACGATCAGAGGATCGTAGAGGATCGCGTCAAGCAGTTCCGCGATCAGACCCGCCGCTACCTGGCGGGCGAACTGACCGGCGAGGAATTCCGCCCGCTGCGTCTGCAGAACGGCCTGTACATCCAGCGCTACGCGCCGATGCTGCGCATCGCCGTACCCTACGGCCTGCTCGCCTCGCGGCAGGTGCGCAAGCTGGCGCAGATCGCCCGCGACTACGACAAGGGCTACGCCCACATCAGCACCCGCCAGAACGTGCAGTTCAACTGGCCGGAGCTGGAGGACGTGCCGGAGATCCTCGCCGAGCTGGCCACCGTGCAGATGCACGCGATCCAGACCAGCGGCAACTGCATCCGCAACACCACCACCGACCAGTTCGCCGGCATCGCCCGCGACGAACTGGTGGACCCGCGCCCCTGGTGCGAGATCATCCGCCAGTGGTCGACCTTCCACCCCGAGTTCGCCCACCTGCCGCGCAAGTTCAAGATCGCCGTCAACGGCGCCGTGAGCGACCGCGCCGCCATCGAGGTGCACGACATCGGCCTGGAAGCGGTGAAGAACGAGGCCGGCGAGCTGGGCTTCCGCGTGCTGGTCGGCGGCGGCCTGGGCCGTACCCCCATCGTCGGCAGCTTCATCAATGAATTCCTGCCCTGGCAGCACCTGCTGTCGTACCTGGACGCCATCCTGCGCGTGTACAACCGCTACGGCCGCCGGGACAACAAGTACAAGGCGCGCATCAAGATCCTGGTCAAGGCGCTGACCCCCGAGGTCTTCGCCGAGAAGGTCAACGCCGAGTGGGCGCACCTCAAGGACGGCCCCAGCACCCTGACCGAGGCGGAAGTGCAGCGCGTCGCCGTGCATTTCGTCGACCCGGCCTACAAGGCCCTGGAAGACCAGGATGCCGCCCTCGCCGCCCTGGATGCCGAGCACCCCGGCTTCGCCCGCTGGCGCGAGCGCAACACCTTCGCCCACAAGAAGCCCGGCTACGTCGCCGTGACCCTGTCGCTCAAGCCCACCGGCGTGGCCCCGGGCGACGTGACCGACAAGCAACTGGACGCCATCGCCGACCTGGCCGACCGCTACAGCTTCGGCGAAGTGCGCAACAGCCATAACCAGAACATCATCCTCGCCGACGTCGAGCAGGCGCAGCTGTTCACCCTCTGGGGCGAACTGCGCGAGCTAGGCTTCGCCAGCCCCAACGTGGGCCTGCTGACCGACATCATCTGCTGCCCGGGCGGCGACTTCTGCTCCCTGGCCAACGCCAAGTCGATCCCGGTGGCCGAGGCCATCCAGCGCCGCTTCGACGACCTCGACTACCTGTTCGACATCGGCGACATCGACCTCAACATCTCCGGCTGCATGAACGCCTGCGGCCACCACCACGTGGGCCACATCGGCATCCTCGGGGTGGACAAGAAGGGCGAGGAGTTCTACCAGGTGTCCCTCGGCGGCAGCGCCGGCCGCGACGCCAGCCTGGCGCAGATCCTCGGCCCGTCCTTCGCCCAGGACCAGATGGCCGACGTGATCGAGAAGCTGATCAAGGTCTACGTCGAACGGCGCACCGAAGAGGAACGCTTCCTCGACACCTACCGCCGCATCGGCATCGACCCCTTCAAGGAGCGCGTATATGCAGCGAATCATTAAGCACCGCGAAGTGGTCGACGACCGCTGGCACCTGCTGCCCAAGGACGCCCCCCTGGAAAGCGTGCCCAACAGCGACGACGTGATCATCCCGCTGAACCTGTGGCTGGAACACGGCCCCGCCCTGCGCGGCCGCGACGGCGGCCTGGGCGTGTGGCTGGACGCCGACGAGGAGCCCGAGGCCATCGCCGGCGACCTGGACAGGTTCCAGGTGATCGCGGTGAACTTCCCGGCCTTCACCGACGGCCGCGGCTTCAGCACCGCGCGCCTGCTGCGCGAGCGCTTCGGCTACAAGGGCGAAGTGCGCGCCATCGGCGACGTGCTGCGCGACCAGCTGTTCTACATGCAGAGCTGCGGTTTCGACGCCTACGCCATCCGCGCCGACCGCGACCCGCACGATGCGCTGGCCAGCCTGGAGGACTTCAGCGAGGTCTACCAGACTTCGGTGACCCAGCCGCAGCCACTGTTCCGCCGGCGGCAGCTGGCCTGATCGGTAGCGACATGAAAAAGCCCCGCCCTGCAGG
>NZ_QGSL01000106.1:386881-401515 GCF_003176655.1 Pseudomonas sp. RW407 | reverse complement strand
TCGGAGAGGATCTGCATGTAGCGGGCGAGCACCACCAGTTCGGTGCCGGTCTCGGCGACGATCTTCAGCAGCTCGGCTTCCTGCTGGGCCTTGGTGTCTTTCGTCACCGGCAGGTAGATGAAGCGGATGCCCTCGCGCTCGGCCATGGGGCGCAGGTCGAGGTGGTTGGAGACGATGGCGGTGATCTGCATGTCCAGCTCGCCCTTGGCGTGGCGGTAGAGCAGGTCGGCCAGGCAATGGTCGAACTTGCTGACCATCAGCAGCACGCGCATGGGCTTGGCGCTGCTGTGCAGGCTCCAGTCCATGTCGAAGCGGCTGGCCACGTCGGCGAAACCGGATTCGATATTGCCGATGTCGCCATCCAGGCCCTGGTTGAAGCGGAACACGGCGCGCATGAAGAAGCGGCCGTTGCCTTCGTCGTCGAACTGCGCCATCTCGCTGATGTAGCAACCCTGCTCGGCCAGGTAGGTGGTCACCGCCGCGACTATCCCGGACACCGCCGGGCAACTGATGCGGATGATGAAGTGGCTGGGGGCGTGGTGCATGTCGGGTCCTCGTGATCGGTGGAGGCAGCTCGGCGCGCAAGGGCGGAAGTTCGGCGGTGAAAGGGGCTTTCGCCGGCGAAGGATTTTTTACTGTTGGGAATATAAATTTCCTTTCGCGCTTTTATAGGCGAAGCGAATCCGTGGGTCCATACCCTTGGGAAAATTTTTATCCTGTCAGGAAAGTTTTCGGCCGAATGGTCGGGGAGTGCAGGGGCTGGCGGATCGTTGTAGGAGCAAGCTTGCTCGCGAACCGCATGGCACCGTATTTGTTCGCGAGCAAGCTCGCTCCTACAGGGGAATGGCGTGGGTGGGGTGGTGTAGGAGCGGATTTCATCCGCGAATCGCGCCGGCGATTCCGGCTATCGCGGACAAGGTCCGCTCCTACGGGGGAGGAATACTGTGCTTCCCGACGATCTGTAGGAGCGGGCCCTGCCCGCGATTCGCGCGCAGGGCGCGCGCCTACAATGGGAATGGCGTGGGTGGGGTGGCGTAGGAGCGGATCTCATCCGCGAATCGCGCCGGTGATTCCGGCTATCGCGGACAAGGTCCGCTCCTACAGGGGAATACTGTGCCTGGTTCCCGGCGCCTCAGTCGTTGCCGTAGTTCATGATCGACAACAGCCGTATCGGCACCTGTACCAGCTTTTCCGGGCCGTGGGGCGTCTCGCCGTCGAAGGTCAGGCTGTCGCCGGCCTGCATGGGGTAGAGCTGGTTGCCGTGGCGGTACACCAGCTCGCCCTCGAGCAGGTGGAGGAACTCGGTGCCGGGGTGGGAGAAGGTCGGGAACTCCTCGCTGGCGTCGTCCATGCTGACCATGTAGGCCTCGAAGTTCTTCTTCGGCCCGCGGGTGTGGTTGAGCAACTGGTAGGTGTGACCTTTCTCGGTGCCCCGGCGCACCACTTCCAGGCCGTCGCCGGCCTTCACCAGCAGGGCGTTGCCGTCGGGCTGGTCGTACTGGCTGAAGAGTTTCGACATCGGCATGCCGAGCACGTCGCACAGGCGGCTCAGGGTGTCGAGGCTGGTGGAGACCTGGGCGTTCTCGATCTTGCTCAGCATGCCCTGGCTGATCCCTGCGATGCGCGCCACGTCCGCCAGCTTGAGCTCCTGCGCCTGGCGCTGGCGCTTGATCTGCATGCCCAGGTACTGCTCCAGGCGGAGGCGCGGTTGGGTCTCGGTCGACATTCAGGGTTCCTGCACGGTTTAGGTTCAAGAATATTAGTTTCGCACTGAGAAAGTGCGGAGGGGCGAGTGGTGCGTTGCCACTTTCCCACAGTGAAAGCTAGTTTCCCATATATACAGAAGAAAAGCCGCCGTGGCTGCCATCCATCATGGTGCACCGGACTTGGCACTGGCATTGCATTCCTAATGGGAAAGTAAGTTTCCTGAGCGGAATTCGACGGGCGAAAGCCCCGGCGCAAACCGCCCCAGGCATCGACAACGCCTTGCCCATTCAACCGGAGAGCTCCCCCATGTTGCCACCCGAAACCCAGCGCACCATCGACCAGCACGGCATCAAGTACGTGCTGGCGCAGTTCGTCGACATCCACGGCGCCGCGAAGACCAAGTCGGTGCCGGTGTCCGGCCTCAAGGCGGTGGCCGAGGAGGGCGCCGGGTTCGCCGGGTTCGCCATCTGCGGCATGGGCATGGAGCCCCACGGCCCGGACTTCATGGCCCGCGGCGACCTTGCCACGCTGATCCCGGTGCCCTGGCAGCCGGGCTACGGCCGGGTGGTCTGCATCGGCCACGTCGACGGCAAGCCGCACCCCTACGACAGCCGCTTCGTGCTGCAGCAGCAGGTGCAGCGCCTGGCCGACAAGGGCTGGGTGCTGAACACCGGGCTGGAGCCGGAATTCAGCCTGTTCCGCCGCGACGCCCAGGGCAAGCTGCAACTGGTGGACGCCTCGGACAACCTCGACAAGCCCTGCTACGACTACAAGGGCCTGTCGCGCTCCCGCGAGTTCCTCGAACGCCTGACCGAGGCCCTGCAGCCGGTGGGCTTCGACATCTACCAGATCGACCACGAGGACGCCAACGGCCAGTTCGAGATCAACTACACCTACAGCGACGCCATGGAGTCGGCCGACCGCTTCACCTTCTTCCGCATGGCCGCCGGCGAGATCGCCAACGACCTGGGCATGATCTGCTCGTTCATGCCCAAGCCCGACCCCAAACGCGCCGGCAACGGCATGCACTTCCACCTGTCGATCGCCAGCGCGACCAACAAGAACCTCTTCCATGACCCGTCCGACCCCAGCGGCATGGGCCTGTCGAAGCTGGCCTACCACTTCGCCGCCGGCCTGCTGGCCCATGGCCCGGCCCTGTGCGCCTTCGCCGCGCCCACGGTCAACTCCTACAAGCGCCTGGTGGTGGGCCGCTCGCTGTCCGGCGCCACCTGGGCCCCGGCGTTCATCGCCTACGGCGCCAACAACCGCTCGGCGATGGTGCGCATTCCCTACGGCCGCCTGGAGTTCCGCCTGCCCGACGCCGGCTGCAACCCCTACCTGGTGACCGCCGCCATCATCGCCGCGGGCCTGGATGGCATCGACCGCCAGCTGGAACCGGGCGAGATGTGCAACGAGAACCTCTACAACCTCAGCCTGGAAGCGATCGCCGCGCGCGGCATCAAGACCCTGCCGCAGTCGCTGAAGGAAGCCACCGACGCCCTGGAGGCCGACCCGCTGTTCCGCGAGGTGCTCGGCGCCGAGATCGTCGACGAGTTCATCAAGCTCAAGCGCATGGAGTGGGTGGAGTACAGCCGCCACGTCTCCGACTGGGAGATCCAGCGCTACACCGAATTCTTCTGACCGCCGCGCCCGCCGGGCGCACCCCATTTACCCCTCTGGGCGACCGTGAACACCACGCGGCGGTCGCCTGCTGCCTCGAAGGAGACGAACCATGTGCGGAATCGTAGGCCTCTACCTGAAGAAACCCGAGCTGGAGAGCCAGCTCGGCAAGCTCTTCGAACCCATGCTGCAAGCCATGACCGACCGCGGCCCGGACAGCGCCGGCTTCGCCATCTACGGTGACGAGGTGGCCGACGGCTGGGTCAAGCTGACCCTGCAGGCCAGCGACGCCGGCTACCCCTGGGCCGAGCTGATGGGCGCCCTGGAAGCGCGCCTGGGCTGCTCGCTGGACTGGTTCCAGAACGCCAGCGCCGCGGTGCTGAAGATCCACTGCGACGAAGCCGCGGTGCGCGAGGCCCTGGCCGAGCTGGCCCCGGCGGTGCGCATCATGAGCGCCGGGCAGAGCATCGAGATCCTCAAGGGCATGGGCCTGCCGCAGGAAATCTCCCAGCGCTTCGGCCTGGCCGGCATGAAGGGCAGCCACATCATCGGCCACACCCGCATGGCCACCGAGAGCGCGGTGACCATGGAGGGCAGCCACCCGTTCTCCACCGGCGCCGACCTGTGCCTGGTGCACAACGGCTCGCTGTCCAACCACTTCCGCCTGCGCCAGGAACTCAAGCGCCAGGGCATCGCCTTCGAGACCGACAACGACAGCGAAGTGGCCGCCGGCTACCTGACCTGGCGCCTGCGCCAGGGCGACAGCCTGGCCCAGGCCCTGGACGGCGCGCTGAACGACCTGGACGGTTTCTTCACCTTCGCCATCGGCACCCGCAACGGCTTCGCCGTAATCCGCGACCCGATCGCCTGCAAGCCGGCGGTGCTGGCCGAGACCGACGACTACGTGGCCATGGCTTCGGAATACCAGGCCCTGGCCAGCCTGCCGGGCATCGACAAGGCGCGGGTCTGGGAGCCGGAGCCGGCCACCCTCTACGTCTGGGAGCGCGAAAGCGCCTGATCCGCACCGAGCAGAACATTCTGGAGACCTTTGCATGAAGACCATCGACCTTTCCAGCGCCTCGGTGCGCGAACTGAACCAGGCCCTGCACGGCGAAGTGCAGGACCGCGAATGGCTGGTGACCCACCCCGACGGCAAGCACAACCTCGCCGTGGGCATCGACCAGGCGGTGTCCGTGGATATCCAGGGCCACGCCGGCTACTACTGCGCGGGCATGAACCAGAAGGCCAGCGTCACCGTGCACGGCAACGTCGGCGTGGGCGTGGCGGAGAACATGATGTCCGGCAGCGTGCGGGTGAAGGGCAGCGCCTCCCAGGCCGCCGGCGCCACCGCCCATGGCGGGCTGCTGGTGATCGAGGGCGACGCCGGCGCGCGCTGCGGCATCTCGATGAAGGGCGTGGACATCGTGGTCGGCGGCAGCATCGGCCACATGAGCTGCTTCATGGGCCAGGCCGGGCGCCTGGTGGTCTGCGGCGACGCCGGCGACGCCCTGGGCGACTCGCTGTACGAGGTGCGCATCTACGTCAAGGGCGAGGTGAAGTCCCTGGGCTCGGACTGCATCGAGAAGGAAATGCGCGCCGAGCACCTGGAAGAACTCAGGGAACTGCTCAACCGCGCCGGCTTCGACGAGGACCCGGCCGCCTTCAAGCGCTACGGCTCGGCCCGCCAGCTGTACAACTTCAAAGTCGACAACGCATCCGCGTACTGATCCGCAGCGAGGAATCCCCCATGAGCGAGAAGAACACCCCGGTGCTGCGCGAGTCCGCCACCTTCGACCGCCTGACCATCCAGGAAATCCAGCGCGCCGCCGAGACCGGCATCTACGACATCCGCGGCGGCGGCACCAAGCGCAAGCTGCCGCACTTCGACGACCTGCTGCTGCTCGGCGCCAGCGTCTCGCGCTACCCGCTGGAAGGCTACCGTGAGAAATGCGGCACCGACGTGGTGCTGGGCACCCGCTTCGCCAAGAAGCCGATCCACCTGAAGATCCCGGTGACCATCGCCGGCATGAGCTTCGGCGCGCTCTCGGCCAACGCCAAGGAAGCCCTGGGCCGCGGCGCCAGCATCGCCGGCACCAGCACCACCACCGGCGACGGCGGCATGACCCCGGAAGAGCGTGGCCAGTCCCGGCACCTGGTGTACCAGTACCTGCCCTCGCGCTACGGCATGAACCCCGACGACCTGCGCAAGGCCGACGCCATCGAGATCGTCCTGGGGCAGGGCGCCAAGCCGGGCGGCGGCGGCATGCTGCTGGGCATGAAGGTCACCGAGCGCGTGGCCGGCATGCGCACCCTGCCGATCGGCGTCGACCAGCGCAGCGCCTGCCGCCACCCGGACTGGACCGGCCCGGACGACCTGGCGATCAAGATCGCCGAGCTGCGCGAGATCACCGACTGGGAGAAGCCCATCTACGTGAAGATCGGCGCCAGCCGCCCGTACTACGACGTCAAGCTGGCGGTGAAGGCCGGCGCCGACGTGATCGTCCTCGACGGCATGCAGGGCGGCACCGCGGCCACCCAGGAAGTGTTCATCGAGCACGTCGGCATTCCCATCCTGCCGGCCATTCCCCAGGCGGTGCAGGCGCTGCAGGAGATGGGCATGCACCGCCAGGTGCAGCTGATCGTCTCCGGCGGCATCCGCAACGGCGCCGACGTGGCCAAGGCCATGGCCCTGGGCGCCGACGCGGTGGCCATCGGCACCGCCGCGCTGGTGGCCCTGGGCGACAACCACCCGCGCCTGGACGAGGAGCTGAGGAAGATCGGCTCGGCCGCCGGTTTCTACGACGACTGGCAGAACGGCCGCGACCCGGCCGGCATCACCACCCAGGACCCGGAGCTGTCCAGGCGCCTGGACCCGGTGGAAGCCGGCCGCCGCCTGGCCAACTACCTGCGGGTGCTGGTGCTGGAGGCCCAGACCATGGCCCGCGCCTGCGGCAAGTCGCACCTGCACAACCTCGACCCCGAGGACCTGGTGGCCCTGACCGTGGAAGCCGCGGCCATGGCCCGCGTGCCGCTGGCCGGCACCAGCTGGGTGCCGGGGCAGGTGCAGTACTGAGCCCCAGCGGGTGATACCGAAGGCCGGCGAGCGATCGCCGGCCTTTTTGTTTTCTCCGGCAGGGGACATCGCGGACGGAGTCCGCTCCTACGGTTCCTGGGCGCTCGGTGGCGTCTTCCGCAGGATGGGTATCGCTTCGCTCCACCCATCCTGCGAGGAGCCGTATTCGTCGGCAGCCCCGGGCACCGGTGTTCCGGTCAACGGCGGATAACCGCGAACGGTTATGCGCCCTACGGGGTACCGTGCCTCATGGCAATTGTAGGAGCGGGCCCTGCCCGCGAAATCGCGCGCAGGGCGCGCTCCTACAGGGGATGGTGCGGTGGGGTGGCGGAGCGGATCTTATCCGCGATTTGCCGAGCCCCGCACCAACGCCAGACAGGGCTGCCATATTGCCTGGCAGGAAATTCAAATTCGCACCAAGAAAATGCGCGACCTGCCGATCAGGGCCTCGGCCCGCTTACCCGCCTGCCAAAACAAACCCTTTCCATTCAACCACATAGCAAAAATTGGCCGCCCCCGACGGGCCTTGGCAGGCCAATTGCTATGCCTATAAGGAAATAAAGTTGCCCTACAGGAAGGCACTGGCTGCGGCCCGTCCACCTGCCCAGGGCGCTCGAAACGCCGGCCCGTGCATCCGACCGCGGGCCGGCCCCGTCCCCGTCGGTTGGAGGCAACAGGCAATGATCCGGTTTTCACATGTGAGCCGCAGTATGTTGGGCCTTTCCCTGCTGTTCGGCAGTGTCGCCGCCCTGGCGGACGAGGCGCCGCCGGCGATCAACAGCGGCGACACCGCCTTCGTCGCGCTCTGCTCGCTGGTGGTGCTGCTGATGACCCTGCCGGGCCTGGCGCTGTTCTACGGCGGCATGGCGCGGACCAAGAACGTGCTGTCGATCCTCATGCAGGTGTTCTGCACCGCGTCGCTGATGTCGGTGTTGTTCGCCGTCTACGGCTACAGCCTGACCTTCACCGACGGCGGCGCGCTGCAGTCGGTGATCGGCGGCCTGGACAAGCTGTTCATGGTCGGCATCACCAAGGACTCGGTGGTCGGCACCATCCCCGAGTACCTGTACTTCCTGTTCATGCTGCTGTTCGCCGCCATCACCCCGGCGATCATCGTCGGCGCCTTCGCCGAGCGCATGAAGTTCGGTGCGGTCATGGTGTTCATGGCGGTGTGGCTGACCATCAACTACATCCCCATGGCGCACATGGCCTGGGGCGGCGGCTGGGTGTTCAACCTGGGCGTGCAGGACTTCGCCGGCGGCAACGTGGTGCACCTCAACGTCGGCATCGCCTCGCTGGTGGGCGCCTGGCTGCTGGGCCGCCGCCGCGGCTTCGGCACCGCCACCCTGGCGCCGCACAACATGACCATGACGCTCACCGGCGGCTCGCTGCTGTGGGTGGGCTGGCTGGGCTTCTGCGGCGGCTGCGCGCTGGCCGCCAGCGGCTTCGCCATGCTGGTGATGGTCAACACCATGCTCGCCAGCTGCGCCGGCGCCCTGGCCTGGATGCTGGTGGAGTGGCAGCACAAGGGCCGGCCGAGCCTGTTCGGCGCGGTCTCCGGCGCCATCGCCGGGCTGGTGGCGATCACCCCGGCCTGCGGCTACGTCGGCCCCATGGGCGCCATCCTGCTCGGCCTGATCGCAGGCCCGGTGTGCGTCTGGTCGGTGGACAAGCTCAAGCCGATGATCGGCCTGGACGACGCCTTCGACGTGTTCGGCGTGCACGGCGTGGCTGGCATCCTCGGCGGCCTGCTGACCCCGGTGTTCGCCCTCAGCGCCATCGGCGGCCAGGGCTTCCCCGAGGGCCGCGGGCTGTTCGACCAGTTGCTGGTCAATGGCGGCGTGCTGCTGTTCAGCATCGGCTTCTCGGCCATCACCAGCCTGGTCGCCTTCAAGGTGGCCGCGGCGCTGTGCGGTGGGCTGCGCGTGGACGAGGAAGCCGAGGTGGATGGGCTGGACCTCTCCGCCCACGGCGAAGTCGGCTACAAGTACTCCAACTGAGGATCGCTGCCATGAAACTCATCACCGCGATCATCAAGCCGTTCCGCCTGGACGACGTGCGCCTGGCGCTGACCGAGGCCGGCGTGCACGGCGTGACCGCCACCGAGGTCAAGGGCTACGGCCGGCAGAAGGGCCATTCGGAGGTCTACCGGGGCGCCGAGTACGTCGTGGAGCTGCTGCCCAAGGTGAAGCTGGAAGTGGTGGTCGCCGACGCCCTGTGCCAGGCCGCCGTCGACGCCATCCTCAAGGCGGCGCGCACCGGCAAGATCGGCGACGGCAAGGTGTTCGTCCAGGACCTGGAGAGCATCGTGCGCATCCGCACCGGCGAGCTGGGCGAAGACGCCGTCTGAGCCCCTCGCGCCACCCTGCGCCGACGCCCCCGCGTCGGCGTTCTTTTTGGGAAAGGAGAAATGACCGATGGCCTGGTTGAACGGCTGGGGCTACCTGGTCCTGGCGGGGCTCTGCGAAGTGCTCTACGCCTCGATCATCCCCCGCACCGAAGGCTTCACCCGGCTAGGGCCGAGCCTGTACTGCGGGGTGTTCCTGGCGCTGAGCATCTACCTGCTGAGCCTGTCCGTGCGCGAGCTGCCGCTGGGCCTGGCCTACGCCGTGTGGGTGGGCATCGGCACCCTGGGGACGGTGGCCTACGGCAGCCTGTTCCTCGGCGAACCGCTGGGGGCGTTGAAGGCGTTGTGCCTGGTGATGATCGTGGGTGGGATCGTCGGGCTGAAGCTGGTGGGGGGAGGGCAGGTGGCGTAGGAGGCCATCGTGGATGCTGTCCCATTCGCGCCATTGCCATGTAGGAGCGCGCCCTGCGCGCGAAATCGCGGGCAGGGCCCGCTCCTACAGGGGGGGACGGAGGTGCTGGGGTTGAGAGCGCCCTCTCCCTAACCCTCTCCCTGAAGGGAGAGGGGACTGTCCTCTGCCGTCTGGAACATCAGAGCACTCCTGCCATTTCCGGCTGAGGCCATACTTGCAGCGCACGCCGAACGGCCCCCTCTCCCTGAAGGGAGAGGGCTGGGGAGAGGGGACGGCGTTCATCTCAAGCACAGCTGCTGCCGGCGAGCACCGTTCGCGAGCAAGAGCTAGGCGCCCCCTCGATCCTACGAAAAGCGTGCGCCCTGCCAGTTCAGTGCTGCTGCAGCATCGCCTGGATCTGCTGCACCGACTCCTGGGTGCGCCGCGCCAGGTTGCGCACCTCGTCGGCCACCACGGCGAAGCCGCGGCCCTGGTCGCCGGCGCGGGCGGCTTCGATGGCGGCGTTGAGGGCCAGCAGGTTGGTCTGTTCGGCGATGCCGCGGATCACCCCGGCCACCTGGGCGATCTGCCCGTAGGTGGCCTGGATGTTCGCCTGCTCGCGTTCGTGCAGGGCCGCGGCGGCTTTCTCGTCGCTGATCTCGCGCACCGCGCCGGTGACGTACACCAGCCGACCGCGGCCGTCGCGCAGGCAGCGGCCGCGTTCGCGGAACCAGACCTCGCCGCGGGTCTTGTGGCGCATGCGGTATTCCACTGCGTAGGAACCGTCGCCGCTGGCGTCGGCCATGGCGGCGTTGAAGGTCTGCATGACCGTCTTCAGGTCGTCCGGGTTGACCACGCCGAAGTAGCTGTCCCAGCCGTCGGGGAACTCCTCGCGCCGGTAGCCGATCAGCTCGCGGAACTGCTCGGACCAGCGGATCAGGTTGTGCGGGTGGTCGGGGTCGCCGTTGACCACGTTCATCGCCCAGCAGCCCTCGGTGAGGGTGCGCTGGGTCAGCTCCCAGACCTCGCGTTCCTCCTGCCATTGGCGGCGCTCGGCCTCCAGGGCCGTCAACTGGCCCTGCTGCTGTTCCAGCTCGCCGCGCAATTGCAGGTTCTGCTGTTCGGCCTGGGCCAGGCGTTTCGTCAGCGCGGCGTATTCCTCGGCGCTGCAGGGCGGCGGCGCCTGGCGTTCGGCGTGCTGGCGGAAGCTCAACAGTTCGTGCCAGCCGCTCTGCAGGCGCTCCAGGCTGCTACGCAGGCGCGGTTCGCAGTGCCGCGGGGGCGCCGTGTCCGGTGCGCTGGGAAGCTGGTCGAGCCACTGGCCGAGTTCCTCGGCCAGGTTGCGGGATGCCTTGCTGAACCACATCGGCCTTTCCTCCTGGGGCTGCGAGCGACGTGTCTGGCTGCAGCCTTGCAAAAGCCACTCCAGAAAGCGCCTCAGGCGCGCACGCGGCTCTTCTGCGGGTCGTAGGCCACGGTGCCGGCGGCCACCCGCGCGGGGATGCGCTTCTGCTGGCCGTCGAGCTTGCCGACCTGCACCGGCGTGCCCGGCTCGCAGTAACCCACGTCCAGCCTGCACAGGGCGATGTTCCTGCCCAGCAGCGGCGAGCGGGTGGCGCTGGTGATTACGCCCACCTGGGCGCGGCCGACGTGCACGCAGTCGCCGTGGTGCGCCGTCTCGTTACCCTCCAGTTCCAGCCCCACCAGGCGGCGTTGCGGGTTGGCGCTGCGCCTTAGCAGGGCATCCTTGCCGATGAAGTCGGCCTGCTTGGTCTTCAGCGGCACGCAGAAGCCGATGCCGGCCTCGAAGGGGTCGGTCTGGTCGTCGAACTCGTAGCCGGCGAACACCAGCCCGGCCTCGATGCGCAGCGTGTCCAGCGCATGCAGGCCCAGGGGCACCAGGCCCAGGGGCTCGCCCAGTTGCCACAGGCGGTTCCACACGGCCATGGCGTCGCTCGGGTGGCACCATAGCTCGTAGCCCAGCTCGCCGGTGTAGCCGGTACGCGAGACCATCAGCGGCGGGCCGTTGTAGTCGTCCAGGCGGCCGCTGAGGAAGCGGAACCAGCCCAGGTCCTCCAGCTTCGGCTGGGTGCCCGGCGTCCACACCATGCCCTTGAGCAGTTCGCGGGCCAGCGGGCCCTGCACGGCGATGTTGTGGATCTGCTCGGAAGCGCTCTTCACCCACACCTTCATGCCCAGCTTCTGCGCCTGCTCGCGCAGCCAGTCGCCGGCGTAGTCCTCGCCGCCGATCCAGCGGAAGGCGTCCGGCCCCAGGCGCAGCAGGGTGCCGTCGTCGAGCATGCCGCCGTGCTCGTAGCACATGGCCGAGTAGACCACCTGGCCCACCGCGAGCTTGCGCACGTCGCGGGTCAGGCAGTAGTCCAGCAGTGCCTCGGCGTCGGGGCCCAGCACCTCGAACTTGCGCAGGGCGGAAAGGTCCATCACCGCCACCTTCTCGCGGCAGCCGTGGTACTCCTCGATGGCGCCGTAGCCGTCGAAATGGGTCGGCGTCCAGAAGCCGCGGTAGTCGACGAACTGCCGGGTGAGGGCGGAGGTGCCGGGGTGGAAGCCGCTTTCGCGGGTCAGCACCGGGTCGGCGTCGGGCGTCTTGCGGTTGGCCATGGCGATACTGAAACGCTCCTTTTCGCTGTACACGCGGACGTGGATGTCGGTGGGCTGCCAGCCGTTGGCCGGGTCGATGTCGTCGGGGCAGGAGCTGCTGGCGCAGACCAGGTCGGTCATGGCGCGCAGCAGCACGTAGTCGCCGGGGCGCGACCAGGGCTCGTCGAGGGTCAGCTGCTGGTGCGCGTCCACCCCGGTGTTGAAGAAGAAGTTGATCGCCGGCCAGCCGGCGCGGCCGCGCACGCCGTGGGCGGCGAGGGCGCGGCTGAGATTGTCGCTGCAGTTGGCGTGGCCGAAGTAGCCCTGGGCCTCGTAGTAGCGCGCGGTGCAGGCCAGGGCGAAGGTGTCGTGGCGGCCCACGGTGTCGCGCAGCACCTCCAGCATCGGCTGCAGGTCGCGGTCGTAGAAGCGGCTGTACAGGCCCGGGCCGGGGTAGGCGTTGCCGTTGAGGGTGCGGGTGACGGTGGGGTCGAGGTCGATCTCGCGGCCGGCGTCCAGGCCGCGGCGGTCGAAGGCGACGAAGTCCGAGCACTGCCGGCCGGCGACGTCGAGCACCTGGATGTATTGCCCGGCGGCGACTGTGTAGGCGTTGGCTGTGCCGGGGCGGATGGTGAATTCGTCCAGCACCTCGCCCAACGGCGCCGGCAGCGGCGGGGCGAGCACCTGGCGCGGGTTGGCGCGGTGCACCAGCAGGCGCAGCTCGCTGGCCCGCGCCTGGCTGTCCACCGCCGTGCGTCCGCCGGGGGCGGCGACCAGCACCAGCAGCGCCGCACCGGCGTCGAGTGTGCGGCTGTAGCCGGCCGGCGCACCGCTCTCCCACAGCCGCGCGGCGCTCGGCAGGTGGCGGCAGTCGACGCCGCGCCGCACCAGGCCGGCGCTGACGTGGGCGGCCTCGCGGCTGCCGTCGTGCATCAGGTGGTGGATGAAGGCGGCGCCGGGGCTGGGCGCCAGGCCGAGTTCGGCCAGCGCCGGCCGGCCGTCGGTGGTGAAGGCCAGCAGCTCGGCGGCCTGGTCGCCTTCCAGGTCGACGACCTGCAGGCGGTCGCCGGCTTCCAGGGCCAGCACGGTCAGGCCGCCGGGGGCGACGCGGTGGCGCTCCAGCGCCGGGGCGCGGGCGAACAGGGCCGGCTCCAGGGGGCGGCTCGTCACGGGCAGGTTCATGGTCGTGCTCCACGCAGGGCGGGGCGGCGGGGCCGCCCCGGGAGAGGGCTCAGAGGGCTTTCCTGAGCTGGTCCACCGGCTGGTCGGCCAGGTAGGCCTCCAGCGAATCGTCCAGGGCCTGCAGCCAGGGCGTGTGGTGCGGCGTGGCGAGGGTGCCGGTGATCAGCGAGCGGTGGCACTTGTCGCGGTAGCCCATGATGTTTTCGTACTTGTCCTGCTTCCATTGCAGGAAGGTGTTGTTCACCTCGGCGATGTCGAAGCTGGGGTAGTCGGTGGCCTCGATCAGCTGGCGGATGTACTCGCCCTGGAACTCGAACATCTGCCGGGCGTTCTCCAGGGTTTCCTCCTCCTGGCGCCAGGCCAGGTCCTCGGCGCGCATCAGCGCCGGCTCCGGCAGGGCGATGCGCCCGAGGATGACGTCGCGGGCGTACCAGGCCTGGGCGTCGAACATGTTGAAGCTGTACCACTGGTCCTGCATGCCGAGGTAGATCAGCCGCGGGTTCTGCTCCCAGAACACGCCCTTGTAGAGGTTCAGCGGCCACAGGCGGTTGTCGGTCTTCAGCCGCAGCTCCTCGGGCAGGAAGGGGAAGTGGTGCTTGTAGCCGGTGCACAGGATGATGGCGTCGACGCGCTTGCTGCTGCCGTCGGCGAAGAAGGCGGTGCTGCCCTTGACGCGGGTGAGCAGCGGCTTTTCCTCCCAGTTCTCCGGCCACTTGTAGCCCATCGGGGCGCTGCGGTAGCAGCTGGTGATGGAGCGCGCGCCGTACTTGAAGCACTGCGAGCCGATGTCCTCGGCCGAGTAGCTGCCGCCGACGATGAGCACGTCCTTGCCCTGGAATTCCAGGGCGTCGCGGAAGTCGTGGGCGTGCAGCACGCGCCCGGCGAAGCTCTCGAAGCCGTCGAAGTAGGGCACGTTGGGCGTGGAGAAGTGGCCGCTGGCGACCACCACGTAGTCGAAGGCCTCGCTGTAGGTGCGGTCGTCGTCGTAGCTGTGGGCGGTGACCTCGAAGGTGCCGCTGGCCTCGTCCCAGGTGACGTTGCGCACCGTGGTGTTGAAGCGGATGTAGGGGCGCACGCCGGCCTTGACCACGCGGCCCTTGATGTAGTCCCAGAGCACCTCGCGCGGCGGGTAGGAGCCCATGGGCCGGCCGAAGTGCTCGTCGAAGCTGTAGTCGGCGAACTCCAGGCATTCCTTCGGCCCGTTGGACCAGAGGTAGCGGTACATGCTGCCGTGCACCGGCTCGCCGTGCTCGTCCAGGCCGGTGCGCCAGGTGTAGTTCCACATGCCGCCCCAGTCGGCCTGCTTCTCGAAGCAGACCAGTTCGGGAATGTCGGCGCCTTTTTCCTTCGCCGACTGGAAGGCGCGCAGCTGGGCCAGGCCGCTGGGGCCGGCGCCGATGATGGCGACTCTTTGCTTCATGTCCGGTGCTCCACGTTCGTAGTTGTCAGGAGAAGATCACGGTCTTGTCGCGGTTGATGAACACGCGGTGCTGCAGGTGGTACTTGAGCGCCCGGGAGAGGGCGACGGTCTCGGTGGCGCGGCCGATGGCGACCAGCGCCTCGGGGCTGTAGGCGTGGTCCACGCGCTGTACTTCCTGCTCGATGATCGGGCCCTCGTCGAGGTCGCTGGTGACGTAGTGCGCGGTGGCGCCGATCAGCTTCACGCCGCGTTCGTAGGCCTGGTGGTAGGGCTTGGCGCCCTTGAAGCCGGGC
>NZ_QGSL01000106.1:384843-386871 GCF_003176655.1 Pseudomonas sp. RW407 | reverse complement strand
CTCCGGGGGCCTGGGCCTTATGAAGATGGCACAGGATCGGGGAGGTTTCGCCAAAGGATGGCGATTCAGGGGGCGACCAGTGGCTCCTGTCCGTAGACATGGTGTAGTAACTCCATGAAGGCCGGGTCTCGCGGAATGAGTGTCGAGCCTATGCGGTGCACGGCTACGCCCGGTGTCCAGGAGTTCATCAGTGCGGCGCCAGCGAATCCCGGCAAATCGGCTGGAGTGATTTCCTGTTCTCGCTGTGGGATGCCGATCCGTGCGAGTTGGCGTCGGACGATGCCCATGGTTGTACCGGCCAGCTTGTCCGCCTGTGGCCAGACCATCGTACTGCCGTCCCAGAAGGCGATATTCCAGATGCTGCCCTCGCTGATGCGCCCATGGCGATCTACGAAGAGCGCATCGTCGAACCCTTGGGCGACTGCCTGGCGCAGCAGGTGGGTCTTGGCGCCTTCGCCCACGTGCTTGATGGTGGGCAGGTAGCGTTCGTGCTCGAACAGCGCCAGCGAGAGAGGTCCCTGCGGGCCGGATGACGCCGGCCCGGTGCGGGTCAGGACGTCGGGCGCGGCAACATCCTCGGCGACGAACTCTCCTGCCGGTGAGTGGAGCGTTACGGTCAGGGAAAGGTCTGCCGGGCCGTTTTCCAGGGTGGCGCGCAGGTAGGAGCGAAGCCGTTCTTCTTCCGGCGGAACTCCGAACAGTGCCAGTGATGCCATCCGCAGGCGCTCCAGATGCAAGTCGAGCCCGCGGATGCGGCGATCGCGCACCTGCATGGCCGTGAAATGGGCAAAGCCGGAGAAGGCCAGCAGCGCCAGGGTTTCCCGGGTGGCGGGTTGGCCGTTGTGCTGGACGAGGGGGACGAAGGATTGGGCGCTCACGGGCTGGCTCCTTGGGATGATGGATATCAAGCCAGGCTATTCTCGATGCGTTGCCGTGCCTTGGGGAAACGAGTAGTTTCCGATGGATCATCAAGGAAATTTTGAAGATCGATGAGCAGATCACTACCGGGTACACGCCTGCTGAGGACATTCGAGGCGGCCGCACGCCACCTGAATTTCACCCGTGCCGCCCATGAAGTGGGGTTGACCCCCGCGGCGGTCAGCTACCGGATCAAGGAGATGGAGGCGCAACTCGGGCTGACGCTCTTCGTCCGCAGCAGCCGCAGCATCGAGCTGACGCCTGCCGGCCGTGTGCTCTTCGAAGCGGCTGCCGATGCTCTCGACAATCTGCAGCGGGCTACCGCGAGAGCACGGCGCATGCAGCGTGGTGAAGGACACTTGCGGGTGTCTCTGGGCGCCCGCTTCGCCACTCACTGGCTATTACCGCGCCTGGAAGGCTTCAGGACCGCACATCCTGACCTTGAGCTCACGTTTGATATCTCCGACCAGGTTCGCGACTTCGCGGTCGACGATGTGGACGTTGCGATTCGCTTTGGCGCAGGTCACTACGAAAACACCTGCGCCGAGCGTCTTTTCGACAGCGTAGTGGTGCCGGTCTGCAGCCCACGCCTGCTGGCGACGGAGCGGCGCTTGAGTGAGCCTCGCGATCTGCTCGGGGAGATGCTCTGCCACGTCGATTGCGAGGTGAACGGTCTGGTCTGGCCGAACTGGTCGATGTGGATGGTGGCCGCTGGTGTCGATGATTTCGACGCCAGTCGTTCGGTCGCATTCGGCGATTCGAGTCATGTAGTGCAAGCGGTCGTCGACGGCAACGCCATCGGTCTGGTCGAGTTGTCGATGGTCGCCCGAGACTTGGCCGAGGGGCGTCTGGTGCGCCTGTTCGATATCGGTATCAGTCTTACGCCGGAATACGCCTATTACCTGGTCTATCCGCAAGGCATGGGGGCGGATCCGCGTATTTGTGCTCTGCGTGAGTGGATGTTCGAGGAGATTGCTGGGGGAGGTGGTGCTCGTTTTTCCTGAAGGGCCTTGGAGTCTGTGTCGCGGGGTGCAGTCGAGGGTTAGGGAGAGGGGGAGTCAGCCCGATGCACCGGCACAACCGGGAAGCGCTCTTGCCGGTGGGGGAGGG
>NZ_QGSL01000106.1:383475-384833 GCF_003176655.1 Pseudomonas sp. RW407 | reverse complement strand
GCGCGGCCTTTGGCCATCTCCCGGCAAGCTGCCTGGCATAGGGCTTTCAGCTATAAGGCCGGCACCCCACCGGGCGCTCCGGACACATGTCATCGAATGCCCGCCGAGTCACACGGCGTCCCCCGCAAGCGACGGACGGTCAAAACACAGTCACGAAAAGTCGGTCAGAATGCGCGGAATTTTTCGCGGACCAAAGGAAACCATCGCCCGCCGAAGAGCAACGGCGATCCAGCGGAGTCTGGGTTACATCCACAACCAGAAAGAAGACATGCCGAATGCGCAGTACCCTTTTGACATGCCTTTCCATAGGCTTGGCAGCCAGTTTGGCCGCCGTTGTAACCGGGGTGGAAGCTTCCCCACGGGCCACGCGCTCCTACGCGCCCGCCCCTCTCGAACTCCGTGTCCCGGTGCAGGGCAAGGAGCTGCTGAGCATCGCCCAGCCGGCGAAGCCGCAGCCCAGTGACGCCCACCAGGTCACCCAGCGTGCCTTCAGCATGATCGGCACGCCCTACCGCTGGGGCGGCACCTCGCCCAAGGGTTTCGACTGCAGCGGCCTGGTCAAGTACGTGTTCCGCGACGTCGACGACGTCGAGCTGCCGCGCACCGCCCGGGCCATCTACCAGAGCAGCAACCCCAAGGTGGCGCGCCGCGACCTGCAGCCCGGCGACCTGGTGTTCTTCCGCATCCGCAGCCGCAACGTCGACCACGTGGGCATCTACGTCGGCAACGACCGCTTCGTCCACGCCCCGCGCCGCGGGCAGAAGGTGAAGGTGGCCAACCTCAACGACAAGTACTGGCAACGCCATTACCTGGCGGCCAAGCGCGTGCTGCCGGAGACCCTGGCCAAGGCCGACCTGCCGGGCAACCGCTTCGAGTAAGGGCCTGCGCCGCAAGACAGGACGCCGTTTTCCCGGTGAGGGGAAACGGCGTTTTTTGTGGGCGAGAGAAGGACGCCCGCTCCTTGCTCGCGGATATTGCTCCGCACACGCCAACCTCCCCCTGACGCGAAAACCCAGGCCGTGCCACCGGGGCGTCCGGTGTGGCCGGCGAATCCAATCGCGGACGGAGTCCGCCCTACGGACTTCCGATGGGGTTGAGGCGGAGGTTGGGCTCTGCAAAGAGAGCCCTCTCCCCAGCCCTCTCCCTGAAGGGAGAGGGGGCTTGTCCGTGCCAACGTCGACAATGGCTTTAGCCGAAAGCGCCGGAGCTGCCGGCTGATGCGGGAATACCCAAGCGCTCCGAACGGTCCCCTCTCCCTTCAGGGAGAGGGTTAGGGAGAGGGAGCGGAGTCGATCCAAAACACCGCAGCTGCCGGGAAACTCCCTTCGCGAGCAAGCTCGCTCCTACGAAGAGCAGGA
>NZ_QGSL01000106.1:382949-383465 GCF_003176655.1 Pseudomonas sp. RW407 | reverse complement strand
CGGCGGCGAGGAATACCGCATCGAGCTGGACGACGCCGGCAACATGACCGGCCTGCAACTGCCCGACGGCAACCGCGTGCAGCTCAAGTACGACGAGTACTCGCGCCTGGTCGAGGAAATCGACCCGCTGGGCCGCAGCATCCGCTACCAGCACCACCTCGCGACGAACCTCGTGAGCGAAGTGGCCTACCCCGACGGCAGCACCTGGAAGGCCCGCTACGACGCCCGGGGCAACCTCATCGAGGAAACCGACGCCGAAGGCCACAGCACCGAATACTTCAACGGCGAGGACGGCCTGCCGCACACCATCGTCGACGCCCTGCGCAAGCGCAAGCACCTGTGGTGGAACGGCCTGGCCCAGGTGGAGCGCTACCAGGACTGCTCCGGCCAGCAGACCCGCTACGCATACGACGACCGCCAGCACCTGGTGGCCATCACCGACGCCCTCGGCCAGACCACCCGCCTGCAGCGCAAGCCCAACGGTGAAGTACTGGTCATCGAGCACGCCGACGGCAA
>NZ_QGSL01000106.1:323242-382939 GCF_003176655.1 Pseudomonas sp. RW407 | reverse complement strand
GTGGCATCCCCTGGCGGGGGCGTCAGACGATCACGCCCTGGCTGCGCAGGTAGTCGTCGTAGCTGCCGCTGAAGTCGGTCACGCCGTTCTCCGACAGCTCGATGATGCGGGTGGCCAGGGAGGACACGAACTCGCGGTCGTGGCTGACGAAGATCAGCGTGCCCGGGTAGTTCTCCAGGGCCAGGTTGAGCGCCTCGATGGACTCCATGTCCAGGTGGTTGGTCGGTTCGTCCATCAGCAGCACGTTGGGCTTCTTCAGGATCAACTTGCCGAACAGCATGCGGCCCTGTTCGCCCCCGGAGATCACCTTCACCGACTTCTTGATGTCGTCGTTGGAGAACAGCATGCGCCCGAGGGTGCCGCGCACCAGCTGCTCGCCGCCCTGGGTCCACTGGGCCATCCAGTCGAACAGGTTGTAGTCCTCTTCGAAGTCCTCGGCGTGGTCCTGGGCGAAGTAGCCGACGTCGGCGCTGTCGGTCCACTTCACCTCGCCGGCCTGCGGCGGCATCTCGCCGACCAGGGTGCGCAGCAGGGTGGTCTTGCCGATGCCGTTGGGGCCGATGATGGCGATGCGCTCGCCGGCTTCCACCTGCAGGCTCAGGTTCTTGAACAGGGGCACGCCGTCGAAGCCCTGGCTGACGTTCTCCAGGGTCACCGCCTGGCGGTGCAGCTTCTTGAACTGCTCGAAGCGGATGAAGGGGCTGACGCGGCTGGACGGCTTGACCTCTTCCAGCTGGATCTTGTCGATCTGGCGCGCGCGGCTGGTGGCCTGCTTGGCCTTGGAGGCGTTGGCCGAGAAGCGGCTGACGAAGGTCTGCAGCTCGGCGATCTGCGCTTTCTTCTTGGCGTTGTCCGACAGCAGGCGCTCGCGAGCCTGTTCGGCGGCGGTCATGTACTCGTCGTAGTTGCCCGGGAACAGGCGCAGCTCGCCGTAGTCCAGGTCGGCCATGTGGGTGCAGACGCTGTTCAGGAAGTGGCGGTCGTGGGAAATGATGATCATGGTGCTGTTGCGCGCCGTGATGACGTTTTCCAGCCAGCGGATGGTGTTGATGTCCAGGTGGTTGGTCGGCTCGTCGAGCAGCAGCAGGTCCGGGTCGGAGAACAGCGCCTGGGCCAGCAGCACGCGCAGTTTCCAGCCCGGGGCCACGGCGCTCATCGGGCCGAAGTGCTGGTCCAGGGGAATGCCCAGGCCCAGCAGCAGCTCGCCGGCGCGGGACTCGGCGGTGTAGCCGTCGAACTCGGCGAATTGCACCTCCAGCTCGGCCACGGCCATGCCGTCGTCCTCGCTCATTTCCGGCAGGGCGTAGATGCGGTCGCGCTCGGCCTTGACCTTCCACAGTTCCTCGTGGCCCATGATCACGGTGTCGATCACCGTGAAGTCCTCGTAGGCGAACTGGTCCTGGCGCAGCTTGCCCAGGCGCACGTTGCTTTCCAGCATGACCTGGCCGGAGGAGGGCTCCAGCTCGCCGCCGAGGATCTTCATGAAGGTGGACTTGCCGCAACCGTTGGCGCCGATCAGGCCGTAGCGGTTGCCGTTGCCGAACTTGACGGAGACGTTTTCGAACAGCGGCTTGGCGCCGAACTGCATGGTGATGTTGGCGGTGGAGATCAAGGGCTTTACCTATCAATGACTTGCGAGCCGCTGGGCCAGTGTTGGCAGCGGGCCGATACCAATTCGATACCAATCTGGGTTTCCGGGGCCCGGATTTGCGTGGGCGCCGGTGCATCCAGCGGACGTGCGCGAAGAGCAGCATCTGGACGCGATGTCCAAGCTGTTGCGCTTAAAGGGCGGGGTTCATGCCGGACAGGCCGCGGATTGTCGCATAGATGGGCCTGTCCTTGCATGGCCGGTCGTGCCGGACGGGGCTAATCCGGTGTCTGTTTCTCGAAGGCGGCCTCGGCCTCCAGGCTCTGCCGGTCGCGGCCCACGGTGGCGACGGCGAGCGCCTTGCCGTCGTGCCAGTAGGTCACCCGGCAGTCGTGGGCGGCGGGGTCGCCGTCGACGTCGATGCGGTCCCAGCGCTCGGCGTGGCCGACGTAGTTGATGCCGACGTCGTACTGCTGCGTCCAGAAGAACGGCACTGCCGTGTAGCGCTGCTGGTGGCCGAGGATGTTGCGCGCCGCCACCAGGGCCTGGCGCTCGGCGACCGCCCAGTGCTCCACGCGGATCGCCTCGCCGGTGCGGGCGTCCGGCCAGCGGGCGATGTCGCCCACGGCGAAGACGTCCGGGGCGCTGGTGCGCAGCCAGGCGTCCACCAGCACGCCCTTGTCCAGGCGCAGGCCGGCGTCGCGGGCCAGGTCCAGCTCGGGGCGGGCGCCGATGCCGACCACCACCAGGTCCGCCGGCAGCGTCGCGCCGTTGGCCAGCCGGACCTGCTGCGCCTCGATCGCCGTGACCCCGGTGCCGAAATGGAAGACCACACCGTGGGCCTCGTGCAGGGTCCGGAGCATGTCGCCCAGGGCCTCGCCGAGGACGTGCTCCATGGGCCGCGCACCTGGCGCCACCACCTGTACCTCCAGGCCGCGGGCGCGCAGCGAGGCGGCCACTTCCAGGCCGATGAAGCCGGCACCCACCACCACACAGCGGCGAGCCGTGGCGCAACGGGCGATCAGCTCGTCGCAGTCGGCGAGGCTGCGCAGCACGCGGACGTGGGGCAGGTCGGCGCCGGGCACGTCCAGGCGCGCCGGCGCGGAGCCGGTGGCCAGCACCAGGGCGCCGTAGTCCAGTTCCGCACCGCTGGCGAGGGTCAGCTTCTTGTGCGCAGTGTCGATGTGGCTGACGCGGGTGTCGCAGCGCAGTTCGATGCGCTGGCTGGCGTAGAAGTCCGCCGGGCGCAGCGGCAGCCAGGCGGGGTCGGCGCTGCCGGCCAGGTAGTCCTTGGACAGGTTGGGCCGGTCGTAGGGCGCGGCCGGGTCGGCGCTGAGCAGGGTGATGGGGCCGTCGTAGCCCTCGTGGCGCAGGCCCAGGGCCGCCGCGTTGCCGGCGGCGCCGCCGCCGACGATCACCACCGAGGCCGGTGCCTGCGCGCCGACCGGCAGGTCCGCCGCGGGGGCGGGCAGGGGGGCGCCGACGTAGGCCTTGCCGTCGCGGCAGTCCACCTGCCAGCGCGGCAGGTCGTCCAGTGCCGGCGGGCCCAGCAGGCGCCCGTCGCGCAGGCGGAAGCAGGCGTGGTGCCAAGGGCAGCGCAGGGTGTCGCCGTCGACCAGGCCCTCGGCCAGGGGCGCGCCGTAGTGCGGGCAGGTGGCGCCTATGGCGTACAGCTGGCCGGCCTGGCGCACCAGCAGCGCCGCTTCGCCGCCGACCTGGCCGGCGAGCGGGCTGCCTTCGACGATGTCCGCCAGGGGCACGCCCTGGGCGAAGTCGGGGCCGGGTGGGGACGATGGATGGTCGCTCATCGCTTGCTCCTCGTCTTTTCCTGAAGGTCACCGCTTCAGGATAGCCCCCGGCGCCCGGGCGCACGCCTACGCTCGTCGAGGCGTGGTCAGGCCGCGTGCTCCTTGCCCTGGCCTGCGCGCACGTCGAAGGCGCCGCCGGTGAGCACGCCGTCGACCGTCACCCGGCCCTTGCCCGGCAGCAGCGGGAACACCAGTTCGGCGAAGCGGTAGGCTTCCTCCAGGTGCGGGTAGCCGGACAGCACGAAGCTGTCCACGCCCAGCGCGGCGTACTCCAGCAGGCGCGCCGCCACGGTCTGCGGGTCGCCCACCAGGGCGGTGCCGGCGCCGCCGCGCACCAGGCCGACGCCGGCCCAGAGGTTGGGGGCGACTTCCAGGCGCTTGCGGTCGCCGCCGTGCAGCGCAGCCATGCGCCGCTGGCCTTCGGAATCCATCTTCGCGTAGTTGGCCTGGGCCGCGGCGATGGTGGCGTCGTCCAGGTGGCTGATCAGTTCCTCGGCGGCGGCCCAGGCCTTCTCGTTGGTCTCGCGGACGATCACGTGCAGGCGCACGCCGAAGCGCACCGTGCGGCCGTGGCGGGCGGCGCGCTGGCGCACGTCGGCGATCTTCTCGGCCACCGCCGCCGGCGGCTCGCCCCAGGTCAGGTAGGCGTCGACGTGCTTGGCCGCCAGCTCGTGGGCGGCGGGGGAGGAGCCGCCGAAGTACAACGGCGGGTAGGGCTGCTGCACGGGCGGGAAGAAGTTCTGCGCGCCGCGCACCTGCAGGTGCTTGCCGTCGTGGTCGACGGTCTCGCCGCCGAGCAGGCGCCGCCAGATGTCGAGGAACTCGTCGGAGGCCTCGTAGCGTTCGTCGTGGGAATAGAACACGCCGTCGGCGGCCAGCTCGGTGGCGTCGCCGCCGGGCACCACGTTGAGCAGCAGGCGGCCGCCGCTGGCCTGGTCGAGGGTGGCCGCCTGACGCGCCGAGGCGGTGGGGTTGCCCAGGGACGTGCGCAGCGCCACCAGCAGCTTGATGCGGCGGGTCACCGGCACCAGGCTGGCGGCGGTCACCCAGGGGTCGAGGCAGCTGGCGCCGGTGGGGATCAGCAGGCCGTCGTAGCCGAGCTGGTCGGCGGCCACGGCGATCTGCCGCATGTATTCGTTGGTCGCCGGCCGGCCGCTGCCGGAATGGCCCAGGTAGCGGGTGTCGCCGGAAGTGGGCAGGAACCAGAAGATATCCAGGCTCATGAAGGTGTCCTCGTTGCCATCGTCGAAAGGAAGGGGCGTTGCCCCGGGAATGCACGCGTGGCGGTGAGTCTTGTAGGTGGGAGGGCTCGCCGCGGAAAAGGCAAGCCCTGTGCCAGCGCCGGGATTCGCGGCCTGCAGCCTGCCACTGCGGCGGCGGGCTGTTGCTTGGCGGGCAAAATGTTGATTCGCTGTTGTCTGGGCAACAGCTGGCGGGTCAGAACTTCCAGGCGTAGCCGACGCCGAGAATGTCCTGGCTCATCTTCAGGTCGGCCTCGCCGCCGCCGAAGGCCGGGTCGATGGAGCCGCTGCCCTTGACCTTCTCCTCGAAGCCGTGGGTGTAGGCCAGGCTCAGCTCGTTGTCCGCCGACGGGCTCCAGGTCAGGCCGAGGCTGGCGTGGTCCCGGATCACCCCGGGGGCGAGGATGTTGAGGAAGGTCTGGCTGCTCGGCACCGGCTGTTCGGCATGGCTGTAGCCGCCGCGCACGGTCAGCTGCGGGCTCAGTTGGTAGCTGGCGGAGAACTTGTACACGGTGATGTCGCGCCAGCCGAAGCCGGGGCCGTTCTTCGAGCCGAGCTGGTTGCCGGCGAACAGCTGCTGCGCGTCGAACGGGTTGCCCACCGAGGTCACGTGGCCGTACTTGATCTCCTGCACGTCGGCGCCCAGGGTCAGGCGCGGAGTCAGCTTGTAGGACAGGCCGGCGCCGTAGTTCTCCGGCACGTCGAAGCTGCCGCCGTCGGCGAACAGGCCGGCGTAGCGGTCGAACTTGTCGGCCTTGATCTTCGAGGCCCAGGTCAGGCCCAGGGTGAGTTCGTCGGTCAATTGGCCCTGCCAGCCCAGGCGCACGCCGACGCCGGTGGAGCTGTCGTGGTCGCGGTCGTCGAGGTTGCCCGGGTCGCTGGAGAACATCGGGTTGGCGAAGGCGCTCAGGCCCTTGCTGGCGAAGCGCTGGTAGACGATGTTCAGCGCGGCGCCGAAGGACTGCCGCTCGCTGAAGCGGTAGGCCACCGAGGGGGTGAGGAACACCTGGCTGAAGTCCACCCCGGCGCTGCCGCGGCTGCCGAAGGCGGCGTAGGGGTTGCGCCGGTAGTCGGTGTTCATGCCGCCGTTGCCGTACACCGCCAGGCCCACGCCCAGGCGCTCGTTGAGCTGCTTGCTGACGCCGAACTCGGGGATCAGGAAGAGGTTGCGCGCGTTGCCGTTGTAGTGGCCGTTGGCGCCGGCGCCGTTGCCCTCGATGCTGGCGCTGCGGTCCGGGGCGAACAGGCTCGCGCCCAGGTCCAGGCGGTCGCCGATCCAGGCGGTGCCGGCCGGGTTGTTGGCGGCGGCGAGGGCGTCCTGCGGTTGGGCGATGCTGACCCCGGCCTGGCCCTGTGCCTTGATCCCGTAGCCGTGGAAGAAATAGCCGTTGGTGGCCTGGGCCGCCGGGCTGGCGAGCCCGCCCAGGGCCACCAGGCCGAGCAGCAGACGTGACTGGACTTGCATGAATCGACACTCCCCATGGCGAGGCGGCACCTTGCCGCCTGAAGAGATGTCAATTTAATAGAATGTATAATATCTAACTATAATATTAATTTATTTTAATATTCCTTTCGGCAATATGAAGACGTCAGGGTTGCGGGCAGTAGAGCAGGTAGAGGGTGCTCAGCAGGTGCAGTACCTTGGGGTCCTTCACCGAGTAGAAGATGCGCTTGCCGTCGCGGCGGGTGTCGACCAGGCCTTCGCTGCGCAGCACGCCGAGCTGCTGCGAGAGGTTGGGTTGCTGGATGCCCAGGAGTTCCTCCAGCTCGCCCACCGAGCGTTCGCCCTGGCTCAGCTGGCAGAGCAGCATCAGGCGGTCCGGGTGGCTCAGGGAGCGCAAGGTGGTGGCGGCCTCGGCGGCGGCCTGGCGCATCTGCTGGATATCCATGGGGCCCTCGGTGGGTTAAAGAGGCGGGCAGTATAGGGAAAGCGCCGGCCGGCACAAATCGCCGGCCGGTTCGCCGGAGCGGAGGCGGGCCGCTGCTGGCGAACAGTATAGGAAAATTGCAAGTTTTGGGGTGGGCTCAGCCTTGCCGCGGGGCCGTTCGCGCCGCTTCGACGAGGGCGGCCAGCTGGGCCGAGCGCTGCGCTCGGGTTTCATGTGGCGTTGGCTGTCCATGGCGAGGAACTGTGCGTGCGCGGCGCGGGGCTGGCCGGGCACTATAGCGGTGGCCGTGCCCCGGCGATAAATAGCGCGAAGGCATTTTCATGTGCCGGCGAAAGCGTGTGGCAGGGGCCAGGCGAGGCGGCAGGAAAATCTTCGGGCCTGTTTAGAATGTTTATTCACTACGGTTATTTGCTTAGTGCTGCAGGCGATATCCATGTTGTCTATTTGGCAGTCATGGAATCTTGTTTGCCTGCAATGACGGAAATAAAGAAGCGATAACGAACGAGTGCTCCACTGGATCTCCGTTTCCCCGAGGGCCGGCGAAGCAATCCGCCGCTGCCCCGCCAGCTTGTCCGCCCGCACCGTCGGCCTAGAATCGCAGCCATTCGCAGTTATCCATTCCGTCCAGTTCAGGGAGATACCAAGATGATGAATGCCATGCAGATGCCGATGAACGCCAACCCGATGATGCCGATGATGGGCATGCCGATGATGATGGCGACCCTGCAGTGCGAAATGCAGGACGACGGCATGATGTGCAAGATGATGCCGGCCATGGGCATGGACGCGGCCATGTTCCGCAACAACGCCGAAATGATGGCGATGATGATGAACTGCGGCATGCCGATGATGATGCACTGCGGCAACATGTCGATGATGTGCATGTCCCAGACCGGCATGGCGATGATGCCGATGATGGGCATGATGAACATGATGCCGATGATGATGGGCATGCCCATGCCGTCGATGAAGTGCATGATGGAGTGCTCCATGCAGGGCGACGCCATGATGTGCAAGATGATGCCGATGCAGGGTATGAACATGGAGATGTTCAAGAACTGCTGCATGCTGATGAACAAGATGATGGAATGCGGCATGCCGATGATGATGAGCTGCAACGGCATGCCGATGATGTGCTGCACCTGCTGATCGCGGCGCGCTGAACGAGAAAGGCCCGGTGGGGAAACCCGCCGGGCCTTTCGTTTTGCGCCGCCGTCTCAGTCCAGGCGTTCGGCGTAGGTGGTGACCAGGTAGGCCACGGCCTCGCTGTCGGCCGGGTTGCGGTAGCTGTGCGCCTGGTCGGCATAGAACAGGATGGAGTCGCCGGTGCCGAGCAGGAAGCGCTCCTCGTTCACCGCGATCTCCAGCACGCCCTGGGCCACCACCAGGTTCTCCCGGGTGCCGGGGGCGTGGCCGGCGGAGTGCTCGATGGCCAGGCCGGCCAGGCGCAGTTCGTAGAATTCCACCTGGCGCGAGACGTCGAAGGGGAAGAGCGCGCGGCTGACGAAGGCGCCGTCACCGCTGACCAGGCGCTTGCTCTCGCGCGCCGGCAGCAGGGCCACGCCGTCGAAGGCGCGGTCGTCGAGGAAGGCCGCCACCGAGACCTTCAGGCCCTGGGCGATCTTGCACAGCACCTTGATCGAGGGGACGCTGCGCCCGGACTCGATCTGCGCCAGCATCGCCCGGCTCACCCCGGACAGCCGCGCCAGGCCGTCGAGGGAGAGGTTGCGCTTGCCGCGCAGGCGCAGCAGGTTGTGCGCCACGCGCTGGCCGATGGGGTCGTCGGCGGCCGCCGGGGCGGCCTCCAGGCCCGCCTCGGTGGCGTCGGTGGAAAGCGGCAGGCCCATGTTCAGGCCTCGCGGATGCCGCTGTCGCGCTGCTGCTGCACCCATTGGGCGGCACCGAAGCCGGCGCGGCTCGCGTACATCGCCCACATCAGCTCGGCCATGCGGCGTGCCTGGCGGCGCGTGCGGTAGCGGGCGAGGTCGATGACGTTGTCGGTGCGGTCCATGGCGACTCCTCAAGGGGGCGGCGGTGAAGATGGGGCTAGCCTAGCTGGGGTTGTGTTAGAACCATAAATACTGAGTTTTCATTTGTTAAGCATTTATCGGTCTAAGTGCTTTGGCCTCGACAGGGTGTCCGGTCGCCATGACGTTTGGATCGAGCGCCCCACGAAGAACAGCGAGGTCGCAACCGTTTGCTGCTTAAGTCTTCCACTGAGCCTGGTGAGTATCGCTTGACGCCTTATCTTTATTGGTTACGATTGGTTTTTAATCGAAATGACTAACTCTGCCCAGGAGGCACTTGACATGGCCACGACTTACAAGACTCGCTCGGTCACCGCTCACGTTCCCGTCGAACTGGCGGAGCGCGTGGACGAAATCGCCGAGCGCCTGGAACGCTCGAAGAACTGGATCGTCAAGCAGGCCTTGTCCGCCTGGCTAGACCAGGAGGACGAGCGTAGCCGCTTGACTCGCGAGGCCCTGGCCGATGTGGATGCCGGCCGGGTAATCGATCATCAGTCCGTCCAGGCCTGGGCGGAGAGCCTGGACTCCGACACACCGCTACCGCTGCCGGTACCGCGCTGATGGCGTTGCAGTGGACGAGCAAGGCTTTGTCCGATCTGGCACGGCTCCACGAGTTTCTCGCTCCGGTGAATCGGTCTGCGGCGGCCCGTACCGCCCAGCAACTGGTCGCCGCGCCGGCTGTCTTACTGACCAACCCACGTCTCGGTGAGCGCCTGGATGAGTTCGTGCCGCGTGATGTCCGGCGGCTTCTGGTTGGCCATTACGAGATGCGCTACGAGATACGGGGCTCCGACATCCATCTGCTTCGTGTATGGCATACCCGCGAAGAGCGCTGACGGTTGGCCTAGGCTGAAAGCAACCCACGCCACCGCCAGGAGCCATCCATGAGCCTTCGCCCCTTCCACCTCGCCATCCCCGTCCACGACCTGCCCGCCGCCCGCCGCTTCTACGGCGAGGTGTTCGGCCTGGAGGAGGGCCGCTCCAGCGCCCAGTGGGTGGACTTCGACTTCTACGGCCACCAGTTGGTGATCCACGAGCACCCGCGCACCGCATCCCAGGAAAGCGCCCATTGCAACCCGGTGGACGGCCACGACGTGCCGGTGCCGCACTTCGGCATCGTGCTCGACTGGGCGCAGTGGGAGGCGCTGGCCGAGCGCCTGCGCGGGTTCGACGTGCGCTTCGTGATCGAGCCCTACGTGCGCTTCAAGGGCCAGGTGGGCGAGCAGGCGACGATGTTCCTCCTCGACCCCTGCGGCAACGCCCTGGAGTTCAAGGCGTTCAAGGACATCGGCCAGTTGTTCGCCAAGTAGCTCAGGGCAGCAGGCGCGGAAGGCCGCCGGGCATGCAGGGCACGCCGGCATGCTTTCCTGATTGAAGGGGGCTCTCGAATATGGAGCCTTGCCTTCACTTCATTGCCTGGGGCTGGCCGGTTTTCTCACGGCGCCGGCGGGTTCAGCCGGGTATCCAGGGCGAAGGCCTCCTGGCTGACCAACTCGTAGGCGCCCTTGGCCAGGGCCGGGCTGAGCAGCAGGTTCCAGCAGTGCGGCACCACCGCCGAGGGGATGAGGATGAACGGGTGGGCGTCGAGCAGCTCGTTGCCGAACAGCTGTTGGCCATGGCTGGGGATGCCGGGCACCAGCCAGTTGCGGTTCGGCAGGCTGCCCGGCTCGACGCGCAGTACCCGGGCGGGGTCGAGGATGCGCGCGCAGGTCAGCACGTGGGGCACCCGGTCCAGCGCGGCGAAGCCCTTGTGCACCGCCACCTCGAGGATGGCCGTGGCGGCATCCGCGCTGGCGTACACGGCGCGCACGCCCCTGGAGTTCCAGCGCCCGCCGGCCAGTTCGGCGCCGATGCCGCTGTCCCAGCCGTCGGCGTGTTCGCGGCGGTCCAGGCGCCAGAGGTACAGCTCGCCGTTCCCTGGCAATGGCTGCATCAGTAGACCCCGTAGTCCAGGCGGGTGAGGAAGTCGTCCACCAGCTCGAAACCGACCTGGGTAGTCAGCAGGTCTACCGGCGCATGGCCCTCCAGGCCCAGGGCCGGGGCCATCAGCCAGTCCACCGCGGCGCGGCGCGAACCCAACACCTCCTCGGCGCGGCTGAGCACCTTGGCGAGGCGCCAGGCGCTGCTGCTCTGCTCGGCGGACAGCGGTTCGGGGTGCTTGAGGCGGCGCTGCAGGGTGCGCTCGGACATGCCGATGAGCTTGATGAAAGCCTGCTTGTCCAGCTCCAGGGACTCGGCGAAGGCGATCACCACGTCCGACGGCAGGCCGCGCTCGATCATCTCGTGCACCTCGAACACGCTGCTGGCGTGGGGCCCCTTGTCGCCATAGAGCAGGCGCAGCGGCCGGTCCGGGTCCTGGGGAAGGCGATGGCGGTTGTCATTGCCGAGGTTCATGGCGCGGCGCTCCTGTTTTTTGCCATATGGCGAGAATTTACCGCCAGGTGGCGTGAATGACCAGTGAAACTGGCCGAACGGTTGTCGGCCCTTGCGCACTGGCTAGTCCCATTGGACGATCTTCCGCCGCCGGGGCCAGGCCATTGATCTCGACGCTTTCCTCGCGTGGTGCCGCGTGCGCATGGCCAACGACAAGCTTCCGCGGCGCGCCATGGTCCTGGATGGGTTGCCGCTGAAAGCCACCGGCAGGCGGGAGAGGGGGCCGTTCGGTATGGGCGGGGAGTCCAGCGTTAGGGTAGGGCGAATAACCGTTCGCGGTTATCCGCCGTCGGCCACTGCGCCTATGTCCACGAACGATGGCGGATAACGCCCTACGGCCATGCGGCATCGACGGCCGCTATCCCGCGACCCGCAGCCAGATCGCCGAGGCGTCGTCGCTGGCCTTGAAGCGCGGGTAGCGCAGGCACGCCGCGTCGTCCCGCTCGATGCCGCGCAGTTCTTCCGCCAACGGCCCCAGGCCGTGGGCGAGCACGCGGGCGACCAGGCCGGCGGCGTCGTAGGCGCCGTAGGTGTCGAACAGTGCGGCGAAGCCATCGCTCATCAGCAGCAGGTCGTCGCCCCGGGCCAGGGGCGCGCGGGCCAGGTGCAGGCCAGCCCTGGCCTGCGCGGCATCCACCCCCAGCACGGCCTTGGGCCGTTCGCGGGCGGCGCGGCGGTCGGCCAGCACATGGGGCGCACGCACGCCGCCGGCACCGGCGCCGGGGCCGAGGGCGGCGGCTTCGGCGAGTTCCTCCGCTCGGTTCGGTTCGGGTGTGAGGAAGGCCACGCCGGCGGCGCTGCGGTGGATCACCGCACAGTCGCCGAGGAAGCCGCAGGCAAGGCTGTCGCCCTCTATCGCCACCGCGGCGAAGGAGGCTCGCGGCAGCTCCCAGGCGGCGACCGGCTCGCGGCGGCGGTCGCGCCGGTAGTCGTCGGCGACCGTCTCGAACATGCCTTCGCACAGGTTCGCGAGGGTGCCGGAGGCCGCGGCGAAAGCCCGGTGTGCGGACGCGGCCAGCCAGGCGGCGCCACCGCGCTCGCCCAGCAGGCCCGGCGCGCCGAGGTCGGTCGCACCGTCGATGATCCAGGCATGCCGCTCGGCGCAGCCGATGCGGTCGTCGTTGGGAACCTCCGCCTTGCCGGCGAGGCTGAGGACCTGGAGCAGATCGAGGTGCATGGGCAGGGGGTCTCCCGTGAAGCGTTGGTCTCTGGTGGCCGCTGCCGGCCGAGGACAGAGCCTGTCAGCCGCGCGACGCGCTGTCCACCCTGCGTGGCTTGCATTCCGGGTTCGCTATGTAGAACTCTATACGGCGAACCCCGAGGACTTCGCAGAGAGCGCCCGAATGAATACCGCCGTGCACGCCAAGGAAGCCGTAGGCGCGAACTACGCGCTGGAACTGATGAAATACGCCCAGGCCCGCACCTGGGAGGCCGTGGATGCCATCGCCGCGGCCATCCGCCCGGGGATGAGCGAGTCCCAGGCCACCGCCATCGGCAAGCAGGTGCTCGCCGAGCTGGGCATGGAGCGCATCTGGCACCCGTTGCTGATCCGCTTCGGCGCCAACACCCTGAAGACCTTCAAGCAACGCTCCGACGGCGACCCGCTGCTGGGCGAGAACGACATCTTCTTCATCGACATGGGTGTGGTCTGGCGCGGCCACGAAGGCGATGCCGGGGCCACCTTCGTGGTTGGCGACGACCCTGAGATGACAGCCTGCGCGGCAGCGGCCAGGGAGTTGTTCCTGCACGTCGAGGCGCACTGGCGGGAAACCCGCTGCAGCGGCGTGGCGCTGTACGACTTCGCCCATGCCCGGGCCCAGGCGTTGGGCTGGAAGCTCAACCTGGACATCAAGGGCCACCGCGTCAGCGACTTCCCCCATGCCATCTACCGCGCCGGCGACCTGGGCGACTACGCCGAGCACCCGGGCGGCGGGCTGTGGATCCTGGAAATCCAGATCGCCCACCCGGACAAGCCCTACGGGGCCTTCTACGAAGACCTGCTGGCCTGACGCGGAGGCGCCATGAGCGAAGTCGTGCTGCTGTTCTCCTACGGCACCCTGCAGGACAGGGCCGTGCAACTGGCCAGCTTCGGCCGCGAACTCCAGGGCCGGGCGGACGCCCTGGTCGGCTACCGCCAGGACCTGGTGGAGATCACCGATCCCGCCGTGCTGGCCACCAGCGGCAAGCGCTACCACCCCATCGTCCGCTACAGCGGCGTGGCCGGCGACCGGGTGCCGGGTACGGTCTTCGAGATCACCCCGCAGGAACTGCTCGCCGCGGACGCCTATGAGGTGGCCGACTACCAGCGCGTCAGCGCCGAGCTGCAGTCCGGCCTGCAGGCGTGGGTCTACGTGCAGGCCTGATACGCCTTCGCGGCGCTCCGTTTCCCTGGGGTTCTGTTTCTGCGTTCCAGGAGGTTTCCCATGAGCAACGGCGTCGCAACCACCCCCTTCACCGTCTGGGCAGCGACCGCGCCGAGCACCACGGCGGCCACGCTGGAGTTCTGCGCCCGCCACCGGATACTGCCGCGGGTCGAGCACTTCCCCATGAGCCGGGTCAACGAGGCTATCGAACACCTGCGCAGCGGCAAGACCCGCTACTGCATCGTGCTCGACGCCGGCAAGTGACGTGATGGGCGCGGCCCGCCGTGGCCGCGCTCGGCCTTGCGCCGCCAGCCGCTGCGCTTCGAGTCCCGACTGCCCCGCAAAGGTATCCCGGCGGACGCCTTCGTTCGACAGGGAAGGGCACCCCGGTGGTTGCCTTGAACATATGGAAAACCGTATATTCTGTTTTCCATATGTTCTGGCGACCACCATGCTCACGCCCCCCGAAGTCTTCAAGTGCCTGGCCGACGAGACCCGCACCCGCGCCACCCTGCTGATCGCCGAGCAGGGCGAGCTGTGCGTCTGCGAGCTGATGTGCGCGCTGGGCGACAGCCAGCCCAAGGTCAGCCGCCACCTGGCGCAGCTGCGCGCCGCCGGGCTGCTGCTCGACCGCCGCCAGGGGCAGTGGGTGTACTACCGGCTCAACCCCGTTCTGCCCGCCTGGGTCCACGAGGTGCTGCGCGTCACCCTGCAGGCCAACGCCGACTGGCTGAAGGAAAGCGCCGCCCGCCTGCGCGACATGGATGGCCGCCCCGTGCGCGCCAGCTGCTGCTGACCCCTCCCGGAACCCGCCTCGATGCTGCTCGCCGCTGCCGTCTTCCTGTTCACCCTCGTCCTGGTCATCTGGCAGCCCAGGGGCCTGGGCGTCGGCTGGAGCGCCAGCGCCGGCGCGCTCGTCGCCCTGGCCCTGGGCGTGGTGTCGCTGCACGACATCCCCAGCGTCTGGGCCATTGTCTGGAACGCCACCGCCACCTTCATCGCGGTCATCGTCATCAGCCTGCTGCTGGACGAGGCCGGCTTCTTCGCCTGGGCGGCGCTGCACGTGGCGCGCTGGGCGGGCGGCAGCGGCCGGCGCCTGTTCGCCTTCTGCGTGCTGCTGGGCGCCGCCGTTTCCGCGCTGTTCGCCAACGACGGGGCGGCCCTGATCCTCACTCCCATCGTCATTTCCATGCTGCTGGCGCTACGCTTCCCGCCAGCGGCGACCCTGGCCTTCGTCATGGCCGCCGGCTTCATCGCCGACACCGCCAGCCTGCCGCTGGTGGTGTCGAACCTGGTGAACATCGTCTCCGCCGACTATTTCGGCCTGGGCTTCGCCGAGTACGCCGCGGTGATGGTGCCGGTGAACCTGGCCAGCGTCGCCGCGACGCTGCTGGTGCTGTACCTGTTCTTCCGCCGCGACCTGCCGCAGCGCTACGCAGTGGACCAGCTGCAGGCGCCGCGGGAGGCGATCCGCGACCCGGCCACCTTCGCGGTCGGCGCCTGGATGCTGCTGGCGCTGCTGCTCGGGCTGTTCGCCCTGGAGCCGCTGGGTATCCCGATCAGCGCGGTGGCGGCGCTGTGCGCGGCGGTGCTGTTCGCCGTCGCCGCCCGTGGCCAGGTGATTTCCACCCGCCGGGTGCTGCGCGAGGCGCCCTGGCAGGTGGTGGTGTTCTCCCTGGGCATGTACCTGGTGGTCTACGGCCTGAAGAACGCCGGCCTCACCGACTTCCTCACCCGCGTGCTGGACGGCCTGGCGGGGCAGGGCGTGTGGGCCGCTGCCCTGGGCACCGGCCTGCTGTCGGCGCTGCTGTCCTCGGTCATGAACAACATGCCCAGCGTGCTGGTGGGGGCGCTGGCCATCCAGGCCGGCGCGGCCGAGGGCGTGGTCCGCGAGGCGATGGTCTACGCCAACGTCATCGGCTGCGACCTGGGGCCGAAGATCACCCCGATCGGCAGCCTGGCCACGCTGCTCTGGCTGCACGTGCTGGCGCGCAGGGGCATCCGCATCACCTGGGGCTACTACTTCAGGGTCGGCATCCTGCTGACCCTGCCGGTCCTGCTCGTCACCCTCTCGGCCCTGGCCCTGCGCCTGGCCTTCCGATAGCCGCCCGGCGGCGGCAGGAGCCTTCCATGCGAGTCCTGTTCATGTGCACGGCCAACAGTTGCCGCAGCATCCTTTCCGAAGCCCTGTTCAACCACCTGGCGCCCGCCGGCTTCGAGGCGGTGAGCGCCGGCAGCTTCCCCCGCGGCCAGGTGCTGCCGCGCAGCCTGGCGACCCTCGAGCGCGCCGGCATCGCCACCGAGGGCCTGAGCAGCAAGGGCAACGAGGCCTTCGCGGACAACCCGCCGGACATCGTCATCACCGTCTGCGACAAGGCCGCGGGCGAAGCCTGCCCGGTGTACTTCGGCCCGGCGTTGAAGGCCCACTGGGGCCTGGAGGACCCCTCCGAGGCGCAGGGCGACGAAGCGCAGCTGGATGCCGCCTTCCGCGCCACCCTGGCGCGTATCGAACGGCGTTGCCTGGCCTTCTTCGCCTTGCCTTTCGCCAGCCTCGATCGCGCCGCGCTGGAGCACGAGCTGGCGCGTATCGGCCACCTCTGACCGCGCCCGCCACGCAGGGCAGCCTCCGTGGCGGGCGCGGGGCGCGGCTCAGAGTTGCGGCGTGTATTTCACGCTGAACATCAGGTTGCGCGGGTCGCCGTAGTAGTTGTTGTAGTCGATGGTGTTGTACGCGGGCACGTAGTACTTCTTGTCGAACAGGTTGTTCATGTTCGCTGCCACCGTGACCTCGTCGCTCAGCTTGTACGCAACCCGCGCATCCCAGATGGCGTAGCCGGGCAGGTCGAACTTGTGGTCGTACGAGGTAGTGCCGCTGACGGCAGTGGTGCCCAGGCCCAGGGACACGCGGTTCCAGTTTCCCGGCAGGGTATAGTCGCCCCACAGCTTGAGCTGGTGCTTGGGTGTCCAGGTGCTGAACACCTTGTCCTTGTAGTCGTTGTCCTTGAGGTACCTGGTGGTGTTGTAGACGTAGCCGGCCATCAGTTGCAGTCCGCTCAGCACCTCGCCGCTGATCTGCGCTTCCAGGCCCTGGCTGCGCACCTTGCCCGAGGGTTTGGCGCAGTACCAGCCGTCGCAGTCCATGGGCCCGCCGAGGTCGAGCACCGCGCGGTTTTCCTGGTCGTAGCGGAACAGCGCCAGCGAGGTGTTGACCGCGCCATCGAGCAGTTCGCCCTTCAGGCCCAGCTCGTAGTTGCTGCCGGTGATCGGCTCGACGATGGAGCCGGAGGCGGTGCGGTCGGTCTGGGGCTGGAACACGTCGGTGTAGCTGGCGTAGACCGACCACTGCGGGTCCAGCTCGTAGACCAGGCCGGCGTAGGGCGAGACCTTGCCGGTGCTGGTGGTGGTGGATTCGCTGCGCGCGGTGTGGGCGAAGGTCTCGGCGCCGTAGGTGTAGTCGTACCAACTGGTGCGCGCGCCGAGGATCAGCTTCAGCGGCTCGGTCAGGTTGATCGACCAGCGCGAGTACAGGCCCTTCTGCACCACGTCGTAGTCGGTCAGCCGGCCCAGGCCGCGGCTGGCCAGGTCGTAAATGTCCGGCATCGGGCGATGGTGGTCGACATTGGCGGAATCGGCGCCGAAGGTGGGGGCGCGGGCCCAGCGGTCGTCGGTCTTGATCCGCGAGTAGTTGCCGCCCAGCAGGAAGCTCTGCTCGAAGCCCAGGCCGGTGAACTGGCCGTCCAGGTACAGGTCCAGGCCCTTGCTGTGGGTCGTGAAGTCGGTGCTCCAGTCGATGTAGGTGTTGTCGGTGGAGCCGTCGGTGGGCAGCGCGTCCCACAGCGCCTGGTAGGTGGCGCCGTTGTGCTCGCTCATGTAGACGCTGGCGGCCTTCACCCGCCAGTCGTCGTTGAGGCGGTAGGTGGCGTCGAGGAAGACGCTGGTCTGGTCGTTGTCGGAGCGGTTCCAGTCGGCGCCGACGTAGGTCGAGCGCGACCAGTCCGGGTTGCCGCCGTCGGCGTAGCGCGGCAGGCCTAGCATGGGCGGGCGCGAGTGGCCCTTCTGGTTGGCCACGCCGACGCCCACGGTGAGGTCCGGGGTGAAGTCGTAGTCCACCGCGCCGTAGACGGTCTGGTTCCAGCCGCGCACGTAGTCGATGAACGAGTCGCTGTCGTTGTAGCTGACCACGGTGCGACCACGCAGGGTGCCGCTTTCGTTCAGCGGGCCGCCGGCATCCAGCTGCATGCCGTAGCGGTCCCAGGAGCCGGCCTTGCCGGTCAGGCTGACGGTGGCCTTCTGCTGGCCGCGCTTGCGTACCAGGTTCAGTGCCCCGCCCGGGCTGTCGCCGCCCTGCAGCAACGCCGCCGGGCCGCGCAGCACTTCGGCGCGGTCGTAGAAGCTCATGTCCTCGGTCAGGTAGCTGCCCAGCGAGTAGGTGTTGCGCGGGATGGGCACGCCGTCGTACTGGATGGTGTCGATGCTGAAGCCGCGGGAGAAGATGAACAGCCCCGAGCCGGGCGACTTGGTGGCGGTCAGCCCCGGCGTGCGTTTGGCCAGGTCGGAGATGGTCTCGGTGTTCTGGTCGTCCATCTGCTTGCGGGTGATGACCGTCACCGACTGCGGGATGTCCTTGAGCTTCTGTACGCCCTTGCCCAGGGTCACGGCGCCGGAGGTGTAGGAGTGGGAGCCCTCGGTGGTGGCCACCGGCTCGCTGCCGATGACGTTCGTGGCGCCCATTTCCAGCACCTCGCCCTGCTTCACCAGGCGGTAGCCGTGCTCGCCCTGGCTGGCCTGGTAGCCGCTGCCGGCGAGCAGGCGGGCGAAGCCTTCCTCGACCTCGTAGTGGCCCTTGAGCCCCGGCGAGCGCAACCCTTGCAGGTCGGCGGTGCGGTAGAGGATGGCGATGCCGGCCTGCTGGGCGAAGCGGTTGAGGCTCTCGCCCAGGTCGCCGGCAGGGATGTCGAAGGTGCTGGCCGCGGCCTGGGCCAGTTGGGGCAGGGCGGTGGCGCCGCACAGCGGCAGCGCCAGTTGCACGGCCAGGACCAGGGGTGCCAGGGCGGCGCGCCTGGCTGAGTATCGAAGGGTGGACATCGGGTGAAAGCTCCGTTTCTTGGTTGGCTTCTTCCTTGACGGACGGCCCGGAAAAAGCGGAACCACTCTCACCCGTAAATCATTCCTGGCCGCCCTTCGCCTCGATCCACACCAGCCAGGGCGTGAAGCGCCGCACCTTCACCGGCAGGCTGTCCTCGATCAGCGCCAGGGCGCGCTCGCTGTCGTCCAGCGGCAGCACCGCGGAGATGCGCATGCCCGCGAGCGCCTTGCTGTCGTAGCGCCAGTAGCCGCGCTGCTGGCTCGACAGCTGGGCGAGCACCTCGCCCAGGGGCGCGTCGTGCACCACCAGTTGGTGGCGCTGCCAGGCCTGGTCGACTGCCGCCGGCTCCACCTTGCCGACCAGCCGGACGTCGTCCCGGCTCAGCCGCGCCTGCGAGCCGGCGCTCACCTCCAGGGTGTGCGAGCCGTCGGCGCTCTGCGCCGAAACACGGGAGTGCAGCATGCTCAGCAGGGTGTCGCGTTCCTCGCGGCGCACCACGAAGCGGGTGCCCAGCGCGCGCATGCTGCCGTCGTCGGTGGTGACGCGGAACGGCCGCTTCGGATCGGGCGCCACCTCCACCAGCACTTCGCCGCGCAGCAGCTCGACGCTGCGCTGGCCGCCGTCGTAGTGCAGGTCCACCGCGCTGTTGCCCGAGAGCAGTAGCACGGAGTCGTCCGGCAGCCGCTCGCGGCGCCATTCGCCCGGCGCGGTGCGCAGGTCGGCCAGCCAGTAGTGGCGCCAGTCGCCGTTCGCCGCCAGCAGCAGCGACAGGCCCAGCACGGCCGCGCCCAGGCCGGCCAGGGCGCCCGGCCGCCGCCGGCGCGGTGCCGCCAGGGTGCTGGAGAGGGCCGCCTGGACCGCCTGGCTTTCCTCCTGCAGGCCCTGCAGCTGGCCGATCAGGCCGCGCATCTGCTCGACCGCCCGGCTGCGCCGCGGGTCGCCGGCGCACCAGTGTTCGAAGGCCTGACGCTCGGCGGCGGAGCAGTCGTCCTCTTCCAGGCGCAGCAGCCAGTCGGCGGCTTCCTCGAGCATGCGTTCGTCGCTCATGCTCAGACGTCCATCGCCTGGTTGCAGTGCACCAGCGCCTGTACCAGGTAGCGCCGCACCATGCGTTCGGAGATCGCCATGCGCTGGGCGATCTCGCCCTGCGGGAGGTTGCCCAGGTAGCGCATTAGGAAGACCTGGCGGGCCTTCTCGCCGAGGCCTTCGAGGGCGAAGGCGAGGATTTCCAGCAGCTCCAGGGTGGCGTTGATCCGTTCCGGGGAGGGCGAGCCCTCGCTGTGTTCGTGCAGCCTCGCCAGCTCTTCCAGGTAGACGGCCTCCAGGCGCTTGCGCCGCGCTTCGTCGATGACCAGCCGGCGCGCGGTGGTGCTGAGGTAGGCGCGCGGCTGGCGCATGTCGGCCAGGCAGTCGGGTGCGCTGAGGATGCGCATGAAGGTGTCGTGGGAAATGTCCGCGGCGTTCTGCGGGCAGCCGAGCTTGCGCCGCAGCCAGCCGAACAGCCAGCCGTGATGGTCCAGGTAGAGCTCGTGCACGGTGCGACGCGGCGGATCGGCTGGCTTGTGCATGTTGGGGTAAATGCAATTGATAATTCATATCAATTGTAAGGAGGGCGGTGACTTTCAGCAATTTCCTTGATGCCGAATCCGATGGATGTCGGAAATTCCGGTGTCGGAAGGGGAGCGCTGGCGCTGCCCCGAAATCCTGCTTGCGCCGCTCTAGACCAAGGTCCTAAAGACCCCTGCCGGGCATCTGTGACACCTTCCCGCGCCGTTTTGCCGTCCCTGTTTTCCGGAGCCACGCCATGCCCTTGCCTTTCCCCTCCAGTACGCCCCGTTCGCTTTGCAGCCTGGGCGCCCTTGCGCTGCTCGGCGGCTTCGCCGGCCCGGCCAGTGCGGAGTTCCTGGAGGACGGCAGCGCCCGCCTGGAGGCGCGCACCCTGTACTTCAACCGCGACTTCCGTGATGGCGCGTCTTCCAACCCGCAGGGCGCCTCCAAGCGCGAGGAGACCGCCCAGGGCTTCATCCTTGACGTACGCTCCGGCTTCACCGAGGGCCCACTGGGCGTCGGGGTGGATGCCCTGGGCATGCTCGGCGTCAAGCTCGACTCCAGCCCGGCCGACAGCAACAGCGGCCTGCTGCCGTCCAGCGGCCACGACCCGCGTCATTCGGCCGATCAGTACGCCAAGGCCGGGGTCGCCGGCAAGCTGCGCTTCTCGCGCACCCAGCTGCGCTACGGCGCCATGCTGCCGGACATGCCGCTGCTCAAGTACAACGACGGTCGCCTGCTGCCGAACATGTTCCACGGCGCGCAACTGGCCAGCGAGGATATCCGCGACCTGAAGTTCTCCGCCACGCGCCTGGAGCGCTACACCGCGCGGGATTCCAGCGACGCCCAGGACATCCGCCTCAACTGCAAGAACAAGCGCTACGCCTGCGACACCACCGGCAACCGCTTCGACGCCTACCAGCTCGACTACAAGGTGAACGACGACCTGCTGCTGCAGTACGCCCAGGGCGGGCTGGAGAACGTCTACCGCCAGCGCTTCGTCGGCCTGCTCGGCAAGCGGGCGCTGGGCGGGGGCGTGGCCAGCGCCGACCTGCGCTGGTTCGACAGCGACGATGATGGCGCCGCCCGCGCCGGCGAGATCGACAACCGCGCCCTCAGCCTGCTGCTGGCCTACGCCCGCGGCGGCCACACCTTCAGCGCCGGTTGGCAGCGCATGAGCGGCGACAGCTCGATGCCCTACCTCGATGGCAGCAACCCCTACGTGGCCAACTACGTGCAGGTGAACGACTTCGCCAACGCCGAGGAGCGCTCCTGGCAGCTGCGCTACGACTTCGACCTGCGCAGCGTCGGCGTCCCCGGCCTGAGCTTCATGGCCCGCTACCTCAACGGCGACCACATCCGCCTGGCCAGCGGTGGCGAGGGCAAGGAATGGGAGCGCGACCTGGAGGCCAGGTACGTGGTGCAGGCCGGCACCTTCAAGGGCCTGAGCCTGCGCCTGCGCAACGCCACCTACCGCACCGACTATGAACAGTGGGCCCGGGACGTGGACGAGGTGCGCCTGATCGCCAGCTACAACCTGTCGATCTTCTGAGGCGGCTGCTCAGGTCAGCGTGAGCCCATGAAAAAAGCCCCGTGGCGCATGCCACGGGGCTTTTTCGTTCACGTCAGGTCGCGACGCCGATCAGAACACGCTGAACGGGTACTCGACGAAGACGCGGACTTCGTTGCCGTCGTCGTTGTACTCGCGGGCGTCGTTGGAAACGCGCACCCAGGAGCCGCGCAGCTTGATCGACAGGTCCTTGGCCGGACCGCTCTGCACGACGTATTTCGCCTGGTTGAAGATCTCGCGCTCGTGGCCATTGTTGGTCTGCGAGGTCTTGATGTTGTCGCCATAGACGTAGGCGACGGTGTAGCTCAGGCCCGGGATGCCGTATTCAGCGAAGTTGATGCTGTAGTTGGCCTGCCAGGAGCGCTCGTCCTCGGCGTTGAAGTCCGACCAGTAGGAGTTGGCCAGCCAGATGGTGGTGCCGCCGTCGCCCAGGCCGCCGGCGTTCTGGTACCAGCCGTAGTTGTAGCCGGTGTCGCCGGTGTTGCGCTGGTGGGCGATCATGAACGAGTGGGCGCCGATGGCGTAGGTGGCCGCCAGGCTCCAGATGGTGTTGTCGCGGTCGCCGCCGAAGTTCAGGTTGGCGAAGTCCTTGTTCAGCTTGGTCTTGTAGCCGTTGAAGTCGAAGGTCAGCGACTGCGCATCCTGCATCGGGATGACGTAGTTCAGGTTCAGGTACTGCTTGCGCGCCACGTCCTTGTTGTCCGAGGCGTACAGCGAGCCGCTGAAGTTGTCGGTGAACTTGTAGCTGCCGCCGTACACGTCGATGCGCTTCAGGCCGCCGCTGTCACGCCCTTCGGCGCTCTTGCGGACTTCCTCGGTGAAGCTGCCGACGTTCAGTTCCAGGCCCTCGATCTCCTTGGAGGTGATCAGGGTGCCGGTGTAGCTCTCCGGCAGCAGGCGCGAGTTGTCGTAGCTCAGCACCGGCAGGCTGGGCATCTGGTCACCGTATTTGATCACGGTGTTGGAGATGCGCGCCTTGATTGCGCCACCGGCGCGGGACAGGTCGTTGGCCGCCTCGCCGCTGTCGCCGCGCTTGAAGAAGTCGATGCCGCCGGCACCGCTCTTGCCCTTGCCGCCATCCAGGCGCAGGGCGTACAGGCCGAAGGCGTCGACGCCGAAGCCGACGGTGCCCTGGGTGAAGCCGGAGTTGAAGGTGGCGGTGGCGGACTGGCCCCACTCGGCCTTGTCCGGTGCCCCGTGCTTGTAGTCACGGTTCATATAGGCGTTACGGAAGAACAGGTCCAGGTGGCTGTCTTCCACGAAGCCCTTGGCGGCTGCCTGATCGTCGGCCATGACCTGGGTGCTGGCAGCGAGGATCCCCAATGCAAGCAAACTGAACTTTTTGTTCATCATCTTGTTATTTCCTGCAGTCTGTTTATTCGCAGCGCCCGAACGCAGAAAAAAGCTTGCCCGCCCGGGTGCTCCAACCCGGGGCCGGCGACGCTGGGTGCTGGCGTTTCTTGGATGGTCACGAGGCCCCTCACAGGCCCCGATGGCGCGCGATGATAGCAGAACGTGGATAAAATCCAGGAATTTCGAAGGGTTGGCGCGTTTTTGCGAAAGCGCCTACGCGAAATTGGGAGCCTGGTTCCCGCTCAGGCAAGGGGCTGCGCGTTGTTGCGCCGTTGCAGCCACAGGCTCAGGCCCAGGCCGATGATCGCGGCGGCGCAGGCGAACGGGAAGATCGCCCGGAAGCCCCAGGCACTGGCGATGGCGCCGGCCAGCGGGCCGGTGATGCCCAGCGAGACGTCGATGAACAGCGAGTAGGCGCCCAGCGCCGCGCCGCGGCTGGAAGCCGGCACCAGGCGCACCGCCTCCACGCCCAGGGCGGGGAACACCAGGGAGAAGCCGAAACCGGTCAGCGCCGCGCCGGCCAGCGCCGACCAGGGCCCCGGGGCCAGCCACAGCAGGAGCAGGCCGAGGCTTTCCACCAGCAGGCAGCAGATGGCCACGGCGAAGCCGCCATGGCGGTTGATGGCGCTGGCGAACAGCAACCGCGCGCCGATGAAGCAGGCGCCGAAGGCGCTCAGGCAGTACACCGCGCCACCCCAGCCGCGGCTGGCGTAGTACAGGGTGATGAAGGTGGCGATGCAGCCGAAGCCGATGCCGCCCAGGGCCAGCCCGGTGCCGTGGGGAGCCACGCGGCCGAGCACGTGGTGGAAGGGTAGGCGCTCGCCGTGGACGATGGCCGCGGCGCGCTTGGGCCAGGCCAGGGCGAAACCGATGGCGGCCAGCAGCATCACCACCGCGCCCATGCTCCACAGCCCCAGGTGCTGCACCAGCAGGACGCCGAAGGGCGCGCCCACGGCCAGTGCGCCATAGCTGGCGATGCCGTTCCAGGAGATCACCTTGGCGGTGTGCAGCGAGCCGACGCGGTCGATGCCCCAACTGATGGCGCCGGTGCCCACCAGGCTCTCGGCGGTGCCGAGGATCATCCGGCCGAGCAGCAGGCAACCCAGGCTCAGTGCCTGCATGTCCTGCAGCCACACCGAAAGCAGCATCAGCAGGCCGCTGCCGGCGCAGCCGAGCATGCCGTAGAGCACCGCGCGCTTGGGCCCGAGGTTGTCGATCACCTTGCCAGCGTAGGGGCGGGTGAGCAGGGTGGCCAGGTACTGCACGCTGATCACCAGCCCGGCCAGCACCGAGCCGAAGCCCAGGTCGCCATGCACGTAGCCCGGCAGCACGGCCAGGGGGATGCCGATGGTCAGGTAGGCGAGGAAGGTGAACAGCACCACCGACACCACCTCGAGCGTGATGGCGGCGTTGGAACGGGGCGTGGCGGTATCGGCGGACATGGACGTGAACAGCAGGGGCGGAGAGGGGAGGGGCATGATGAACCGCCGCCGGCTTGTAGGAAAGCTAGCTAACGAACTACCTGAAGGATTCGTCGCTCGGCCTTGGTTCGCGAGCAAGCTCGCTCCTACGAAGAGCGGGCGCCCCTTGTAGGAGCGAGCTTGCTCGCGAACGCTCTTTCAGACCCGCTGGAACAACGTCGGGTAGTCCAGCACCAGCCCTTGCCCATCCACCTCCAGCAGCGCCTGGAAGTCCGTGCCCTCCAGGTTGCGGTACAGGTAGTGGTGGGCATCCTGGCGCGTGTAGCCCTGGTGCATCCTGCGTGGCCGCAGCTGCGGCGCTTCCACGTAGACCACGTCCAGGGCCACCGACTGGCCGTCGGCCAGGCCCAGGCGGCGGATCGGGAAGGTATTGGTGAAGGGGCTGGGCCAGATGTCGATGTCCAGGCAGCCGTCCAGCTCCGCCAGCGGGCTGCCGTCGCCCAGCGTCCAGCGGCCCCGGCCGTCGGCCAGCAGCACCAGCTGGCGCCGCAGGTGTTCGCCCTCCACCAGCAGCTCGGCTTCGCGCAGGCGCCAGTCGGCATCCCATTCCAGGCGGTACTCCAGCTGGTAGGGCGGCTGGCCGTCGGCGGCGGCCACGCGCAGCTGGCTGTCGGCGCGGCCGTCCTGCAGCAGCAGGCGCTCCCAGCTGGCCGGCGGGGCCTGCCACAGGCCTTCCCAGGTCAGCTGGCGGTTCATGCCGGGTCCAGCAGCAGGCCCAGGCGCAGGCGCTTGGGCAGGCGCGCGACCACCAGCTGGTGCGAGCGGGTGAGGGCCTCGCGCAGCTCGTCGGCGCCCATGGGGTAGGGGCGCTGCATGGCGATCCAGTAGGCGCGGGCCAGGTAGGGTGCGGGGCGGATGCCGGGGCGGTCGACGAAGCCGAGGAAGAGTTCCGGGCCGACCTTGAAGGCCAGGCCGCCGCGGCCTTCGTCGAGGAAGTCGAGGATGGCGAACATCTTGTTGCCGGCCACCGAGAACACCCGGTTGCTGCCCCACTTGATGTCCTCGCGGGCGCCGGGCAGTTGCAGGCAGAAGCGGGCGATCTGGTCGGGCGTCATGGGTTCTCCGGCGTCAGCCGCGGAAGTAGACCTGCACCAGATGGTAGCCGAACTGGCTCTTCACCGGGCCGTGCACGACGTTCAGCGGCTTCTTGAAGACCACCGCGTCGACGCTGCGCACCAGTTGCCCGGGGCGCAGCTCGCCGAGGTCGCCGCCGCGCTTGCCGGAGGGGCAGGTGGAGTGTTTCTTCGCCAGGGTGGCGAAGTCCTCGCCCCTGGCCAGGCGCTGCTTGAGCTGCTCGGCCTCGGCGGCGGTCTTGACCAGGATGTGGCGGGCCATGGCGACGGGCATGGGGTGGCTCTCTGCTGACGGAAAAGGCTGATTGTACCTTCCGCCGCCTGGCCGAAGGGCGGTGACGTATATCGCATTTCTCCGGGGCTGGCATTGTGCCCGCCCCTGGCTCTACCTAGAGTCTGGCGATTATTCCTACAAGCGACCGCCCTTTGCGGACGGCGCCTCCTCCTAGCGTGCGGATGCAATACAGATGGAAATCCAAGCGATGCTGCGGATCCTGTCCAGCCAGGACGGTTCCGACCTCTACCTGTCCACCGGCGCGCCGCCCTGCGCCAAGTTCAACGGCGTGCTCAAGCCGCTGTCCAGCGAGCCGCTGAAGGCCGGCGACGTGGCGCGCATCGCCGACGCCATCATGGACGAGGAGCAGAAGGCCGAGTTCGAGCGCGAGCTGGAGATGAACCTGGCGATCTCGGTCGCCGGCGTCGGACGCTTCCGCATCAACATCTTCAAGCAGCGCAACGAGGTGTCCATAGTCGCGCGCAACATCAAGCTGGACATCCCGCGCTTCGAGGACCTGATGCTGCCCGAGGTGCTGCTCAAGGTGGTGATGGAGAAGCGCGGCCTGGTGCTTTTCGTCGGCGGCACCGGCTCGGGCAAGTCGACCTCCCTGGCGGCGCTGATCGACCACCGCAACCGCAACAGCGGCGGGCACATCATCACCATCGAGGACCCCATCGAGTACGTGCACCGGCACCGCAAGTCGATCATCAACCAGCGCGAGGTGGGGGTGGACACCCGCAGCTTCCACGCCGCGCTGAAGAACACCCTGCGCCAGGCGCCGGACGTGATCCTGATCGGCGAGATCCGCGACCGCGAGACCATGGAGCACGCCCTGGCCTTCGCCGACACCGGGCACCTGGCGATCTCCACCCTGCACGCCAACAACGCCAACCAGGCGCTGGACCGCATCATCAACTTCTTCCCCGAGGAACGCCGGCCGCAGCTGCTCAACGACCTGGGCAACAACCTCAAGGCCTTCGTCTCCCAGCGCCTGGTGCGCACCCAGGACGGCAAGCGCCGCGCCGCGGTGGAGGTGCTGCTGGGCACCGCCACCATCAGCGACATCATCAAGCGCGGCGACTTCAGCTCGATCAAGGAGATCATGGACAAGTCCCGCGCCCTGGGCATGCAGACCTTCGACCAGGCGCTGTTCGACCTGGCGGTGGAAGGCGCGATCAGCGAGGAGGAGGCGGTGAAGAACGCCGACTCGGCGAACAACCTGCGGCTGAAGCTCAAGCTGCACCGGGACAATCCGGCCAGCGCCACGGCCCAGGCGGCCGGCACCCAGCCGGCGGCCCCGGCCGCACCCGCGGTGGAAGCCTCCAGCTGGGGCCTGGAGCTGGCCCTGGAAGAGATCAAGGCCGAGGACGAGGAAGACAAGAAGGGCGGTTGAAAGGTAGGCGAGGCGTAGGGCGGATAACCGTTCGCGGTTATCCGCCGTTTGACCGTGATCCCCGGCGCGCCGCGGATTCGGCCACGGAGCGCCTGTTTGGGGGCACTCCGTTCCCGCCCGTGAAGTCGGGCATGGGGCCGGGTGTATCGGCGTACAACCGCGAACGGTTGTACGCCCTACATCACCGGGTGGGCCTGACGTAGGGCGGATAACCGTTCGCGGTTATCCGCCGTTTGACCGTGATCCCCGGCGTGCTGCGGATTCGAGCACGGAGCGCCTGTTCGAGGGTGCTCCGTTCCCGTCCGTGAAGTTGGGCATAGGGCCGGGTGTATCGGCGTACAACCGCGAACGGTTGTACGCCCTACGTTCTTACAACAGATCCAGCGGATAGCTGACGATCAACCGGTTCTCGTCGAAGCTGTTGGTCCGCCCCCAGTCGCGGCGCATGGTGGAGTTGCGCCATTTCACGTTCAGCGTCTTCAGCGGCCCCGATTGCACGGTGTAGGCCAGCTCGCTTTCGCGGCCCCACTCGGTGCCGTCGTCGGTGCTGGCGTTGTGCACGTTGCTGCCGTGGATGTAGCGGTTCATCAGGGTCAGGCCGGGCACGCCGAGGCCGGCGAAGTCGTAGTCGTGGCGCAGCTGCCAGGAACGCTCCTTGGCGTTCTCGTAGCTGGAGTTGTAGCTGTCGTTGGCCAGGGTGCCGCCGCTGGCGCCGTTGACGCGGAACCACTCGTCGTCGCCCATGACCTTCTGCAGGCCCAGGTAGAAGGTGCTGGCGCCGACCTTGGCGGAGAACATCCCCGAGGCGGTGCGGTTGTCCAGGTCGCCGGCGCGGGCGCTGCCGTCCTCCTTGCCCCAGAAATAGCCGAGGTTGGCGCCCAGCACCCAGTCGCCCAGCGGCTGGAAGTGCTGCACCTGCAGGTACTGCTGCTGGTAGATGTCCTTCAGCTCGGCGTTCCACAGGCCGACGAGGGTGCGCTCCTGGTTGAAGCGGTATTCGCCGCCGGCGAAGTCGAAGCGGTCGGAGGTGTAGGCCGTGCGGTTGAACAGGCTCATGTCCTCCATGCTGGCGTCGTTGCGCGGACTGTTCTGGCGGAACTGGCCGCCGTACAGCGTCAGGCCGGCGATTTCCTTCGAGGTCAACTGCGCGCCCTGGAAGGTCTGGGTCAGCGAGCGGCCGTCGTCGGAGCGCAGGATCGGCAGCGCCGGGGCCCATTCGCCGACTTTCAGCTCGGTTTTCGACAGCCGCGCCTTGCCGGCCACCGCCAGGCGGCCGAAGTCGTCGGCCGGGCGGCCGTCGTCGTGCACCGGCAGCAGCTGGGTGCCGGCGGTGCCGCGGCCGCCGTCGAGCTTGACGCTGTACAGGCCGAGCACGTCCATGCCGAGGCCGACGGTGCCCTGGGTGAAGCCGGACTTGAAGTCGAGGATGAAGTTCTGCGTCCACTCCTCGGCCTTGCCCTGGGCGGCGTCGCCCGTGTAGTCGCGGTTCATGTAGAAGTTGCGCAGCGTCAGGCTGGACTTGGCGTCTTCCAGGAAGCCATCGGCGAAGGCGGGGAGGGTGGTACCGGCCAGGGCCAGGGTGCAGACGAGACGGTGCTTGGTCGGGCGGATCATTGTTGTTGTTCTCCGTTTCTTGGGCAAAGCGTTGCCGGCCAGCGGCGCGGTGGCGTCGCTGGTGGGCGGGGAAGCTGGCTAGAGTGGGGTCAGCGCGGGGCCTTGCCGGCCACCGAGTAGCGCACCTGCTGGTTGCGCGTCTTCATGAAGTCTTCCAGGCTCTGGCCGCGCATGGCGGCGTAGATGTCCAGGTTGGACACGCCGAGCACGGCGCCGAGTTTCTCCAGCACGAAGAAGATCACCCCGTAGTGGATCAGCCCGCGCCAGTCGCGGCGGCGCAGCAGGTCGCGCTCTTCCTCGCAAAGGCCGGCCTCGGCGTAGAGCGCCTCGGGCTCGGCGAGGAAGCGCTGGCGCCACTGCGGCTCGATCATGCGGTGGAGGAACTTGTTCAGCCGGTAGCCCTTGGCGCTGCGCTCCAGGGTGTAGGGGTAGGTGCCTTCGAGCTGCTCCGCGCCGGCCAGCTGGTGGCGCATGTGCTGGCGGTGGCGCTCGATGGCCGGGGCCGGCAGGGCCTGGTCGCGGTTCTGCAGCAGCAGGGTGGCGATGCCGGTCATGGACGGCAGGTAGTAGTCCTGGTGCAGCTTGTCGACGCGGGCGGAAAGCGCGCCGCGCATGATCAGCCAGGTGATCACCTCGGCGCCTTCCATGCCGCCGAGGGTGGCGTATTCGGCGACGGTCATCGCGGTCAGGCGCTCGGGGTCGTCGACCAGCAGCTCGATGAACTGTGCGTCCCATTCCGGGTTGTTGAAGCCGCAGCGCTCGCCGTGGACCTGGTGCGACACGCCGCCGGTGGCGACGATGGCGACCTTGAGGTCCTCCGGGTAGCTCTCGATGGCGCGGCGCAGGGCCTGGCCCAGCTTGTAGCAGCGCCGCGCGCTGGGGATCGGCAGTTGCAGCACGCCGACCTGCAGCGGGACGATCTGCAGCGGCCAGCCGTCGGCGCAGGGCAGCAGCGCCGACATCGGCGAGAAGAAGCCATGGTCCAGCGGCTTGTCGCGGAAGAAGCTCATGTCGAACTCGTCGGCCATCAGGCTTTCGCCGATGTGCCGCGACAGCGCCGCGTGGCCGCCCACCGGCGGCAGCTCGCGCGGGTTGCCGCCCTCGTCGGCGACGCCGTACTGGTCGTCGACGCCGAGGGTGAAGGCGCTGTAGTGGTCGAAGAAGAACGAGGTGACGTGGTCGTTGAAGATGTAGAAGAGCACGTCCGGCCGCTGCTCCTGGAGCCAGGCGCGGATCGGCTCGAAGCCCTCGAAGATCGGCGCCCAGGCCGCCTCCTGCTGTTTGTCGTGGTCGACGGCGAAGCCGATGGTCGGGGTGTGGGAGACGGCTAGGCCACCAATGATGCGTGCCATGACGGGGTCCTCTGGTTCAGGTTACTGCGCGGCCAGGGCCTGGCTCGCGCGGCGCCGGGCGTGGCCGTTGGCCAGGATCGCCAGGGCCGCGGCGAACGCCGGCAGGCCGAGGAAGGTGAACAGCAGCGGCAGGCCCAGGCCGAGGCTGAGCACCGCGCCGCCGACGAGCGAGCCGAAGATGGCGCCGAAGCGGCCGATGCCGAGCATCCAGCTTACCCCCGTGGCGCGGAACTCGGTGGGGTAGTAGCCCGGGGCGAAGGCGTTGAGGCCGGTCTGCGCGCCGCTCATGCAGAAGCCGGCGGCGGCCACGCCCACCACCAGCAGGCTGGACTCCAGGCTCAGCGCGCCGAGCGACACGATGCACAGGCCGCCCAGGGCGTAGGCGATGGCGATGACGCGGTTGGGGTTGCGCCTGTCCATGATCCAGCCGACCACGATGGCGCCGACGGTGCCGCCGATCTGGAACAGCCCGGTGATGGTGGCGGCGCGCTCGATGGACAGGCCGCCGTCGCGCAGCAGGGTGGGCAGCCAGCCCATGGTCAGGTAGATCACCAGCAGGCCCATGAAGTAGGTGGCCCACAGCGCCAGGGTGCCCAGGCGGTAGCGCTCGGTGAACAGCAGGCGCACCGGGGCCTTGTGCTGCACCGGCGGTTCGCTGACGGTGAAGCGGGTGTCGGCGGCGAAGCGCCCGCCCAGCTTCGCCAGGGCCGCGGCGATCTGCTCGGCCGGGGCCTTGTGCGCGGCCATGAAGCGGGCGGATTCCGGCAGCAGCCACAGCAGGAAGGGCAGCAGGGCCAGCGGCAGCAGGCCGCCGGCGAGCAGCACCGCCTGCCAGCCGTGGTGCGGGATCAGCCAGGCGGCGAGGAAGCCGCCCAGGCCCGAGCCCATGTTGAAGCCGGTGAACATGATGGTAATCAGCAGCGAGCGGCTGCGCTCGGGCAGGTATTCGGCCAGCAGGGTGGTGCTGTTGGGCATGGCGGCGCCCAGGGCGACGCCGGTGAGCAGGCGCAGGATGGCCAGTTCGTAGGGGCTGCGGGCGAAGGCGCAGGCCAGGCTGAGCAGGCTGAAGCCGGTGACCGCGATCAGCAGCACCTTCTTGCGCCCGAGGCGGTCGGCGTAGGGGCCGGCGGTCAGCGCGCCAATGGCCAGGCCGATCATCCCGGCGCTCATCACCGGGCCGAAGGCGGCGCGGGACAGGCCCCACTCCTGCATCAGCGACGGGGCGATGAAGCCCATCACGGCCACGTCGAAGCCGTCGAACAGGACGATGAGGAAGCACAGGGACAGGACCAGCCACTGGTAGGGCGAGATCGGGCGGCTGTCGATCCAGTCTTTGACGTCGACAGTCTGCGTGCCGCCGGGGTTTTGCTTGAGCATTCGCGTTCACCTTTTGTTCTTGTAGTGGTGAAAATTCCAACAGGCTTCGAAAACGATGATGACCGGCAGGAATCACCTCGCCGTTTTTCGGCGTGGGGCGACTGTAAGGCTCAAGGGGCGGGGGCTGCCTCTGGGAAATCCTTAAGCGGGTATCGGTTTTGTTTATGAGGTGCTTGCACAGGCGTCGGCCGGGGCCGGCGACGCCTGGCGGGTGCGTTTCACTGGCCGAGTTCCTCGTGGTAGTCGGCCTGGCCCTGGCGCCAGTAGGCGGCGACGCGCATGGCTTCCTTCGGCTGGCCCTTGTCCAGCAGCAGGTTGCGCACGCGGACCATGGCCGCGGCCTCGCCGGCACCCCAGGCGAAGCCTTCACCGGTGGGTAGGGCCAGGGCCTCGACGGCGGCCAGCAAGGCCTGGTCGTCGTCGAACCATTGCAGCTGGAGGTCGGCGGCGGTGGCGAACCGGCGGCGGTCGGCCGCCTCCACTTGCAGCAGGACGATGGCGCGGGTGCCCGCCGGCATTTCCTCCAGGCGCCGGTGCACGGCGGGCAGGCCGGTGGCGTCGGCGACGAACAGGTGCCAGTCGAAGTCTGGCGGGACGATCATCGAGCCGCGCGGGCCGCCGATCACCGCGTTGTCGCCGACCTGGGCCTGCTCGGCCCACTGGCAGGCCTTGCCGTGGCCGTGCAGGGCGAACTCCAGGGTCAGCTCGCGGGCCTGGGCGTCGAAGCGGCGCGGGGTGTAGTCGCGGCGCACGATGCTGCCGTCGTCGTCCTCGAACATGAACTTGACGTGGTCGTCGAAGCCGGCGGACACGAAGTCGGCCAGGGCCTCGCCGGCGAAGGTGAGGCTGACGAAATGCGGGCTGAGCTGCTCGCGGCGGGCGACCTGCACTTCGCGCATGCGCAGTTCGTGGCGGACGCGGTGCACGCGGCGTTGCTGGGTGGCTTGGGTCATGGGTGGCCCTCTTGAGCTATGGTTGATAATATCAACGATCATAAGAATCATTAGTTGATAAAGTCAACCGTATAGCCATGAAAGCCGACGACGTTCTCGAAACCATCCATGCCGTCATGCACCTGTACCGTTCGCGGCAGTACCGCGAACTGCGCGACGGCCCCCACGACCTGACGCACATGGAGTTCAAGGTGCTGGCCTTCTTCGCCCGCCGCCCGGGCGCCACCCAACGCCAACTGGTGGAGCACAGCGGCCGCGACAAGGCACAGATCGCCCGGCTGATCCAGGGGCTGCGCAACAAGGGCCTGCTGGAGGGCAGCGCCGACGCGCTGGACAAGCGCAGCGTGTGCCTGAGCCTGAGCGCCGAAGGCGATGCGGTCTACGCCGAGGTGGAAGGCCAGGGCCGGCATCTCTCGGAGGTGGCCGTGCGGGGCTTCAGCGCGCAGGAGCGGGCGCAGTTGCAGGGGTTGTTGGCGCGGGTGGAGGCGAATCTGCAGGGGGAGTGAGGGGGCTCGCCGGTGGTTTTGGTGGGGTGGGTGGGCGCCGTTCCCTCTCCCCAGCCCTCGGCTGCGCGCCCCGCCCTGAAGGGAGAGGGGGCTAGTCCGTGCCGAGAGAAGTGATGGTTTCAGCCGGAACCTGCCGGGCTAACCGGCTGACGTCATAACAGCAGACTCTGCCCAACGGTCCCCTCTCCCTTCAGGGAGAGGGTTAGGGAGAGGGCGCGGAGGTTGGCATGGCAGCGGCGCCGCCGGTTACCTCGTTCGCGAGCAAGCTCGCTCCTACGAAAAGCTGGCCGATGCCCGAGCGCAATAGCGGCCCCCGTAGGAGCGGGCCCTGCCCGCGATTCGCGCGCAGGGCCCGCTCCTACAGGGACATGGCGCGTATCAACCCTCCACCACCCGGTAGCACGGCTCGTAGGCCGCGCCGCCCGGCAGCTTCATCCGGTGCTGCTTGACGAAGGCGTGCAGCAGCTCGTCCAGGCGGCGCATCAGCGCCGGTTCGCCGTGGATCTCGTAGGGGCCGAACTCCTCGATCGCCCGCACGCCCTTTTCCTTGACGTTGCCGGCGACTATCCCGGAAAACGCCCGGCGCAGGTTGGCCGCCAGTTCATGGGGCGGCAGGTCGGTGCTCAGCTGCAGGCCGGCCATGTGCTCGTGGGTGGGGTCGAAGGGGCGCTGGAAGCCGACGTCGATCTTCAGCAGCCAGTTGAAGTGGAAGGCGTCGTTGCGCTCGCGGCGGAACTGCTTGACCTCCTTCAGGCCCTGGGCCATGTGCCGCGCCACTTCGGCGGGGTTGTCGACGATGATCTGGTAGCGCCGCTGCGCCGCCTCGCCCAGGGTGGCGCCGACGAAGGCGTGCAGTTGCTCGAAGTAGGCCGAGGCGCTGCGCGGGCCGGTGAGCACCAGGGGGAAGGGCAGGTCCTGGTTGTCCGGGTGCATGAGGATGCCCAGCAGGTAGAGGAACTCCTCCGCCGTGCCGACGCCGCCGGGGAAGATGATGATGCCGTGGCCGACGCGGACGAAGGCCTCCAGGCGCTTCTCGATGTCCGGCAGTATCACCAGCTCGTTGACGATGGGGTTGGGCGCCTCGGCGGCGATGATCCCCGGCTCGGTCAGGCCCAGGTAGCGGCCGCCGTGGTGGCGCTGCTTGGCATGGCCGATGGTGGCGCCCTTCATCGGCCCCTTCATCACGCCCGGGCCGCAGCCGGTGCACACGTCCAGGTTGCGCAGGCCCAGCTCGTGGCCGACCTTCTTGGTGTACTTGTATTCCTCGGTGCTGATGGAGTGGCCGCCCCAGCACACGACTATCTTCGGCTCCACGCCCGGGCGCAGGGTGCGCGCGTTGCGCAGCAGGTGGAAGACGTAGTCGGTGATGCCCTGGGAGGTGTGCAGGTCGACGCGCTGGTCGTCCAGTTCGTTGGCGGTGTAGACGATGTCGCGCAGGGCGCTGAAGAGCATCTCGCGGGTGCCGGCGATCATCTCGCCGTCGACGAAGGCGTCGGCCGGCGCGTTGACCAGTTCCAGGCGCACGCCGCGGTCCTGCTGGTGGATGCGTACCTCGAAGTCGCGGTAGGCGTCGAGGATGGTCTTGGCGTTGTCGATGCGCGCGCCGGTGTTGAGGATGGCCAGGACGCACTGGCGGAACAGTTGGTAGACGCTGCCCGAGCCGGCTTCGCTGAGTTGCTGGACTTCGCGCTGGGACAGGGTTTCGAGGGTGCCCTTGGGGCTGACCGAGGCATTGATGGTGGGTCTGGGGGACATTACAGCTTCCATTGGTGCGGATGCCCGGGAGGGCACCTGGGTACTCGACCGCGCGCTGGCGGTGTCCTGCCCCGGTGTGGCCGCAAGGGCGGCCCGGTGAGGGTGGGGCTTATCCGGATAGTAGTGCGTGGGGAGCGAGGCGGCGAGCCCTGCGGATTGCCATCACGGCTGCGGGCCGGCCTCGGCCGCCCGCCGGGAGGCGGGAGCCGGACGACGGGGAAGGGGCGTTCAGCCGGCCAGGGCGGCCAGCGGAATGCCCTCGTGGTTGGGCAGGTAGCCGTTGCCCAGGGACAGGCTGACCGGCTGGCGCTGCGGTTTCAGGAAGCCCAGCAGGGCGTCGCGGGTGTCCTGCCAGCCCTGCTTGTGCTCGACGTCGATGAAGTGCCCGGCGTTGCGGATGGTGCGGAACTCGCAATCGCGGATCAGCTGCTGGAACAGCTTGGCCTCGGCCGGGGTGGTGTAGATGTCCAGCTCGCCATTGACGAACAGCAGCGGGATGTCGATGGCGGCGAACTTCTCCATGTAGCTCTCGGCGCTGAGCTTGAGCACCTGGCAGACGTGGAAGTGCATCTGCCGGTACTCGTGATCGTCCAGGCCGGCGACGTGGCGGAAGTTGTAGCGCTTGAACAACTGCGGCAGGTAGCGGCCGATGGTGTCGTTGACCAGGTTGGCGACGTTCGGCCGGTCGCAGGCGCCGAGGTAGTCCAGGCCGCGGTGCAGGTAGTCCAGCATCGAGGCGTTGAGCAGCGGCGAGAAGGAGCTGATCACCGCCTTGCGGATGCGGCTCGGGCGCTGCGCCAGGGCCAGCAGGGTGGCCACCCCGCCCCAGGAGAAGGACATCACCACGTCGGCGCGGTAGTGCTCGATCAGGCCCAGCAGCAGCTGCGCCTCGTACTCCTTGCTGATGAACTCGCGGCAGTCGTTGTGCGCCTTGGACCCGCCGGCATAGGGCTGGTCGTAGCAGACCACGTTGAAGTGCGGTTGCAGGTATTTCACCGTTTGCGCAAAGGAGGCGGTAGTGGACAGCGAGCCGTTGACCAGGATGATGGTCTGGCGTGCTTCCCTGTTGGCGTGGAACTCCGTGTATACCCGGTGTTGCAGAATCTCGACGACGGCGGTTTCCGGCCTCATGTCGCTTCCTCCATACGCAGCTCGAATGGATGCACCCCACGATCGGGTGCGAGAGAACTACCAGGCAGAAGGAAAACGCCTCGAGGTGACAGCTTCATGTCACCCGGCGAAAGTTCATATTTTCTTTATTTTCAAAAACTTATAATTGCAAAAGCGAAGCGTCGAACCTCTTTTCGAGGGCCGTGCGCGGGGGCTTTCGAGGCAGGTAGGAAAGGCCGGGCGGGGAAGTGCCGGGCGGAAAAATCTTCTTGGACGTGATGCGTGACCGATGAGTCACGCATGGGGCAGAGTTAAGCAGGACGGTTCGTCGACCGCAACCCTGTGCCGGGCGTTTTCCCACTGCCGTCGACCGGGAATCCGACGAACTGCGTTTTTCCGGCAAAAGGCCAGCGCCCTATTACACTTTCCTTCAGTCGTTTCCTGCGAATCCTCCAGCCGCGGAAGAGGTCGTTGCGCTCCTCCCTGGCCGACACAATGGATGGGTCGGATTCATGGTCGTGCACCCTGTTTTGCGAACCGGGCTGGCTTTCGCCGTGCTGGCCTGCCTGTGCCTGCCCGCGGCCGCGGATGATCGCTACGGCTGCACGCAACCCGTGCGCCTGGCGTTCTACCGCAACCAGGTGTTCTACCACGACGGCAAGGGCCTGGACGCTGACCTGGTGGCCGAGCTTGCGCGCCGCACCGGCTGCGCCTTCGAGGTCTCGGTGCGGCCACGGGCGCAGATCTGGACGGCCCTGCAGCGTGGCGAACTGGACATGGCCACCAGCGCCGTGGCCACCGCCGAGCAACGCCGCTACGCCTACTTCGTGCCCTACCTGCACCTGCGCGAGCGGCTGATAGTGCCGCTGGACCTGTCCGCCGACCTGCACAGCCTGGACGACTTCCACGCGTTGCCGGGCGTGCGCCTGGGCGCGGTCGCCGGCTACAACCACGGCCCCTACCTGGACGCCATGCTGCGCATCCTGCGCAGCGAGGGGCGGGTGCGCGAATACGTCGACGAGACGGCCTGCTTCAACGCATTGCTGGGGGGCGAGGTGGACGGGCTGATCGGCCACGAGCTGAGCCTGGCCGGCCTGCTCCACGACCCGGCGCTGCGTCACCGTTTCCGCGGCATCGACGTGGCCCGCGGGACCGGCGTGCCGCGCAGCCTGGTGCTGGCCCGCGGGCGTTTCAGTGCGGCGCAGAGCGCGCAGTGGCAGCGCCTGTTCGAGGACCTGCGGCTGGACGGCTCGCTGGCCCGCATCTTCCTCGGCAACGCGCCGCTGGACGTCGCGGCGTCGCTTCTCGACAACGGCTACCGACCGACGCCCGATGGGCTCGGCGAACAGGACGAGGCACCATGAGGGCAGACAAGCGCGGCATTCCCCTGCAGGTCCTGGTGACCGGCGCCATCATCCTGAGCATGCTGGTGCTGGCCGTGTCGCTGCTGGTGCAGGGCTACCGCGGCGTGGAAGGGGCGCTGGTGACGGCGGCGGGCGAGTCCGCGGCGCAACTGGGGGTGACGGTCAACGAGCGCATCCGCCGCCTGCTCGACCCGGCGCAGAACACCCTGCGCCTGCTCAGCTACGACGGCATCTCGCAGACCGACAACCTGCCGGCGCGCCTGGAGCGCCTGCCCATGCTGGCGGAGAACCTGCGCGCCAACCGCACCCTGAGCGCGCTCTACGTCGGCTACCCGAACGGCGAGTTCCTGCTGATCCGCGCCCTGCGCACGGCGAAGGCGCGGCAGGCGCTCAAGGCGCCGGACAAGACCCTCTACCTGGTGCAGAGCCAGACCCTCGGCGAGCAGGGCGCGCTGGTCGGCGAGTGGCGCTTCTACGATGCGCGGCTGCAACTGCTGCAGCGCCAGGAACGCCCCGACTACCGCTACGACCCGCGCCAGCGTCCCTGGTACAAGGACGCCTACACCGGCAAGGGCACGGTGCTGACGCAGCCCTACGTGTTCTTCACCACCCAGGAGATCGGCCTGACCCTGGCCCTGCGCAGCGTCGACGGCGCGGCGGTGATCGGCATGGACGCCTCGGTGGACGACCTGGCCACCGAGATGGGCGACCTGCGCCAGACCGCCAACACCGAGCTGGCGGTGCTCGGCGCGCAGAACACGGTGATCGCCTACCCGGACCTGGGGCGCCTGCTGCGCCACGACGACCACGAGGTGCGCCTGGCCCACCTCGACGAACTCGGCGTGCCCAGCCTGGAGCGCCTGGTGGAGCTCGGCGGCCCAGCCGGCACGCCGCAGCGCTACCAGGTGGCGGGCGAGGACTGGTACGGCATCTGGGTGCCGCTGGTGAACTTCGCCAGCGGCCAGGCGCGGGTGCTGATCGGCATCCCGGCCGACGAACTGCTGGCCGGCGCGCGCCAGGTGCTGTTGCGCCAGGCCGCCTGGAGCGGCGCGCTGCTGCTGGTCCTGCTGCTGCTCGGCTGGCTGATCGGCCGGCGCATCGCCCGCCCGCTGCGGGCCCTGGCCGACCAGGTGGGCGCGCTGGCGGCCTTCGACTTCGCCCGGCCGGTGGGCGTCGACTCGAAGATCCGCGAGGTGCGCGAGCTGAGCCGGGTGCTCGGCGGCATGTCGCGGACCATCCACAACTTCCAGGGCATCACCCTGAGCCTGAGCCGCGAGACGCGCCTGGACAGCATGCTCGCCGAGGTGCTCACGCGCCTGGTGGAGGCCACCGGCGTGCGGGGCGGCGCGGTGTACCTGCTGCAGGAGCAGGACAACCGCCTGGCGCAGGCCTGCGCGGTGAACGGCGGGCACTACCCGCAGTCGCTGCTCATCGAAGGCTTCGACGAGGCGCAGCTGGCCAGCCTGGTGGACCAGGCCCTGAGCGGCCGCGGCCGGCACATGGAGGTGCCGCTGCGCAACCGTAGCGAGGAGCTGCTGGGCATGCTGGTGCTGCAGCTGCAGGAGGAGGGCGAGCGCCGGCGCCAGCCGCGGCGGCCGTTCAAGCGCTTCGTCGAGGAGCTGTCCGGGGCCGCCGCCGTGGCCATCGAGACGCGCCAGCTGATCGAGGCGCAGCAGCGCCTGCTGGACGCGATCATCAAGCTGCTGGCCGATGCAATCGACGCCAAGAGCCCCTACACCGGCGGCCACTGCGAGCGGGTGCCGCAGCTGGCCGACATGCTGGTGCAGAAGGCCATCGACGACCGCGACGGGCCCTACGCGGCCTTCGCCATGAGCGACGCCGAGCGCTACGAATTCCAGATCGCCGCCTGGCTGCACGACTGCGGCAAGATCACCAGCCCCGAGTACGTGGTGGACAAGGCCACCAAGCTGGAGACCCTGTACAACCGCCTGCACGAGGTCCGCATGCGCTTCGAGGTGCTCTGGCGCGACGCCGACATCCGCTACTGGCGCGGCCGCGCCGAGGGCGGCGAGGAGGCGGCCCTGCGCGAGCGGCGCGATGCCGAGCAGCAGGCGCTGCGCGAGGACTTCGCCTTCGTCGCCCAGGCCAACGTCGGCGGCGAGTTCATGCGCGACGAGGACATCGAGCGCCTGGCGCGCATCGGCGAGCGCCGCTGGTGGCGGCACTTCGACGACCGCATCGGCATTTCCCACGACGAGGCCGAGCGCCTGGCGGCGACGCCGGCCGAGCCGCTGCCGGTGGAGGAGCGCCTGCTGGCCGACAAGCCGTCGCACCAGGTGCCCTGGGGCGAGCGCAAGCCACCCGTGGCCCGGGACGACCCGCGCAACGCCTGGGGCTTCGACATGCGCCTGCCGGCCTTCGCCAGCCACTACGGCGAGCTGTACAACCTGGGCATCCGCCGCGGCACCCTGACCGACGAGGAGCGCTTCAAGATCAACGAGCACATCGTCCAGACGCTGATGATGCTCAGCGCGCTGCCGCTGCCCCGGCACCTGCGCCGGGTGCCGACCATCGCCGCCAACCACCACGAGAAGATGGACGGCACCGGCTACCCGCGGCGGCTGTCGGGCGAGGACATGAGCATTCCCGAGCGGATCATGGCCATCGCCGACATCTTCGAGGCGCTGACCGCCGCCGACCGCCCCTACAAGGCGCCGAAGACGCTCTCCGAGTCGCTGAAGATCCTCGCCTGCATGGCCCGTGACCGCCACGTGGACGCGGGGCTGTTCCGCCTGTTCGTGGCCAGCGGCGTCTACCGCGAATACGGCGAGCGCTTCCTGCGCCCGGAGCAGATGGACGTGGTGGACGAGGCGGCGCTGCTGGCGATCGTCGAGGCGGACCAGGCGGAGAAGGCCTGAGCTGCAGCGTAATGCTGTTCACTACGGCGTTATCCGCCGAATCGCGGACAGAGTCCGCTCCTACGGTTCAGGGAAACACGGCTTTTCGTAGGATGGCGTTGAGCGAAGCGATACCCATCACCACGGCAGCATGGGTATCGCAAGCTCAACCCATCCTACGACGGCGTTTCTCCTCCACCTAGGAGCGGGCCCTGCCCGCGATTCGCGCGCAGGGCGCGCTCCTACAACGGGAATGGCGCGGGTGGGGCCGGACTTTGTCCGCGATTGGATTCACCGGCCACGCCGGACGCCCCGGTGGCACGAACAGCCCCTCTCCCTCCGGGGGCCGCGTCAGCGCGGCGAGTCCAGCGCCACGCTGCCCTCGGCCTGGAACAGCACCAGGTGGTCGGCGGCCACGCCGATGCCGACTTCCTCGCCCGGCTGGTGGTCGGCGTGGCTGGGGAAGATCGACTCCAGCAGGGTGCCGGTGGCCAGTTGCAGGCGGTACAGGGTGGCCGCGCCGAGGAACGACTTGCCGACGATGCGCGCCTTCAGCGGGCCCTGCGGGGCGTAGACCAGGTCGTCCGGGCGCAGCAGCACGTCCACCGCGCTGCCCTGGGGCAGGCTGTAGGCGCGGTTGCCGCGCAGCACGCCCAGTTCGGTCTGCACGCTGTCCGGGTCGAGCATCTGCCCGCGGATGAAGTAGCCCTGGCCGATGAAGCTGGCCACGAAGGGCGTCTGCGGCTCGTGGTAGAGGTTGAAGGGGGTGTCCCACTGCTCCAGGTGGCCGTGCTTGAACACGCCGACCTGGTCGCTGACGGCGAAGGCTTCTTCCTGGTCGTGGGTCACCAGCACGGCGCTGGTGCCGCGCGCCTTGAGGATCTCGCGGACCTCGTGGCTGAGCTTGCGGCGCAGCTCCACGTCGAGGTTGGAGAAGGGTTCGTCGAGCAGCAGCAACAGCGGCTCGGGGGCCAGCGCGCGGGCCAGGGCCACGCGTTGCTGCTGGCCGCCGGACAGCTCGTGGGGGTAGCGCCGGCCGAGCTTGTCGAGCTTCACCAGCTCCAGCAGCTCGGTGACGATGCGCCGGCGCTCGGGGTGCTTGCGGATGCCGAAGCCGACGTTGTCCTCCACCGTCAGGTGCGGGAACAGCGCGTAGTCCTGGAACACCATGCCGATGCGGCGCTTCTCCGGCGCCAGGGTGAAGCCGGGGCGCGAGATGGTCTCGCCGGCCAGGTGAATCTCGCCTTCCTGCACCGGCTCGAACCCGGCGATGGCGCGCAGGGTGGTGGTCTTGCCGCAGCCCGAGGGGCCCAGCAGGCAACCGATGTCGCCGGCGTTCAGGTGCAGGCTGACGTCCTCTACCACGCGCTGTTGCCCATAGCCACAGGAGAGGTTTCTGAGTTCGAGCAACAACGGTCGGGTCATGGATGGTGCCGTGGAGAAAGAAGCGGAGGCAGAGAGTTTACACGTGGCGAATGAGAATTACTCGCCAACGCGATGCCGGTGACCCCGTGCCGCACGGCAGGCCGGGGCCGTGCGGCGGCAATGAGGGCTCAGGCGTAGTGGGCGTGTTCGACCAGCAGTTCGAGCAGCGCCTTCTGCGCGTGCAGGCGGTTCTCTGCCTGGTCCCAGGCCACCGAGCGAGGGTCGTCCAGCAGGTCCTCGCTGATCTCCTCGCCACGGTGCGCCGGCAGGCAGTGCATGAACAGCACGTCCGCGGCGGCGCCGTCGAGCAGCTCGCGGCTCACCTGGTAGGGGCGGAAGGTGCGCAGGCGCGCCTGGGCCTCGTCTTCCTGGCCCATGGAGGCCCAGACGTCGGTGCTCACCAGGTGCGCGCCGGCCACCGCTTCGCGCGGGTCGCGGACCACGCGCACGCGCTCGCCGGCCAGGGCCTGCAGCGCGGCGCTGGGCTCGTAGCCCTCGGGGCAGGCCACGCGCAGCTGGAAGTCGAAGCGGATGGCCGCCTCGATGTAGCTGTTGCACATGTTGTTGCCGTCGCCGATCCAGGCCACGGTCTTGCCGGCGATGCTGCCGCGGTGTTCGTGGAAGGTCTGCATGTCGGCCAGCAGCTGACAGGGGTGCAGGTCGTCGGACAGGCCGTTGATCACCGGCACCCGCGAGTTGGCGGCGAACTCGGTGAGGGTGCTGTGGGCGAAGGTGCGGATCATCACCGCGTCGACCATGCGCGACATCACCTTCGCCGCGTCGGCGATGGGCTCGCCGCGGCCCAGCTGGGTGTCGCGCGGGGAGAGGAAGATCGCCTGGCCGCCGAGCTGGATCATGCCGGCCTCGAAGGAAATCCGCGTCCGGGTGGAGGCCTTCTCGAAGATCATGCCCAGCACGCGGTTCTTCAGCGGCTCGTAGAGCACGCCTCGGTCGCGCAGGTCCTTCAGCTCGCTGCCGCGGCGGATCAGACCGAGGAGTTCGTCGGTCGTGTAATCCAGCATCGAGAGGAAGTGCCTTGCGCTCATGATTCAGTACCTACTGCTTATTCTCAGAGTTGCGACCGAGGGTCTGGCCGGCTTTTCGAGAAAAAACGGACTGAACCTGCGGCCTGACCGCATGCAGCGGAAATTTAGGGGGAAGACGCGATCCTATAAGGAAATTACGCATTCACGCAAGTTTGCCGCGGAGCGCCCCGCCGGGCAGCTGCGCGGCCCCGATTCGCGCCTATATCCCGCGATTCACTGCACTTAGGCTTGTGGCGCTCGCCGCAGCGCCGTTCCATAGTGCTCGCTCTGGTAACGACCGGCCCGCGAAGGTCGGCGCAACAACAAGAGGCGAGCCATGAGCAAGACCCTCCACCACCGTGCGTGCCACCTGTGCGAGGCCATCTGCGGCCTGACCATCGAGACCGAGGAACAGCGCATCCTGTCGATCAGGGGCGATGCGCAGGACAGCTTCAGCCGCGGCCACGTCTGCCCCAAGGCGGTGGCCCTGCAGGACATCCAGAACGACCCCGACCGCCTGCGCCAGCCGATGCGGCGGGTCGGCGGCGAGTGGCAGCCGATCGCCTGGGAAGAGGCCTTCGAGCTGGTCGCCGCGCGCCTGGCGGAAATCCGCGAGCGCCACGGCAACGACGCCGTGGCCGTGTACCAGGGCAACCCCAGCGTGCACAACTACGGGCTGATGACCCACAGCAACTACTTCCTCGGCCAGTTGAAGACGCGCAACCGCTACTCGGCCACCTCGGTGGACCAGCTGCCGCACCACCTGGTCAGCCAGCAGATGTTCGGCCACGGCCTGCTGATCCCCATTCCGGACATCGACCATACCGATTTCATGCTGATCCTCGGCGGCAACCCGCTGGCCTCCAACGGCAGCATCATGACCGTGCCGGACGTGGAAAAGCGCCTCAAGGCCCTGAAGGCCCGCGGCGGCCGCCTGGTGGTGGTGGACCCGCGGCGCACCGAGACCGCGGCGCTGGCCGACCAGCACCTGTTCGTCCGCCCGGGGCAGGACGCGGCCTTGCTGCTGGGCATCCTCGACGTGCTGTTCGGCGAGAACCTGGGGCGCGCCAGCCACCTGCCGGTGGCCGGGCTGGACGAGGTGCGCGCGGCGCTGGCGCCCTTCGGCGTCGAGGCCATGGCCCGGCGCTGCGGCGTGCCGGCGGCGGATATCCGCGCCCTGGCCCGGGACTTCGCCGCCGCCGACAAGGCGGTGTGCTATGGGCGCATGGGCGTCTCCACCCAGCGCTTCGGCACCCTCTGCCAATGGCTGGTGCAACTGATCAACCTGGTCACCGGCAACCTCGACCGCGTCGGCGGCAGCCTCTGCACCACGCCGGCGGTGGACCTGGTGGCCAGTACCTCCGGCGGCGCCTTCGGCCGCTGGCGCAGCCGGGTGTCCGGCCTGCCGGAATACGGCGGCGAGCTGCCGGTGGCGGCGCTGGCCGAGGAAATGCTCAGCGAGGGCGAGGGCCAGGTCCGCGCGCTCATCACCGTGGCCGGCAACCCGGTGCTCTCCACCCCCAACGGGCGGCGCCTGGAGCAGGCCCTGGACGGCCTGGAGTTCATGCTCGCCATCGACCTCTACATCAACGAGACCACGCGCTACGCCGACCTCATCCTGCCGCCCACAGCGCCGCTGGAGCACGAGCACTACGACACCACTTTCAACGTCTTCGCGGTGCGCAACGTCACCCGCTTCAACGAGGCGGTGCTGCCCCGGCCGGCTGGCGCGCTGCACGATTGGGAGATATTCGTCGGCCTGGCCAGGGCCTATGCCGCGCGCCAGGGCACCGAGCTGAAGCCGACGGCGCCGCCGGAGCAGATGATCGACATGGGCCTGCGCTTCGGCCCCTACGGCGATGCCAGCGAGCACAAGCTGAGCCTGGCGCGCCTGCGCGAGCACCCCCACGGCCTCGACCTGGGCCCGCTGCAGCCGAACCTGGCAGCGCGGCTGAAGACCGCCAGCCACCAGGTGGAGGCCGCGCCGGCGCTGTTCCTCGCCGACCTCGGGCGCTTCGCCGACACCCCGGCGCCGGCCGAGGGCCAATTGCTGCTGATCGGCCGCCGCCACGTGCGCAGCAACAACTCCTGGATGCACAACTACCACCGCCTGGTGAAGGGCAAGCCGCGCCACCAGTTGCTGATGCACCCGCAGGACCTGGCCAGCCGCGGCCTGGTGGACGGCCAGCGGGTGCGGGTACGCTCGCGGGTGGGCAGCGTCGAGATCGAGGTGGCGGCCAGCGACGAGGTGATGGCCGGGGTGGTCAGCCTGCCCCATGGCTGGGGCCACGCGCGCCCCGGGGTGCAACTGGCCATCGCCAGCGAACAGGGCGGCGCCAGCGCCAACGACCTGACCGACGAGCGCCACCTGGACACGCTGTCCGGCAACGCCGCGCTCAATGGCGTGCCGGTGGAGGTGGAGGCGGCCTGAAGTCGGCGGTAAAGCCGAGCGCGGTGCTCGGCTTTCCGGTACACTGCCGGCAAAGTACCGGCTGCATGGCCGGGCAGTAGCGAAGTTCAGCCGAGGTTAGCCAATGGACATCATCGATACCATCAAAGAGCAGATCGCCAACAACCCCATCCTGCTGTACATGAAAGGTTCGCCGAACGCTCCGCAGTGCGGCTTCTCCGCCCGCGCCGCGCAGGTGCTGATGGCCTGCGGCGAGAAATTCGCCTACGTCGACATCCTGCAGAACCCGGAAATCCGCGCCAACCTGCCGAAGTACGCCAACTGGCCGACCTTCCCGCAGCTGTGGGTGGGTGGCGAGCTGGTCGGGGGCAGCGACATCCTCGTCGAGATGTTCGAGAAGGGCGAACTGCAGCCGCTGATCAAGCAGGCCGTCGGCAACGCCGAAGCCTGATCGACGGCGTAGCCGTCGTAGCGAAGAACCCCGCGCCAGCGCGGGGTTTTTCATTTGTGCGGGGAAGGGATTCGAACCGATGGACGACCGCAAGAGGGCCCGCGCGGCCCGTTGGGCCTGCGCCTTCTGCTTCGGCGCGGGCGGGCTGGTGCATGGCAGCGTCATGGGGCGCATCCCGGCGCTGAAGAGCCTCACCGGCGTCGACGAGCAGGCGCTGGGCCAGGCGCTGCTGGGCGCCGGGCTCGGCGCGCTGCTGGCGTTCTCCTTCGCTGGCGCCCTGGTGCGCCGCCTCGGCAGCCGGTGGGTGACACTGGCCAGCGCCGCGGCGCTGCTGCTGGTGTTCCCGCTGCTGGGGCTGTGCCACGGCTGGTGGGAGCTGGCCCTGGCGCTGCTGCTGGTGGGGCTGACCTTCGCCACCCTGGACGTGGCGATGAACACCCAGGCGGTGGAGGTGGAACGCCTGCTGGGCCGGCCCTGCCTGTCCAGCCTGCACGGCATGTACAGCCTCGGCGGCCTGCTCGGCGCGCTGGGCGCGGCGTTGCTGGCGGGGCTCACGCCGTTCTGGCATTTCAGCCTGCTCGCCGTGCTGGCGCTGCTGGCCCTGCCGCTGTTCGGCCGGCGCCTGCTGGAGGGGCGCAGCGAACCGCAGGCCGAGGCGCAACCGCGCCGCCGCGGTCCGCGGCTGCCACCGGCGGCGCTGGTCGGCCTGGGGCTGCTGACGCTCTGCGCGTTCGTCTCCGAAGGCGCGGTGGCGGACTGGAGCGCGCTGCTGCTGCACAGCGTCCTGGGCGCTTCGGAGCGGGTGGCGGCGCTGGGCTTCGCGGCCTTCTCGGCGACGATGGTGGTCGGCCGGCTGTTCGGCGACCGCCTGCGCCTGCACGTCGCCGACGTCGCCCTGGTGCGCGGGCTCAGCCTGCTGGCCATCGCCGGCATGCTGCTGGCGCTGTTCGGCGGCCGCGTCGAGCTGTCGGTGGCGGGCTTCGCCCTGGTCGGCCTGGGCCTGTCGGTGGTGGTGCCGATCCTCATCGGCGCGGCCGGCAACCGGCCGGGCGTGGAGGCATCGAGCGGGGTCGCCGCGGTGGCGTCGTTCGGCTATGGCGGGCTGCTGCTGGGGCCACCGCTGATCGGCATCCTGGCCGAGCACATCGGCCTGCGCCTGGCATTGCTGGTGGTGGTGGGGCTGTGCGCGGGGCTGCTGTGCTGGGCGCACTTGGTGCGCCGCCCGCAGCAGGCGGGGTAGAGCAGGGCCGGGGCGCCGCGCGGGGCGGCGCCCGTAGCCATCAGTCGTCTTCGTGCATGTGCGACTGCAGGTAGTTCTCCAGGCCGACCTTCTGGATCAGGCCGAGCTGGGTCTCCAGGTAGTCGATGTGCTCTTCCTCGGACTCGAGGATGTTCTTGAGCAGGTCGCGGCTGACGTAGTCATGCACGCTTTCGCAATGCACGATGGCGTCGCGCAGGTCCTTCGCGGCCTTGAGTTCCAGGTTCAGGTCGCACTGCAGCATTTCCTGGGTGTTCTCGCCGACCAGCAGCTTGCCCAGGTCCTGCAGGTTGGGCAGGCCCTCGAGGAAGAGGATGCGCTCGATGAGCTTGTCCGCATGCTTCATCTCGTCGATCGACTCGTGGTACTCGTGGGCGCCGAGGCGCTTCAGGCCCCAGTCGTTCCACATGCGCGAGTGCAGGAAGTACTGGTTGATTGCGATCAGCTCGTTGCCGAGGACCTTGTTCAGATGCTGGATGACTTTCTTGTCGCCTTTCATGCCGAGTCCTGCCGTATGGAGTGGGGTAGGACTGAAATTTTGGGCTTCTTATAACCTGATGTCAAACGTAAGCTATTGATTTAGTTATAAAAAGGAATATGAATACGAATGTTTTCATTCCGCAGTTAGACGCTAAATACTTGAATTGCGGGCATAAAAAAAGGTTCTTCGCGGAGTCTGGGGAAAGAGCGGATTGACAGTCAGGGAAGCGGGTAGATTGGCAGTCGCCAAACGAACCAACCCCCACCCCCTGCTGTCGCCGTGCATCCTATTGATCTTGCTGCTTTCTGGCCAGGCTACGAAGTCATCGCCTGCCACCCATCTGCCGACAGCACCCTGCTGATCGAGCTCAAGCCTCACGCCAGCGCTGTCCCCAAATGCGGGCGCTGCGGTCAGGCCAGTCCATTAATCCACGAACGGCGGATTCGCCGGGTGCGTGATCGCGATCTGTTCGACCAGCGCGTCCTGCTCCAACTGCCGGTGCGCCGCGTCGACTGCCTGCGCTGTGGTCGGGTGACCGAGCGGATCGACTGGCTGGAGCCAGCGTCGCGCTTGACCCAGCGCTTGCGCATCTGGCTCGAGGCTTTGCTGCAATTACTGCCCATCAGTCACGTCAGTCGCCTCGTCGGTCTGCATTGGCACACGCTCAAGCAGCTCGACAAACGTCGTCTAGAGGCCGCAGTCGGTGCTTTCGAGCCGGGTGACGTTCGCCGCCTGGTGATGGACGAGTTCGCTCTTCACAAAGGACATCGTTACGCCACCGTGATCATGGATGCGCAGCGGACACGCGTGCTGTGGGTCGGGCATGGCAACAGCCGCGAGGCGATTCAGCCGTTCTTCGAACTGCTCGGTGAGCGCTGCCAGCAAATCGAGGCCGTGGCGATGGACATGAACACCGCCTTCGATCTGGAAGTAAAACAGCATTGCCCCCGTGCCGAAGTGGTCTACGACCTATTCCACGTGGTGGCTCGCTATGGCCGGGAGGTGATCGACCGCATCCGTGTCGATCAGGCCAACGCGCTACGCCAGGACAAAGCGGCACGCAAGGTAATCAAGCAGAGTCGTTGGTTGCTGCTGCGCAATCGCGAAAACCTCAAGGATCAGCAAGCCGTGCAGTTGCAGGAAATCCTCGAGGCCAACCAGCCACTGGCCACGGTCTACGTGCTCAAGGATGCGCTCAAGGAAATCTGGTACGCCCCCAGCGTGCGGGAGGGTTGGCGCCGCTGGCGGGACTGGTTGCGCCACGCCAGGGACAGTGGCCTGGCCCCGCTGCAACGCTTCGCTCGCAATCTGCGCAAATACGTCCGAGGCATCCTGGCCAGCGCTCGCTTCCCCATGCACACCAGCCTGCTGGAAGGGGTAAACAACCGCATCAAGGTGATCAAGCGCATGGCCTATGGCTTCAGGGACTCCGCCTACTTCTTCCTGAAAATCAAGGCCGCCTTCCCCGGGAAAGCGCGATGAACCAAAAAAAATGGCCGCCCGGAAGGACGGCCCTATCTGCGGCGCGGCTTTCAGAAGCGCAGGCGGAGCAGGCGCAGGCCGTTGAACACCACCAGCAGGCTGGCGCCCATGTCGGCGAACACGGCCATCCACAGGGTGCCCAGGCCGGCCAGGGTGAGGGCCAGGAACACAGCCTTGATGCCCAGCGCCAGGCTGATGTTCTGCACCAGCACGGCGTGGGTGCGGCGCGACAGGCGGATGAACTGCGGCAGCTTGCGCAGGTCGTCGTCCATCAGCGCCACGCCGGCGGTCTCGATGGCCGTGTCGGTGCCCGCCGCGCCCATGGCGAAGCCGATGTCGGCGCGGGCCAGGGCCGGGGCGTCGTTGATGCCGTCGCCGACCATGCCCACCCGCGCGCCGCCGGCCTGGTGCTGCTCGACCTCGCGCAGCTTGTCCTCGGGCAGCAGGTTGCCGCGGGCCTGGTCGATGCCCACCTGGGCGGCGATGGCGGCCGCGGTGTGCGGGTTGTCGCCGGTCAGCATCAGCGTCTTCACGCCCAGGCCGTGCAGTTCGGCCAGCGCCTCGCGGCTGGTCTGCCTGACCGCGTCGGCCACGGCGAACAGCGCCAGCGGGCCTTCGTCGTCGAGCAGGACGATGACGGTCTTGCCCTGTTGCTCCAGGGCGTCCAGGCGGGCTTCCAGGGCCGCCGAGCACAGCCCCAGTTCCTCCACCAGGCGGTGGTTGCCCAGGTGGTGCAGGCGACCGTCCACTTCGCCCTTCACGCCGCGGCCGGGGATGGCCTCCAGCGCGTCGACGGCATACAGCGCCAGGCCGTCGGCTTCGGCGGCGCGGGCCACGGCCTGGGACACCGGGTGGTCGGAGCGGGCGGCCAGGCTGGCGGCCAGCGCACGGGCGCGCGCCGCGTCGCCGCGCAGGCCGTGGAAGTCGGTCTGCGTCGGGCGGCCTTCGGTGAGGGTGCCGGTCTTGTCCAGGGCCAGCCATTGCAGTTGCCGGCCCAGTTCGAGGAACACCCCGCCCTTGATCAGGATGCCGGCGCGCGCCGCCGCCGACAGGCCGCTGACGATGGTCACCGGGGTGGAGATCACCAGCGCGCAGGGGCAGGCGATGACCAGCAGCACCAGGGCGCGGTACACCCAGTCGAGCCAGGCGCCGCCGAAGGCCAGCGGCGGGATGAGCGCGGTGGCGATGGCGATGAGGATCACGACTGGCGTGTAGATGCGTGCGAACTGGTCGACGAAGCGCTGCGTCGGCGCCCGCGAGCCCTGGGCTTCTTCCACGGCGTGGATGATCCGCGCCAGGGTGCTGTCGTCGGCGCCGCGGCTCACCGCGTACTCCAGCGCGCCCTCGCCGTTGATGCTGCCGGCGAACAGCGGCTCTCCGGCCTGTTTCTCCACCGGCAGGCTCTCGCCGGTGATGGGCGCCTGGTTGACGCTGGAGCGGCCGTCGAGCACCTCGCCGTCGAGGGCGATGCGCTCGCCGGGGCGCACGCGCACGCGCTCGCCCACGGCCACCGACTTGGCCGGCACGTCCTGCCACTGCCCGTCGCGCAGCACCGTGGCCTGTTCCGGGGCCAGTTGCAGCAGGCCGCGGATGGCGCTGCGCGCGCGTTCCAGGGAGCGCGCCTCAATCAGCTCGGCGATGGCGAACAGCACCGCCACCATGGCCGCTTCCGGCCACTGGCCGATGAGCATGGCGCCGGTCACGGCGATGCTCATCAGTGCGTTGATGTTCAGGTCGCGGTTCTTCAGGGCGATCCAGCCCTTGCGGTAGGTCGGCAGGCCGGCGCCGAGGATGGCCGCCACGGCCAGGCCGGCCACCAGCCACTGCGGGCCGAGGGCGAACCATTCGCAGACCTCCGCGGCCAGCGCCAGCACCCCGGCCAGGGCCAGCGGCCACCAGGGCTTGTGCTTCGCCGGCGCGCTGGCCAGCGGCTGGCCGTCTTCCATGGCTTCGGCTTCCATGCCCAGGGAGGCCACCAGCTTCTGCAGCGGTTCCAGGCTGTCGAAGCGGTGCTGCACCTTGAGCAGGCGCTGCATCAGGTTGAATTCCAGTTGCTCCACCGCCGGCAGCTTGCCCAGGGCGTCGCGCAGCAGGCGCTCCTCGGTGGGGCAGTCCATGGCTTCGATGCGCAGGCTGCTCCAGCGCAGCTCGCCGGTGGCGACGGCCGCGGCGGCGCCCAGCGCGGCTTCGGCATGGCGCGGGCGCTCGTGGTGGTGGTCATGCCCGTGGTCGTGCTCGTGGCGGTGCGCGGCGGCGGGGGCGTGGTCGTGGCAGCAGGGCCCGCATCCAGGCTGGCGGCTGTTGGCGTCGGTCATCAGGTCGTTTCCCATTTGACGGTATGCTTGCGATTGCACACCCTGTAGCAACTACAGAGTCAAGCGGTTCCGGGAGGAAAGGCTGATGAAGATCGGTGAACTGGCGAAACTGACCGGCTGCCCGGTGGAGACCATCCGCTACTACGAGCGCGAGGGCCTGCTGCCGGAACCGGCGCGCACGGGCGGCAACTACCGGCAGTACGACAACGCCCACGTCGAGCGGCTGTCGTTCATCCGCCACTGCCGCTCGCTGGACATGACCCAGGAGGAGATCCGCATCCTCCTCGGCCTGCGCGACCGCCCCGAGTCCGATTGCGGCACCGCCAACCGGCTGATCGACGAGCACCTGCACCACGTCGAGGTGCGCATCGCCGAGCTGCAGTCGCTGCGCCAGCAACTGCAGGACCTGCGCGCCCGCTGCAGCGGCAGCGGCAACAGCGAGGACTGCGGCATCCTCCGCGAACTGCAGCTGCCCGCCGAGCCCTCGGCGGTGCCGGAAGCCTGCGCCGAGGCCGGGCACCTGCATGTGCCCGGGGTGCATGGCCGGCATTGAAGCCCGTTCCAGCCGTAGGGCGCATAACCGTTCGCGGTTATCCGCCGATACACCGAGGCCAAAGTCAACGCCAAGGTTGGTCCCGGAGCCGCCGGGGACCAAGGCCAAACGTCGGATAACGCCGGAGGCGTTATGCGCCCTACGGGATGGGCTCAGCTGTGGCTCGGCTCTTCCTGGTGCCCCGTCAGCTCGTGCAGGTACTTGCGCGACAGCTGCAGGAAGCGCGGGGTAGGGCCGACGTCCTCGTAGAGCGGGTCGCCCTGCTCGTCGTGCGCCACCACCTTCTGCCCCTTCACGTAGGGGAAGCTCGCCTCCAGCTCTTCCAGGGCCGAGCCGACCAGCTCGCCCAGCAGTTCCTCGACGCTGCGCTTGGGGTACATGTCGTGCAGCGCGGCCAGGCGCGCCGCGGTTTCCACGTCCAGCGGGATGCTGTAGCTGTGGCTGGTCATGCGCCCCCTGGCGTTCTGTTCCCAATGGCGTACCAGATCGCGGATCTTCATGTTCACCTCGTGGGCCGGCTCGTGGCCGGCGTGGAAGACGGCCCTTCTGGGGCCGCCGGGAAGAATTTCCCGATTCCTTCGGGATCACATTCAGCCTAGACGCTGTCGGAGCAGGATCGCGGGCGTTCGTCGCACGCTTGTCAGCCGGTGTCGCCAGGCGGCACTGTAAGTAGAATCAGACACGGAGAACCCGTCATGGCGGATATCGACGCGCGCCTGCGCGAGGACGTGCACCTGCTCGGCGAACTGCTCGGGCAGACCATCCGCAACCAGTACGGCCAGGCCTTCCTCGACAAGGTCGAGCTGATCCGCCAGGGCGCCAAGGCGGCGCGGCGCGGTTCGGCGGAAGGCGCGCGGCAGCTGGCGGCGGCCCTCGACGGCCTCGGCGAGGACGAGCTGCTGCCGGTGGCGCGGGCCTTCAACCAGTTCCTCAACCTGGCCAACATCGCCGAGCAGTACCACCGCATCCGCCGCCGCGGGCCGAAGGAGCCGCAGCCCTTCGAGCAGCGCGTGCTGGGCGAGCTGCTGGGGCGCCTGCGCAAGACCGGCGTGGAGCCGGCGGAACTGGCGCGCCAGGTGGCGCAGCTGGACATCGAGCTGGTGCTCACCGCACACCCCACCGAAGTGGCGCGGCGCACGCTGATCCAGAAGTACGACGCCATCGCCGCGCAACTGGCGGCCAAGGACCACGCCGACCTGCTCCCCGAGGAGCGCGAGCAGGTGGACGGGCGCCTGCGCCGGCTGGTGGCCGAGGCCTGGCACACCGAGGAGATCCGCCGCACCCGGCCGACGCCGGTGGACGAGGCCAAGTGGGGCTTCGCGGTGATCGAGCATTCGCTGTGGCAGGCCGTGCCCGATTTCCTCCGCCACGTCGACGAGACCCTGCAAGACGGCACCGGCCAGCGCCTGCCGCTGGAGGCCGCGCCCATCCGCTTCGCCTCCTGGATGGGCGGCGATCGCGACGGCAACCCCAACGTCACCGCCGCCATCACCCGAGAGGTGCTGCTGCTGGCGCGCTGGATGGCCGCCGACCTGTACCTGCGCGACGTCGACAGCCTGGCCGCGGACCTCTCCATGCAACAGGCCAGCGAGGAACTGCTGGCGGAAACCGGCGCGGTGGCCGAGCCCTACCGCGCCCTGCTCAAGCAGTTGCGCGAGCGCCTGCGGGCCACCCGGGCCTGGGCCGAACGCGCGCTGGCCGAGGACGAGGTTGCACCCGAGGCGGTGCTGCAGGACAACCGCGAGCTGTTGGAGCCGCTGGAGCTGTGCCACCGCTCGCTGCACGCCTGCGGCATGGGCGTGATCGCCGACGGCGCGCTGCTCGACACGTTGCGCCGCGCCGCCACCTTCGGCCTGTTCCTGACGCGCCTGGACATCCGCCAGGACGCCGGCCGCCATGCCGCCGCCCTGAGCGAGATCACCGAGTACCTGGGCCTGGGCCGCTACCAGGACTGGGACGAGGCGGTGCGCCAGGAATTCCTCCTGGAAGAGCTGGGCAACCATCGCCCGCTGCTGCCGGCGGACTACCAGGCCAGCGCCGACACCGCCGAGGTCCTGGCCACCTGCCGCGTGGCGGCCGCCGCGCCGCGGGCGTCGCTGGGCTCCTACGTCATCTCCATGGCCGGCCAGCCGTCCGACGTGCTGGCGGTGCAACTGCTGCTCAAGGAGTGCGGGTTGCGCCGGCCGATGCGGGTGGTGCCGCTGTTCGAGACCCTCGACGACCTGGACAACGCCGGCCCCTGCATCGACCGCCTGCTCGGCCTGGACGCCTACCGCGAAGCCCTGGCCGGGCCGCAGGAAGTGATGATCGGCTACTCCGACTCGGCCAAGGACGCCGGCACCCTGGCCGCCGCCTGGGCGCAGTACCGCGCCCAGGAAGCGCTGGTGGACATCTGCCGCACCCATGGCGTCGAGCTGCTGCTGTTCCATGGCCGCGGCGGCACCGTCGGGCGCGGCGGCGGCCCGGCTCACGCGGCCATCCTCTCGCAGCCGCCGGGCTCGGTGGCCGGGCGCTTCCGCACCACCGAGCAGGGCGAGATGATCCGCTTCAAGTTCGGCCTGCCCGGCATCGCCCGGCAGAACCTCGACCTCTACCTGGCCGCGGTGCTGGAGGCCACCCTGCTGCCGCCGCCGGCGCCGGAACCGGCCTGGCGCGAGGAGATGCAGCGCCTGGCCGCCGACTCCCTGGCCGCCTACCGCCAGGTGGTGCGCGAGACGCCGCAGTTCGTCGACTACTTCCGCGAGGCCACCCCGGAGCAGGAGCTCGGCCGCCTGCCCCTGGGCAGCCGCCCGGCCAAGCGCCGCCAGGGCGGCATCGAGAGCCTGCGGGCGATCCCGTGGATCTTCGCCTGGACGCAGACACGGCTGATGCTGCCGGCCTGGCTGGGCTGGGAGACCGCGCTGTTCAACGCCATCGACCGCGGCGAAGGCAGCCTGCTGGAGCGCATGCGCAGCCAGTGGCCGTTCTTCCGCGCGCGCATCGACATGCTGGAGATGGTCCTGGCCAAGGCCGACGGCGAGATCGCCCAACTCTACGACGAACGTCTGGTGCAATCGGAACTGCGACCATTAGGTGCGCATTTACGCGACCTATTGTCGCAGGCGCTGCGCGTGGTGCTCGGCCTGACGGGCCAGCAGCGCCTGCTGGCGCAGGCCACCGAGACGCGCGAATCCATAGCCGTGCGCAACATCTACCTGGACCCGCTGCACCTGCTCCAGGCGGAGCTGCTGGCCCGTTCCAGACGCTGCGAGGGCGACGCCTGCGGCGCTCTGGAACAGGCCCTGCTGGTGACGGTGGCGGGCATCGCCGCGGGGCTGCGCAACACCGGCTGAGGGGCCCCGACCACGACTTTCCGGTGGCTTGTGCGCTCAGGGTGCGCTGTGTATCTTGATCAGCCTTTCGGCGTATTCCTGCGCCATTTCAAGCATGTTCAGATTGGCCCCATAAGGCAGATCCGGGATTTCGCTTTCAACAAGACTAAGGAGCATATCGATGCGTGTGATTCTGCTCGGGGCGCCCGGTGCCGGCAAAGGTACTCAGGCCCGCTTCATCACCGAGAAGTTCAGCATTCCGCAGATCTCCACCGGGGACATGCTGCGCGCGGCGGTCAAGGCCGGCACCGAGCTGGGCCTGCAGGCCAAGAGCGTGATGGATGCCGGTGGCCTGGTTTCGGATGACCTGATCATCAACCTGGTCAAGGAGCGCATCGCCCAGCCCGACTGCGCCAACGGCTTCCTGTTCGACGGTTTCCCGCGCACCATTCCCCAGGCCGAGGCCATGAAGGAAGCCGGCGTGACCATCGACCACGTGGTCGAGATCGCCGTCGACGACGAAGAGATCGTCAGCCGCATGGCTGGCCGCCGCGTGCACCCGGCCTCCGGCCGCGTCTACCACGTCGAGCACAACCCGCCGAAGGTCGCCGGCAAGGACGACGTCACCGGCGAAGACCTGATCCAGCGCGACGACGACCGCGAAGAGACCGTGCGCCACCGCCTGTCGGTCTACCACACCCAGACCAAGCCGCTGGTCGACTTCTACCAGAAGCTGGCCGCCGTCGAAGGCACCCCGAAGTACAGCCGCGTCGAAGGCGTCGGCTCGGTCGACCAGATCACCGCCAAGGTCCTGGCCGCGCTCAGCTGAGCCGCCGCCCGACCTGCACCAGAGGCCCGCTTGCGGGCCTTTGGCGTTTATAATGCCCGCCCTTTTTCAGCTTGCCGGAAGACCCCGATGCCCACCCTGCTGGCCCTGGACACCTCCACCGAAGCCTGCTCCGTCGCCCTGCTGCACGACGGCCGGCGTTTCAGCCGCCACGAGGTGATCCCGCGGCTGCACGCCAAGCGCCTGCTGCCGATGGTGCAGGAACTGCTCGACGAAGCCGGCATCGCCCTGGGGGCGGTGGATGCCATCGCCTTCGGCCGCGGCCCCGGCGCCTTCACCGGCGTGCGCATCGCCATCGGCGTGGTGCAGGGCCTGGCCTTCGCCCTGGACAAGCCGGTGCTGCCGATCTCCGACCTCGCCGTGCTGGCCCAGCGCGCCCACCGCGAGCATGGCGCCAGCCAGGTGGCGGCCGCCATCGACGCGCGCATGGACGAGGTGTACTGGGGCAGCTACCGCCTGGAGCAGGGCGAGATGCGCCTGGCCGGCGCCGAGGCGGTGCTGCCGCCGGAGCACGTGGCGCTGCCACGCGATGCCCGGGGCGACTGGTTCGGCGCCGGCACCGGCTGGGGCTACCGCGAGCGCCTGGCGGTGAAGGTGCAGGCCGAGGACGCCAGCCTGCTGCCCAACGCCCAGGACCTGCTGGACCTGGCGCTGTTCGCCTGGCAGCGCGGCGATGCCGTGCCGGCGGACCAGGCGCAGCCGGTGTACCTGCGCGACAACGTGGCCACGCCCAAGGCCGGCTGACCGGCGATTGCCAAGCCCGGGAGCGCTCGCTAGAGTGAAATCCTTACCCGCTGAGCCCTGAAAGATGCGCATCGACGGCCTGTCCAGCTACTCCATCACGCCCGACTCCGGCAGCCGCTCCGGCACCGCGGTCACGCCTTATCGCGAGGTCATGCGCGAGGCCGAGGCGCGTCGCGAGCAGCCGGCGTCCATCGCCGCCAGCCAGGGCTTCGAGCAGCAGGCGCAGGCGCGCTACGTGGAGCCGGGCAACGCCGGCACCGGCAGCCTGCCCATCGTCCTCAGCGACGTCCTGGCCTACCAGCGCCCGGTCAGCAACCGCGCCGCCCAGGCCCTGGCCAGCTACAGCAGCACCGCCAACCTGCCGCTGGGCGGCTACGACGCCCCGGAAGTGCTGGGCATCGACCTCTACGCCTGATGGCCCTGCCGTACTACCTGGGCTGCCCATCCTGGAACGAGCCCGCCTGGCGCGGCAGCTTCTACCCTGCCGACCTGCGCCCGGCCGATACCCTGGGCTTCTACAGCCAGGTGTTCAACGCGGTGGAGGGCAACACCACCTTCTACGCCCGGCCCAGCGCCGAAACGCTGGTACGCTGGGCGCAGACCATGCCGGCGGACTTCCACTTCTGCGCCAAGCTGCCCCGCGACATCAGCCACGAAGGCGACCTGCGCGAGCAGTTCGGCGCCACCGGCGATTTCCTCGACCTGCTGGCACCGCTGGGGCAACGGGTGAGCCCGCTGTGGCTGCAGCTTTCCGCCGGCTTCGGCCCGCAGCGCCTGGGCGAGCTGGCCGCCTGGCTGGATGAGTTCGGCGCCCGGCGCATCGCCGTGGAAGTACGCCACCCGGCGTTCTTCGACAAGGGCGAGGAAGAGCGGGTGCTCAACCGCCTGCTCCACGAGCGCGGCGTGGAGCGCATCTGCCTGGATTCGCGGGCGCTGTTCGCCTGCCGCTCCGACGACCCGGCGGTGCGCCACGCGCAATCGAAGAAACCGAGGATTCCGGTGCGCCCGGCGGCCTTCAGCGACAGCCCGCAGGTGCGTTTCATCGGCGGGCCGGACCTGGACGCCAACCGGGCCTACCTGACGCCCTGGGTGGACAAGGTGGCCGGCTGGATCGAGGACGGCCTGACGCCCCACGTGTTCCTCCACACCCCGGACAACCACCGCGCCGCCGAACAGGCGCAGCGCTTCCACGCCCTGCTGGGCGAGCGCCTGCCGGGGTTGCCGGCGCTGCAGCTGCCGCAGCCGGAAGTGGAGCAACTGGGCCTGCTCTGAGGCCCCGGTTGCGCTAACCTGCAAGCTCCCCTCAGGCACGGAGAGCGCCCATGACCACCCAACGCGAACGCGGCCTGGCCTTCCAGGCCCTGCACCGGCGCGACGGCCTGTTCGTCCTGCCCAACCCCTGGGATGCCGGCTCGGCGAAGATGCTCGCCGGCCTGGGCTTCGAGGCCCTGGCCACCACCAGTGCCGGCCTGGCCTTCGCCCTTGGCCGCTGCGACGCCGAGGGCGAGGTGAGCCGCGAGGAAGCCCTGGCCAACGCCCGCGCCATCGTCGAGGCGACGCCGCTGCCGGTGGCCGCGGACCTGGAGAACGGCTACGGCGATGCGCCCGAGGACTGCGTGGCGACCATTCGCCTGGCCGCCAGCATCGGCCTGGTGGGCGGCTCCATCGAGGACGCGACCGGCCGCCCGGACGATCCCATCTATCCCTTCGAGCTGGCCGTGGAGCGCGTGCGCGCGGCGGTCCAGGCCGCGCATTCCCTGGAATTCCCCTTCACCCTGGCGGCCCGCGCGGAGAACCTGCTGCACGGCCGCGACGACCTGGACGACACCATCCGCCGCCTGGTGGCCTTTGCCGAGGCCGGCGCCGACGTGCTCTACGCCCCCGGCCTGAGCACCCGCGAACAGATCGACGCGGTGGTGCGCGCGGTGGCGCCGCGGCCGGTGAACGTGCTGGTCGGCTCGCCGGCCCTGCAACTGTCGCTGAGCGAACTGGCGGAGCTGGGCGTGAAGCGCGTCAGCCTGGGCTCGTCCCTGGCGCGGGTGGCCTACGGCGCCTTCTTCCACGCCGCCACCGAGCTGGCCAGCGGGCACCTGGAGGCGACCCAGGAGGGCATGCCCTTCGCCCGCCTCAACGCGCTGTTCCGGCGCTGAGCCCGGGGCTGCGGTAGAATCGGCGCTTTTGCACCGGATCGACCCGCATGAGCGCCAGCGCAGCCACCCCCCGCATCATCGTCCAGGCCCTGGCGCCGCATTGCCGCGAGGCCGCCGGGCAATGGGCGCAGCGCCTGGGCCTGGAACTGGCGGAGGAGGGCGTGGCGGACTTCGCCCTGCAGGTCGGTGAGCAGGGCCTGCAACTGCTGCAACTGGGCCCGGATTCGCCGGGGCCTGTGCGCGTGGACTTCGTCGAGGGCGCCGCCGCCCACCGCCGCCAGTTCGGCGGCGGCAGCGGGCAGATGATCGCCAAGGCGGTGGGCGTGCAGCCGGGCGTACGCCCGCACGTGCTCGACGCCACCGCCGGCCTGGGCCGCGACGCCTTCGTCCTCGCCACCCTGGGCTGCGAGATGCAGCTGATCGAGCGCCAACCGCTGATCGCCGCCCTGCTGGAGGACGGCCTGGCCCGCGCCGCGCGCGACCTGGAAGTGGCGCCGATAGTGGCGCGCATGCAACTGCTGCCGGGCAACGCCATCGAGCTGATGGGCGCCTGGCAGGGCGAGGCGCCCCAGGTGGTCTACGTCGACCCGATGTTCCCGCACCGCGACAAGAGCGCCCTGGTGAAGAAGGAAATGCGCCTGTTCCGTCCCCTGGTGGGCGACGACCAGGACGCCCCGGCGCTGCTCCAGGCGGCCCTGGCCCTGGCCAGCCACCGCGTGGTGGTCAAGCGCCCGCGCAAGGCGCCGATCATCGACGGCGCCAAGCCCAGCTACAGCCTGGAAGGCAAGTCGAGCCGGTATGACATCTATCCGTTGAAGTCCCTCAAGCCCTGACTGACGGCTTTTCGTAGGAGCGAGGGGGGCGCCTAGCTCTTGCTCGCGAACAATGGCGTCAGGCCCTGCTCCGGAGCGATGTCGAAGTCCGTCCCCTCTCCCCAGCCCTCTCCCTGAAGGGAGAGGGGGCTTGTCAGTGCCGAGACAAGGAATGGTTTCAGCCGGAGGCCGCTGGAGTTGCCGGCTAACTCCAGAACATCCAAACACTCCGAACGGCCCCCTTTCCCTGAAGGGAGAGGGGGCTTGTCCGTGCCGAGACAAGGAATGGTTTCAGCCGGAAACCGCTGGAGTTGCCGACTAACTCCAGAACATCCAAGCACACCGAACGGTCCCCTCTCCCTTCAGGGAGAGGGTTAGGGAGAGGGAGCGGAGTTCAGGCCAGGCACCGGCACA
>NZ_QGSL01000106.1:292173-323232 GCF_003176655.1 Pseudomonas sp. RW407 | reverse complement strand
GGCGCCGGCGAGCGGAAGTCGAGCAGGTTGTAGAGCACGCCGACGGCGACGCCGATGGCCAGCGAGATCAGGTAGTTCATGGGGCCTCCGGGACGTTCGGCTGGGTGGAGGCAGTCTAGGGCGGGTGGCGGAGGGGGATCGGTCAAGGACTTCGGAATTTCGGACAGGTTGCGCCACCCATGCATCCGTGGCGATGGGGTTGCCGGTGCCTGTAGGAGCGGGCCCTGCCCGCGATGGCCGGAGGTATCGGCGCGATTCGCGGACAAGATCCTACATTGCAGGCGAGCATGGCTTCTCGTAGGAGCGAGCTTGCTCGCGAACACACTCCGCTGCGGGCCCATTCGCGAGCAAGCTCGCTCCTACGAAGAGCACCCCGGCACGGCCTGCAAGACAGTTGCTCCTACGCTGCCCCATCCGCGCCATTCTCCTGTAGGAGCGCGCCCTGCGCGCGAATCGCGGGCAGGGCCCGCTCCTACGGGAAGTGCCGGGGCGCGTAGGGCGAATAACGCGAAGCGTTATCCGCCGATCGGACCAGGCCCCGTCGCCACCCACGCCGAAGGCACCACCCCCAGCTCGCGGCGGAACATCTCGCTGAACGCCCCCGGGGTGTAGCCCAGCTCGTGGGCGATGCGGTTCACCGGGGTGCCGGCGGCCAGGGCGGCCACCGCGGTGGCCAGCTGCACCTGGCGGCGCCAGGCGGCGAAGCCCATGCCCAGGCTGCGCTGGAACAGGCGGGCGAGGGTGCGCACGCTGGCGCCGACGTCGGCGGCGTGCTGCTCCATGGGGATTTCCGCGCTGGGGTTGGCCATCACCGCCCGGCACAGGGCGAGCAGGCGGCGGTCGTCGTCTTCCGGCAGGCGGATGCGCGGCAGGCTGCTGCGGGCGCGGCGCAGCTCCAGCACGCAGAGGTCGGAGAGGGCGCGGTAGTACTCGGCGTCGGGCTGTTGTTCCTGTTCCACCAGGCGCAGGATCAGCTCGCGCAGCAGGGTGTCCACCTCGAACACCTGCACGCGCTCCTCCAGCACCCCGGCCAGGCTCGGGCGCAGGTAGATGTTGCGCATCTGCAGCTCGCTGACCACGCGGATGCCATGGGGCACCCCGGGCGGCAGCCAGACCGCCCGTTGCGGCGGCAGCAGCAGGGCTTCCTGCGGGGTTTCCAGCCACATCAGCCCGGACATGGCGTAGAGCACCTGGCCCCACTCGTGCTCGTGGGGCTCGATGTACAGCCCGCGCGGGTAGCTGCGCGCCAGGCCGCGCAGGGGCACCTGGGTATCGCTGAGGTCGGGCGGGGCGGCGCGGGCCATGGCTCACCGGAAACGAAGGTCGATGCCGCGCATGGTAGCGGCGCCGCCGGCGCCTTGCATCTGCCCTGGAAAGCTGGCGAACCGCTGTGTAACGAAGGCTTTACGCCGGCGCCGACGCGATGCGCGGTCCGCCATGGCTGTAACGAAAAGCTGCCGGCCGAGGTGGTCGCGGGGCGCTTTCCCACAAGGGCTTCGGACTTGTTCCCATTGGCCGCAGCGGCTGATATGGCGCCAGCCCAGCGCCCGGCGGCAATTCGTCGCGGCGCGATGAGCCTTGCATGCCGCGCGGCCACGAACCGCGGGGTCCCCTCCGTCACAGATAACAACAAAAGGTGACGCAATGACGCGTGATACCCAGCACGCAGGCCAGTTGCAGCGCGGCCTGAAGAATCGCCACATCCAGCTGATCGCCCTCGGCGGCGCCATCGGCACCGGCCTGTTCCTCGGCTCGGCCGGGGTGCTCAAGTCGGCCGGGCCGTCGATGCTGCTCGGCTACGCCATCGCCGGGCTGATCGCCTTCCTGATCATGCGCCAGCTCGGCGAGATGATCGTCGAGGAACCGGTGGCCGGCTCCTTCAGCCACTTCGCCCACAAGTACTGGGGCGGTTTCGCCGGCTTCCTCTCCGGCTGGAACTGCTGGGTGCTGTACATCCTGGTCGGCATGTCCGAGCTCACCGCGGTGGGCAAGTACGTGCACTACTGGTGGCCGGACGTGCCCACCTGGGCCAGCGCCGCGGTGTTCTTCGTGCTGGTGAACCTCATCAACCTGGCCAACGTCAAGCTGTTCGGCGAGGCCGAGTTCTGGTTCGCGATGATCAAGGTCAGCGCCGTGGTCGGCATGATCCTGCTCGGCTGCTGGCTGCTGTTCTCCGGCCACGGCGGCGAGCAGGCGAGCGTGAGCAACCTGTGGAGCCACGGCGGCTTCTTCCCCAACGGCGCCAGCGGGCTGGTGATGGCCATGGCCTTCATCATGTTCTCCTTCGGCGGCCTGGAAATGCTCGGCTTCACCGCCGCCGAGGCCGACCAGCCGAAGACGGTGATCCCCAGGGCGATCAACCAGGTGCTCTGGCGCATCCTGATCTTCTACGTCGGCGCCCTGGCCGTGCTGCTCTCGCTGACGCCTTGGGACAGCCTGCTGCAGAGCATCAGCGCGGCCGGCGACGACTACAGCGGCAGCCCCTTCGTGAAGGTCTTCGCGCTGCTGGGCAGCGACACCGCGGCGCACATCCTCAACTTCGTGGTGCTCACCGCGGCGCTGTCGGTCTACAACAGCGGCACCTACTGCAACGGCCGCATGCTGGTCGGCCTGGCCGAGCAGGGCGACGCGCCCCGCGCCCTGGCGCAGGTGGACAAGCGCGGCGTGCCGGTACGCGCGCTGCTGGTGTCGGCGCTGGTGACCTTCCTCGCGGTGGTGGTCAACTACGTGATCCCGCACCAGGCGCTGGAGCTGCTGATGTCCCTGGTGGTGGCGGCGCTGGTGATCAACTGGGCGATGATCAGCTATGCGCACCTGAAGTTCCGCCAGCGCATGGACCGCGACGGCGTGCGCACCGCCTTCCGCGTCATCTTCCATCCCTACGGCAACTGGCTGTGCCTGGCCTTCGTGCTGTTCATCCTCGGGGTGATGACGCTGATCCCGGGCATCCAGGTCTCGGTGTACGTGATCCCGCTGTGGCTGCTGGTGATGTTCGCCTGCTTCCGCCTCAAGCGTTCGCGCACCGCGCAGCCGGCGCTGGCCCTGGCCGAATGAGAACGCGCCGCGCGCCCGACTTTTCGCCGGGGCGCGCGGCGTTGCCGTTGGCGGTGAACCTTGGCTAGAGTGTCCGGGCCATTTTTCGTCAGAGGGACACCCATGAAAAAAGCATTCTGGCTGCTGGCCGCCGCCGTTCCCGTGCTGCTGGTCGCCTGTGGTGGCGGCGAGGAGAAGAAGGCGCCGCCGGTGGACGCGCTGGTCCTGCCCGGCGACGCCAAGCTGGATTCGCGCAGCGTCGACTACAAGTGCGACGACGGCCGCAAGTTCAGCGTCCAGTACCTGAACAAGGGCGACAACCACCTGGCGGTGGTGCCGGTCAGCGACAGCTCCAGCCTGGTGTTCGCCAACGTCATCTCCGCCTCCGGCGCCAAATACGCCGCCGGCCAGTACGTGTGGTGGACCAAGGGCGAGGAAGCCACCCTGTACAAGGACTGGAAGGGCGGCGAGCCCGCCGATGGCGTTTCCTGCAAGGAGCGCTGAGTTCGCTGCAACGAAAAAGCCCGGCCAGTGCCGGGTTTTTTCGTCGGTGGCATGAATGGGCCCTGCGCGAATCGTGGGCAGAGTCTCCTACGTCCGTGCTCGACCGTAGGGCGAATAACCGTTCGCGGTTATCCGCCGTTGGCCGGAACGCCGGTGCCTGACGGCCGCGGCGGATAACGCCGTAGGCGTTATGCGCCCTACGAGTTGGAAAGAGGCGGCGTAGCCTGCAAGACAGTTGCTCCTACGAAGAGCACCCTGGTGTGGCCTGTAAGACAGCTGCTCCTACAATCGTGCATCCTCAGAACCCTACGGCGGATAACCGCGAACGGTTATCCGCCCTACAGATGCATGGCGGGCGTAGGAGCGGACTTGAGCTGGCCGACAGGCCGGGCCTCAGAGGTAGTTGTTGGTGACCTCGTCCACGTACCCCTCGGCGCGCATCTGGTCCAGGGCCTTCTGCAGGCGCTCGACCACCTCGTCCGGGGTGTCCTTGTTCAACGCCAGGTACAGCTGCGCCTCGTTGAAGCGCAGCACCGTCTGCAGGCCGGTCACGCCCTCCTGCTTGGCCAGGTAGCGGCCCACCGGGTCGGTGGTGGCCCAGAGGTCGATCTGCCCGCTCATCAGCTTCTTCACGTTCTCCTGGTCGCGCAGGGCGTTGACCACCGGGATGCCCTGGCTCTCCAGGGCCTGGCTGACGGCGTCGTTCTTGTAGGCGCCGAGCTTGTACTTGCCGGCTTCCTTGACGTCCTTCAGCGCGGTGATCTTGCTGCCCGGCGGCGCCAGCACCACCCAGCCGGTCTTCGCCAGCGGCCCCACCCACTTGAACAGCGGCACCCGCTCGGGGGTGTAGGTGGTGGAGAACAGGCCGTAACCGGCGCGGTCCAGGGTCAGCTTGTACAGCCGGTCCCAGGGGAAGCGCAGGCTCAGGGTGTAGCCGATGCCGGCGCGCTTGAACATCTCGCGGACGATGTCCGCGCTGATGCCGTCGATGCCTTCGTCGCGGGCGAAGTTCTTGTCGTCCACCGCCATGTTGAACGGCGGGAAGTTCTCCGTCAGCAGCACCACCTTGTAGTCGGCGGGCAATTCGGCGCGGGCCGTGGCGGCCCCCAGCAGCAGGCCGATGAACAGCCCGCAGGTCTTGAGTTTCAGCATGGTCATACCGCTCGCTTGGTTATCGTTATGGCTAGCGGCATCCCTGCATCGCGGACGCGATTCCCGTCCCGTACACCGTCCCTGGCACAGCTCCGGCCGTGGCCGGCAACGCATCGCGGCGCCGCCCCCCTCGGGCGGCGCCGGCGAATCACAGGTAGCTGTTCAGCACATCGTCGACGAAGCCTTCGGCGCGCATCTTGTCCAGCGCGGCCTGCAGCTTCTGCACCACTTCGTCGGGGGTTTCCCTGTTCAGCGCCAGGTTCAGCTGGTCGCTGTTGAAGCGCAGCACCGTCTTCAGGCCGCTGACGCCGACCTGCTTGGCCAGGTAGCGCCCGGCCGGGTCACCGCTGGCCCAGAGGTCGATCTCGCCCTTCTGCAGCTTGCCGGCGTTCTCCTGGTCGCGCAGCACCAGCACCGGCTCGAAGCCGTGCTCGGCGAGGTACTCGGCCATGGCGTCGCCCTTGTAGGCGCCCACCTTGTATTTCTTCGCCTCGTCCAGGCTCTTCAGGGCGATGGGGCTGTCGCCGCGGGCCAGCAGCACCCAGTCGTCCGGGCCGATGGGGCCGACCCACTTGAAGGTGTTTTCCCGCTCCGGCAGCCGCGCGGTGACGAAGACGCCGTAGTCCGGCTTCTCCAGCGCCAGCTTGTAGATGCGCTCCCAGGGGAAGCGCAGGGTCATGCTGTACTTGATGCCGGCGCGCTTGTACATCTCCCGGACGATGTCCACGGCGATGCCGTCGATGTTGTCTTCCTGGGCGAAATTCTTGCCGTTGATGGCCATGTTGTAGGGCGGGAAGTTCTCCGTCAGCAGGACCATGCTGTAGTCCGGGGAGATTTCCGCATGCGCTGTGCCGGCCAACAGCAGGGTACTGGCCAGCAGGAGGCGTTTCAGCATCGAGAAGCATTCCTGGTCGAAAACGAAGGCACAGAGCTTACCGCAAGTTTGCCATCATTCGGCCTTGCATCTTTCGGACCGCATCACGCCTTCCGGAAGCCGCGGCGGAGCGCTCTGCCACGGGGCCTGCGGCCGGCCATGAAAAAGGCCCGGGCCGTCGCGGGACGGGCCGGGCCTGCACATCGGGCGTGCGCCGCGCCGCTTCAGCGCACCACGATGCCGCGGCTGGCCAGGTAGGCCTTGGCCTCCGGCACGCTGTATTCGCCGAAGTGGAAGATGCTCGCCGCCAGCACCGCGTCGGCCTTGCCTTCGAGGATGCCGGCGGCCAGGTGCTCGAGGTTGCCGACGCCGCCGGAGGCGATCACCGGCACGTTCACCGCCTCGCTGATGGCGCGGGTCACGCCCAGGTCATAGCCGCTCTTCACGCCGTCCTGGTCCATGCTGGTCAGGAGGATCTCGCCGGCGCCCAGGCCTTCCATCTTTTTCGCCCACTCCACCGCGTCCAGCCCGGTGGGCTTGCGCCCGCCATGGGTGAAGATTTCCCAGCGCGGGGTTTCGCCCGGCGCCGAGACCTTCTTGGCGTCGATGGCGACCACGATGCACTGCGAGCCGAAGCGCGCGGCGGCCTCGCCGACGAACTCCGGGGTGAACACCGCGGCGGTGTTGATCGAGACCTTGTCCGCGCCGGCGTTGAGCAGGTTGCGGATGTCCTGCACGGTGCGCACGCCGCCACCGACGGTCAGCGGGATGAACACCTGGCTGGCCATGCGCTCGACGGTGTGCAGCGTGGTGTCGCGGCCATCGACGCTGGCGGTGATGTCGAGGAAGGTGATCTCGTCGGCGCCCTGCTCGTCGTAGCGCCGGGCGATCTCCACCGGGTCGCCGGCGTCGCGGATGTTCTCGAACTTGACGCCCTTGACCACGCGGCCGTTGTCCACGTCGAGGCAGGGGATGATGCGTTTTGCCAATGTCATAGCTTTCTCCGAAAGCGGCTTCAGGCTTCAGGCGAACAGCGTACCGCCCACCCAAACCAGGCCAAGCTCTTACCTGCAGCCTACAGCCTGCCGCCTGCTGCCGCCTTATCGCAAAGCGCCTGCGCCTCGGCGACGTCCAGGGTGCCCTCGTAGATCGCCCGGCCGGTGATGGCGCCGATGATGCCCGGGGTGCGCGCGTCCAGCAGCTTCTGGATGTCGCCCAGGTTGTGGATGCCGCCGGAGGCGATCACCGGGATGCGCGTGGCGTTGGCCAGGGCGGCGGTGGCTTCGACGTTGCAGCCCTGCATCATGCCATCCTTGGAAATGTCGGTGTAGACGATGGCGGACACGCCATCGGCCTCGAAGCGCCTGGCCAGGTCGATGACCTGCACTTCGCTGACCTCGGCCCAGCCATCGGTGGCGACGAAGCCGTCCTTCGCGTCCAGGCCGACGATCACCTTGCCGGGGAAGGCGCGGCAGGCCTCGCCGACGAATTCCGGCTGCTTGACCGCCTTGGTGCCGATGATCACGTAGCTGACGCCGGCGCGCACGTAGTGCTCGATGGTTTCCAGCGAACGGATGCCGCCGCCGATCTGGATCGGCAGGTTCGGGTAGCGCCTGGCGATGGCGGTGACCACCTCGCCGTTGACCGGCTTGCCCTCGAAGGCGCCGTTGAGGTCCACCAGGTGCAGGCGGCGGCAGCCACCTTCGACCCATTTGGCGGCCATGGCCACCGGGTCGTCGGAGAAGACGGTGGCGTCTTCCATCAGGCCCTGGCGCAGGCGCACGCAGGCGCCGTCCTTCAGATCGATTGCGGGGATGATCAGCATCGGTTGAACCTGCTCGAATCCAAGTCGTGAATAGGGTCGGGTCAGCTCTTCTCGAGCGCCCACAAGTCGCTTTCGATGCTTTCGAACCTGTCCTTCAGGTGCGCTTGCACATCGAGAATCGCCTTGTTGTAGAACAGCGGGCCGAACTCGCGCATGAAGAAGTCCAGCGCTTCCTCGGCCTCGAAGGAGCCGACGTCCAGCTCGAAACGCTCCTCGAGGAAGCGCTGGATGGCCCGCGCCGCGCTCTGGCGCTGGGCGCCATCGAGCTGGAGGATCGCCGGCTTGTCCTTCTGGCGCGCCATGGCCTACCAGCGGCCGTCCCAGGCGGCGAAGTTCTGCAGCAACTGCAGGCCGTGGGTGTGGCTCTTTTCCGGGTGGAACTGCACGGCGAAGCGCGGGCCCTCGGCCAGCGCGGCGGCGAAGTCGCGGCCATAGTGGCCGCGGCCGGCGACCTGGCGCGGGTTGCCCGCCTCGATGTAGTAGCTGTGCACGAAGTAGAAGCGCGCCTCGTCGGGGATCTCGTGCCACAGCGGGTGGTCGAGGGTCTGCTTGACCTGGTTCCAGCCCATGTGCGGCACCTTCAGGTGCTCGCCGTCCTCGTACAGGTCCTTGCCGAAGAAGCGCACCTGGCCGGGGAACAGGCCGATGCAGTCGACGCCGCCGTTCTCCTCGCTGTGCTCCAGCAGCGCCTGCATGCCGACGCAGATGCCGAGGAAGGGGCGGTCCTGGCTGACTTCACGCACCAGCGCGTCGAAGCCCAGGCGCCTGATCTCGGCCATGCAGTCGCGGATGGCGCCCACGCCGGGGAACACCACGCGGTCGGCCTCGCGGATCACCGCGGCGTCGCTGGTCACCAGCACGCGGCCGGCGCCCACGCGCTCCAGCGCCTTGGACACCGAGTGCAGGTTGCCCATGCCGTAGTCGATGACGGCGACCGTCTGCATTACAGGCACCCCTTGGTCGACGGCATCTGCCCGGCCATGCGCTCGTCCAGCTCGATGGCCATGCGCAGGGCGCGGCCGAAGGCCTTGAACACCGTCTCGATCTGGTGGTGGGTGTTGTGCCCGCGCAGGTTGTCGATGTGCAGGGTCACCTGGGCGTGGTTGACGAAGCCCTGGAAGAACTCCATGAACAGATCGACGTCGAAGCCGCCGACGCTGGCGCGGGTGAAGGGCACGTGCATCTGCAGGCCGGGGCGGCCGGAGAAGTCGATGACCACGCGCGACAGCGCCTCGTCCAGCGGCACGTAGGCATGGCCGTAGCGGCGGATGCCCTTCTTGTCGCCGATGGCCTTGGCGAAGGCCTGGCCGAGGGTGATGCCGATGTCTTCGACGCTGTGGTGGTCGTCGATGTGCAGGTCGCCCTTGCACTCGATGTCCAGGTCGATCAGGCCATGGCGGGCGATCTGGTCCATCATGTGCTCGAGGAAGGGCACCCCGGTATCGAAACGGGCCTTGCCCGTGCCATCCAGGTCGATGGACACCTTGATCTGGGTTTCCAGGGTGTCGCGCGCGACGGTTGCCTTGCGTTCGGCCATCACCAGCTCCACAGCTAACACTGCACTTAATTATAAGAGGGCCCGCATTATAGGCGCGGCGGGCCGCGCAGGGCTACGGGCGACGGTCGGCGGCGCTGGCCGCGGGCCACCGCTTGTCCGTAAACTGCGCGTCCCCGCCGAGGATGCCGCCATGCCCGTGATCGTCGAACACCTTGCCCAGCCCTCCGCCCAGGACCGCCAGGACCTGGCCAGGCTCTACGCCGAGGCGCCGGCCTGGCTGCTCGCGCCCTTCGCCGATGGCGAGGCCCTGGTGGACGCCGCGCTGGCCGCCGGCACGCTGCTGACCGGGCGCTTCAACGACCGCCTGCTGGGCGCCGCCTGGCTACGCCGCGACGCCGACGCCTGGCGCCTCTCGCGCCTGTGCGTGCGCCGCGTCACCCGCGGCCGCGGCGTGGCCCGGCGGCTGCTGGAAGAAGCCCAGCGCCAGGCCGTGCTCGCCGGCTGCCCGCTGCACCTGCAGGCCCCGGCCGGACAGGCGGAGGCCGCGGAACTGGCCGAGCACCTGGGCCTGGCCCTGGAAACCACCGAGGGCCCATGAACGACATCGACAGCCTGGTCATAGGCGCCGGCGCGGTCGGCCTGGCCTGCGCCGCGCGCCTGGCCGCCGCCGGACGCAGCGTGCTGATCGTCGAAACCGAACGGTTGATCGGCAGCCACACCTCCAGCCGCAACTCCGAGGTCATCCACGCCGGCCTCTACTACCCGCCCGGCTCGCTCAAGGCCGAACTCTGCCTGGAAGGCCGCGAGCGCCTGTACGCCTGGTGCGCCAGCCACGACGTGCCGCACAGCCGCATCGGCAAGCTGCTGGTGGCCGTGGAAGACGCCGAACTGGGCAAGCTGGAAGCCCTCGCCGCCAATGCCGAAGCCAGCGGCGTACATGACCTGCAGCCGCTGGACGCCGCCCAGCTGCACGCGCTGGAGCCGGCGGTGCGTGGCGTGGCCGCCCTGCTCTCGCCGAGCACCGGGATCATCGACAGCCACGTCTACATGCTGTCGCTGCAGCACGCCGCGGAAAACCGCGGCGCGCAGCTGGTGCTGGACACCCGCATCGACAACCTGCGCCGCGCCGCCGATGGCTGGATCGCCGAGGGCGTCAGCGTCGGCGAATCCTTCAGCATCCAGGCCGCACAGGTGGTCAACGCCGGCGGCCTGTTCGCCCAGCAACTGGCCGCGCGCACCGAAGGCCTGCAAGGCGTGCCGCCGCTGCACCTGTGCCAGGGCCGCTACTTCACCTACGGCGGCTGCTCGCCGTTCAGCCACCTGATCTACCCGATGCCCGAGGCCAACACCGCCGGCCTGGGCGTGCACGCCACCCTCGACCTCGGCGGCCAGCTGCGCTTCGGCCCGGACGTGCGTTACCTGGAAACCATCGACTATCTGGTCGACGAAGCGCTGCGCGAGCCCTTCGCCCAGGCCATCCGCCGCTACTTCCCGGGCTTGGACGCCGAACGTCTGCAGGCCGGCTACGCTGGGATTCGTCCTAAACTGAGCGGCGCCGGGGAACCCGCTTCCGACTTCGTCATCCAAACCGCCGTGGACCACGGCCTGCCGGGCCTGGTCAACCTGTTCGGGATCGAGTCGCCGGGGCTCACCGCCAGCCTGGCCATCGCCGAACGCGTCGCCGCCGCCTGCTGAAGCGGGCGGGCGCATTGATATACTCCCGCCAATTCACCCGCCGCCAGAACAAGGACCCGTCCATGAAAGCGTTCGGCAAGATCCTGGGCATAGCCGTCCTCGCCCTGCTGCTACTGGTAGTCGCCGCCGGCTTCATCCTCACCCACTTCTTCGACCCCAACGACTACAAGGACGAGATCCGCCAGCTCGCCCGCGACAAGGCCAACCTCGAGCTGGACCTGCGCGGCGACATCGGCTGGAGCCTGTTCCCCTGGCTCGGCCTGGAACTGCACGACACCAGCGTGGCCAGCGTGCGCAGCCCGGACAAGCCGTTCGCCGACCTGCAACTGCTGGGCCTGTCGGTGCGGGTGCTGCCGCTGCTGCGCCGCGAAGTGCAGATGAGCGACATCCGCGTGCAGGGCCTGACCCTGACGCTGAACCGCGACAAGGCCGGCAAGGGCAACTGGGAAGACATCGGCAAGCCGGCCCAACCCGCCGGCGCCACTCCCGCCACGCCGGCCGGCCAGGCCAGCGCGCCCGCCGAAGCGCCCAAGGCGCCGGCCGAAACCGCTTCCACGCCGATGAAGCTGGACATCGACAGCCTCAACGTCAGCGGCGCGCGCATCGACTACAGCGACGAGCAGAGCGGCAAGCAGTACACCGTCGAAGGCCTGGACCTGAACACCGGCGCCATCCGCGAAGGCAGCAGCATCCCCTTCAAGCTCAACGCCTACCTGGGCACCAACCAGCCGGTGACCCGCGCTAAGACCGAGCTGACCGGCAACCTGCGCTTCGACCGCGCGCTCAAGCGCTACCAGCTGGAAGACGCCAAGCTCTCCGGCGAGCTGGCCGGCGACCAGCTGCAGGGCCGCACCGCGACCTTCTCCGCCCAGGGCCAGTTGCTGCTCGACCAGGCCGCGCAGGTCGCCGAATGGAACGGCCTGAAGCTGTCGGTCAACCAGTTGCGCGCCCTCGGCGAGCTGAAGGCGCGCAACCTCGACAAGGACCCGCAGTTCACCGGCGGCCTGTCCATCGCCCCGTTCAACCTGCGCGAATTCCTCGACGGCCTCGGCCAGAAGCTGCCGGAGATGGCCGACGGCAACACCTTGACCAAGCTGGAACTGGCCGCGCGCCTGGACGGTAGCCGCAACAGCGTCAACCTCAGCGACATCCAGCTCAAGCTCGACGACAGCAGCTTCAGCGGCAGCCTGGGCCTGGCCGACATCGCCAAGCAGGCCGTACGCGCCCAGCTCAGCGGCGACAAGCTGAACCTCGACCGCTACCTGCCGGCCAAGGCCGCCAAAGGCGCCAAGGCGGCCAGCGCCAGCCGCAAGGCGGAAGTCGACGCCACCGTCGCCAGCGCCACCGGCAAGGGCGACAGCCCACTGCCCAACGCCCCGACCCAGCAGGCCTGGAGCGACGCGCCGCTGCTGCCGCTGGCCAAGCTGCGCACGCTGGACCTGGACCTCGACATGAACCTCGGCCAGCTCACCCTGGACAAGCTGCCGATCGAGAACGCCGTGCTCAAGCTGCGCGGGCAGAACGGCCAGTTCAGCCTCGACGACATGCGCGGCGAGCTCTACGACGGCCGCTTCAACGCCAAGGCCAGCCTCGACGTGCGCCAGGACGTGGCGCTGCTGGCGGCGCAGAAGCACATCGAAGGCGTGCCGGTGGAAAAACTCCTCGAAGCCCAGGGCCAGAAGCCGCCGGTCACCGGCCTGCTGAACCTGGACGCGGACATCACCACCCAGGGCAACAGCCAGAAGGCCTGGATCGACAACCTGAACGGCAAGGCCAACTTCAAGCTGAGCAAGGGCGTGCTGCTCAACGCCAACCTGGAAGAGCAGCTATGCCGCGGCATCGCCACCCTCAACCGGAAGAGCCTGAGCGCCGAGCACGGCGGCAAGGACACCCCCTTCCGCGAGCTCAACGGCAGCCTGACCTTCCACAACGGCGTGGCCAGCAACCCCGACCTGCGCGTCGCGGTGCCCGGCCTGACGGTCAAGGGCGACGGCGACCTCGACCTGCGCGTGCTGGGCATGGACTACCGCGTCGGCGTGATCATCGAAGGCGACAAGAGCGACATGCCCGACCCGGCCTGCGAGGTGAACAAGCGCTACGTCGGCATCGAATGGCCGCTGCGCTGCCGCGGCCCGCTGGAACTCGGTGCCAAGGCCTGCCGCCTGGACCAGGAAGGTATCGGCCGCATCGCCGGGCAACTGGCCGGGCAGCGCCTGAACGAGAAACTCGAAGAGAAATTCGGCGACAAGGTCAGCCCCGACCTGAAGGACGCCCTGAAGAACCTGCTGAAGAAGAAATGACCCCCGAACGCTTCAATACCGCGGTCCTCGACTGGTACGACCGCCACGGCCGCCACGACCTGCCCTGGCAGCGCGACATCAACCCCTACCGGGTGTGGGTGTCGGAAATCATGCTGCAGCAGACCCAGGTGAGCACTGTGCTGGGTTACTTCGACCGCTTCATGGCGGCGCTGCCCACGGTCGCCGACCTGGCCGCAGCGCCAGAGGACGAAGTCCTGCACCTGTGGACCGGGCTGGGTTACTACACCCGCGCGCGCAACCTGCAGAAGACCGCGAAGCTGGTGATGGAGCGCCATGGCGGCGAATTCCCCCGCGACCTCGAGCAACTCACCGAGCTGCCCGGCATCGGCCGCTCCACCGCCGGGGCCATCGCCAGCATCTCCATGGACCTGCGCGCGCCCATCCTCGACGGCAACGTCAAGCGCGTGCTGGCCCGCTACCTGGCCTGCAACGGCTACCCGGGCGAGCCCAAGGTGGCGAAGCAACTGTGGGAAGCGGCGGAGCGCTTCACCCCCCATGCGCGGGTCAACCACTACACCCAGGCGATGATGGACCTGGGCGCCACCCTCTGCACCCGCAGCAAGCCCAGCTGCCTGCTGTGCCCGCTGAGCGAAGGCTGCCGCGCCCACCTGCTCGGCCGCGAAAGCGCCTACCCGGTGCCCAAGCCGCGCAAGGAGCTGCCGCAGCGGCGCACGCTGATGCCGATCCTGGCCAACCGCGAAGGCGCCATCCTGCTCTACCGCCGCCCGTCCACGGGCCTGTGGGGCGGCCTGTGGAGCTTCCCGGAACTGGACGACCTCGCCCAGCTCGACCCGCTCGCCGCGCAGCACGCCCTGCGCCTGGGGCAGCGTCATGCGCTGCCCGGCCTGACCCACACCTTCAGCCACTTCCAGCTGGCCATCGAGCCCTGGCTGGTGCGCGTGGAGGACGCAGCCGGCGGCGTGGCCGAGGGCGACTGGCTCTGGTATAACCTCGCCACGCCGCCGCGGCTCGGTCTCGCGGCCCCGGTCAAGAAGCTGCTCAAACGGGCAGCCGACGCGTTGAATGCAGGAGAGATGACATGAGCCGAATGGTGATGTGCCGCAAGTACAAAGAAGAGCTGCCCGGCCTCGATCGCCCGCCCTACCCCGGCGCCAAGGGCCAGGACATCTACGAGCACGTGTCGCGCAAGGCCTGGGACGAGTGGCAGAAGCACCAGACCATGCTGATCAACGAGCGCCGGCTGAACATGATGAACGCCGAGGACCGCAAGTTCCTCCAGGCCGAGATGGACAAGTTCCTCTCCGGCGAGGAATACGCCCAGGCCGAGGGCTACGTCCCGCCGAGCGCGTAAGTTTCGGTATTAACTGAAAATTTTTTCGCGGCACGCTTGACACCCCAAACGAAAACCCTTTTAATGCGCGCCACGTTGCCCAGGTAGCTCAGTTGGTAGAGCAGGGGATTGAAAATCCCCGTGTCGGCGGTTCGATTCCGTCCCTGGGCACCAAGACACCTAAGCCCCTGATCTCGAAAGAGATCAGGGGTTTTGTCTTTCTGAGGCACGGCTAAGGCCCACCCGACTGGTACACAAGGTGGGTACACATGGCCGACTCCAGCCGCATGATCGGCGGATCACCCCGATACCGCGCGCGATCCTTCATGGCACAGCCCTTCAAGCATCCCCAGAGCGGAGTTTTCTATCTCCGACGCCGCGTTCCCGATGAGCTCCGCCCCATCCCTGGACACGAATACAAACGCTCGCTGAAAACCCGCGCCCCGCCGCAGCGAAGGCACGCTTCGCAGCAGAGCAGGTGATGGCAAGGCTGAGTGTTCCCCGCGGATGTGGTGATGAACCGCGTAGTCATGGATGTACAATCCGCGCGCCAAATCAGGAAGCGAAAATGAACAGTGTTAGCCGCAGGATCGATCAGTTGCGTCGGAAAATCCCTGGCTTTGAATGCAAGCCTGGCTGCCACGATTGCTGCGGACCGGTCACTGCGTCTTCGGAAGAGATGGCCCGATTACCCGTCAAGAGTGAGGCCGAGCACGATACAGCCTTGGCGGAGTGGAGCTGCGTCCACCTTGGCGTCAATGGTTGCGAGGCGTATGAGCAGCGCCCACTTATCTGCAGGCTATTTGGGACCACGCCTAGCATGCCATGCCCGGAGGGAAGGGGGCCCGAGACACCTACTGATGAATCGGTGGTTCGCCAAGTCAACCAATTGATCGCCAGCACTCGGCAGGTTCTGGTTTAGGCTGCTGAGAAATGAAAAGCCCCGTGGGTGCGGCAGGGCTTGGCTCGCAGGAGGAATCAAGTCTTTACGGTTCGGCTTGAAGGTCCAACAGCAAGGTTTCGTTCTTCTTCGGGAAAGCCAGCATTGGCACGACCCGCAGGTAATCATTCGATTCCGTCCCTGGGCACCAAGCTTCCGAAAGGCCCCTGAGTTCGCCAGAACCAGGGGCTTTTTGCATTCCCCGCCCCTTCAGCCGATCACCGCCGCCCCTGCACCGCTGGTCGCCCGCCCGGCGAATACTCCCCGGGTTACGTTGTCTACTGGCGCGTAGCAGAACGTTTTTTCAGAATGATGACATTCCGGATGATTTCCGCCCGATGGATGGGATACTTTCAGGTCCCCCGATGCCTGAAAAGGGAGTGCTCGTGCATCCTCTAAAGCGCTGGTGGCAACAACGCGGCAACCTCGCGACGCTTGCCATCCTGTTCCTGGTGATCCCGCTGGCCAGCCGCCATGCCTTTGGCTGGGGCAACCTCTACGGCTACCTGTCCGACCTGGCCATCGGCAGCTTGCTGGTCCTGCTGCTGCACCGCCTGCGCCTGTTCCTCGCGCTGCCGGTGATGCTGCTGTGGGCGCTGATGACGATCGGCAACGCCGAGCTGGTCAGCGCCGTGGGCCGCATGCCCGATCCCAGCGACCTGCACTTCCTCGCCGACCCGACCTTCGTCGGCAACTCCACCCAGGGCGGCGGTATCGCCCACCCGTGGCTGGCCGGCGCGCTGCTGGGCGCCATCGCGCTCTGCGCGCTGCTCTGGCGGCGCCGCGAGCAGCGCCTGTCGCGTCTGGCCTATAGCCTGCCGGTGGTCCTGCTGGGCGCCCACTTCGGCCTGCAGTACGTGATCCCCAACGACGTCGACGTGTGGAAGCAGTTCAACCTGCCGCACCGCCTGCTGGCCGGCGGCGCCAGCCAGGGCGAGCTGGCGGTCGAGGACTGGCTGGCCGGCGACCAGGGCGACACCCCGCCCGACGTCACCGGGCTGACCCAGCTCGACCTGTCCGGCACCCCGCTGCTGGCCGGCCCGGGCACGGCGAAGAACGTGCTGATCATCACCATGGAAGGCATCCCCGGGGCCTACGTGGCGACCAACCGCGCCGCCCTGAGCAGCAGCTACGAAGAATCCATGATGCCCAAGCTCAGCGCCTGGGCCGAACGCTCGATGACCACCCCGGACTACGTGGTGCACAGCCACCAGACCATCCGCGGCCTGTACGCGCTGCTGTGCGGTGACTACAGCAAGCTGGACAACGGCACGCCCAAGGGCGTCGAGTTGCTGTCCAACCCCGGCCGCGCCGCCGAGTGCCTGCCGGCGCAGCTGCGCCAGCACGGCTTCAGCACCCACTTCCTGCAGGGCGCCGGGCTGCGCTTCATGGCCAAGGACAAGGTGATGCCGGCCATGGGCTTCGACAAGACCCTCGGCCGCGACTGGTTCAAGAAGAAGCCCTACCTGGAGTTCGCCTGGGGCATGGACGACAAGGCCTTCTTCGAGGGCGCGCTGGACTACGTCGGCCAGCTGCGCAAGGACAAGAAGCCGTGGATGCTCACCCTGCTGACCGTCGGCACCCACCAGCCGTACTCGGCCACCCCGGAATACCTGGCCAGGTACCCCACCCCGCGCCAGGCCGCGGTGGGCTACCTGGACGACGCCGTCGACGCCTTCCTCGCCGGGCTGGAGAAGCAGGGCGTGCTCAAGGACACCCTGGTGATCGTCACCTCCGACGAATCCCATGGCATCGACAACGTGCGCCTGGCCTCCTCCTGGGGCCTGAACCTGGTGCTGGCGCCCGAGCAGGCGGCCCTGCCGCCGGTGAAGAGCGGCGTCTACGGCCACGTCGACATGGACGCCTCGGTCCTCGACTACTTCGGCTTCACCCCGCCGAAGGACGTTTCCGGGCGCTCGCTGTTCCGCGAATACAGTAACGGCCGCGAGATGGTCTCCTTCACCAACGGCATGCTGCGCTTCCACGACGGCAAGCAGACCTTCACCGAATGCGACTTCCAGCAGGTCTGCCGGCGCTACAAGAGCGATGGCTTCATCGCCGACAGCGCCCAGTTCGTCGGGCGCTTCAGCGGCCGCGACGCCCGCCTGGTCGCCGCCCGCGCCGGCATCCTCGACCACTCGGTGACCGGCAGCGGCCCGGGCGGCGAATACCAGTTCGCCACCCAGGAGAAGATCCGCATCAAGCCGCAGGTCACCAACGAGTACACCGACAACCTGATCGGCGCCCAGTACCTGGAGTTCCCGGCCGACAGCCACACCACCGTGAACCTGAAGATCCGCGCGCTGCAGATGGACAAGGCCGGCGCCAAGGTGCAGCTGAAGACCCGCGAGTTCGAGCGCCCGGTGGACCTGGCGATCCCCGAGTTCCCACTGCTGACCCGCGACAAGCCGCTGCAGGTGACCTTCGGCTTCGACAACGAGCGCGCGCGCAAGGCCTTCTCCTTCCACCTGCTGGCCGAAGGCAAGGGCATCATCGAGATCACCGATTTCCACGTGCAGACGCAGCCGCGCAAATCGGCCATCGACGCCAGCGAGCATCCCACCCGGGTCGCCGGCGGCAGCGTACTGCCAGGCCCGCGCATCGGCGGCCGTCCGGCGCTGATGGCCGGCCAGCTCGACCAGCTCGACGAAGAGAGCCGCGACAACAGCGGCGGCGAGCAGCAGATCACCCAGTGACCTTCCCGGGCCCCGACCAATGTCGGGGCCCGCGGTCTTTTCCCCCGCCGGCGAAGCTGGCACTATCGCGCCCCTCGTTCCGCCAGCCCCCCTCGCCAAGCCTCCGGCACCCCGGTGTTCAGCCCAGGCGACAAGGCACTGCGGCAATGCGACAAGATGCCACTATCCAGGCCCGGCGCGGCCCCCGAACGCTTGGCGCCCCCCGGGTCGCGTGATAGCTTGCGTTCGCCAGGAAGGCCCTACCCCCTGCCGCGGCGCGCCGCGAAGCATCCGAACAACAATAGAGGAGCCCCCAATGGCCGAGGCCATACCCGCGCTGGAAATCCGTAACCTGCACAAGCGTTACGGCGACCTGGAAGTGCTCAAGGGCATTTCCCTGACCGCCCGCGAAGGCGACGTGATCTCCATTCTCGGCTCCTCGGGTTCCGGCAAGTCGACCTTCCTGCGCTGCATCAACCTGCTGGAAAACCCGCACCAGGGCCAGATCATCGTCGCCGGCGAAGAGCTCAAGCTGAAGAAGGCCAAGGACGGGGCGCTGGTCGCCGCCGACAACCGCCAGATCAACCGCCTGCGCAGCGAACTGGGCTTCGTCTTCCAGAACTTCAACCTCTGGCCGCACATGAGCATCCTCGACAACATCATCGAGGCGCCGCGCCGCGTGCTGGGCAAGAGCCGCGCCGAAGCCATCGAGATCGCCGAGGCCCTGCTGGCCAAGGTCGGCATCGCCGACAAGCGCCACGCCTTCCCCGCGCAGCTCTCCGGCGGCCAGCAGCAGCGTGCGGCCATTGCCCGCACCCTGGCCATGCAGCCCAAGGTGATACTGTTCGACGAGCCCACCTCGGCCCTGGACCCGGAGATGGTCCAGGAAGTGCTCAACGTGATCCGCGCGCTGGCCGAGGAAGGCCGCACCATGCTGCTGGTCACCCACGAGATGAATTTCGCCCGCCAGGTTTCCAGCGAAGTGGTGTTCCTCCACCAGGGCCTGGTCGAGGAACAGGGTTCCCCCGAGCAGGTCTTCGGGAACCCGCAGTCCGCGCGCTGCAAGCAGTTCATGTCCAGCCACCGCTAACGGAGCAACTTTGCATGAAGAACTATAAGAAGATCCTTCTGGCCGCTGCCGCCACCCTGGCTTTCGGCGCCCACGCGGTCGCCGCCGAGAAGCTGCGCATCGGCACCGAAGGCGCCTACCCGCCCTTCAACGGCATCGACGCCAGCGGCCAGGTGGTCGGCTTCGACCTCGACGTCGGCAAGGCCCTGTGCGCCAAGATGAAGGTCGAGTGCGAGGTGGTCACCTCCGACTGGGACGGCATCATCCCGGCGCTGAACGCCAAGAAGTTCGACTTCATCGTCGCCTCCATGTCGATCACCGACGAGCGCAAGCAGGCGGTGGACTTCACCAACCCCTACTACACCAACAAGCTGCAGTTCGTGGCGCCCAGGTCGGTGGACTTCAAGACCGACAAGGGCTACCTGAAGGGCAAGGTGATCGGTGCCCAGCGCGCGACCATCGCCGGCACCTGGCTTGAGGACAACATGTCCGACACCGTCACCATCAAGCTCTACGACACCCAGGAAAACGCCTACCTGGACCTGTCCTCGGGCCGCCTGGACGGCGTGCTGGCCGACAAGTTCGTGCAGTACGACTGGCTCAAGAGCGACGCCGGCAAGGACTTCGAGTTCAAGGGCGAGCCGGTGTTCGACAACGACAAGATCGGCATCGCCGTGCGCAAGGGCGACCCGCTGCGTGACAAGCTGAACGCCGCCCTGAAGGAAATCGTCGACGACGGCACCTACAAGAAGATCAACGACAAGTACTTCCCCTTCAGCATCTACTGATGCCAGTCCGGTGCGCCCTGTAACCCAGGGCGCGCCCCTTCAGGCGTGATCCCCATGATTTTCGACCTGCACGGTTTCGGCCCGCAGCTGGCGGCCGGCACCCTGATGACGCTCAAGCTGTCCCTGGCCGCGGTCTGCCTCGGCCTGATCCTCGGGCTGCTCGGCGCCATCGCCAAGACCTCGAAGAATGCCTTGCTGCGCATGCTCGGCGGCGCCTACACCACCCTGGTGCGCGGCGTGCCGGAAACCCTCTGGGTGCTGATGATCTACTTCGGCACCGTGGCCGGGCTGAACGCCCTGGGCGACCTGTTCGGCAAGCCCGACCTGGCCCTGAGCCCCTTCGCCGCCGGCACCTGCGCCCTGGGCCTGTGCTTCGGCGCCTACGCCACCGAAGTCTTCCGTGGCGCCCTGCTGGCGGTGCCCAAGGGCCACCGCGAGGCCGGCCAGGCGCTGGGCCTGTCCGCCCCGCGGATCTTCTGGCGCATCGTCCTGCCGCAGGTGTGGCGCGTGGCCCTGCCGGGCCTGGGCAACCTGTACCTGATCCTGCTCAAGGACACCGCCCTGGTCTCGCTGATCACCCTCGACGAGATCATGCGCAAGGCCCAGGTCGCCTCCAACGCGACCAAGGAGCCCTTCACCTTCTACATGACCGCCGCGCTGATCTACCTGGGCCTGACCGTCTTCGTCATGGCCGCCCTGCACTTCCTGGAGCGCCGCGCCGGCCGTGGCTTCGTGAGGAACGAGCTATGAACGACATGGAGCTGATCCTCAAGTGGCTGCCGAAGATGCTCCAGGGCGCCGGGCTGACCCTCGAGCTGCTGGCCTTCGCCGTGGTCGCCGGCCTGGCCCTGGCCTTGCCGCTGGGCATCGCCCGCGCCTCGCGGCACTGGTACGTGCGCGCGCTGCCCTACAGCTACATCTTCTTCTTCCGCGGCACCCCGCTGCTGCTGCAGCTGTTCATCGTCTACTACGGCCTGGCGCAGTTCGAGTCGGTGCGCCAGGGGCCGCTGTGGCCGTACCTGCGCGATCCCTACTGGTGCGCGCTGCTGACCATGACCCTGCACACCGCGGCCTACATCGCCGAGATCCTCCGCGGCGCCATCCACGCCATCCCGGTGGGTGAAGTGGAAGCGGCGCGGGCCCTGGGCATGTCGCGCCGGCAGGCGCTGCTGCACATCATCCTGCCGCGCGCCGCGCGCATCGCCCTGCCGGCCTACAGCAACGAGGTGATCCTCATGCTCAAGGCCAGCGCCGTGGTCTATACCGTGACCCTGTTCGACATCATGGGCATGACCCGCACCATCATCGCCCGCACCTACGAGGCCATGCTGTTCTTCTGCCTCGCCGGGGTGTTCTACCTGGTCATCACCCTGGTCCTCACCCGCCTGTTCCGCCTCGCCGAGCGCTGGCTGCGGGTGGACTCCATGCAGGGGCGCTGACCGGCGCTTCCCGGATGTGGCGGGGCCGCTATAATCGCCGCCCCGCCACTCATCCCCAGCGCACCGCCGTGGCCAACCGCCTCACCGACGACGTCCTGCTCCAGCGCTTCCAGGCCCTGGATGCCTTCCTGCTCGCCCACCAGGGGCTGTGGCGGCCCAAGCCCTTCACCCTGCTGGAGCTGCCCTGGGAAGCCCAGCACCGGGAACTGGCCAGCTGGCTGCGCGGGCGCGACCTGGAACAGGCCGACGCCGCGCACAACCAGCCCGAACGCCTGCCCGCGCCGGCGCCTTTCCCGGAACTGGCGCGCCGTGCCGCCCAACTGAGCGACGTCGGGGACCTGCCATCCCATGCCCTGCCCAAGCTGCCGACGCAGTTCCAGGTCGACGTGCCCGGGCGCAAGTGGCAGCAGATCGAGGCCTTCGCCAGCCGCCTGGACTTCGCCGCGCCCTCCGTGCAATGGCTGGACTGGTGCGCCGGCAAGGGCCACCTGGGGCGCCTGCTGGCCCATGGCGGGCAGCCGCTGCTGAGCCTGGAGCGCGACCTCGCGCTGGTCACCGACGGCCAGCGCCTGAGCGACCGCCTGGGCCTGCGCGCCATGCACGTCGAGCAGGACGTGCTCGCCGAGGGCGCCGCCCGCTACCTGCAGCCCGGCCAGACCGCCGTGGCCCTGCATGCCTGCGGCGACCTGCACGTCCAGTTGCTGCGCCTGGCGGCGAGCAGACGCTGCCGGCAACTGGCGGTGGCGCCCTGCTGCTACAACCGCATCGCCGGCGAGCACTACCAGCCGTTATCCACAGCCGTGGGCGCCTCGCGCCTGAAGCTGGACCAGGACGACCTGCGCCTGCCGCTCGCCGAGACGGTCACCGCCGGCGCCCGGGTGCGGCGCCAGCGCGACAGCTCCATGGCCCGGCGCCTGGCCTTCGACCTGCTGCAGCGCGAACTGCGCGGCGCGGACAGCTACCTGCCGGTGCCCTCGGTACCGGCGGACTGGCTGCACAAGCCGTTCGCCGACTACTGCCGCGACCTGGCCGCGCTCAAGGGCCTGCCCCGCCCCGCCGAACGTGACTGGAACGCGCTGGAGGCCCAGGGCTGGCAGCGCCTGGCGCAGGTGCGCAACCTGGAGCTGGTGCGTGGCCTGTTCCGCCGCCCGCTGGAACTCTGGCTGCTGCTCGACCGCGCGCTGTTCCTCGTCGAACAGGGCTACCGGGTACGCCTGGGACGCTTCTGCGCCGCCCAGCTCACCCCGCGCAACCTGCTCATCCTCGCCGAGCACGTCTAGTACGAGCGTTCCAGAGAGAAGCCCACAGAAGCTGTGGATAACTCTGTTGAGAAGATCGGGAAAATCGCCTCTGCGGCCCGCCCCTGGCCCGCTGGCGCAGCACTGTTCGAATTTTGAACAGATCAGGTAATTTCTTTTAAAAACATATATTTAAGAAAAATCTGAAAAGCGCTGAGGCCTTTTTAGCACGAGTCGCCCACCCGTGCCCCGGCATTGTGCATAAGCACCGGGAACAGGGCTGTGCCGCACAAGGGCCGGGCACGTCCTGTTTCGCGGAACGCTCCCATAGTGCATTCAGGAACGGATTGTTGCCCATTTGCAACAATCCGCTATTTGTCATTAGCTGCCTAGGCAGTATTATTTTGAAATAGATTACCTGCCTAGACAGTTATTAGCCTTGCCATGGATCACTACCGCGTCTCGGACTTTCCGTTCAAGGGCTCGATCGGCCAGTTGCTGGGGCTGGCGGCCATCCTCAAGGACCGCCTGCTGGACAAGCACCTGATCGACCTGGACATCACCGCCGCGCAATTCAAGGTGCTGTTCTTCATCGGCCAGAACCGCGCCAACACCCCCGGCGAGCTGTGCCGCGAGCTGTCCATCGACAGCGGCTCGATGACGCGCATGCTCGACCGCCTGGCGAAGAAGGACCTGCTGCTGCGCCAGCCCTGCCCCAACGACCGGCGCAGCGTGCGCCTGCAGCTCAGCCCCGCCGGCGAGGCGGTGAACGCCCAGGCGCCGCAGATCGCCGTGCGGGCGATGAACGAACTGGTCGGCTGCCTCAGCCCCGAGGAACTGCTGACCCTCACCCGGCTGCTGGGCAAGATCCTCAGCAGCCATGGCGTCGCGCCCGGCGCGCCGCAGGAGAAGTAAGCCATGCGCGCATTCCGCTTACCCGCCGCTACCCTGCTGGCCAGCGCCGTGGCGCTGGCCGGTTGCGTCAGCTCCTCGGGCCTGGCCCCCAGCGGCAAGGCGCTCGACAGCGCCTCGCTGCAGGCCGGCCGCAGCCTCGACGGCACACCGCTGTCCAGCGCCGCCTGGCCGCGCCGGAACTGGTGGAGCAGCCTGGGCGACGCCCAGCTCGACGGCCTGATCGACGAAGCCCTCAAAGGCACGCCGGACCTGCAGATCGCCGATGCCCGCGCCCGCCAGGCCGCCGCCTCGGCCAACGCCGCCGATGCCGAACGCATGCCTACCCTCAACGGCAAGGCCAGCTATGCCGGCATCCGCGCCCCCACCAGCGTGCTCCCCGCGCCAACGGGCGGGCACTACGCGGCGGTGAAGTACCTGTCGCTGGGCTTCAACTACGATTTCGACCTCTGGGGCGGCCAGCGCGCCGCCTGGGAAGCCGCCCTCGGCCAGGCCAACGCCGCCGAGGTGGACCGCCAGGCCGCGGCCATCAACCTCTCGGCCAACGTGGCCCGCGCCTACAGCGAGCTGGGCCACGCCTTCGCCGTGCGCGACCTGTCCCACGATGAGCTGGAACGCTCCCAGCGCATCTACGACCTCAGCCGCAAGCGCATGGATGCCGGCCTGGACAGCAAGGTGCAACTGCAGCAATCCCAGAGCCAGGTGGCCAGCGCCCGCCAGCAGTTGGCCGCCGCCGAGCAGCAGATCGCCAGCGACCGCATCGCCCTGGCCGTGCTGCTCGGCCAGGGGCCGGACCGCGGCCTCGACCTGCAGCGCCCGCAGCCGCTCAAGCCCGATGCCCTGAACCTGCCGCCCGACCTGCCGGCGGAACTGCTCGGCCGCCGCCCGGACATAGTCGCCGCGCGCTGGCGCGTCGAGGCCGCGGGCAAGGACATCCAGGCGGCGAAGACGCAGTTCTACCCGAACCTCAACCTGGGCGCGATGATCGGCCTGGCGAGCATGCACACCAGCGACCTGCTGGAGGCGCCGAGCCGCTTCTACCAGGTCGCCCCGGCCATCTCCCTGCCGCTGTTCGACGGCGGCCGCCTGCGCGCCAACCTGGCCGGCAAGGACGCGGACTACGACCTGGCCGTGGCGCAGTACAACAAGACCCTGGTCGGCGCCCTGGGCGAGGTCAGCGACGACCTCGGCCAGCTGCGCTCGCTGGAGCAGCAACTGGTCGACCAGCGCGAGGCCCGCGACATCGCCAAGTCCAACTTCGAACTGGCCATGCGCCGCTACGGCGAAGGTGTCGGCAACTACCTCGACGCCCTCAGCGTGCAACAGCAACTGCTGCTCGCCGAGCGCCAGCTGGCCAACCTGGAAGCCCAGCGCATCGACCTTTCCGTCCAGCTGGTGCAAGCCCTGGGCGGCGGCTTCCAGGCCGACTCCGTCCCCCCGTCTTCCGCGCCGCTCGCCCAGGCGGGCGCGGCCGCCGCGCATTGAGAGGCAACCGCCATGACCACCGACACCCAAGAAACCACCGGCGGCAACCCCCAGCGCAAGCGCTGGCTGCTGATCCTGCTCGCCGTCGTCATCCTCGCCGGCATCGCCGCGGCGCTCTGGGAGTTCCTCTACGGACGCTGGCACGAAGACACCGACGATGCCTACGTCAACGGCAACGTGGTGCAGATCACCCCGCAGATCACCGGCACCGTGGTCAGCATCGGCGCCGACGACGGCGACCTGGTGCAGAAGGGCCAGGTACTGGTGAAATTCGACCCCAGCGACGCCGACGTAGCCCTGCAGCAGGCCGAGGCCAACCTGGCCCGCACCGTGCGCCAGGTGCGCGGGCTGTTCAGCAACGTCGACGGCTACAAGGCCGACGTCGCCGCGAAGAAGGTCGCCCTGGCCAAGGCCGAGGCCGACTTCAAGCGCCGGCAGAACCTGGCCAACGACGGCGCCATCTCCCGGGAGGAACTGGCCCACGCCCGTGACGCCCTGGACACCGCGCGCAACTCGCTGACCAGCGCCGAGCAGCAGCTGGACACCAACCGCGCCCTGGTGGACGACACCGTCGTCGCCTCCCATCCCGACGTCAAGGCATCCGCCGCCAAGCTGCGCCAGGCCTACCTGGACGACGCCCGCGCGGTGATAGTCGCGCCGGTCACAGGCTACGTGGCCAAGCGCACCGTGCAGGTCGGCCAGCGTGTGCAGCCGGGGGCCGCGCTGATGGCGGTGATCCCGCTGGAACAGGTGTGGATCGACGCCAACTTCAAGGAAACCCAGTTGCAGCACATGCGCATCGGCCAGCCGGTGGAGATCCGCTCGGACCTCTACGGCGGCACCGTCAAGTACCAGGGCAGCGTGGAAAGCCTGGGCGTGGGCACCGGCAGCGCTTTCTCCCTGCTGCCGGCGCAGAACGCCACCGGCAACTGGATCAAGATCGTCCAGCGCGTGCCGGTGCGCATCCGCGTCGACGCCAGGCAGCTGGAAGAACACCCGCTGCGCATCGGCCTGTCGATGGACGTCAACGTCGACCTGCACGACCAGAGCGGCCCGGCCCTGTCGCAGCAGTCGCCGAAGGAGGCGCTGTTCTCCACCGACGTCTACCAGCAGCAACTGGCCTCGGCGGACCAGCTCATCGAGCAGCTGATCCACGCCAACATGGCCGACGGCCGCAGCCGCAGCACCGCCGCGCGCTGAGCCCGGAAGCATCATGAGCGAGAACAGCAACGCCGCCTTCAGCCCGCCCAGCCTGGTGATGGCCACCATCGGCCTGTCCCTGGCGACCTTCATGCAGGTGCTGGACACCACCATCGCCAACGTCGCCCTGCCGACCATCTCCGGCAACCTCGGGGTGAGCGCCGAGCAGGGCACCTGGGTGATCACCTCCTTCGCGGTGAGCAACGCCATCGCCCTGCCGCTGACCGGCTGGCTGAGCCGCAAGGTCGGCGAGGTGCGGCTGTTCATCGCCGCCACCATTCTCTTCGTGATCGCCTCCTTCCTCTGCGGCGTGGCCCAGCAGATGGGCATGCTGGTGGGCTTCCGCGCCCTGCAGGGCTTCGTCGCCGGGCCGCTGTACCCGATCACCCAGACGCTGCTGATCTCCATCTACCCGCCGGCCAAGCGCGGCATGGCCCTGGCGCTGCTGGCGATGGTCACGGTGGTGGCGCCGATCGCCGGGCCCATCCTCGGCGGCTGGATCACCGACAGCTACAGCTGGCCGTGGATCTTCTTCATCAACGTGCCCATCGGCCTGTTCGCCGCCTTCGTGGTCTACCAGCAACTGAAGAAGCGCCCGGTGGTGATCAAGCACGCGCCCATGGACTACATGGGGCTGATCCTGCTGGTCCTCGGCGTGGGCGCCCTGCAGGTCGTGCTCGACAAGGGCAACGACCTGGACTGGTTCGAATCGAACTTCATCGTCGGCGGCACCGTGGTGTCGGTCATCGCCCTGGCGGCCTTCATCATCTGGGAACTGACCGACAAGCACCCGATCGTCAACCTGCGCCTGTTCGTGCACCGCAACTTCACCTTCGGCACCCTGGCGCTGGTGGGCGGCTACGCCGGCTTCTTCGGCATGAACCTGCTGCTGCCGCAGTGGCTGCAGACGCAGATGGGCTACACCGCCACCTGGGCGGGCCTGGCGGCGGCGCCGATCGGCATCCTGCCGGTGTTCCTCTCGCCGCTGGTCGGCCGCTACGCCAACAACTTCGACCTGCGCGTCCTCGCCGGCCTGGCGTTCCTGGTGATGTCCGTCACCAGCTTCATGCGCGCCAGCTTCAACACCGAGGTGGACTACGCCCACATCGCCCTGGTGCAGACCCTCATGGGCCTGGGCGTGGCCTTCTTCTTCATGCCCATCCTGAGCATCCTGCTCTCCGACCTGCCACCGGACCAGATCGCCGACGGCTCGGGCCTGGCCACCTTCCTGCGCACCCTGGGCGGCAGCTTCGCGGCCTCCCTCACCACCTGGATCTGGGACCGCCGCGCCACTCTGCACCACGCCCACCTGACGGAAAGCCTGAGCACCTACGACCCGGCCACCCGCGACGCCCTGGACCTGCTCGGCGGCGCCAACCAGCACGGCGCGGCCATGCTCGACCGCATGGTGGAGAGCCAGGCCTACATGCTTTCCACGGTGGAATACTTCACCCTGCTGGGCTGGCTGTTCCTGACCTTGCTGGCCGTCATCTGCCTCGCCAAGCCCCCCTTCGGCGCCAAGCCGGGAGCCGCCGCCAGCGGCCACTGAGCAAGCGGACACAGGCTGGAAAATCAGAGGTTTACACCGCCCGGCGCGTGGCTATAATGGCGTCCCTCCTTGCCGGTATAGCTCAGCTGGTAGAGCAACTGACTTGTAATCAGTAGGTCCCGGGTTCGACTCCTGGTGCCGGCACCATACAGACGAAGGCCCGCAGAAATGCGGGCCTTTTCTTTGACTGGCCTATGCCAGCCCCACCTAGTGCAGGGCGGCAGAGGCACTGCGCTCGGACGAATCACCATCTTGCCCCTGCGCATGGGCAATCTGTACCCGCTCATCAGGAAAGATGCGATTCTCCTTTTCCAGCGTGTAGTAGGTCCTGATGTAGTCCGCGTACTTCAAGAACTGCTCCTTATCGCCGAGGGGAACCCCCGGTTCCATGACGACACCGTCCCTCGTGGTCATGAAGATGTCGCCACCAATTGCTGCGACACCAAAGGGAACGATCCGCTTTGCATCGAAGATCGAACGCCCGATGAAGCTGTTGGCAACCTTCTGCACACCCAGCAGGTGCAGCAGCGTGGGAGCGAAGTCGATTGAACTCCGCCCATCGGCATCAAACTCTTGGGGCAGCACATGGGCGGGGTCGTAGATAGCCAGGGGAATTCGATCCACGAAATATGGCTGATAGTTCTCCCCCCGCACCGCGTCGACAAAGGGTGGTTCAGGATAGGTTGCATGGTCCGCCGTAAATACCAGAACCGTGTCCTTGGCGTACTTCGAAGAGAAGAAATAACTCAAGAACTGCCCGAGTTGCTGATCATAGTTGTGCATACGATTCAGAACGGAGTTCTTGCCATCCCCATATTTCTCGCCCCCTTGTGGAACATCCAGAAACGCATGGGTACCGATGTCGTAAAGGCCAATAAAGAAAGGCCTATCGTTTGCAGTCTGGGCTCTGGACTCCAGCATTGCGTTCAGGGATCGGAAAAGATCCTTGTCACTAAGAGATCCGGCAGTCAGAGTAGCCTTACCTTGCAGGAACTCGTCATTCAGGCTGTCGAATGAATAGACCTGGTCGAAGTCCAAAGCACGCAGCATAGTGTTCAACTGGACTGAATCATGATGCGGCGAGAAGAAGTAAGTGTCATATCCACGCGTGCGAAATATTTGCGGCAGTGTCCTGTAGCGAATACGCGCCAGGGATTGCGCATTTTCACCCTCACCCCAGCCGGCACCAGACTGCGCACCTCCCGTTCCCGGATAGCCGGAAGCCATCTGCCCCTGGAGCCCTCGATAGGTCGCCGCGGTGTGATTAAAATAATTGTCGACTCGCATGGAGCGGTCCAAGAGCGCATCGATATTTGGCGTCAAGCCAGGATGGCTTCCGCCATAGGCATTGATCAGGCGCGCCGACATACCCTCGGTGAAAATGACTATGACATTACGCTTCTTCTTGGTCTGAACGACTCTCTCGAAAGGAAGAGCACTGTTGTAGACATAATTCTTCTTGAACGGAAACTCACTATCCTTGACGAAATAGATATCCCCATCAAATTCCGAAGCAGCGGGACGAAACTCATCCATGCGACGCTCAGCCAGGATATAGGTAGTCCGCAACAGAGACAGGAGAGGCGCCTGGTTCCTCTGCAGAGAAATGGCGCCACGCTCATGCGCGGTTGCAAGGAAGGTTACGAGATAGCCAACCAAAACAACGGCCCATACTCCGACAAACAATCTTGGTGCCTGCCTCACCTCGCGATAGCGCCTTGATGTGTGAGAGAACAGCAGAAAAACCCAACCCAACACCACTGTACCTATCATTGCCTTTAGCAGCCAGGTAGTCGTCAAGCGGCTTTCCGCACTATTCTCCATCGCAAGAACAGTGATGTAGCTATTGGACAGATATAGCGAATAAGACTGAGCGACATAAACCATGCCGACGGCCAAAGGAAGAGCCAGATAAATCCCCCATCGCCATACGCTTGAGCGTGCACGACGCATGGGTGAAATAATGACACCCAACCCGCCAAGAATCACAAGCTCAACCAAGGGTAATAGCCCTTTGATCATTTCCGGCGGCAAAGGACCCTGCGCCCTTGCACAATATTTGGCAAATACCGTCAGAAATATCCCTGCTACGCCGAAGAAATAAGCGGCGTATAAAAGCCTGGGATCGAATATGCGCCTCACCTGTAACCTCACTGCCCAAAAGACGTGACGTGATCGACCGAGCAAGTAGCCCTATCCATCTGTCAAAATTTTGCAATCTTAGCAGGATTACCCTGTAGGGTCCTTGCCCACAGGTCAGCCAGAAATCAGGCGCCCGTTGAGACAAGCATGTGATCGCCTCCACGGCAGTCCAGAAGCCCCATTTCGCCACCTACAGGGAACCTTCACTAGATATTGAGGTCGCAGGCGAGAGCTTCCTGCCCGCCCAATGGCTACTCCCGCTGGTTTACTAGCAAGCGACCATGCATATAATCGAGTTTTACTCAGCAAATCAGCCACCTAAGGCTAACCTGAGAATAATTATCAGTTACCCATTGATCGGGGCGACAAAGCCAAGGGCGGCATATTGAATCAGGCATCGGCATCGCTCCCTCACCGCACAGGGAAGGCAGAGCAAGCTTCCGGTACGGTCGCAATCCTGCTTTCCACCTACAACGGCGAGCGTTATCTGGCGGAGCAGTTGGACTCGTTGATCAGCCAGACCCATGGTAACTGGATCATTCATGCCTCGGATGATGGCTCCCGGGACGCGACACTCGCCATCCTGCAGCGCTATCAACGGCAGCTGGGCGAAGGACGACTGGTACTGCACCGGGGGCCAGCAAAAGGGTTCTCGGCCAACTTCCTTTCACTGGTCAGGGCAGCAGGCGTCCAGGCCTGTTACTACGCATTCTGTGACCAGGACGACATCTGGGCGCCCGAGAAACTCGAGCGCGGATTAGCCTGGATCTCCAGCCGGCCGGCAGAAAAACCCCTGTTGCACTGCTCGCGCACTCGCCTGATCGACGAGGCGGGAAAACCGATCGGCCTCTCCCCGCTGTTCGAGGCCCCCCTGTCCTTCGAAAATGCATTGGTGCAGAGCATCGCCGGCGGCAACACCATGCTTTTCAACGAAGAAACCCGAAAGCTGCTCGCAACGACCCGGGAATCCAGCCACATCGTTTCCCATGACTGGTGGTCGTATATCCTGGTCACCGGCTGCGGGGGAGAGGTCTGCTATGATCCCGAGCCCACGCTGAATTACCGCCAGCATTCGCAGAACCTGATTGGTTCCAACATATCGATCCGCGGCCGACTGCAGCGCCTGCGCAGGCTCCTGAAAGGCACCTTCAAGACGTGGAACGAGGCGAATCTGGCAGCCCTGGCTCCCATGCGCAATCATCTGACACCGCACAGCCTGGAAGTCCTTGACCTGTTCGCCCGGGCTCGAACGGCCCCGCTCCTGCAGCGACTCAGGCTGGCGCGCAAGGCAGGCATCTACCGCCAGACCTTTCAGGGCAACCTGGGGCTATTCATTGCTACTCTTTTCCAGAGGTTTTGATCCATGACCATTCTCGTGACCGGCAGCGCCGGCTTCATCGGCGCCAACTTCGTTCTCGACTGGCTGGCT
>NZ_QGSL01000106.1:279662-292163 GCF_003176655.1 Pseudomonas sp. RW407 | reverse complement strand
GGCCGGCGTCTTCTTCCTCGCCATGCTCGCCGGCCCCGGCGTGGTGCTCGTCGTCGCCGTGGCCTTCGGCATCGGCATGCGCCCCGCTGGCGGCCTCGCCATGGTGTTCGCCGTCGGCGTGGGCGCCCGCTTCGCCGTGCCCTTCGGGCGCCTGGGCGACACCGCCCGGCAACAGCGTGGCGGCGCCACCCAGCGCCAGCAGGAACAGCACGGCGGCGGCGATCTTCGTTTCTCTCGACTTCATGGACTCTCCCGGATGGCCCCGCGCCTCAGGCGCCGATCAGGCTCGACAGCGCGCCCAGGGCGCGGAACAGGTCATGGATGCACCAGTGCCCGGCGGCGAAGCCGTGGGCCTGGCAGGGAAGGGGGCCGCCGGTGGCCAGCGCTACCGCCGCCAGCAACACCGACGACAGCCGGGCGCACAGGGAGCGCCCGGCCATCAGCGCGGAGCCAGGTCGCCGAAGATGCGCTCGGTGCGCCCGCGGGCCTCGGCGAGGCGGGCCAGCGCCTGCAGGTACTGGTCGCGCGCGGCGAGCAGGGTGCGCTGGGCGTCGAGCACTTCCAGGAAGCCGAACTTGCCCATCTCGAAACCGCGGGTGGCGCTGTCCAGGGCCTGGCGCGCGGCCGGCAGCAGGGTGTCGCGCAGGGTCCGCGCCTCGTGCTGCGCAGTGCCCCACAGGTCCAGGGCCTGCTGCGTCTCGCGGCGCAGGCGCAGCTCGGTGGCGTTGCGCAGGTCGCGGGCCTGGTCGGCGCGGCGCGCCTCGGCCAGCAGGCGGCCCTGGTTGCGGTCGAACAACGGCAGCGGCAGGGACAGCCCGACCAGGTTCACCCGCTCGCGGGCCTCGTGGTCGTACTGGCTGCCCAGGCTGACGTCGAGGTTGGGCACGCGCTCGGCCCGCGCCAGTTGCACGGCGGCCTCGCGCTGGTCGACCTGCAGCAGCGCCAGGCGCAGCTCGGCGGCCTCGTCCAGGCGCCGCAGCAGCTGCGCGGCCTGGGGCGGCGCCGGCAGATCGGCGTTGCCAGCCACCTCGGCGAACCCCGCTTCGGCCTGCCCCATGAGCCCGGCCAGCACGCGGTAGGCCTGGTCGCGGCCGATGCGTGCGCGCTGCAGGTCCAACTCCACCTCGGCCAGTTGCACCTGTGCCCGCGTCGCCTCCAGCGGCGCCGACTTGCCGGCGCGCACCCGCGCCTCCGCGGCGCGCAGGCCGCGCTGGCCAAGCGACACCGATTCCTCGCCCAGGCGCAGGCGCTCCTGGGCCTGCTGGGCGGCCTGGAAAGCCTCCAGCACCTCGGCGCGCAGCGTGTTGCGGCGCACTTCCAGCTCCATCTTGGCGATCGCCTCGCCACGCTCGGCCACGGCCACCCGCGCGCCGCGCTTGCCGCCCAGCTCCAGGGGCTGGGTCAGGGAGAGGGTGGTGGTGGAACGGTCGCGGCGGGTGTCTTCCGTCTCCCAGGACAGGCTCGGGTTCGGTAGCAACGCCGCCTGGCGCCGCTCGCCCTCGGCGATGCCCGGGCCGCGGGCCACGGCGGCCAGCTCGGGGTTGGCGCCCAGCGCGCTGCGCAGGGCCTCGTCGAAGCCCAGGGTGCGGGCCTCGACTGGCCCGCCCAGCAGGCCGAACAGCAGCAGGAACAGCGACAGGGGCGCCGGCCACGGACACAAGTCCGCAGCCGGCCGCCGGAACAGGGCACGACGGTAGGACACGGCACACCTCGGGAAACGACCTCGGACGGAAACCGCGGGCGGCTTCCACGTATGAATCGGCGGCAACTTTCGGAAAGTTGCGCCAAGTGTCGCCAAGGTAATGCCGGCCTTTTATCGGCAAGGTGACCTGCCAATTACAAATATGACAGACAAGGAAAAAGCGTTTTATTCCTGTCTACCATTGCCCGTGCCGCTATTCGCGGCCGGCTCCCCATTCCCGGCGCCAGTCAGACAACCCCATATGCATCAGCGGCTTATGCGTCCAGGAAAGGCGCCTGGGCAATATCCGGAAACATCATTGGACGGGCCTGGATATTGACCCTTTAGCAACTACAGCCCTCAGCCTCGCCCACCGTTAATTACCGGAAAGTTCCGAGCGGATATATCCGTAAATCGCACAACGAATATGAACAGAATTGTCAGATTACTGAATGGAAGGTGACTGCCCATATGCGAATCCTAGTGGTGGAAGACGAAGCCAAGACCGCCGATTACCTGCACCAGGGCCTGAGCGAGAGCGGCTTCGTGGTCGACCGCGCCGGCAATGGCGTCGACGGCCTGCACCTGGCGCGCCAGGGCAGCTACGAACTGATCATCCTCGACGTGAACATGCCGCAGATGGACGGCTGGGAAGTGCTCCGCCAGTTGCGCCGCGAGAGCGACACGCGGGTCATGCTGCTCACCGCCCGCGGCCGCCTGGCCGAGCGCGTGCGCGGCCTGGAGCTGGGCGCCGACGACTACCTGGTGAAGCCCTTCGAGTTCCCCGAGTTGCTCGCCCGGGTGCGCACCCTGCTACGCCGCAGCGAACGGGTGAGCGCGCCGCCGGTGCTGCAGGTGGCCGCCCTGGAGCTGGACCCGGCGCGCCACCGCGCCTACCGCGAGGGCCGGCGCATCGACCTGACCACCAAGGAGTTCGCCCTGCTGCACCTGTTGATGAGCCGCAGCGGCGAGGTGCTGACGCGCACCCAGATCATCTCGCTGGTGTGGGACATGAACTTCGACTGCGACACCAACGTGGTGGAGGTCACCGTCCGCCGCCTGCGGCTGAAGGTCGACGACCCCTTCGACAGCAAGCTGATCCACACCCTGCGCGGCGTCGGCTACGTGCTCGAGGCCCGCGAATGAAGCCGGCCAGCCTGTCCACCCGCCTGGGCCTGGGCATCGGCCTGCTGTGCGCCGGCCTGGTGGTGGTGCTCGCGCTGCTCGCCTACGGCGCCCTCGACCACGAGTTGCAGAGCCGCGCGCGCAACGAGCTGGCCGACAAGCTCGGCCAGGTGCGCCATGCCCTGGGCGCGGGGCTGGACGACCGCGACCTGGTCCGCGGCCCCCACGAGCTGCTGGACGTGGTGGCCGGCCACGACAACCTGTCGCTGACCCTGCTCGCCCCGCGCCCGGGCCAGGCGCCGCTGCTGGACACCGGCCCGCCGCTGCGCCGCGCCAGCCTCGACCGCCTGCTGCCGGGCGCCGGCCTGGGCTACCACGCCTGGGCCGACGCCGGCGGCCAGCGCCTGCTCACCGCCAGCAGCGTGGTACGCCTGGCCAACGGCGCCAGCGTGCGCGTGCTGCTGACCCTGGAGCGTAGCAACGACGACGCCCTGCTCGGCGCCTTCCGCCGCTCGGTGCTGACCGGCGTGCCCTTCCTGTTGCTGCTGGTGGGCCTGGGCGCCTGGTACGCGGTGCAGCGCGGGCTGTCGCCGCTACGGCGCTTCCGCCGGGTGGCGGCGAACATCTCCACCGAGGACCTCAGCCACCGCATCCCGGTGGAGAAGCTGCCCCTGGAGCTGGGCGAAGTGGCCCAGGCGCTGAACGTGATGCTGCACCGCCTGGACCAGGGTGTGCAGCAGCTCACGCAGTTCTCCGACGACCTCGCCCACGAGCTGCGCTCGCCGATCGGCAACCTGATGGGCAAGGCCCAGGTGACGCTCTCGCGGGAGCGCCCGGCGGAGGAATACAAGGCGGTGCTGGCCTCGGGCATCGAGGAGCTGGAACGGCTGTCGCGCATCGTCAGCGACATGCTGTTCCTGGCCCAGGTCAACCAGGCCCAGGTGCCCTTCGAGCGCCTGTCGCTGGGGGACGAGGCCACCCGCGTGGCGGAGCTGTTCCTCTACGCCGCGGAGGACAAGCGGGTGGACATCGAGCTGAACGGCGACGCCTGGGTGACGGGCGAGCGCCTGATGGTCCAGCGGGCGATCTCCAACCTGCTGTCCAACGCCATCCGCCACACCCCGGAAGGCAGCCGGGTGCGCATCGACATCGAAAGCGGCATGGAAGGCGCCACCCTCAGCGTCGCCAACCCCGGCCCGGGGATAGCGCCGCAGCACCTGCCGCGGCTGTTCGAGCGCTTCTACCGCGCCGATGGCGGCCGCTCGCGGGCCGAGGGCGGCACCGGCCTGGGCCTGGCCATCGTCCGCTCGATCATGAGCCTGCACCGCGGCAGTGTCGCGGTGGACAGCCGGCCGGAGGGGCCGACCTGCTTCCACCTGCGCTTCCCCGAGGCGGCCGCCTGATCACTTGCCGCGGTTGCAGCTGACGCGCTCGGCGCGGTACTCCAGGCGCTGCTCGGCGCCGCCCGAGTCCAGGTAGCGCATGCGCACCGGCACCACGCCGCAGCCCTTGGCCGGCGAGACCTCCAGGACCTGGGCGATGTCCAGGCGCATGCCGTACTCGTAGCGCCGGTAGTCCGCGGCCGCCGTCTCGGCGGCGCCGCGCATGGCCACCTGGCGGGCCTGCTCCATGCGCGCGAAGGTGCGGTCGCCACCGCTCTCGGCCAAGGCCAGGGACGAAACGCCGAGCAGGCCGGCGAGCAGGAAGGGGCGGATCGGGTTCATGGCAGTCACCTCGTCGGTGGTGGTGGAAACTGCCTTCACCTTAAGCAGCCGGCCCTAACGGGAGCCTGAGGGGCGCATGACGATTCGGTAATCCGCCGGCGGCAACCGCATCCGGCCCGCGGTGTAGGGCGCATAACGCCTATGGCGTTATCCGCCATTACCGTCGGGCACCGGTGTTTCCGGCCAACGGCGGATAACCGCGAACGGTTATGCGCCCTACGGGTTGCCCCGGCACCAGGCCCATGTAGGAGCGCGCCCTGCGCGCGAATCGCGGGCAGGGCCCGCTCCTACAGGTGGCGCCAACGGTGGACGCACCAAGGCCCCTCGCGGGGCCTTTTTCATGCATCCGGGCGCGCGGCTTATTCCACGGTCACCGACTTGGCCAGGTTGCGCGGCTGGTCGACGTCGGTGCCCTTGAGCACCGCCACGTGGTAGGACAGCAGCTGCAGCGGCACGGTGTAGAGGATGGGCGCCAGGCAGTCGTGGATCGGCGGCATGCTCACCACGTGGGTGCCCGGGCCGTTGCCGATGCCGCTGTTGGCCTCGGCGAAGACGATCAGCTCGCCGCCGCGGGCGCGGACTTCCTGCAGGTTGGACTTGAGCTTTTCCAGCAGCTCGTTGTTCGGCGCCACCGTGACCACCGGCATGTCGGCGTCCACCAGGGCCAGCGGGCCGTGCTTGAGCTCGCCGGCGGGGTAGGCTTCGGCGTGGATGTAGGAGATTTCCTTGAGCTTCAGCGCACCCTCCATGGCCACCGGGTACTGGGCGCCGCGGCCGAGGAACAGGGTGTGGTGCTTCTCGGCGAACAGCTCGCCGACCTTCTCCACCACCTTGTCCATCGCCAGGGCTTCCTCCAGGCGCGTCGGCAGGCGGCGCAGGGCTTCCACCAGCTCGGCCTCGACGCCCTCGCCCAGGCGGCCCTGCACCCGGCCGATGGCCAGGGTCAGCAGCAGCAGGGCCACCAGTTGGGTGGTGAAGGCCTTGGTCGAGGCCACGCCGATCTCCGGGCCGGCCAGGGTCAGCAGGGTCATGTCCGACTCGCGCACCAGCGAGCTGGTGGCCACGTTGCAGATCGCCAGGCTGGAAAGGAAGCCCAGCTGCTTGGCATTGCGCAGCGCGGCCAGGGTGTCGGCGGTCTCGCCGGACTGGGAGATGGTGACGAACAGGGCGTCGGGCTGCACCGCCACCTTGCGGTAGCGGAACTCGCTGGCCACTTCCACCTGGCAGGGGATGCCGGTCAGCTCTTCCAGCCAGTAACGCGCCACCAGGCCGGCGTGGTAGCTGGTGCCGCAGGCGACGATCTGCACGTTGCGCACCCTGGCGAACAGCTCGGCGGCGTTCGGCCCGAAGTTCTCCACCAGCACCTGGCCGGCGCCCAGGCGGCCTTCCAGGGTGCGCTGCACCACCTTGGGCTGCTCGTGGATTTCCTTGAGCATGAAGTGGCGGTACTCGCCCTTGTCGGCGGCCTCGGCACCCTCGTGGTACTGCACCGCCTCGCGCTTCACCGGGCGGCCTTCGGCGTCCCACAGTTGCACGCTGTCGCGGCGCAGCTCGACGATGTCGCCTTCTTCCAGGTAGATGAAGCGGTCGGTGACCTGGCGCAGGGCCAGCTGGTCGGAGGCCAGGAAGTTCTCGCCCAGGCCCAGGCCGACCACCAGCGGGCTGCCGCTGCGGGCGGCGACGATGCGGTCCGGCTGGTCCAGGCTGATCGCCGCCAGGCCGTAGGCACCGTGCAGCTCCTTGACCGTGGCCTTGAGCGCGCTGGCCAGGTCGCCCAGCTCGCGCAGGCGCAGGTGCAGCAGGTGGACGATGACCTCGGTGTCGGTCTGCGAACTGAACACGTAGCCCTCGCCCTTGAGGTACTCGCGCAGTTCCTCGTGGTTCTCGATGATGCCGTTGTGCACCACCGCCAGGCGGTCGTGGGAGAAGTGCGGGTGGGCGTTGGCCTCGCTGGGCGCGCCGTGGGTGGCCCAGCGGGTGTGGGCGATGCCCAGGTGGCCGGCCAGCGGCTGCTCGGCCAGGGCCTGCTCCAGGCTCGCCACCTTGCCGACGCGGCGGCGGCGCTGCAGTTCGCCGGCGGCGTCCACCAGGGCCAGGCCGGCGCTGTCGTAGCCGCGGTATTCGAGGCGCTTGAGGCCTTCGATCAGGATCGGGGTGACGTTGCGTTCGGCGATGGCGCCTACGATTCCACACATGGGGCGTTCTCCTGGGTTCGTTCAGCGCGCGCGTATGACTTTCACGCCGCGCGCCTCGATCTGGGCACAGGCCTCGTCGCTGAGGCGCTCGTCGGTGATCAGGGTCTGGACGCTGCTCCACGGCAGCTCCAGGTTGGGCATGCGCCGCCCGAGCTTGTCGGCCTCGGCCATGACGATCACCTCGCGGGCGACCTCGGCCATCACCCGGCTGAGCCCGAGCAGTTCGTTGAAGGTGGTGGTGCCGCGCGCGGGGTCGAGGCCGGCGGCGCCGATGAACAGCTGGTCGAAGTCGTAGGAACGCAGCACCTGCTCCGCCACCTGGCCCTGGAACGACTCCGAGTGCGGGTCCCAGGTGCCGCCGGTCATCAGCAGCACCGGCTCGCGCTCCAGCTCGCGCAGGGCGTTGGCGACGTTCAGCGAGTTGGTCATCACCACCAGGCCGGGCTTGTGCCCGAGCTCGGGGATCAGCGCGGCGGTGGTGCTGCCGCTGTCGATGATGATCCGCGCGTGCTCGCGGATGCAGGCCGCCGCGGCCCGGGCGATGGCCTGCTTGTAGGGCGACAGCGGCGGGCTCGGCTCGGCCAGCAGTTCCTGCGGCATGGGCACCGCGCCGCCATAGCGGCGCAGCAGCAGGCCGTTGCTCTCCAGGGCGGCCAGGTCCTTGCGGATGGTCACCTCGGAGGTGGCGAAACGCCGGGCGAGGTCGTCCACGCTGACCTCCCCCTGCTGGTTGAGCAGGGCGAGTATCTCGTGGCGGCGCTGGGGCGTGTTGCGTTTCGACATGAAGGCTTATGTTTCGATTCGAAAGTTATAGGTGCGAATCAAAACCCAAGAGCTTTCATTCGTCAAGCTTGGATGATGAGAGGTCGGGGCTTGGGGCGGCGCGGATCTCATCCGCGAAACGCACCGGGACGTCCGGCTATCGCGGACAAAGTCCGCTCCTACGGTTCCAGGGAAGCACGGTCGTAGGAGCGGACTCCGTCCGCGATTGGATTCACCGGCCACGCCGGACGCCCCGGTGGCACGAATGGCGGCGGATAACCGCGAACGGTTATTCGCCCTAGCCCGTGCCATTCCCCATAGGGCGGATAACGCCTACGGCGTTATCCGCCATGATCGCGGACAAAGCCCGCTCCTACAGGGATATGCCGTGCCTCGGTAAATTGTAGGAGCGGGCCCTGCCCGCGATTCGCGCGCAGGGCGCGCTCCTACAGGGGGCGGCCTACGGGTTGTCAGCCCATCTCCAGGCGGTTGCGGCCGCCGCGCTTGGCGCGGTACAGGGCCTGGTCGGCGCGTTCGAAGGCCACTTCGTTGCGCTCGCCGGTGCGGAACTGGGTGAGGCCGGCGGAGCAGGTGATGACCAGCGGTTCGCCCTTGAAGTGGAAGGGGATGCGCTCCACCGCCGTACGCAGCGCTTCCAGCAGCTGGCGGCCGCCGTCCAGGGGGGTGGAGGGCAGCAGCACGACGAATTCCTCGCCGCCGAAGCGGGCGATGAAGTCGGTCTTGCGCAGGCGCTTGGCCAGTTCGCCGGCGATGATCTTCAGCACCTTGTCGCCGGCCAGGTGGCCGTAGTCGTCGTTGATGCGCTTGAAGTGGTCGACGTCCAGCACCGCCAGCAGCAGTTCGCCGCCGAAGCGCTGGACCCGCGCCACCTCCAGTTCCAGGCGCTCGCTCAGGGCGGCGCGGTTGGGCAGGCCGGTGAGGGGGTCGGTCAGGGCCTTCTGCCGCTGGTCCTCGATGCTGGCCTGGAAGGTGCGCGCCTCTTCCTCCATCGAGGAAACCCGCGCCACCAGCGCCTGCAGGCGCTCCCCGGCCTCGCGCTCGCGGGCCTCGCGTTCCTGGCGGTGCCGCTCGATGCTGCCGAGCAGGCCTTCCAGGCGCCCTTCCACCGAGCGCTTGAGGCTGTCCAGGTCGGTGGCCTGCTGCACGCTGCTCTGCAGGCCGCTGACCTGGTCGCGCAGGTCGTCGTCCAGGCGCCGGGCGCTGTCGGACACGGCGTCCTGGCCCTGCTGCACGGCGCCGAGGCTGTCGAGGAAGGTGCTCAGGCGGTCGTTGAGCTGGTGCAGGTAGCCTTCGAAGGCGGCCTGGCCGCTGTCGTTGAGGGCCAGCACCAGCACCGCCAGGTCGTCCAGCACCGGCACCAGTTCGTACCAGTTCAGGCTGCCGTTGATGCGTTCGCGCAGGGCCTGGGCCTGCGGGCGGTAGGCGGCCGGCAGCTGCAGCTGGTCGAGCAGGTTCAGCAGGCTGGCCTCGATGTGCGGCGCCACGGCGCTGTAGCCGGGCTCGGGCATCGGCGGCAGGGCGTAGTGCTGCTCGCCCTCGCCGTCCAGCAGCACCGGGCGCGGCGCGCTGGGAATGAGGTCGGCGGGCAGCGGCAGGCTGTCCAGCAGTGCAGCGGGCGGCGCGGGCGACGGCGGCTCGGGGTCGGCCTGTACCGCCACCGCGGCAGGCGCCGGGGCCGGGGCCGCGATGGCCACGGCGGCTTCGGCACTCACTGGCGCCGCCGGCGTTTCGCTGGCCGGCGTGCCGTGGGTGGCGGCTACGGGCTGGGCGGGGCCGTCCTCGTCCTCTTCGCGGCCACCGAACAGGCGCTGCAACAGGCCGGGGCGCGGCGCCTCGGCGTCGGCCAGTTGCTCCAGCACGCGCCGCTGCAGGTTGCCCAGCTCGCCGAGCAGCACCGGCAGCTCGCGGGACTGGCTGGCGCGCGCCTCCAGGTCGCGGGCGAACAGCTTCAGCGGCAGGCGCACGTCCCGCGGCAGGTCCAGGCCCAGCAACTGCTGGGCAATCTGCTGCAGCGCCGTGACGTTCTGGCGGATGCGCTGCTGGCGGCGCTGCTCGGAGTCCAGCACGGTCTTTTCCAGGCGCGGGATGAGCCGCGCCAGGCCGGCGTCGATGTCGTTGCGGCGCAGCAGCTCGCGCAGTTCCTGCATGCACTGGTCGACCGCCTTGTCGCTGCCCTCGGCGGCCAGGCTGCTGCGCACCAGGCCGCGGCGCAGCAGGTCGACGCGCACCTCCCAGCGGCGCTCCAGGCGCTCCTGCTGGTCGATGTTGGCGAGGTACTTTTCCTTCCAGCGCTGGTTGTCGTCGCGGCTCATCGAGCGTCCTTGAGAGAAAGCGCGGAGTCTTGCCGGCAGCCGTCCGGCAGGCGGATCTCCACGGCCACCGGCAGGTGGTCGGAGATCGGCTCCGGCAGCACGCTGACCCGCTCCAGGGTCAGCCCGGGGCTGAGCAGGATATGGTCCAGGCAGCGCTGCGGGCGCCAGCTGGGAAAGGTCGCCTGGACCTGCGGGGCGATCAGCCCGAGATCGCGCAGCGGCGAGGTCTCCAGCAGGTCGGTGGCATGGGTGTTCATGTCGCCCATCAGCACCTGGTGGCGGTAGCCCTGCAGCAGCTCGCGGATGTAGGCGAGCTGGCGGGCGCGCGTACGCGGGCCCAGGGCCAGGTGCATCATGATCACGGCCAGGGCGTTGTCGCCTTCGCCGAAGCGCATGAGGATGGCCCCGCGGCCGGGCGGGCCGGGCAGCGGGTGGTCTTCCAGCAGGGTCGGGCGCAGGCGGCTGAGCAGGCCGTTGCTGTGCTGGGCGATGCGCCCGAGGTTGCGGTTGAGCTGCTGGTACCAGTAGGGGAAGGCGCCCAGCTGGGCCAGGTGCTCCACCTGGTTGACGTAGCCGGAGCGCAGGCTGCCGCCGTCGGCCTCCTGCAGGGCCACCAGGTCGTAGCCGGACAGCAGGTCGCCGATGCGCTGCAGGTTGCCGGCGCGCCCGGCGGCGGGCAGCAGGTGCTGCCAGCCGCGGGTCAGGTAGTGGCGGTAGCGCTCGGTGCTGATGCCCACCTGGATGTTGAAGCTGAGCAGGCGCAGGCGACCGTCGGCGGGATAGCCGGATTCGGCGGCCTGCGAATTGACCTGCGCGGGGCGGGAAGCGACCACCCGCTGCTGGCGGAGCCTGCTCAGCATCGCGGCTTACCTCACTGGGCGGCCTTGGCGGCGTCGCGTTCCTTGGCGATCAGGAAGTCGGCCAGTTCCAGGGCCTTCTCCGGGCCGCCGGCCGAGCCGATGTCGAAGCGGTACTTGCCGTTGACCACCATGGTCGGTACGCCGCTGATCTGGTAGGCCATGGCCAGCTTCTTGTCCTTCTCGATCTGGCCCTTGATGGCGAACGAGTCGAAGGTGCTGAGGAACTTGTCCTTGTCCACGCCCAGCGGGGCGAGGAATTCGGCCATTTCTTCCGGGGTGGCCAGTTTCTTGCCTTCCTTGTGGATGGCCTCGAACACGGCGGTGTGCACCTTGTGCTCCACGCCCATGGCTTCCAGGGTCAGGAACAGCTGACCGTGGACGTTCCAGATACCGCCGAACATGGCCGGGATGCGGACAAAGTGCACGTCGGCCGGCAGCTTCTCGACCCACGGGTTGATGGTCGGTTCGAAGGCGTAGCAATGCGGGCAGCCGTACCAGAACAGCTCCACCACCTCGATCTTGCCGGGCTTGGACACCGGGACAGGGGTGCTCAGCTCGGTGTACTGCTTGCCGGATTCGAACTCGGCGGCTTGCGCGCTGAGACCGAACAGGCCGGCAAAGGCCAGTACGGCGGTGAAAATCAGGTTACGCATGGTTCACTCCTTGGCTGGATCGGTGGCGCCGCGGCGCGGCCGTGGTTGGACTCGAGAGGCCGGCGGCGGTTCCAGGCATTGTAGTGGCGCCGGATACGAAAAAGGGTGGCCGAAGCCACCCTTTTTTTTCAAGCCGTGCCGCGCGGCGCAGGCCTCAGTGCAGGCCTTCGATGTAGCTGGAGACGGCGGCGATGTCCTTGTTGGACAGCTTGGCGGCGATGCTGCGCATGATCATGCTGTCGCCGTCGTTGGTGCGGTCGCCTTCGCGGAAGTTGGTCAGCTGCTTGGCCACGTAGGCCGCGTGCTGGCCGCCCAGGTGCGGGAAGGCGGCCGGCTCGTTGCCCACGCCGTTGGGCGAGTGGCAACCGGTGCAGGCGGGCATGCCCTCGGCCAGCTTGCCGCCGCGGTACAGGGCCTCGCCGGCGGCGACCAGCTTGGGATCGGCGGCGCCGACGCTCATCTTCTGGCTGGAGAAGTAGGCGGCGATGTCGGCCAGGTCCTGGTCGCTGAGGTTGGTCAGCAGGCCGGTCATCTCCAGCACGGTACGCTTGCCATCCTTGATGTCATGCATCTGTTTGAGCAGGTACTTGTCCCCCTGGCCCGCCAGTTTCGGGAAGTTCGGCGCCATGCTGTTGCCATCGGCACCATGGCAGGCGCCGCACACGGCGGCCTTCGCCTGGCCGGCCTTGGCGTCGCCGACTTCGGCGTGGGCCATACCGGTCAGTCCCAGGGTCAAGAGCAGACTCACGATTATTTTGTTCATCAGCTAATCCATTACGGCTAAAGGTGAAAGTAGAGAGGCTGGGGTTACTGGGACATCCACTGGATGATCGCCTTGTAGTCCTCGGCACTGCAGTCGGTGCACAGGCCACGCGGGGGCATGGCGTTGAAACCGTTGGTGACGTGCTGCACCAGCGTATCCATGCCTTTGTCCAGGCGCGGTTTCCAGGCTGCGGCGTCGCCCTTCTTCGGGGCCATTGGCAACTGGCCAGCATGACAGGCACCGCAAGCCCGGTTGAATACCGCCTCCGGGTCCTGCGCGGCCTGCACGCCGGGAGCCAGCGCGGCGGCTACGGCTGCGAACAGCAGTTTCTTCATGATCGTCCTCATCGGGAGGGAACGTCCGCGTTCTATTGCGCGGCCGGTTGATTATCGCGTTCCCGTGGCG
>NZ_QGSL01000106.1:271916-279652 GCF_003176655.1 Pseudomonas sp. RW407 | reverse complement strand
TGGGTCTCGCCCGGGCCCACCCCATCCTGCAAAAGGCGCGAGCCCATGCCCCGCCCCCGTCATCGGCTATGCTGAAACCACGGGTTCGCAAGCACCCCCTGCCGCCACCTGGGCGGGCCGCAAGCCTCAGCCGGAGCCTGTCGACACCGTGTTAGCCAGCCCTGCCCTGACCGCCTTCATCGCCCCCAGCGGCCCCGCCCTGCGCTTCGCCGGCAAGACCCTGCTGGCCGGCGGCATCGCCTTGTGGCTGTCGTTCCGCCTGGACCTGGAGCAGCCGCAGTGGGCGCTGATGACGGTGTTCATCGTGTCCCAGCCGCTGTCCGGGATGGTCGTCGCCAAGGGCCTGTTCCGCCTGCTCGGCACCCTGGTCGGGACCACCATGGCGGTGGTCATCATGGCGCTGTTCGCCCAGACGCCCTGGCTGTTCCTGCTGGTGGTGGCGCTGTGGATGGGCCTGTGCACCGCGGCCTCGACCCTGCTGCGCAACCATGTGTCCTATGCCTTCGTGCTGTCCGGCTACACGGTGGCGATCATCGCCCTGCCGGCGATCAACGTGCCGCTGCAGGTGTTCGACCAGGCCGTGGCGCGCTGCACGGAAATCTGCCTGGGCATCGTCTGCGCCTCGGTGGTCAGCGCCACCCTGTGGCCGCAGAGGGTCGAGGAGAACCTCGCGCGGGTCGCCCGCGAAACCCTGGACGCGGCCCTGCAGGCGGCGGCCAATGCGGTGCGCGGCCAGGCGCGCGAGCCGGAGGGCATCCTGCAGTTGCTCGGCCGCATCGTCGCCGCCGACGCCCAGCGCGACCACGCCTGGTTCGAAGGGCACCAGGGCCGGCGCCGGGCGCTGGCGCTGCGCACCCTCTCGCGCGACGTGCTGAGCCTGCTGCGCAGCGCCCGCGGGGTCTCGCGCCAGCGGCAGTTGCTCACGCCCGAAGCGGAAGCGCAGCTGCGCCCCTGGGCCGACGAGCTGCTGGCGCTGCTGCCGAGCCATTCCCTCGATCGGCTGCACGAGCTGCGCGACCGTCTGCTGCGGGCCAGCGCCGACGAGGCCCTACACAACGACCTGCACAACGACCTGCGCTACTGCCTGGCGCGCTGCGCGTTGCTGCTGGTCAAGGCCGAGGCCGCCGAAACGGCCGCCGCCGGGGTGGCCAGCGGCGAGTTCAGCGGCGACGCCAGCAGCGGCCTGTCCTGGCACCGCGACTGGCAGATGGCGCTGTTCTACGGCCTGCGCAGCGCCCTGGCGCTGCTGGGCATCGCCGCCTTCTGGCTGGCCAGCGCCTGGCCGGCGGCGGTGGGCGGCATGCTCATGGCCGGCATCCTCTGCAGCCTGTTCGCCAACCGCGACAACGCCGTGGAGCTGAGCATGAGCTTCCTGCGCGGCATCCTCTACGCGCTGCTGGCGGCCATAGTGGTGGACCAGTGGCTGCTGCCGCAGTGGAACGGCTTCCCGCTGCTGTGCATGGCCCTGGGCGTGCCGCTGTTCTTCGCCGCCCTGGGCATGGCCGGGCCGCCTGTGCTGATCGGCACCGCCACCACCTTCGCCATCCAGTTCATCACCTTCATCGCGCCGCGCAACGACATGCACTACGACTTCGCCAGCCTGCTCAACTCGGCCCAGGCCACGGTCATCGGCGTGGGCTTCGCCGCCATGGTGTTCCGCCTGCTGGCGCTGCCGCCGGACTGGGTGATCCGCCGCCAGGGCCAGGCCATGGCGCTGGACCTGGGGCGCCTCACCCGCTACCCCCTGGCCCAGGCGGAAAGCTGGTTCGGCGGGCGCATGGCCGACCGCCTGATGCGCCTGGCGCGGCACTACGCGCTGCTGCCCCAGGCCATGCAGCGGCGCTGGCTCGACGGCCTGCTGGCGCTGGACATGGGCAGCGAGCTGCTGCACCTGCGCCACTGCCTGGCCGGCGCCCGGGGCGTGCTGCGCAAGCGCCGGCAGGCCTTCCTCGACCAGTTGGGCGACCTGCTCCAGGCCGGCCCGGCGCCGGGGCGCGAGGCGCGCCTGGACGAACTCTGCGACGCACTGGACGCCGCCCTGCGCAACGACGCCAGCCACCTGGACGAGGACAACCGCCTGGCCCGCGCCGCCCTGCGCCAGCTGAGCCATACCTGGCGCGCCTGGTGCCACCTGGAGGACGGCCATGAACCTGGTTGAACTGCCCCTGGGCGGCGTCTACGTCAGCCCGATGTTCCTCTACGCGCTGGTCGCCCTGGCCCTGACCATCGTCCTGCGCAAGCTGCTGCAGGCCACGCCGGCGGGGCGCTGGATCTGGCACGAGGCGCTGTTCGACTGCGCGCTGTTCACCCTGCTGCTGGCCGCCGTCGCCTGGTGCGCCGGCATCGCCAACGGATAACGAGGAGCGCCCGACGTGCGAGCTTTCCTGCGAGTCCTGACCACCCTGCTGGTGGTCGCCGCCGCCGTGCTGGCCGGGCTCTGGCTGTGGCGCTACTACATGCTCTCGCCCTGGACGCGGGACGCCCGGGTGCGCGCCGACGTGGTGGTGATCGCCCCGGACGTGTCCGGCTGGGTCACCGAGCTGCCCATCGTCGACAACCAGAAGGTCAAGGCCGGCGACCTGTTGATGCGCATCGACCGCGACCGCTACCAGGCCAACCTCGACCAGGCCCGCGCCCTGGCCGAGACACGCAAGCAGGAATACCTGCTGCGGCAGAGCGAGGCCGACCGCCGCAAGCGCCTGACCAGCGCGGCGATCAGCGCCGAGGACCGCGAGACCGCGCAGCTCAACGCCAACATCGCCAACAGCCAGTACCAGGAGGCCCTGGCCGCGGCGCGCCTGGCCGAGATCAACCTGCAGCGCAGCGAGGTGCGCGCCCCGCGCGATGGCCAGGTGACCAACCTGCGCCTGGCCCAGGGCAACTACGCGCAGACCGGCCAGGCGGCGATGGCCCTGGTGGACCAGGGCTCGTTCTACGTCACCGCCTACTTCGAGGAGACCAAGCTGCCCGGCATCCACGTCGGCCAGCGCGCGCGGGTGACGCTGATGAGCGGCGAGCGCGTGCTCGAGGGCCGGGTGCAGAGCATCAGCAGCGGCATCACCGACCGCAACGCCCTGCCCGACACCCAGCTGCTGGCCAACGTCGAGCCGACCTTCAACTGGGTGCGCCTGGCCCAGCGCATCCCGGTGCGCATCGAGCTGCGGGAGGTGCCCGGGGACATCCACCTCAGCGCCGGCATGACCGCCACGGTCAACATCGAAGCGGATGCCGCGCGCTGATGGCGCTCACCAGAGCGCCAGCGTGTAGTCGACGTTCAGCCGCAGCTCGTTGTCGTCGCGGTGAGTGGCGCCGGGGGCGAAGTCGTTGCGGTACCAGGCGTGGCGCACACGGAAGGCCACGCCCTTGAAGCTGCCGCTCTGCACCGTATAGGACAGCTCGACGTCCTTCTCGCTCTCGGTCAGGCCGCTGCCGCCGAATTTCGCCAGCTCGATGTTGTCGCCGCGCACGTAGCGCAGCATCCCCTTTAGCCCCGGCAGCCCGGCGCCGGCGAAGTCCTGGTCGAACTTCACCTGCCAGCTGCGCTCCTTCGGGTTGATGAACTCGGAGCTCAGGGTGCCCTCGGTGATCACCAGCGGCTCGGTGCCGAACAGGTAGGGCATGGCCGTGTCGCCGTCCAGGCGCATGTAGCCCACGCCCAGGCTGTGGCTGGCCCAGGCGTAGGTGAGCATCAGCGCGCTGTTGCGGTTGTCCACCTTGCCGGCCTTGGCGGCGCCGTCCTCGCCGGTGACGAACAGGCGGAAGTCGCTCTTCAGCCTGCCCGGGCCCAGCGCGCGCTCGTCGACGAAGCCGAAGTAGTCCTTGCGGTACAGCTGGTCCAGCTCGGCGTGGTAGTACTTCAGCGTCAGCCGTTTCGACCAGGCGTAGTCGCCGCCGAGGAAGGTGAACCTGTCCGAGGTGGCGGCGCCGTTGAAGCGGCCGTTGGGCGCGCCGACGCTCATCTTCTGGTAGTCGGTGGAGTCGCGCAGGTTGATGCGGTCGAGCCAGCCGGCGTGCAGCGTCAGGCCGTCGATGTCCTGCGAGCGCAGGTAGGTGCCGCGGAAGGTCTGCGGCAACAGACGCGTGGGGCTGGCGAAGGCGATCGGCAGGAAGGTACTGATGGTGCCGGCCTGCAGCTCGCTCTTCGACACGCGCATCTTGGCGGTCAGGCCCAGCTCGGAGTAGTCGTCGGCCGGCTCGCGGGTGACCGGGTCGTAGGGCAGCAGCCCGGTGCCGGCGCGGTCCGCCGAGGAGTCCAGCTTCAGCCCGAGCATGCCCTGGGCATCCAGGCCGAAGCCCACCGGGCCCTCGGTGAAGCCCGACCTGAAGTTGAGGATGAAGCCCTGGGCCCATTCGCGGGCGGCGGCCTGGGGCGTCTCGCCCAGGTAGTTGCGGTCGAAGTAGTAGTTGCGCAGGACCAGGTCGGCGTGGCTGTCGTCGACGAAGCCGGCGGCGCCGGCCGCGGTGGCGGACAGCAGGGCGATGGCGGCGGCCAGGGTGTTCAGGGGTGCCTTGTGCATGGTGCTCTTCACTTTCTTGTAGTTGTACGAAGCCCTGCCGCGCGGGGCGGCATGGGCAGGCGAGGTCGGATCAGTCGGGCAGTTGCGCGGGGCGCCGGGCGGCCAGGCGGAACAGCGCCAGGGCGGCGACCACGATGCCCGGCGCCGAGGCCAGCAGCACGCCGGCGCTGCCGGTGCCCAGGGCGAGCATCTGCCCGGCCACCAGGGGCCCGCTCATGGCGCCCAGGCGGCCCACCGCGACGGCGGCGCCCACCCCGGTGGCGCGCACCCGCGCCGGGTAGAACCAGGGCGCCAGGGCATAGAGCACGCCCTGCCCGCCGGTGGCGAAGAAGCCGGCGACGAAACCGGCCAGCAGCATGCTGCGCAGCTCGGCGGCCAGGCCCAGGCCGGCCAGCGCGGCGAGGATGCCCAGGTACACCAGGGCCGCCGTGGCCCAGGCCGGCAGGCGCTCCATCAGCACGCCGAGGGTCAGGGTGCCGATGGCCGCGCCTATCTGCAGGGCGAACATCACCCAGCTGACCTGGCTGGGGCTGAAGCCCTGGCCCACCAGCAGGCTGGGCAGCCAGTTGATGAGGATGTAGACCACCATCAGGGTGAAGAAGTAGCTGAGCCAGAGCAGCCAGGTGGCGCCCTGGCCGAGCAGGTCGCGGCGCAGGCTGGCGGGGCTCCCGGACTCCGCGGCGGCGTGGAACCCGCCGGATTCCGGCAGGTACAGCGCCAGCAGCGGCAGGATCAGCAGCGGCACCACGCCGCCGACATGGAACACCAGTTGCCAGTTGCCGGCATAACCGGCGATGCCGATGCCGGCGGCCAGCGCCGCGCCCAGGGGCACGCCACAGTACATCAGGCTTACCGCGCTGCCACGCAGGCGCGCGCCGGCGGCCTCGGAACTCAGGGCGATCAGGTTGGGCAGCGCGGCCCCCAGGCCAACGCCGGTAAGCAGGCGCGCCGCCAGCAGGCTGTGCAGGTCCCAGGCGTGGGCGGTGGCCAGGGAGAACACGCCGAACAACGCCACCGAGCCGATCAGCACGCGCTTGCGCCCGACGCGGTCGGCCAGCCAGCCGCCGGCGAAGGCGCCGGGCAGTAGGCCGAGGATGCCGGCGCTGAATACCCAGCCCATCTGCAGCTTGTCCAGCGAGAAGGCCCTGGCCATGCCCGGCCCGGCGATGCCGGCGGCCTGCAGGTCCAGGCCCTCCAGCAGCGCGACCAGGAAGCACAGGCCGAGGGTGGCGAGCAGGCGTGGCTGCTCGCGAAGAATCGCGCTGGAAGGGGTCATGCCGCGGCCCTCCCCTGGCGGGAATACGGGGCGTGGCGGTGGTGCAGCGAAAGGCGATTGCTCATGGGATTTCACCCGTCTTGTTCTTGTAATGGGTGGCGCCGGCCCTCGCGGGGCAGGTGCCGTTTTTTCAACGCCGGCCCAACTCGGCGGCGTGTTTTTGTAGGAGCGCGCCCTGCGCGCGAATCGCAGGCAGGGCCTGCTCCTACAGTCGAGGTGGGACCCACCGTAGGAGCGGACCTTGTCCGCGATAGCCGGAGGTTCCGGCGCGATTCGCGGATGAGATCCGCTCCTACGGGTTGCCCCTGCACCGTGCCTTTGTAGGAGCGCGCCCTGCGCGCGAATCGCAGGCAGGGCCTGCTCCTACAAGGGCTAGGTCGGTGCGTTGAGCAGGTCCAGGGCCACGTCGACGATCATGTCTTCCTGGCCGCCGACCATGCGCCGCTTGCCCAGCTCGACGAGGATGTCCACGGCCTTGATCCCGTACTTCGCCGAGGCCACCTCGGCGTGGCGCAGGAAGCTGGAGTAGACGCCGGCGTAACCCAGGGCCAGGGTTTCGCGGTCCACCCGCACCGGGCGGTCCTGCAGCGGGCGCACCAGGTCATCGGCCGCGTCCATCAGCGCGTAGAGGTCGGTGCCGTGGTGCCAGCCGAGCTTGTCGGCGGCGGCGATGAAGACTTCCAGCGGCGCATTGCCCGCCCCGGCGCCCATACCGGCCAGGCTGGCGTCGATGCGGTTGCAGCCCTCCTCCACCGCGGCGATGGAGTTGGCCACGCCGAGGCTGAGGTTGTGATGGGCGTGGATGCCGGTTTCGGTCTCGGGCTTGAGCACGGCTTTCACCGCGCGGAAACGCGCGCGGATGTCGTCCATGTTCATCGCCCCGCCGGAGTCCACCACGTAGATGCAGGTGGCGCCGTAGCTCTCCATCAGCTTGGCCTGCTGCGCGAGGCCTTCCGGGGTCTGCATGTGGCTCATCATCAGGAAGCCCACCGTGTCCATGCCCAGTTCGCGGGCGTACTCGATGTGTTGCCTGGAGACGTCCGCTTCGGTGCAATGGGTGGCCACGCGCACGACGCGGGCGCCGGCGTTGTAGGCGTTCTTCAGGTCGTGGATGGTGCCGATGCCGGGCAGCAGCAAGGTGGCGATCTTCGCGTGCTTGACCACATCGGCCGCCGCTTCGATCCACTCCAGGTCGGTATGCGCGCCGAAGCCGTAGTTGAAGCTGGAGCCTTGCAGGCCGTCGCCGTGGGCCACTTCGATGGAATCGACTTTCGCCATGTCCAGGGCCGCGGCGATGGCGCGCACGTCGTCCAGGCTGTACTGGTGGCGGATCGCATGCATGCCATCACGCAGGGTCACGTCGGAGATATAGAGTTTCTGGCTCATGCCGAGGCCCCCATTGCTTGCGCCATGCGCTCGGCGGTGGCCAGCGCGGCGGAGGTCATGATGTCGAGGTTGCCGGCGTAGGCCGGCAGGTAGTGGGCGGCGCCTTCGACTTCGAGGAAGACGGAGGTTTTCAACCCGGAGAACTTGCCGTGACCGGGGATGTTCAGGTCGCGGACCTCGTCGAACTGCACCTTCTGCTTCAGCCGGTAACCGGGGACGTAGGCCTGCACGGCGGCGGCCATCTCCTCGATGCTCGCCTCGACCTTGGCCTGATCGACCGATTCGCTGAGCACATACACGGTGTCACGCATGATCAGCGGCGGCTCGGCCGGGTTCATGATGATGATCGCCTTGCCCTTGGCCGCCCCGCCGATGACTTCGATGGCTTCCGAGGTGGTCTCGGTGAACTCGTCGATATTGGCGCGGGTACCCGGACCAGCGGACTTCGACGCGATGGAAGCGATGATTTCCGCGTAGTGGACTTTGGCCACGCGAGACACGGCCGCCACCATCGGAATCGTGGCTTGTCCGCCACAGGTCACCATGTTCACGTTCAC
>NZ_QGSL01000106.1:254450-271906 GCF_003176655.1 Pseudomonas sp. RW407 | reverse complement strand
GCCCTACGGTGAGCACAGCCGTAGGACTCCATCCGCAATTCCCCCGCCCCTACAACCGCTCCCGATACTCCCCCGGCGTCACCCCGAACCAGCGGCGGAACGCGCGGAAAAAGTTGCTCGGCTCGGAAAACCCCAGCAGGTAGGCGATCTCCAACAGCGTCATGTGCGGCGTCGCCAGGTACTGCTGGGCCAGCTCGCGACGGGTATCGTCGAGCAGTTGCTGGTAGCTGCTGCCCTCCTCCTGCAGGCGCCGCTGCAGGGTGCGCTCGGACAGGTGGAGAATCTCCGCCACCACCTCGCGCCGCGGCTCGCCCTGGGGCAGCAGGCGGCACAGCACCTGGCGCGTCTGGTGGCTGAAGCGGCTGCTGGCGAAGCGCGCCAGGTACTCGCCGGCGAAGCGGTCGTGCAGGTGCGCCAGCTCGGCATTGGCCGTCGGCAGCGGGGCGTTCATGTCCTCATGGGAAAACAGCAGGGCGCATTGCTCGTGGCCAAAACTCATCGGCGCCTGGAACAGCGCCTGGTAGGGCGCCGGGTCCAGCGGCGGCTCGCCGGCCAGGCGCACCTCCAGCGGGCGGATGTCGCGCCCGGTGATCCAGCGCACCAGGGCGATCATGCTCGCCAGCGCGCTCTCCGCGCTCTGCCGCGGCGGCAACAGGCGGTCGCCGTGCACCTGCACGCTGTACAGGCAGCCCTCGGGCAGGCGGCGAAAACTCACGTCCGCCCCCTCGGCGATGATCCGCTGGTAACGCTCCAGGCGCTCGAAAGCCTCGGCCAGGGTGCGGCTGGACATCATCGAATAGCCCAGCACCGGGAACGCCGGGGTATGCACGCGGGCGAAGTTCAGAGCGATGGCCGGGTTGCCGCTGCGCTGCACGGCCAGGTGCCACAGGCGCGTCATGTCGTCCTGGGGAAAACGCGCGTCCGGATCGGCCAGGGCCGCCAGGTCCAGGCCCAGCTCGGCGAACAGCTCGCGGCTGTCCAGCCCCTCCAGCTCGATGGCGAGGAGGATTCCACGAACCCAACTGGACAGGGTGGTACGCTCAGGCATCTCGGTTCTTCTTGTTGTCAGGGCGCGCAAGGAATGGCGGGGATGGATACTAAACTGGCTGCAGGGGTCATCTGCAAGTCACCGGCCGCCTTCGTAGACTGCGGCCATCACAACAACAGGAGGTGCGCCATGGCCACCGACACCGCCGAGCGTTTCCACAGCTTCGCCGAGTTCTACCCCTATTACCTGCAGGAACACAGCAACCCCACCTGCCGCCGCCTGCACTACGTGGGCAGCCTGCTGGTGCTGGCGATCCTCGCCTACGCCATCGCCAGCGGCAACCTGCTGTGGCTCATCGCCCTCCCCTTCGCCGGCTACGGCTTCGCCTGGGTCGGCCACTTCGTCTTCGAGAAAAACCGCCCGGCCACCTTCAAGTACCCGCTGTGGTCGTTCATGGGCGACTGGGTGATGCTCAAGGATGCCTTTACGGGGCGGATTCGGTTCTGAGTCCACTCATCCCAAATCCCCCTAAAAAAGAGCGCTATTGCAAAACAATAGCGCTCTGGAATTACTGCCCTCCACAAAAAGCTTCAGAGTTCTTATGAAGCCACCGTCATGACAACAATATCCGCAGAGTCAGAATCCATCCCCTTAAAAAAGTCACTAAAGTGGATATGATCAGACGTATCCTCCGCCAAACCTTCTATCTTCTTAGCCGCCAGCACAAGCATATCAGCCAAGCTTCGAAGCTCCGAAGCTGTGGCAACAATAGAAACCTCTTGAAGTTCCTTCAACGCACCAGCATCTTCGTACCCATATAGCTTCATGAAGGCTCTCCTATATGCAACTATCAGAATTCCTCATCATGCATTGGCTATCATAAGGATTTTGGACACAGTATTCCTGCATGATGTCATCATAGGATGGCCATGGATAGGGAAGACCAAGCTTGAAGCCTTGCTTTCTCAAAAAATCTAATAATTTCTTATTCCGAGGCGCCTTCTTCGGATCTGTACCGTGACTTCCTGAACCATCTTTATTTATTACCACCTCGGGCTTTCCCTTTTGATTAATGTGCGCATGCTCTTGCTGTCCGGGCACATGGGGCTTGTCGATTCGCACCGTTATCTGAGTTCCTGGAATCTTGCCAGGAACACCAGAGCTAGCAAGGCCATAACTATCTAGGAAACTTATAGGATTTCCATTTACATACCCGTAGGTATTCAGCCCCCCATCCAGCCCAATCGGATCACTCTCCACATACCGCCCGGTCTGCGGGTCGTAATCGCGGAAGTAGTTGTAGTGCAGGCCGCTTTCGGCGTCGTAGTACTGCCCGGGGAAGCGCAGGTTGACCACGGTGTTGTCCGGGCTGCTGGGCAGGCCGTTGCCGAAGGCGTCGGATTGCCATTGCCAGACCAGGCGCTGGTCGTCGTCGCTGGCCAGCCGCGGAGTGTCCAGGTGGTCGCTGTGCAGGTAGAGCACGCGGGTGTCGCCCGGGTGGCCCTGGGCGTCGTAGAGCGTGCTCAGCGTGGCCAGGGGCAGGCTGTCGAGCCACAGGTAGTGCTGTTCGCGGCGTAGTTGGCCACCCTGGCCGTAGGCGGCTTCGCCGAGCAGTTGGCCGTCGGGGCCGTAGAGGTAGGTGGTGAAGCCCTGGGCGGTCAGTTTGGCGACACGTTGGCCGTGGGCGTTGTAGCGGTACTGGGCGACTTCCTGGCCGTCGATCCGTACGTTCGCCAGACGGCCCTGGGCGTCGTAGCCGAGCAGGCGACTGGCGCGGTCCTGGAGCAGGTTGCCGGTGGCATCGCTGGTCACCGCGTGGCCGTTGAGGGCAGTGAGGCGGTTGCTGTCGCCGGCGTAGCGGTAGCTGTCCTCGAGGGCCTGGCCGTCGGCCAGGCGCGTGACGCTTTTCCCGGTGCGATTGCCCACGGCGTCGTAGCCGTAGCGGCGCTCGGCCTCGCCACTGCGCTCGGTGGTCAGCCGGTCCAGGGGGTCGTACTGGTAGTCCAGTGTTCCCCAGAGGCTGTGGGCCAGTTGGGTGATGTTGCCGTTGGCGTCGTGCCGGTAGTCGCTCTGCCAGGGGCCGATGTTCTGGCGGACGAGCCGGTAGTCCCGGTCGTACTCGCGGACCAAGTTGATGCCGTTGGCCCAGGTCAGGCGCTGCAGCGGGCCGAAGGGCAGGTAACCGATGCCGCTGACCAGGGCGGTGGGCTCGTGGCTGCCCACCGCCAGGCTGACACCGCTCACCTGGCCACCGGCATTGCGCGGATAGCCGAGGGTGTAGCCGGACGGGTAGCCGATGGCGACCAGGCGGTCGGCGGCGTCGTACTGGAATCTCAGGACCTCTTCCAGCGTCTTGCCGTTGACGCTCAGGCTGCGCGCCTGCCGCACCAGGTTGCCGCGCGCGTCGTAGCCATAGGCGAGGCGGCCGCTGCCATCCTCGATGGCCGTGAGGCGGCCGATGCCGTGGTTGCCGTCGGCGCTGTCGTCGTACCGGTAGCGCACGTCGAAGGCCGGGGTGGCCGGGTAGCGGCGCTCGGTCAGGCGATTCAGGGCGTCGTAGCTGAACTCCACCACCACGCCGCGGGCATCGGTCTGGCGGACGATGTTGCCGGCGGCGTCGTACTCGAAGTGGGTGGTGCCGCTGTCGGGGCTGATGCGCTGGGTGAGATTGCCCAGGCCGTCATACCGGTAGCGGGTGGTCACGCCCCGCGGATCGCGGACCTGGGTGAGGTTGTCCTGGGCGTCGTAGGCCAGGGCGGTGACGCCGTCGAAGGCGTCGGTATGGCTGACCAGGCGATCGAGGGCGTCGAACGCCTGGGCGCTGCCGTACTGGCGCGGGTTGGTCTGGCCGGTGGGGTTGTCGTTGAGGTCGTAGCGGTAGCTGTGGGTCTGGCCGGCGGCGCCGACCGCGCGCAACAGCCGGCCGAGTTCGTCGTACACCCACTGCTGCTGGCGCACCAGGCTGCCGCTGGCGTCCTTCAGCCGCTGCGCCGTGCGGTTGCCCTGGGCGTCGACGTCGTATTCCAGACGCTCGCCGAGGTTGTTGGCGATGGCCACCAGGCGCCGCGCATCGTCGTAGGTGTAGGCCAGCCAGCTACCGTCGCCGCGGGTCAGGCGGGTGATCTGCCCGACCGCGTCATAGTTGAAGCGGGTGGTGCTGCCGGCGCTGCTGATGGACGCCAGGCGAGCGTCGATACCGCTGTAGGTCAGGGTACTGACCACACCGTTGGCATCGGTGAGGGTGCCGGGGTTGCCGCGCTCGTCGTGCTCGCCCAGGCGGGTGACGTGGCCCAGGGCGTTGGTCACCGTGGCGAGGTTGCCCTTGGCGTCGTAGCTGTAGCGGGTGACGTCCCGCACGTCGGTGCGCGGGCCGTCGGCACTCTCGACCAGGCCCAGGGCGTTGTAGGTGTAGGTCCAGCTGCGCTCGGCGGCCTGGCCGGGCTGGGCCAGCAGCATCGCCAGGGACAGGGCGCCGAATAGTTTCGTCTTCATGACTGCCTCCTTGCTCAAAGCGCTTCGGTGGTTTGCGCGATGACGCGACCACGCCCGTCGTACTGGTAGCGGGTGACCCGCCCCGCCTCGGTGATGCTCAGCGGCAGGGCCAGGGTGGGATGCCAGGTGGTGGCGATGGTGCGGGCCTGCGCGCTGCCGGCGGCCTCGGTACGGGAGATTTCCAGGCCGCGCGCGTCGTACTGGTAGGTGGTCAGGTTGCCGTTCCAGTCGGTTCGGCTGGCCGGCAACCCGCTGGCCAGGTAGGTGACCTGCTGGCTGGCGGCCGGGCAGTGGGCGCTGGCTTCGCCGTCGCGGCGGGAGACCAGGCGGCGCTGGTCGAAGGTCTGGTAGTGGTAGAGCGTCGACTTGCCCAGCGGGTTGGTGATCCGCACGCGGTTGGCATCGAGGTAGGCGAACTGCACGCTGCCGGCCTCGCCGGCATGGCTGCTGGAGGTGGCGCGCCCCTGGGCGTCGTAGGTCCAGGTGGCGAAACGCTGGCCGCGGGCATCGGTGATCCCCGTGAGCAGCTGCGGGCGCTCGGCGACTTCGTAGTGGTAGCGCTGCTCTTCGTCACCCCGCATGACGCTGGCGAGGCGGCCGCGGTCGTCGTAGCGGTAGCTGACGCTCCAGTCGCCGAACTGCAGGCTCGCCAGCCGTTCGCCATCGTAGCCGAGGCTGATCTGGCGGCCACCGGCATCGCTGATCCGCACCAGGCGGCCGCCGGTATCCCGGGCGAACTGCAGGCTGCTGCCGATCACCGGGTCGAGGCGCCGCAATTGCCCGAGCGCATCGTAGGTTTCGATGCTGGCGTCGGCGCCGGTGAGGGTCCAGCCGCCCTGTTCGGGCAGTTCGGCCAGTGTGAGTCGCTCGTCGGCACTGGCTGTCCATTTGCCCGCCACGCGGCTGAAGGCGACTGCCCGGCCGTCGTCGCGATAGGCCTTCAGCGTGTCGGCCGTGAGCTTGGCGATGCGCTGGTTCCAGCCATGGCTCCAGCCGACTCCGAGGTCGCCGGCCTGGTTGCGGCTACTCCAGTAGTTGCGGCTGAAGCCCAGCCTGGAGCCGGGCACGCTCAGATCGACCTCGACCTGCACCTTCTGCCCGGTGGCGCCGAGGATGGGGTTGCTGTCGTTGCATTCGTTGCTCTGGCATTGCGCGCAACACTGGCCGCTGCCATCCAGCACGCCGCTGGGGCAAAGGTCCGCCTCGCCGGAACGGTAGACGGAGGAAAGGTGGTAGGTGTCGGGTAGCCAGCGACCGAACAAGCGGCGCTCGATCACGAAGCGGCAGATGGCTTCGTCGCCACTGAGGTCGGTGAGCGAGTAGCTGTTGATGCGCCACTGCTGGCCGGGGCTCTGCTCACGCTTCTGGAGCAGTTTGCGAAGGCTCTCGCCCTGCTCGCAGGCGGCTTCGGCCGAGGGCCAGGGGGTACGGGTCGCGTCGCGCCACTGGTATTCCGCCAGGCAGGCCTGGCTGATCAACAGGGCTCCCACCCCTGGGAGCAGGCAATGCAGATATGGACGAGGGTGCATGCTGGGTCCTCCATGAACAGTGGAGGCTCCAGTCAAGCGATGGCGGCAGGCGAAAAACGTTAACGCCTAGCCACTCCGGGCATCAGCAAAGCATCCCACGCCAATCGAGGATTCCGCCTACCGGCAGAACTCCCTCGCTGACGAATGCGCCTAAAGGCGTCGGATCAGCGACTCCCGCGCCTTCGCCATTTCCTCCGCCGGCAGCTCCGCCCAGAGCACCGGCTTGCCGGCGATGAGCGCGCCCAGGGCGACGCCGTCGCGGTAGAGCACGCGGTTGCCGGCCACCGCCGGGACCTTGCTGCCCGGCAGCAGGGTGCCGGCGAGGTTGAGCGGGTCCACCGCCGAGAGCACCAGGTATTCGCCGTCCTTCTCGCGCCGGCGCACTTCGCGCAGCAGGCCCACGGCCTCGGGCAGGGCGAACTGTTCGCCGGTGAGGCCGGCGACGAAGCGCCCGCCGCGGATTTCCCCGCGGGCTTCCAGGCGGTGGTAGACGCGCAGCAGGTCGCGCCAGGGCGGCAGCCAGTCGGCCTCGCGCTCCAGCACGCGCCAGCAGACCACGCCGTAGCGGCGCAGCAGGGTCATGGCCACGTGCTCCAGCACTTCGGCCTGCAGGCGTGGCGGCTGGCCCTCCAGCAGTTCGTTGCGCGGGCGGCGCAGCAGCGCCCAGCGGCCGGCGTCGGCCATGCCGAACAGCGGCGTGCGGGCCCGGCGTTCCTGGCGGCTGCGCTTGGCCGCCGGCAGCAGCAGCGCGCGCAGGCCGGCGAAGCTGTCGGCGTTCACCCCGCCCACCGCCACCAGTTCGCCGAGGGCCATTTCCAGTTCGCTGCGCAGCAGGTGCGCCTCGCTGGAAAGTTCGTCGAAAAAGAGCGCGCCCTGCTCCTGCAAGGCCTGCAGCACCTTCTGCGCCCTGGAGGACAGCTCGGGCTCCGGCGCGTCGGCGCACAGCGCGCCCCACAGCGGCAGCTGGCGGCGCGGCAGCAGGACGATGGGGGTGCTGCGCAGCGGCCCGGCGCCGCTGCGCCCGCGCGCCGTGCTCCAGCTCGGCAGGCGCGCCCAGACCAGGCGGCCGGCGCGACACAGGTCGTCCAGCCAGTTGATGCCGTAGTCGGCCACCCGCGCCGGCAGCAGGTCGCTTTCCCAGGCCCCGGCGGCGGCCTGGAAGCCTTCCAGCTGGCTCAGCACGCCGGCCAGGGCCTCGGCGCCGCGCACCCGCGTGGCCCGGGACACCCGCTGCCAGTCGAACAGGAAGCGCATGAAGTCGGCGCGCTCCACCGGCTCGATCTCGCGGCGCAGGCGGCGCACCGTGTAGCGGTGGATGCGCGCCAGCAGGTGGCGCTCGCACCATTGCTCGCCGTCGGCGTCGGGGCTGAAGCGGCCGCGCAGCACATAGCCCTCCCGCTCCAGGCCGGCCAGGGCGAAGGCGACGTCGGCAGCCGGCAGGTCGAGGTCGGTGGCCAGTTGCGCCTGGGTGCGCGGGCCGAAGCCGGTCAAGCGCGCGCGCAGCAGTTCCAGGCGCGCGTCCTCGGCGGACCAGCCTTCCTGTAGCGCCGCCGGCAGTTGCAGCGCCGGTGACAAGCGCGCCTGTGGATAGACCGCCAGCAACTGGCTGAGGCGTTCGGCGGCCACCCAGAGGTCAGCCTCGCCACTGCGCAGGCGCGTTGCCCGCCCGGCCTTGGCCAGGCGCCCCAGCAGCAGCTCCCAGCCCAGGTTGGCGCGGGCTTCCTCGGCGAGGATGCAGCCCAGGCCGGTCAGCGCCTCGTGCATCTCGTCGGGGTCGCGGGCCTGCGGCCAGGCTTCGGCGCGCACCGCGGCGATGGCCTCGGGGTCCAGTGCGCCCAGGTCGTCGGCCGATTCCGGGTCGCTCCAGCGCCGGCTCAGCACGGCCTGGGTGCGGCGCTCTTCCAGCGGGGCGTCGTCGAGGTAGGCGTAGGGGCTGGCGCTGAGCACTTCCGCCGCCAGCGGCGAAGGGGCCGGCAGGTCGCGGGCATGCAGCGCCACCTCGCCGGCCTCCATGCGCCGCAGCAGGGCCAGCCAGCCCTCGCAGTCCATGGCTTCGTGCAGGCAGTCGTCGAGGGTCTGGGCCACCAGCGGGTGATCGGGAATCTGCCGCTCGCCAACAATGTTCTCCAGGCATGCCACCTGATCGGGGAATACCGAGGCCAGCAGATCCTCGCTGCGCATGCGTTGCAGTTGCGGCGCCACCTTGCGGCCGCCGCGGAAGCGCGGCAGGGCCAGCGAGGTGGTGGCGTTCCAGCGCCAGCGCACGCCGAACAACGGAGCGTCGAGCAGGGCCTGGACGAGCACGTGCTCGGCGTTCTTCGCGTTCAGGTAGCGCCACACCTCGTCCAGCGGGAAGCTGTGGCTGGTGGACAGCGAGAGGATGATGGCATCCTCGGTGGCCGCCGCCTGCAGCTCGAAGTTGAAGGTGCGGCAGAAACGCTTGCGCAGGGCCAGGCCCCAGGCGCGGTTGATGCGGCTGCCGTAGGGCGAGTGCAGCACCAGCTGCATGCTGCCGGATTCGTCGAAGAAGCGCTCCAGCACCAGCGCCGACTGGCTCGGCAGCACGCCGAGGGCGGCGCGGGCGCGGGCCAGGTACTCCACCAGTTGGCGCGCCGCGGCTTTCTGCAGGCCGAGGTCGTCCTCCAGCCAGCGCAGCGCCGGGGCCAGGGGTTCGGCACTGCCCTGCCCTTCGGCCAGCAGGTCATCCAGGCGCTCGCGCAGGCGCGACACGCTGACCGAAAGCTCGTCGCTGCGCCCCGGCGCCTCGCCCAGCCAGAACGGGATGTTCGGCGGCAGGCCCTGGGCGTCCTCGACGCGCACCTTGCCCGGTTCCACGCGGAGGATGCGGTAGGACACGTTGCCCAGCTGGAACACGTCGCCGGCCAGGCTCTCCACGGCGAAGTCCTCGTTCACCGTGCCCACGGCCAGGCCCTGGGGCTCCAGCAGCACCTGGTAGTCGCCGGCGTCGGGGATGGTGCCGCCGGAGGTCACTGCGGTCAGCCGCGCGCCGCGCCGGCCGCGCAGCAGGCCGTGGACGCCGTCGCGGTGCAGGTAGGCGCCGCGCTGGCCGTTGCGGCTGGTGTAGCCCTCGACGAGCATGCGCAGCACGGCGTCGAAGCGCTCGCGCGGCAGGCCGGCGTAGGGCTGGGCATGGGTCAGCAGTTGGTAGAGTTCGTCCTCGCGCCATTCGCGGCAGGCCACTTCGGCGACTATCTGCTGGGCCAGCACGTCCAGCGGCGCGCGGGGGATCGCCAGGGCGTCCAGTTCGTCGCGGCGCACGCTGTCGAGCAGCGCCACGCATTCGATCAGTTCGTCGCGGGAGGTCGGGAACAGCCGGCCCTTGGGCGTGCCGCCGACGCTGTGCCCGGAACGTCCGACGCGCTGCAGGAAGGCGGCGATGGAGCGCGGCGAGGCGACCTGGCAGACCAGTTCGACGTCGCCGATGTCGATGCCCAGTTCCAGCGAGGCGGTGGCCACCAGCACCGTCAGGCGCCCGGCCTTGAGCCGTTGCTCGGCGCCCAGGCGCTGTTCCTTGGACAGGCTGCCGTGGTGCGCGGCGACCTTGTCGATCCCCAGGCGCTCGCCCAGGTGGCGGGTGATGCGCTCGGCCAGGCGCCGGGTATTCACGAAGACCAGGGTGGTGCGGTGTTCCTCGGCCAGCGCGGCGAGGCGGTCGTAGACGCTGTCCCAGACCTCGTGGGACATCACCGCCTCCAGCGGCGCCGGCGGCACCTCGATGCCCAGGTCGCGGGCGCGGCTGTAGCCGATGTCGACGATGCGGCAGTCCGCGTGGCCGCAGAGGAACTCCGCCACCGCCTCGATGGGCTTCTGCGTGGCCGACAGGCCGATGCGCACCAGCGGTTCGGCGCATAGCGCCTGCAGGCGTTCCAGGGACAGCGCCAGGTGGCTGCCGCGCTTGCTGCCGGCCAGGGCGTGGATCTCGTCGACGATGACGCTGCGCGCGCCGGCCAGCATCTGTCGCCCGGAGTCGGAGCCGAGCAGCACGTAGAGGGATTCGGGGGTGGTCACCAGGATGTGCGGCGGCCGCCGGCGCATGGCCTCGCGCTCGCCCTGGCTGGTGTCGCCGGTGCGCACCGCGCTGCGGATGTCCACGGCCGGCAGGCCCAGGCGCTCCAGCTCGGCGCGGATGCCGGCCAGGGGCTCCTCCAGGTTGATGCGGATGTCGTTGGACAGCGCCTTGAGCGGCGAGACATAGACCACGCAGGTGCGGTCCGGCAGCTCGCCGCCGTTGGCCAGGCCCTCGCGCACCAACTGGTCGATGGCCGAGAGGAAGGCGGTGAGGGTCTTGCCAGAGCCGGTGGGCGCGGCGACCAGGGTCGAGCGCCCGGCGCGGATCGACGGCCAGGCCTGCACCTGGGCCGGGGTGGGCGCGGCGAAATGGCGGGCGAACCAGGCGGCGACGGCGGGGTGGAAACCCTGGAGGACGTCGCTGGGGGGCGCGCTGCTGGCGAGTCGGTTCATGGGCACCAATATGGTGGCAGCGCGCGAAGCCCTCAAGGGCCGCCGATCGCGGCTAGGGGCTAGGCGGTGGCCAGGTTCAACCCTGGCGCGGATTGCCGCCTGGGTGTGGCGGCGTATAACCGCGAACGGTTATACGCCCTACGTCACGGTCAAGCCTGGCGTGGGGCGAACAACGCTCCTACAGGTTGACGCCGAACCTCCCGCCCCTGCCGGACGGCTCCCTCTCCCGCTTGCGGGAGAGGGCTGGGGAGAGGGGCGGAGTCAATCCGAAGCACAGTTGCCGCCTGGTGTGGCGGCGTATGACCGCGAACGGTTATACGCCCTACGTCACGGTCGAGCCTGGCGTAGGGCGAATAACGCTCCGCGTTATCCGCCGTTTGGCCTTGGCCGCAGGCGGCTCCGGGCTCCAAGCTGGCCCCTACGACTCCCCACCCTGCCCCAGGCCGTGCTGGCGCAGCTTGTTGGCGATGGTGGTGTGCGAGACGCCCAGGCGCTTGCCCAGCAGGCGGCTGCTGGGGTGTTCGCGGTACAGGCGTTCCAGCACCGCGCGCTCGAAGCGGCCGACGATGGCGTCCAGGCCGCCTTCCAGGGAGAAGTCGCCCAAGGGGTGCGGCGCGCCGTAGTCCGGCAGGCGGATGTGCTCGGCCTTGATGGTGCCGCCCTCGCACAGCGAGACGGCCTGGAACAGCACGTTCTCCAACTGGCGCACGTTGCCCGGCCAGTGGTAGCGGCCCAGGCGGTCCATGGCCTGGGCCGCCAGCTGCGGCAGCGGGCAGCCGATCTGCCGGCTGGCCTGGTCGAGGAAGTGCTCCACCAGCGGCGCCAGGCCATCGAGGCATTCGCGCAGCGGCGGGATGTGCAGCGAGAGCACGTTGAGGCGGTGGTAGAGATCCTGGCGGAACTCGCCCTTGGCGCACAGCTCGGACAGGTCCACCTGGGTGGCGCAGATCACCCGCACGTCCAGGTACACCTCCTCGTCGCTGCCCACCCGGCGGAAGCAGCCATCCTGCAGGAAGCGCAGCAGCTTGGCCTGCAGGCGCGGGCTCATCTCGCCGACGCCATCGAGGAACAGGGTGCCGCCGGCGGTGAGTTCGAGCAGGCCGAGCTTGCCTTCCGGGCGCGCGCCCTCGAAGGCGCCGGGGCCGTAGCCGAACAGCTCGGTCTCGGCCATGGATTCGGGCAGCCCGGCGCAGTTCAGCGCCATGAACGGCGCCTGGCCGCGCGGGCTGGCCAGGTGGCAGGCGCGGGCCAGCAGTTCCTTGCCGGTGCCGGTCTCGCCCTCGATCAGCAGCGGCGCGTCCAGCGGCGCCATGCGCCGCGCCTCGCGCACCACCGCGGCCATCACCCGCGAACTCTGGAAGATGCTGTCGAAGCCGCGCAGCTCGTGCTTGCGCACGTTGTAGATGCGCTCGCCGACGCGGTCGGCGCGGTGCAGGGTGAGCACGGCGCCGGCCAGGGCCTCGCTTTCGTCGTGCTCGGTCTGCAGCGGGGCGATGTCGGCGAGGAACACGTCGCCCTTGATCTTCACCCGCAGGCCGTTGATCCGCGCCTTGTTCGCCCGCACCAGCTCCGGCAGGTCGAGGTCCTCGGCGTAGCGCGCCAGGGGGATGCCCGGCACCTCGTCGACGCGCACCCCGAGCAGCTGCGCGGCGGCGCGGTTGCCGGCGACTATCTGCCCGGCCATGTCGATGGACAGCACCGGGAAGTCCAACGCCGCCAGCAGTGCGTTCAGCTCCAGGTGGCGGCGCTCGCTGGGCATCAGGCCGACGCGCTTGACGCCGAACACCCCGGGGATGACCTCCAGCTTGGGCTTGAGCGACTGGAACTGCAGGTTGATCAGGTTCGGGCAGAGCAGGTAGATGGCGTTGCCCTGCTCGCCGCCGACCTCGCCGCGGTTGACGTTGATGCCGTAGTCGACCAGCAGGTTGAGGATGTCGCGCAGGATGCCGACGCGGTTCTGGCAGTGGACTTTGATACGCATGGCGAGCCCGGTGATTGTCGTTGTGCGGGGCGGCGCCCGGCCGGATTTCGCCGGCGGGGCGGAAATTTCCGTCAAGAATATGTGACAGCCGGCGTCATCAGCAAGTCGATGCCTGGCGATTCGCCGCGATTCGTAACCTTTTCTTTACAGGCGAAGGGGATTTGCAGCCCTCGCCCACGGCAGGCAGGGGCTGCATGGGCACGCCGACGCGGCTATTGATTGAGGCATCAAAACAACAAAGGCCTCGAAGCCGGAGGACCCATGAAGACAACGCAGTACGTGGCCCGCCAACCTGACGAAGACGGTTTCATCCACTACCCCGAAGCCGAGCACCAGGTGTGGAACACCCTGATCACCCGCCAGTTGAAGGTGATCGAAGGCCGCGCCTGCCAGGAATACCTGGACGGCATCGAGCAACTCGCCCTGCCCCACGAGCGCATCCCGCAGCTGGGCGAGATCAACCGCGTACTGCAAGGCGCCACCGGCTGGCGCGTCGCCCGCGTCCCGGCGCTGATCCCCTTCCAGACCTTCTTCGAGCTGCTGGCCAGCCAGCAGTTCCCGGTGGCCACCTTCATCCGCACCCCGGAGGAGCTGGACTACCTGCAGGAGCCGGACATCTTCCACGAGATCTTCGGCCACTGCCCGCTGCTGACCAACCCCTGGTTCGCCGAGTTCACCCACACCTACGGCAAGCTCGGCCTGGCCGCCAGCAAGGAAGAACGCGTGTACCTGGCGCGGCTGTACTGGATGACCATCGAGTTTGGCCTGCTCGACACCCCGCAGGGCCGGCGCATCTACGGCGGCGGCATCCTCTCCTCGCCGAAGGAGACGGTCTACAGCCTCTCCGGCGAGCCCGAGCACCAGGCCTTCGACCCCGTGGAAGCCATGCGCACGCCCTACCGCATCGACATCCTGCAGCCGCTGTACTTCGTGCTGCCGGAGCTCAAGCGCCTGTTCGAGCTGGCCCACCAGGACATCATGGCGCTGGTCCGCCAGGCCATGCAGCTGGGCCTGCACGCACCGAAGTTCCCGCCGAAGCAGGCGGCCTGAACCCCTAACGCTGCTACCTGACCTAATGTAGGAGCGAGCTTGCTCGCGAACCCTTCGCGAGCAAGAACCAGGCGTCCCCCTCGCTCCTACAATCCTAAGCTCAATGCCTTGCCTGCGAACCTTACAAGGAGAACCCCATGACCGCCCTCAACCAAGCCCATTGCGAAGCCTGCCGCGCCGACGCCCCCCATGTTTCCGACGAGGAACTGGCGGAGCTGATCAAGCAGATCCCGGACTGGAACATCGAGGTGCGCGACGGCCACATGGAGCTGGAGCGCGTGTACCTGTTCAAGAACTTCCGCCACGCCCTGGCCTTCACCAATGCCGTCGGCGCCATCGCCGAGGAAGAAGGCCACCACCCGGACCTGCTGACCCAGTGGGGCAAGGTCACCGTCACCTGGTGGAGCCACGAGCTCAAGGGCCTGCACCGCAACGACTTCATCATGGCCGCGCGCACCGACGCGCTGGCCAAGGTCGCCGAGGGCCGCAAATGAGCCATTTCGCCCAGGTGCCCCGGGTGCCCGGGGACCCCATCCTCGGCCTGCTCGATGCCTACCGCGCCGACCCCAACCCGGCCAAGCTGGACCTGGGCGTGGGCGTCTACAAGGATGCCCAGGGCCTGACGCCGATCCCCCGCGCGGTGAAGCTCGCCGAACAACTGCTGGTGGAGCGCGAGACCACCAAGAGCTACGTCGGCGGCCACGGCGACGCGCTGTTCGCCGCGCGCCTGTGCGAGCTGGTGCTGGGCGCCGATTCGCGCCTGCTGGCCAGCCAGCGCGCCGACGCCAGCCAGACGCCCGGCGGCACCGGCGCCCTGCGCCTGGCCGCGGACTTCATCGCCCGTTGCCTGCCCGGCCGTGGCATCTGGGTCAGCGACCCGACCTGGCCGATCCACGAGACGCTGTTCGCCGCCGCCGGCCTGAAGGTGCACCACTACCCCTACGTCGGCGCCGACAACCACCTGGACGTGGAAGGCATGCTCGCCACCCTGGAAAAGGTGCCCCACGGCGACGTGGTGCTGCTGCACGCCTGCTGCCACAACCCCAGCGGCTTCGACCTGGCCTACAACGACTGGCAGAAGGTGCTGGAAGTGGTGCGCCGCCGCGAGCTGCTGCCGCTGATCGACTTCGCCTACCAGGGCTTCGGCGACGGCCTGGAGGAGGACGCCCGCGCCGTGCGGCTGTTCGCCGAGAGCCTGCCGGAGCTGCTGGTGACCAGCTCCTGCTCGAAGAACTTCGGCCTCTACCGCGACCGCGTCGGCGCCCTGCTCGTCTGCGCCGCCAACGCCGAACAGCTGGGCAACGTGCGCAGCCAGCTGGCCAGCCTGGCGCGCAACCTCTGGTCCACGCCGCCGGCCCACGGCGCCGAGGTGGTGGCGACCATCCTCGGCGATCCCGAGCTGAAGCAGGTCTGGCTGGAGGAAGTGACCGCCATGCGCACCCGCATCGCGGCGCTGCGCCTGGGCCTGGTCGAGGCCCTGCAGCCCCACGGCCTGGCCGAGCGCTTCGCGCACATCGCCATCCAGCGCGGCATGTTCTCCTACACCGGGCTGAGCCCGGAGCAGGTGCGCCGCCTGCGCGAGGAACACAGCGTGTACCTGGTCGGCAGCGGCCGCGCCAACGTCGCCGGACTGGACGCCAACCGCCTGGACGACCTGGCCCGTGCCATCGCCGCGGTCTGCGCCTGAAAGTTTTTTCCACCCTCGCTCGACCGGCCGCTGGCCGGTCTTTTTTTGCCCGCGCTCAACCTGCCGGCAGTGGCCCGGCCTGGCGCTTCCAGCGCCCCGGGGTGGTCCCGGTCCAGCGCTGGAAGGCCCGGCAGAAGCTGGCCGCCTCGGCGTAGCCCAGGCACTGGGCTACGCCGTTCAGGTCCATGCGCGACTCCAGCAACAGGCGCTCGGCCAGGCGCAGGCGGATGGCGTCGCTCAGCGGCTGGAAGCGCTGGCCTTCGGCGGCCAGGCGGCGCTGCAGGGTGCGCTCGGAAAGCCCCAGGCGCTGCGCCACCTCGCGGCAGCCGGGCAGGCTCGCGGCATCGCGCACCAGCAGGCGCTGCACCGCCCGTGCAGTGGGCGTGGCGGCCAGGGGCAGCGCCAGTTCCTCGCAGAGCTTCTCGCACAACTGCTCGCCACTGCTGCGGCTGTCCGGGTTGGCCTGCGGCAGGCTGGCCTCCAGGTCGGCGCGGGCGAACAGCAGGGCGTTGCGCGTGGCGCCGAAGCGCACCGGGCAGGGCCAGGCGCGGGCGTAGGCGTCGAGGTCGGCCGGCGCCTCGGCGCGCAGCTCCAGGGCCAGCGGCTGCACAGGGCGCTGCAGCAGCTCGCCGGCCAGTTGCAGGCAGCCGGCGATGCCGCGCTCGACCACGAAGGCGCGGGCGTCCGGCGGCAGCACCTGGTCGTCGAAGATCATCCAGTGCCCGCGCGGCTCGGCCTCGCTGCTCACCGGGCAGAGCGTCAGGGCCAGGCCCTGGTAGCGGCCGAAGGTCTCGAAGGCCTCCCGCAGGCTGCGGCAGGCGAGCATGGTGAAGCCCAGCAACCCCAGCGAGGTGAGGTGGTAGCGGCGCCCGGCGGCGAAGCCCAGGCCGGGGCGGGCGCCCTGCTGCAGCAGGTTGCGGATCACCGCCAGTTCCTGCCAGGCCTGGATCTGCGCATGGCGCCCGGCCAGTTCGCGCGGCTCGATGGCGCTGCCCACCAGGCAGGCCTCCGCGGCCAGGCCCTCGCTGCGGGCGCAGTCCAGCAGGTGGCGCACACCGGTGATGTCGCGGGTCTGTCGCCAGTCCATGGGGGGCTCCTGCAGGTGGCGGGAATCATCAATTTCTGGCGCCGATCATCATGGCGCAAGTACGCCGCGGCGACCATCCTCAACAGGCCGACAACACCAACAAGAGGGCACCCCATGTTCGAGTTCTTCTACGCCTTGCCGAGCCAGAACCGCGCCGCCAGCTACCGCCACTTCCAGATCGTCCCCGCCACCGGCGCCATAGGCGCGGACGTCAGCGGCGTCGACCTGCGCACCCTGGGCGAGGAAGGCTTCGCCGAACTGCGCCAGGCCCTGCTGGCGCACAAGGTGCTGTTCATCCGCGGGCAGTCGCTGGCCATCGAGGACCTGGAGGCGGTCACCCTGCGCTTCGGCGAGTTCGGCCGCGAACCCTACGTCCAGGGCCTGCCCGACCATCCCCACGTGGTGCGGGTGGTCAAGGAGGCCGACGAGAAGACCCCGGTGGTGTTCGGCGGCGCCTGGCACAGCGACTGGTCGTTCCAGGAGCGCCCGCCGGCCTTCACCCTGCTCTACGGCCACGACATCCCGCCGTTCGGCGGCGACACCCTGTACGCCAACATGGCGCTGGCCTACGAATGGCTGTCGCCCAAGCTGCGCGCGCAACTGGAGAGCCTGGACGCCATCCACAGCCCGGAACGCGCCTATGGCGCCGAGGCCAAGCACAACGACCTGATGGAGAACATGGCGGTGCGCTACGGCAACGCCGACGGCGAGACCCGCTCGCACCCGCTGGTGACGCGCCACCCGGAGACCGGAAAGAAAATACTCTTCGTCAACCCGGCCTACACCTGCGGCATCAAGGGCATGCGTCCGGCCGAGGCGCAGCCGCTGCTGGACTACCTCTACGGCATCGCCACCCAGCCGGCCTTCACCTGCCGCATGCGCTGGAGCCAGGGTACCCTGGCGATCTGGGACAACCGCAGCACCTGGCACTACCCGGTGTCGGACTACCATGGGATGCGGCGTGAGATGTATCGGACTACGGTGGTGGGTGAGGTGCCAGTCCGGTAAGAGACACTGCTTTGCTGCTTTGCTCTTCGTAGGAGCGAGCTTGCTCGCGAACAATCTCCCCGATAACTCCTCTGCCAACCCCACCTCTGTTCCCTCTCCCTAACCCTCTCCCTGAAGGGAGAGGGGACCGTTCGGCGTGCTCGGGTATTTTG
>NZ_QGSL01000106.1:221047-254440 GCF_003176655.1 Pseudomonas sp. RW407 | reverse complement strand
GGGCTGGCTTGCATGGACGGCGCCAGGGCGCCAATCCTTGCTTGCAGCTTGCAGCTTGCAGCTTGCAGCTTGCAGCTTGCAGCTTGCAGCTTGCAGCTTGCAGCTTGCAGCTTGCAGCTTGCAGCTTGCAGCTGGCTTCAGCCGTTCGGCAGCAGCCGCACGGTCAGGCTCTTGATGTAGCGGGTTTCGGCGATGGCCGGGTGCACCGGGTGGTCCGGGCCCTGGCCGCCGCGCTCCAGCAGCTGGAGGTTGCGGTCCAGGTGGCGGGCGCTACCGAGCAGGATGTTCTGTAGGTCGTCCTCGGGCAGGTGCATGGAGCAGGAGGCGCTGACCAGGATGCCGTCCTTGTTCAGCAGGCGCATGGCCTGTTCGTTGAGGCGGCGGTAGGCGGCCTCGCCGTTCTTCAGGTCCTTCTTGCGCTTGATGAAGGCCGGCGGGTCGGCGATGACCACGTCGAAGCGCTCGTCGGCGGCCTTCAGCTCGCGCAGGGCGTCGAACACGTCGCCTTCCACACAGGCGACCTTCTCGGCCAGGCCGTTGAGGGTGGCGTTGCGCTCCACGCCGTCGAGGGCGAAGCCGGAGGCGTCCACGCACATCACTTCGCTGGCGCCGAAGGCCGCGGCCTGGATGCCCCAGCCGCCGATGTAGCTGAACAGGTCGAGCACGCGCTTGCCTTTCACATAGGGCGCCAGGCGCGCGCGGTTCATGCGGTGGTCGTAGAACCAGCCGGTCTTCTGCCCGGCCAGCACCGGCGCTTCGAACTTCACGCCGTTCTCTTCCAGGGCGACCCACTCGGGCACTTCGCCGTAGGCGTTTTCCACGTAGCGCTCCAGGCCTTCGGCGTCGCGCGCGCTGGAGTCGTTCTTCCACAGCACGGCGCTGGGCTTGAGCACCTGCAGCAGGGCGGCGAGCACGTCGTCGCGGTGCCTCTCCATGGTCGCCGAGGCGAGCTGTACCACCAGCACGTCGCCGAAACGGTCCACCACCAGGCCGGGCAGCAGGTCGGAGTCACCGTAGACCAGGCGGTAGAAGGGCTTGTCGAAGAGGCGCTCGCGCAGGCTCAGGGCGACGTTGAGGCGGTGAACCAGCAGCGACTTGTCGAGAACGTGCTTGGTATCGCGGGAGACCAGGCGTGCGCAGATGAGGTTGTTGGGGCTTAGCGCCACCACGCCCAGCGGCTTGCCATTGGCCATCTCGAGGATCGCCTGGTCGCCGGCGGCGAAGGCGTTCAGCGGGGTGGCCTGGACGTCCACTTCGTTGCTGTAGACCCACAGGTGGCCGGCGCGCAGGCGGCGCTCGGCATTGGCTTTCAGACGCAAGCTGGGCAGGGTCATGGCGGTGCTCCGGGAAAAAGAGCGAGATTATAACCGTTGCCCGCCGGGGTTGCCGATGCCGCGCTGGCGTGACGGCCGAGCATAAAGTTCGTGCCGAGGCTGCCGATGAAGTTCTGTCTAAATCGGCAGTTCCAGAAGTGCTCCGTCTGGGTAAACTGTGCGCCCCGTCAACTTTTCCAGACCGTCCCCATGGTCCAAGAACTCTCCGCCGAACAGATCCGCCAGGCCCTGCAGGGCATCAGCGTGCCGCCGCAACCGCAGATCATGGTCGACCTGCAGATGGAACAGGTCATGCCCAACCCTGACCTGAAGGCCATCGCCAAGCTCATCAGCCAGGACCCGGGGTTGTCCGGTGCCTTGCTCAAGCTGGTCAACTCGCCGTTCTTCGGCCTGGCCAACCGTATCACCTCGATCCAGCGCGCGGTCAACCTGCTCGGCAGCCGCTCGGTGATCAACCTGATCAACGCCCAGTCGATCAAGGGCGAGATGAGCGACGACACCATCGTCACCCTCAACCGCTTCTGGGACACCGCCCAGGACGTGGCCATGAGCTGCCTGACCCTGGCCAAGCGCATCGGCTACGAGCCGGTGGACGAGGCCTACGCCCTGGGCCTGTTCCACAACTGCGGCATCCCGCTGATGCTCAAGCGCTTCCCGCACTACATGGCGGTGCTGGAGGAGGCCTACGCCAGCGCCAGCGACGAACGCCGCGTGGTGGATACCGAGAACCGCGTGCTGAACACCAACCACGCCGTGGTCGGCTACTTCACCGCGCGCTCCTGGCGCCTGCCGGAGCACGTCTGCGAGGCCATCGCCAACCACCACAACGCGCTCTCGGTATTCAGCGAGGAAAGCAGCCGCAACACCCAGCTGAAGAACCTCCTGGCGATCCTCAAGATGGCCGAGCACATCTGCGGCTCGCACCGGGTGCTGGGCAACCAGCCGGAAGACCACGAGTGGCAGAGCATCAGCGCCCTGGTGCTGGATTACGTGGGGCTGACCGAGTACGACTTCGAGAACCTGAAGTCGAGCATCCTCGAGCTGGGGGTGGGGCAGGGGAGCTACTAGGGATCGCGGACGGAGTCCGCTCCTGCGATCGTGCTTCCCCGCAACCGTAGGGCGTATAACCGTTCGCGGTTATACGCCGTTGGCGGGAACACCTATGCCCTTTAAGAGCGCCCTCTCCCCAACCCTCTCCCGCAAGCGGGAGAGGGGGCTGTCCTGAGCGGCGTCGAAGCCAGGCACCATCCTCATACCCCCGCGAACGCGGGAACCCAGAAAACAGCGTAGGAGCAACTGTCTTGCCGGTTGCGCCGAGGTGTTCTTCGTAGGAGCGAGCTTGCTCGCGAATGAGCCCCGCGGCGGACTGTGTTCGCGAGCAAGCTCGCTCCTACGAAAAGCTGTGTTTCCTGGAAACGTAGGAGCGGGCCCTGCCCGCGATTCGCGCGCAGGGCGCGCTCCTACAAGTGCACGAGAACCGGCCGAAGCGCGCCAAGTACGGGATGGCGCGGCCCTCAGTCGAGCATGTCGCCGAAGCGCTCGTCCTTCCTGTACACCAGCGGCTGGGCGAAGCCCGGTACCGTCAGTTCCTCGGCGCTGATGCGGATGTCGCGGTCGTCGATCATGTCGTTGCCGAAGTTGTAGATGATGTCGAACTGGCCCTTGAGTGCCTGCTCCTCGTAGCGCCGGGCGGCGGCGCGGGTTTGCTCGCGGCGTGCCTGGTAGGCGTCGAAGGCGGCGGCGCCGTGGCGCTTGCGCAGCATCTTCTCGGCCAGGCGCGGGGAGAGCAGCACGCCGGTGGCGTTGTTGCCGCCGAAGCCCTTGGAGTTGATGAAGCAGACGTCGAGGTCGTCGCGCTTGCGGTCCCTGGTGGACAGGGCGATGCGGTCCTTGTGGACGTCGTCGGCGAAGGTCTCGACGGTCTTGATGCCCGGCAGCAGGCCGTACTTGAAGGTGCCCAGGGCGGAGACCAGCTGGTCGGCGCTGGCGGTGGCCAGGGAGTGGCCGACGAAGGCCTTGACCGCCGCCACCGGCCAGTCGGCGATGCCGAAGGCCTTGGCCACGCGGTCGAGGATTTCCGACTCGGTGACGCGGTTGGCCGGGGTGCTGGAGCCGTGGGCGTGGACGAAGCTGTGGCGGCGCACGCCTTCCTCGCCGACGATCTGCATGGCGGCGGCCACGGCCTTGGCCATGGTCAGGTAGTTGCCCGGGCCGGGGGCGGAAATGGATTTCTTGAAGCCGTCGGCGTTGATGAAGACGTCGGTCACCGCGCCGTGGATGTCGGCGCCCAGCTCCAGGGCCAGGGCATCGTCCATCAGCACCACGTACTGGCTGGATTCGGCCAGGGTGAAGCCGCAGTTCTCGCCGAACGGGCGGCTGGCGCGGCGGAAGTCCACGTCAGGGCGGCCTTCGATGTTGCGCAGGCCTTCTTCGGTGGCCAGGGCGCTCATGGCCGCGTAGCCCTCGACGATTTCCGAGGTGATCGGCGCTTCGCTGTTGCCCACCACCACCACCCGCGCCTGGCCGGAGGTGATCGCCTCGATGCCCTTCTGCAGGTTGTAGAGGAAGGTGGCGCAGGCGCCGGTGACGCTGCCGGTGAGGCCGACGCTGCCCAGCACGTAGGCGTTGATGAAGTCGGTGGGCATGCTGTTGAAGCCCAGCGGCAGCTGCTTGGCGCTGACGCGGTGGCCCTTCAGGCGCGACTGCAGCAGGCCGCCGAAACCGTTGTCGTCGAGCTGGCTCATGATGCTGCTGGAGAACACGGCGATTTCGTCGGGCTGCACGCGGTCGACGATGCGCTGCCAGTCGATGCCGGTGGAGCGGATGGCGTCGGTTGCGCCCACCACGGCCATCTGCAGGCCGCGCGGGTGGAAGCGCGAGGCGTACAGCTCGCCCGGCTCGAAGCCGGTGGGCAACTGGCCGGCGGACTTCACCGGCATCTCGCGGTAGCTGTCGACCTTGACCTCGACGCTGTCATGGAGGGTCACGCGCACCTGGTTGTCGGCCAGCTCTTCCACCGACCAGTTGGCCGGCAGCGGCTCGGGCAGCTGCTTGCGGGTGGTGGTGAAGCTCAGCGGCTGGGCATCGCTGGCTTCGAGGGTGAGGTTCTTGTGCCAGTGCGCGGCATCGACGTCGAAGTACTGCTTCTCGATGCGGCGGATCAGGGTGGAGCCGAGGATCTGCGCGGCATGCCGCTGCTCGATGGCGGCCAGGTCCAGGCGCGCGCCGTCGGCGGCGTCCAGGTAGTGGCCGTCCTCGAACCTGACCAGCTTCATCATCACCGCCAGGCCGGCGAGGGTTTCCTGGCGGGCGGCCGCGTCCAGGGACTCCAGGACGGTACGGCGGAACGCGTGGTGGAAGGAACTGCGACCCGCGGCGTTATACCCACCAAAACCAACGATGACCGGTAGTCGAGACATCTCTCGCAAACTCCTTCATATAGGCCCGTCCTGTACAGGACCGGATGGCGCGACCAGGTTGCACGCGAGGCGCTGAAAGGCGGCATCACGGATCGGGGGCACAAGCCCGGCGGCGGCTCTGTGATTGGAATGCTTATGCTGACGAGGATGATGACTGTCGAGTCACGCTTTTGGCCAGGGATTGACGGCGAAAGGCGACGAACTTGCATGGATGGGGGCGCTCGCGCGGCTGCGCGAAGACGCCGGGAGCCAGAACGGCTCCCGGGCGGTGTTGCAGTGCGGGCTCAGCGGTACTCGATGCCGGGCTTCCTGGTGCTGACGCGGGTGCCAGACTTGCCCTGGGTGATGGCCACGATGTTTTCCAGCGAGCCGATCACCGCGTCCTTGCCGGTGGCGCGGGCGAATTCGGCGGCGGCCTGGACCTTCGGGCCCATGGAGCCGGCGGCGAAGCCGAGGCGTTCCAGTTCGTCCGGGTGGGCCTGGGCGATGGCCTTCTGGGTCGGCTTGCCCCAGTCGATGTAGGCCGCGTCCACATCGGTGGCGATGATCAGGATGTCGGCGTCCAGTTCCTGGGCCAGCAGCGAGGAGCACAGGTCCTTGTCGATCACCGCCTCGACGCCGGAGAGCTTCTTGCCGGACTCGTCGTACATGGTCGGGATGCCGCCGCCGCCGGCGCAGATGACGATGGTGCCTTTCTCCAGCAGCCATTTCACCGGGCGGATCTCGAAGATGCGCTTGGGTCGCGGGCTGGCCACCACGCGGCGGAACTTGTCGCCGTCCGGGGCGATGCTCCAGCCTTTCTCCTTGGCCAGGGCTTCGGCTTCTTCCCTGGCGTAGACCGGGCCGATCGGCTTGGTCGGCTTCTGGAAGGCCGGGTCCTTGGCGTCCACCTCGACCTGGGTGAGGATGGTGGCGAAGGGTACTTCGAAGGGCAGCAGGTTGCCCATTTCCTGTTCGATCATGTAGCCGATCATGCCCTCGGTCTCGGCGCCGAGGACGTCCAGCGGGTAAGGCGTGACCTTGTCGTAGGCGGCGCCCTGCAGGGCCAGCAGGCCCACTTGCGGGCCGTTGCCGTGGGCGATCACCAGTTCATTGCCAGGCGCCACTTTGGCGATCTGTTCGGCGGCGATCCGTACGTTTTCGCGTTGGTTGTCCGCAGTCATGGGTTCGCCACGACGCAGCAGGGCGTTCCCGCCCAATGCGACGACGATACGCATAGTCATTTCCTCCTGAGAGTGAAAACGCCCCCGGGCCAGCAGACGTGGCCCGGGATGCGCATTCGTCGATCACATGTCGGCGAGGGTCGAAACGAGGATCGCCTTGATGGTGTGCATGCGGTTTTCCGCTTGCTCGAAGGCGATGTTGTAGGGGGACTCGAAGACGTCTTCGGTGACTTCGATGCCGTTCTTCAGGTTCGGGTACTGGGCGGCGATCTGCTGGCCGACCTTGGTCTCGCTGTTGTGGAAGGCCGGCAGGCAGTGCATGAATTTCACCCGCGGGTTGCCGGCGGCTTTCATGATGTCCATGTTGACCTGGTAGGGCAGCAGTTCCTTGATGCGCTCGCCCCAGGCTTCCACCGGCTCGCCCATGGACACCCAGACGTCGGTGTGGACGAAGTCCACGCCCTTGACCGCTTCCTTCGGGTCCTCGGTGAGGAGGATGCGGGCGCCGCTTTCCTCGGCGAATTTCTTGCAGGCGGCGACGTGTTCGTCGCTCGGCCACAGCGCTTTCGGTGCGGCGATGCGCACGTCCATGCCGAGCTTGGCGCCGATCAGCAGCAGCGAGTTGCCCATGTTGTTGCGGGCGTCGCCCAGGTAGGCGTAGGCGATGTCGTGCAGCGGCTTGTCGCTGTGCTCGCGCATGGTCAGCACGTCGGCCAGCATCTGCGTCGGGTGGTATTCGTCGGTCAGGCCGTTGAACACCGGCACGCCGGCGTACTGCGCCAGTTCCTCGACGATCTCCTGCTTGAAGCCACGGTATTCGATGGCGTCGTACATGCGGCCGAGCACCCGGGCGGTGTCCTTCATGCTCTCCTTGTGGCCGATCTGCGAGGAATTGGGGTCGATATAGGTGACATTGGCGCCCTGGTCATAGGCGGCGACCTCGAAGGCGCAGCGGGTGCGGGTGGAGGTCTTCTCGAAGATCAGGGCGATGTTGTTGCCCTTGAGGTGTTGCTGCTCGGTGCCGGTGTACTTGGCGCGTTTCAGGTCGCGGGACAGGTCGAGCAGGTAGCGCAACTCGCGGGTGCTGTGGTGCATCAGGCTGAGCAGGTTGCGGTTGTGCATGTTGAAAGCCATGTTCTTTCTCCTTGTGGGATGGAATCTCGGCCCTCGTCAGTACAGCTTGTGGCTGGCGGGGCGGGCGGCCCTGGCTGGGGCCGCCGCGTTGAGCAGGGTGGGCTTCGGCGATCAGTAGTCGATCGGGTCGCGGATGATCGGGCAGGTCATGCAGTGGCCGCCGCCACGGCCGCGGCCGAGCTCGCCGGCGCTGATGGTGATGACTTCCACGCCGGCCTTGCGCAGCAGGGTGTTGGTGTAGGTGTTGCGGTCGTAGCCGATGACCACGCCGGGCTCGACGCAGACCACGTTGTTACCGTCGTCCCACTGCTCGCGCTCGGCGGCGAAGCTGTTGCCGCCGGTCTCGACGATGCGCAGTTTCTTCAGGCCCAGGGCCTCGGCGACCACGCTGATGAAGTCCTTCTCCTCGCGCTGCACGTTGATGCCGTAGGGGCTCTTCTCGTCCGGGCGCAGGGTGAAGGCGACGATTTCCTTGACCACTTCCGGGAAGACGGTGACCAGGTCGCGGTCGCAGAAGCTGAACACGGTGTCCAGGTGCATGGCCGCGCGGGATTTCGGCAGGCCGGCGACTATGACTTTCTCCGCGGCGCCCTTGGCGAACAGCGACTGGGCGACCTGGCCGATGGCCTGGCGGGAAGTCCGCTCGCCCATGCCGATCAGCACCACGCCATTGCCGATGGGCATGACGTCGCCGCCTTCGAGGGTGGAGGAGCCGTGGTCCTTGTCCGGGTCGCCGTACCAGACTTCGAATTCGGCGTTGGTGAATTCCGGGTGGAACTTGTAGATCGCGGTGGCCAGCAGGGTTTCCTGGCGACGCGCCGGCCAGTACATCGGGTTCAGGGTGACGCCGCCGTAGATCCAGCAGGTGGTGTCGCGGGTGAACTGGGTGTTGGGCAGCGGCGGCAGCAGGAAGCTGGAGTGGCCCAGGTAATCGCGGAACATTTTCAGCGGCTTGGAGCCTTCGGTTTCCGGGATGTCGTCGGCGGTCACGCCACCGATGAGGAATTCGGCCAGTCGTCGCGGCTCGAGGCCTTCCAGCCAGGCGCGCAGCTCCTGGGTCAGGCCCAGGCCGACGCTGTCGGCGGTGATCTTGCGATCGAGGATCCATTTCAGCGCTTCGGGGTTCTGGACGGTCTCGGTCAGCAGGTTGTGCATTTCCAGGACGTCGACGCCGCGCTCGCGCATCTTGGTGACGAAATCGAAGTGGTCGCGCTTGGCCTGGTTAACCCAGATCACGTCGTCGAACAGCAACTCGTCGCAGTTGCTAGGGGTCAGGCGTTGGTGGGCAAGACCGGGCGAGCAGACCATCACTTTGCGCAATTTGCCAGCTTCGGAGTGGACGCCAAGTTTGGTTTTTTCCGTGCTCATGAGTGTCTCCAGTGATGTCACAGAGTGAGGAAACCGTCGTAGAGGCCGTAGGCCGCGATCAGGGCACCGATCACGACACCTGCGAAGATGAGCTTCTCGACGTTGGTGAAGATCGGTTGACCGACTTCACGTTTCGCTTTCGCGAAGAGGATGACGCCTGGTGCGTACAGCAGCGCCGACAGCAGCAGGTATTTCAGGCCACCGGCGTAGATCAGCCAGACGGCGTAGATCACCGAGATGCCCGCGATGATCAGGTCCTTGTTGCGCTCGCTCGCGTCCTGCTCGTAGGTCTCGCCGCGCACTGTCAGCAGCAGCGCGTAGGCCGCCGACCAGAAGTACGGGATGAGGATCATCGAGGTGGAGAGCAGCAGCATCTTGGTGTACGGGTCCATGCCGCTGGAGTCGCCCGAGGTGAAGAAGACGATGACCAGGAAGACCTGCACGCAGATGTTGGTCAGCCACAGGGCGTTGGCCGGCACCTGGTTGGCGTTCTCCTTGCGCAGGAACTCCGGCATGGTGTGGTCCTTGGCCGCGGCGAACATGATCTCGGCGCACAGCAGCACCCAGGACAGCAGGGCACCGAGCAGGGAGATCAACAGGCCGACGCTGATCAGCACCGCGCCCCAGTGACCGACCACGTGCTCCAGCACCAGCGCCATCGACGGGTTCTGCAGCTTGGCCAGTTCCGGCTGGGTCATCACGCCCATGGACAGCACGTTCACCAGCACCAGCAGCAGCAGCACGGTGATGAAGCCGATGACCGTGGCCTTGCCGACGTCGCTGCGTTTTTCCGCGCGGGAGGAGAAGATGCTCGCGCCCTCGATGCCGATGAACACCCACACGGTGACCAGCATCATGTTGCGCACCTGGTTCATCACGCTGCCCAGGTCGGGATTGCTCAGGCCCCAGATGTCGGTGGTGAAGATGTCCAGCTTGAAGGCGAACAGGCAGATCAGGATGAACAGGAACAGCGGCACTATCTTGGCGATGGTGGTGATGGTGTTGATGAACGCCGCTTCCTTGATCCCGCGCAGCACCAGGAAGTGCAGGGCCCATAGCAGCACCGACGCGGCGATGATCGCCGGGATGGTGTCGCCCTTGCCGAAGACCGGGAAGAAGTAGCCCAGGGTGCTGAACAGCAACATGAAGTAGCCGACGTTGCCCAGCCAGGCGCTGATCCAGTAACCCCAGGCCGAGGAGAAGCCCATGTAGTCACCGAAACCGGCCTTGGCGTAGGCATACACACCGCCGTCGAGGTTGGGCTTGCGGTTGGCGAGGGTCTGGAAGACGAAGGCCAGGGTCAGCATGCCGACCGCGGTGATGGCCCAACCGATGAGAATGGCGCCGACGTCTGCACTGGCGGCCATGTTTTGCGGAAGAGAGAAGATACCCCCGCCGACCATGGATCCGACGACCAGAGCGGTTAGTGCCCCAAGTCGTAGTTTTTGGCTGCTTTCTTGCGACATTTTCGGAATCTCCCTATAGGAGTTGGAGAGTGTAGTCATTAGGCGCCGACTGTCAGGGAACCCCCCTGACCTAAATCAATAGCCTGCTAACAAATGTTTCCAACTGCGCAGCGGTGTCGGTCCGCTTGAAGAAGAACGATAGGAGAGGTTTGCCGAGATCGCCTGATTTAGAGGGGATTCATGTGAAATCCGGATGGCGTTTCGGTGACCGTCCGGCTTTTTATTGATGGTGTGAATGGGTTCCCGCGCCGGGGCCCTCATCAGGAAAATCTGTCAGAAGTTATTGCGGGCCGGATGCCAGGCAGAAAAAAAGCCCGACATGGTGGTCGGGCCTGGCTTTCTTGCTTATCGAGCGTTGCCCGCACAGGGTCGCTACACGGGCGGCGCCCCCCAGGGAGGAAGGGCGCCATGGCCGGATGGCCGGAGAGACACCGCCGGGCTTGTGGCCCGCCGGGCGCTACGACGCGGGGTCGGAGCGAGAGGGATGCGCAAGGCACCGGGGCGGTGTATCGCAAGCTCCGTGCCATCGGCGAGGGGCGCTGGAGTGGCCGTGTTGCCTGGGCTTCAGCGAGCGGATCGAGACGGTATCGGCAAGATTCCGCCTATGCATCGGGGTCTTCGGCGGGATTTCCGCCAGGAGCTTCCGAGATCGCTCTTCCCCATTACTGTTTGCTGATGCCGCCTTCCTGCTTTGCCCCGCCGAAAGTGAAGAATTTATAGATGAGGAAAGTGGCGAAGGCCGGAACGGCCAGGGAGATGGCGTGGGCCAGGCCGTCGGCGATGTTCTCCAGGCCTGCCTGGCGGAACAGGTAGCGAAAGCCCAGGGCTGCCACCCAGACCACCGGCATGAAGGCGATGTTGACCAGCAGGAACTCCCTGGCCTGGGCTGCTATGGGACGCGGCGAACCGGGAAAGACGAAGCGTCGGTTGAGCAGGAAGGCAACGCTGATCCCGACCAGGTAGGCCAGGAGCACCGCCAGCGAGTAGTTCAGTTCCTTGCTGAGGGCATAGCGGCTGCACCAGTTCGCCAGCGCTGCGGTGACGCCCACGCCGATGAACGTGAGGAACTGCATGGAGAAGAAGTGCCTGATCATTTCTCCGCTGCCTGCCTGGCCATCTTGCGGCCGAAGTCGATGCTCTCCGAGATGCCGCGGTCTTCCGGGTAATAGTAGGAAGTATCCGCCGCCCACAAGCCGCGTACCGGCAACTCGACTGGCGGCAGGTGCTCCAGGTAGCCCGGGTCGCAGATGGGCTGGGCATAGCGGTAGCGGCTGGCGCGCATTTCCAGGAAGTCGGCGTCGGTGAGCTGCGGATTGATCTTCTGCAGGTAGCGTTTCACCTTGTCGAGAAATGCCTGGTCCGGCTCCTGGAACTTGGGATGTTCACCGGGCATGTAGAAGGGGACGTAGACGATGTGTTGATCCAGCGGGCGCAGGTTGCTGTATTCCACCAGGCCGGGGATGTCCATCTCGGGGTCGTTGGTGTTGAGCCAGAAGTTCTCGGTTACCGCCTTGCGCAGCTTGGCGATGACGCAGACCACGGCGATGTTCTTCACCGAGCGGAAGGCGTCGAGGGTCGCTGTCGGCAGATCCGGCATCAGTCGTGGCACATAAGGCAACGGAATGGTACTGACGACCTTGTCGAAGGTATGCAACTCGCCACCAGCCTCCACGCCACTGACCTTGCCGTTCTCGATCACGACCTTGCTTGCCGGCGTTCCCAGGCGGAACTCGCCGCCATGTTGCTGGATGTAGTCGCGCAGGCCATGCAGCAAGGTCTCCGAGCCCCCCTCCAGGTACCCCAGCTTCTCCTTGAACAGGTTGTAGCGGGAGCGGCCGATACGGCGGATGCGGCTCCAGATCCAGGCCGCCGAGAGGTTGTCCGAATAGTCGTAGAACTTGTAGTCGAACAGCCGGCGCCAGAGTACCTCATAGGCTTCGGCACCCACCCAGCGCTTGATCCAGCCGGTCGCCTCGACATGGTCCAGCGGACGCCAGTCGTTGCGCTTGGTGGACAGGAAGGCGTGCAGGCCGTAGCGGAACTTGGCGATGAAGCTCAGGCCCGAGAATTTCAGCAGGGCGAACGGGTTGCCCCAGGGCTGCACCTTGCCCTGGTACCAATAGCCCATCCTGGTTTCCACCCAGTGCATCCTGTCGGCCAGGCCGAGTTCGTCCAGCACCTTGAGGAAGGCGTGGTCGGAGATGCAGTGGAAATGGTAGTAGCGCTCGATCGACAGGCCGCCGAAGTCGAAGTGGGCGGTCATGCCACCGACCCGATCGTCGGCCTCGAAGATCACCGGGCGATGGCCGTCCCTGACCAGTTGGTAGGCGACGGCCAGGCCCATCGGACCTGCGCCGAGCACGGCGATGCGTTGATTGTCCTTCATCAGAATTCCAGTACGACCTTGCTGTAGGTGGGGTGCTTGAAGGTTTCCTCCACCGCCTTGGCGAACGGCGTGGGGCGGACCTGGAAGATACCCGGCCAATCGATGACTTCGAACTCGTCGCGGGCCACCAGGGCCTTGAGCTGATCGGCGGTGAAGGGCGGGTTCTTGTCGAACAGGGCCCAGATCTTCAGCAGCACGTAGAAGAGCCCGTAGGGAATCTTCAGCAACAGGCACCTGGCGCCGGTGGTGTTGCGGATGGTGCGGATGATGTCGATGTAGTCGATCTCTTCCAGGCCGGTGATGTTGTACACCTGGCCGGCGATGCGTGACTCGATGCAGCTGACGATGATGCTGCTGAAGTCGCCGGCATACAGCGGCTGGCGCATGTAGCGGCCATCGCCGGGGATCGGGAACACCGGCACCTTCTGCATGAAGCGCGACAGCCAGCCCAGGTGCTTGCGGTCGAACCAGCCGAACATCAGGGTTGGGCGCAGTACGACACAGTTGATCCCGCTCTCGAGGACGATGCGTTCCTGTTCCTTCTTGGTATTGGTGTAGTGATCGTCGGCGACCGATTCCACCACCGAGGAACTGATGTGCACGGTATAGGGAATCTCGTAGCGCTTGATCAGTTCGAGGATGCGCTCGGTCGAGGTGATGTTGTTGCGCACGAAGGGCTCGGGGTTGGGATCACCGATCTGGGCCTGCAGCATGACCACGGTGTCTGTGCCTTCGAAGTGCTTCTCCCAGTCGCCGCTCTCGGCGAGGTCGGCGTACTCGATGGTCAGCTCGGGGTGCAGGTTGCGCAGGATGTCCAGGTTGGCGCGGTGCTTGTCGAGGATCACCAGGTTGGTGTAGCCGCGTTCCTTGAGCTGGGCGACCAGGTTCTGGCCGACCAGGCCGGCTCCGCCGGGGAGGAGGATCTTTGGGGTAGTCATGCAGGTTAGTTTCCCAGGCAACTGAGTTGGATATCTCGGATCACAATTTTTCCCTGGTTCTCCGATGGGTCCAAGCGGACGGTATTGTCAGTTTCTCTTCGTTCATAGGCAAACTGGATGGTGGTATCGCCGGCCGGATAGTAGCGGCGTAGGGAGTGCTGCTCATCGAAGGCGAAGTCTTTTCCCCAGAACATTTGGACGAAACCATCCTGTTCTCTCCAAGCATTGATGATGACACCGATGTATCTGCTGTCAGTACACGCTGGAACAACGAATCGTATGAGCGGATCCGAAGAGGTGGGCTGGATGCCAAGGCCCTCTGGCTGGATCGATGCCTGGACGTTATAGGTATAAGTATTTTCCAGAGGAAGACCGATAGTGCGGCCGGGGTGCGTAGGCGCCTCCGTATATACCGACCAACCTGGGAACGCTCCGGTATTGGGTGCGATGGGTATGTAAAGTGGACCAGCTATCTTGGCAAGGCGGGTATAGGCAGGCCATTGCAGTTCGCCGCGATCGAGCTTCATGAAGCCCTTCGTACAGATAATCGAGAACAGCAATAGTGCCAGTAGTCCGAGGACTGGATAGCGGCGAAAGGACAGGAATGCCGAAACTATAAGCAGCGTATAGGGTATGAGGTAGTAGCGCGAACCCGCGCCCAAGGGGCTTAGAGTATGGGGTGCCTGCTTCTCCGTCATCATGCCCGCTGCCAGCAGTAGACCGGCGAGGAACAGGAGTGAGATTTGCAGGGTGATTGCCTGGCGATTTCCTGAGCGCAATTGCTTTGCCGTTGCGGTCAGGAATATAACCCAGATTGCCAGGGCGCAAATACTGCCGGTTCTTGAGCTCAAGCCGAAGCTCAGCGATGTCCAGAGTGCTTTCAGCCAGTGTTGATAGTTGGTGTCCAGTACCCTGCTTCCCCCCATCCGATCACTGTTGATGAGGAAATAAAGTTGGATGCCAGAACAAATCAACAATATCAGGCAGCTACCCAAAGAGGGCATTGCTTTTCGAGCATAGAGGCTTTGGACAAGAAGAACAGGAAGGGCGATAAGGGCGAACGGACCGGTCAGGGCGGCGAGAGCCAATGCCAGGTAAGTCGCAGGATTGGGTTTCGGATTGTTGGGGCCGCAGATATATAGAATGAGTGCTATGCCGATGAACCACTGGGCATTGGTCAAGGTGAAGAGTGTTTCACCACTGCTGGGCTGGAGTAGTACGCAGGCTATCAATAGCAAGCAGGTCATAGGGCCGAATGCCTGCTTTCTGGCGAAGTAGTACAAGGAGAAAACTGCTGCGGCAACGGCAAGGAACCAGCTCACATTGAAGAACAAGGGGACTGCCGACAGCGGCAGCCAAGTTGCCAGCAGCGCCGTTATCCTGGGATAGAGGTGAAGGTAGCCATTGTAGGGCAGCCATAGGGAGTGGAAGCCAATTGCATTGGCCTGGTTGAGAAACACTGTTCCGTCTTCTGCCCAGAGGCTAGCCAGGATCAGGTTGTGATTACCCACTCGTAGAGCCAGAAGCGCGACCACAAGCGCACACAGGAATACTTTGATTTCGGAGGTCATCGCGGGAGAGAGTCTGTTTTCAAAACTCATCCGCTCGCCATTCTGGTTTTCTGTACTTGTCGACATCAATTCTTGATTTCCAGGGGGAAGGCGACCTGCTGGCATTTCTCAATTCCGCTGTTGGTTCGCCGGGCGATACCCAGTACGTAGTCTCCCTGCAGTCCGGAAATGTCGATGTTTGCCTGAAAACCGACGTCATCCATTTCTGGATGTCCGAAGAAACTCTTAACATCAGCACGAGCCACCTTCTTGTTGAGGAAGAAGAGGGTACTGCCGTGCTTGTCTTCCAGCGTGGTGAAGATCTGTTGCGGAGCCAATCCTTGTTGGCTCGATACGATATTCCAGCCAGCAATCGTCAGTGTCTTGCTTATGGTCATTCTTACCTGTGAGGGAGCCTTACCCGCTATCAGGTCCACCGAGGTCTCGCAGGGAGCGAGCCGTACCTCGGACGGTGCGATGGCTAGCGTTTCACTGAAGAAGCTGGTTTTGGGCACCGTAGGGGGCGGCAGCTCCAGTGCATAGAACTGGAGGTCGTATGCGTCTTGCCAGAGGAAGCCTTGCGACACCGGACTGATTGAGAGGCCGGTGACCTGCTTGTGGTCCAGATAGGAGCCTTCCTGGGTACTGAGCGTGAGGAAGTCGAAGGTGTCTTCGACAAGGGGCGACAGTATGAAGCCTGTCTCCCCCATACCAGCGATGAACCTGAAGTCCCGCGTTTCACCATTGCGCAGAGAGACGGTTATTTTCAGCTCGCTGCTTTTCAGCAAAAGAGCCGCCACCTTCCCTGCAAGTGAAGGTCTGAGGATGATTTTTGCGAATACGATCTTTTCCCGGGGAACAGAGGCCCAGGATGCTAACCTGACACGCTGCTCTCCAACCAGTCGGAGCACCGGTGCTTCATCGGGCCGTTGCTTGTTGCGGACCAACGTCAGCATGTCGCCCTGGAAAGCGCTTGGCGAATAAAGTTGCAGCAAGGTCGGCCAACTGAGGCCGTCTTCGAGGCTAGGGTAGTGCCGGTCTATTGGCTGAACTTTGAAGAAGATGTTATCCGGCGCGTTTTTCCCGCGTAGATGGCGCTCGTTTATTCTCACCAGTTCGGGGGTGTAGACACTGTAACTCTGAAATATCGGGCGTGGTGACCACCGATTCCCGGAGGCGAGCAGTTGGCTCTGATCAAACGAGTAGATGTCGGATGTGCCAGGCTTGACCTCGAGAGGAGAGAGGGCACTGAGCTCCAGCATTCTTGCCTTGTAACCTTCATAGAGTCCGTCAGGCTGGCGCACACGTTCTATGGCGCCTTGAAGGGCTGATAGGTAGGGCGTGAGCGTAAAGCTGCGCGCTCCCCAAGCGCCAAAGTTGTAGGTTAGGATGGCTGTTACCCCGGCAGTTATGTACCAGAGTTTTTTGTTGGCTACATCGGAGGTGAGGACTAGCGCAATGAGCAAGGCGTCGAATGCTATATGCGCGTGATCGTACCTGACGAAACCAGCTTTGAAGGAAATGAATAAATAGAGAGCGACAGAGAGGAATGGGAGGATCTTGAGGGATTGGCTTTTTTTCTCGACAGTAGCTATTGCGACCAATAGAGCTGCACTACAGGCCAGGTAGTAGATTATCTGCGTTTCGGCGCCGTAACTGGCCATTGAGTTGCTGTAGCCTGAAATGATCGGCATTAAGTTTAGCGTATATTCAATTAGTCCAAACGGCGACTGGCCGGCAGAACTCCAGAAAGCCAAAGCTGCTAACAAGGGCGTCGTGATTATGCCCAGCGCCATTGCATGGTTTCTTTTCAGGATGCTATAGCCGAGGCAGAGTAAGATACTGGCCACGCAAAGTGGCAGCAATGAGCCTTTTATCAAGGGAAGCAAGCCGAGCGTCAGGCAGCAAAAGACGAAAACAATACGTTTTCCAGTGCTGTTGGCTTGTGTCACAGAAAGGCACAACAACAGTGGAATGGAGAAAAACAGGGAGTCCGGGCTTCCACGTAATAAAATCAGCAGCAAAAGTATATGGAGCGTGCGCGCCAAGGGTGCATAGTTGGAAAAGCGCAGAATGATCAGCAGTGACAGCGATACTGCCAGAGCTACACCGGCTACCAATGTCTGGGTATCGGTCTGTGGGTGATAGACCTTTGTATACAGACTTGAATAAGGGCCGAAGGTAAAGATCAGCTCCCGGCCAAGACTCAGTCGTTCAGCCGTGGCGGCAAGCATGCCGAAGTGCCAGCTTGGATCCTGGCCAAGTACCGGGAAGCTGGGGGCGAAGGGAATGATTGTACAGGCGACCAATACCAAGATGAGACAATAGAATGCTACTTGCAGGGTTCTATTGAGTGAAAAGCTAAGGAGCTTTTCAATTTCGGTATTCCAGCTGATCATGGATATCCCTATTCTATTCGTATATTACAAGTTGATACGATTGAAAATCGGACGAGGAATACTTTTGATGATCAGCATGATCCCTGCCCAGAACGCCGGGGTATAGATGCTGTCCTTCTTCTTCTCCAGCGCGCGGACGATATCGTCAGCCACCCGCTCCGGGGTCGCCACCAGTGCCTTGGGCAACGGCAGCCCCTGGGTCATCGGGGTGTCGACGAAGCCGGGCTTGATGGTCAGTACATGCACGCCAACCTTGAACAGGCGTGCGCGTAGCCCTTCGCAGAAGGTGGTGACGGCGGCCTTGGCTGTGCCGTAGAGATAGTTCGAGGGCCGGCCACGGTCGCCGGCGACCGAGGAGATCACCGCAATGCTGCCGTTGCGTTGCTGTTCCAGGCGGTTGGCCAGGCGGGTCAGCAGGGCGATCACGCTCAGCCCGTTGCTGGAGAACTCGCGCAGGGCCAGGTCGACATCCTGCTGGCAGGCCGCCTGGTCGGGCAGGGTGCCGTGGGCGATCAGGCTGATGTCGAGGCTACCGAGGTTGGCGACGGCGCTGGCCAGCATGGCTTCGTGGCCCTGCAGGTCGTTCATGTCCAGGGCGTAGGTCTGTACCTCGCTGGCGCCACGGGCGCGCAGGTCGTCGGCTACCTGGCCGAGTTTCTCTTCGTTGCGTGCCACCAGGAAGAAACGGGCCCGCTCGGCGGCCCATTGGCGGGCGCAGGCTGTGGCGATGGCGGAGCTGGCGCCGACGATCAGGATGTTCTTCATGCTTGGGTCACACGTTTCCAGAAGAGGGAGAGAAGGGCCGGGTCGCGCAGTGCTTCGACTTGCTGCCAGGCAGGATAGAAGGTGCGGAAGTCGCTACCCGACATGTGCGCGTCCTTCGCCGGGTAGAGGCGGCCGCCTGCTGCCCTGACGATCTGGTCGAGGCGACTGAACAGTCCCGACTCCAGGCGCTGGTGCTGGGGAAAGTCGAGGGCCAGGGACACCCCTGGCATCGGGAAGGACATCAGGCCCGGGGAAGGCACGTCGCCACAACGTTTCATCACCGCCAGGAAAGAGCCGCTGCCGCTGGCCGCGATGCTGGCCAGGATGTCCGCCATGGCGGATTCGGCGGCAGACTCCGGTATGACGCACTGGTACTGCTGGAAACCCTTGCGTCCGTAGATGCGATTCCAGTGCAGGATACTGTCCAGCGGATAGAAGAACGGGTCATAGCTGCCCTGCGCTGCGTATCGCCCGGGCTTGTGCAGATGGAAATAGGCGTTGTTGAACAAGTTCAGGCTGAGCTTGTTCATCAGGGTGACCGGTGGAGTCAGCGGCACGCTCAGGCGCGTCCGCCCATCGACCTCGAGGGCGCCCTGCCGGGCGTGATTGCCTACCGAGAACACGCCGCGCCCGGCAGAGTGGCCCTTGGCCAGGCAATCGATCCAGGCCACGGTGTACTCGTGGGTCTTGTCGAACTCCTCCGACAGGCTGAAGAACTCGCCCAGGGAGTCGAAGCGCACGGTGACGCTGTCGATGCGGCTGGAGGCGATCGGCATCAGTTGCAGCTCGACCCAGGCGATGACGCCGGTCAGGCCAAGGCCGCCGATGCTGGCCTGGAAGAGCTCGGGGTTTTCCGCGGTGCTGCATTCCAACAGGGCCGCCTGGTCCGAGCGGAGCAAGGCGAAGCGGCGTACATGGCGGCCAAAGGTCCCGCGGACGTGGTGGTTCTTGCCGTGCACGTCGTTGGCTACCGCACCGCCCAGAGTCACGAACTTGGTGCCGGGGGTGACCGGCAGGAACCAGCCTCGGGGGATAGCGACCGCGAGCAGCTCGGCCAGGGTCATTCCCGCCTCTGCGCGGACCAGCCCCTGCTCCCAGTCGGCCGCCATCAGTCGGTCCATCTGGCGCGTCTGCAGCAATTCGCCGCTGGCGGCGAGGCAGCTATCGCCATAGCTGCGGCCATTGCCGTAGGGCAGTGTCCCTTCGGTTGCCAGGCGCTGGAACAGCGACGGCAATTCATCGCGCCAGGCGCAAGGGTGCAGTTCCTGAGGGGCGTAAGGGTAACGCCCCCAGGAAGCCAACTGGCGGGCCATCAGGCGGCCACCCAGAAGATCAGTGCGAAGCACGCGCCGATGAGCAGACTGGTGCGATCCTTGATGGCGAAGACCACAGGGTCATCGTGCATCAGCCCACGGTGGGTCAGCATCCAGATCCGGGTGATCCAGTACAGCAGCAGTGGGCAGGCCAGCCAGATCAGCTGTGGATAGTGATACATCGCTGCCGTGCTGCCATCCTGGATATAAAGCGCCAGCACCATCACCGACAGGTAGCCCGACGAGGCCCCTAGCGAAGAAACCATCTCCAGGTCATCGGGGTAATAGCCGCGCCCGCGGGTCTTCTGGTTCTTGCCCTTCATCCTGGCATCGCGCAACTCGGCATAGCGCTTGACCAGCGCCAGGCTGAGGAAGATGAACATCGAGAACGCCAGCATCCAGAAGGTCAGCTTCACCTCGAAGGCGAAGGTGCCGGCAATGATGCGCGAGGTATAGAGCATCGCCAGGACCAGTACGTCCACGGCCATTCGGCGCTTCAGCCAGAAGGAGTAGGCCAGTGTCAGCAGGTAGTAGGCCAGCAGCGCGAGGCTGAATTTCCAAGGCAACACCAGCAGCGCACCGCTGAATCCGGCCAGCAACAGCAGGGGGAACGCGAGCAGGCCGCTCTTGATCGACAGCGCACCGCTGGCGAACGGCCGGCGGAATTTGCTCGCGTGGTGGCGGTCGTCTTCAAGGTCCAGCAGGTCGTTCAGCACGTAGACGCTCGATGCGCACAGGCCGAAGAAGAGGAATGCCAGCAACCCGTTGAGCAGCAGCTGAGGTTCCAGAAGACGATGGCTGGCCAGCAATGGCACGAAGATCAGGGCGTTCTTCGCCCATTGGTGCATGCGCAAGGCCTTGATCCAGGTGCGGGCGACCTGCACCTCATGCTTGAGCTCTTCCTCGACGTTGCCGTGGCTGTGCGCGCGCTGGCTGATCTTGCCGCTGGAATTCACCACATAGGCGCGGCGGGCAGCCTGCCAGACGGGCAGGTCATCGCTGGAGTTGCCGGCGTAGTCGAAGCCCTGCATGCCGAATTCGGCGACCAGCGCATCACGTTTGCGATGCGCCGAAAGGTTGATGTGCTCGTCGGTCGCCAGGACCTGATCGAACAGGCCTAGGTGTTCGGCGATCTGCTCGGCGTAGCTACGGTGGCTGGCCGTTGCCAGGACGATGCGATGGCCTTCCTCCCTCTTTCGCTGGATCAGCTCGATGACCGCCTTGTTGTAAGGCAGTACCGAGACGTCCACTGGCGCCACGTCGGCAAGGCGACTTTTCAGGTTCGCCTTGCCTCCGGCCAGCCAGCGTAGCGGCGACAACGCCTTCAGGGGGTGGCGCTTGAGAAAGCTCAGGCCGGACTCTAGCAGTAGGTCGCTGTGGATAAGGGTGCCATCAAGATCGACGACCAGGGGAGCTGACACGTACTACTACCTCGACAAGTCCATGAGAAGAATCCATTGAACACGAATGCCTTTACGTTCTTGTAAATCTGCAAGCGCGGATACTAGCTGCTGAACTTGCGTAGAAAAAGTCGATAACTGACAGAGGGGCCTCAATCTTCCCCTGGCGTACCTTCTGGCTGATTGAACAGCAGGCCGTGCTTGCGCAACTTGTCGTGCAGGGTCTTGCGCGGTACGCCCAGCGCCTCGGACAGGCTTCGCAGCGAGGCGTGCTGGTTGGCCATCTCGGCGGCGATCAGGGCGCGCTCGAAGGCTTCCACCTGTTCGTTCAGGGAGTCGCCGGAAATCGCAGCTGGCATGTGCGCCACCTGTTCGTCGAGGCCGAGGTCCAGGCCCAGGGCGAAGCGTTCGGCGACGTTCTGCAGCTCGCGCACATTGCCCGGCCAGCTGTGGCCGAGCAGTTGCGCGCGTTGTGCCGGCGCTAGGCTGCGCGGCGGGATGCCGTGGCGCTGCGCGGCTCCCTCGGCGAAATGCTGGAACAGCAGCAGGATGTCCTCGCCGCGCTCGCGCAGGGGCGGAATGCGCAGGCTGGCGACGTTCAGGCGGTAATAGAGGTCGGCGCGGAAGCGGCCGTCGTCGGCGGCCAGGCGCAGGTCCTCCTTGGTCGCGGCGATGATGCGGATGTCCAGGGGGATCAGCTGGTTCGAGCCCAGGCGCTCGACCACCCGTTCCTGCAACAGGCGCAGCAGCTTGACCTGTACGTCCAGGCTCATGCTCTCGATCTCGTCGAGGAACAGGGTGCCGCCGTTGGCGAACTCGAACTTGCCGATGCGGCGCTTCTGCGCGCCGGTGAACGCGCCCTGCTCATGGCCGAACAGCTCGCTTTCCACCACCGACTCGGCCAGGGCGCCGGCGTTGATAGCGACGAAGGGGCCGTTGCGCCGGCCGGAAAGGTCGTGCAGGGCGCGGGCGACCACTTCTTTGCCGGAGCCGGTCTCGCCGAGGATCAGCACGTCGGCCTGCAGTCCGGCGAGGGCCGCCACCTGCTCCTGCAGGCGCTGCATGCCGGCCGATTGGCCGACCAGGCGCCCCTTCAGTTCCTTGCGCTCGGCCAGGGCCATGCGCAGGCTGCGGTTCTCCAGCACCAGGCGGCGCACCTCCAGGGCGCGGCGCACGCTGTCGAGCAGGGCGTCGCTGGGGAAGGGTTTCTCGAGGAAGTCGTAGGCGCCGGCGCGCATGGCCTTGACCGCCAGGGGCACGTCGCCATGCCCGGTGATCAGGATCACCGGCAACTCCGGATCCTGGGCGTGCAACTGTTCCAGCAACTGCAGGCCGTCGACGCCAGGCATGCGGATATCGCTCACCACCACGCCCGGCCAGTCGCGCGCAAGGCTGGCGTCCAGATCCCTGGCATCGCCCAGGCTGGTGGCATGGAAGCCGGCGAGATCGAGGGTCTGGCCCAGAGCCTGGCGCAGGTGCGGATCATCGTCGATCAGCAGGACCTGGGTATCGGCTGCGAATGCGGCGCTGCTCATGCGCGGGTTTCCTCCTGGGGCGTCGGCATCACGCCGGGGATGCCCGGCAACAGGTGCAATTGTACGAGAGCGCCGCCCTCGGGGTGATTGCCCAGTTCCAGGCGGCCGCCGAGGGCGCGCAGCAGAGTGTCGCAGATGGCCAGGCCTAGGCCGAGCCCCTTGGCGCTGGTCTTGGTGGTGAAGAAGGGTTCGCGGGCGTGGGCCAGGGCCTCCTCGGAGAAACCCGGGCCGTTGTCGCGCAGGTACAGGACGATGCCGTCCGGCTTCTGCTCGGCCGTGAGCCAGAGGCGCCGTGGCGGGGCCTTCTCGCTGAGGGCATCGAGCGCGTTGGAGAGCAGGTTGGCGAGGATCTGCCGCAGGCGCGTTTCCCCTGCCTGCACCCAGATTGGCGCATCGGGCAGGTCGCGTTGCAGCTCGACGTTCATCGCCTGGCGCCGGCTGGCCACCAGGGCCAGGGCGTCGTTGATCGCGGGCTGCAGGGCGACGTTTTCCGGCGCGCGACGGGCGCCTCGGGCGTAGGCCTTGAGGTGGGCGATGATCGAGGCCATGCGCTCGGTCAGCGAGCTGATCTGCTCCAGGTTGCCGCGGGCGTCGTCGAGGCGTTGGTGGTCCAGCAGCACTTTGGCGTTGTCGGCGTAGCTGCGGATGGCGGCGAGCGGCTGGTTGAGCTCGTGACTGATGCTTGCCGACATGGTGCCCAGGGCCGTCAGCTTGCCGGCCTGTACCACTTCGTCCTGGGCATGCATCAGCTCGCGCTGGGCCTGCTCGCGGTCATGCACCTCTTGCTGCAGTCGGGCATTGGCGCCTTCCAGCTCCTGGGTACGTTCCAGCACGCGCATTTCCAGCTGGCGCTTGGCCTGGGCCTCCAGGGCGATGCGTTCCAGGTAATGGCGGCGGCTGATGCTCAGCAGGGCGAGCAGCAGCAGCAGGGTCATGAGGGTCGCGCCGCCTATCAGCAGCACGCTGCGTACCGGGCGGTCGATCTGCGTCTTTGGTGTGTAGATGCTCACTGTCCAGCCGGTTTCCGACAGCTCGCGGCTGAGGCTGATCCAGCGTTTCTCGTCGATTTGCAGAGGCTTGGGGTCGAGCACCGGATAGGGGATGTTCTCGGCGATCTCGCGCCGCTTGGCCGGCGACAGCGGACGGCTGGCATGGAAGCGCCAGGTGCTGTTGGAGGAAAGGATGACCACGCCATTGCTGTCGGTGACCAGCAACTGCTCCGGCGTGTTGCCCCAGAGCTGTTCCATGTGCTCCAGATCCAGCTTGACCACCAGGACGCCCAGCAATCTATCGCCTTCGCGAACGTCACTGGCGAAGTAGTAGCCACGCCGGTTGGAGGTGGTGCCCAGGCCGAAGAAGCGCGCCGGCTTGCCCTGGATCGCCTCCTTGTAGTAGGGGCGGAAGGAGAAATTGCGGCCGACGAAGCTGTCCGGCTGGTCCCAGTTGGAGGCGGCCTGGGTCAGGCCGTCTGGGCGCATCAGGTAGATGACGTCGGCGCCGGTGCGCCGGCAGATCTCCGTCAGACGGGCATTCGCCGCATCCCGGGTTTCCAGGTCTTCGGTTTGCCGCAGGGTGGCTCGCAGCGCCGGCAGCTCGCTGAGGATCGGTGGCAGGTCCTCGTAGCGACGTAGCGTGCCGAGCAGGTTACCGACGTACAGATCGAGGGTCTGCTGGTTCTGCTCTGCGAGTTGTTCGCTGTAGTAGCGCTCGGCGAAGTGGTGAAGCAACCACAGCAATGGCCACAGCAGGATCAGGAACGCCAGGACATAGCGCCATTGGGCCGGAGGCAGAAGCCGCGTCGAGCGTGCCACTTGCAGCTGACTCAGGGGGACAGGGGGAGGCGGCTGCTTGCCAGCGCCAATTCCAGCAGGCGGGAGAGCGACTCCTCGACAGGCAACTCGTGGGTGTTGAGTACCAGCTCTGGTGCTTCCGGGGGTTCGTAGGGAGATGAAATACCCGTGAATTCCTGGATGTCGCCGTTGCGCGCCTTGAGGTACAGGCCTTTGGGGTCGCGCGATTCGCAGACGGCCAGGGGCGTGCTCACATGGACTTCCTGGAAACTGTGCTCGCCGATGATCTGCTGGGCCATGGCGCGGTCTTCCCGGTAAGGCGAGATGAAAGCGGTAATCACGATCAGCCCCGCATCGTTCATCAGGCGGGCCACTTCGGCAATGCGCCGGATGTTCTCGGCGCGGTCGGCAGGCGTGAAGCCCAGGTTGCGATTCAGCCCGTGACGGACGTTATCGCCATCCAGCACGTAGCAGAGCCGGCCCTGTTCGATCAAGGCGTGCTCCAGGGCGAAGGCCAGCGTCGACTTGCCTGCCCCGCTCAGTCCGGTGAGCCAGAGAGTGCAGGGGCGCTGGCCGAGCAGGTGCTGGCGTCGTTGTGGCGATATGGTGCCTTGTTGCCAAACGATGTTTGCCTTGCTGAATGACACCATTGTTCACTCTCTCCGCAGGTCCTTCGGTTTTTCGTTATTGTTCTGGTGGCGCCGACTGGAGCGCGTCGGAGGGATTCTCCGCTATCAATGAGCCCTCAGGTAGTCGGTGATGGTCAGGGTCCGATTGCGCGAGCTACCCCAGGCATCGAAGTTCCTCAGGCGCTTGATCAGCGGCAGGTTATCCCAGTTGCTCGTGCTGGCAAGTTCCACCATTGGCCAGGCGATATCCTGCGGTTGCAGACGAAGTTGCAGGCGTTCCTGTAGTGGATAGAAGAACTTGGCGAACGATTCGATGCCACTGCAGACGGCACTGGATACACCCTGCAGGTCGTCGCAGGCATCGCGACCGGCATCGCTGCGAATGCTTACCGGCGTACCGGGAACCAGCCCGATGACGGAGTCATGCGGCGCGGAGAAGAACAATTCGACCGCAACGCGATTGGCATAGAGGCGCGAAAGGACGTCCGGTGCAGTGTTCGTTCCATCGAACAGGGCCCGCATGCTTTGCTGACCATCGCGCCGACGACGCTCCGGAGTGTCGGCCAGGCAGAAATAGTAGCCATGGGTTTCCAGCGGTAGCAGCGGGCGTACGGCTTGCTCGAACGCTTCCTGGGTAGTGCCGCTCCAGCCGACATCCACAAGGGCTACGCGCTGACCTGCCTTCAGGCCGATTTGCTGCAGGTAACTGAACAGCGCCCGTCGATTCGTCTGGCATACCTTGAGGATTTCCCATCGATAGGCATACAGGAAGCTCGTCAAGGTTTGCTGCAGCGCAGGGGAAATGACGGTTTCACTACCCAGGCCGAGGTCGTTCATCACCTCTGCCGCCGGCGCGGTTACGCCAATGCGTTCGAGCAGTTCGCAGGGTGCGAGTCCATCGCTGCCGGACAGCAGGAAGGGCAGGTGGTGAGTGAAGTTCTGCTCGGTGATGGCTGCGAGGGTGAAGGCTATCCGCGAGCCATAGAAGTAATCGTTGCGTGGCAGCGCCAACTCCGGGCGCAGCCGCGCAACGCGCTCTAGAGCGAACCCGTCGCGTGACAGGAACAGGATGTGATCGATCCGGTCACGGCGTGCCTGCTCGCTGATCCACTGGAGGAAGCCGACGGTTGCCGGGCCACCATACAGGAAGCCCAGTTCTTCATAGCTGTTCGCGTCGATGGCCCGACCCTGGGTGTGCAGCAGGCCATGACCGATCGAAGTTCCCAGGGAGAGTCCTTTCTCCTTGGGTCTACTGCGCAGTGGTTGGTAGTGATAGGCCATCAGGCCCTTTTCCTGCGGTCGGGTCACGTCGCCCAACAGACTGTCGCCAATGTGCAGGATGCGGTTGGCCGGGAGGTTGAAATGCCATATGACGTGGTCGAACAGCTCGCCACTGTCGCGTTTGGTGGCATTGCAGTCGGCCGAAATGAACAGCGGCACTGACTCCAGGCCATAGGGGCGCAGGGCGTCGAGGAAGAAGTCCGCCGAGAAGTACATGTCGGAAGTGATCGCGACGGCTTTGCCGGCAGCCACCAGGCGCTGGAGCAGCGGGAACAGGTCCGGGTTGGGTTCGATCAGTTCCAGTTCCAGTTCGTATTCCGCTCGCATCATCGCCTGGGCCTGGTCGCCCTCGAAGCAGGCGTAAATGTCCTGCAGGGTGATTTCCTTGCGGCTTGCGGCGAGCATGTTGCGGAATGCGCCTGCCTGGGCTGCCTGCCGGCGGCTGCGGAAGTCCGGCATGGCGTGTCGTTGAGCCAGGATCTCGAAGGCATCCTCGGGGTCCAGCAGGGGCCGTACGAACAGGGTGTCGAAGAAATCGAAGGATACCGCTCCGGCCTGTTCGACCAAGTGCTCGAGTTCGCTCAGATCATAGGGTGGCTGGGCTTCTGCGGAGGAGGACTGCATCAGATTGGCATGCATCAGGCCGGCACCTCGAAATTGAGCCCGCTGGGATGCAGATTCGGATTATGGAAGGGGTCGTACTGGAAATACTGCGGATGCTTCTGATAGAGCCGGGCCAGTTCGTTCTGCAGGCGTGCCAGTTTCGCCGGATCGATCTGGTCCAGACCGCGGCTGACGGATTCGTGGTGGACCAGCGTGACGGCCTGGCAGACCACATTGAAGTAGCCGTGCTCGATGCCGCGGAAGCACAGTTCGATATCGTTGTAGGCCACGGGGAACGACTCGTCGAAACCGCCGAGGGTGTCGAACTTGCTGCGTTCCATCATCAGGCAGGCACCGGTGACCGCCATCCAGTTGTATTCGATCAGGTTGCGCATGAAATAGGCTGGTGCCTCGCTGTCATGATGCAGGAGGGCATGCACCGGACCATTGGCTAGGTTCAGCACCCCGGCGTGCTGTATGCCCTTGTCGTCGGGGTACAGCAGCTTCGCACCGACGGCTGCGACGTGCGGCAACTGGGCATATCCACCCATGCGCTCGAGCCAGTCTGGGCAGAGCACCTCGGTGTCGTCGTTGAGGAACAGCAGGAGGTCCCCATGGGCATGCCGAACACCCAGGTTGTTCAGCTCGGAGAAGTTGAAGGGCGCGTCGTGGCGGATGACCTGGGTGCCTTCCTGCTTCTTCTGGGTTTCCAGGTAGGCCAGTGTCTCGGGTTGCACCGAGCCGTTGTCCAGAAGAATGATTTCGTGGTTGGCGTAGGTCGTCTGGCTGCGGATCGAGTCCAGGCAGCGGCGCAGCACTTCGGCATTGTCGCGGCTGGGAATGATGATCGAGATCCGCGGCGTTCCCTGCAGGTGATAGTTGACCCGGAAGTAGCCGGGCACCTGGGTGACGGGCTCCACGTCGCCGGCCAAGCCGCGGCGTCGCAGGGCATCCAGGCGTACCTGGCGCGAGGCTTCGAGGACGTAGGGTTTGGCGGCGATGTCCGAAGCCACCGACGCGGGGATGATCCGCCAGTGGTACAGCACCTTCGGAATGTGGCTGATCCGCCGGGTATGTTCGGCGACCCGTAGCACGAAGTCCCAGTCCTGGCAGCCATCGAACTGGCTGCGCAGCAAGCCGGTCTTTTCCAACAGGCTCTTTCGCACGCAGGAGGCATGGCAGGTGAACATGGTGCTCATCATCGTGTCCGGCGACCAGTCCGGCTTGAAGTGCGGCTGGGTATAGCTGCCATCCTCGGCCAGCTTGTCCTCGTCACTGTAGATGAAGTCGGGTGCGTCGCGTTCGATGCACAGCGCCATTTCGTAGAGGCAGTCGGCGGTCAGTTCGTCGTCGTGGTCGAGGAACACGATGAAATCGCCGTCGGACGCCTCGATGGCCGCGTTGGTGGCGCCGGAGATGCCCTGGTTCTTTTCCAGGCGCAGCACCTTGATGCTTGGGTCGTCGATGCTTGCGAGAGCGGCCTGGATATCTTCGGCAGGGCTCTTGTCATCCGCCAGGATCAGTTGCCAGTGGGGATACCACTGGTCGCGCACAGAGGCCAACAGCTTGTCCAGCAGGTCCAGCGGGGTGTTGTAGACCGGGACTACGATCGAGAAGTACGGTTGGCTGCCGATTGCTGCGATACGAGCCTCGAGATCATCTGGACGGGCGGGGGGGACATAACAGTAGCCACCGCTCCTGGCTAACTGGTAATGGCCTGCCGAGTCCCTGCCCAAGACTGCAGGAATGACTTTCAGCGGAGAGGCGGGCGGCAGTGGCTGTTGCATCTGCAGCCGGCGATGCTGGCGCGCGCGCGCGATGACTCCGCGTAGACCCTCTCGACGCAGCACCTGGAGACCGCGCTCCAGCAGCATGCGCCAACCGTGTTGGCGGGCCAGGTGTCGTGCCGTTCGCGCGGCGTTCAGTGCCCTGCGGGACAAGCGCCCGGCCAGGCGGAGCGGGCGGGTGAGGCGCCAACTAGTCGAATTGCGGATTTCGTTGATGCTTTGGTTCAGCGCGTGGGTCAGGTGGTCTTTCTCGACCAAGCGCTGTTGCAACGCTTCAGCATGCTGCCTGCTGTCGTGCAAAGCATTCTGCAACTCCTGGCTTTGCTGTTTACGCTCCTGGTTCGACTGCTGAATAAGTTGGCAGGCACGTGCCTCGCTCAGCAATTCGATATCCAGCTGAACCCTAAGCTGTCCTTGTTCCGGTATCGCTGGCAATATTACTTGTGGATCGTTATCGCTGGCGCGAAGCAATGTACTGTTGCTCAGGACATCAGTTATGCCTATATGAGTGGCCTGCTGCGAATCAACAGAGTATCTCCACAGCTCCTGGCTCTGAGCATCATGCACTACCAGGTCATGGAGAATGAGCCAATGCGGTTGATCAATAGGATCGCAGCGAAGCCTGGAGATTTGGCCGAGAGATCTGTTCAGTTCGAACTCTACTTCCTGTCGCCCGGCCTGGAGTTCCTTGTGCAAGGACTTCGCTTCGGAGAACTCCCCATTCTCGGTGAAGTAAAGAGTGGCGTTCGCTCTTTTCTTCAATGGCGCTGGAGATAATGGAGCGTCAGGCTGCCAGTTCATCAGCTGGCCTTTGTCGAGGCCTGTGATGGTTTGCTGGATATCTGCTTCCTGAGCAATGTAGCGTTCAAGATCAGCCGAGTTCACGGGGAGTTCAGCTGCGGCCATGACATGCTCTATGAAGGCCTTTCTGGATACCTCAGGGGCATCTTCTGGAGGATAGATGCTACCCGCCTGATGAAGCATGAGCAGCAGACCGCGGAATATGACGTAGCCAAGCTCGATATCGTGAGCAACGGACCACTCCTTGTCGAATAACTGCATACCATCACTGGTACAAATGACGTTCTGCGGTATGGCATCGAAGAGTTCGCCGGGAAGTAGACTGCGGCTTGTCAGTGGCGACGAGTGATCGGCAGATCCGAATGCGAGGGCGGCAAGCAGACGCGCATGGACCTTGATCAATTCCGCGAGTTCGTTGATGCGCCAGCCCGGCGTGGTCAGGCATTTCAGGAAGGCCAGAGAGAGAACCTGGCCCTTGCTGTAGTCGGCGTTTGGCTGCAGGCTCAGGTTAACTGTGTCGGCGGCAGCTACTTCCGATGACAGTCGACGGCATATGACGTCGACTTTCCCCGGTGCTGGTTCTTCGAAGCGCGTTTCTTTGCAGAATGGCCGTGCGCGTTCAGTACTGTAGTGGTAGGCCAGAACTTGTTCTGGAACACTTGCTGTCGTGTCTCTTGAGGCAACCACGATGAATGAGTTGGCCAGGTCCAGAGAAAGCCTGTTCTCGAAAATGACTGGCCAGGTATTACCGAGCTTGAAATGGGTTTCGCGGGGCAACTGCGGGTCGTTCTGGACGCTTTGCCAGGCGAGTGCCGCAGCGTCGAAGTCCATCGAACTGCAACCCTTCGCTGTCACGATCGATTTGGGAAGCTTGTAGTCGGGAAAGGCCGCGAGGAGTTCGACGCTGTTGAACCCGGACTTGCGAACCAGTGCTTCCAGCGCATGACGGCCATAGGTTTGCGGTTGACCTTGCTGGTAGCGCCCTTCGATTCCGTACATCGCCTGCCCTAGATGGTCCTCCGGGGCTCCAGCGAAGTACTTCAGACCCAACTGGTTCTCGATGGCGATGAAGAGATGACCATCGGGCTTCAGCAGTTCCCTGACTCTTTCGAGCATATTCAGCGCCGGATGCTCGCCATCGCTGAACATGTTCGCGTATTCGAGAACACCGATCAGCGTGATGGCGTCGAAGCGCTCATCGGTACGGAAATCGTCGAAGCGCTCCGTCAGAACGGTGACGTTCTCGAGGTCACGCGTACGGCTGGCGGCAATGGCGGCGCGGCGGGGGCTGCCCTCCAGGGACAGGATCTGGCCGCCGGACTCACCAAGGTAACGGCTGATGGCGCCGCAACCTGCGCCTATCTCCAGCACCTTGCCTTGCAGCAGGTGCTCGAAGGGGCGGAGAACATTGGCGCGTTGGGAACTGAGGTGGTACAGCGTTTGCCAGTCCTGGCACTGTCGGCGTAGTTCGCTGGACAGTACTGAAAGATCGGATGCCCCGCTAATGATGCGTCCCAGGTGATTTTCAGCGAAATCACCATCGCTATAGGCTATTCCCGAATATTCAGGGCGGGCCCAGTATCTCTGGGCTTCGACAAAAATGTAGCCTTGGCTTTCAAGTTGGAACATCAACGGTTACCTGATCAATTTCCATGGTGAGCCCCAGGTCCACCAGACCGGAAATAGTATCGGTCGGAGCTACCACCAGATGAATGGAGTCGTAGCGACGATCATGCGGCACTATGTCCTGGCCTTGGCGTGATGCCACGCCTAGCGATAGGAAGTAGTCTCCGCATGCCAGTCGATTCTCGAACTCAAGACGCGCAGTTACCACGCTGCCTTGTTGCCCGGAGGACTGGAAAGCGGCGCATTCAAGCAGATAGGAATTACTGCCGGACAACGTCACACCTTCTTTGGTCTTGACGTTGAAGCCCAGTATGGGGTTGACCACCAGTTGGTTGAAGCGGATTGCTACATCCAGCGTGATCCTGCTGCCGGAGGTGGCACTGTGAGAAAACTCCAGGCCATTGGCTCGCAGGTTGAAGTCCAGAATAGTTGCAGCTCCATCTCCCCAGCGATATTCGTTCGGATTGTAGTGCGCACGGGTTGAATAAAGATCCTCCTCCCGGCTGAGAAGAGATGCGCTCAATCGCTTGGAGGAAGACGGGGTAGCGGGCTCGTTTACCTGTGTGTCCTCGCGCTTTTCTCGCCCGAACAGCAGGTCCATGTAGCGATTCATCACCGGCCGCGGTTCGCCGATCATCCGTACCCGGTGCGAATCCAGGAGAATGGCGCGCGAGCAGTGGGTGACCACCTGTTCGCTGGAGTGGGTGACCAGCAGGATGCTGGTGCCGTTTTCCTTCAGCTGGCGCAGGCGCTCGAAGCATTTGGCCTGGAAGCGTGCGTCACCGACGGCCAGCGCCTCGTCCACGATCATGATGTCCGGGTCGACTTGCGCCTGCACCGCAAAGGCCAGGCGCAGCGCCATGCCGCTGGAGTAGTTCTTCACCGGCTGGTCGATGAAGTCGCCGATGTCGGCGAAGGCCAGGATGCTGTCGAAGCGCTGGTCCACTTCCTGGCGACTCAGCCCGAGGACCGAGGCGTTCAGGTAGACGTTCTCGCGTCCGCTGAATTCGGGGTTGAAGCCGGAACCCAGCTCCAGGAGCGCGGCAATGCGGCCATGGGTTTCGATTTCTCCACTGGTCGGCATCAGCGTGCCGCAAATGATCTGCAGCAGGGTCGACTTGCCGGAGCCGTTACGGCCGACGATACCCACGGTTTCGCCACGGGCGACTTCGAAGTCGATATCCTTCAACGCCCAGAATTCCCGGCCATAGTGGGGCGCGGTACGTCCCAGCAGGCGGTTCAGGCGGGGCATGAAGGCCTGTTTCAGGCGGTCATGGGGCTTGTCGTAGGTGGTGAAGCATTTGCTGATGCCGCGGACGCGGATCGCCACATCGTCAGAGGACATCCGCGAAACCTCGACGGGTCTTCTGGAACCAGGCATAGCCGAGCCAGGCGGTCAGGCTGGATGCCAGCATGTAGAGCGCCAGGCCTCGCCAGGCCGGCAGGCGGCCCCAGATCAGTACATCCCGGGCCTGCTCGATGATGAACGTCAGCGGGTTGGCCATCATCAATGGGCGCAGGTTTTCCGGCAGCGCGGTGACCGGGAAGAACACCGGGGACAGGAACAGCATGATGGTGGTGAGAATTCCGATTGTCTGGCCCACGTCGCGCAGGTAGACGCCAAGGGAGGCGAGAAACCAGGCCAGGCCCAGGGTGAAGATCATCAGTGGCAGCAGGACCAGCGGCAGGAATACCGATGTCCACTGCAGGGTGCCGGTAATCAGCAGTTTGGCGCCCAGCAGTACGACGACGCTCACCAGGCTGTGGAAGAGCGCCGCAGCCAGGCTGACCACCGGCAGGATCTCCAACGGGAAGACCACTTTCTTCACGTAGTTGACGTTGCCGAGAATCAGCGTCGGCGCCCGGTTCAGCACTTCGGCGAAGAGGCCGTGCACGATCATCCCCGCGAACAGGATGACGGCGAACTGGCCGCGGCTTTCATCTTCGCTGCCGCCCCAGCGGGCCTTGAATACCACCGAGAACACGAAGGTATACACCGCCAGCATGAACAGCGGATTGAGGAAGGACCACAGCAGCCCCATGACCGAGCCCTTGTAGCGACCCACCACTTCGCGGCGGGTCATTTGCACGATCAATTGTCCATGGGCCCACAGGCTGCGCAGTAGAGACGGCAGGGAGACAGGGGCCGCAGCATGGGGGTTCATGCGTAGCACTCGGCCTCGGAGAACGACTTGCCGACCTGGTCCTTGGCCGAGAGCTGCGGAGCGACGCCATCGAGACGCTCGAGCATCCAGTCCACGCCCACCTCGGTATCGTTCCAGGCCAGGCAGCGCTCATGCTGCGGCGCGTAATAATCGGTGGTCTTGTAGAGGAAGTCCGCCGACTCCGACAGCACCACGAAGCCGTGGGCGAAGCCTTCCGGCACCCATAGCTGGTGCTTGTTCTCCGCGCTCAGCAGCGCGCCCACCCATTTGCCGAAGGTCGGCGAGGAGCGGCGCATGTCCACGGCGACGTCGAAGACTTCGCCATTGACCACGCGCACCAGTTTCCCCTGGGGATTCTGGAGCTGGTAGTGCAGGCCGCGCAGCACGCCTTTCGACGAGCGTGAGTGGTTGTCCTGGACGAACTTGACCGGGCGGCCGATGGCTTCCTCGAATTGCTGGTGGTTGAAGCTTTCGAAGAAGAAACCCCGGTCGTCACCGAAAACCTTGGGCTCGATCAGGATCACTTCGGGGATTGCAAGAC
>NZ_QGSL01000106.1:202906-221037 GCF_003176655.1 Pseudomonas sp. RW407 | reverse complement strand
GTTGCGGGCGCTGCTGGGGTTCGCGCGGCGCACGCGGGGCGTCGTCGCCGCCGGCGCCCGGACGGCCGCCGAGCAGTTGCATGTTGCCGTTGATGTCCACCACGATCTCGGTGGTGTACTTGTCCTGACCGTCCTGGCCCTGCCACTTGCGGGTACGCAGGCTGCCTTCGACGTAGATCTGCGAACCCTTGCGCACGTACTCGGCGACGATCTCCGCCAGGCGGCCGAAGAACACCACGCGGTGCCATTCGGTACGTTCCTGCTGCTGGCCGGTCTGCTTGTCCTTCCAGCTCTCGCTGGTGGCCAGGGTGACGTTGGTCACCGCGTTGCCGTTGGGCAGGTAGCGGGTTTCCGGATCGCCACCGACGTTACCAACCAGAATGACTTTGTTAACCCCACGGGCCATGACGCTCTCCTAAAGGCTTCAGCACGTCGCCGGCTCGGCGCCTGCCAGGCGCTCGAGGGACGTGCGATCCACTTGTTGGGAATCTACTTTGACATAAGCGGCGGCCTCTTCGGCGACCACCATCACATCGCTCACACCGGGCAATGCCTTGAAACGCTCGGCCAACGAGGCATCACGCAGCGCCTCGTCAGACAGGGGCAGGCGGATGCTCGTTACATACGGCGGTTCACGCATGGTAACAGCAATCGCCAGCCAGATGGCAGCCAGCGCTGCGCAGCCGATGAACACCCCGTCCAGCCCGCCGTGCTGGAACATCCAGCCGCCGAGGATGCCGCCCACCGCAGCGCCGAGGAACTGGCTGGTGGAGTACACGCCCATTGCCGTGCCCTTGCCGCCGGCCGGCGACACCTTGCTCACCAGCGACGGCAGTGAGGCTTCCAGCAGGTTGAAGGCGGTGAAGTAGACGATGATGCCGAACACCAGTTCCTTCAGGCTGTAGCCGAATTCCCAGAAGAACAGCTCGCACAGCAGCAGGGTGGCCACCGCGCCGGCCAGCACGCGCTTCATCTGGCGCTTCTTCTCGGCGTAGATGATGAACGGCACCATGCCGAAGAAGCCCACCAGCAGCGCGGTCAGGTAGACCCACCAGTGCTCTTCCTTGGGCAGCCCGGCGCGCTCCACCAGGGCCAGCGGCAGGGCCACGAAGCTGGCCATGAGGATGGCGTGCAGCACCAGGATGCCGGCGTCCAGGCGCAGCAGGTCGGCATTCTTCAGGGTCGGGATCAGCGCCTGGGCGGCCACGCTGGACTCGCGGTGCTGCAGGCGGTGGTCCGGGCTGGGGACGAAGAACAGGATGATCAGCAGGCCGACCAGCGCCATGCCGGCGGTGAACCAGAACAGCCCATGCAGGCCGAACAGGTGCGTCAGCACCGGGCCGGCGACCATGGCCACGGCGAAGGACACGCCGATGCTCATGCCGATGGTGGCCATGGCCTTGGTGCGGTGCTGCTCGCGGGTGAGGTCGGAGAGCATGGCCATGACCGCGGCGGAGATCGCCCCGGCGCCCTGGATCACCCGCCCGGCGATGACGCCCCAGATGCCGTCGGCGTTGGCCGCCACGGCCGCGCCGAGGGCGAACACCAGCAGGCCGACGACGATGATCGGCCGGCGGCCGATGCGGTCGGACAGGGTGCCCAGGGGTATCTGCAGGATGGCCTGGGTCAGGCCGTAGGCGCCGATGGCCAGGCCGATCAGCGCCGGGGTCGCGCCGGCCAGGTCCTGACCGTAGGTGGCGAGTACCGGCAGGACCATGAACATGCCGAGCATGCGGAACGCGAAGACCAGGGAAAGGCCGACGGCCGCGCGGGTTTCGGTGCCACTCATGCGCTCAGTGTGGGTGTCGTGCATAAGTCCCTCAGGGGAATGACTGGAGCGGGCTTGTGCTTCTTGCTCCCGCAATGGCGTGCCCATCCGTTCCCGGATGGCCGGCTGCCGCCGACGCCGAAAAATAGCCGGGCATTCTAGCAGCCCTGCCGCCCGGCGGCACAGACGCGCCACTTTGCCGCGTACTGCCGGGGAAACGTATACTCAGCGGTTTTCGCCCGCCATGCGAGGCCGCTGTGGACAAGATCCTCATCCGTGGGGCACGTACCCACAACCTGAAGAACATCGACCTGACCCTGCCCCGCGACAAGCTGATCGTGATCACCGGCCTGTCCGGCTCCGGCAAGTCCTCCCTGGCCTTCGACACCCTCTACGCCGAGGGCCAGCGCCGCTACGTGGAATCCCTGTCGGCCTATGCCCGGCAGTTCCTCTCGATGATGGAAAAACCCGACGTCGACACCATCGAGGGCCTGTCGCCGGCGATCTCCATCGAGCAGAAGTCCACTTCGCACAACCCGCGCTCCACCGTGGGCACCATCACCGAGATCTACGACTACCTGCGCCTGCTCTACGCCCGCGTCGGCATCCCGCGCTGCCCGGACCACGACATCCCGCTGGAGGCGCAGACCGTCAGCCAGATGGTCGACCAGGTGCTGGCGCTGCCCGAGGGCCGCCGGCTGATGCTGCTGGCCCCGGTGATCCGCGAACGCAAGGGCGAGCACCTGGCGGTGTTCGAGGAGATGCGCGCCCAGGGCTTCGTCCGCGCGCGGGTCGACGGCAAGCTCTACGAGCTGGACGAACTGCCCAAGCTGGACAAGAAGCAGAAGCACTCCATCGACGTGGTGGTGGACCGCTTCAAGGTCCGCGGCGACTTGCAGCAGCGCCTGGCGGAGTCCTTCGAGACGGCCATCAACCTGGCCGACGGCATCGCCCTGGTGGCGCCACTCCCCGACGAAGACGACAAAAAGCAGGGCGAAGAAGGCGAGGAGATGATCTTCTCCGCGCGCTTCGCCTGCCCGGTCTGCGGCCACTCCATCAGCGAGCTGGAGCCCAAGCTGTTCTCCTTCAACAACCCGGCCGGCGCCTGCCCCACCTGCGACGGCCTGGGCGTGAAGCAGTTCTTCGACGCGCGCCGGGTGGTCAACGGCGAGCTGACCCTGGCCGAGGGCGCCATCCGCGGCTGGGACAGGCGCAACGTCTACTACTTCCAGATGCTCGGCTCGCTGGCCGCGCACTTCGGCTTCAGCCTGGAGGAGCCCTTCCAGGAGCTCTCCGCCGAGCACCAGAAGTTCATCCTGAACGGTTCGGGCCGCGAGAACGTCGAGTTCCGCTACCTCAACGACCGCGGCGACATCGTCAAGCGCGCCCACCCCTTCGAAGGCATCCTGCCGAACCTGGAGCGCCGCTACCGCGAGACCGAGTCCATGACCGTGCGCGAGGAGCTGGCCAAGTTCCTCAGCACCCAGCCCTGCCCGGACTGCCACGGCACCCGCCTGCGCCGCGAGGCGCGCCACGTGTGGGTGGGCGACAGGACCCTGCCGGCGGTCACCGCGATGCCGGTGGGCGAGGCCAGCGAATACGCCGCCGGGCTGACCCTGACCGGCCGCCGCGGCGAGATCGCGGCGAAGATCCTCAAGGAGATCCGCGAGCGCCTGCAGTTCCTGGTCAACGTCGGCCTCGACTACCTGACCCTCGACCGCAGCGCCGACACCCTGTCCGGCGGCGAGGCCCAGCGCATCCGCCTGGCCAGCCAGATCGGCGCCGGCCTGGTGGGGGTGATGTACATCCTCGACGAGCCCTCCATCGGCCTGCACCAGCGCGACAACGAGCGCCTGCTGGCCACCCTCACCCACCTGCGCAACCTGGGCAACACGGTGATAGTGGTGGAGCACGACGAGGACGCCATCCGCCTCGCCGACTATGTGGTGGACATCGGCCCCGGCGCCGGCGTGCACGGCGGGCAGATCGTCGCCGAGGGCACCCCCGAGCAGGTCATGAGCCACCCGGACTCGGTCACCGGCAAGTACCTCTCCGGCCGCCAGAAGATCGTGGTGCCGGCCACGCGCACGCCGCGCAACAAGAAGCAGTTGCTAAAGCTCAAGGGCGCGCGCGGCAACAACCTGCGCAACGTCAACCTGGAGCTGCCGGTCGGCCTGTTCACCTGCGTCACCGGCGTGTCCGGCTCGGGCAAGTCGACGCTGATCAACAACACCCTGTTCCCGATCACCGCCACCGCGCTGAACGGCGCCACCAGCCTGGAGGTCGCGCCCTACGATTCCTTCGACGGCCTGCAGCACCTGGACAAGGTGGTGGACATCGACCAGAGCCCGATCGGCCGCACCCCGCGCTCGAACCCGGCGACCTACACCGGCCTGTTCACCCCCATCCGCGAGTTGTTCGCCGGGGTGCCGGAAGCCCGCTCGCGCGGCTACGGCCCGGGGCGCTTCTCGTTCAACGTCAAGGGCGGCCGCTGCGAGGCCTGCCAGGGCGATGGCGTGATCAAGGTGGAGATGCACTTCCTGCCGGACATCTACGTGCCCTGTGACGTCTGCAAGGGCAAGCGCTACAACCGCGAGACGCTGGAGATCCGCTACAAGGGCAAGAGCATCACCGAGGTGCTGGACATGACCATCGAGGATGCCCGGGCGTTCTTCGACGCCGTGCCGGCCATCGCCCGCAAGCTACAGACGCTGATCGACGTGGGCCTGTCGTACATCAAGCTGGGGCAGAGCGCGACCACCCTGTCCGGCGGTGAGGCGCAGCGGGTGAAGCTGTCCCGCGAGCTGTCCAAGCGCGATACCGGCAAGACCCTGTACATCCTCGACGAGCCGACCACCGGCCTGCACTTCGCGGACATCCAGCAACTGCTCGACGTGCTGCACCGCCTGCGCGACCACGGCAACACAGTGGTAGTGATCGAGCACAACCTGGACGTGATCAAGACCGCCGACTGGCTGGTCGACCTCGGCCCCGAAGGCGGCTCCAAGGGTGGCCAGATCATCGCCAGCGGCACGCCGGAGCAGGTGGCGGAGATGGAGGCGTCGCACACCGGGTGCTTCCTCAAGCCGCTGCTGGAACGCGACCGCGCCTGACAGGAAAAAGCCCCGCCGAACAGGCTGTGTGAAAACCTCAGGATCGGTCCCACTGGTTAAAAAACAACCTGGATTTCGCGTTTCTACGTGGATTCTGGATTGGCTGAATAGCCAAGCCTCTTCAGATTTCACGTAGGAACGCGCTCTTCGAAGAGCCGCTCGGTTTTTCACGCAGCCTGATTCGCCGGCCTTTTCGCACCTGGTGTTCAGCGGGTGCCGAACACCACCATGGTCTTGCCCTTCACGTGCACCAGGCCCTGTTCCTCCAGGCTCTTCAGCACGCGGCCGACCATCTCCCGCGAGCAGCCGACGATACGGCCGATCTCCTGGCGGGTGATCTTGATCTGCATGCCGTCGGGGTGGGTCATGGCGTCCGGCTGCTGGCACAGGTCCAGCAGGGTGCGGGCGACGCGCCCGGTGACGTCGAGGAAGGCCAGGTCGCCGACCTTGCGCGTGGTCTTGCGCAGGCGCTCGGCCATCTGGCTGCCGAGGGTGAGGAGAATCTCCGGGTCCTGCAGGCAGAGTTCGCGGAACTTGGTGTAGCTGATTTCCGCCACCTCGCACTCGCCCTTGGCGCGAACCCACGCGCTGCGTTCCTGGGCGGCGCTGCCGTCCTTCTCGAACAGCCCCATCTCGCCGAAGAAGTCCCCGCTGTTGAGGTAGCCGATGATCATTTCCCGGCCGTCGTCGTCCTCGATCAGGACGGTGACCGAGCCCTTGATGATGAAGAACAGGCTTTCGCAACGATCCCCGGCGTAGATGATGGTGCTCTTGGGGGTGTAGCGGCGGCGGTGACAGTGTGCGAGCAACTTGTCGAGGTTTTTGTGTTTGGGTGTAAGGGTAATAGCTACCATGCCCGAGTCCCGAAATTATAAGAATGGCCCTGTGCACGACAGGCGCTTTGTCGAGTTGTTATGTGTCGTCCTTGGCTGGATTACCGTGACTTTACGATGCTCTCCCCCGAGCATCGGTGCCGCCGCTACAATGGCCGGCGGTCTTTTTAATGGCAAGAGCTTAAACAGACGCCCTGGCGCCGACAATCGAAAGCTGGTCGGGCCGTCAATTTAACCTCAGGAGTGTGCCAGTAAAATGACGCCAGCATAATAGAACGTTAGGGTATCAGGGCTCGAATTGAGACCTGGTCAACATCGCCTGAGCATTCCAGGCCTTGTGGTAAGCTGGCGCCCCCTTTTTTTTCCGGCGGAAGCCTTTGCATGAAAGCGAGAATCCAGTGGGCCGGCGAGGCCATGTTCCTCGGTGAATCCGGCAGCGGTCATGTGGTGGTGATGGACGGTCCGCCCGATGCCGGTGGCCGCAACCTGGGCGTGCGCCCGATGGAAATGCTGCTGCTCGGCCTGGGCGGCTGCACCAACTTCGACGTGGTAAGCATCCTCAGGAAGGGCCGCCAGCCGGTGGAGAGCTGCGAGGCCTTCCTCGAGGCCGAGCGCGCCGACGAGGACCCGAAGGTGTTCACGAAGATCCACGTGCACTTCGTGGTCAAGGGCCGTGGCCTGAAGGAAGCCCAGGTCAAGCGCGCCGTCGAGCTGTCGGCGGAGAAGTACTGCTCGGCCTCGATCATGCTCGGCCGCGCGGGCGTGGCGATCACCCACGACTACGAGATCGTCGAGCTCGGCTGATTCCCCTCGTCACGTGATCGTCATGGCGGTGGCGTAAAGGCTGGCAGAGGTCGCCCGACCTCTGCATAATGCGCCACCTTTTTTCGGGGCCAGGCCCCAAACCAAGCAACCACAATCGCCAACGCGAAGAGGTGTAAACCGTCCTACGCAGGTGCGCCGTATGCATCTGACGGGCATGCTCAACCACGCGGCAGAGCCGCATTGAAGAGAGTTCCCCACGGTGAAAAGCAAACTCAAGCTCCACGGGTTCAACAACCTGACGAAGACCTTGAGCTTCAACATCTACGACATCTGCTACGCCGAGACGCCGGAAGACCAGCAGGCCTACGTGCAGTACATCGACGAAGAGTACGATGCCGAGCGTCTGACGCAGATCCTCACGGATGTCGTCGACATCATCGGCGCCAACATCCTGAACATTGCCCGTCAGGACTACGACCCCCAAGGCGCCAGCGTTACCATCCTGATCTCCGAGCAGCCGGTCACCCCGACCGACAGCCAGATCGAGGAGTCCCCCGGGCCGCTACCGGAAACCATACTGGCGCACCTGGACAAGAGCCACATCACCGTGCACACCTACCCGGAGATCCATCCGGTGGAAGGCATCGCGACCTTCCGGGTGGACATCGACGTTTCCACCTGCGGGGTGATCTCGCCGCTGAAGGCGCTCAACTACCTGATCCACCAGTTCGACTCGGACATCGTCACCGTGGACTACCGCGTGCGCGGCTTCACCCGCGACGTGGAGGGCAAGAAGCACTTCATCGACCACGAGATCAACTCGATCCAGAACTACCTCTCCGACGACACGTACGAGGCCTACCAGATGACCGACGTGAACGTGTACCAGGAGAACCTGTTCCACACCAAGATGCTGCTCAAGCAGTTCGACCTGGACAACTACCTGTTCGGCGACGCTACCAGCAACCTCTCGGCGGAGCAGCGCAAGCAGGTGGAAGAGCGCGTCCGCCACGAGATGCTGGAGATCTTCTACGGCCGCAATATGCCGCACTGAGGCGGCTGCAGGCGGCAGGCGGCAGGCTGCAGGCAAGAGCGAGCGAACCGGGCTCCGGCGCGGAATCGTTCGCGAGCAAGCTCGCTCCTGCGAAGGGCGCCCCTCGCGCTCTTGCCTGCCGCCTGAAGCCTGCCGCCTGACGCCTAGATCCGATAGGTGGTCTTGGTCATGACCTTGGACAGCAGCGACATGCCGAACTTCACCGGCGCCGGGAAGCGCACGCCGCCGGCGTCGATGGCGCTGTTGGCGTGGTGTTCCTCGTCCACGCGCATCTGCTCGAGGATGGCGCGGCTCTTCTGGTCTTCGGCCGGCAGTTGCTCCAGGTGCTCGTCGAGGTGCTTGCACACCTGGTCCTCGGTGGCCGCGACGAAGCCCAGGCTGATGCGGTCGCTGATCAGCCCCGCCGCCGCGCCGACGCCGAAGGACAGGCCGTAGAACAGCGGGTTGAGCAGGCTCGGGCGGCTGCCCAGTTCGCGGATGCGCTGTTCGCACCAGGCCAGGTGGTCGACTTCCTCGTCGGCGGCTTCCTCCATGGCCTTGCGCACCTGCGGCAACTTGGCGGTCAGCGCCTGGCCCTGGTACAGCGCCTGGGCGCAGACCTCGCCGGTGTGGTTGATGCGCATCAGCCCGGCGATGTGGCGGCTGTCGGCCTCGTCGAGTTCGGCGTCGGGCTGCACGATGGCCGGCGACGGGCGCGCCGGGTGACCGCTGAAGGGCAGCAGGGTGCGCAACGCGGCATCGGCCTGCAGCAGGAAGCGGTCGGCGGGGGAATAGTGACGGTCGGCGGACATGGCGCACCTCCGAAAGGGAAAACAGCGGCCAGTTTAACGGATTGCCGATGACAGGTCTTGCGGCGGGGCGGCTGCGCGGCCGCCCGGCGCCTGGCGGCTCAGCCCGGTGGCCAGTGCATCTGGCGCTGGCCGAGGACGTGCATGTGGATGTGGTGCACGGTCTGGCCGCCCAGGTCGTTGCAGTTCATCACCACCCGGAAGCCTTCCGCGCAGCCCTGCTCGGCGGCCAGGCGCTGGGCGGTGAGGAGGATGTGCCCGGCCAGCGGCTTGTCAGCCTCCTCCAGATCGTTGAGGGTGGCAATGTGGCGCTTGGGCACCACCAGGAAATGCACCGGCGCCTGCGGGCCGATATCGTGGAAGGCGATGACCTGGTCGTCTTCGTAGAGCTTGCGCGCCGGGATTTCCCCCGCGGCGATCTTGCAGAACAGGCAGTCCATGGGATGTCCTCCGGTAGGGGCGATGGTCCGCAGTTTAGCCGGCCGCGCCCGGGGAACCCAGCCCGCCGTGGCCGGCCTAGCGCAACGGCAGGACCGAGCGGTTGGCCCGCCCGGCGATCCAGCGCACCAGCCAGCGCGGCGCCAGGCGAGGGCTCCAGGCCATCAGGCGGTTGCGCCAGCCGGGGATGATGATGGCCTTGTTGCGCTGCAGGGCCTTCACCGTGATCAGTGCCACTTCCTCGGGGCTCATCATCAGCTTGCTGCCGTCCAGGCGTGTGGCCTCCACGCTGGCATTGCGGAAGAAGGCCGTGCGCGTCGGCCCCGGGCACAGCACCGAGACCTTGACGCCGTGGCGCTTGAGCTCGGAGCGCAGCGCCTCGGACAGGTGCAGGACGTAGGCCTTGCTGGCGTAGTAGTTGCTCATCCACGGGCCGGGCATGAAGCCGACCACCGAAGCCACGTTGAGTATCTGCCCGCCGCCGCTGCGCGCCATCTGCCCGCCGATGGCGTGGCACAGGCGCGCCAGGGCGAGGACGTTGAGCTCGATCATCTCCTGCTCGCGGGACCAGTCCTGCTCGACGAAGGCGCCGCCGCTGCCGAAGCCGGCGTTGTTCACCAGCAGCTCGATCTGCCGGCCGGACTGCTCCAGCTCGTGCAGCAGCCCGGACAGCTGCAGCGGCTCGGACAGGTCGCAGATACGGAACAGCACATCCACACCGAAGCGCTGGGCCAGCTCATAGGCGATGCTTTCCAGGGCATCGCGCTGGCGCGCCACCAGGATCAGGGCCTGGCCGCGGCGCGCCAGGGCCTCGGCCAGGGCGAGGCCGATACCGCTGGAGGCGCCGGTGATCAGGGCATAGCGTGGCATCGATGGGTCTCCGGAATGGGGCGCGGATTCTAGCGCGCCCCATTGCCGTGGGCTATTGCTCCGAGGGCTCGTCGGTATCCACGGCGCTGGCGTCCTCGTCGCCCTCGTCGTCGGCCTGGGGCTCGGCGGTCGCCGCCGAGTCGTAGTCCTGATCCTGGCTGTAGGCCGCTTCTTGGGCACGGGTGAGATAACCCTGGTAGGCGGGGATGGCGATTGCGGCGAGGATGCCGACGATGGGCACCAGGATCGACGCCCAGGCCAGGGCCACCACGCCGCGGCTGTTGGGCGGCGGCGGCGGGCCGTAGCGGTTGGCGCCGGTGGTGCCGGGCACCAGCAGCATCAGCAGGGCCATGACGCTGCCCACCACGGGAACGAAGTTGAGCAGCCACAGCCAGCCGGACCAGCCGATGTCGTGCAGGCGCTGCACGCCGAAGAAGATGCTGACCACGGCCATGCCGACGCAGGCGGCGATCAGTACCAGTCCACCCAGTGTGTGGGACACCGCGGTGAGGGCGGCGAACAGCGCGAAGGCCGGGATCAGGGCGAGGATCATGGCCATGCTCCAGCCCAGGTAGCGCACCCGGCCGATGCGGCCCTGGACGCTGAAGTACTGCAGCTCGCCGTATTCCGGCAGCGCCTCGCCGACCGGGGCCTGCGGGGTGGCGTAGGGCGACTGGGCGCGCGGCGCGGCGGGGGCTGGTTCCGCGGGTTGGGTGGCGGCCAGCTCGGCCTGGCGCGCCAGGTACTTGTCGATGATGATGCCGCAGGCGCCGCACTCGCTGGCCTTGGCCTGCTCGTGGCCGCACTTGGGGCAGGTCATCCGCTGGGCGTCGGCCGCCGGTTCCGTGGCTGCCGCGGCCAGGCTCGCGGCGCCGGGATGATCCTCGGTCTCCACCAGCGACAGGCTGGACACCAGGTCGGACTCCTTGCGCGCCTGGGCGCCGGCGTTGTGCAGCGCCTGCAGGTACTTGTCGGCCTCGCCCTCGGAAAGGTCGCGCTTGAGCACGACCAGTTGCCCGCTGAACAGCGCCTCGATGCGCGCCAGGTCGCTCTTGAACAGGCGGGCGAGGTTTTCCTTGGCGGTTTCCAGCGGCGTTTGCGGCATCAACGTGCCGTCGAACACGATCTTGTAGCGCGTTTCATCCATCGAGAGGCGTCCTTGTCGGTTGGTTGGGCTGCAGCATTTGGCTACAGCCTAAACGCAGGCCCTGGGGGCAACAAGCCAGCATGCGCGGATTTGCGAGCCCCGTTCAGGGGCGCAGCAGGCCGGGCAGGGCGCCGCCGCGCCGGAGGGCGTCGCGGTACTCCTGGTCCAGGCGCGCCACCAGTTCGTCCACCGACGGCAGGTCGCTGATGTTGCCCACGCCCTGGCCGGCGGACCAGACGGTCTTCCAGGCCTTGGCCTCGTCGTTGACCGGTTTGAGTTTCTCGCCGTAGTTGAGCTCGCCCTTCTCGTTCAGGCGCGCCATGTCGAAGCCGGCGGCCTCCAGGCTCTGGCGCATGAAGCTGGCCGGCACGCCGGAGACCGCCGGGGTGTGGATGATGTCGGCGGCTCGGGCCTCCAGCAGCATCTTCTTGTAAGCCGTGGAGGCGTTGCTCTCGCGGGTGGCGATGAAGCGCGTGCCCAGGTAGGCGAGGTCGGCGCCCAGTATCTGCGCCGCCAGGATCTCGTGCCCGCGGTTGATGCAGCCCGCCAGCAGCAGCGTCTTGTCGAAGAACTGGCGGATCTCCGCGACCAGGGCGAAGGGGCTCCAGGTGCCGGCATGGCCACCGGCGCCGGCGGCCACCGCGATGAGCCCGTCGACCCCGGCTTCGGCCGCCTTCTCCGCATGGCGGCGGGTGGTCACGTCGTGGAACACCAGGCCGCCATAGCTGTGCACCGCATCGACCACCTCGCGCACCGCGCCCAGGCTGGTGATGACGATGGGCACGCGGTGCTCCACGCACAGCGCCAGGTCCGCCTGCAGGCGCGGGTTGCTGTGGTGGACGATGAGGTTCACGGCGTAGGGCGCCGCCTGCGGGGCGTCGGCCAGGCCGGCCTCGATCTCTTCCAGCCAGGCCTTGAAGCCGCTGCTCTCGCGCTGGTTCAGCGCCGGGAAGCTGCCGACGATGCCGCTGTGGCAGCAGGCCAGCACCAGTTGCGGGTTGGACACCAGGAACATGGGCGCCGCCACCAGGGGCAGGCGCAGACGGCGGTCGAGCAGGGCGGGCAGGGACATGGGAGGCTCCGGGCAGGACTTAGAAAGGTTTGACCACTACGAGAATGACGATGGCCAGCAGGAAAAGCACAGGGACTTCGTTGAACCAGCGGAAGAACACGTGGCTGCGGCGGTTCTCGCCACGGGCGAAGCGCTTGAGCATGGCGCCGCAGGCGTGGTGGTAGCCGATCAGCAGGACCACCAGGGTCAGCTTGGCGTGCAGCCAGCCCTGGCTCAGCCAGCCCGGGGTCAGGTAGAGCATCCAGGTGCCGAGCAGGATGGTCAGGACCATCGACGGGCCCATGATGCCGCGGTACAGCTTGCGCTCCATGACCTGGAAGCGCTCGCGGCTGGCGGCGTCCTCGCTCATGGCGTGGTAGACGAACAGGCGCGGCAGGTAGAACAGGCCGGCGAACCAGCAGACCACTGCGACTATGTGCAGGGCCTTTATCCACAGATACAGCATCGATAGCTCCTCGGGTCACGGTTGCGCTGATAGTAGTGGCAGCCCCGTGCCAGCGTCATCCCCGCGAAGTCGCGCGCCGCTGCCGGCGACTCGTCGCCCGCGGCGCTTCGGCCTGTTCATGCGGGGCCCGCGCTCTTATCATGGGCGGCTCTGAGTGAGCCCCTTATTGGCGGAGTGACGGACAGATGATCAAGGTCGGTATCGTAGGTGGTACGGGTTACACGGGTGTGGAGCTGCTGCGTCTGCTGGCCCAGCATCCCGAGGCGCGCGTCGAGGTGATCACCTCGCGCTCCGAGGAGGGCGTGAAGGTCGCCGACATGTACCCGAACCTGCGAGGCCACTACGACTACCTGTCCTTCAGCGTGCCGGATGTGCAGCGCCTGGGCGCCTGCGACGTGGTGTTCTTCGCCACCCCGCACGGCGTCGCCCATGCCCTGGCCGGCGAGCTGCTGGCCACCGGCACCCGCGTCATCGACCTGTCCGCCGACTTCCGCCTGCAGGATGCCGAGGAATGGGCCAGGTGGTACGGTCAGCCCCATGGCGCGCCGCAGCTGCTGCCCGAGGCCGTCTACGGCCTGCCGGAAGTCAACCGCGAGGCGATCAGGTCGGCGCGCCTGATCGCCGTGCCCGGCTGCTACCCCACCGCCACCCAGCTGGGCTTCATCCCGCTGCTGGAAGCCGGCCTGGCCGACACCTCGCGGCTGATCGCCGACTGCAAGTCCGGCGTCAGCGGCGCCGGCCGTGGCGCCAAGGTCGGTTCGCTATTCTGCGAGGCCGGCGAGAGCATGATGGCGTACTCGGTCAAGGGCCACCGCCACCTGCCGGAAATCAGCCAGGGCCTGCGCCGCGCCGCCGGGGGCGATGTCGGCCTGACTTTCGTCCCGCACCTGACGCCGATGATCCGCGGCATCCACGCCACCCTCTACGCCCAGGTGGCCGATCGTGGCGTGGACCTGCAGAAGCTGTTCGAGGAGCGCTACGCCAACGAGCCCTTCGTCGACGTGATGCCGGCCGGCAGCCACCCGGAGACCCGCAGCGTGCGCGGCGCCAACGTCTGCCGCATCGCCGTGCACCGCCCGCAGGGCGGCGACCTGGTGGTGGTGCTGTCGGTGATCGACAACCTGGTCAAGGGAGCCTCCGGCCAGGCCATCCAGAACATGAACATCCTCTTCGGCCTGGACGAGCGTCTGGGCCTGTCCAACGTGGCCCTGCTGCCCTGAGGCGAGCCCGGGCTCCCATTGCGGGAGCCCGTCCCCGGGGGATGTTCGACGAAGGATTGACCTGGCTTAGTTGACCATTTTTCTCGGGTAAGCGGATAATAGCCCGCAATGTTGTAACGTACGGCCTCGGCCGGGAGACATCTGACATGACCATCGAGACCTTCACCCCCACCCCACTGATCTTCTCCAACGGGGCCGCGCACAAGGTGAAGACGCTGATCGACGAAGAAGGCAATCCGCGTCTGAAACTGCGCGTCTTCGTCACCGGCGGCGGCTGCTCGGGCTTCCAGTACGGCTTCACCTTCGACGAGGACACCGCGGATGACGATACCGTGGTGGAGCGCGATGGCGTCAGCCTGGTGGTCGACCCGATGAGCTTCCAGTACCTCGCCGGCGCCGAGGTGGACTACCAGGAAGGCCTGGAAGGTTCGCGCTTCGTGATCAAGAACCCGAACGCCGCCACCACCTGCGGGTGCGGTCAGTCGTTCTCGATCTGAGTCGGCCGTAACGACGAAACGCCGCGCATCTGCGCGGCGTTTTCGTTTGTTCAGGCGGGGTAGAGGGCGCCGAGTATCCGCGGCCCGGCCGCGCCCGTGACTTCCGGGCGGTTGCCGGGCAGGCGCTCGAGGAAGCGGTGCGCCAGCCAGGCGAAGGCCATGGCTTCCATCCATTCCGGCGCCACGCCGTAATCCGCGGTACTGGCCACCTTCGCCTTGGGCAGGTGCGCCGCCAGCCGCGCCATGAACGCGCCGTTGAAGGCGCCGCCGCCGCACACCAGCACTTCCTCGCAACCCGGCTGCGCATGCAGCAGGGATTCGGCGATGCTGCGGGCGCTGAGCTCCAGCAGGGTGGCCTGCACGTCCTCGGCGGGGAGGGCGGGGCCTTCGGCCAGCTTCGCTTTCAGCCAGGGCAGGTTGAAGCGTTCGCGACCGGTGCTCTTCGGCCCGCGGGTGGCGAAGAAGTCGTCGGCGAGGAAGCGCTGCAGCAGTTCGGCATTCACCTGGCCGCTGGCCGCCCAGGCGCCGTCGCGGTCGTAGGCGTCGCCGCGCTGGTCGTGGATCCAGCTGTCCAGCAGCACGTTGCCCGGGCCGCAGTCGAAGCCGCGTACCGGCTCGCCGGGGGCGAGCAGCGAGACGTTGCTGAAGCCGCCGACGTTCAGCACGGCCCGCTGCCTTTCGTTGCCGAACAGCGCCTGGTGGAAGGCCGGTACCAGCGGCGCGCCCTGGCCGCCTGCCGCGACGTCGCGGCGGCGGAAGTCGGCCACCACGTCGATGCCAGTCAGCTCGGCGAGCAGGGCGGGGTTGTCGATCTGCACGGTGAAGCCGCGCTGCGGTTCGTGGCGCACGGTCTGGCCGTGGCTGCCGACGGCGCGGATAGCAGCGGGTGTCAGTCGCTGGCGTTGCAGCAGTTCCTGGATACCCTGGGCGGCCAGGCGCACCCAGGCGTTCTCGGCGCAGGCGCCGCGGGCTATCTCGTCGGGGCCGCTGGCGCACAGGGCCAGCAACTCGGCGCGCAGGTCCGGGGGCATGGGGATGTAGTGGGAGGCGAGCAGGGTGGTGGCGTTTTCACCCTGCTCGACCAGGGCGATGTCCAGGCCATCGAGGCTGGTGCCGGACATCACCCCCAGGTAGAGCGCCATGGCTCAGCGCTGCTGCTCTTGCTGCTTGTTCATGGCCAGGGAGGTGGGCTTCTCCTGGTCCATGCGCGCCATCAGTGGCTGGGTCTGGGCCATGAAACGCTTGCGGTCCGGACCGGCCAGCGGGTCGGCCATCGGCAGCTTGGCGCTCAGTGGGTCGACGTACTGGCCGTTCACATGGAACTCGTAGTGCAGGTGCGGGCCGGTGGCCAGGCCGGTCATGCCGACGTAGCCGATGATCTGCCCCTGCTTGACCGCGACGCCGCTGCGGATGCCCTTGGCGAAGCGGCTCATGTGGCCGTAGACGGTCTGGTAGGTCGAGCCGTGCTGGATGACCACGGCGTTACCGTAGCCGCCCTTGCGCCCGGCCTCGACCACCTTGCCGTCGCCGGTGGCCTTGATCGGCGTGCCGATGGGGGCGGCGTAGTCGACGCCCTTGTGCGCGCGGATCTTGTTCAGGATCGGGTGCAGGCGCCCCATGGAGAAGCGCGAGCTGATGCGGGCGAAGTCCACCGGGGTGCGGATGAACGCCTTGCGCATGCTGGTGCCGTCGGCGCGGTAGTAGCTGGTGTTGCCGGTCTTGTTGGTGAAGCGCACCGCGGTGTATTCCTTGCCGCGGTTGATGAAGCGCGCGGCGAGGATGTTGCCGGTGTCCACCTGGCGGCCGTTGACCACCTTCTTCTCGTAGATCACGTCGAACTGGTCGCCTTCGCGCAGGTCGAGGGCGAAGTCGATGTCGTAGCCGAAGATGTTCGCCAGGGCCATGATCAGGTCATGGGACAGGCCGGCTTCCTTGCCCGCGGTGAACAGCGAGCTGTCGATGCGGCCATGGGCGTAGGCGGTGTGTACGTCCGGCTTGACCAGATCGCGCTTGAACGCATAGCCCTTGGCGGACTTGTTCAGGCTGATGGTCTCCAGGTCGCTCTGCTTGATGCGCAGGCTCTGCAGCTCGCCTTGCGGGCTGACCAGGAACTCGACTTCATGGCCGACGTCCAGGCGGGTGAACTGCTTGGCGTCCTTGCTGCTGGCCAGCACGTCGTGCACCAGGCCGGCCGGCAGGCCCGCCTTGGCGAAGACGGTGGAGAGGGTGTCGCCCTTGCCCACGGTCACACGCTTCCAGGCCGGTTCGGCGGGCGTGGCGGGTTGGCTGTCGTTGGAGGCCTTGAGTTCTTTCTTTTCTTCTTCCGCGTCTTTTCCGGCGCTGTCGTTTTCGTTCTGACCTTCGATCCGGGCGAAGGGGGAGCCTTCGCCCTCGGTGACCTGCGGGCTTCGCAGGTCGTCTTTTTCCTGAATGATGCGGTCGGCACCGCTGTCCAGCTCCAGATTGAGCGTGGTCTTCTTCGCCTCGACTTCACTCGAGGGGAACACCAGCAGAGCCAGGCTGAGGAGCGCTGCTACACCGCTTGCGGCCAGCAGATGGCTCTTCGGATAGTAGGGCGCTTTCTGATTCGATTGCGTCATGGCGTGAGTGGTGTTTTTGGAATGTGAAATAACTGCCTAAAATATAACCAAATTCCCCTCGAAGCAAGTCTATCGCCCAGGGTTTGACGCCATTTCCCCGTACGCCGGGCAAAACTTGTTTTTAGTGTCCGATCTTGTATGGTTGGTTCCCTTTTGATTGCCGGAAAAACGGAACGGGAACTGTGATGAAGTCGGTCGAAGAGCAGCTGGCGCTGATCAAGCGTGGTGCGGATGAACTCCTGGTGGAAGCCGAGCTGGTCGAAAAGCTCAAGCGCGGCCAGCCGCTGCGGATCAAGGCGGGCTTCGACCCGACCGCGCCGGACCTGCACCTCGGTCACACCGTCCTTATCAATAAGCTGCGCCAATTCCAGGACCTGGGTCATCAGGTGATCTTCCTCATCGGCGACTTCACCGGGATGATCGGCGACCCCAGCGGCAAGAGCGCCACCCGTCCGCCGCTGACCCGCGAGCAGGTGCTGGAGAACGCCGAGACGTACAAGTCCCAGGTCTTCAAGATCCTCGATCCGGCCAGGACCGAGGTGGCGTTCAACTCCACCTGGATGGACAAGCTGACTCCGGCCGATTTCATTCGTCTCGCCTCCCAGTACACCGTTGCCCGCATGCTCGAGCGCGATGACTTCAGCAAACGCTATGCCAGCAACCAGTCCATCGCCATCCACGAGTTCCTCTATCCGCTGGTGCAGGGTTACGACTCGGTAGCCCTGCGCGCCGACGTCGAGCTGGGCGGTACCGACCAGAAGTTCAACCTGCTCATGGGGCGCGAGCTGCAGCGCGCCTACGACCAGGAGCCGCAGTGCATCCTGACCATGCCGCTGCTGGAAGGGCTGGACGGGGTGAAGAAGATGTCCAAGTCCCTGGGCAACTACATCGGCATTCAGGAAGCGCCGGGCGTCATGTACAGCAAGCTCGTTTCCATTCCGGACACGCTGATGTGGCGTTACTTCGAGTTGCTCAGCTTCCGTTCTATGGACGAGATCAATGCCCTGCGCAAGGACGTCGAGGCCGGCGCCAACCCGCGTGACGTCAAGATCAAGCTGGCGGAGGAGATCGTCGCCCGCTTCCATGGCGAAGAAGCCGCCGCCAGCGCCCACAAGTCCGCGGGCAACCGTCTCAAGGAAGGCGAGCTGCCGGAAGACATCCCGGAAGTGGAAGTGGCTGCCACCGAAGACCTGCCCATCGGCGCCGTGCTGAACCGCGCCGGCCTGGTGAAGAACTCCGCCGTGGCGCGCGACCTGCTGGGCGCCGGCGGCGTGCGTGTCGATGGCCATGCCGTGGATCGCAGCTTCGTCTTCAAGGTAGGCGCGACTCATATAGTGCAGGCTGGTAAGAAGGCGTTCGCGAAGGTCACTCTGCTGGCCGAGTGAAAACTTTCAGAAAAGTGTTGACGGGCCTTCTGAAGTCCCTATAATGCGCACCACTCCCAGCGACGAAGCGCTGAAAGAGCTTGAAAATCAAGCACTTAAGCAGGTTCGAAGTTGGGGGTGGTGATCAGGCGGGTGA
>NZ_QGSL01000106.1:194188-202896 GCF_003176655.1 Pseudomonas sp. RW407 | reverse complement strand
ATTTCCCCCGCCCGACTTGCATTCCAGCGCGCACGGCCAATGCTCTGAGGAACCCCACGAGGCTTTCCAAGGAGAGATGCCATGCTGCCATCGGCGGACCGGATACTGTCGCGCAACCTGCTGGACGTGCTGATACGCGCCGGGCTCATCCTGTTCCTGGCGGTGTTCTGCTTCCGCATCTTCCACCCCTTCCTCGACCTGATGCTCTGGGCGCTGATCCTCGCCGTCACCCTCTACCCGCTGCAGGGCATGCTGCAACGCGGCCTGGGCGAGCGGCCGGCCCTGGCGGCGACGCTGCTGGCGCTGTTCGGCCTGGCCCTGCTGCTGGTGCCGGTGGTGCTGATCGGCTTCTCCATCGCCGACTCGGTGGCCGACCTGGTGCACCGCTTCCAGGCCGGCGGCCTGCGCGTGCCGGCGCCGCCCGAGGCGGTGGCGAGCTGGCCGCTGGTGGGCCCCTACATCTACAACGCCTGGCTGCGCCTGGCCGAGGACTTCCTCGGCGCCGCCCAGCAGGCCGCGCCGCACCTGCAGGGCGTGGCCCGCACGGTGCTGGCCAAGGCCGCCGGCGTGGGCATGGAGCTGCTGCAGTTCCTCGGCGCCTTCCTGGTGGCCTGCGTGATCATGGCCTACGGCCCGCTGGGCGCGCGCACCGCCGAGGACATCGCGGTGCGCATCTCCGGCCCCGAGCGCGGCCCGGAGCTGGCGCGGCTGAGCACCTCGACCATCCGCGCGGTGGCCCAGGGCGTGGTCGGCGTGGCCTTCATCCAGACCTTGCTGCTGGGCCTGGGCTTCATCGTCATGGGCATCCCCGCCGCCGGGCTGCTGTCCCTCGGCGTGCTGCTGCTGGGCATCGTCCAGCTGCCCACCGCGGTGATCTCGCTGCCGGCCATCGTCTACGTGTTCTGGAGCGGCGACTACGGCACCGTCAGCGCGGTGGTCTTCACCATCTGGACGGTGCTGGCCGGGCTCTCCGACAACGTGCTCAAGCCGCTGATGCTCGGCCGCGGCGTGGCCGTGCCGATGCCGGTGATCCTCCTCGGCGCCCTGGGCGGCATGCTCACCGGCGGCATCATCGGCCTGTTCATCGGCCCGGTGGTGCTGGCCCTGGGCTTCCAGCTGTTCATGACCTGGGTCCGCGAGGGCGCCCGGCCGCCGGAGCCGGGGGACGTTTCGCCCTGAACGCTCAGGGCCCGAGGCGCGCCAGGTACAACTGTTCCAGCCCGGCCTGCCAGTGCTGCCGCTGCGCCTCGTCCAGGCCCAGCAGCAGGGCGTAGCGCCAGCCGCCCCAGGTGGCGATGAACAACGCCTGGGCGGTGGCCGCGTCGACCGGCCGCGGCAGGTCGGTGCAGGCCTGCAGCGCTTCGCGCCACTTGCCGGCGAGTTCCTCGAAGACGCGCTGGTGGTGCTTGGCCTCGGCGATCCGCTGTTCCAGCTGCAGCAGCTCGCCGTCGGCCAGCGGCATGCCCAGGCCTGCGCCCAGGGCCAGCAGGCGGCGCACGCGCTCGCGCCAGTCCAGCGGCGGCGCTATCACCTCGCTGTCGATGCGCGCCGCCAAGGCCTCCAGGCAGTGCCGCACGTAGCCGGAGAGCAGTGCCTCCTTGCTCGGGAAGTAGTCGTACAGGGTGCCCACCGCCACCCCGGCCTCCAGGGCCACGGCGCGGGTGCTGACGCCGGCCCAGCCGTCGCGCCGGCAAATCCGAACGAAGGCCTCGTAGATGGCTTCCACGGTGAAGCGCGCGCGGGCCTGGGTCGGCCGCTTCAGCGGCTTGGCCCGCGGCCCCGGCGCCGTGCTGGCCGGCTTGTGGCGTTTTCCGAACCCGTCGTGCATCGCGCTTCGCTAGGCTGTAGGCAGCCCAATCCCCTGTCGAGAAGGAGCCGGAAAATGGAAGGAAGCGTCACGGTAACACGCCTGCTGAACCACAAGAACGCCCTGGACCAGGGCCGCCTGGAGCACCACGAGCAGCCCCTGCCGCTGCAGGATGGCGAGGCGCTGCTGGTGATCGAGCGCTGCGCACTGACCACCAACAACATCACCTACGCTGCCTTCGGCGATTCCATGCAGTACTGGCAGTTCTTCCCCAGCGGCGAGGAGGCCTGGGGGCAGATCCCGGCCTGGGGCTTCGCCCGGGTGCTGGCCTCGACGGTGCCCGGCGTGGCGGTCGGCGAGCGCTTCTACGGCTACTTCCCCCTGGCCAGCCACCTGCTGGTGCGCCCGCAGCGCGTCAGCGAGCGCGGCTTCTACGACGGCGCCGAGCATCGCCAGGCGCTGGTCTCGGCCTACAACCAGTACACCCGCTGCAGTTGGGACGCCTACTACCGCGAGGACCAGGAGAACCTGCAGATCCTCCTCAAGCCGCTGTTCCTGACCTCGGCCATGCTCGCCGACTTCCTCGCCGACAACGACTACTTCGGCGCCGAGCGCCTGGTGTTCTCCAGTGCCTCCAGCAAGACCGCCTACGGCACCGCCGTGTGCCTGGAAGGCGCGCCGGTGGAGCGCATCGGCCTGACCTCGCCGCGCAACCTCGACTTCGTCGCCGGGCTGGGCTGCTATCAGCAGGTGCGATCCTATGCCGACCTGGAGCAGCTGGACGCCAGCCGGCCGACGCTCTACGTCGACTTCGCCGGCGACCTGCCGCTGCGCGAGCGCGTACACCGGCACTTCGCCGACAGCCTGCGCTACAGCTGCATGGCCGGCTCCGCCCAGGTGGCCGCGCCGGCCGACCTGAGCGCCCTGCAGGGGCCCGGGCCACAGCTGTTCTTCGCGCCCGTCCAGATTCGCAAGCGCAACGCCGACTGGGGCCCGGAAAAGGTCAGCCAGTACATCGGCGAGGGCCTGCTGGACTTCTACCGGCGCGTCAGCCGCAGCCCGCAGCCGCTGTTGCGGGTGGTGGAGTCCGAGGGGCTGGAGGCGGCGCAGCGGGTGGTCGCCGACCTGCTGCACGGCCGGGTGTCTGCCGACGAGGGCCACGTCATCCGCCTGCCGGGCTGAGCAAGGAGTACAATGGCGGCCCTTCCCGCCGCCGATTCCCCGTCATGACCGAAACCACCCGCCTGTCCAAGCGCCTCGCCGAACTGCTGCCCTGCTCCCGCCGCGAGGCCGAGCTGTACATCGAGGGGGGCTGGGTGACGGTGGATGGCGAACGCGTCGAGGAACCGCATTTCCGCGTGGCCGAGCAGCGCATCGAGCTGCTGCCCGGCGCCATCCCGGCGCCCATCCCGCCGGCCACCCTGCTGCTGTACAAGCCGGCCGGCTGCACCGCCGAGCAGGCCCTGGCGCTGCTCGACAGCGCCCACCGCTGGGAGGCCGACAGTTCCGACCAGCAACCGCTGCGCAAGCACTTCGCCCGCCAGCAGAGCGTCACCCCGCTGGACGACGCGGCCAGCGGGTTGCTGGTGTTCACCCAGAACTACGGCGTGCTGCACCGCCTGCAGGACGATGCGGCGACCATCGAGCACGAATACCTGGTGGAAGTCAGCGGCAGCCTCGACGACGCCGGCCTGGCGCGCCTGCGCCATGGCCTGCTGTACCAGGGCCGGCCGCTGCCGGCGCTGAAGGTCAGCTGGCAGAACGAGACGCGCCTGCGCTTCGCCGGCAAGGGCTTCCGCCCCGGGCAGATCGCCGACATGTGCCGCCAGGTCGGCCTGGCTGTCGTGGCCATCCGCCGCCTGCGCCTGGGCGGCGTGTCCATGGGCAAGATGGAACAGGGGCAGTGGCGCTACCTGCTGCCCAGCGAGCGCTTCTGAGCCTCAGAGCGGCTGGGCCAGGCCGCGCAGCACCGTCTTGAAGGCCTCGATCTGCTCGGCGCTGAAGCGCGCGAAGACCTTGGCCTGCTGCTCCTCGGCGATGCCCCACAGCGTCTCGGCCTGGTCGATGCCGGCGGCGGTCAGCGCGCAACCGCCCTCGCCCACCTGCAGCAGGCCCTTGCGTTCGAGGTTGGCGCGCGCCTCCTCGATCTCCCGCAGCGGCATGGCCACCAGTTGCTGCAGCGCCGTGGTGTCCAGGCTGGCGTCCTTCTCCATCACCATCAGCATGCGCGCCTCGCTGGTGCGCAGGCCGCTGGCCACCTGCCGCGGCTGGTAGTCGGCCTGGTAGCAGCGCACCGCCTGGGTCATCAGGTAGTAGAGGTTGTGGTTCAGGCGGCCCTGGAAGGCGGTGCGCGGCACCCCGGCCTGGGCCTCGCGCAGGCGCGGGTGCGGCAACACGCTGGAGTACACGCCCTGGTGGTAGAGCAGCGGCGCGCGGCCGAGGTCGTCGAAGGCCAGCACGCGGCCGATGAGGATCCAGTGGTCGCCGCCGTCCAGCTTCTGCTGCATCTCGCACTGGAAACGCGCGGCACAGTCCGGCAGCAGCGGCGCGCCGCCGGCGCCCTCCTCGCAGGCCACGCCGGCGAACTTGTCGGCGCTGGGCCGGGCGAACTGGTTGGACAGGTCGATCTGGTCGGCGGCCAGCACGTTCACCGCGTAGTGGCTGGCCTTGTCGAACACCGCCAGGCTGGTGGCGCGCTTGTCGATGCTCCAGAGCACCAGGGGCGGGTCGAGGGACACCGAGTTGAAGCTGTTGGCGGTCATGCCGACGCGCTCGCCGTCGGCGGCGGCGGTCATCACGGTGACGCCGGTGGCGAAGTTGCCCAGGGCACGGCGGAAGGCACGCGGGTCCAGGCCCGCTTCGTTGTTCTGGTTCATGGCGGTTCCTCCGCGCCGGCGCAGGGGCCGGCGGGATTGAGAAGATTCAGCTGCGGGCAGCGCTTTTGTAGGAGCGAGCTTGCTCGCGAACGGATTCCGCAGCGGGGTCGGTTCGCGAGCAAGAACTAGGCGTCCCCCTCGCTCCTACGAAGAACAGGCTGGGCGTGGTGGCTCAGACCATGCTCGGATCAGGCTCCAGGCCCATCAACTCGCGGCCGAGGATCTGCGCGCAGACGTCGTAGTCGGTGTAGGCGTGGGCGCCGGTCATGTGCGAGTCGCGGAACAGCCGCTGCATCTCGTTGCTCTCGAACCAGGCGGTGCCGCCGGCGGCCTCGAACAGGCGATCCACCGCCTGGATGCACATCTTCACCGCGTAGGCCTGGTTGGTGCGCCAGAAGGCCAGGGTCTCGCGGCTGGGGTATTCATGGCGCTCGCCATGCTCGGCGTGGTCCTGCCAGGTCTTCTCGAGGAAGGCGCGGGCGGCGGCCACCTGGTGGGTGGACTCGGCCAGGCGCATCAGCGCCGGGGTGGCGGTGCCGACGCTGGCGCCGGTATAGGCGCGCACGCGGTTGCGCGTCTTCTCCTTGAACGCCTCGAGCATGCGCTCGGCGATGCCCAGGCCGATGGAGGCGAAGCCGCTGGCGAAGTACGGGCGGTACGGGGTGTAGAAGATCTTGCTGTAGGGGTACAGGCCGAAGCCGGCGGAGCGGCCCTCCATCATGTCCTTGGCCGCCTGGATGCGGTGGTTGGGCACGAAGGCATCCTTCACCACCAGGGTCTTGGTGCCGCTGCCCTTCATGCCGGCGGCGTACCAGTCGTCGCGGATCTCGTAGTCGCTGCGCGGCAGCACGGCGAAGCAGTACACCTGCTCGCCCTCGGCGTTCTGCCGGCGGCAGCCGAGGATGGCCCATTCGGCGTGGTCGCTGCCGCTGCTCCAGCCCATCTCGCCGTTGAACAGGATGCCGCCCTCGACCTCCTGGATGCGCCCGAACGGGGCGATGCTGCTGCTGGCGGTGGCGTCGGGGTTCTCGGCCCAGACCTCGTCCTGCAGCTGCTTGGAGAACATCGCCAGCTGGTGGCTGTGGGTGCACAGCAGGCTGAAGGCCCAGGCGGTGCTGGCGCAGGCGCCGGCCAGGGCGACCACGCAGTCGGCGAACTCGGGCAGGGAGATTTCCATGCCGCCGTAGCACTTGGGCTGGAAGGCGCGGTGCATGCCGATGCCCTTGAGCAGGGCGATGTTCTCGGCGGGTGCGGTGCGCGCCTGTTCGGCCTTGGCGGCATTGGCGGCGATGGCGGGCAGGACGGATTTCAGGTCTTCGAGCAGGGGGTTTGGCTTTTTCATCTTGGCGGCCCTTGATTGTTATTGGAGGCGCACCGCCGTCGCGAAGTGCTTGGCGACTGGCGGCAGGGCTCTCGTGGCGAGAGTGGCAGGGCCGATTATGGGAGCCGTACGGCGGCGCCTTGAATGCAACTTCCGCGGACTCGATTGCACTTTTCATGGGATTTCCCGGTGCCCGGAAGCGCTGAAATCGGCGCCAGGCCAGGCGCCGCGCGGCTTTCATTAACATCTAAACGTTCTGACGGAAAATTTCCGCTATGATGGCCGCCTCCCCTCCTTCATCCTTCGCCCGAGCGAGCCGCCGATGTCCGCTTCCCGTTCCTGGCCGAACAGCCTGCGCGCGCTGCGTCACCGCAACTTCCGCCTGTACTTCGCCGGCCACGCGATCTCCACCCTGGGCACCTGGGTCCAGCAGGTGGCGCTGGCCTGGCTGGTCTACCGGCTGACCGGCTCGGCGGCGCTGCTGGGCATCACCAGTTGCGTGGCGCTGCTGCCGCAGCTGTTCATCGGCCCCCTGGCCGGCGCCTGGATCGACCGCCACGACAAGCGCCGCCTGCTGCTCGCCAGCCAGAGCCTGATGGCGCTGCAGGCCGCGGCCCTGGCCGGGCTGACCGCCAGCGGGCTGATCACCCCGACGCTGATCGTCGGCATGTCGGCGCTGCTCGGGGTGCTCAGCGCCTTCGACACGCCGCTGCGGCAATCGCTGCTCAGCCGCTTCGTCGACGACCGCGCCGACCTGCCCAACGCCCTGGCGCTGAACGCCTCGCTGTTCACCTGCTCGCGCTTCGTCGGCCCGCCGCTGGCCGGGCTGCTGCTGGGGCTGACCAGCGAGAGCCTGTGCTTCGCCCTCAACGCCCTGTCCTACCTGGCGCTGGTGGGCGGCCTGTTACGGGTGCGCCTGGCGCCCGGGGTGCGCGCCAGCGGCAGCATGGGCAGCGTGTTCCGCGAGGGCCTGGACTACGCCCTGCGCACGCCGAGCGTGCGCCAGCTGATGCTCGGCGTGCTGCTGGTCAACCTCACCGCTTCCAGCTACGCCGCGCTGCTGCCGGTGTTCGCCCGCGACGTCTTCGCCGGCGACGCGCGCACCCTCGGCTGGCTGTGGGGCGCGGCCGGCTTCGGCTCGCTGCTGTCGAGCCTGTTCCTGGCGCAGCACCAGGACCCGGCGCGGCTGCCGCGGATCATCCTGCTTTCCGCCCTGGCCAGCGCCGGCGCCCTGCTGGCGTTCGCCCTCAGCCGCAACCTGCCGCTGTCGCTGGCGGCCATGGCGGTGCTGGGCTTCGGCGTCACGGTGAACAACGTCGGCACCAACATCGTCATCCAGAGCAGCGCGCCGGAGGCACTGCGCGGCCGCGTGGTGTCGATCTACACCGCCACGCGCTTCGGCTTCGACGCCATCGGCGGCCTGCTCGCCGGGCTGCTGGCGGCGCGCTACGGCGGCCCCTGGGCGATGGCGGTGGCCGGCGCCCTGCTGCTGGCCTACTGCGCCTGGCAGGGCCTGCGCCGGGCGGCGCGGGCGGAGGAACAGCCGGCCTAGGTCAGGCGGCCTCCGCCAGCGGCTGCGGAGCGTGCCGGCGGGCCAGGAGGAAGGCCAGCAGGCAGCCGAGGCCGGCACAGCCGACCACCAGGCACATCGGCCAGGGGCTGCCGTCGGAAAGCGCGCCGACCAGGGCGCTGCAGGCCGCCCCCAGGGCGAACTGCCCGGTGACCGCAAGCCCGGCGGCGGCGCCGGCCTCGCGGGGGAACAGCGCCAGCAGGCTGGCCACGCAGTTGGCGCCGAGCAGGCCGGTGACGCTGACGTAGAGCAGCACGCCCAGCACCAGCGCCGGCAGCCCGCCCCAGCCGGCGAAGCCGCAGCCCAGCAGGAGCGCCCCCGACAGCGCGGCCAGAGCAGCGCCGAAGGCGAGCATCCGCTGCGGCCCGAGCCGCCCCACCAGGCGCGCATTGAGGCTGGTGGCCAGGATGATGCCGGCGATGTTCAGGCTGAACAGCCAGGCATAGGCCTGCGGCGAAACGCCGAAATACTCGATGTAGACGAAGGGCGAGGCGGTGATGAAGGCGAACATGCCGCCGAACGACAGGCCCATGCACAGCATGTAGCCCAGCGCCCCGGGCTGCAGCAGGATGCGCCCGTAGGCGCGGAACACCTGCGCCACCGACTGCCCGCGGTGCTCCGCCGGCAGGCTCTCGGGTATGCGCCACAGCACGGTCAGCAGGCACGCCGCGGCGAAGGCGAAGAGCACGGCGAACACCGCGCGCCAGCCGGCGGCCTGGGCCAGCAGGCTGCCCAGCAGCGGCGCCACCAGGGTGGCGAGCATGGTCACCAGGTGCATCAGCGAAAGCACCCGCGCCGACTGCTGCAGGGGGAACAGGTCGCGCACTATGGCCCGCGCCAGCACCGAGGCCGCCGCCCCGCCCAGGGCCTGGAAGAAGCGCCAGGCGATCAGCGCCGAGGCGCTGCCGGCGAACAGGCAGCCGAGGGTGGCCAGCAGGTACAGGCAGATGCCGCCCAGCAGCAGGCGGCGACGGCCGAAGCGGTCCGACAGCGGCCCGTAGAACAGCATGCCCAGGCACAATCCGGCGAGGAACAGGCTGATGGTCAGCTGCACCTCGCCGGCGCCGGCCCCCAGGTCGCCGGCGATCAACGGCAGGCTGGGCAGGTAGGTGTCGATGGACAGGGGCGCGAAGG
>NZ_QGSL01000106.1:168267-194178 GCF_003176655.1 Pseudomonas sp. RW407 | reverse complement strand
GGTAGCCCGGCTTTATCGGGCCCGTATGCGGGGCAAGCCTTCTTGGTTACTTCTTTGGCGTTTGAAAGAAGTGACTCGCCCGAGGGGGCGAAACAAGAGACATCCGAACACTCGGAGCGGCGCGCTACACCCAAACCCAATAGACAGTTGCTCCTACGTCCGTGCTTCCTGGAACCGTAGGAGCGGGCCCTGCCCGCGAATCGCGCGCAGGGCGCGCTCCTACAGGTGGGGCAGCGGTGGTGGGGTAGGAGACTCCGTCCGCGATCATGGCGGATAACGCCTTGGGCGTTATCCGCCCTACGGGTTATGCCACCACCACCCGTTGCGGGTCGGCGGCTTCCAGGGCGGCCTTGCGGCTGGGCTGGGGCGGGTAGATCCATTCGGTGTTGATCCGGCGCTTGAGGGCCTTGGCCTCGGCGCCCTGCAGCTTGACCTGGCGTTCCCAGCCCTCGGTGTAGACCGCGCCCCAGGGACCCAGGTCGAGGCAGGTGACGTAGACCGGCTGGCTGTAGGCCTGGGTGGGCAGGCCGAGCAGGTCGGCGGCGACGTTGTGGCCGGCGCTGCGGCCCATGTTCATCGCGTGCTGGCAGGACATCAGGGCGTGGTTGCCCTGGTCGTCGACCTGGGCCAGGGCCACGTCGCCGGCGGCGAACACGCCGGCCGCGCCCTTGACCCGCAGGTCGCGCTCCACGTGCAGGCGGCCCAGGGCGTCGCGTTCGCCGGGGACCTGCTCGGTCAGCGGGCTGGCGCGCATGCCGGCGGTCCAGATCACCGTCCTGGCCTCGATGCGCTCGCCGGTGGCGGTGGTCAGGCCGTTGGCATCGATGGCCTCGACCGCGGCGCCGAGGAAGCGCACCACGCCCAGTTCGTCCAGGGCCTGCTCGATCACCGGGCGCGGGCCGGGGCCCAGGTCGGGGCCGACCACATGGCTGCGCTCGACCATCACCACGCGCACCTCGGTGTCGTCGCCGAGCACGCGGCGCACCCGCGCGGGCAGCTCGCAGGCGATCTCGATGCCGGTGAAGCCGCCGCCGGCCACCACCACGGTGTTGCGCGCGTCGCTCGGCGGCAGGTCGGCCAGGCGCGCCAGGTGCACGTCCAGGGCGCTGGCCTCGTCGGTCTGGTCGATGCTGAAGGCGTGCTCGGCCAGGCCCGCAATGGCCGGGCGGAACAGGCGGCTGCCGGTGGTCAGCACCAGGCGGTCGTAGGCGAGGGTGAAGCGCTCGCCGCGGGCGTCGACGGCCTCGACGCTGCGGTCGCCGGCGTGGATGCGCTCGACGCTGCCCTGCAGGTAGCGCACCCCGGCGGCCTCGAACAGCGGCAGCAGCGGCGTGGTCATGCCGGCCGGCGCCGCCTCGTGCAGGCGCGGGCGCAGGTGCAGCACGGGCTCGGGGGAAATCAGCGCGATTTCCACCTCGGCGCTGCGGCCGTGCTGGTCGAGGACGCGGGCGGCGGCCAGCGCGGCCCACATGCCGGCGAAGCCGGAACCGATGACGAGGATGCGTTGTTGCATGGCGGGACTCCTGGAAAGGGAAGGATTTCGTGAAGCGGATACTAGGCGGCGGCCGGGCGGGGGATAACGGACAATCCGCGGTAAAACCGGCAGTCCAATCCGCCCCGTCGCTTGGACGCGGCCGCCGGTTGCGCCTAGGCTGCTGGGTCTGGTCCTTTCCTCCGTCTCGAGAATCCGTTCGGGAGCAGCACCATGAACTTCAACCTGCAAGACAAGCTCGCCCTGGTCAGCGGCTCCACCCGCGGCATCGGTTTCGCCATCGTCCAGGGCCTGGCCCGCGAGGGCGCGCGAGTCATCCTCAACGGCCGCACCCAGGCCTCCGTGGACGATGCCCTGGCCAGGCTGCGCGAGCGGCAGCCCGACGCCCGCGTCGAAGGCTTCGCCGGCGACCTGTCGCAACCTGCCGCCATCGCCGAACTGGTGGGCCGCTACCCGCAGGTGGACGTGCTGGTGAACAACCTGGGCATCTTCGATCCCAAGCCCTTCGCGGAAATCCCCGACGCGGACTGGGAGCGCTTCCTGCAGGTCAACCTGCTGTCCGGCGTGCGCCTGAGCCGCGCCTACCTGCCGGGCATGAAGCAGCGCAACTGGGGGCGGGTGGTGTTCATCAGCAGCGAGAGCGGCGTGCAGATCCCGGTGGAGATGATCCACTACGGCGTCACCAAGACCGCCCAGCTCGGCCTGTCCCGCGGCCTGGCCGAGGACTGCGCGGGCACCGGGGTGACGGTCAACGCGGTGCTGCCGGGGCCGACCCATTCGGAAGGCGTCGACGAGTTCGTCGGCAAGCTGTCCGGCGGCAAGCCCTTCGCCGAGTTCGAGGCGGAGTTCTTCCGCAGCGCGCGGCCCAGTTCGCTGCTCAAGCGCTTCACCACGCCCGAGGAGGTGGCCAACCTGGTGGTCTACGTCTGCTCCGAGGCGTCCTCGGCCACCAACGGCGCGGCCCTGCGCGCCGACGGCGGGGTGGTGCGCTCGGCCTTCTGAGGCGCGCGGCTGCGTGGCTTCAGGCGATCTGCCGGAGCAGGTCGCGCAGCTTGTCCAGCGCCGGGTCGATGTCCAGCGTCTCGATGGCGCCGAAGCCCATCAGCAGGCCCTGGCGCACTTCCTCCCGGTGGTAGAAGCCGTCCAGCGGGTAGATGCCCACTTCCAGCTTGCGCGCCAGCTCCACCAGCAGCGGCAGCTTCACCGGCACCCGGAACAGCAGCGCCAGGTGGAAGCCGGCGTTGGACGGCACCGCCTGCAGCCAGGGCGCCAGGTCGCCCTCGACCCGCGCCAGGATGCGTTCGCGGCGGCTGGCGTAGATGCCGTGGCAGCGGCGGATGTGCTTGAGCAGGCAGCCGTCGCCGATGAACTTCGCCAGCGCCCACTGCGCCAGGGTCGAGCTGTGCCAGTCGTTCAGCTGGCGGGCGCGCAGCAGCGCCGGGCGCAGGCCCGGCGGCACCACCAGGTAGCCCAGGCGCAGCTCCGGCAGCAGCGTCTTGGAGAAGGTCCCGACGTAGGCCACCAGGCCCTGGCGGTCGAGGCTGTGCAGCGTCTCGTGGGGGCGGCCCGCGTAGCGGAACTCGCTGTCGTAGTCGTCTTCGATTATCACCGCGCCCAGCTCGGCGGCGCGCGCCAGCAGGGCCTGGCGGCGCGCCTCGCCCATGGGCATGCCCAGCGGGAACTGGTGCGCCGGGGTGCAGTAGATCAGCTGGGTGCCGTCGGGAATGCGCTCCACGCACAGGCCCTCGGCGTCCACCGGCACGCTGGCGATCTCCGCGCCCTGCATGGCGAACTGCAGGCGCGCCGGCGGGTAGCCGGGGTCCTCCATGGCCACCCGGGTGCCGGGGCGCACCAGCACCCGGGCCAGCAGGTCGAGGGCCTGCTGGGCGCCGTTGCAGACGATGATGTCCTCGTCGCGGCACTGCACGCCACGGCTGTAGGCGATGTGCCGGGCGATGGCGTCGCGCAGGCTGGGCAGGCCCTCGGGTTGCGAGTAGACCGCCCGCGGGCCCTGCATCTGGCGCAGGGCGAAGTGCACGCAGCGGCGCCAGTCCTCGTGGGGGAAGCTGGCGAGGCTGCTGGCCCCGCCGAGGAAGTCGGCGCGCAGGGTGGCGCCGGCGTGGGGGTGGACGATGCGCGTCTGCAGCGCCTGCCAGGTGTCGATGGCGTCCTGGGCGGCGTAGCGGATGGCCTGCGGGCGCCGCTCGTGGCGCGGCGCCCGGGCGTTGACGAAGGTGCCGCTGCCGACGCGGCCGACCAGCAGGCCCTCGTAGGTGAGCTGGGCGTAGATGTCCGACACCGTCTTGCGCGACAGGCCCAGCTGCTCGGCCAGCAGGCGGCTGGGCGGCAGCCGCGCGCCGGCGGCCAGGCGCCCGCTGTCGATGGCCTCGCGCAGCTGCGCGTAGAGTTGCCCGCCAAGGTCCTTCTGGCCCTGGATGACGATGTGCAACTCCATGAATGCCTCTCCGCGCCCGCTCTGTATTGGCGAAGAGTAGCCAGCGGCTGGCGTGGGTGCGAAGTTGCGTAGGTATTTTTCGTCCGATTGGCCACCCTGGCGCAGCCACGCGCCCGGCAGAATGGCCTTCATCCACTTCCGAGGAATCCCGCCATGGAACCACGCCTGGACTACTACACGGCCTCGCCGGAGGCGCTCAAGGCGATCCTGGCGCTGGAGGCGGCGACCTTCGACCTGTCCATCGAGAAGCCCTTGCTGGAGCTGGTCAAGGTGCGCGTCTCGCAGGTCAACAACTGCGCGTTCTGCGCCGACATGCACGCCCTGGAGGCGCGGCGCAGCGGCGAGTCCGAGCGGCGCCTGTACGCGGTGGCGGTGTGGCGCGACTCGCCCTTCTTCAGCGACCGCGAGCGGGCCGCGCTGGCCTGGTGCGAGTCGGTGACGCTGCTGTCGCAGTCCAACGTGCCCGACGAGGTCTACCAGCAACTGCGCAGCCAGTTCGACGAGCGCGAGGCGGTGGACCTGACCGTGGCCATTTCCGCCATCAACTGCTGGAACCGCCTGGCGGTGAGCTTCCGCCAGCTGCCGGCGCTCTAGCGCCGCCGGGGTTGCCGCGGCAGGCTGCCGGGCAGGGCGTAGTAGCGGGCCCGCGCGGCCGGGCTGGCGCGCCAGCGGCGTTCGGCGGCGAGGTCGTCGGCCCAGCGGTCCAGGTCCTTTTCGGCGGGGGGCGGGAAGAGCCGGTGCAGCAGTCGGGCGAACATGGCGGGTCACCTCTGTAACTCTTTAAGCGTATTTATGCGGTTACTAAAGGTTGTATTCTGCGCTCACCTTGTAACCTGTCAATAGCTATTTAAGGGGTTACATGGCGCGTTCGTCCGGACAGGCGCAGCCCGGCATCCGGGATAGGCCTTGGCAGGGAAGGGGGAAGGGCGGCTGCGGCGGGCGCCGCAGCCGGGGCGGGGCTCAGTCGAGGATGGTCAGGGTGACGTCGATGTTGCCGCGGGTGGCGTTGGAGTAGGGGCAGACGATGTGCGCGCGGTCCACCAGGGTCTGCGCCTGGTCGCGCGGCAGGCCGGGCAGGGAGATGCGCAGTTCCACCTCGATGGCGAAGCCGGTGGGCACCGGGCCGATGCCGACCACGCCTTCGATGGACGGGTCCTTGGGAATCGCCAGCTTGTCGCGGGCGGCGACGAACTTCATGGCGCCGAGGAAGCACGCCGAGTAGCCGGCGGCGAACAACTGCTCCGGGTTGGTGCCGCGCTCGCCGTTGCCGCCCAGTTCCTTGGGCGTGGTCAGCTCCACGTCGAGCACGCCGTCGGAGGAAATGGCGCGGCCCTCGCGGCCACCGGTGGCTTCGGCGTAGGCGCGGTACAGCACGTTGTCGATGGACATGGCAGGGCTCCTGATCAGGGGAAGGGGACTGAACAGTCTTGGCCAGGCTGGCGCGGCCCGCCAGTTGACCGATGCTGTAACTTGAAAACGCCTGGACGAGGGTTACCATGGACCTCGACACCCGACCCCGGAGCGAGCATGCGCGAAACCACCCCCCAGCCGCCCTACATCCTCGCCGACCACCCGGTGCTGGACTTGCTCAACAGCCTGAGCCGCGCCGATGCCGCGGCCCTGTCGGTCTCCGATGCCTGGCACAGCGACGCCGACGTGCAGCACTGGCTGCGCCTGCTGGGCCTGCCGGCGGAGGGCGCGGACTTCGCCGAGGGTGAGCTGCTGGCCGCCGCCATCGAGCTGCGCGAGACCCTGCGCGAGCTGGTGGGCAAGCGCAAGCGTGGCGAGCCGGCCGACCCGGCGCGCTTCAACGCCTTCCTGTGCAAGGTCGCGAGCTACCCGCAGCTGGATTGGGACGGGCAGGGCGCGCATCTGCACCACCAGGCCGTGAAGCCCGGCGCCGAATGGCTGCTGGCGCCGCTGGCGGAGCAGGGCGCGCAGTTGCTTGCCGAAGGGGATTTCGAGCTGGTCCGCGTGTGCGAGCACCCGGACTGCACCCTGTGGTTCTACGACCGCACCAAGTCGCACCGCCGGCGCTGGTGCAGCATGGCCCTGTGCGGCAACCGCCACAAGGTCGCCGAGCACCGCAAGCGCCAGCGCCAGGGCGACGCCTGAGGCTCAGCGCGGGCAGCTTGCGGCGGCCCGCGCCGGCTGCCAGGTGCAGGCGGCCCCCAGCAGCAGGGCGGCGCCGGCCGCCAGCAGCGCCGGGCCGAAGCTGCCGCCCAGCTGGTAGAGGGCGCTGGAGGCCAGCGGCCCGACGATCTGCCCCACGCCGTACACCGCGGTCATGGCCGCCAGCATGTTGAAGCGCACCTTCGACGCCGCCAGGCGCGCGGCGGGCAGGGCGATGGTCGGCGTGCCCATGAAGGTGCCGCCCACCAGCAGGGCGCTGGCCAGGTAGGCTGGGGCGCTGTGCTGCAGCACCGGCAGGATCACGCCCAGGGCCTGCACCAGCAGGTTCGCCGCCAGCGCCCGGCGCGTGCCCAGGCGCAGGTGCAGCCAGTGCCAGAAGAAGCACGACGGCGCCGCCGCCAGGCCGAACACCGCCCAGGCCTGTAGCGGCGACAGCGCGCCGCCGCGCATCAGCAGCGGCAGGTAGGTGGCGGTGATGATGTAGCCGAAGCCGGCCAGGCCGTAGATCAGCAGCAGGCTCGCCGCCGGCATGGGCGCGAACGCCGGTGCCTGTGCCGGGGCGTGGACCGTGCCGGCCGCCGTCGGGCGGCCCAGCGCCGGCCAGGCCAGCAGGGCGAGGACGGCCCCGGCGCCGGCCAGCAGCAGCCAGATCGCCGGGCTGCCCAGGCCCGCGCCATGGCCGCCGGCGATCAACTCGGCGGACAGCAGGATACCCACGCCCACGCCGGAGAACATCAGCGGCGCGCCGCGGTGCTGCTGCATCACGTGCAGCAGCCACACCGAGGCGCCCACCAGGGCCACGGCGCTGAGCACCCCGGCCAGCAGGCGCACGCCGATGGCGAACCAGGCCGGCGCCGGCACGGCCATGGCCGCCAGCCCCAGCAGGGTGCCCAGCAGCGCGACCCGGCACAGTAGCGGCGCCAGGCGCTCCGGGCTGCGCGCCAGGGCCAGCGCGCCGAGCAGGTAGCCGGCGTAGTTGGCCGAGGCCGCCAGCGAGCCGCCATTCACGCTCAGCATGCCTTCGCCGACCATCAGCGGGTAGAGCCCGGTGAAGGCGAAGCGGCCGAAGCCCATGCCGATGGCCAGGATGAGCGCGGCGCTCAGCGCCAGCGCGAGTTCCCTGCGCGGGTTCATGAGGCGGCCCCCAGGCTTTCGCGGAAGCGTGCGAAGGCGCCGGTGGCGTAGCCTTCGCGCCAGACCAGCAGGGTGTCCACGGTCATCAGCGGCAGCAGTTGCACCGCCGGGGGCTCGCGCTGCAGGTCGAGCAGCGAGCGCGGCAGGATGCCGACGCAGGAACCGGCGGCGACGCAGGCGAGGATGGCATGGTAGGAACCCACCTCCTGCACCTGCACGCGCGGCCCCTCGGCGTTCAGCCAGTCCTCGGCGATCTGCCGGTAGGTGCAGCCGCGGGCGAAGCCAGCCAGGTTGCGCACCTTCACATCGCCGGGCCCGCGCGCCGGCGGGTGGCAGCCGGGCAGGGCCAGCAGCAGTTCCTCGCGGAACACCGCCTCGCCCTGCAGGCCGCGCTCCAGGGCCGCCTCGAAGCCGGGTTCGGCGCGCAGGGCATCGGGGTGGGCGACCAGCGCGCAGTCCAGGCGCCGCGACAGCACGCCGTCCACCAGCGCCTGGCTGGTGCCGGTGCCGACTTCCAGCTGCACCTGCGGGCAGGCCTTGTGGAAGCTCGCCAGCGGCCCGGGCAGGCGGCTGGCGGCGGTGCTTTCCATGCTGCCCAGGCGCAGGCTGCCGCTGGCCTCCCGCGGGTGCAGCGACTGCCGCGCCTCGGCGGCCAGGGCCAGGAGCTGCCCGGCATAGGCGAGGAAGTCGCGGCCCTGGTCGGTCAGCGCCATGCGCTTGCCGTCGCGCAGGAACAGCGCCACGCCCAGGTCTTCCTCCAGCTGGCGGATGCGCGTGGTGACGTTCGATTGCACCCGCTGCAGGCGCGCGGCGGCGCGGGTCACGCTCTGCTCCTCGGCGACGCAGCGGAAGATTTCCAGGCTGGAAAGGTCCATCGGTGATCTCTGCTTGAGAATGTATTGCGCAGAATATTCTCTGTATGAGATTTTAAGTCAACCATCGATCACCCCAAGAGATCATCGCCATGTCCCTTCGCGAACTGCTCGGCGTCGACCACCCCATCATCCAGGCGCCCATGGTCGGGGTTTCCACCCCGGCGCTGGCCGCCGCGGTGTCCAACGCCGGCGCCCTGGGCTCCATCGGCCTGGGCGCCAGCACCCCGGCCCAGGCCCGCGAGCTGATCGCCCAGGTCCGCGCGCTGAGCGGCAAGCCGGTGAACTACAACTTCTTCTGCCATCGCCCGGGCCGCGCCGATGCGGCCCGCGAGGCGGCCTGGCTGGAGCACCTGCGGCCGCTGTTCGAGGAACTGGGCGGCGAGCCGCCGGCGGCGCTGCGGGAGATCTACCGCAGCTTCGTCGACGACCCGCAGATGCTGGAGGTGCTGCTGGAAGAGCGCCCGGCGGTGGTCAGCTTCCACTTCGGCCTGCCCGGACAGGGCTGGATCGACCGGCTGAAGGCCGCCGGCATCGTCCTGCTGGGCTGCGCCACCCACCTGGCGGAGGCCCGCGTCATCGAGGCCGCAGGGCTGCATGCGGTGGTCGCCCAGGGCTACGAGGCGGGTGGCCACCGCGGCATCTTCGACCGCGAACACGATGACCGTATCGGCACCCTGGCGCTGGTCGGCAGCCTGGTGCCGGCGCTGAATATCCCGGTGATCGCCGCCGGCGGCATCATGGACGGCCGCGGCATACGCGCCGCCTTCGACCTGGGGGCACAGGCGGTGCAGATGGGCACGGCCTTCGTCGCCTGCCCGGAGTCCTCGGCCAACGCCGCCTACCGCGCGGCGCTGCGCAGCGAGCGGGCCTGGCACACCGAAGTCACGGCAGCGATTTCCGGGCGCCCGGCGCGCGGCCTGCCCAACCGCCTGTTCAGCGACCTGCAGCGCGCCGACGCCCCGGCGCTGCCGGACTACCCCATGGTCTACGACGCCACCAAGGCGCTGGTCGCCGCGGCCCAGGCCGCGGGCAACGGCGACTTCGCCGTGCAATGGGCCGGCCAGGGCGCGCCCCTGGCCCGCGAGCTGCCGGCGGCGGAACTGGTGGCCACGTTGGTCGAGGAGTTGAATCGGGCGTAGGGCGTATAACGCCTACGGCGTTATCCGCCGTTTGACCTTGGCCGACCGTCTGCTCGGTGTCGACCTGGACATGGGCCCTGGAAATGCCCAGCCGAGCCCCGGTGCAGAGGATGCGTTCGGTGTAGCGGCGTATAACCGCGAACGGTTATACGCCCTACGCTCCCTGTCGGTTCGTCGTCAGTCGCGGTGATGGGTATCGCTTCGCTCAACCCATCCTACGGGTGCCATATTTGCCGGCTGCGCCATTCCCTTGTAGGAGCGGATTCATCCGCGATAGGCCTCAGTCGGCAGCCAGACCCGCCGCCGGCCGAGGCCGCCAACGTTCGGCAAGAAGCACCCCGGCCAGGGTCAGGGCGCCGCCGTACAGGTGGTGCACGCCCAGGCGCTCGTCGAGGATCACCGCGGCGATGGCCGCGGTCACCAGCGGCAGCAGGTTGAAGAACAGCGCCATGCGGTTCGGCCCCATCTCCTGCACGCCGCGCATCCACGCCAGGGGCGCGACTATGGAGGCCAGCAGGCCGGCGTAGGCCACCAGCGGCAGGTTGCCGGCGTCCAGGCCGTGGTGCGGCGAGAGCAGGTACATCGGCAGCATCGCCAGCACCGCCACCAGCACCTGCAGGTACAGCAGCTGCAGCCCCGGCAGGCGCACCTGCCATTTCTTCAGCAGCACGCCGTACAGGCCGTAGGCGAGGGTGGCCACCAGCATCATGCCGTCGCCCAGGCCGATGCCCTGGTGCAGCAGGCTGCCCAGTTCGCCATGGGCGATCACCAGCAGCACGCCCAGCAGCGACAGCAGCGAGCCGAGCACGCCGCCGGCATTGAGCCGCTGGCCGAGCAGGGCGCTGGCCAGGCCCATGGACATCAGCGGCATCAGCGCGAGGATGATGCCCATGTTGGTGGCGCTGGTCAGCGCCGCGGCGTAGTAGGCCAGGCTCTGGTACACGGCCATGCCCAGCAGGCCCAGCACGACGATCTTCGGCAGCAGCGGCGCTATCTCGGCGCGCCGCGCCAGCAGCGGGCGCAGCACGAAGGGCGTGAGCAGCACGGCCACCACCAGCCAGCGGAAGAAGCCGATCTCGGCCGGGGCGATGCGGCCCACGGCGAGCTTGTTGACCACGGTGTTGCCGGCCCAGACGAGCACGGCGAAGAGCGGGAAGAAATAAGTCATTGCAGCGGACATCTCTGAAGGACGGGCGCCATTGTCCCGCCGTCCGGATTGGCGCTTATACTTCGTTCCGGACAACTCGCCGCGCCATCCGGACATGCCCACGAAGAAATACATCCCCCTGCCGCTGCCGGACCACCAGGCCCTGCCGGCACCCTTGTACTTCCGCTACGACGAGTTCGGCGCCGACACCCATTCGGCGCCCCACAGCCACCCCTGGGGCCAGCTCAACTACGCCTCCCACGGGGTGATGCAGCTGGACGTCGGCGGCCAGCGCTTCCTCTCGCCGCCGCAGTACGCGGTGTGGGTGCCGCCGGGCGTGGAGCACGGCTGCTACAACCGCGAGGCCATCGTCTACCGCTCGCTGTACGTCAGCGCCGAGCTGGCCCGCCAACTGCCGGCCTCGCCCTGCACGCTGCAGATCGGCGACATCCTCAAGGCCATCCTCAACGACTTCGCCGCGCGCGGGGTGAACATCCCCGAGAGCGCGGCCGACCGGCGCCTGGCCCAGGTGGTGCTGGACCAGCTGAAGGCCTCGCCCTGCCGCGAGGACTACCTGCCGTTCGCCCAGAGCGCACAGCTGGGCGAGCTGCTCGCCGCACTGCAGGCCGAGCCCGGCGACAACCGCGCCCTGGCCGACTGGGCCAGGCAGGTGCACAGTACCGAGCGCACCCTGGCGCGCATGTGCCAGCGCGAGCTGGGCATGAGCTTCGGCGAATGGCGCCAGCGCCTGCGCTTCCTCGCCGCCATCGAGGCGCTGGAGGCCGGGCGCGGGGTGCAGGAGATCGCCTTCGACCTGGGCTACAGCAGCGCCTCGGCGTTCATCGCCATGTTCCGCCGCCAGGCCGGCACCACGCCGGAGCAGTACCGCCTGGCGAGCCGGGGGTGAAGGCGCCAGATCGCGGACGGAGTCCTCCTACGGCTCCAGGAGGCACGGTCGTAGGAGCGGACTCCGTCCGCGATTGGATTCACCGGCCACGCCGGACGCCCCGGTGGCACGGCCGACGGCGGATAACCGCGAACGGTTATTCGCCCTACGAGTTTGCCGGCTGATGAGGGGACCGTCCGGTGCGATGCGAAACCACGAAGCTCCCGGGCTCCCCGTAGGGCGCATAACGCCTACGGCGTTATCCGCCGAATCGCGGACGGAGTCCGCTCCTACGGTTCCAGGATGCACGGATGCAGGAGCGGACTCCGTCCGCGATGCCCCCCGGCCGCGCCGATCCTCAGGCATCGCGACAGGGCTCCCGCCGCGGCTCAGCGCGCCGCGGTGACGGCCGGCGCGCCCGGTACCGCGGCCTGCACGGCCTTTTCCTCGCGCGGCGTGCCTTCGGGCACCCAGCTGTAGTCCACCGGCAAGGCGCGGTACACCCAGTTGCTGATGGCGTCGCCCAGCGGCGCCTTGCCGAAGTAGGGGCTGACGTATTCCCAGACGATCTCGCCCGCCGAGGTGACCTGGAAGAAGCGGCCGTTCTGCCCCTCGTCGATCAGCGTGTTGCCGTTGGGCAGGCGCCGGGCGCTGCTGATGAACGAGCTGAAGAAGGCCCAGCCCGGCTGCTTCGAGCTTTCCGCGGTGTACTGCCAGACGATCTGGTTCTTCAGCGGGTCGATCTCCAGCACCCGCGAGCCGGAGATCACCCCGCGTTGCACCGAGGGGTAGCCGGCGTCGCCCTGGTTGTCGAACACCAGCAGGTTGCCGGCCCCCGGCAGGCCCTCGGGGATGAGATGGGCGTCGTGCTGGCCGCTGATCTGGTCCACCGGGCGCGGCAGCTTCTGCGCGTTGCGCGGGTCGATCGGCGGCAGGTTCGGGCCCAGGCGCCAGGCCACCTTGCCGCTGGCCTTGTCGATGATGGCGATGAAGTTGGCGTTGCGCGAATCGAACAGCAGGTTGTCCGGGGCGAAGCGCTTGTCGCCGGCGGCGTACCAGCGGTTCGGGCCCAGCGGCGCGAGGTTGTTGATGTGCAGGTAGTCGGGGTTCTTGGTGCCGTGCACCAGCTTGAGCTGCTCGGCGCTGAAGCCGAACTCGTGCAGGTGCTCGGAGGCGGTCCAGCTCCAGGCCACCTTGCCTTGCGGGGTGACCTCGTAGATCACGTCGTCGATCACCTCCGGCACCTCGAAGCCCTTCACCGCGTGCACGCGGTTGGCCAGCACCAGGGTGTTGCCGTTGGCCAGCCGGCGCAGGTCGTGGTGCTGGCGGGCGGCGCCGCCGGGGGCCTGGTCGCCCCATTGCCAGACGGTCTTGCCGGCCCAGTCCAGCTCGCCCACGGCCTGGTTGCGCAGGCCGTTGCCGGCCGAGGACAGCTTGCCCGGGTCGGCCAGGTCGGCGGTCTGCAGCAGCACGTGGCCGCGCTCGCCATTGGCCAGTTTCGGGTCGAGGATGGCCGAGGGGAAGCCGGGGCGGTCCCAGCGCTTCACCTCGTTGCCGTTCATGTCGATCAGGTGCGTCCGGTTGTCGGCGCCGCTGAAGATCACGTACTGGTTGAAGGCTTTCTGCGGGTCGTAGCGCGTCACCCCGGTGGGGAACACGCTGGGGGCGGCGCTGACGGCGGTGGCCAGCAGCGAGGCGGAGAAGGCGAGCAGGGCGGTGGCGCGGGTGTGCTTCATGGCAGTGCTCCTAGCGGGGGTCAGAAGTCATAGCGGGCGGTTACGCCCAGGGTGCGCGGGGTGCCCAGCACGCCGGCGTAGCCGCCGTTGGCCGAGTTCCACAGGCTGGTGTAGTAGGTCTTGTCGAAGGCGTTCTTCAGCCACAGCGACAGGTCCCAGCGGCCGTCGCCGTAGTCGCCGCGCAGGCCCAGTGCGGTGTTGACGATGGCGTAGCTGGGGATCTGCCCGTAGTCGGAGTCGTCGATGGTGCCCACCGCCTTGGAGCGGAAGGCGTAGCTGGCGGTGACGTAGGGCTCCAGGTTGTCTTCCAGGCGCCACTTGTATTCGCCGTTGGCGTTGAAGATGTACTTGGAGGCGCCCACCACCTGGTGGCCGCTGAGGTCGCAGGAGGCCGGCGCGCCGGCCTGGAAGCCGACTTCCGGCGGGCAGGGGGCGTTCTTGTACGACAGGTAGCGCACGTCGTTGTAGGAGCCGTTGAGGTTCAGCGTCAGCCCGCGGACGGGCAGGGCGGTGGCCTCGAACTCCACCCCGCGCGAGCGCACGTCGCCGGCGTTGGTCAGGTAGGAGGTGCGGGTGGCCTCGTCGTAGGCGTTGGCCTGGTAGCCGTGGACCACGGTGGCGAACAGGTTGGCGTTGAGGATCAGGCGATGGTCGAACAGCGTGCTCTTGATCCCGAGCTCGGCGTCGTTGGCCCGCTCGCTGCCCACCAGCAGGGAGTCGGCGCCGGCGGTGGGGGCGCTGGCCACGGTCAGGTTCACCCCGCCGGACTTCTCGCCGTGGGACAGCGAGGCGTAGCCCATCAGATTGTCCGTGAAGTGGTAGTTCAGGCTGAGCAGGCCCGAGGGCGAGAAGCTGTACACCGAAAGGTCGCCGGAATCGTAGGCGCCGGCCCGGCCATTGCGCGCAGCCAGGGCGGCGCCGCTGACGGTGGCCCCGCCGAGTGGCGCATCGCGGCCGACCGAGGCGGATTTCTCCTCGTAGGTGCCGCGCAGGCCGGCGGTGAAGTCCAGGCGGTCGGTCAGGTGCCAGGTGCCCTGGGCGAACAGCGCGTAGCTGTCGGTGTCGATGTGGCCGTCGCCCAGGCTGGTGACGTTGGCCAGCGCGCCCGTGGCGGTGCCGTTCCAGATGTCCGCCTGCGGGCCGTAGAGGTTGAAGGAGTGGTTGTCCAGGTCCTGGCCGAAGTAGTAGGCGCCCAGCACGTAGTCGAAGAAGCCGCCGGTGGGCGAGGCCAGGCGCAGCTCCTGCGACCACTGCTTGTCGCGCACCGAGACGCCGGCGTTGTAGGCCGCGGCCACGTTCAGGCCGTCGTCGTTGCGCGGGGTGAAGTCCCACCAGCGGTAGGCGCTGATGGAGGTCAGGGTGAAGTCGTTGGCCAGCTTCCAGTTGGCCTCAAGCGAAGTGCCGCCCTGGAACACGGTGACGCGCTGGGCGGCGTCGAAGTTGACCTTGCGGTCGTCGCCGTACACCAGGCTGGCGCCGGCGGCGCGGGCGCGCTGCTCGTAGCGGTTGACGCCATTGATGGTCGGCCCGGTGCTGAACAGGGTGAGGATGCCGTTGCTGGAGTTCTCCTCGTTGTAGTCGCCGATCCAGCGCAGGCTGAAGTCCTCGTCGGGCTTGTACAGCAGCTGGCCGCGGAAGCCCTGGCGGGCGCCGCCGTTGAGGGTGTTGCCGTCGAAGACGTTCTTCACGTAGCCGTCGTCGCGGGTGCGGTAGGCCGAGAAGCGCCCGGCCAGCTCGTCGGTGAGCGGCCCGGAAACCGTGGCCTTGCCCTGGAAGTAGCCGTCCTCGCCGCCGGACACCTCGACGCTGCGCTCGGGGGTGAAGCTGGGCAGGCGGGTGGAGATGTTGATCACCCCGGCGGTGGTGTTCTTGCCGAACAGCGTGCCCTGGGGCCCGCGCAGCACCTCCAGCTGCTCGATGTCCAGCAGGTCGAAGGAGGCCATGCCGGGGCGGCCCAGGTAGACGTTGTCCAGGTACAGGCCGACGCTGCCTTCCAGGCCGTCGCTGGCCGGGTTGTTGCCCAGGCCGCGGATGGACACGCTGGACTGCCGCGCGTGGACGTAGGCGACGTTGGTGCTGGGCACCAGCTGCTGCAGGTCCTGCACGCGGTAGATGCGCTGGCTTTCCAGGGTCTCGCCGCCGAGCACGCTCATGGCGGTGGGCACGTCCTGGGAGTTCTCTTCGCGGCGCCGCGAGGTCACGGTGACGGTGCCCAGGGTGCTGGCTTCGCCCTGGGCCTGGGCTTGGGTGGCGGCGTCCTGCGGGGTGGCTTCCTCGGCGTGCAAGGCGCCCATGGCCAGGCCGCCGGAGGCCAGCAGGATGGACAGCGGCAACAGCCGGCGGCGGAAGCGGGGCGCGGAATCTCGGTGGTGCATGGGATGGTCCTGGAGAAGAGGTCGTGTCGCGCAGGACCGGCTCGTCGGCCTGCAATCTTTTTATTCCGTATCGATCTTTATTTATGTATTTCGATTTATTTACGGAATAAGAGATTGCCTTTATAAGAAGGCCGTCCACCTTCGGACAATTGCATTTGCCCAATATTTTTTATGTAGAAAATGCATATAGACCTTCGCCAGCTCCGCCACTTCATCGCCCTTGCCGAGCACCGCAGCTTCGTCGCCGCGGCCGACGCCGTGTGCCTGTCGCAATCGGCCTTCAGCCGCAGCATCCAGGCCCTGGAGCACAGCGCCGGCTGCCGCCTGGTGGACCGCGCGAGCAAGGAACTCAACCCCACCAAGCAGGGCCTGATCGTGCTGGAGCACGCGCGCCGGCTGGTCAGCGGCGCGCACAAGCTGGCCAACGAGATCGCCCTGTTCAACGGCCTGGAGGCGGGCGAGCTGCGCTTCGGCGCGGGGCCGGCACCGGCGGCCTGGCTGGTGCCGCGGGCCATAGCCGCGTTCAACGGCCGCTACCCCAAGGCGCGGGTGGTCTTCCAGGTGGAGCACTGGCAGGTGCTGGGCAAGCGCCTGCAGGGCGAGGACTTCGAGTTCTTCGTCGCCGACACCCGCCATTTCGAGGCCAACCCCGAGTACCGCACCCTGCGCCTGAAACCGCGCAAGTGGCACTTCTGCTGCCGCCCCGGCCACCCCCTGGCCGGCCGCGGCATGGTGAGCGCGGCGGAACTGCTCAGCTATCCCATCGCCACCAACCTCAGCCCGCCGAACCTGCGCAAGGTGCTGGTGGACCTCAGCGGCCGCCCGGACTTCCGCCCGGACATCGAGTGCGAGAACGGCCATGGCCTGAACGCCGTGGTGCTGGCCTCCAACGCCATCGGCATCGCCAGCGGCCTGGGCCAGGGCGCCGGGGAGCCGCTGGTGGCGCTGACGGTGGCGGAGCTGCCGGAGGACCTGGAGGAGCTGCATACGCGCTACGGCATCGTGTACCGCGCGGGCTACAGCCTGTCGCCGCTGGCCGAGGCGATGATCGGGGAGCTGCAGCGGATCGATGAGGAGACGGTGTAGGAGCAACTGTCTTGCTGCTCTTCGTAGGAGCGAGCTTGCTCGTGAATGGAGTTCACCGGCGGTTATGGCGTAGTGGGTTTACTCCGCTCCCTCTCCCCAGCCCTCTCCCTGAAGGGAGAGGGGGCTAGATCGTGCCGAGAGAAGGCTGGCTTCACTCGGCAGTCTCTGTGCTTGCCGGCTAACTCAGGAAAACCAAACCGCGCCGAACGGTCCCCTCTCCCTTCAGGGCGGGGCGCGCAGCCGAGGGTTAGGGAGAGGGCGCTCTCAAACCCAACACCAGCTCAACCGGGAAACTCCATTCGCGAGCAAGCTCGCTCCCACACCACGACCCCATTGCATTCCCTGCATGCAAATCTTGCTGCAAATGCGTTTGTCACCCGGCCCGGCAGCCGGCGAAATGGTGGCTCCATCCGTCATGCCGAACGCCCCATGAGCCAGCCCCAGCCCATCCGCAACGTCCTCTACATCATGTGCGACCAGCTGCGTCGCGATTACCTGTCCTGCTACGGCCACCCGCACCTGCACACGCCGAACATCGACCGCCTGGCCGCCGAGGGCGTGCGCTTCGCCCGGGCCTACACCCAGGGCACCATCTGCGGGCCCTCGCGCATGTCTTCGTACACCGGGCGCTACGTCAGCAGCCACCAGGTGAGCTGGAACGCCGTGCCGCTGCCGCTGGAGGAGCTGACCCTGGGCGACTACCTGCGCCCGGCCGGCATCCGCACCGCGCTGGTGGGCAAGACCCACGCCACCGCCAACCTCGAAGGCATGCAGGCGCTGGGCGTGGACCCGCAGAGCGAGCGTGGCCTGCAACTGGCCGAGGCCGGCTTCGAGCCCTACGACCGCAACGACGGCATCTACCCCGACGGCGAACTGTTCGCCGACAAGCGTGAAAGCGCGCCCTACACCCACTACTTGCGCAGCCTCGGCTATACCGGCGACAACCCCTGGCACGACTGGGCCAATGCCGCCGAGGGCGCCAACGGCGAACTGCTCAGCGGCTGGCAGATGCGCAACGCCGGGTTGCCCACGCGCCTGCCGGAGCAGCACAGCGAGACCGTCTACACCACCGGCCGCGCCATCGATTTCATGCGCGAGCAGGGCGAGCGGCCCTGGTGCCTGCACCTGTCGTACATCAAGCCGCACTGGCCCTATATCGCGCCCGCCCCCTACCACGCGCTGTACGGCCCCGAGCATGTGCAGCCGGTACTGCGCGCGGCGCCGGGCGAGGAGAGCCGGCACCCGGTGTACCAGGCCTTCCAGCAGCACCAGGAGAGCCTGAACTTCTCCCGCGAGGACGTGCGCAACACCGTGATCCCCACCTACATGGGGCTCATCAGGCAGATCGACGACCAGCTCGGCCGGCTGTTCGACCACATGCAGGGCAGCGGCCGCTGGGACGACACCCTGATCGTCTTCACCAGCGACCACGGCGACTACCTGGGCGACCACGGCCTGGGCGAGAAGGAGTTCCTGCTGGAGCCGGCGGTGGGCGTGCCGCTGCTGGTTCGCGACCCGCGCGCCGCCGCCGATACCACGCGGGGCACGGTGGAGCAGGCGCTGGTGCAGTCCATCGATGTGCTGCCGACCCTGCTCGACGCCTTCGCCGTGCCGGGCGCGGCGCACCGCGTCGAGGGCCGCTCGCTGCTGCCGCTGCTGCATGGCCACAGGCCGGCGGACTGGCGCGAATACGCCATCGCCGAATACGACTACGCCTTCCAGGCCCCGGCCCGCGAGCGCCTGGGCCGGCCCATCGACGCCTGCCGCATGTACATGGTGCGCAGCGAGCGCTGGAAGTACCTGGCCTACGACGGCTTCCGCCCGCAGTTGTTCGACCTGCAGGCGGACCCGGGCGAACTGCGCGACCTGGGCGCCGACCCGGCCCATGCGGACGTCCGCGAGCAGCATCAGGCCTACCTGTTCCAGTGGCTGCGCGGCCTGAAGCGGCGCACCACCATCAGCAACGAGGAGATCGACCTGCGCGGCCAGGCCTTCCGCTACGGCGAGCCGGAAGGCGGCAAGCTGGTGCGCATCGGCGAGTGGTAGCGGTTCAGCCCAGCTGGCGCAGGTAGCTCCAGGGGTAGATGCCACGCTCGTGGCCGTCGTCGAACACCAGCTGCACGCCGTAGCCCTGCGGGTTGACGGCGCTCAGCCCGACCTCGGCGCCGACCAGCGCGATGCGCCCCTGCAGGCGCGCCGCGCGGCACTGCGAGCAGGGGCAGGCGCCGCGCAGGCGGGCGAAGGCGATGTGCTGCACCTCGCCGTCGCCCCAGTCGATGCGCAGCTCGCGCCCGGCGCTGGAGCGGTGCAGGGCACGGGGCGCGTTCATGCCGGCGCGCCCAGCTGGGTGAGGGCGATGCGCACGGCCTTGCGCACTTCCGGGTCGCCATCGGCCTGGGCCGCTTGCAGGGCGGGCAGGGCGCGGATGTCGCCGAGTTCGCCGAGAGCCAGCGCGGCTTCCTTGCGCAGGTTGCTGATGGTGTGGCCGAGCAGTGCCTGCAGCGCTTCGCGGGCGGCCTGGTAGCGCAGGTTGCCGAGGGCGCGGGCGGCGCGCAGGCGGACCTGCCAGAAGTCGTCCTGCAGCGCCTGCAGCAAGGCTTCGCCGGCTTCCTGCAGGCCAAGCTTGCCGAGGGTGCCGGCGGCTTCCTCGCGGACCTTCCAGGCCTTGTCGTTCAGCGCGGCGCGCAGGGCCGGCAGCACGCTGGCGTCGCTGGCCAGGCCGAGGGCGCCGGCGGCGGCGCGGCGCACTTCGCTGTCGGCATCGTCGCTGGCCAGGGCGGCCAGGCGCGGCAGGGCCTCGATGCGCTTGAGCCAGCCGAGGATGCCCACCGCCTCGCGGCGCACGCCGGCGTCGGTGTCGTCCAGGGCGGCCAGGGCCGGGGTCACGCTTTCGTCCAGGCGCAGTTCGCGCAGGGCGCGCAGGGCACTGCGGCGGACGAAGGTGTCGGCGTGCTGCGCCCAGGGCAGCAGCAAGCGCCCGGCCTCGGCGGTCTTGAGTTCGCTGAGGCTTTGCGCGGCGGCTTCGCGCACGCTTTCGTCGCTGTCGGCCAGGGCCTGGCACAGGGCCTGGACCACTTCGGGTTCCTCCCAGGCTTCCAACAGCCGCGCGGCTTCGGCGCGCACGGCGGCGGCCGGGTCGGCGGTCAGTGCCCGGGCCAGCCAGGGCAGGGCCTCGGGCTCCTCCAGGTCGGCCAGGTCGATGAGCGCGATGCGGCGCACGCCGGGGTCGGCGTGCTGCAGGCGCGGTTGCAGGTCGAGGATGTCGGGGTTGTCTGTGCTGAGCTCGGTCATATGGCGAATCGCGGTCGGTTGTGTTCGTTGTTCGGCAGGCCCAGGGGCGTCAGGCGCGGCAGCTGGCGGCCGTCCTCGTGGCGCAGCAGCTCCAGGCAGTGGCGTTTCAGGCGGGCGAACCCGGCGCTGGTCAGCAGGTCGGCGTGGCGCGGGCGCGGGAAGTCCAGGCGGATTTCCTCGAGGATGCGCCCGGGGCGCGGGCTCATGACCAGGATGCGGTCGGCGAGGAACAGCGCCTCGTCGATGTCGTGGGTGATGAACAGCACGCTGGTGCGCAGGCGCGTCCAGATGTCCAGCAGCAGCTCCTGCATCATCATCCGCGTCTGCGCGTCGAGGGCGCCGAAGGGTTCGTCCATCAGCAGCAGGCGCGGCTGGTTGATCAGCACCCGGGCGATCTCCACCCGCTGCTGCATGCCGCCGGAAAGCTGCGACGGCCAGCGCTGGGCGAAGCCTTCCAGGCCGACCAGCTGGAGCATTTCCTCGGCCCGCGCGTGGCGTTCGGCGCGGGGCACGCCGCGCATCTTCAGGCCGAAGGCGACGTTGTCGCGCACCCGCCGCCAGGGCAGCAGGGTGTGGTGCTGGAACACCATGCCGCGCTGCGGCGAGGGGCCGTTCACCGGCTGGCCGTCGACTTCCAGGCTGCCGCCGCTGGGGCGCAGGTGCCCGGCCAGGGCGCCGAGCAGGGTGGACTTGCCGCAGCCGGAGGGGCCGAGCACGCAGACGAATTCGCCGGGCTCGATGCAGAAACCGAGGGAGTGCACCGCCTCGAAGGCGTCGCGGCCGCTGCCCAGGTGGATCGACAGGTTGTCGATGCGCACGTGCCCGGCGGGGAGGTTCTCCGGCAGGCTCATGGCTTGCCTCCGGCCAGGCGCTGCCAGGGCGTGGCCAGGGCGCCGAGCTGGCGCACCAGCAGGCTGCTGGCCATGCCGAGCACGCCGATCAGCAGCATGCCGACAACGATGTCGGGGTAGTTCTGCAAAGTGTAGGACTCCCAAGTGTAGTAGCCGATGCCCCATTGCCCGGAGATCATCTCGGCGGTCACCAGGCAGAACCAGGAGGTGCCCATGCCGATGGCCAGGCCGGTGACGATGCTCGGCAGGGCGCCGGGCAGCACCACCTCGCGCAGCAGCGCCAGGCGCCCGGCGCCGAGGCTGCGGGCCGAGGCGAGCAGGCGCGGGTCCACCGCCTCGACGCCGTGGATGGTGTTGAGCAGGATCGGGAAGAGCGCGCCGGTGAAGGTGATGAAGATCATCGACAGCTCGGAGCTGGGGAACATCAGGATCGCCAGCGGGATCCACGCCACCGCGGGGATCGGCCGCAGCACTTCCAGCGGCGGCAGCAGGCTGTCGCGGGCCCAGCGGCCACGGCCGATGGCCAGGCCCAGGAGCACGCCGGCGACGGCCGCCAGCAGGTAGCCGGCCAGCACCCGCGCCAGGCTGCTGCCCAGGTGCCGGCCGAGCTTGCTGGACTGCGCCAGTTGCACGGCGGCGTCGAGCACCTCACGCGGGCCGGGGACGTTGGCGAAGGTGACGATGCCGAGGTTCAGGTAGCGCGCGCTGGCCAGCTGCCAGAGCGCCACGCAGAGCAGCAGCGAGGCCAGGCGCAGGCTCCAGCGGGTCAGGTTGTTCAGGTTCATCTTCGAGGTTCCGCAAGGGCCCGGCGCGCGCGGCGCCGGGCGGGGACGTCAGCGGCTGGCCACGGCTTGCTGGCTGGCGCCGGCGAAGTCGCGCACCTCGCCGCCGTTGCTCTGCGCGTAGCGTTCGGCCTGTTCCTTGAGCAGGAAGGCGTTCAGCGCGCCGTCCTTGCCCTGGACGAACCAGGCCTGGCTGGCCAGCAGCTTGATGCCGCTGTCGCTGGCCTGGGCGTACACCGCGCGGACTTCCTTGCCCTGCTGCTTGAGCTTGGCCAGCTCACCCAGGGCTTCCTGCGCCGAGGCATAGCTGCGCACCCTGGGCTCGCCGCGCACCCAGATCTGCGCGACGTGGCGCGCATCGTCGATGGCCTTGCCGGTCAGCGCGTCCTTCGCGGTCAGCGGCTGCTGGGCGTAGTTCTTCAGCGCGGCGTCGTAGTCGGCGCCGGCGGCCTTGAAGGCGGCGCGGATGTAGCGGTCGTCGACGAACTGCTCGACGTTCAGCCCGCGGTCGGCCTTCTTCAGCAGCTTCAGGGTGTCGATGGCGGTGGCCACGGCCTGGCGGTATTCCGGCTTCCAGGTCAGGTCGCGGGTCTGCAGGCCGAGCGGGCCGTGGAACAGGTAGTTCACCTCGGCGGGGATGCCGGCGACCTTCTCGATCAGTTCGCTGTACTTCTCCGGTTCCGCGGCCAGCAGTTGGTTGGCCTCGTAGGTGGCGCGCAGGTAGGCCTCGACGATCTCCGGGTACTGCTGGGCGTAGTCGGCTGCCACCAGCGCGCCGTGGAAGGTCGGCGCCTTGGCCTGGGAGCCGTCGTAGATCTTGCGGGCGATGCCGCGGCTCTCGAACAGCTCGGCGAAGGGCACGAAGTCGGCGTGGGCGGCGATCTTCCCGGCCTGCAGCGCGGAGCCGGCGACTTCCGGCGGCTGCGCGATGATGGTCACGTCCTTGTCCGGGTCCCAGCCTTGCGCGGCGATGGCGCGCAGCAGCAGGCCGTGGGCGGTGGAGGCGAAGGGCACAGAGATGGTCTGGCCCTTGAGCTCGGCCAGCGACTGCACCTTGGACGAGGCCGGCACCACGATGCCGTTGCCGCTGCCCTCGATGCTGCCGGAAAGCACGCTGATGAACAGGCTGCGCTTGCCGGCGGCTTCGTGAGCCACGCCGTTGAGCGAGCCGGGGAAGTCGGCCATGGCGCCGAAGTCCAGCTTGCCGGCGACCATCTCGTTGGTCAGCGGCGCGCCGCTGGTGAAGTTCTTCCACTGGATGTCGTACTGTGCGTCCTTGTACTTGCCGTCGTGGGGCAGGTACTTGGGCAGCAGGTTCAGCTCGCGGACCAGCAGGCCGCCGGCGGCGCAGTTGATGGTGGTGTCCTGGGTGCCGATGGCGACGCGAATGGTCTCCGAGTGGGCGGAAAGGCTGGCGATGGCCAGCGCGAGGCCGGCCAGGGTGGTGCGCAAGGTCATGGGTGTTCCCCTCGAATCATCAGTGTTGGAATCGTCTCCGCCGCCGGTGTGCGGTGGGAAACGAGGGGCGGTGCATCAGGCGTCCGGTGGCGTGTCCGGTTGTCGTTGTGGGTGTAGGAGCGCGCCCTGCGCGCGAATCGCGGGCAGGGCCCGCTCCTACAGGGAAGCGTCGCTCAACGCAGCAGGTAGGGGATTTCCACCTTCACCGCGCCGGTCGGGCAGTCCTTCTCGCAGGGCATGCAGTACCAGCATTCGTCGAAGGCCATGTAGGCCTTCTGGGTGGCCGGGTTGATCGCCAGCAGGTCCATCGGGCAGACCTCGACGCAGACGGTGCAGCCCTTGTCGGCGATGCACTTGTCCTCGTCCACGGTCACCGGGGCGCTGGAGCGGAAGAAGATTTCCTGGGGCTGGTGGGGCATGGCACGGTTCCTCGTGGTGTTGCTGGCCGGTCTTGGTGCCGGTGGTCTGGTGGTTCAGGGAAGGTTCGGCGCTTGGCTCGCCACCCTCTCCCTAACCCTCTCCCTGAAGGGAGAGGGGACTGTCCTGAGCGATGGATATTTCCGCGCTCGCCGGCTGACTCCGTCAGTGCCGCTCGCGCCGAACAGCTCCCTCTCCCGCTTGCGGGAGAGGGCGGGGGGAGAGGGGCTTCTAGGGCTCTCAGGCCGCCTCGTTCTTCACCCGCAACCGCTCATAGGCCTTCTGCTCCTCATCGTCCAAGGCGATCAGGTACGGCTCCACCGGCTTCTTGAAGCTGGTCATGGCACCGCTCTCGTCCTTCTTCAGGTGCGCATGGCAGAACCACTCGGCGTCGTTGCGCTGCGGGTAGTCCACGCGGTGGTGGTACAGGCCCCAGCGGCTCTCGGTGCGGAACAGCGAGGCGCGCGCGGCCATCTCGGCGCAGTCGCGGATCACGCTGACTTCCATGGCGCGCATCAACTCGTGGGCGTTGTTCGCCTTCAGCTGCTGCAGGTCGTGGCCGATCTCGGCGAAACGCTGCAGGCCGATCTCCATTTTCCTGGTCACCTTCGGCGGCTGCAGGTAGTCGTTGACCATGCGCCGCAGCTTGTACTCCACCTGCGCCGGCGGCAGGCCGTGCTCGCGCCCGAGCGGGGCGAAGACGCGTTCGCGCTCGCGTTCCACCTGGGCCCGGTCGACTTCGCTGAAGTCCCGTTCGGCCACGTACTGCGCGGCGTTCCGCCCGGCGAACCAGCCGTAGGTGAAGGCGCCGAGCATGTAGTTGTGCGGCACCGCGGCCATGTCGCCGGCGGCGTACAGGCCCTGGACGCTGGTCTCGGCCTTCTCGTTGACCCACACCCCCGAGGCCGAGTGGCCGGAACAGAAGCCGATCTCGGAGATGTGCATCTCGACCATCTGGCTGCGGTAGTCGGTGCCGCGGTTGGCGTGGAACTGGCCGCGGCTGGGGCGCTCGTTGCCGTGGAGGATGTCCTCGATGGTCTGGATGGTTTCCTCGGCCAGGTGGTCCAGCTTGAGGAACACCGGGCCGTTGCCGCCTTCCAGCTCCTGGTGGAACTCCCACATCATCTGCCCGCTCCAGTAGTCGCACTCGATGAAGCGCTCGCCCTTGGAGTTGGCGGTGTAGCCGCCCAGCGGGCCGGTGACGTAGGCGCAGGCCGGGCCGTTGTAGTCCTTGATCAGCGGGTTGATCTGGAAGCATTCCAGGTTCGCCAGCTCCGCCCCGGCGTGGTAGGCCATGGCGTAGCCATCGCCGGCGTTGGTCGGGTTCTCGTAGGTGCCCATCAGGTAGCCGGAGGCGGGCAGGCCCAGGCGCCCGGCGGCGCCGCAGGCGAGGATCACCGCCTTGGCGCGGATCACCTGGAACTGCGCCGTGCGGCAGTCGAAGCCGAGCAGGCCGTTGACCGCGCCCTCGGCGTCGGTGAGCAGGCGCGTGGCCACCAGGCGGTTGGTGATCTCCACCCGCGCGCGCTTGAGCTGGCGGTACAGCACCTTCTTGATGTCGTGGCCCTCGGGCATCGGCAGCACGTAGGCGCCCATGTGGTGGACCTTCTTCACCGCGTAGTCGCCGACCTCGTCCTTCTCGAACTTCACGCCCCAGCGGTCGAGTTGCTCGATGGTCTCGAAGCTGTGGGTGGCATAGGCGTAGACGGCGGCCTGGTTGACGATGCCGTCGTTGGCCACGGTGATTTCCTTGGTGTACTGCTCGGGCGTGGCGTGGCCGGGGATGACGGCGTTGTTCAGGCCGTCCATGCCCATGCTGATGGCGCCGCTGCGCTTGACGTTGGCCTTGTCCACCAGCAGCACGCGCAGCTCGCGGTTGGCTTCCTTGGCCTTGATCGCCGCCATCGGGCCGGCGGTGCCGCCGCCGATGACGACGATGTCGTAGGCGCTTTCCTTGTCTTCGGGGAGGTCGATGTGGCTCATGTTTGCGGGCCCTTGTGGCGGTCGATGCGCAGGCGGTACTGGAAGGCGTCGCCGCGGTAGTAGAGATGTTCGTAGTCCAGCGGCTGGCCGTCGGCGGTGTGGGTGAGGCGCTCGATGCGCATCACCGGCGAGCCTTCCTCCACCTCCAGGGCGGCGGCCAGCTCGGCGTCGGCGAGGATGGCGTCGATGGCCAGGTCGGCGTGGCCCAGGGGCTGCGCGCAGTCGTTCTCGAGGATCAGGAAGATGTCGCGGGTCACCAGGTCGGCCTTCTCCAGGCGCCGGCCGATGGCCTCGGGCAGGTAGGTGACCTCCAGCGACACCAGCTCGCGGTTGACCAGGCGCGCACGCTTGATCTGCGCGACCGTGTCGCCCTCGGCCACCTGCAGGCGCGCGGCCACCTGGGCGTCGGCCGGCACGAAGCGGAAGCTGCGCAGGCGGTTGATCACCTCGTAGCCGCGCTGGCCCATGGACTCGGCCAGGCCCTGCAGGGTGCTGACGTTCTGGAACGCCTTGGGCTTGGCTACGAAGGTGCCCTTGCCGTGGATCTTGAAGATCAGCCCTTCCTTCTGCAGGTCGCCCAGGGCCTGGCGCACGGTGATGCGGCTGACGGCGTACGCCTTGCCCAGCTCGGCCTCGGAGGGCATGCGGCTGAGGGGCGGGTAGCTGCCGTC
>NZ_QGSL01000106.1:139907-168257 GCF_003176655.1 Pseudomonas sp. RW407 | reverse complement strand
GATGGGGCAGGGCGTGCGGGCCCCTGGGCGGGACCCGCGCGCCGAAGGGGCCGGTCAGGCCTTGCCGAGTCGCGGTCGATGCAGCGGAACGGCTTCCATCCACCAGCCGAAGACCAGGCCGACGGTGGTCCAGAGGATCGCCTGGATGCCCAGGGACACCAGGCGGAACTGCCACAGCAGGTCGGCCGGGAAGTCCGCCGGCACTTCGCGCACGGCCGGGAACAGCAGGGCGGCGACGGCGCAGATGGCCAGGTACACGGCCACGCCGGCGATGGCGCCGGTCCAGGCGCCGTGCTCGGCGAGCAGGCGGCGGGCCAGGTTCAGCGCGATGACGGCCGCGGCGATGGACAGGGCGATCATCAGGAAGAACAGTGCGGTGCGCTGGCGGATGCTCTCCGGGTCGCCCACCGACGGCGGGTTGGCCGGGTACTTCAGGCTCGGCATCAGGTACAGGGCGACGAAGGCCGCCAGGGCCAGCAGGGCGCTCAGCGCGCGCGGGCCCAGGCGCCCGGTGCGGCCCAGGGCGTAGGCGAACACCAGGGCGAACAGGCCGCCCATGGCGGCGCCGTAGACCACCACGCCGGTGAGCAGGCCGAAGCTGGCCTGGACCTCGCGGCTGACCAGCTCTTCCTCGTGGTCATGGGCGGCGCCGCTGGTGGCTTCGGCGGCCTCGTGCAGGGCCGACATCTGTTCTTCGAAGGCGATGGCGCGGTCCACCTGGGGTTCGCCGAAGACGAAGGCGAAGGCGAAGACGAGCAGGCCCGCCAGGACGCCGACGAGCATCCCGCGCAGCAGGAGTTTTCCAGTCATGTAGGGAATCCCCGGGGTCAGTGGCAGGGGAAGCCCAGCAGGTGGCGGCCGTCGTGGACGAATTCGTGCACGTACATGCCCTTGAACATCGAGGTGGCGCCCTGTTCCGCGCCGACGAAGTACAGCGCCAGGAGCAGCAGCAGGCCGCCGAAGATGGCCCAGGGCAGCAGTTCGGAAAGGGGGATGACGGGGAGCGATACGCCGGTATCGGCGTGGGTGGCTGAATGAGCCATGGAAACCTCCTAGGATTACGCGTCCTGAACGGTTGGCGATTTGTTTTTTTGCAGGGAAGGGTCTGACTCTCGGCCCGAGGACCGAATACAGTGGCGCGACCGTGCCGGGTTTTCACCGGCTTCCTTCCAGGTAACAAAGTGCTACGAGAGCGTCGGGCAGTGTAAACCCCGGCGCCTGCGAATGGGAGAGAATTCGATGCCGAGCCGCCTGAGCCTCGTCTGCCACGGGCGCACCGCCGCCCAGCGCCAGGGCCGCTTCGCCCAGCCCGACGAGCCGCTGGAGCCGGGCCAGGACGAACGCCTGGCCGAGCGCCGCGCCGGGCTCAAGGCGCCGCGGCGGCTGCTCTGCGCCCCCGAGCTGCGCGCCCGGCAGACCGCCGCCGCCTGGGAGGCCGAGCCACAGCTGCTGGAGGCCCTGCGCGACTGCGACTACGGCGCTTGGCGCGGGCAGAGCCTCCAGGCCCTGCAGGAAACCGCGGCGACCGGGCTGGCCGCCTGGCTGGCGGACCCCGCCAGCGCACCCCACGGCGGCGAGTCCCAGGTGCAGCTGTGCGAGCGCGTGGGCGCCTGGCTCGATGCCTTCGACGAGGACGGCCACTTCGTCGTCGTCAGCCACCCCGCGGTGCTGCGCGCGGCCGCGTTGCACGTGCTGCAGTCCGGCGCGGCGGCGTTCAATGCCATCGACGTCGAGCCGCTGGGCGTGCTGCGCCTGGTCCGCAACGGGCGCTGGCGCCTGCGTCTGTAGCGGGCCGCGGTCTATGCTCTGTGGGCCCATCGCCACGAGGAGACCGCCATGGCCAGCCATCCCCGCCTGATCCCCTGCCTGCGCTACCGCGACGCGCCGGCGGCCATCGACTGGCTGTGCGCGACCTTCGGCTTCGTCCGCCAGTTGGTGGTGGACGACGGCGAGGGCGGCGTGGCCCACGCGCAGCTGTGCCTGCCCGACGGCAGCGGCATGCTGATGCTGGGCTCGGCGGTGGACAATGAATACGGCCGGCTGATGCGCCGGCCCGAGGAGGTCGGCGGCTGCACCCAGAGCCTGTACCTGGTGGTGCCCGACGCCGAGGCCCTGTACCGCCGAGCGCTGGACGCCGGCGCGCGGATGGTCATCGACATCCGCGACGAGGACTACGGCGGCCAGGGCTTCACCTGCCGCGACCCCGAGGGGCACGTATGGAGCTTCGGCACCTACGACCCCTGGCATTGAACGACTGGTAGTGAACAAGAAGGAGCAAGGCATGAAAGAGGTGGTATTCGCCGATGGCGCGCGCGTTCCGGCCATCGGCCAGGGCACCTGGCGCCTGGGCGAGGACAGGGCGGCGCGCAAGCGCGAGGTGGCGGCCCTGCGCGAAGGCATCGAGCTGGGCCTGACGCTGATCGACACCGCCGAGATGTACGGCGAGGGCGGCTCGGAGGAGGTGGTCGGCGAGGCCATCGACGGCCTGCGCGAACAGGTCTTCCTGGTCAGCAAGGTCTACCCGCACAACGCCAGCGCCCGCGGCGTGCCGGCGGCCTGCGAGCGCAGCCTGCGGCGCCTGGGCACCGACTGCCTGGACCTCTACCTGCTGCACTGGCGCGGCCAGTACCCGCTGGAGGAAACCGTCGAGGCCTTCGAGCGCCTGCGCCTGGACGGCAAGATCCGCCGCTGGGGCGTCTCCAACTTCGACCTCGACGACATGCAGGAACTGGGCGCCCTGCACTGCGCCACCAACCAGGTGCAATACAGCCTGGAGGAACGCGGCATCGAATGGGACCTGCTGCCCTGGTGCCAGGAACAGCGCATGCCGCTGATGGCCTACTGCCCGGTGGGCCAGGGCGGCCGCCTGCTGCGCAACGCCGCCCTGCGCGAAGTGGCCGAACGCCATGGCGCAACTCCGGCGCGGGTGGCCTTGGCCTGGTTGATTCGCCAGGAGGGGGTGATCGCTATACCCAAGGCGGTGGAGGCCGCGCACATCCGCGACAACGCCGCGGCACTGCAGCTGCGGCTGGACGAGGAAGACCTGGCGAAGCTGGACGCGGCCTTCCCGCCGCCAAGGCGCAAGACGCACCTGGCGGTGGTCTGAGGTAGGGGGGCTCGCGCTTTTCGTAGGAGCGAGCTTGCTCGCGAAGGGTGCCCTGCCGGTGGTTTCGGTGTTTGGCTTGACCCCGCCCCTCTCCCCAGCCCTCTCCCTGAAGGGAGAGGGGGCAGTCTGTGCCGAGAGAAGTGATGGTATCAGCCGGAGACCAACGGCGTTACCAGCTGACTCCAGAACATCCAAGCACTCCGAACGGTCCCCTCTCCCTTCAGGGAGAGGGTTAGGGAGAGGGAGCGGAGTCCCCCAAAACACCGCTGCTACAGGTAACTACCGTTCGCGAGCAAGCTCGCTCCTACGAAAAACGCCCGACCACCGTCCTGTAAAAATCCCCACCACCATGATAAGAAGCGCCCATCAGCAAGCTGGAGGCAGTCATGGGCAAGTTGCGTGTCGGGGTGATTTTCGGTGGGCGTTCGGCGGAGCACGAGGTGTCGCTGCAGTCGGCGAAGAACATAGTCGATGCCCTGGACCGCTCGCGGTTCGAGCCGGTGCTGATCGGCATCGACAAGGAAGGCCGCTGGCACCTCAACGATGCCTCCGACTACCTGCTCAACCAGGAGAACCCGGCGCTGATCGCGCTCAACCGCTCCAACCGCGAGCTGGCCGTGGTGCCCGGCAAGGCCGAGCGGCAGCTGGTGGAGACCGGCAGCCGCCAGCTGCTGGACCACGTCGACGTGATCTTCCCCATCGTCCACGGCACCCAGGGCGAGGACGGTTGCCTGCAGGGCCTGCTGCGCATGGCCGACATCCCCTTCGTCGGTTCCGACGTACTCGGCTCGGCCATCTGCATGGACAAGGACGTGAGCAAGCGCCTGCTGCGCGACGCCGGCATCGCCATCACCCCCTTCGTCACCCTGACCCGCGCCAGCGCCGCGCGCATGCCCTTCGCCGAGGCGCAGCGCCGTCTGGGCCTGCCGCTGTTCGTCAAGCCGGCCAACCTGGGCTCCTCGGTGGGCGTCAGCAAGGTCGCGGACGAGGCCGGCTACGATGCCGCCGTGCAGCAGGCCCTGGCCTTCGACGACAAGGTGCTGGTGGAGGCCGCGGTGAAGGGCCGCGAGATCGAGTGCGCGGTGCTCGGCAACGACGAACCCATCGCCAGCGGTTGTGGCGAGATCGTGGTGCGCGGCGGTTTCTACTCCTACGACAGCAAGTACATCGACGAAGACGCCGCCCGGGTGGTGGTGCCGGCGGACATCGACGCCCAGGCCAGCGAACGCATCCGCCAGCTCGCCGTGGAGGCCTTCCAGGTGCTGGGTTGCTCGGGCCTGGCGCGGGTCGACGTGTTCCTCACCGACGACGGCGAGGTGCTGGTCAACGAACTCAACTCGCTGCCCGGCTTCACCCGCATCAGCATGTACCCCAAGCTCTGGCAGGCCGCCGGCATGAGCTACAGCGAGCTGGTCGGCCGGCTGATCGACCTGGCCCTCGAACGCCACGCCGCGCGCCGCCGCCTGCAGACCAGCCGCTGAGGCGGGGCCGGCTAGCCCGGCAGCTCTTCCTGGGTGCGCTGGTGCGCGGCTTCGAGCAGTGCCTGGGCATCGGCGTGGAGCATGCGCAAGGTCGTGCTCCAGCGCGCCAGGTCCCACTGCGAGGCGCTGGCGGCGGGGTGGTCTTCGAGTAGGTCGAGCAGGCCGCCGAGCGCCCGCAGGCGCTGCAGGGCCGTGTCGAGCAGTTGTGTCGCGGGGGCCAGCGCGTCGATGTAAAGCACTTCGCAGAAGGCCTGCGAGCTTTCCGGCAGAGGTTTGAATTCATGAACCCTGAAAGTCTCTTGCCGGGCGCTCGACCGGGCTTTCTCGCCGCGGAGGGGCGCGGGCTTGGAAGGGAACTGGTGCATTTCCTTACGCTCCTTGGACCGGGTGGAGCCCGCCGCTGCCGTTGCGACACGGGGGGCGGCGGGCCGTGCAGGGGTCGCAAACCGGAGGTCCAAGGAGAGTTCCGGCCAGGCGGAAGCCTGCCCTGCACGGCCAGCCATAACCAAGGCAAGCGTGACGCACGTGGCGCCTTGCTTTGATTTCTGCTGCTGCTGTGCTGAAGGACCTTTGGGTTGCGACACCCTGTCATGGCAAATGCCATGACGCCGGGAAGACTAACGAGCCGGGCTGTGGGAGCTGGGCGTTATGTGCTGTAGGGGGATTCCTTGATAAGGTTTTTCTCAGGGGAGTTCTCGGTTTGCCGGCGCCGTGACCGCCGGCTGCAATTTTGCCGGCCCAGCCTCTACACTCCCCGAAGCTACATTGGCCACGCTAAGGAGCCAGACGATGAGTTCTTCCTCGCGGACGGTATGGGCAGCTGCGCTGGCGGCGCTGCTGGTTGCTGTTGTTCCGGTCGCACACAACCCGGCCTGGGCCGAGGACGCCGCGCCGCCCAGCGGCATGGACGCGGACGACCAGCAGGGCCCGCTGGGCGACCTCGGTGAATACGGCCGCCTGGCCGAGGAGTCGCTCGACGCGGTGGGCGCCGGCGACTTCGCCACCGCCCGGGCCAAGGTCGACACCCTGCAGGCCAAGTGGCGCGCCGCCGCCGCCGAGCTCAAGCGCAAGAGCCCGGAGGACTGGAAGGCCGCCAACGCGGCGGTCGAGGGCGCGGTGCGGGAGCTGCATGCCAAGGCCCCGGACAAGGACCGCAGCCTGGACGCGCTGAACACCCTGCTGTCCACCTTCAACGACATCCAGGGCATCAGCGACTGACGCCCGCCGGGCCGGGGTCCGCCGACGGCCCCGGCCCGGCAGCTCGTCGGCATCGGCGGCGGGCGCCGCTCAACGAAATCCTCACATCCGCCTCGCGGAGTTTTCACCTTCGTCCACGCAGGATGGCGGCCAGCATCCGGCAGCGTGCCGGGTGCGCTCCGACCCATCCCCTGCGAGGCCCGTGGCGAAGTGAGGCAGAAAACCGTGCGACAGGGCGCTGGCCGCCCACCCCGACGCATCATGGCCCTGGCCTGCGGGCTGCTCGGCGTGCTGGCGATGGCCCTGTGCGGCGCGGCCAGCGTGGCGCAACAGCACCCGCCGTTGCCAAGCCCGGACGACCTGGCCCACCACTGGCGCCTGGGCGAGGTGGTGGTGCTGGTGCGCCACGCCGAGCGCTGCGACCGCTCCGACGCCCCCTGCCTGGGCGCCGAGGATGGCATCACGGTGCGCGGCGGGGCGCTGGCCACGGCCCTGGGCGAGGACTACCGCAGCCGCTTCGGCCTGGGCAACGCCGACGTCTACGCCAGCCCGCTGACGCGCACCACCCAGACCGCCAGCCTGATGTTCGGCGACGGCACCCTGGGCCAGGCCTGGGTCGCCGACTGCAAGGGCGACCTGCTCGACCACGTGCTGGAGCACAAGGCCAGCCACCGCAACCTGATCCTCGTCACCCACAGCGAATGCATGGAGCAGCTGGCCCAGACGCTCAGCCACCAGGACCTGGAAACCCCCGGCTACGGCACCTCGCTGGTGCTGTTCAGCGACGCCCGCGGCGGCCTGCAGCTGGCCGGCGAGATCGCCCCGCGGGACTGGGCCCGCCTGCAACTGCGCTGAGCCGCTGGCGCCGCTGCGCTTGCAGCACCCGGCGATGCGGTCCTAGGCTTGCCGGGGAGGGCGGTGCCGTCGTCCGCCCCGGGAGCCGCCCATGCCACGCATCCAGCTCGGTGGGGTCAAGCAGACCCTGCTGATCACCTTCTACGCCAAGGCCATGGAAAGCCGCCTGCCCGATTCGCTGCTGCAGGACCGCTTCGCGGCCGCCGCGCTGGCGCGCCTGGACTACGACTTCTCGCGCTTTCGCCTGGGCCGCAGCAGCTACGTCGGCATCGCCCTGCGCGCCTGGAAGCTCGACCGCTGGGCCGCCGAATTCCTCGTCGCCCACCCCGATGCCTGCGTGGCGCACCTGGGCTGCGGCCTGGACAGCCGGGTGTTCCGCCTCGACCCGCCGGCCAGCGTGGCCTGGTTCGAAGTGGACTATCCGGACGTGCTGGCGCTGCGCAGCGAGGTGTACCCGGCGCGCGAAGGCTGCACCCTGCTGCCCGGCGCCATAGGCGAGCCGACCTGGCTCGACGCGCTGCCCAGCGGCCGCCCGCTGCTGATCGTCGCCGAAGGCCTGATGCCCTACCTGCGCGAAGCCGAGGTGAGCGCGCTGCTGCGCGGGCTGCTGGCGCGCAGCCCCCACGGCGAGCTGATCTTCGACGGCTACAACCGCTTCGGCATCCGCATGCTGGGGCTGTTCCTGCCGTTCTGGGCGCGCGGCGCCCAGGTGCACTGGGCGCTGGACGACCCCACGGAACTGGAGGCGCTGGTGCCGGGGCTGCGCCTGGTCCAGGAGAGGCTCACCTACACCCCCGAGGAGTGCCGGCGGATGGCCTGGTCGTCACGCGCGTTCGTGCAACTGATGCAGCGCTGGCCCACCCTGGGGCGAATCGGCCGGCTGTTGCGCTACCGCTGGTAGGGGCCGGACGCCCCGGCGCCATTCCCCGTAGGGCGGATAATCGCGAACGGTTATTCGCCCTACGATCCCACGCCATTCCCGTAGGCGCAGGCGTTATCCGCCAAATCGCGGACAGAGTCCCACGAGGAAACTCCAGGCCTCACGACAATTGTAGGAGCGGGCCCTGCCCGCGATTCGCGCGCAGGGCGCGCTCCTACAGGGGAATGGCGCGGGTGGCGCAGCGTAGGAGCGGATCTCATCCGCGAATCGCGCCGGAATGTGGAATACCGTGCTTCCCCGCGAACCGTAGGAGCGGACTCCGTCCGCGATCCCGCCGGCAGGGCCGGCGGGCGATGGGTGGGGGTTATTCCAGGATCGCTCCGACCAGCGAAAGCACGTAGTTGGTTACGGAGTCGGGGGCTTTTTCCTTGAACATGGCTCGGCGCGCCCTCCAGTCCAGCGTCCGCACCTGGTGGCTGTGGACATTGCCCTGGGTGTCGGTGCCTTCGCCCATCAGGGTGACAAGGAAGCCCTGGTTGCGCGCCACACTGGATGTGCCTTGCGAGATGGGGCAGACCAGGGCCAGGCCTATTTCATTGAATTCGCGTTTCGACAGGACCAGGCAAAAGTGGTCGCCGATCATTTCACGGCCCGTCGAGGGATCGAACTGCAGGTGCCAGATCTCACCGCGGTCGGGAACGCTCGGTGGACGCCTCACCATTGCTCAGCGCCTACCGCCTGCATGTTGTCCCAGTCCGGAGCGAGCGAGTCTTTGGGCGTTTCGGCGATCAGCTGTGCCAGGCTCGGGCGCGTCATCGGTTTGATCACCAGGGCTCCCTCGACGATGTTGCACTCAACCTGACTACCGGCGTGCAGCTTGTTTTGGGCGACGAAGGCCGCGGGAACCGAAATGATCAGGGACCCCCCGGATTTACGCAGGGCAAGAGTGGTCATGAACATGCCTCCTGTTGAGGTTTTACAAAAGCATAACCTTTCGAGTTTTATTTTTGTAAAACCATTCGTCTCGAAGTGTGCCCATTCAGGGTCGTCTTGCAGGTCGCGCCGAGGGGCTCCTCGTAGGATGGGTTGAGCGAAACCCATGCGGTCCTGGCGATGGGTATCGCTCCGCTCGATCCTTCCTACAAAACCCCCGCCCAGGCCGAGAGCAGCAGAAGCACCGCCAGCGCCCGGTTCAGCCGCTGCAGCGCGCGCGGTGAGCGCAACAGCCGTGCGCTGCCGGCGCCGAGCCCGGCCCAGGCGCTCAGGCAGGGCACGCCGACCATGAAGAACAGCAGCGACATCAGCTGGATGCGCAGCAGGCGGTCGTCGCCCTGGCCTGCGTAGACGCCGATCACCGCCAGGGCCACGGTCCAGTTCTTCGGGTTGACCAGCTGCAGCAGGGCCGCATCCAGCAGGCCGATGCGCCGCGCCGGTGCGGCGCTTTCCAGGCTGGGGGGCGGGCTGCGCCAGATCTGCCAGGCCAGCCAGGTCAGCCACAGCACCCCGGCGGCGGCCATGATGCCCTGCACCTGCGGCCGCCCGGCGAGCAGCTCGCCCAGGCCGCTGCCCACCGCCAGCACCACCAGCGCGGCGCCGCCGCAGCCGCCGAGGACGATGGGTAGTGCCGCGCCCCAGCCGTGGCGGGCGCTGTTGCTGAAGATCAGCAGGTTGGTCGGCCCCGGGGTGATGGCGGCGACGAAGGCGAACAGGAGGAAGGGCAGCCATTGCTGCAGGGCCTGGATCATGGCGTGGGCTCCGTGGGACGTGGAGCCGGCATGCTCGCAGCGGGCCGGGCGTCAGTCTGGAAGCTTTGAGCAGCGCTGCCGGTAGTACGCCGGGGTAACGCCATAGGCGCGGCGGAACCAGCGGCCCAGGTGGCTCTGGTCGGCGAAGCCGAGGTCGGCGGCGACCTGCGCCGGGGCCAGGCCGCGGCCCAGCAACTGGCGCGCACGGGCCAGGCGCAGCTGGATCAGGTAGGCATGCGGCGGCAGGCCGAAGGCCTCCTTGAACGCGCGGCTGAGGCGGAAGCGGTCGCAGCCGGTGGCGCGGGCGAGGTCGTCGAGGTCGATGTCCTGCATCAGGTTGGCGTGCAGGTAGTCCCGCGCGCGCAGGGCCACCAGCGGCAGGCGCGGGTGGTCGTCGACGCGCTTGCGCCAGTGCAGGCGCTGGGTGAGGCCGCCGAGCAGCTCGTCCAGGGCGGCCTGGCGCACGATGCGCAGGTCCTGGCCGTGCACGGCCTGGAAGGCGGCGTCGATGGCGGCGGCCATGCGCGTGTCGTCGAACAGCACCTGGGGCACGCTCAACTGGCAGCCTGCCGGGGCTTCCTCGAACAGCGCGCCCACCTCGCGTTCCAGCCACTGCGGGTCGAGGTAGAGCATGCGATAGGTGAAGCCGCCGGCGGTGGGCGCATCGCCATCGTGGATCTCCCCGGGTTCGAGGAAGAACACCTTGCCCGGCGTGCTGACGTTGCGCGCCTGGCGGCAGCGGAACTGCTGCACGCCGGTTTCGGTGAAGCCGATCAGGTAGCTGTCGTGCCAGTGCGGATCGTACGCGTGGCCCTTGAAATGGGCGCGCAGGGTCTCGATGCCGGTGTCGGCATCCTGCGCCAGGTCGATCCAGTTGCCGCTGTGCATGCCGCGCCTCCGCCGCGCCCGCGAGTCGTCCAGCATACCCCGCGGGCGGGCGGCGTCTGGAAGATTTGTGCAGGCGGCCATCAGGGCCAGGTGCCCTCCGGGTTCCAGGTCGAGACCATCAGCCGCACCTGCCCCTTGATGGCGGCGGCGGCGGGGTTGCCGTGGACGTCGCTGTCGATCGGCAGCAGCACCTGGATGCCGCTGCCGTCCAGCTCGCTGGCCTGGAGGGGGATGGTCGAGGTGTTCATCCCGGTGTTCTGCCAGGCGTAGCGGATGGTCCACTGGTCGCCGCCGTCGCTGGGGCGTTCCAGCTGGATGATGACGGTGTCGCGGTACAGGTAGCTGCCCTCGTAGTGGCTGTTGGGCCAGAAGCGCTTGTCGATCTCGTAGTCCGGCACCCGCACGCCGAGGGTGAGGCTGTAGGCCAGGCCGGGCAGTTCGGGGTCGACCTTGCCGAACTCGGCGAGGAACACGCTGGACAGGTACAGCTGCGTGCCCGGCTTCCACTCAGCCTGGGTGAGGCAGGCCGCGGAATCTTCCTCTGCCGTGCGCCGCGACAGATACCAGGGCTTGCTGCGCGGCGAGGCCAGCAGCTCGATCTGGTAGAGCGCGTTGACCGGGGCGCCATCGGCGGCGTCGAGCACTTCCTTGGGTAGGCGCAGCTCGTCGACGTCCAGCCAGATGTCGACGCGCACGTTGCCGAACAGGAAGCGCACCAGGTTCTGGAAACTCTCCTCGCTGTTGACGATGCCGAAGAAGCCGGAATGCGCGCGGTAGGCGAAGGCCTTGGCGCATTCCTCGCCGAGCGTGCCGTCGGCGTTCAGGCCGTGCAGGGTGGCGTTCTCGATGCGCACCAGGCCGTCGCTGCCGTGGCCGACGAAGGTGCGCGACAGGCCAGCCGCCACCTCGTAGTCGCTGCGGTTGGTGCCCACCATGCAGAACACGCGGCTGGAGGGCAGGGCGCTTTCGGGCAGCAGGTCGACCTTGTCGTAGTTCTTCGGCAGCCTGGGCAGGCGCAGGTATTCGCGCATGCGCTTGTCGCGGTTGAAGTTCTCGATGTCGAACGGCAGCGAGAACACCGGCAGGCTCGGGACGTTGATGCCGACCATGTCGATGCCGTTGTGCGGCGTGGCGTAGGTGAAGAACTTGTCCACCGCCGCGCGCGCCTCAGCCGAGCCGCAGTCCGGGTTCTGCAGGAAGGTGCGGCAGACCAGCCCGCCCATGGAGTGCGCCACCAGGTGGCAGCGGAAGTCTTCCTTCTTCGCCAACTGGTTGGCCGGGTTGGCGAAGGCCAGGTCGCGCAGGTGCAGGATCAGGTCGTTCAGGCCCTTGGCGAACTGCTCCATGCTCGGTGTCTTGCCGACGCCCAGCAGGGTGGAGGCCGGGTCGTAGTAGCGGTAGATGACGATGGAGCGGGCGGCCAGCCTGTTGTTCTGCTGCGTCAGCCAGTTGGGGTCGAGGACGTCGTAGCCGTCCTCGTACACGTCGCGGTAGCCGAACTGGCTGGCCAGGCGGATCACCGGCGATTCGAAGACGAACTTGCGCGGCGGCGCGCCCGTGGTGGCCACCGCGCGCATCACCGTGGAGCCCAGGTTGAAGCCGCAGAAGGGGTCGGCGGTGGTCTCGTCGATCTCGCCGCGGCTCATGGCGTAGCCGCGCACGTAGACGATGGGGTAGAAGGGCGCCTTCATCGGTTGCTGTTCCATGCTCGATCTCCCTGTCAGGGCCACTGGATCTTCAATGCCCGCGCGGTGGCGGGGCCGACCACGCCGTCGGCGACCAGGCGGCGGGTGGTCTGGAAGGCGAACACGGCCGCGGTGGTATGCGGGCCGTAGGCGCCGTCGAGCTTGCCGGGGTCGAAGCCGGCCGCCTTCAGGGCCTGCTGGATTTCCGTCACCTTCGGCCCCTTCACGTTCGGCTGCTCCAGGCGGATGACCGAGGGCGGCGGCTTGAGCTTCGGCGTGCCCGGGTTGCTGCTGTAGCTCACGCCGGGCAGGCGGCAGTAGTAGTCCCAGACGCGCCCGGTGACGTTGCCGGCGCGCACGCCCAGGCCGGTGCCGGCGGCCTCCATGGTCCTGCCGGCGCCGTCGGTGATGGCGACGTGGCCCATGTGCCCGGGCAGCGGCGGCTTGCGCACCAGGACCACGCCGGCGGTGAGCATGGCGTCGGCCTCGTTGGTGGGGATGAGGGTGCCGTTGCTGGCGTCGTGCACCCAGGCGCCGGAATAGGCCTCGGTGGTCGCCGGGTTGCCCTGGTCGTTCACGCAGCCGTAGAGCTTCTTCAGCTTCTGGTAGGCCACCCAGGACACGAATTCCGCGCAGTCCCAGGGGCCGTTCCAGTTGGGGTTGTCCTTGGGGACCAGCACGTTGGCGTACTTCTGGCCCTTCTTGGTGGCGGCGAGCGTGTAGAGATCCAGTCCGGTGACCATGGTGCGTTCCTCGGTAATGGGGGCGGGCAGGGCTCAGGCCAGTGGCAGCGCCTGCGGGGCGGCGCCTTCTCCGTTGGGGGCGTCGAGCGGGAGGATGCGCAGCTCCAGGTCGATGAAGTCGTTGCCCTGCCGGTAGCTTCGGTTGACGTGGTAGGGGTTGGGCTGGTCGCGCAGGAAGGCACCCTCGGTGCGGAACAGCTCGTCGTCGCCATCGCTGGCCAGGCGCCCGGCGGTGAAGGCGGTCAGCTCCTTGAGCAGGGCGACCACGGCGGCGGAGCCGGGGTTGGCCAGCATCACCGCCTTGAGCCCCAGGTCGACGGCCTTGCTGCTGACGACGTCGCGGATGCGCTCGCCCGCCTCGCGCAGGTCGCCGTCGGACTCCATCATCAGCAGCGACAGCGCGACGTACTCGCCGGGGTTGGCCGGGCCATACAGCAGGTGGCCGTCGCCGAGCATGCTCACCGTCGAACCCTGGCGAACTTTCGGAAAGGGCATGTAGTTGAAAGTGAGGGCACCCTTGTGAATATTCGAAGTGTCGATGGCGAGGGAAACTATATAGGGCTCGCTATAACGGTCGAATAACAGGTCGGCACGTTTCAACAAGGTGAATTGGCCGAGGGTGATTGCAATACGGGAGTTGAAGCGATCGAAGGCCATCTCGGTACTTCCCTGTGGTGGCTTGGAGGGCGCCGGAGGGCCCGGCGTTCAGGCTGAAGCTAGCTTTCGCCCAGCGGGCTGTCCAACGCCATCGGGAAGTTTTCCAGCGCTGATCCGATAATGAAATTAAGTAGGAATTCATTATCGGGTTTGGTTATTTGATGTGTAATTCTGGAATGACACGCGCCTCCCCTATTTTCAACTTTGGCGGATATTTGGCGACGGTAGTTACATACACTTGCGATAGTAAAACCGAGAGACTGAACAGGATGTCGGCGGTCGGCTGGTGTGTGCGCTCCGGCAGGCGGTCCGCCATGGCGCTCGTGCTCTACGGTCATCCGTTTTCCTCGTACACCCAGAAGGTGCTGATGGCGCTGTACGAGAACCAGACGCCCTTCGAATTCCGCTGCATCGGCCCCGATACGCCGCAGCACGCGGCGCAGTGGTTGCGGCTGTGGCCGCTGGGCAAGTTCCCGCTATTGCTGGACGGCGAGCACAAGCCGACCCCCCTCAGAAAGAGCGTACCGCCGGGCTGGCCAGTTCCTGTAGGTAGGTGAGGTCGCACAGCCGCCATTGCCGGAGCCGGCCCTGGATGCGCCCCGCCTGCTGCCAGTCGGAGAGCAGACGGCTGAGGGATTCCGGGCGAATGCCCAGGTGGGTGGCGAGTTGGCGCTGGCTGATCGGCAGCATCAGGCTTTCGCCCTGGCGACGGTGCAGGCCCAGCAGGTAGGCGGCCAGGCGCTGGGAGGCGGAGCTTGCGGTCAGCCAGTCGACCTCGTTGACCTGGCGGTAGAGACGCAGGCTGAGGCTTTCCAGCATGCGCATGGCCAGCGGCGGATGGCCCTCGCAGGCCTTGTGCAGTGCGTTGCGGCTCAGTCGGAAGAATTCGCCGCTACCCTGGCTGCGGGCGTTCATCGGGTAGCGGCCGTGGGGCATGAACATGGCCGCTTCGGCGATCAACTGACCTTCGCGGAACAGCTGGAAGACACGCTCTTCGCCGTCGCAGGTGAAGCGCAGCATTTCCACGCAGCCACGCCGCACCAACAGGAAGTGCTCGGCCGGGTCGCCTTCGCGGAACAGCAGTTTGCCGCCCTCGGCGCGCAGCAGGCTGGCCGAGTCGCACAGGCTGGCCACGAGGTCCTGCGGCAGGTCGGCGAAGAGGGGGATGGCGCCCAGCAATCGCAGGCATTCGCCGCGATTGGGCGAGAACTTAACATTTGTCATTCGTGGCGTGCGTGCGGGCTGCAATGATCTGCGAATGAAGATAAGTCTTATTCGCAAGTCAATCAATCGAAGGCTCCCCCGCCTGCTCCTTTCTTTCGTTCTGGCGGCCGGCGCGTGCCTGCAGGCACCTGTCGGTACGGCCAGGGAAGCGGTGCTGAGGCTGGGCGGCCCCGCTGCCGTGGTGAGCTTCCCGTTGCTGCACATGGTGGAGAGCGGTGCTCTGCAGCCGTATGCCGAGCACGTCGAGTTCCGCCTCTGGCAGAACCCCGATCAGTTGCGCGTACTGCTGGCCAAGAACGAACTCGACTACAGCGCCGCCCCGGTGAACCTGCCGGCGCTGATGGCCGGGCGCGGGCAGCCCGTGCGGCTGCTCAACGTCTCGGTGTGGGGAATCATCTGGCTGGTGAGCCGCGACCCTCAGGTGAAGGGTTTCGCCGACCTGGCCGGCAAGGAGGTGGTGCTGCCGTTCCAGCGCGACCTGCCGGCGATCCTAGTCGATGAACTGCTGCTCAGCCACGGCCTGAAGCCGGGCAGGGACCTGACGCTGCGCCCGGTCCGCGATGGCCAGGACGCCCAGGCGCTGCTGCTGGCAGGCCGCGCCGATCACGCCCTGCTGGTGGAGCCGGCGGTATCCCTGCTGCTTTGGCGCAACCGCAGCCAGGGCGGGGCGCCGCTGTACCGCGTGCAAAGCCTGGAGAGCGCCTGGAGGCAGGCCTTCCCGCAGCAGGCCGAACTGCCTCAGGCAGGGCTGATGAGCAGCCCGCAGCGCGCCGAGGACGGCGAACTGGCGCGTGCGGTGGACGCCGCCTACGCCGAGTCCGCCCGTTGGTGCAGCGCGCGCTCGCGGGCCTGCGCGGAACTGGTCCATCGGCACCTGCCGCACCTGCCGGTGGAGGCGGTGGAAGAGTCCATCCGCGTCACGCGTCTGGAGAGTGTTTCCGCCAGCTCGGCGCGTGGACCGCTGGAGGCGCTGTTCGGGCTGATCGCAAGGCGCCATCCGCAGGCAATCGGGGGCGCCCTGCCGCCCGCCAGTTTCTATGGGCCCTAAGATGAGACCCATGACCTCCCGACGCTGGGCCTTGCTGGGCGGCACGCTTCTGCTGGTGGGCTGGCAGTTGCTGGCGCTGCGCCTGGGCCCGCTGCTCATGGCGACGCCATGGCAGACGCTGCAAGCCATGGTCCGCCTGCCTTTCGAGGCCGACTTCCGCCTTAACGCCGGCGCCAGCTTGCTGCGTATCGTCCTGGGCGTCGGCCTGGGCTGCCTGCTGGGCTTCTGCCTGGGGCTGCTGGCCGGGCTCGACGCCCGTGTGCGCGGTCTGCTGGAGCCGCTGCGCTGGCTGCTGATGTCGGTGCCGCCGGTGGTGGTCGTGGTGCTGGCGATGCTCTGGGTCGGTCTCGGTTCGGCCATGGTGGTGCTGATCAGTGTGCTGATGCTGGCGCCGGGCATGTACGTGAACACCGTCAAGGGCATGCAGATGGTCGACCGCGGCCTGCTGGAGATGGCGCGGGTCTACCGCTTCAGCCCCTGGCAGAAGCTGCGGCGGCTCTATATCCCGTCACTCACCGCGCCGCTGGGCGCGGCGCTGTTGATCGCCACGTGCGGCGGCGTGCGCCTGGTGGTGATGGCCGAAGTGCTTGGCGCGGAAAGTGGCGCCGGTTTCGCGCTGGCCAATGCGCGCGGCACCTTCGATAGCGCCGGGCTGTATGCCTGGACTCTGCTGATCCTGCTGCTGGTCGCCGCGCTGGAGTTTCTTCTGCTGCAACCGCTGCAGCGGCGCATGGGCCGTTGGCAGGAGGCCGCCCATGCTTGAGTGGCACGGCGTCGATCTGGTGCTGGGCGAACGTCGGGTGTTTGCCGATGCCTCCCTGCGCCTGCTGCCCGGCGAGCGGGTCGGCATTCTCGGTCCCAGCGGCGCCGGCAAGAGCAGCCTGCTGCGCCTGGCTGCCGGCCTTCTGAAACCCAGTCGGGGGCAGGTGGAGAATGGATTCCGCCATCCCGTGCTGGCCTTCCAGGAGCCGCGCCTGCTGCCTTGGTGCCGGGTCGCGGAGAACCTGGAAATCCCCCTGCAGGCGAGCGGCCTCGACCGCGCGACTGCGCGCTGGATGGCCAGCCACTGGCTGGAGCGCGTCGGCCTCGCCGGGCACGAGCGCGCCTGGCCGCATCAACTGTCCGGCGGCATGGCCCAGCGTGTTGCCCTGGCGCGCGCGTTCTCGATCGAGCCGGACCTGCTGTTGCTCGACGAGCCATTCAGCGCGCTGGACCCGGCCCTGCGTGAATCCCTGCTCGATCTCTGCCGCGACTGGCTCGCCAGCTCGGGCGCGGCGCTGCTCTGCGTCAGCCACCATCCGGCCGAGCTGATCGGCCTGGTGGAGCGCTTCGCGCTGGTCAATGACGGCGCGTTGCAGCCTTTCGACCTCACCGGATACGCCGCCGACCAGGTGGCGACGGTGCTGCATCAGACCCTGCTGGCCCTGGAGGCACCCGCGCCATGATCTATCCCATCCTGCTGACCCTGCACCTGTTCGCCGCGCTGATGTTCATCGGCACGGTGTTCTTCGAGGTGCTGATCTTCGAAAGCGTGCGCAAGCACGTGCCGGCCGCGGTGATGCGCCAGGTAGAGCAGGGCATCGGCAAGCGTGCGCGGCGGCTGATGCCCTGGGTACTGCTGGTGCTGTTCGGCGCCGGCCTGGGCATGGTCTGGACGCGTTACCTGCCGCTGCTGGCGGACCCGCTGGCATCGTCCTTCGGCACCTTGCTGAGCCTGAAGATCCTGCTCGCCCTGAGCGTGCTCGGGCACTTCTTCACCGCCATGTTCCTCCTCCACAGCGGGCGCATGAATTCGACGTATTTCCGCCGAATCCACCTGAGCGTCTTCAGCCACATGGTCGGCATCGTGCTGCTGGCCAAGGGCATGTTCTACCTGAGCTGGTAAGCCAGATTTCGTGCAGACGGAGCTTGTCATGAGTCGTTGTCCTTCCCCGAAACGCCATTTTCCCTCGAAACTTTCACTTCCCCTGCTGGCCCTCGGTCTGCTGCCACTGGCGGTGGCGGCGGAGGACCGCCTCGAGCTGGAGCCGATGCAGATCAGCGAAAAAAGTCTCGCGCCGGTCAGCCAGTCCGCGCAGGCCGAGCGCCAGCGCCTGGCCCGCGTACCGGGCGGCACCAACCTCGCCGAGCCGCAACAGGAGACACGCCTGGCGACCCTGCGCGATGCGCTGGACTACCAGCCCGGCCTGGTGATCCAGGACTTCTTCGGTGGCACCGACCAGCCGCGCCTGAACATCCGGGGTTCGGGCATCCAGAGCAATCCGGTCAACCGCGGCGTGCTGCTGTTGCAGGACGGGCTGCCGCTCAACGAGGCCGACGGTTCCTTCATCATCGGCCTGCTGGAGCCACGCAATGCGTCGTGGATCAGTGCCCGTCGCGGCGCCAACGCCGGCAGCCCCGGCGCCACCGCGCTGGGTGGCGAGCTGGAGTTCAACTCGCTGACCGGCGCCGACGAAGCCGGACGCGTCCGCCTGGAGGCCGGCAGCTTCGGCCGCCAGGGCCTGCAGGCTGCCGCCGGGCTGGACGAGGGGGCGTACGATGGACGGGTGAGCGTCAGCCACGACGAGTACGACGGCTATCGCCACCACTCCGCTTCCCATCGCACCCTGGTGCAGAGCAACTTCGGTCTGGACCTGGGCAACGGCGTACAGAATCGCAGCTACCTGTCCTACAGCGACCTGACTTTCGAGATTCCCAACGTCATCACCAAGGCGCGCCTGAAGGACGATCCGCGCACTGTGCTGGGCGATGGCAACACGCCGCAGGATCGCCTGCTCAACGTCTACCAGCGTGACCCGCACCGTGATACCCAGCAACTGCGACTGGCCAACCGTACGCAGTGGAGCGGGGCGGGCTGGCAGCAGAGCTTCGGCGTCTACGGGCAGAACACCCTGGACGATTTCACCGATCCGCTCAGCCACACCCTGACCGACAGCGACACGCTCGGTGCGCAATGGCTGCTCGAAGGCGAACAGCGCCTGTTCGGCTACCGCCTGGGCGCCAGTTGGTCCTACAGCGACATGACCCGCGAGCTGTACGCCAACAACCCCCAGAACGGAAGCCGCATGCAGCGTTTCGGCAACTTCGACCTCACGGCCTCCAACCTTGATCTGCTGCTCGGCCTGGACTGGAACCTGGCGCCGGACTGGACCCTGGTGACCGAGGTGAAGTGGAGCGATGTCAGCCGCGATGCGGATTCGCGCGATGGTGCCGGCCATCTCGACCAGGGCTGGAACTTCGCCACGCCGAAGATCGGCCTGAACTGGACGCCCAGCCCGGACCTGCGCTGGTACGCCAACATCAGCCGCAGCCACGAAGCGCCGACGTTCTGGGAAATCGTTTCCGCCGAAGTCTCGCCCGCAGCCCCGGCGGCGGCGCAAGCGCAGCTGGTCGACCTCGACGTGCAGCGCGCTACCACCTACGAGATCGGCGGCGCCGGTCGCATCGCCCGGACCGACTGGAGCCTGACGCTGTACCAGAGCGACGTGGAAGACGAGCTGATCTCCACCAGCGACGCCTACGGGGTGAAGGTGGGAACCTACAACTACGGCTCGCGTACCCGCCACCGCGGTGTCGAAGCGGGGCTGAACGGCTTGCTGCCGACTGCCTCCGGCATAGGCGGCGACCTGGCCTACCGGGTGGCTTGGACCTTCAGCGACTTCCGCTTCCGCGGCGGCGAGTTCCAGGGCAACCAGATCGCCGGCGTGCCGCGCCAGCTCTGGTCGGCCGAGCTGCTCTACCGGCGCGGGCCGTGGAGCGTCGGGCCCAACCTGCGCTGGCTGCCCCAGGACACCCCGACCGACCACGCCAACACGCGCAACAACTATCAGGACGCCTACGCGCTCTGGGGCCTCAAAGCCGCCTACAAGGCGCGCGAGGGCCTGAGTGTGTATGTGCAGGGCGACAACCTGGCGGACAAGACCTATGCCAGCAGCTACGTGATCCGCAACCGCGCCGATGCCAGCCAGCCGACCTTTCTCAGCGGCAACGGGCGCAGCCTGACCGTGGGGGCGGAATACGCTTTCTAGGGGCGGTTGCTTCCCAGCCTACTCGCCACGCGGCATCGCCAGCGCCTCCGGATTCGCCACGTTCTTCGGCTGGCCTTCGAAGAAGGCCAGCACATTGTCGAAGGCATCGCCGAAGTACAGCTCATAGCCGTTCTTCTCCACGTACCCCAGGTGCGGGGTGCAGAGCACGCGCGGGTGGTTCAGCAGGGGATTGTCGGGGGCGAGCAGGGGTTCCTGCTCGTAGACGTCCACGGCCGCGTAGCCGGGGCGTCCCGCATCCAGGGCCTGGAGCAACGCCCCCGGGGCGATCAGCTCGGCGCGGCTGATGTTCACCAGCAGGGCGCTGTTTTTCATCCTGGCGAGGTCGTCGAGGGTGACCCCATGGCGCGTGCGCTCGGACAGGCGCAGGTTGAGGCTGAGGATGTCCGCTTCGGCGAAGAAGGCTTCGCGAGAGGCCGCTGCCTGATGGCCGTCGGCCGTGGCGGCCGCCCGGCTGCCTTCGCTGCCCCAGACCAGCACCGGCATGTCGAATGCCTGGGCGTATCGCGCCAGGCGCTGGCCTATCTTGCCGTAGCCCCAGATTCCCAGCGTTTGCCCGGCCAGTGCCTGGCCCACATTGATCTGCCAGTGGCCCGCCTTGAACGCATCGATCGCCGGTACGAGTTGTCGGCGCGCATCGAGGATGAGTGCCCAGGCCAGTTCGGCGGGCGCCACGGGCGAGCCTCGGCCTTCGGTCACGACGATGCCGCGTTCGGTGCAGGCGTCGAGGTCGAGATGGCCCGAGACCTTGCCCGTCTGGCTGATCAGCTTGAGTTTCGGCAGCCTGTCGAGCAGCGCGGCATCGATGCGTGTGCGTTCGCGGGTGAGGACCAGGGCGTCGGCGTCGGCGAACCGTGTCGCCAGTTCGTCCGGCGATGCCGGGCCCAGGTCATGGAACAGGCTGACGTCGTGCCCGGCCAGGCGGGCGAAGCAGTCGAGCGTCCGGATCGCGTGCTGGTAGTCGTCGGGAATGACGATGTGCATGTGGGTTCGGCCCCTGCGGTCATGTGAGGACCTCGGGACGATAGCCGATTTCCGGGGGGATTTCGTGGGTGGCGGCTTCCGGCCCGGCGCGGCGATGGGCCAGCCCAACGGCGGGCCTTGCCAGCAACTCATCCTACGAAGAGCGCCTCGACGAGTGGCTCTTACGTTCCAGGGAAACACGGACGTAGGAGCAACTGTCTTACAGGCTCTACCGAAGTGCTCTTCGTAGGAGCGAGCTTGCTCGCAAACCGCATGGCACCGCGTTTGTTCGCGAGCAAGCTCGCTCCTACGAGAAGCCATGCTCGCCTGCAACGTAGGAGGACCTTGTCCGCGATAGCCGGAACCACCGGCGCGATTCGCGGATGAGATCCGCTCCTACGCCGCCCCACCCATGCCATTCCCCTGTAGGAGCGCGCCCTGCGCGCGAAATCGCAGGCAGGGCCTGCTCCTACAGGTTGCCGATGGGCACGGCATATATCCCGTAGGAGCGGACTCCGTCCGTGATTGCCTCAGTCCAGCAACCCGTGCCAGCAGTCGCTCAGTTCGCCCAGTTCGGAGGAGGTGCACCAGGCCTGGCTCTGCAGCCACTGGCGGACGGTCTCGCGGTCGGCTTCGTCGAGGCTGCCGACGGCGTTCCGGCACAGGTAGCCGGTGAACTCGCCGTCCTCGGTGGCGCCGCCGACGAACAGCCAGCCCTGGGATTCGACGAAGGCGATCCACTGGTCGAGCACTTCGTCCAGGTCACCGCTGTAGTGCACTTCCAGGCTGAAGCCCAGTTCCTGGAACTCGGCCAGGCGCAGTTTCTTGCGCAGGCGGCGCTTGCGCGGTTTTTCCATCTGTTCGGGGGTGAGGTATTTCATCTTTCGCTCCTGGAAGGCGGATCAGGCGTCGTAGCCCAGGTTCGGCGACAGCCAGCGTTCGCTGACCGCCACGTCCTGGCCCTTGCGGGCGCTGTAGGCGTCGATCTGGTCCTTGTCGACCTTGCCCACGGCGAAGTACTGCGCCTGCGGATGGGCGAAGTACCAGCCGCTGACCGCGGCCGCCGGGAACATGGCGTAGTGTTCGGTGAGGGTGACGCCGGACAGGCCCTTGGGGTCCAGCAGCTGGAACAGGGTGCCCTTTTCGGTGTGGTCCGGGCAGGCCGGGTAGCCGGGCGCCGGGCGGATGCCGACGTACTGTTCGCGGATCAGCGCATCGTTGTCCAGGTGCTCGTCCGGCTGGTAGCCCCAGTACTCCTTGCGCACGCGCTCGTGCAGCCACTCGGCGCAGGCCTCGGCGAGGCGGTCGGCCAGGGCCTTGACCATGATCGCGTTGTAGTCGTCGCCCTTGGCCTCGTAGGCCTTGGCCACTTCCTCGGCGCCGATGCCGGCGGTGGTGATGAAGCCGCCGACGTAGTCCTTCACGCCGCTGCCCTTGGGCGCGACGAAGTCGGCCAGGCTGAAGTTCGGCTTGCCGTCGGGCTTGATGGTCTGCTGGCGCAGGTGGTGCAGGGTGGCCAGCTTGTGGCCGTCGTCGGCGTAGACTTCCAGGTCGTCGTGGTTGACCTGGTTGGCCGGCCAGAAGCCGAAGACGGCCTTGGCGCGGATCAGCTTCTCGTCGATCAGCTTGCGCAGCATCGCCTGGGCGTCGTTGAACAGGCTGGTGGCGGCCTCGCCGACCACTTCGTCGGTGAGGATGCGCGGGTACTTGCCGGCCAGGTCCCAGGAGATGAAGAACGGCGTCCAGTCGATGTACTCGGCGAGCACGTCCAGGTCGATGTCTTCCAGCACCTTCACGCCGGTGAAGGAGGGCACCGGCGGCTGGTAGCCGGCCCAGTCGAACTGCGGCTTGGCGGCGATGGCCGCCTCGTAGCTCAGGCGCTCGGTGCGCGCGCTGCGGTTGGCGGTGCGCTCGCGGACCTCGGCGTACTCCTCGCGCAGCTTGCGGGCGTAGTCGGGCTTCATTTCCTTCGACAGCAGGGTGGTGGCCACGCCCACCGCGCGCGAGGCGTCGGTGACGTAGACCACGGCGTCGTTGCTGTACTGCGGGTCGATCTTCACCGCGGTGTGCGCCTTGGAGGTGGTGGCGCCGCCGATCATCAGCGGCAGGCTGAAGTTCTGCCGCTGCATTTCCTTGGCGACGTGGACCATCTCGTCCAGCGACGGGGTGATCAGCCCGGACAGGCCGATGATGTCGCACTTCTCGGCGATGGCGGTCTGCAGGATCTTCTCCGCCGGCACCATCACGCCCAGGTCGACGATGTCGTAGCCGTTGCAGCCCAGCACCACGCCGACGATGTTCTTGCCGATGTCGTGCACGTCGCCCTTCACCGTGGCCATCAGGATCTTGCCCTTGGCCTCGGGCTTGTCGCCTTTCTCCGCTTCGATGAAGGGGATCAGGTGGGCCACCGCCTGCTTCATCACGCGGGCGGACTTGACCACCTGCGGGAGGAACATCTTGCCCGAGCCGAACAGGTCGCCGACCACGTTCATGCCGCTCATCAGCGGGCCTTCGATGACCTCGATGGGCCGCGCGCACTGCTGCCGGCACTCCTCGGTGTCCTCGACGATGAACGCTGTAATGCCCTTGACCAGCGCGTGTTCCAGGCGCTTGTCCACCGGCAGCGAGCGCCATTCCTCGTCCTCGACTTCCTTGGCAGCGCCGTCGCCCTTGTACTTGTCGGCGATCGCCAGCAGGGCCTCGGTGCCTTCCGGGGTGCGGTTGAGGATCACGTCCTCGACCGCGTCGCGCAGCTCCTTGGGAATCTCGTCGTAGATTTCCAGCTGGCCGGCGTTGACGATGCCCATGCTCAGGCCGTTCTGGATCGCGTAGTAGAGGAACACCGAGTGGATCGCCTCGCGCACCGGGTTGTTGCCGCGGAACGAGAAGGACACGTTGGACACCCCGCCCGAGGTGAGCGCGTAGGGCAGGTTGTCGCGGATGTAGGCGCAGGCGTTGATGAAGTCGACCGCGTAGTTGTTGTGTTCCTCGATGCCCGTGGCCACCGCGAAGATGTTCGGGTCGAAGATGATGTCTTCCGGCGGGAAGCCCACTTCGTTGACCAGGATGTCGTAGGAGCGCTGGCAGATTTCCTCCTTGCGCGCCTGGGTGTCGGCCTGGCCGGCCTCGTCGAAGGCCATCACCACCACCGCGGCGCCGTAGCGCTTGCACAGGCGGGCGTGGTGCTTGAACTGCTCGACGCCTTCCTTCATCGAGATCGAGTTGACGATGCCCTTGCCCTGGATGCACTTCAGGCCGGCCTCGATCACCTCCCACTTGGAGGAGTCGATCATGATCGGTACGCGGGAGATGTCCGGCTCGCCGGCGATGAGGTTGAGGAACTTCACCATCGCCGCCTTGGAGTCGAGCATGCCCTCGTCCATGTTGATGTCGATCACCTGGGCGCCGGCTTCCACCTGCTGCAGGGCGACTTCCAGGGCCTCGGTGTAGTTCTCCTCGCGGATCAGCCGGGCGAACTTCGCCGAACCGGTGATGTTGGTGCGCTCGCCGACGTTCACGAACAGCGAGCTGCGGTCGATGGTGAAGGGCTCCAGGCCCGACAGGCGGCAGGCCTTGGGAATCTCCGGGATGACCCGCGGCGGGTACTTGGCCACGGCCTTGGCGATGGCCTCGATGTGCCCCGGGGTGGTGCCGCAGCAGCCGCCGATGATGTTGAGGAAGCCGGATGCGGCGAACTCCTCGACCACCTCGGCCATCTGCGCCGGGGTCTCGTCGTACTCGCCGAAGGCGTTCGGCAGGCCGGCGTTGGGGTGGGCGGAGACGTGGGTGTCGGCCTTGGTCGCCAGCTCTTCCAGGTACGGGCGCAGTTCCTTGGCGCCCAGGGCGCAGTTCAGGCCGACGGAGATCGGCCTGGCGTGGTGCACCGAGTTCCAGAAGGCCTCGGTGGTCTGCCCGGACAGGGTGCGGCCGGAGGCGTCGGTGATGGTCCCGGAGATCATGATCGGCAGTTCGAAGCCGAGTTCCTCGTAGACGCCCTGCACGGCGAAGATCGCCGCCTTGGCGTTGAGGGTGTCGAAGATGGTCTCGATCAGGATCAGGTCGGCGCCGCCTTCGATCAGGCCGCGGGTGGCCTCGCTGTAGTTCTCCACCAGCTCGTCGAAGGTGACGTTGCGGAAGCCCGGGTCGTTGACGTCCGGGGAGATCGAGCAGGTGCGGCTGGTCGGGCCCAGCACGCCGGCGACGAAGCGCGGCTTGTCGGGGGTCTCCAGGGTCTTGGCGTCGGCCACTTCGCGGGCCAGGCGCGCGCCCTCGACGTTCAGTTCGTAGACCAGCGCTTCCATGCCGTAGTCGGCCTGGGACACCTGGGTGGCGTTGAAGGTGTTGGTCTCGAGGATGTCGGCGCCGGCGTCCAGGTAGGCCTTCTCGATGGCCTGGATGACGTCCGGGCGGGTGAGCAGCAGCAGGTCGTTGTTGCCCTTCACGTCGCTCGGCCAGTCGGCGAAGCGGGTGCCGCGGTAGTCCTCTTCCTGCAGCTTGTAGCTCTGGATCATGGTGCCCATGCCGCCATCGAGGATGAGGATGCGCTCCTTCAGGGCTTTCTGCAGGGCTTGCTGGCGGGCGGCACGGTCGGACATGGGAACTACCTGGAAAAGGGCGTGACAAAGGGTCGCTGATGATAGCAAACCTGCAGGGGATTTGAGCTGACCGGCCTTTTACATGAGCGCGGTTCATGTTGGACCGGCCATCGGTTGGCCGCAAACGCCCGCGGAGCCGCTAGAATCCGCCTATTCACGAGGTAGGGAGTACCAGATGTCCTTGCGCGCATCCTTCGCGTTGACCATTGCGTTCATGCTGCTTTCAGCCGTTGCCCAGGCGGCCGGCATTTCCTACAGCAAGGACATACAGCCGATCTTCACCGAGAAGTGCGTGGCCTGCCACGCCTGCTACGACTCGCCGTGCCAGCTCAACCTGAGCGCCGCCGAGGGCGCCCAGCGCGGCGCCAACAAGCTGCCGGTGTACGACGGCACGCGCACCAGGGCCCAGGAAACCACCCGCCTGTTCCTCGATGCCCATGGCGCCGACGCCTGGCGGCGCAAGGACTTCTGGTCGGTGCTGGACGCCCGTGGCGGCCAGGCCGCGCTGATGCAGCGCATGCTCGACCTGGGCCACGCCCACCCGCTGGTGCCCAACGCGAAGATCCCCGAGGGCCTGGACCTGTCGATCAACCGCAGCAACCAGTGCCCGACGCCGGACAGCATCGACGACTTCGTGCAGAAGAACCCGCGCAGCGGCATGCCCTTCGCCGTCACCGGCCTGAGCGATGCGCAGTACGCCACCCTGAAGAAATGGCTGGCCGAGGGCGCGCCGGTGGACGAGCAGGCCTGGCAGCCCGGCGCCGGCGAGGCGCGCCAGATCGGCGAATGGGAGCGCTTCCTGAACCAGCCCGGCGCCCGTGAGAGCCTGGTTTCGCGCTGGCTCTACGAGCACCTGTTCCTCGCCCACCTGTACTTCGAGGACCAGGGCGCGCCGGGGCACTTCTTCCAGCTGGTGCGCTCGCGCACGCCCAGCGGCCAGCCCATCGACCCCATCGCCACGCGGCGGCCCAACGACGACCCCGGGGCGGCCTTCTACTACCGCCTGTGGCCGATCCAGGGCGTGATCGTGCACAAGACCCACATCACCTACCCGCTGAGCCCGGCCAGGCTGGCGCACACCCGCGAGCTGTTCTTCGCCGACGCCTGGACCGCCGACAAGGTGCCCGGCTACGGCCTGCAGCACCGCGCCAACCCCTTCGAGACCTTCGCCGCCATCCCGCCGCGCTCGCGCTACCAGTTCATGCTGGACAACGCCGAGTACTTCGTCCGCACCTTCATCCGCGGCCCGGTGTGCCGCGGGCAGATCGCCACCGACGTGATCCGCGACAACTTCTGGGCCATCTTCCAGGACCCGGCCCACGACCTCTACGTCACCGACCCGGCCTACCGGGCCAAGGCCACGCCGCTGCTCGGCCTGCCCGGGCAGATCGACGACATGGGCCAGATGCTCCAGCAATGGACCAGCTACCGCGACAAGCGCAACGAATACGAGGCGCTGCGCCTGGACGCCTATGAGGACGCCCCGGCGCCGACCTGGGCGGACATCTGGCACGGCAACGACAACGCGCTACTGTCGATCTTCCGCCAGTACGACAGCGCCTCGGTGCGCAAGGGCCTGATCGGCGGCATCCCGCAGACGCTGTGGTGGATGGACTACCCGCTGCTGGAACGCACCTACTACCAACTGGTGGTCAACTTCGACGTCTACGGCAACGTCTCGCACCAGGCGCAGACGCGGCTGTACTTCGACCTGATCCGCAACGGCGCCGAGCAGAACTTCCTGCGCCTGATGCCGGTGGCCGCGCGCGAGCACCTGCTTGACGACTGGTACCAGAACAGTGGCAGGCTGAAGATGTGGCTGGACTACCAGAACCTCGACAACGACGCGCCCACCGGCCTGGACCTGCCGGAGAAGGGCGCCAGGAACGCCTTCGCCGTCCAGTTGCTGAACCGCTACGCCAGCCTCGACGCGCGGCCCGACCCGATCAACCTGTGCCAGGATGGCGGCTGCTACCGGCCGAAGGTCGTGCGAGCGCTGCAGGACGCCGAACAGGCCTTCAGCCGCCTGGTCAGCCGCCCGGCGGCGGGGCTCAAGGTGATCGAGCAGTTCCCCGAGGCGACCATCCTGCGCGTCGAATTGCCCGGTGGAAAACGCGAGATCTACACGGCGCTGCGCAACCGCGCCCACAGCAACGTCGCCTTCATGCTCGGCGAGTCGCTGCGCTACCAGCCGGGGCTGGACACCCTGACCATCTACCCGGGCGTGCTCTCCAGCTACCCGAACTTCATGTTCGACCTCAAGGCGGAGGAGGCCGGCGACTTCGTCACGGCCCTGGAGCGGGTGCAGGGCCAGGAAGACTTCGACAAGGTGGTGGAGCGCTGGGGCATCCGCCGCAGCCACCCGCAGTTCTGGTCCTACTTCCACGACCTCGACGCCTACCTGCGCGAGACCGAGCCGGTGGAGGCGGGGATTCTGGACATGAATCGCTACGAAAACCTTTGAGGCGGCTGCAGGCTGCAGGCTACAGGCGGCAGGCAAGAGCGGCTTGAAGCCTGCGGCCTGAAGCCGCTACTTGCGAACTATTCCTACTAATTTGGTAGGGCTTTATCCGGGTGGGGCGAATGGCGTAAACTGCCCCCACGTTTGCGAGGAGTTGCCATGAGCGCCATCACCATTACCGAAGCTGCCCAGGGTTACCTGGCCGAACTGCTGGCCAAGCAGGACACCCCGGGCATCGGCATTCGCGTCTTCATCACCCAGCCGGGCACCCAGTATGCGGAAACCTGCATCGCCTACTGCAAGCCGGGCGAGCAGAAGCCGGAAGACACCCCGGTCGGCCTGAAGGACTTCACCGCCTGGATCGACGGCATCAGCGAGCCCTTCCTGGAAGACGCCGTCGTCGACTACGCCACCGACCGCATGGGCGGCCAACTGACCATCAAGGCGCCGAACGCCAAGGTGCCGATGGTCAACGAGGACAGCCCGATCAACGAACGCATCAACTACTACCTGCAGACCGAGATCAACCCCGGCCTCGCCAGCCACGGCGGCCAGGTCAGCCTGGTCGAGGTGGTCGAGGACAACATCGCCGTGCTGCGCTTCGGCGGCGGCTGCCAGGGCTGCGGCATGGTCGACATGACCCTCAAGGACGGCGTCGAGAAGACCCTGATCGAACGCATCCCGGAACTGAAGGGCGTGCGCGATGTCACCGACCACAGCAACAAGGAAAACGCCTACTACTGAGTGGTGGGTGTTTCGACAAAAAGCCGCCCCTC
>NZ_QGSL01000106.1:134078-139897 GCF_003176655.1 Pseudomonas sp. RW407 | reverse complement strand
CATAACAAGAAACCGGTGATTTCGACATGAACATCCCCTGCGCTTTCCGCCATGCCCGTGCACTAGCCCATCCCGCCCTTGCCCGGCGCCGCTTCGCCCGCCCCGGCGACTGACCTTCGCCCAGCCCTTTTCCCTGTTTCCGTGGCCTTCGCCCAGGCCGGCGGCGGCCGTCCCTCGTCCAGTCAAGAGGCACCAGCAACGATGAGCACCAGACCCCAGCCCTACCAGAACCTCGAGCTACAGCCGATCGCCGGCGCCTGGCGCGCCGGGAGCAGCGGCCGGCACCTGGAGGTCGTCGACCCCTACACCCGGCAGAACCTGCTGCGCCTGGCCCTGGCCGACCGCAACGACCTCGACGCCGCCTATGCCAAGGCCGCCGAGGCCCAGCAGGCGTGGGCCGCCAGCGCACCCGCCGAGCGCGCCCGGGTGATGCTCGAGGCGGTGCGCATCCTCGATGCGCGCCGCGAAGAGATCATCGACTGGCTCGTCCGCGAGTCCGGCAGCACCCTGCTCAAGGCGCAGATCGAATGGGGCGCGGCGCGCGCCATCACCCTGGAGGCGGCCAGCCTGCCGAACCGCGTGCACGGGCGCATCGTCGCCTCCAACGTGCCGGGCAAGGAGAGCCGCGTGTACCGCATGCCACTCGGGGTGATCGGGGTGATCAGCCCGTGGAACTTCCCGCTGCACCTCACCCAGCGCTCGCTGGCCCCGGCTCTGGCCCTGGGCAACGCCGTGGTGGTCAAGCCGGCCAGCGACACCCCGGTGTCCGGTGGCCTGCTGCTGGCGCGCGTGTTCGAGGAGGCCGGGCTGCCGGCCGGCGTGCTCAGCGTGGTGGTGGGCGCCGGTAGCGAGATCGGCGACGCCTTCGTCGAGCACCCGGTGCCGGCCTTCATCTCCTTCACCGGCTCGACCCAGGTCGGGCGCAACATCGGCCGCATCGCCAGCGGCGGCGCGCACCTCAAGCACGTGGCCCTGGAGCTGGGCGGCAACAGCCCCTTCGTGGTCCTGGCCGATGCCGACATCGAGCAGGCGGTGAACGCCGCCGTGGTGGGCAAGTTCCTCCACCAGGGGCAGATCTGCATGGCGATCAACCGCATCATCGTCGAGCAGCCGGCGCTGGAGGCCTTCACCCGGCGCTTCGTCGAGCGCGTCCAGGCGCTGCCCTACGGCGACCCGCGCAAGCCGGAAACCGTGGTCGGCCCGGTGATCAACGACCGCCAGCTGCAGGGCCTGCGCGAGAAGGTCGCCACGGCCCTGGACGAGGGCGCCCGGCTGCTGGTGGGCGGCGAGCCCCAGGGCAACGTCATGCCGCCCCACGTGTTCGGCGACGTCCACGCCGGCATGGAGATCGCCCGCGAGGAGATCTTCGGCCCGCTGGTGGGCATCCAGGCCGCGCGCGACGCCGAGCATGCGCTGGAGCTGGCCAACGCCAGCGAATACGGCCTGTCCAGCGCGGTGTTCACGTCGAGCCTGGAGCGCGGCGTGCAGTTCGCCCAGCGCATCCACGCGGGCATGACCCACGTCAACGACATGCCGGTCAACGACGAACCCAACGCGCCCTTCGGCGGCGAGAAGAACTCCGGCCTGGGCCGCTTCAACGGCGACTGGGCGATCGAGGAGTTCACCACCGACCACTGGATCACCCTGCAGCACTCGCCACGGCCCTATCCCTTCTGAGCGGCCGCTGGTCCCACCAATCCAATAACAAGATGGAGTACGAAATGTCCTTATCCTTCGACAGCCCGGCTGTGAAACGGACCTTCGCTGCTTGCCTTTGCGTGCCCCTGCTCGTGCTGGCCGGTAGCGCCTTCGCCGACGGCGACGGCGTGTGGAAAGGCGGCGCGAACGTCTACGAGAAAGTCTGCGGCCGCTGCCACGAGACCGGCATCGGGCCGGAGCTGAAGGGGCGCCAGCTGCCGTCGCCCTACATAGTCGCGGTGGCGCGCAACGGCCTGCGGGCGATGCCTGCCTGGCCGGCTTCCTTCATCGACGACAAGGCGTTACAGCAGGTCGCCGACTACATCTCGCAGGCGCCCGCGCCGGCGGCCAAGCCCTGAGGAACACGCCATGAATCTCGAACGTCGTTCCCTGCTCAAGGGCATGGCCCTGGGCGGCCTGGCGGGCATCGCCATGGGCGGCTCCGGCCTGGCCCTGGCGCGCAACATCGGCGGCGCCGCCCCTACGCAGCCGGCCCTGGTGCTGGTGGCCCCGGCGGTGGTCGGCTCGGCCTTCCTCCAGGGCCTGGCCGCCAACCCGGCCGCAGCCCGGGCCGAGGTGCTGCGCAGCGATGCCAGCCTGGTTTTCGTCCGCGAACTGCAGCGGCGCCTGGAGACCGGAAGGCCGCAGCGCATCGTCGGCCTGCTGGACGATGCCAGCGCCGCGCTGGTGGTCGACCTGGCGCGCAGCGCCGGCGCCCGCGTGCAGTGGCTCGGTGAGCACAGCGCCGATGCGCGCGCCTCGCGGCACCGACTGATCACCACGGACGCCGCCCACGGCCACGCCCTGCAACTGGGCCTGCAGCTGGACGCCTGCGGCGCCGGCTTCGACCTGCGCGAGCAGTGCCCGCTGGGTACCCGGCAGCCCCTGCGGCTGGGCGCGGCCACCCGCAGCGCCGGCAGCGCCGAGCAATGGGCCGCCACCCTGGGCTACGGCCTGGCCGCGCTGGGCGAGCGCGAGCCGGCGCCCGCGCCGCTGGTCGCCGGCCACCCGAGCCCGCTGGCCGGGCATTTCGTTTCGTTCTCGATCCAGGCTTGAAGGAGCACATCCCATGACTGACGCAACCAACAAGGCCGTGCTCCCGCGCGGAGTCGATGCGAACCACTTCCAGCAGGCGCTGGCCAAGTTCCGCAAGCTGCTGGGCGAGGAGAACGTCCTGGCCAAGGACGACCAGCTGATCCCCTACGGCAAGATCATGATGCCGGTGGACAACGCCGCGCACGCGCCCTCCGCCGCCGTCACCGCCACCAGCCTCGAGCAGGTGCAGGGCGTGGTGAAGATCTGCAACGAGTTCAAGATCCCGCTGTGGACCATCTCCACCGGGCGCAACTTCGGCTACGGCTCGGCGGCGCCGGCGCAACGCGGCCAGGTCATCCTCGACCTGAAGAAGATGAACAAGATCCTCCACATCGACCCCGAGCTGTGCACCGCCCTGGTCGAGCCCGGCGTCACCTACGGCCAGCTCTACGACTACCTGCAGGAGCACAACCTGCCGCTGATGCTGTCCTTCTCCGCGCCCTCGGCCATCGCCGGCCCGGTGGGCAACACCATGGACCGCGGCGTGGGCTACACCCCCTACGGCGAGCACTTCCTCATGCAGTGCGGCATGGAAGTGGTGCTGGCCAACGGCGACGTCTACCGCACCGGCATGGGCGGGGTGCCGGGCGACAAGGCCTGGCAGGTGTTCAAGTGGGGCTACGGCCCGACCCTGGACGGCATGTTCACCCAGGCCAACTACGGCATCTGCACCAAGATGGGCTTCTGGCTGATGCCCAAGCCGCCGGTGTTCAAGCCCTTCTGCATCGTCTACGACGACGAGGCGGACATCGCCGACATCGTGGAAATGATCCGCCCGCTGCGCATCGCCCAGATCATCCCCAACGCGGTGGTGATCGCCAACGCGCTGTGGGAGGCCGCCGGCATCAGCGTGCGCCGCGCCGACTACATCAAGGAGAAGGGGGCGACGCCGGACTCGGTGATCCAGAAGATCGTCAAGGACAAGGGCCTGGGCCAGTGGAACGTCTACGCGGCGTTGTACGGCACCGCCGAGCAGGTGGAGGTGAACTGGAAGATCGTCACCGAGACCGTGAAGAAGTCCGGCAAGGGCCGCATCGTCACCCAGGAGCAGGCCGGCGACACCCAGCCGTTCAAGTACCGCGCCGAGCTCATGAGCGGCGTACCCAACCTGCAGGAGTTCGGCCTGTACAACTGGCGTGGCGGCGGTGGCTCCATGTGGTTCGCCCCGGTCAGCCAGGCGCGCGGCAGCGAATGCGACAAGCAGAAGGTGCTGGCCAAGAGGATCCTCAACAAGCACGGCCTGGACTACACCGGCGAGTTCATCGTCGGCTGGCGCGACATGCACCACGTGATCGACGTGCTCTACGACCGCACCGACCCGGAGGAGACCCAGCGCGCCCACGACTGCTTCGCCGAGCTGCTGGACGAGTTCGCCAAGGAGGGCTACGCGGTGTACCGCGTGAACACCGCCTTCCAGGAGCGGGTGGCGCAGATCTACGGCCCGGTCAAGCGCAAGGTGGAACACGCCATCAAGCGCGCCCTGGACCCGAACAACATCCTCTCGCCGGGCAAGTCCGGCATCGACCTCGCCAACAACTTCTAGCAACCGCAACGGGCCCCGCCGGCAATCGCCGGCGGGGCCTTTCGCACAGCTGGTTCAACTGGCCCGTTCCGCGCACGCCGGGTGCCGGGGGCCCGGAACGGGAGCGACTCGCGCCATGCGCAACTGGTTTGACAACCTCGGTGTCACCTACAAGCTGGGGCTGGGCTTCGGCCTGGTCCTGTGCCTTACCGCGCTGCTCGCGGTGGGCGACTGGATCAGCCGCGAGAGCCTGCTGCAGCGCAGCCGGGCCCAGGAGGTCTACGGCGCGCTCAACGAATCGCTGGCGGAGCTGCGCCTGTCGCTGCAGGACTATTTGCTGGACGGCGCCAAGGCGGCCAGCGAGCAGCGCCTGGGCGCGGCGCTGGACGACTTCGAGCGCCGGCAGGCGGCGATGCGCGCGCGCAAGCTGTCCACCCTCGCGGACCTGCTCGCCCTGGAGCAGCAACAGGGCGCACTGGTCGGCGACTACCGCCAGGCCCTCGGCAAGCTGCAGGCCGCCAACCATGCGGCCGGCGCCGTTCGCGACGAGATGGCCGAGCGCGCCGAGCGGGCCTTCAAGGCGCTCAGCGCCCTGCAAGCGCTGGCGGCGGGCCTGGACGAGCACGACGAGCGCCGCTTCGCCTATTACCAGGCCGGCACGCAGCTGATGCAGGACCTGCTGCTGGTCCGCTACCGCGCGGCGGGCTACGTGGCCCACCCCGGGCCGGAGTCCGAGCGGCTGCTGAACGAACAGATGCGCCTGGCCATGGAAAACTTCCCGCGCCAGGCCAAGGTCTTCGGCGCACAGCCCCCTGCCGAGCTGCTGGCGGTGGCGGCGGACCAACAGAGCTACGCCAAGTGCATCGAGGCCTACCGGGCTGCCACCGCCACGGTGGAACAGGCCCGCCAGGTACTGATCAAGGTCGCCGAGCAGACCCGCGAGATCACCCAGGCGCTGACCCGCCAGCAGATCGAACTGCGCGACGAGGTGGCGGCCTTCAGCCGCATGGCCCAGGCCAGCGTGGCCCTGCTGGCGATACTGGCCAGCGCCCTGGCCGCCTGGTTCATCACCCGCCGCATCACCCGGCCGCTGCACGACACCATGCAGGTGGTCGAGCGCATCGCCTCGGGCGACCTGTCGCAGAACATCCAGGTCAGCCGCCGCGACGAACTGGGCAGCCTGCAGCAGAGCATGCAGCGCATGAGCTGGAACCTGCGCGACCTGATCGGCGGCATCCGCGACGGCGTGACGCAGATCGCCAGCGCTGCCGAGGAACTCTCGGCGGTCACCGGCCAGACCAGCGCCGGGGCCAACAGCCAGAAGGTCGAGACCGACCAGGTGGCCACCGCCATGCACGAGATGTCCGCCACCGTGCAGGAAGTTGCGCGCAATGCCGAGCAGGCCTCCCAGGCCGCCTCCGCCGCCGACCGCGAGGCCCACGACGGCGACCGCGTGGTGAACCAGGCGGTGGAGCGGATCGAGCGCCTGGCCGCGGAAGTCGAG
>NZ_QGSL01000106.1:110194-134068 GCF_003176655.1 Pseudomonas sp. RW407 | reverse complement strand
GGGGGGATGGGTAGGGTTCGAGGTGTCGTAGGAGCGAGCTTGCTCGCGAATGGTGCATCAACTGGGCCTATGGTGTTGGCCCTGAAGAGCGCCCTCTCCCTAACCCTCTCCCTGAAGGGAGAGGGCTGGGGAGAGGGAGCGGAGTCAAGCCAAGGCACCTGTGTTGCCGACGAACTCCATTCGCGAGCAAGCTCGCTCCTACAAGCGCTCTTTACAAACTCCGAGCAATCACCAACCGCTGCACATCACTGGTGCCCTCGTAGATCTGGCACACACGCACATCCCGGTAGATGCGCTCCACCGGGAAGTCCTGCAGGTAGCCGTAGCCGCCGAGGGTCTGGATCGCCGCCGAGCACACCCGCTCGGCCATTTCCGAGGCGAACAGCTTGGCCATGGAGGCCTCGGTCAGGCACGGCAGGCCGGCTTCGCGCAGGCTGGCGGCGTGGTGGACCATCTGCCGCGCCACGGCTATCTCGGTGGCCATGTCGCTCAAGCGGAAGGCCACCGCCTGGTGCTCGATGATCGGCTTGCCGAAGGTCTGCCGCTCGTGGGCGTAGTCGCGGGCGCACTCGAAGGCGGCGCGGGCCATGCCCACCGCCTGGCTGGCGATGCCGATGCGCCCGCCCTCCAGGTTGGCCAGGGCGATGCCGTAGCCCTGCCCTTCCTCGCCCAGCCGGTAGGCGGCCGGGATGCGCAGGTCGTCGAAGGCGATCTGGCAGGTGTCCGAGGCATGCTGGCCGAGCTTGTCCTCCACCCGCACCACGCGGTAGCCGGGGGTGTCGGTGGGCACGATGAAGGCGCTGATGCCCTTCTTGCCCGCCGCCGCGTCGGTCACCGCGAAGACGATCACCAGCCCGGCGTGGCTGCCGGAGGTGATGAACTGCTTGCTGCCGTTCAGCACGTAGTGGTCGCCGTCGCGGCGCGCGCGGGTCTTCAGGAAGCTGGCGTCGGAGCCGGCCTGGGGCTCGGTGAGGGCGAAGGCGCCGATCATCTCGCCACGGGCCAGGGGCACCAGGAACTGGCGCTTCTGCTCCTCGCTGCCGAACTTGGCGATGGGCATGCAGCCCACCGAGTTGTGCACGCTCATGATGGTGGAGCAGGCGCCGTCGCCGGCGGCGATTTCCTCCAGGGCCATGGCGTAGGCCAGGTGCCCGGTCTGGGCGCCGCCCCATTCTTCCGCCACCAGCATGCCGAGGAAGCCGAGGTCGGCCATTTCCTTCAGCGCCTCGGCGGGGAAGCGGTGCTCGCGGTCCCACTCGGCGGCGAAGGGTTTCAGCCGCTCCTGGGCGAACTGGCGGGCGACGTCGCGGATCTGCAGTTCTTCTTCGCTGGGAATCATGCTGGGCTCCTTACAGGCGCTCGACCGCGATGGCGGTGGCCTCGCCGCCGCCGATGCACACCGAGGCGATGCCGCGCTTCAGGTCGTACTGCTGCAGCGCCGAGAGCAGCGTCACCAGGATGCGCGCCGCCGAGGCGCCGATGGGGTGGCCCAGGGCGCAGGCGCCGCCGTGGACGTTGAGCTTGGCGTGGGGAATGTCCAGCTCGCGCATGGCGGCCATGGCCACCACGGCGAAGGCTTCGTTGACCTCGAACAGGTCCACCTCGCCCAGGCCCCAGCCGCTGCGCTGCAGCAGGCGCTGGATGGCGCCCACCGGCGCGGTGGGGAACAGGTTCGGCGCGGCGGCGTAGGACGAGTGCCCGCGGATCGCCGCCAACGGGGCCAGGCCACGCTTCTCGGCCTCGGACAGGCGCATCAGCACCAGTGCCGCGGCGCCGTCGGAGATGGAGCTGGAGTTGGCCGCGGTGACGGTGCCGCCCTCGCGGAACGCCGGCTTCAGCGTCGGGATCTTGTCCGGGCGGGCCTTCGGCGGCTGTTCGTCCTGGCTGACCTCGCGGGTTTCCTTGCCGGCCTTGACCGTCAGCGGGACGATCTCGGCGGCGAAGCGCCCGTCGCGCATGGCCTGCTGGGCGCGGGTCAGCGAGGCGATGGCGTACTCGTCCTGCTGCTCGCGGGTGAAGCCGTAGCTCTGCGCGCAGTCCTCGGCGAAGGTGCCCATCAGCCGGCCCTTGTCGTAGGCGTCCTCGAGGCCGTCGAGGAACATGTGGTCGAGCACCTTGCCGTGACCCATGCGGTAGCCGCTGCGGGCGCGCTCTAGCAGGTAGGGGGCGTTGGACATGCTTTCCATGCCGCCGGCCAGCACCACGTTGGCGCTACCGGCCAGCAACGCGTCATGGCCCTGCATCACGGCCTTCATGCCCGAGCCGCACATTTTATTGATGGTGGTGCACGGCGTGCCGCGGTCCAGGCCGGCACCCAGCACCGCCTGGCGCGCCGGGGCCTGGCCCTGGCCGGCGGAGAGCACGCAGCCGAGGATGGCCTCGTCGACCTGGTCGGCGCCCAGCTTCGCGCGCTCGATGGCGGCGCGCACGGCGGCGGCGCCGAGGGTGGCGGCGCTGGTGTCCTTGAAGTCGCCGAGGAAGCCGCCCATGGGCGTGCGGACGGCACTGACGATGACGATGGGATCGTTCATGGTTTCACTCCTGTCACTTGGCGGCCATGCGGATGGCGCCGTCGAGGCGGATCACTTCGCCGTTGAGCATGCTGTTCTCGACGATATGCCGCACCAGCGCGGCGAACTCGTCGGGGCGGCCCAGGCGCGGCGGGAACGGCACGCTGGCGCCGAGGGAATCGCGGACTTCCTGGGGCATGCCGGCCATCATCGGCGTCTCGAAGATGCCGGGGGCGATGGTCATCACGCGGATGCCGTGGCGCGCCAGTTCGCGGGCCACCGGCAGGGTCATGCCGACCACCCCGGCCTTGGACGCGGCGTAGGCGGCCTGGCCGATCTGTCCGTCGAAGGCCGCCACCGAGGCGGTGTTGATGATGACGCCGCGCTCGCCGCCGGCATCAGGTTCATTGCGGGCCATGGCCTCGGCGACCAGGCGCAGCATGTTGAAGCTGCCGACCAGGTTGATGTTGACGGCACGGGCGAAGCTCTCCAGGCCATGCGGGCCGTTGCGCCCGAGGACTTTCTCGGCGGGCGCGATGCCGGCGCAGTTGGCCAGCCCGTGCAGCGCGCCGAAGTTGGCCAGGGCGGCCTCCACGGCGGCGCGGCCGTCGGCCTCGCTGGTGACGTCGGTGCGGATAAAGCGCGCGTTGGCCGAGCCCAGCTCCTCGACGCGCGCGGCCGCGGCGTCGGCGTTGACGTCGGCCAGCAGCACGCGGCCGCCGGACTCCACCAGGGTCTTCGCGGTGGCCGCGCCGAGCCCGGAGCCGCCGCCGGTGATGAGGAATACCTTGTCCTGGATGTGCATGGAATCTCTCCGAATCAGTTCTGCGCGGCCGCGCGTTCGGCCGCCTCGCGTTGCCGGGCGATCTCCTGGTTGCGCAGGAGGAAGCGCTGGATCTTGCCGCTGGGGGTCTTGGGCAATTCGGCGATGAACTCCACCTCCCGCGGGTAGCTGTGGGCCGAAAGGCGCTTGCGCACGTACTGCTGCAGTTCCTCGGCCAGTTCTGGGCTGGGCTGGTGGTGCGGGCACAGCACCACGTAGGCCTTGACCACCTCGGTGCGCTCGGGGTCGGGCTTGCCGATCACCGCCGCCTCCATCACCGCCGGGTGCTCGATCAGCGCGCTTTCCACGTCGAAGGGGCCGACGCGGTAGCCGGAGGTGGTGATGAGGTCGTCCGAGCGGCCGACGAAGCTGATGCTGCCGTCGGCGTTCAGCTCCACGGTGTCGCCACTGAGATAGTAGTCGCCGACGAAGGCCTTGGTTTCCATGCCCTGGTAGCCGGCGAACCACATCAGCGGCGAGCGCGTGCGGTCCATGGCCAGGATGCCGGGCTGGCCGGCGGGCAGCTCCTCACCGTTCTCGCCCAGCACCACCACCCGGTGGCCGGGGATGGAGTAGCCGGCCGCGCCCAGGTGCACCGGGTGCTGCAGCGCGTGATGGTTGGCCAGGACCATGCCCAGTTCGGTCTGCCCGTAGTGGTCGTGGATGGTCACCCCGAGGCCCTCGGCGAACCAGCGGATCACCTCCGGGGTCAGCGCCTCGCCGGCGCTGCTCACCGCGCGCAGGCAGCCCTTGATCTCGCGTGCCACTTCCTCGCCGGAGGCCTTGAGCATGCGGTAGGCGGTGGGCGAGCCGGCCAGGTTGGTGATGCCGAACTGGCGGATGATCCGGCAAGTGCTTTCGACGCTGAAGGCGCCCTCGTAGAAGGTGGTGGCGTGGCCCAGGGCCAGCGGGCCGGTGACGGCGTAGTAGAGGCCGTAGGCCCAGCCCGGGTCGGCCAGGTTCCAGAAGCGGTCCTCGGAGCGCAGGTCCACCGCGTGGCGCAGGTAGCCGGTGAACGCCAGGATGGCCTTTAGCGGCACCGCCAGGGGCTTCGCCAGGCCGGTGGTGCCGGAGGTGAACATCAGCATGAACGGATCTTCGCCGCGGCGCATGACCGGTTCGAACTGCTCGGAGCGGCCTTCCAGGGCGCCCCAGAAATCCAGGTCGCCGGCCGGGATCGCCTGGCCGCCGCTGACGGTGATCACCTGCGGGGCGTTGGGCACCTCGTCCAGCTTGGCGCGGTTGCCGGCGTCGGTGACCAGCACGCGGCTGCCGGCGATGCCCAGGCGGTGCTCGATGGCCTTGGGCCCGAAGGCGGTGAACAGCGGCTGGTAGACCGCGCCCAGGCGCCAGGTGCCGAGGATGGTGACCAGCAGCTCGGGGGTGCGCGGCAGCATGCCGGAAACCCGGTCGCCGGGGCGCACGCCCAGGTCGTGCAGCAGGTTGGCGAACCGCGCGGACAGCGCCTGCAGCTGGGCGAAGCTGTACTCGGCGCGTTCGCCGTTGCGGCCCTCCCAGTACAGGGCGACGCCACCGGCCTGGGCGTGGCGGTCGCAGCATTCGACACAGGCGTTGAGGGCATCGAGGCTACCGGCAAGGGTGTCTCGGGCGGTGGCCGCGTAATCGAACTCGGCAACGGCGGCAGCATAAGGGCGCATCGCGGAACTCCTGGCTTGTTCTTGTAGGGAGTACCGGGATGTTCGCGCCGCGACGGCGCGGCGGCAATGTCGAAAGGGACCGTTCTGGCTGAGCGGATTGGACAGCCAAAACGGCGGATAACGCCAAGGTCAACCTCGGCGTCGCCCGGGATCACGGCCAAACGGCGGATAACGCGGAGCGTTATTCGCCCTACGCCGAGCCCGACCGCCGCGTAGGGCGTATAACCGTTCGCGGTTATACGCCGATACACCTCGCTTCCCGACACCTCCATGGCCGAGCCCGGGAACATGCCAGAGCCCCAAGGCTCGTTTCCGAGCGGCCGGCGGCGAAGGTCAAACGGCAGGAGCGGGGAAGCGGAATCTGTAGGAGCGAGCTTGCTCGCGAACCGATCCTCCGCAGCGGGGCGGTTCGCGAGCAAGCTCGCTCCTACGAAGAGCTGGTGGCGCTCAACGCAGCCCGGCGACGATCTCCAGCGAACGCAGGCGCAGGGCGTGGTCGTAGATATCGCTGGTGAAGATGATCTCGTCGGCGCCGGTCTGCTCCAGCAGTATCTCCAGGCGGCTGCGCACCTTCTCCGGGCCGCCGATCACCGCCAGGCCGAAGAAGTTGCCCACCGCCTCCTGCTCGTGGGGCAGCCACAGGCCGGCCATGCGCTCCACCGGCGGCTTCTGCTTCAGGCTTTCGCCGCGGATCAGCGCCAGCACGCGCTGGAAGGCGGTGGTGGCCAGGTATTCGGCTTCCTCGTCGGTGGGCGCGGCGATCAGCGGCACGCCGATCATGGCGTAGGGCTGCTCGAGGATGGCCGAGGGCCTGAAGTTCTGCCGGTAGATGCGCAGGGCGTCGTGCAGGTAGCGCGGCGCGAAGTGCGAGGCGAAGGCGTAGGGCAGGCCCTTTTCCGCCGCCAGGCGAGCGCTGAACAGGCTGGAACCGAGCAGCCAGATCGGCACCCGCGTGCCCTCCCCCGGGATCGCCAGCAGGTTCTGCTGCGGGCGGCGCGGGCCGAGGAGCATTTCCAGCTCGGCGACCTGTTCCGGGAAGTCCTCGCCGTCACCCAGCAGGCGGTCGCGGCGCAGGGCGCGCAGGGTCGCCTGGTCGGCGCCGGGGGCGCGGCCCAGGCCCAGGTCGATGCGCCCCGGGTAGAGGCTGGCGAGGGTGCCGAACTGCTCGGCGATCACCAGCGGCGGGTGGTTGGGCAGCATCACCCCGCCGGAGCCGACGCGGATGCGCGCGGTCTTGCCGGCGATGTGGCCGATCAGCACGGCGGTGGCCGAGCTGGCGATGCCGTCCATGTTGTGGTGCTCGGCCAGCCAGTAGCGGGTGAAGCCGAGGCGCTCGACGTGGCGGGCCACCTCGACGGCGTTGTTCAGCGCCTCGGCGACGGTGCCCTGGTCGCGGATGGGGACCAGGTCGAGCATGGAGAAGGCGGTTTCGGACAGGGACTTCATGGAGGCTCCAGTCTGGGCCCGCACGGCTGCCGTGCGGGCGTGGCTTTGAGCCGGACTCTAACGGCATGCCCGGCGCATGACCACGCGTCGGCGTCGATAGTACTCATGCCGCGCAGTGATGGAGGCGCCCTGCCCCGGCCCTCAGGCCGCCGCCGAGACCCCGTCCAGGCGATGGAACAGGCGGTTGAAATACACCAGGCTGTCGCCCTGCTCGCGCACCGCGGCGCGCTCCAGCTCGACGAACAATACCGAGTGCGAGCCGACTTCCTTGCACTCGCTGATGCGCCCTTCCAGAGTGACCAGGGCGTCGCGCAGCACCGGCACGCCGGCCACGCCGTCCTCCCAGAGGGCCGAGGCGAAGCGTTCCTCCATGGGCACCCGGGTCATGCCGGCGAAGTGCCGGGCCAGCTCTTCCTGCTCGCCGCGCAGCACGTTGACGCACAGGTGGCCGTTGGCGCGGAAGGGCTCGTGGCTGGCGCTGCCGCGGTTGATGCACACCAGCAGCGTGGGCGGCGAGTCGGTGACCGAGCAGACCGCGCTGGCGGTGATGCCGCAGCGCCCGCCGGGGCCGTCGCTGGTGATGATGTTCACCGCGGCGGGCAGCCGCGCCATGGCGTTGCGGAAGTCGATCTGGGTCTGGCTCAGGTTGTTCATGGCGCGCCCTTGTGGCCGGTTGTCGATGCTTGCCAATCTACGGCCGCGCGGCCAGGCGCGGTATCCAGGCGAATCCCATGGCGGCGGTGGCTGGCCTTTAGTCGACTAGGGGGTTTCTTTATCGCCAGCGCCGCCCCGCCTGGGTATGCTGGCCCCTGGGCGCCAGCGCGCCCGCCCGTGCGTGCCGCAGCGAAGACTGCGAGCCAGACCTAATAAGAAGAACCGTGGCAGTGCCCTGATGGATACCCGCAAACCCGTTGTGTACATCGTCGACGACGACAAGGACCTGCGCACCTCGCTGGCCTGGCTCCTGGAGTCGGTCAGCATCCAGGCGCAGTGCTTCGCCGGCGCCGAGGAATTCCTCGCCCACTACGACGCCACCACCCCCGCCTGCCTCGTGCTCGACGTGCGCATGCCGGAAACCAGCGGCTTCCAGCTGCAGAGCATGCTAAACGAGCGCGGCGCGGCCTTGCCGATCATCTTCGTTTCGGCCCACGGCGACATCCCCATGTCGGTGCAGGCCATGAAGAACGGCGCCCTGGACTTCGTCGAGAAACCCTACAACCCGCAGCAGATGCTCGAACGCATCCAGGCCGCGCTCAAGGCCGCGGTGCAGGTGCACGCCGGCGCCGAGCAGAAGCGCCAGCTGCAGCAGCGCCTGGACCTGCTCACCGGGCGCGAGCGCGAGGTGCTGGGCATGGTGATCGACGGCAAGGCCAGCAAGGTGATCGCCCGCGAGCTGAACATCAGCGTGAAGACGGTGGATGTGCACCGCACCAAGATCAAGGAGAAGATGGGGGTTTCCAGCATTGCGCTGCTGGTGCGGGAGGTGTTGGACCTGGGGGTGCCGTAGGGGCGCTTCGGGGTTGGCCACGAGGTGGCGTGGCGCCTGGTGTATCGGCGTATAACCGCGAACGGTTATACGCCCTACGCAACGGCCGGGCTCGGCGTAGGGCGAATAACGCGAAGCGTTATCCGCCGCTTGGCCTTGGCCAAAGAGCGCTTCGGGGTTGGCCACGAAGTGACGTGGCGCCTGGGTGTATCGGCGTATAACCGCGAACGGTCATACGCCCTACGCAACGGCCGGGCTCGGCGTAGGGCGAATAACGCGAAGCGTTATCCGCCGTCTGGTTCAGAGGTCCAGCACCAACCGCGCCGACCTGGCCCGCGAGACGCAGGCGCAAATCTGCCTGTTCGAGGCCTTCTCCTTGCTCGACAGGCAGTTGTCGCGGTGTTCCGGTTCGCCTTCCAGCACTTCCACGATGCAGGTGCCGCAGATACCTTCGCGGCATTCGGTGTCGATGTCGCAGCCGTGGGCCTGGAGCACGTCCACCAGGCTGGCGTCGGCCGGCACCTGCAGGACCACGCCGCTGCTGGCCAGCTCCACCTCGAAGCTGCCGGCCGGGGCCGCGTTGGCGGCCGGGTCGGCCTGGAAGTGCTCCAGGTGGATGGCGTCTTCGCTGCGGCTGCGCCTGGCGATTTCCACCACCTTGTTCATGAACGGCGCCGGGCCGCAGGTATAGACGTGGGCCGCCGCCGGCGCGCGTGCCAGGCAGGCGGCCAGTTCGGCTTCGAGGTCGGCCAGCTCCACGCCGTAGTGAAACGCCACCTTGCCGGCGAACACCGGGCCGGACAGCAGCTCGACGAACGCCGCGTGTTCCGGCGAGCGGGCGAAATAGTGCAGCACGTAGGGCTCGCCCCGGGCATTGAGCTTGTAGGCCATGCTCAGCAGCGGCGTCACGCCGATGCCGGCGGCGAACATCACGTGCTCGCGGGCTTCGGGGGCCAGGCGGAACAGGTTGCGCGGGGCGCCCATCTCCAGCTCCATGCCCTCTTCCACCTGCTCGTGCAATGCCGCGGAGCCGCCGCGGGAGGCGGCTTCCTTCTTCACCGCCACCAGGTAGGCGGCGCGGTCTTCCGGCGGGCTGCACAGGGAATACTGGCGGGTCACCCCGGTGGGGCCGGTGACGTCGACGTGGGCGCCCGGCTCGTAGGCGTCGAACGGCTGGCCGTCGGCGCGCACGAGGCGGAAGGAGCGGATGTCCAGGGCTTCGTCGACGATCCTTTCGATTCTTACCTTCATCATTGTTGTTACCTACAAGGCGTGGATTCGGGGTGTGGGGTAGGCCGGGGTGCTCACTCGTACCTCGGCGCCCTCTCCCCAGCCCTCTCCCTGAAGGGAGAGGGGGTTGTACGGTGTGTACTGGGAGTCCTGCGTAAACCTCAACGCATGAACAGGCCGCCGTTGATGTCCCAGCAGGCGCCGGTCACCGAGGCGGCGTTGTCGGCTACCAGCAGCAGCACGCTGTCGGCCACGTAGTCCGGGTCGCCCAGGCGGCCCACCGGGATGGTCTTGAGGATCTGCGCCAGGCGCTCCGGGGCCACCGTCTCGCGCACCACCGGCAGGTCCAGCGGGCCGGGGGAGATGCTGTTGACGGTGACGCCGGCCGGCGCCAGTTCGCGGGCGAAGACCTTGGTCAGGGTCGCCACCCCGCCCTTGGCCGCGGCGTAGTGCCCGCCGGTGGCGGTGCCGCCGTTCTGCCCGGCCAGCGAGGCGATGTTGACGATGCGGCCGAAGCCACGGCTGGCGAAGTGCGCGCCGAACACCTGGCAGGCGACGAAGGTGCCGCGCAGGTTCACCGCCAGGGAGGCGTCGAACTCCTCCGGGGTGATCTCCATCAGCGCGGCGACCCTGGACACCCCGGCATTGTTCACCAGGATGTCGCAGCCGCCCCACTTGGCCTGCAGCTGGTCGCGGGCGCGTTCGAAGTCGGCCTTCTCGCGCACGTCCAGTTCCACCGCCAGCACGCTGGCGCCGCTGGGGTCGAGTTCATCGGCCAGGCGCTGGGCGTCGCCCAGGCGCACGTCGGCCAGGGCCACGCGGTAGCCGGCGCCGTGCAGGCGCCGGGCGATGCATTCACCGAGGCCGCGGGAGGCCCCGGTGACGAGTGCGGTACGGGTCATGGACGGGTCCTCAGAGCAGGAAGCCGATGGCGCCCAGGGCGTCCTGGGCGTTGATCAGGCGCACCACCTTGCGCTCCAGGCGCGGGCCTTCGGCGGCGAAGCGGATGCGGTGCTCCAGGTCGGCGACGAAGGGGGTGTGCACGCCGCGCTTGTAGGCGTAGAGGATCTGCGCCGAATGCACTTCGACGAGGTCGCCGGCCGCTTCCACCAGGCGGAAGCGCGACACCGTGCGCACGGTCCTGGCCGAATCCACCGCCGAGGGCGAGAAGCCGGCGCTCAGGCGCTCGATGCGCAGAGCGCGCATGCGCGCGTCGTCGAAGGCGTAGTTGAGGCTGGCGGAGAAGTCGTCGCCCTCGGCGTCGATGGGCACCACGTAGATGCCCTCCTCGCTCCACAGCGCGCTCCACTGCGCGTAGTCCTTGCGGTCGAGCAGCTCGGCTTCGCGCCAGATGAATTCGATGGCCTTGGCCAGCGGGCCGGAGAAGCCGTTCAGGGTGTCGTTGCTCATTGGCTCATCATCCTCTTCCACATTTGGTAGGCCTCGCGCATGCCGCCTTCGTCGGTGGCGTGGGAAACCTTGTCGCCGTTCTCGGCCAGCACCTCGCGGTTCAGCCCGCGGTTGACCAGGATCGGCGCCTCGGGGCCGGCGTAGGAGCCGCGCTGCACGCGGTCCCAGGCTTCCGCGTCGTCCGGGCTGCCGAAGCCGAACGGGCCCTGGAAGTGCTCGTGGATGCGCAGGCGTTCGCGGTTGGCGATCTCCGGGCCGCCGTCCATGCCCAGGGCGACGTGGCGGATTTCCGTCTCGGTGACCGAGACCGGGCGCAGCACGCGGAAGAACGACATGGACATGGCCACGTTGGGGAACAGGTTGAGGTTGAAGCCGGCGCCGTGCAGCGAGCGGACGATGCGGCGCACCTGTGCAGGCTCCATGGTCCTGGACAGCTCCTCGGTGACGTGGGCGAAGCGCTCCTGCAACTGCTCGGTGCCGTCGTCGTGGTCGAGGTCGACGTGCTCGGGCACCATCACCATCACGCTGTGGCCGTTGCCCAGGGCGTGGGTCACCGCCTGCGGGTCGGTCATGAACGAGAGCATCTCGCTGGTCTCGTCGTCCACCGAGGACATCCACGACTTGTGCACGATGGGGAAGTGGTAGCCGTCGGTGGTGTTCTCCAGCTGGATTTTCCAGTTGCCCCTGAAGGTGAACCTGTGTTCGCCCTGGACCTTGATCGGGAAGCCCGCGCCCTGCTTCATGAACAGGTCCATCCAGTGCTTCGCCCCGCCGAGGAAGTCTTCCAGCGGCTCGATGTCGGCGTCGTAGCTGGCGAAGATCATGCCGGCGTAGCTTTCCACCCGCAGGCTGGTCAGCGGCAGCTCGGCCTTGTCGAGGATGTCCTCGTAGCCGTCCGGGTACGGCAGCGCGCGCAGCTTGCCGTCCAGGCCGTAGGACCAGCTGTGGTACGGGCAGGTGAAGCCGGTGGCGTTGCCCTTGTGCTTCTCGCAGACCGTGGCGCCGCGGTGGCGGCAGCGGTTCTCCAGGACGTTGATCGCGCCCTTCTTGTCGCGCACCACGATCACCGGCCGGCGGCCGATCATGGTGGTCTTGAAGTCGCCGGGGTTGCGCACTTCGCTGACGTGGGCGACCCACACCCAGGTGCGGTAGAAGATCTTTTCCAGCTCGGCCTCGAACAGCGCCGGGTCGTGGTACAGCGATACGTCGACGCGGTCGCTCTGGACCAGTTGCTCGGGGCTGCCCGTCTTGGCGATCAGCCGGTATTCGGGGGCGCTCATGGGTGTCTCCTCATGCCATTTTCTTGTTCGTCGGCCGCTCGGCGGCCAATGCCTGTTCCAGCTGCGCGCCGAAGGCGCAGACGCGTTCGTCGTCGCCCTTGCGGCCGATGACCTGCAAGCCGACCTTGAGCCCGCCGTGCTCCAGCTCCACCGGCACGCTCAGCGCCGGGTGGCCGCTGAGGTTGAACGGGCGGACCAGGGCGGTCAGCGCGGCCACGCTCCTGCCGCTGCGCGCATCGCTGAGCAGCGGCGGCAGGCTGGCCAGGGTCGGCAGCAGCAGCACTTCGTAGTCGTCCAGGGCGGAATCGATGGCGCGGGTGAAGCTCGCGCGCACGCCTTCGGCCTCGGCCAGTTGCGCGGCGCTGGTGCGCCCGGCGGCGAGCAGGCGCTGCTCGACGTCGGCGCCCAGCAGGCCCTTGCCGGTGAGCTGGCCGAGAGCGGCCCAGTTCTCGTGGTTGATGACCATAAGGCCTGCCTCGAAGGCCGCCTCGAACTCGCCCAGGTACAGGCTCGCCCGGCGCCAGCCGGCGCGGTCGGCGGCGGCGCCCAGGCAGGCCTGGATGTGCGGGTCGGCGGGCACTTCGAGGAAGGCCACGCGGGCGTTGGCGCCTGGCGGGTTCACGGCGCCGAAGCCGGGGCAGATCACCTGCATGGCGGCGACCAGCTCGGCCATGTTCGCGGCGAAGGGGCCCACGCAATCCAGGCTGCTGTGCTCCGGGTGCACGCCGGCGCGGCTGACGCGGCCGAAGCTGGGCTTGAGCCCGGCCACGCCGCAGCAGGCCGCCGGCACCCGCACCGAGCCGCCGGTGTCGGTGCCCAGGGCGATGTCCGCCAGCCCCGCGCCGACGGCGGCGGCCGAGCCGCTGGACGAGCCGCCGGGCACGCGGTCCGGCGCCTGCGGGTTGAGCGGCGTGCCACTCCAGTCGTTGATCCCGGTGACGCCGAAGGCCAGCTCGTGCAGGTTGGTCTTGCCGACGATGCGCCAGCCGGCGTCCAGCACCCGCTGCACCACTTCGGCGTGGCGCTGCGCGGGTGCGCTGTCGGCCAGCGCTCGGCTGCCGCAACGCGTCGGGTAGCCGGCGATGTCGATAGTGTCCTTGATGGCGACGCGCTTGCCGGCGCCGCCGAGTTCTAATTCAATGACGAATTCGCTGACGAAGATGCTCATGCCTCGCCCTCCGCGAGCGCGCCCAGCGGCATGGCCAGCAGCCGCCGGGTACGGAAATGGGTGATCTGCCAGGTGTCGCCGAGGCGGCGGAAGTCCAGCTGCAGGCGGGTGCCGAACAGCTCGCTGCGACCGTCGGCGTAGGTCGACAGCTGCTGCATCAGCCACTGGCCGCGCGCGGTGTCGCCGCCCTCGCCGACCTCGATCGACTCGCTGCCGAGGAAGTGCAGGTTGAGTGCGAAGTGCTCGGCCGGTGGCAGGTAGCCGGCGACAAACGCGGCCACCGCCTCGCGGCCTTGGTGGCGGCCGAAGCTCTGCTCGGCGCGCGCGCCCAGGCCTTCCCAGACGGCGTCCTCGCTGAACAGCTCGGCCAGCTCATGCTGCAACGCCAGGCTGCCGCGCGGCACGTCGCAGAGGTCCATGTAGCGGGCCATCAGGCGACGCACCGCGGCTTCGCCTTCGAGGCGTTCCAGGCGCGCTTGCAACAGCTCCAGGGCCTGGCCCATGGCTCAGCTCCGCGCCGCTTCGGGAATGGTCAGCGGGCGGCCGACGCGGGCCTCGATCCTGGCGTACTTCCACAGGCTGTACTGGCCGACCTGCACGGTGCGGAACAGGTTGCAGGCGTCGACCACGGTCTGGTGGCAATCGACGTCGGCCATGATGTACACGGTCCAGGGCGCGGTGTTGGAGGCGCCGACCATCAGGCGGTCGTCGTCGAGCACGCCGAGGACGTTCATCCCCGGCAGCGCGCCGAGTTCGCCCAGCATCTGGCTGAAGCCCTTCCAGACGCTGATGCCTTCGCCGGTGGGCAGGTCGAAGAAGTTCTGCGTGATGCCGATGCAGAACAGCACGCGCATGGGTTCGGCGGTGGGTCGGGTCATGGTTTCTTGTCCTTGTGGTCGATCAGAGGTAGCCGGGGAACGGCGGCACATCGAGCAGCACGGAACCTGCGCCGTCGTACATGCCGTCGCTGAGGAAGGCGTGCTGGGTCACCACCATGGCGTCGCGCAGGTAGCGCTGCAGCGGGTGGCGCAGGTAGATGGCGGTGGTCCCGGCCAGGCCGTAGGCGCGCTGCACCACCTCGGCGCCGGCCCGCGAGACGTGCACGGCGGACAGCCGCAGCAGGCTGACCTGCTCCGGGGTCACCGGGTTGCCGGCGAGGATGGACTCCCACACCTGCCCGGTGGCGTCGTAGAAGAAGCCCCGCGCGGCGTGCAACTGCGCCTCGGCCTTGCCCAGCTCGATGCGCACGTAGGCGCGGTCGGCCAGTTTCGGCGCGCCGGTCACGCCGCTGCCGGAGGCCATGCGGGCGATCTCGTCGAGGGCGGCGCGGGCCAGGCCCAGGTTGACCACCGCCAGCACCTGGGCGGCGTAGGCGATGGTCGGGTAGCGGTACAGCGGCTCGTCGATGCTGCTCTGGCCGCCGCGGATGAAGGTCCAGGCATCGGGCACGAAGACCTTGTCCAGGCGCAGGTCGTGGCTGCCGGTGCCCTTCAGGCCGACGACTTCCCAGTTCTCCACGATCTCCACGTCGCGGGCCCGCAGCAGCGCGGTGCGCGGCTTGCCGCCGGGGCCGCCGAGGCCGATGCCGACGCCGAGCACGTCGGCGCCCTTGCAGCCGCTGGCGAACTTCCAGGTGCCGCTGACACGCCAGCCGCCCGCCACCTGCTCGGCCGGCTGGATGGGGAACAGGCCGCCGGCGAACACCAGGTCCGGGCCGTCGGCGTACAGCTCGGCGAGGGTCTCGCGGGGCAAGGCGGTGAGATAGGTGCTGGCGCTGCCGAAGCTGGCCACCCAGCCGGCGGAGCCGTCGGCCTCGGCGATGCGTTCGATCAGGCGCAGGAAGTCGGCCGGCGGCAGGGCGTCGCCGCCGAAGCAGCGCGGGGTGGCGGAGCGGTAGATGCCGGCCTCGATGAAGCGCTCGATCATGTCGCGCGGCACGTGGGAACGGGCATCGAACTCGTCGCGGCGCTGGCGGACCTCGCCGAGCACCTGCTCGAACAGGTCGGCACGGCTGGCGAGGGGCGAATCTGTGGCGGCGGCGGCTGAACGCGGCATGGGCGTCTCCCTGTGTTCTTGTGGGCCGGCCGTCCGGTGGGAGCCGGCGGCCGTCGATGGGGCCCAGTGTAGGGAGCGCGCCGAGCGGGCCTCTATTGGGGCGTGCCGCCCGCGAACTAAAGGAATCCCCTAGTGCCCGCCGGGTTGTTTCCTAGCGCCGACGCGCTAGGCTGCGCGCTATAAAAAGCCGTACCCCGCGTTCGGGGACGCGCCCCTGAAGAGCCGCCGCCATGTTCCAGCCCGCCGAAACCGACTTCCACGCCCTCATCGAGGCCATGCCGCTGTGCATCCTGCTGCACGACGCCCAGACCAAGGAGATCCTCTGGGCCAACAGCGCCGCGCTGCGGGCCCTGGGCTTCAGCCTGGAGGAACTGGTGCCGCTGAAGGCCCCGGACATGACCAACCCGGCGCCCAAGTACCGCCGCGCCATCGGCCTGCGCTGGCTGGAAGGCGCGGCGCGCACCGGGCAGCGCGCCATCGAGTGGTGCTACCGCTCCAAGCAGGGCGTGGACATCCTCTCCGAGGCGACCGCCACCCTGGTCCACCTGGCCGAGCGCGACGTGCTGATGGTGCAGTTCCGCGACATCTCCAAGGAGGAGAAGGTCAGGCGCGACCTCAAGCGCACCGAGAGCCGCCTCAAGGCCTTCATGCAGGACCTGGCCGAAGGCGTGGCGGTGCTCGGCCCGGACGGCGACATCCGCTTCATCAGCGATTCCGCCCTGGCCCTGCTCGGCGCCGCGGACCGCCGGAGCCTGGCGCGCAACTTCCTCGACGCCTGCGACGAGAAGTCCCGCCAGCGCCTGCGCCAGCACCTGGGCCGCACGCCGCCCACCCGCGAGCCCTACAGCGTCGCCTACCACCTGCGCCGCGGCGACGGCGACTGGCGCTGGCACCACGCCACCTGCCGCTACATCGAGATCGAGGACGACCTCTGCGGCCACCTGCTGCTGTTCCGCGACGTCAGCGAACAGGTGCGCGCCGAGGAAGCCCGGCGGCAGAGCGAGCAGAAGCTGGAGTACCTGGCGCGCTACAACGCCATGGGCGAGATGGCCGTGGCCATCGCCCACGAGCTGAGCCAGCCGCTGGCCGCCACGCGCAACTTCATCGAGGGCTCGGTGATCCGCCTGGGCCAGCAGGGCGAGGTCGAGCCGAACGTGGCCTGGGGCCTGGACAGCGCGGTGCGGCAGATCGAGCACGCCTCGGAGATCATCAAGAGCGTGCGCGAGTACGTGGTGCGCCTGGAGCAGGCCGAGCAGTGCGTCGACCTCAACGAGCTGCTGGCCGACGCCCGCTACTTCATCGACCTCAAGGGCCAGCCGGCCGGCGTGCGCCTGGAACTGGCGCCCTGCGCCGAGGCGCTGCCGGTGAGCTGCGAGAAGGTGCTGATCGGCCAGGTGATCCTCAACCTGGCCTTCAACGCCATCGAGGAGATGGCCGAGCTGCCCGCCGAGCGCCGCGTGCTGCGCATCCATACCCGGCGCCAGGGCGGCAGCGCCCTGCTCTGCGTCGAGGACCGCGGCCGCGGCATCGACGCCGGCGCCCGGGAGCGGCTGTTCGACGGTTTCTTCAGTTCCAAGGTCAGCGGCAACGGCATTGGCCTGGCGCTGTGCAGGAACATCGTCTCGCGCCACCGCGGCGACATCTGGGCGCAGAACGTCGAGCCCAGCGGGGCCATGTTCTGCGTCTCGCTGCCACTGGCCGCGCCCGCCGACCAACGGTGAGGCGCGGCGCCCGAACCGCGTCGATCCTTGCCCTGGCACACCGGCGCAAGCCCTGTCAGGGACACACAAGGGCTTGGCACGCAGAACAAGGCAGCACCGGGCAGCGCGGGGCAGACTAGGGCTGCAGTCTTCTGCCCACACCGATCCGCGGGCCGACCATCCAATAAAATCGAGGGAGCCACCCCCCATGCGAATAACCAGGATCCTTGCTCGTACCACGCTGGCGCTAGGCGTCTCGCTGGCCGCCGTCGGCGGCGCATTCGCCGACCTGCCGCCGGAGACCGTCGGCCAGACGACCCTGCCGTTCCCGCCGGATCCGCACCGCGCCTACGTCGTCGACGTGGAATTCGACAGCTTCGTGACCGGCCGCGTGACCGTGGTGGACCCGCAGCAGAAGAAGATGCTCGGCATGGTCAGCACCGGCTTCGCCGCGCCTTCGACCCTCAGCCACGACCAGCGCACCCTGTACACCGCCGACCTGTACTACTCGCGCGGCACCCGCGGCACCCGCACCGACGTGCTGACCGCCTGGGACACCTCCACCCTGGCCCCCACCTGGGAAGTGGTGATCCCCAGCAAGCGCTCCGAATCCCTGACCCAGCGCTACGGCCTGGCGGTCAGCGGCGACGACCGCTTCGCCTACGTCTACAACTTCACCCCGTCCACCTCGGTGACCGTGGTCGACACCCAGGCCAAGGCGGTGACCGCCGAGATCGCCATCCCCGGCTGCGTGCTCAACTACCCGGTGGGCAAGCGCGCCTTCGCCTCGCTGTGCGGCGACGGCAGCGTGCAGCTGGTGACCCTCGGCGAGGACGGCAAGGAAACCGCGCGCAGCCGCACCCCGTTCTTCGACCCGAACAAGGAGAAGCTGGTGGAGCGCGCCATCAACGATGGCGAGACCTACTACTTCACCACCACCGAAGGCGTGATCCACACCATCGACTTCTCGGGCAAGCAGCCCAAGGTGCTGCCGACCTGGTCGCTGGTCACCGACGCCGAGCGCAAGGCCGGCTGGGCTCCCGGCGGCTGGCAGGAACTGGCCCTGGCGCCGAAGCTGAACCGCCTGTACGTGCTGATGCACGACAAGCACGAGCCGATGAAGTGGGAAGACCCGAGCACCGACATCTGGGTCTACGATCTGAAGACGCAGAAGAAGATCGGCACCCTCAGCGCCCCGGCCCCGGTCTGGAGCATGACCGCCACCAGCGACGACGCCCCGCTGCTGTACGGCGCCAACGTCGAGGGCGGCCTGGAGATCTTCGACCTGAAGGCCGGCAAGCACACCGGCACCGTGGAGAAGATCGCCAAGACCGCCACCCAGGTCCTGACCCACTGATATAGAGGCATGACCATGCAACCCGATCCCATCTACGTGATCGCCGCCGCCGTCTCGGTGGCGGTGATCCTGGCCAGCGCCGCCAGCCACAAGTGGCGCGCGCCGGGGCGCTTCACCCGGCAGCTGGAGGACTACCGGCTGCTGCCGCAGGCCCTGCTCAAGCCCGCCGCCCGCGTGCTGCCGCTGGTCGAGGGCGGCGTCGCCTTCGCCCTGCTGGTGCCGGCCAGCCGTTCGCTGGCGGCCCTGGCCGCCGCCGCGCTGCTGGCCCTGTACGCCGCGGCCATCGGCATCAACCTGTGGCGCGGCCGCCGCGACATCGACTGCGGCTGCGCCGGGCCCGACCAGGCCCAGCCGCTGCGCCCGGTGCTGCTGGCGCGCAACGCCGTGCTCATCGCCCTGGCCCTGCTCGCCAGCCTGCACCCGCAGGCCCGCGACCTGGGCCTGTTCGACGGCTTCGTGACGCTGGCCGCCAGCGCCGTCGCCCTGCTCCTCTACGTCGCCGCCGATGGCCTGCTGGCCAACGGCCCCCGTCTGCTCAAACTCATTGGAAGGTGAACCATGGAAGCCATGATCGTTTCCAACATCCTGCTCTGGTGCCTGCTGCTGGCACTGGCCTTCGTCGTCATGGGCCTGGTGCGCCAGATCGGCGTGCTGCACGGGCGCATCGCCCCGGCCGGCGCGCTGATGGTCGACAAGGGCGTATCGGTCAATGAACCGGCCCCGCAGGTCACCGCCGCCGACCGCCAAGGCCGCCCGGTGAACTTCGGCTACGCCGGCGAGAAGGCCCAGTTGCTGTTCTTCCTCTCGCCCACCTGCCCGATCTGCAAGTCGCTGCTGCCGGCGATCAAGTCCATCGCCAAGGAACAGGCGCACCGCCTGGACGTGGTCTTCGTCAGCGACGGCGAGCCGGCCGCTCAGCAGGCGCTGATCGCCGAGCACAAGCTCGAAGGCGCCACCTACGTGGTCGGCCCGGAAGTGGGCATGACCTACCAGATCGGCAAGCTGCCCTACGCGGCGCTGATCGACAAGGCCGGCATCCTGCGCGCCAAGGGCCTGGTCAACTCCCGCGAGCACCTGGACAGCCTGTTCGAGGCCGAGCACCTGGGCAGCGCCACCCTGCAGCAGTACCTGCAGGCGCAGCAGCCTCAGGTTCACAGCCACGAGCCTGGCCATGCGCACTCGCACAGCGCCCACTGACAATAAAAAGGGATAACCGATGAAATTCCTCGACCAGCTCTTCGAGCGCTCCTCCCGCCGCATCGCCGACACCACCTCGCGGCGCAAGCTGCTCTCGCGCATGGGTTCGCTGCTGGTGGCCGGCGCCGCGCTGCCGGTGCTGCTGCCCATCGACCGCACCGGCAAGGCCCTGGCCGCCGACAAGCCGATGGCCGGCGACCCGGGCGACCCCAACAGCTGCGACTACTGGCGCTACTGCTCCATCGACGGCTTCCTCTGCTCCTGCTGCGGCGGCAGCGTGTCCAGCTGCCCGCCGGGCACCGAGGTGTCCCAGGTGGCCTGGGTCGGCACCTGCCACAACCCGGCCGACGGCAAGAACTACATCATTTCCTATAACGACTGCTGCGGTAAGCACAGCTGCAACCAGTGCGCCTGCACCCGCAACGACAGCGAGGAACCGGCCTACCGTCCGTTCAACAACAACGACGTGAACTGGTGCCTGGCGGCCAAGTCGCACATCTACCACTGCACCGTCTCGGTCATCCGCGGCGTGGCCGTGTAGGGCGCGGGGTCAGCCATGAAACGCTCGCTGCTGACCCTCGGGCTGTCGTGCCTGCTGGCCATGCCCATGGCCCAGGCACGCAGCATTCCCGACCCGCACCAGAAGCACGCGCCGGGCAACGAGGCGGAGCAGACGCCGATCGCCCAGGCCGGCTACAGCAACGCCACCAACTACCAGTTGCAGTGCGCCGGCTGCCACCTGTCCGACGGCGCCGGCTCGAAGTCCAACGACGTGCCGAGGATGCTCGGCTTCGTCGGCAACTTCCTCAAGGTAGACGGCGGCCGCCAGTTCCTGGTGCGGGTGCCGGGCATGTCCATGTCGGCGTTGAGCGATGCGCAACTGGCGGACATGCTCAACTGGCTGCTGCGCGAGGACGGCATGGCCGGCAAGAGCATGCCGGCGGACTACAAGCCGTACACCGCGGAGGAAGTAGCGGGGATCCGTCACGAAACCATGCTCAACCTCCCGGGAACCCGCGCCCAGCTGATCGCCGCGATGCGCAGGCAGGGCATCGCCATCGACGACGGCATGGGCGACTGAAAGACGCCTTTGGTTCCGCTTCGGCCCGCCGTATGGCGGGCTTTTTTTGGTTGGTTTTTCGTAGGAGCGAGCTTGCTCGCGAACAGAGTTCACTGGGAGTTGCGGGGCTGAGGTTGAGAGCACCCTCTCCCTAACCCTCTCCCTGAAGGGAGAGGGGACCGTTCGGCGTGCTCGGGTATTTTAGAGTTAGCCGGCAACGCCGCAGGTTTCCGGCTGAAACCATTCCTTCTCTCGGCACGGACAAGCCCCCTCTCCCTTCAGGGCGGGGCGCGCAGCCGAGGGCTGGGGAGAGGGTTCGGAGTCAACCGGAAACACCATGGCCGCCGGCGAGCACGGTTCGCGAGCAAGCTCGCTCCTACAAAAAACCAAGCCCCCTGCTCTACCGCAAGCCTTTTCGCGCCAAGCGTGAAACCTCCCCCACCGGCGTGCGACAATGCCTACATTTGCGGAACCCATGCTGCTGGAGAACCTATGCAGATCCTCGATAATCAGAACGACCTCGCGGGCTACCTCGGCCAACAGCGCGACAAGAAGATCACGGTCGTCACCGCCTTCGCCGCCGGCACCGAACCCCTGGTGGAAAGCCTGCGCGCCAACGGCAACCGTCTGGACATAGTGGTCGGGACCATCAACTCCTTCACCTCCCCGGACTTCATCGAGTACTGCATCGGCGAGGGCGGCGACGACCTGGCGCTGTCCGTCGACTTCCGCTACCAGAAGAGCATCCACTGGAAGCTCTACCTGGTCGAGCCGGACATCGTCATCCTCGGCAGCGCCAACTTCACCGAACTGGGCGTCGGCCTGTCCCGCGACAATGCCGTGGTCATCCAGGACGCCGCGCTCTACGCCGGGCACCTGGCCCGCGTCGAGGCGCTGAAGGCCACCGAGGGCGTGCTGCCGGCCAGCGACAGCGAGGCCTTCGACGAGGCCCTGGAAACCTACCGCTGGAACCACCGCCGCATGCAGGCGGGCCTGGCGCGCACCGCGCAGTACCTGGACGGCGAGAGCTGGCTGGGCGAGGAGTCCAACCAGAGCATCCCGCTGTTCATCTGGTACAGCGACCACTCCGAGGACTCCGAGACCACCGCCGAGGGCTTCCTGCGCGCCAGCAGCGGCGTGGACTGGGACGACGTACGCGAGTTCTTCACCTACGAATGCGCCGAGGGCGCCCTGCCCTACGAGGAAGGCGACGTGGTGCTGACCGCGCGCTGCAACGGCTCGCACATCGCCTTCTACACCTTCGACCGCATCCTCTACCGCGACGGCACCTACTACATCTATTCCTACCGCAAGAAGCGCTACCCGGCGCCGTTCAACCTGGACGACACCAAGGAAGGCCTGAAGGACGTCATCCCGCGCTGGTACGAGGAAGGCCGCACCGAGATGAACCGGGCGGACATCCTGCGCTTCATGATCTGAAGCCCCTCCCCCGGCCACTGCGAAAACGCCGCGAACGGTTCCCCGTCGCGGCGTTTTTCATTCGGGCGCCCGCTGGACAGCACCATCTTGAGGCCGCGGCGCCCGACTTCCGTGCACTTCTTCCCTCTGGCCACCTCGCTCCATGGCCGCCCCGATGGTCGGGCCCTCGCGCCACGCGGGCCGTGCCGACCAGCGACACCCTTGTATCCAAAATTCCTGACGACCTGGCCAGGTTCTTGCTTCGCTCCGGGCGGCGTGCAGGCAGCCGCCTGCGCATTTCACGGAAGATTATTTTTTCTTTCTAATCAAATAGTTCAGAGCGTCGAGCAAGATTTTGTATACAAGGTAGTAGCCAAACACACACAACCGTGTCTACATTGCTCGGCACAACAAAAACAAGCGAGTCCTCCAGCCATGAATGACCGTTCAGCTGTAGCGTCTTCCAGCACCCGCCCGGAAGACGAGAACCTCGGTGTCGGCGCCAACCTGGCGTACGGCCTGCAACACGTTCTGACCATGTATGGCGGCATCGTCGCCGTGCCGCTGATCCTCGGCCAGGCCGCCGGCCTGTCGCCCGCCGAGATCGGCACCCTGATCGCCGCGTCGCTGTTCGCCGGAGGCCTGGCCACCTTGCTGCAGACCCTCGGCCTGCCCTTCTTCGGCAGCCAGCTGCCGCTGGTGCAGGGGGTGTCCTTCGCCGGGGTGGCGACCATGCTCGCCATCCTCACCACCGGCTACGAGGGCGGCGGCATCCCGGCCGTGCTGGGGGCGGTGATGGCGGCCTCGGCCATCGGCCTGCTGATCACCCCGGTGTTCTCGCGCATCACCAAGTTCTTCCCGCCGCTGGTCACCGGCGTGGTCATCACCACCATCGGCCTGACGCTGATGCCGGTGGCCGCGCGCTGGGCCATGGGCGGCAACCCCAAGGCCGCCGAGTTCGGCAGCACCGCCAACATCGGCCTGGCCGCCGTGACCCTGGTGATAGTGCTGCTGCTGAGCAAGCTGGGCAGCGCCGCCATCTCGCGCCTGTCGATCCTGCTGGCCATGGTGATCGGCACCGGCATCGCCTATGCCGCGGGCATGACCGACTTCTCCAAGGTGGCCGAAGGCCCGATGCTGGCCATGCCGGAAATCTTCCACTTCGGCATGCCGACCTTCCACGTGGCGGCGATCATCTCCATGTGCATCGTGATCCTGGTGACCCTGGTGGAAACCTCGGCGGACATCCTCGCCGTGGGCGAGATCATCGGCACCAGGGTGGACTCCAAGCGCCTGGGCAACGGCCTGCGCGCCGACATGCTGTCGAGCATCCTGGCGCCGATCTTCGGCTCCTTCACCCAGAGCGCCTTCGCCCAGAACGTCGGCCTGGTGGCGGTGACCGGAGTGAAGAGCCGCTACGTGGTGGCCACCGGCGGGCTGATCCTGGTGACCCTCGGCCTGCTGCCGGTGGTCGGCCGGGTGGTGGCCGCGGTGCCCCCGGCGGTGCTCGGCGGCGCCGGCCTGGTGCTGTTCGGCACCGTGGCGGCCAGCGGCATCCGCACCCTGTCGAAGGTGGACTACCACAACAACATGAACCTGGTGATAGTCGCCACCGCCCTGGGCTTCGGCATGCTGCCGATCGCGGCGCCGAACTTCTACCATAACTTCCCGGGCTGGGTGGAAACCATCTTCCACTCCGGCATCAGTTCCTCGGCCATCATGGCCATCGCGCTGAACCTGCTGTTCAACCACTTCAAGACCGGCAACTCCGACCAGCAGTCGGTATTCGTCGCCGCCGAGGAACGCACCCTGCGCTACCGCGACATCGCGGCGCTGAACGAGGGCGACTACTTCCTCGACGGCAAGCTGTTCGACAAGGACGGCAACGAGGTGCCGGTGATCGACGAGGAGAACGAACACGCCGAGCAGGCGCCGCCGAGGACGGTGAAGGCTGTGGCCCACTGACGACCAGAACGGCCCCGCGAGGGGCCGTTTTCATTAGGAGGCTGGCGTTTTACGCCTATCGCGGACGGAGTCCGCTCCTACGGGATATATGCCGTGCCCATCGGCAACCT
>NZ_QGSL01000106.1:88932-110184 GCF_003176655.1 Pseudomonas sp. RW407 | reverse complement strand
TCATGCGACATGGATGTCGCGAGAGCCCCGATGGGCTACAGGGACGTACCCTCGGGGCGGGCCTCCGTGGCGGGGGAGTTCGTGAGGGTAGCCCGGCTTTATCGGGCCCGTATGCGGGGCAAGCCTTTTTGGTTACTTTTGTGGCGATTGACAGAAGTGACTCGCCCGAGGGGGCGAAACAAGAAACATCAACGCACTCGGAGCGGCGCGCTACACCCAAGCCCGACGTCTTTTCAATGACGAGGGATGGAGATCGGAGCACAGGCCCAAGGTTCGCGAGCAAGAACTAGGTGTCCCCCTCGATCCTACGAAAAGCGGGGCCCCATCATGTAGTAGCGGGCCCTGCCCGCGATTTCGCGCGCAGGGTGCGCTCCTACAGGTGAACGGCGCGGATGGGGCAGACCCTGCCTCAACGCCGGCCGAACACCTCGTCCAGGTGCCTGTGGTAGCGCGCCACGTCCGCCTCGATGTTCGGCTCCTTCATCACGTTCACGCAGAGGAAGGTCGGCAGCGGGCTCATGCCGAGGAACTGGTTGGCCTTGTGGAAGGGGAAGTAGACCGCGTCCACGCCCTTGCCCTCGAAGAAGTCGCCGGGGTCGTCGAAGGCCTGCTGCGGGGCGTTCCAGGTGGCCGAGATCATGTAGCGCTTGCCGTGGATCAGGCCGCCGCTGCCGTACCTCTGCGAGGCGTCGGAGCGGGTGCGGCCGTCGTTGGCGTAGAGGCTGCCGTGGCCGGCGGTGAAGACTTCGTCGAGGTACTTCTTCACGGTCCAGGGCGCGCCCATCCACCAGCCGGGCATCTGGTAGATGACCCCGTCGGCCCAGAGGAATTTCTGCACCTCTTCCTGGATGTCGTAGCCGCCGTCGATGAAGGTTTCCTTCACGTCGAAGCCGGCGTGGTCGAGGTGGGCCAGGGCCGCCTCGTGCAGGGTGGCGTTGTACTGGCCGTTGGAGTGGGCGAACTGCTTGCCGCCGTTGAGCAGGAGGATGTTTTTCATGGCAGGGGCTCCGAAAGCTGTGGATGGCCGGCAGGATAGCCAGGGCCCGGGGCCGGAAAAACCGGCCCCGCGGCAATTGATTTGTGTTTTCAGCTCACGAATCGGCGCCCGGCGTTGCTCCAGGTCATGCAATCGCCGGCGGCCCGGCCACCGGCGATGCCGGGGGCGTCAGACGGAGCGGGGCACCAGCTTGCGGCAGCTTTCCTTGCGGCTGGGGTACTGCTCGCACTTGCGCAACACGAACTGCACCTGGTCGTCGGCCTTGAGCTGACGGTTGGCTAGCAGCTTCTCGGTGATGAACAGTTCTTCCGAGCCCAGGTTGCGCTCGGCCTTGTCGATCATCGTCAGCGCCGCCTGCGGGTCGTTGCGCTTGAGGTGGTAGCTGATCATCAGGTCGTAGATCGACGGCCCGGCCAGCGACCAGTCCTGGATCGACTCCAGGTCGGCCAGCGCCGCGCGGCCGTCGCCGCGGTCCAGGTGGACATTGAAGGCGGCGCGGCGCACCCCGGGCTGGTTGCCCACCGGCGAGGCCAGGGCGCGGGCGATGAAGGCCTGGGCCTGGGCCGGCTGCTTCTGCTCCAGCGCCGCGGTGGCGGCGTAGGCGTCCTTGTAGCCCTGCAGCGAGGCGCGCACCGTCGCCGAGTCGCGCACCTGCGGCCAGCTGCGCCGGTCGACCCGCGCGCGGGCCTGCTGGCGGTACTCGCGGTGCAGGTACTTGCGCAGTTCCTCGTCGCGGTCGGTGGGCGACATGTGCGAGCGGGTGAAGTATTGCCCGGTGGCCGAGATGGCCGTGCCCAGGCCCTGGTCGAGCAGGGTGTCGAGCTCGCGGCTGAAGCGGTTCAGGTCGAACTGCTGCAACGATTCCTGCATGGCGCCCTGGCGCGCCTTGAGGAAGCCGCCGAGCAGCGGTTCCTGCTTGCCCTGGAAATCGCCCAGGCGCTGCAGGCTGACGCTGGCGGCGCGCGGCGCGTAGCCGGCGCGGATCATCAGGTCGGTGCCCAGCAGGTCGGCCTGGTCTTCCTGGGTGCGGCCCCAGGCGGTGCTCCAGACGTTGTCCGAGAAGCTGTTGGCCAGGGCGGTGTAGAGCAGCGTATTGCCGATGGTCTTCTGGGTGCCCAGCGGGTCCTTGCTGACCAGCCTGAGCCGGCCGGTGCTGCGGTCCACGCCGGTGTCCGCGGCCACCGCGGCGACCACCACGGTGGTGGCGACGTTGAGCATCAGCTCCTTCTGCTGCTGGAACGCGGCCAGGCGGTCGTGGTGGCGCAGCAGCACGTGGCTCATCTCGTGGCCGAGCATGGCGGCGATCTCGTCCTCGCTCTCGACGTTGTCGAGCATGCCCAGGGGCACGAAGAGGGTGCCGAAGGGGTCGGCCGAGGGGCCGAAGGCATAGCTGTCGGTGATGCGCACCTGCAGTTTCGGCGCCTCGCCCGGCCAGCCCTTGGCCAGGCGCTCGACGATGCCCTGCAGGTAGGCCTGCAGCTCGGGGATCTGCACCAGGTTCTGCTGGCGGATCTCGCTGGCCGGCAGGGTGCGGCCGTCGAAGCTCAGGCGCTGCTGGCTGGCGCGTTGCGGGTCGAGCCGGTAGTACTCGCGGACCTCGGCCTGGTCCAGGTAGTGGCCCTGCACCCGCGATTGGGTGGAGGGGCCGATCAGGTTCAGCGCCGCCTTGTGGGCGCCGTCGAGGGTCTGGCAGCCGGCCAGCAGGGCGAGCAGCGGCAGGGCCAGCAGCGGGGTCTTCATGCGCACCGCCCTCACTTCTTGCACCCGGCGCCGAAGCCGATGGTGGAATTGTTCTGCTGGTCCTCGGCCTGGCTGCGGGTGAGTTTCCCGCAGGGCAGGTCGACCACGTGCAGCGGCGGGTCGACGCGCACCGCCATGCTGTCCAGCCAGACCTTCTGCCCGCTCACCTCGACCTCCACCAGGTCCAGTTCCCTGTCGTACTGCAGCACCGGCAGCGCCTGCTGCGGCAGGCTGGCGCTGGGCACCGCGCGCTGCAGCTTGCCCTGGTCGTCGAGCAGTTCCACCGTGTCGTCGAGGTAGCCCACCACCTGGCTGGCGGCGAACAGGCTCTGGCTGAACAGGGCGCAAAGCAGGAATAGGGAGGTCTTGCTCATCTCTGGACTCCTTGAGTCGGGCGGTTTCCGAAGCCTCATCAGGCGTTGCGCCCGAGGCGTTCCTGGATCTTCTCGGCGAACAACGAAAGCGACAGCAGGAGGATGCCGAGCACGTTCACCGGGGTCATGTTCAGCCGGTACAGCGCATAGCTCAGCGCCGCCAGCAGCAGGGTCATGAGCGCAAGGCCGGCCAGCGGCGAGCGCAACCAGGGGTTGTGCGGCCAGCGCCCGGCGGGCCGCGCCTGGAGGAACTTGAGCAGGGCGATCAGGCCGAGCAGGGCGAGCTGCGCCAGGTCCAGCGGGTTCACCGAGCCCAGGCTGAAGTCGGCCAGCGCCGGTGGGTCGCGGTAGTAATGCGGGCCCCAGGCGATCAGGTTGTCCAGGGCCATGGCGTGCAGGTATACGCCGGGGATCTTGCCGTGCAGCGGCGACAGGGTGAGGTCGCCGGTGCCGGCGATGCTGGCGCCGACCAGCACCAGCTTGCCGCGCAGCAACTCGCGCAGCAGGGCGCGGTCCTCGTCGGCGGTGGCTTCCAGGTCGCTGGCGGTCAGCGTCAGGCTGTACGGGCAGGTGGCCTGGGCCGAGTTGCCGAGCTTCCAGAACATCGCCTGGAGCATCTGCCGGAACACCCCGGGGGCGCTGCAGTGGCCGATGGCCGAGATGTGTTCCTGCAGCGGCGAGAGCTTCAGGCCCCACTGCAGGGCCATGGCCGGCAGTTGCGCGGCAGCCTCGGCGTCGGCCGGCAGCGCCGGGCAGGCGTGGCGCCGGCAGTATTCGCGGTACAGGCCCAGGGCCGGGCTTTCCAGGGGCCCCAGCGGGGTCTGCAGGGCCAGCGGGTACTGGTCGCCGAAGCCGCTCCAGGACACCAGCGCCGGGCGGCTGACCGCGGCGAAGCGCGGCAGCGCGTTGACCGCGCCGTCCACGCCGCCCGGCAACCCGGTGTTGGCCAGCAGCAGGGCGATGTCCTGGCGCTGGTAGCGCTCGAACACGTTGGCCAGCAACTGGCTCTCCATCAGCGGCTGCTGGCCGGGCACCGCGCGGGAGTGGTCATGGCTGTACAGCAGGTCGACGAACACCGCGCCGGGCTGGTAGGCGAGCAGGCGCTTGAACAGCTTGCTCTGCTCGCTGTAGGGCAGCGGCCAGTAGGCCTGGTGGCGTTGCAGGTAGGCGTCGTCGACCAGCAGCACCACCACCTGGCGCTGCCCGCTGTCCGGGTAGCGCTCGGCGAACAGGCGGTTCAGCCAGCGCGCCGAGGCGGCGTTGGAGGAGCTGGCCAGGCCGAAGGGGTCGCACAGGGCGATGAAGGCGACCGCCAGGCCGAAGAGGATCGGGCGGGCATAACGCGAGACGAAGGACGTGACCGACTGCAACCTGGCTTCCCTGCACATGGCGATTCATTGGCGTCATTTTGCCATCATTGTTTCGTGATGTGAAAGTGCCATCTATTCGCCGGGCGCCCGGGGTGCGCCAGGGGGCAGCGAAAACCCGCGGGATCGCGCATCATGTCCGCCAGTCCACCAAGGGGAGCCTTACATGCGCGTGTTGCCGTCCGTTCTGCGATGCCTCCTGCCGTCCCTGGCGCTGCTGGCCGGCGCCGGCCATGCCGTGGCGGCCGAGCCGCTGCTCGAAGCCATCAACGCCTACCGCAGCCAGCCGCAGGCCTGCGCCGGCCGGGCCAGCGAGGCGCTGCCGCCGCTGGGGCAGGACTCGCGCCTGGTCCTGGCGCCGGGCATTTCCGACTGGCGGTCGGCGCTGAAAGCCACCGGCTACCCGATGAGCAGCGCGCGCATGCTCAGCCTCAGCGGGCCGAAGGACGCCCAGGCGGCCATGGCGGCGCTGCAGGAGAGTTTCTGCCAGGTGCTGCTGGACCCGCAGTTCATCGAGGTCGGCGTCAGCCGCGAAGGCAACGACTGGCGCGTGGTGCTGGCGCGGCCGCTGCTGCAGGGCAAGCTGGGCGACTGGCAGGCCGAGGGGCAGAAGCTGCTGCAGGCGGTCAACGCCGCGCGCGGGCAGGCGCGCCAGTGTGGCGGGCAGGGCTTCGCCAAGGCTGCGCCGCTGGGCTGGAACGCGGTGCTGGGCAGCGTGGCCGAGGAGCACAGCCGCGCCATGGCCAACGGCAACTACTTCTCCCACCTGGACCGCGACGGCCGCACCCCGGGCGACCGCGCCGAGCTGGGCGGCTACAGCGCCGGTTCCGTGGGCGAGAACATCGCCGCCGGGCAGGGCACCGCGAGGGCGGTGGTGGACGCCTGGCTGGCCAGCCCCGGCCACTGCGCCAACCTGATGAGCCCGCAGTACCGCGAGCTGGGCGCGGCCTACGCGGTGGACCCGAAGAGCGACGCCGGCATCTACTGGACGGCGATGTTCGGCGCGCCCTGAGCGCGCCTCAGGCGAGGCTGCGCTGCAACTGCTCGATGGTGTCGCCGAGGCTGCCCAGGTACTGGCGGCGCACCTGCTCGACGCTGCCCTGGTCCTGCGGCCAGTGCAGCGCGACGCTGCCCAGCAGGCGTTCGCCGGCGCGCACCGGCAGGGCGATGGCGCGGATCAGGAAGGGCAGGCGCACCGAGTATTCCCAGTGGCCTTCGGTGCGTTCGCCGAAGCCGCGGTGGTGCGCGCGCTCGTGCAACTGCAGTAGTTCCTCGCCTTGCAGCGCGTGGCGTTCGGCCAGGTTGCGCACGTGCTGCTCGTCCAGCGCCGCGAGGCAGGCCTGGCCCATGGCCGAGTGGAACAGGCTGGCCTTGAGCCCGACGATCATGCGGTTGCTCGGGTAGCGCTTGCGCAGGCGCTCGGGCACCGAGCTTTCCATCACCCGCAGGTCGGCGCCGTCGAAGAACGACAGGTCGGCCACCAGCCCGGTGCGCTCGCTCAGCGCCTTGAGCAGCGGCGCGGCTTCCTCCACCAGGCGCCGGCTGCGGCGCTCGTCGGCGTCGCCGAACAACCGCCGCGAGCTCAGCCGGTAGCGCCGGTCGCACAGGCCGCGGTAGAGCCAGCCCTGCTCCTGCAGGGTGTGCAGCAGGCGCGAGACGGTGGCCTTGGGCAGGGCAGTGAGGTAGTGCAGTTCCTCCAGCCCCAGGGAGCCGTGCTCGCCGAGCAGCTCGACGATCGCCAGGGCGCGCTCCACCGAGCGCACCGTGCTGCCTTCCTCTTTCCCCTGCATCGCCGTTCCCCATGTACCCAGTGCTGTCGGCACTGGGGAGGCAGGATGCGTGCCATGCCCGAGCGGGCCGCGCGCCTCAGCGTTCATCGAGCAGCGCCGGCGGCCGCCGGGCGACCCAGCGCGTCTGCCGTTCGTGGGCGTGGGCCAGTTGCAGCACGGCCAGGTCCGCCTGCGCCGGGCCGAGGATCTGCACGCCCATGGGCAGCCCGGCGGGGTTGAAGCCTACCGGCACGTTCATCGCCGGCAGCCCGGCGAGGGTGGCGCCGATCACCACTTCCATCCAGCGGTGGTAGGTGTCCATCGGGCGGCCGGCGATGGCATCCGGCCATGCCAGTTGTGCATCGAAAGGGAACACCTGGGCACTGGGCAGGAGCAGGTAGTCGTAACGCTCGAACAGCTTCTGCAGGGCGCGATACCAGTCGCTGCGGTCCAGCGAGGCCTGGTAGACGTCGGCGGCGCCCAGGCCCAGTCCCGACTCCACTTCCCAGATCGCCTCCGGCTTGAGCTGCCGGCGCAGCGCCGGGTCGGCGTAGGCCGGGGCCAGGCTGCCGGCCACCAGCCACTGGCGGTGCACCAGCCAGCAGTGCCACAGGCGCGCCATGTCGTAGTCCGGGCGGCAGGGCTCGACCTCGGCGCCCAGGGCGCGGAAGTCCGCCAGGCCCGCCTCGCACAGTTGCAGCAGCCCCGGCTCGGTGGCCAGGTAGCCGTCGAAGTCGCCCAGCCAGCCGATGCGCGCGCCGCGGAAGTCGCGCTCCAGCGGGCCGTCGAGGTCGTCGCCGCCGCGCAGCGACAGCGGCGCGCCCGGGGCATGGCCGGCCTGGGTGCGCAGCAGCGCCGCCACGTCGGCCACGCTGCGGCCCATGGGGCCTTCCGTGGCCAGCTGCTGGACGAACAGGTCATTGGACGGGCCGAAGGGCACGCGGCCCTGGGACGGGCGCAGGCCGTAGACGTTGTTGAAGGCGGCCGGGTTTCGCAGCGAGCCCATCATGTCGCTGCCGTCGGCCACCGGCAGCATGCGCAGGGCCAGCGCCACCGCGGCACCGCCGCTGCTGCCGCCGGCGCTCAGGCGTGGCTCGTAGGCGTTGCCGGTGATGCCGTGCACGGTGTTGTAGGTGTGCGAGCCCAGGCCGAACTCGGGCACGTTGCTCCGCCCGACGAAGATGGCCCCGGCCCGGCGCGCGCGTTCCACCACGTAGGCGTCGTGGGCGGTGACCTGGTGGGCGAACAGCGGCGAGCCCATGCTGGTGACCATCCCGGCGCAGGCCGCCAGGTCCTTCGGCGCCTGGGGCATGCCGTGCAGCCAGCCGCGCCAGTGGCCGCGGGCGAGCAGGCGGTCGTGCTCGTCGGCGTCGCGCAGCAGTTCCTCGGCGGGGCGCAGGGACACCAGCGCGTTGACCCGCGGGTTGTAGCGGTCGATCTGCGCCAGGTAGGCCTGCATCACCTCGCGGCAGCTGACCTGGCGGCTGCGGATGGCTTCCGACAGCGGCCGCGCGTCGAGGGCGACGATGTCCTCGTCGAGCGGGGTGGCGTGGGACGCGGTCATCACGGTCATTCAGAGGCTCCGGGCAGTGGGGGAAAGGGTAGCGCGGGCGCGGCGGCGGGCCAGCGCCTCGGGGGCGCCCTCGCGCAGGAAGGCCAGGGCGAACAGGCCGATCAGCGAGGCCGCCAGCACGTACCAGGCCGGCGCCACCGGGGTGCCGCCGACCTGGGTCAGCCAGGCGACGATGAACGGGGCGAAGCCGCCGAACAGCATCACCGCCACGTTGTAGGCCAGGGCCAGGCCGGTGGAGCGCACGCGGGTGGGGAACTGCTCGGCCACGGCGGTGGGCGCCGGGCCGTAGCTGATGCCGATCAGGCTGCACAGCACCAGCTGCATCACCAGCAGGTTGCCGATGCTCGGCGCGCCGGCCACCCAGGCGAACAGCGGGTAGACCAGCAGGGTGAAGCCCAGCACCCCGGCGAACAGCACCGGGCGCCGGCCGTAGCGGTCGGAGAGGGCGCCGGCGACGGGGATGATCAGGGTCATCAGCGCCACCGCCAGCATCTGCACCATGAACACCTGGTCCAGCGGCAGGCCGAGCTGGGTGTGGGCGAAGGTCGGCATGTTCACCAGCACCACGTAGAAGGCCACGGTGCCGTTGATGGTCGAGCCCATGGTCACCAGCACCGCGCGGCGGTGTTCGCGCAGCACCTGGCGCAGGCCGACGGGTTTTTCCTGGCTGCTGGCGCGCACGAAGTCCTCGGTCTCCTCCATGTGCCGGCGCATCCACAGGCCCACCGGGCCGATCAGCAGGCCGAGCAGGAAGGGCACGCGCCAGCCCCAGGCGTCCAGCGCCTCGGGCGACAGGTTGTGGGTGACCAGGGCGCCCATGCCGGCGCCGGCGAACACCGCCAGGCACTGGCCGAACAGCTGCCAGGCGCCGTACAGGCCGCGGCGGTTGGCCGGCGCGGATTCCACCAGGAAGGCCGTGGCGCTGGCGTACTCGCCGCCGGTGGCGAAGCCCTGGAGCATGCGCGCGATGACGATCAGCGCCGGCGCGCCCACGCCGATGGCGGCGTAGTCGGGGGCGAAGGCGATCAGCGCGATGGCCACCGTCATCAGCGCGATGATCAGCTGCATGGCCGCCTTGCGCCCCTTGCGGTCGGCGTACATGCCCAGCAGCACGCCGCCCACCGGGCGCATGAAGAAGCCCACGCCGAAGGTGGCCAGGGCCATCAGCAGCGAGGCGTAGGCGCTCTCGGCGGGGAAGAACAGCCGGGCGATCAGGCTGGAGAGGAAGCCATAGACGATGAAGTCGTACCACTCGAGGGCGTTGCCGATGACCGCGGCCGCTACCTGGTGGTTGCGCGACACGGCGCGGGAAGAGGTCTGCATCACGGGTGCTCCTGGCGCGCCCGGGGCGGGCGCGCGGCTGGGTGAGGGAGGTGGCAGGGGGGAAGGGCGCTCAGGGGCGCAGCCAGCGCTCGGCCAGCGCCGCCCAGTAGGCGGCGCCGCGCACCAGGATGGCGTCGTTGAAGTCGTAGGCCGGGTTGTGCACCATCGCCCCGGCGCCGTTGCCGATGAACAGGTAGCTGCCGGGGCAGCGCTGGAGCATCCAGCCGAAGTCTTCGCTGCCCATCACCGTGGGCGCCTCGCGCACCTCGTCGGCGCCCACCAGCTCGATGCCGACCTCGCGGGCGAAGGCGGTTTCCTCCGCCGTGTTGACCAGCACCGGGTAGGCCGGGCGGTGCTCGACCTGCACCGTGCAGCCGTAGCTCTGCGCCTGGCTGTGGATGATCGCCTTGACCCGCTCCAGCACCTGTTCGCGCACCTTGGCGTCGAGGGCGCGCAGGCTCAGGCGCAGCAGCGCCTGCTGGGGGATGACGTTGGCCGCCTCGCCGGCCTGCAGCGCGCCGACGGTGACCACCGCCGCCTGCTGCGGGTCGACGTTGCGCCCCACCACCGTCTGCAGCGCCATCACCACGCTGGACGCCGCCACCAGCGGGTCGACGCTCAGGTGCGGCATCGAGCCGTGGCCGCCGACGCCGTCGATGCGAACTTCCAGCAGGTCCTGCGAGGCCATCATCGGCCCGCTGCGGAAGCACAGGTGGCCGGCTTCCAGCCCCGGCATGTTGTGCATGCCGAACAGCGCGTCGCAGGGGAAGCGCTGCAGCAGGTCGTCCTCCAGCATCGCCAGGGCGCCGCCCTGGCCTTCCTCGGCGGGCTGGAAGATCAGTGTCAGGCTGCCCTGGAAGTTGCGGGTGGCGGCCAGGTAGCGCGCCGCGCCTAGCAGCATCACGGTGTGCCCGTCGTGGCCGCAGGCGTGCATGCGCCCGTGGTGGCAACTGCTGTAGGGCAGGCCGGTGGCTTCCTCGATGGGCAGCGCGTCCATGTCCGCGCGCAGGCCCAGGCGCCGCGGCGAGTCGCCGTTGCGCAGCACGCCGACCACGCCGGTGCGGCCGACGCCGCGGTGCACCTCGTAGCCCCACTGGCCGAGCAGGTCGGCCACCAGGTCGGCGGTGCGGCGTTCTTCGAAGCCCAGTTCGGGGTGGGCGTGGATGTCCTGGCGCAGGGCCGCGAGTTCCGCGGCGCTGTCGTTCAGCCAGGCGAGGATGTGAGCGTGGAGGGACATGTGGGGGCTCTCCCGGGGTAGCCGGACTGGAGTCCGGTCTTGTTGGCGGTTGCCGGCGGCGGGGCCGCCGGCTCGGATGGCTACCAGCAAAGCGCGGGCGCCGTGACGGGGCAATGCGCGGTGGTTCCACCCTGTGGAACCGCGCGCGCTCAGAAGTGGTAGTAGATGCCGATGGCCACGCTGGACGGGTCGTCGCCGGCCTGCTCGACGGGGATGCCGGCGTAGCTCACGGCGGCCTGGCGCTGGTTGTCGATCAGCGCCACGCGGCCGTACAGCGCCAGGTTCGGGCGCAGGAAGTGGTCGTAGCCGAGCATCACCCCGGTGGCGTCCTGCTCGCCGCTGTCGAGGTTGCGCCGGGTGGCCACCAGCCGCGCCAGGTCGTGCTCGCCCACCGGCAGCATGAAGCCGAGGGTCCAGGCGGTCATGCTCGGCGTGCCGGGGTAGTCCACGTCCTGGCGCTGCCAGGTGAGGTTGGAGGAGAAGGGGCCGAAGTCGTAGAACGCCGAGGCGCTCTTGAAGGCGTTGTGCGTCTGCCGGCTGCGCCCGCCGTCGTCCCACGGGTCGCTCAGGTAGTCGTTGTAGGAGCCGAGCAGGATCAGCCGGCTGTCGCGGTACTGCAGGCTCACGCCCTTGCCGCGCACGGTCTTCCCGGCGCTGGCGGCGTCGTCGAAGCCGAAGGTCATGGCCGTGCCGACGCTGAAGCCGTGGTAGCTCGGGGTGGTGTAGGCGAGGGTGTGCTTGGGCCGCACGTCCAGGTAGTACGCGCCCTTGCCGCGCGGCGGCAGGGTGAGGAAGGTGTAGGGCGAGCCGTACACGGCGAGGAAGGGGTCGGCGTAGGTCGGGGTGCTCATGTTGTAGGTCTTGCCGAATTCCAGCTTGCCGTAGTGGCGGGTGCGCAGCGCCACCAGCGCCAGGCGCAGCGCGCCGACCTGCTTCCAGTGCTGGTCCAGGGCCTGGCCGTTGAGGTTGAAGCCTTCCTCGACGTCGGCCTCCAGCACCGTGTCCTCGTCCAGCGCCTTGCGCAGGTACAGGCCCAGCTTGTTGGTCCAGGCCCCGCCGCCCTCCAGACGCCAGCCGGAGTGGTGGCCGGAGTCGTGGTAGTCGGCGAAGGCGTCGAGGGTCCCGTAGACCCTGGCCTTGTCGTCGAAGCCCTTGTCCACGTTGTAGTAACCGAAGCCCGAGGCGATGCGGGCGATGCCGGGGAAGCCGTCGGCCTGGGCGGCCAGGGGCGCGGCCAGCAGGGCGACGAGGGGGAACAGCGACTGCTTGCTGAGTGGGGTGTGCACGGCGCGGATTCCTGATTCTGGTTGTTGTTCGCGGGGTCCGCCTGTCCCCTTGGCGGGACTGTCGGCGCGTTTTCAGCAGAATCCGGAGAGGGCCCGGCGGGCAATGCACAGCGGTTCCATGGCGCGGAACCGTTGGCAGGCTGGGTCAAACGTTACGCTCAGAGTAACAATCATGCTCCGGGCTTGATTGATGCCCCCGCCGCCGGGTCCCTAAGGTGCGTCCACGACAGCAGCGTTCGTGGAGGTACCGATGATCCAGACATCCCCCCCGCCCCAGTGGTCGCGGCGCCGCGCCGAGAAGGCGCGCCGCCTCGAACGGGTGCGCCACCTGGCCGACGGCGCGGTGCTGCCGCGCGAGCACCTGGTGCGGGCCCTGGAGGCGCTGATCGCCCCGGGCGACCGCGTGGTGCTGGAGGGCAACAACCAGAAGCAGGCCGACTTCCTCTCGCGCAGCCTGGCCCGGGTGGACCCGGGCAAGGTCCACGACCTGCACATGATCATGCCCAGCGTCGGCCGCCCCGAGCACCTGGACCTGTTCGAGCTGGGCATCGCGCGCAAGCTCGACTTCTCCTTCTCCGGCCCGCAGAGCCTGCGCATCGGCCAGCTGCTGGAGGACGGGCTGCTGGAGATCGGCGCCATCCACACCTACATCGAGCTGTACTCGCGCCTGGTGGTGGACCTGATCCCCAACGTCGCCCTGGTCGCCGGCTTCGTCGCCGACCGCGAGGGCAACCTCTACACCGGCCCCAGCACCGAGGACACCCCGGCGCTGGTGGAGCCCACCGCCTTCAGCGACGGCATCGTCATCGCCCAGGTCAACCGCATCGTCGACGACCCCCGCGACCTGCCGCGGGTGGACATCCCGGCGAGCTGGATCGACTTCGTGGTCGAGGCCGACCGGCCGTTCTACATCGAGCCGCTGTTCACCCGCGACCCGCGCCACATCAAGCCGGTGCACGTGCTGATGGCGATGATGGCGATCCGCGGCATCTACGAGCGGCACAACGTGCAGTCGCTGAACCACGGCATCGGCTTCAACACCGCGGCCATCGAGCTGATCCTGCCCACCTACGGCGAGTCCCTGGGGCTGAAGGGCAGGATCTGCCGGCACTGGACGCTCAACCCGCACCCGACGCTGATCCCGGCCATCGAGAGCGGCTGGGTGGAAAGCGTGCACTGCTTCGGCACCGAGCTGGGCATGGAACGCTACATCGCCCAGCGCCCGGACGTGTTCTTCACCGGCCGCGACGGCTCGCTGCGCTCCAACCGCATGTTCTGCCAACTGGCCGGGCAGTACGCGGTGGACCTGTTCATCGGCGCCACCCTGCAGGTGGACGGCGACGGCCATTCCTCCACCGTCACCCGTGGCCGCCTGGCCGGCTTCGGCGGCGCCCCGAACATGGGCCACGACCCGCGCGGGCGGCGGCATTCCACCCCGGCCTGGCTGGACATGCGGCCGGAGCCCGAGGCCCTGCTGGCGCGCGGCAAGAAGCTGGTGGTGCAGATGGTCGAGACCTTCCAGGACGGCGGCAAACCGACCTTCGTCGAGCAGCTCGACGCCGTGGACGTGGCGCGCAAGGCCAACATGCCGCTGGCGCCGGTGATGATCTACGGCGACGACGTCACCCACGTGCTCACCGAGGAAGGCATCGCCTACCTGTACAAGGCGCGCTCGCTGGAGGAACGCCGGGCGATGATCGCCGCGGTGGCCGGCATCAGCCCCATCGGCCTGCGCCATGACCCGAAGGATACCCAGCGGATGCGCCGCGAAGGGCTGATCGCGCTGCCCGAGGACCTGGGCATCCGCCGCGCCGACGCCAGCCGCGAACTGCTCGCGGCCAAGAGCATCGGCGAACTGGTCGACTGGTCCGGTGGCCTGTACGAGCCGCCGGCGCGCTTCAGGAGCTGGTGATGGCCCAGGCATACGAACTCGAACCCCGCGTCGGCCTGGGCGAATGCCTGGCCGACCTGGCGGTGGACGCGCTGATCGACGAGGCCGAGCTGTCGCCCAAGCCGGCGCTGGTGGACCGCCGCGGCAGTGGTGCGCACGGCGACCTGCACCTGGGCCTGATGCAGGCCTCGGCGCTGAGCCTGTGGCCGTGCTTCCAGGCCATGGCCGAAGCGGCGCGGGCCCATGGCGAAGTCGGCCTGCCGCTGCGCGAAAGCCTGGGCCGCCTGGGCCGCGAAGGCGAGGCGGAAATGCTGCGCACCACGGCCGGGGTGAACACCCACCGCGGCGCCATCTGGGCCCTGGGCCTGCTGAGCGCCGCCGCCGCCCTCGACACTTCGCAGCCGCAGGCCGAGGCGGTGGCCGCCCGCGCCGGGCGCATCGCCTTGCTGGCCGACCGCATGCAACCGCAGTTGAACAGCCACGGCGACAAGGTGCGCCGGCGCTACGGCGTTGGCGGCGCCCGTGAGGAAGCGCAACTGGGCTTCCCCCGCGTGGTGCTGCACGGCCTGCCGCAACTGCGGCGCAGCCGCGCGGCCGGCGCCGGCGAGCAGAACGCCCGGCTCGACGCGCTGCTGGCGATCATGGCGGTGCTGGACGACACCTGCGTGCTGCACCGCGCCGGCCAGCCCGGCCTGCAGGCCATGCAGGGCGGCGCGCGGGCGGTGCTCGACGTCGGCGGCAGCGCCAGCCTGGCCGGGCGCCGCGCGCTGCGCGAACTGGACCGCGCGCTGCTGGCGCTCAACGCATCCCCTGGCGGCGCCGCCGACCTGCTGGCCGCCTGTCTCTTTCTGGATCGCCTGCCCGCCGCGCTCGGCGGGTGGGCCGGGAGCCTCTGACCATGGAAACCCTGTCCTTCGAATTCCCCGCCGCCGCCTCGGTGCGCGGCCGCGCCCTGGTGGGCTGCGTCGGTTCCGGCGACCTGGAGGTGCTGCTGCAACCGGCGCCGAACGCCACCCTGAGCATCGAGGTGGTGACCTCGGTGAACGGCAGCGCGCCACGCTGGCAGCAGCTCTTCGAACGGCTGTTCGTCGCCGTGCCGGCGCCGGCCGCGCAACTCTGCATCCACGACTTCGGCGCCACCCCCGGGGTGGTGCGCCTGCGCCTGGAACAGGCGCTGGAGGAAGCTGGCCATGAATAACGTCGCCCGCTTGCTGGCCCTGCGCAGCTTCACCGAACTCTCCGCCCGCCAGCGCGCCCGCGAGCTGCTGGACGCCGGCAGCTTCCGCGAACTCATCGACCCCTTCGCCCGGGTGCAGTCACCCTGGCTGGAAGGGCAGGGCATAGTGCCCCAGGCCGACGACGGCGTGGTCATCGCCCGCGGCACCCTGGACGGCCAGCCGGCCGTGGTCGCCGCCATCGAAGGCGCCTTCCAGGGCGGCAGCATGGGCGAGGTCGGCGGGGCGAAGATCGCCGGCGCCCTGGAACTGGCCGCCGAGGACAACCGCAACGGCATCCCCACCCGCGCCCTGCTGTTGCTGGAAACCGGCGGCGTGCGCCTGCAGGAGGCCAACCTGGGGCTGGCGGCCATCGCCGAGATCCAGGCGGCCATCGTCGACCTGCAGCGCTACCAGCCGGTGGTGGCGCTGGTCGCAGGCCCGGTCGGCTGCTTCGGCGGCATGTCCATCGCCGCCGGGCTGTGCAGCTACGTGCTGGTCACCCGCGAAGCGCGCCTGGGGCTGAACGGCCCGCAGGTGATCGAGCAGGAAGCCGGCATCGAGGAATACGACTCCCGCGACCGGCCGTTCATCTGGAGCCTCACCGGCGGCGAGCAACGCGCCGCCAGCGGCCTGGCCGACGCCTGCCTGGCCGACGACGTGGCGACCCTGCACGGCGCGGTGCGCGAGTACTTCGCCAAGGGCCTGCCGGCACGGCCGCGCAGCCGCCGGGTGGCGGACTTCCTGGCGCGCCTGGCAAGCCTCGACACCCGCGAACAGATCGACGCCGCCGGCGTGCGCTGCCTGTACCAGGGCCTGAACCAAGGAGACGCGCAATGAGCCAAGCAACAGTTTCCCGCGGCCTGGCCTGGTTCCAGGCCCTGGCCGGCGAACAGCCCGCGCGCCCGCAGGACGGCGCCTCGCTGCGGGTGGCCGACGCCGAGCTGGACGGCCAGCCGCTGCGTTACCTGGCGGTGGTGCCGGATGCGAACGATGCCTTCCCCCGCGCCCGCAACGGCGAGGTCGGCCTGCTGGAAGGCTGGCGCCTGGCGGCGGCGGTGGAGGAGGCCATCGAGGCCGACCGCGATGCGCCGCTCAAGCGCGCGCTGGTGGCGATAGTCGACGTGCCCAGCCAGGCCTATGGCCGCCGCGAGGAGGCCCTGGGCATCCACCAGGCCCTGGCGGCGGCGGTGGACGCCTATGCCCGCGCGCGCCTCGCCGGCCACCCGGTGGTCGGCCTGCTGGTGGGCAAGGCCATGTCCGGCGCCTTCCTCGCCCACGGCTACCAGGCCAACCGCCTGATCGCCCTGCGCGACGCCGGGGTGATGGTCCACGCCATGGGCAAGGCCGCCGCCGCGCGCATCACCCTGCGTAGCGTCGAGGAACTGGAGCGCCTGGCCGCCACGGTGCCGCCGATGGCCTACGACATCGACAGCTACGCCTCCCTGGGCCTGCTCTGGGACAGCCTGGAAGTGCCATCCATAGAAGCGCCCGGTGACGCGGATGTGGCCCAGGTGCAAGCCAGCCTGCGCCGCGCCCTGGACGACATCGCCGGCGCCCCGCGGGACCTTCGCGGCCGCCTCGGCGCGGCCAACCGCGCGGCCTCCAGCCGCGTGCGCGAACTGCTGCGCGAGCAGTGGTGAGAACTCGGGAGCGGGCCATGGCCATCGTCGAAAGCTCACAGCGGGGCCCACGCCGGGACGGGCCCGCTCCCGACCTTTTCCGTGCCCATGACCTGCTCTGGGGCATGGGGGCAGAGCATCTACTGGAGGACGCTCCGGCCTGGGCGAGCGAAGTGCTGGCAGCCGGTTGGCCGGTTGTCGTGCGCCGCGCGCCGGCACGGGATGGCTGGGTGGCCGTCGGCCTGCGCGGGCGGAGCCGTGAGCAGCGCTGGGCCGGCTGGCTGCCGCTGGAAGTGGTGATGCGTTGCGCCACGCCCGAGGTGCTGCGCCAGGTCGCGCCGCAACGCGAACTGCCCGCCTGGCAGGCCCTGCGCCAGGTGCGCGCAGTGCTGGACGCCACCGGCCTGGCCTGGGGCGTCACCGGCGGCGCCGGCTTCGAGCTGGCCACCGGTGTGCCGGTGCTGCACGACGCCAGCGACCTCGACCTGCTGTTGCGCACCCCACAGCCGTTTTCCCGCGACGCGGCCCGCGCGCTGCTCGCCGAACTGAACCAAGCCGCCTGCCGCATCGACCTGCAACTGCAGACCCCCACCGGTGGCCTGGCCCTGGCCGAATGGGCCGGGGAGGGCGCCCGGGTGATGGTCAAGGGCGACCACGCGCCGGTCCTGCTGGCCGATCCCTGGGCGCGCGCCGAGGTGGCCGCATGAGCAGCCTCTTCGCCTTCCCCGGCCAGGGCGCGCAGTACCCCGGCATGCTCTCGGCGCTGCCCGGCGAGCCGGAAGTGCGTGCCTGCCTGGAAGAGGCGGCGAACGTGCTCGGCCAGTCCATGGCCAGCCTGGAAAGCGCCGAGGCCCTGGCCTCGACCCGCGCCGTGCAGTTGTGCCTGCTGATCGCCGGCGTCGCCGCGGCACGCCTGCTCGCCGCGCGTGGGCACCGGCCAGCGCTGGTGGCGGGACTGTCCATCGGCGCCTATCCGGCCGCCGTGGTCGCCGGTGCCCTGGACTACGCCGACGCCCTGCGCCTGGTCGCCCTGCGCGGTGAACTGATGCAGCAGGCCTGGCCCAGCGGCTACGGCATGAGCGCCATCCTCGGCCTGGAGCAGCCACAACTGGAGCCGTTGCTGGCCCAGGTGCACAGCGCCGAACGCCCGGTCTACCTGGCCAATATCAACGCCGAACGGCAACTGGTGGTGGCTGGCAGCGACGAGGCCCTGCAAGCCATCGCCGAACTGGCCCGGGCCCATGGCGCCAGCGCGGCGAAGCGCCTGGCGGTCAGCGTGCCCTCGCACTGCGAGCTGCTGGCCGAACCCGCCGCGCGCCTGGCCGAGGCCTTCGCCGGCGTGCGCCTGGGCCGCCCGCGGCTGCGCTACCTGAGCAGCAGCACGGCGCGCCTGGTCATGGACCCGGCGGCGCTTGCCGCGGACCTGGCCGGCAACATGGCGCGCCGCGTGGAGTGGCGCGCCACCTTGCGCAGCGCCTACGAGCGCGGCGCCCGCCTGCACCTGGAGCTGCCGCCCGGGCGCATACTCACCGGCCTGGCCAGGCCCTGCTTCGGCGCCGCCGCCATCGCCTTCGACGGCGCCCGCGCGGACACCCTGGACGCGCTGCTGCGCGAGGAGGAACGCCGCGACCCCTGAACCGGTCCCATTACCCCCAACCCCAACGACCAACCGAGGACAACAACAATGATCATCTACGGTGTCGCTCTACTGTCTGCATGCACGCTCGCGGGCGTGATCCTGGGAGACCTGCTGGGCGTGCTGCTCGGCGTGCAATCCAACGTCGGCGGCGTCGGCATCGCCATGCTGCTGCTGATCTTCGCCCGCCTGGCGATGCACAAGCGCGGCGGCCTGAGCAAGGAATGCGAGTTCGGCGTGGGCTTCTGGGGCGCCATGTACATTCCCGTGGTGGTGGCCATGGCGGCCCAGCAGAACGTGGTCACCGCCCTGCACGGCGGCCCGGTGGCGCTGCTGGCGGCGATCGGCTCGGTGCTGGTGTGCGGCGCGACCATCGCGCTGATCAGCCGCACCCACCGCGGCGAGCCGCTACCGCGCGAGGACCGCGCCGAAGACCTGGGCGCCGCCCCGGCGGGAGGGCGCTGAGATGTGGCAGATCGTCGAGAACGCGCTCATCCATAACGGCCTGGTCACCGCCTTCGCGGTGGTGGGCGTGATCATGTGGGTGTCGGTGCTGATTTCCCGCCACCTGACCTTCGGCCGCGTCCACGGCTCGGCCATCGCCATCCTCATCGGCCTGGTGCTGGCCTGGGTCGGCGGCACCCTCAGCGGTGGGCAGAAGGGCCTGGCCGACCTCTCGCTGTTCTCCGGCATCGGCCTGATGGGCGGGGCCATGCTGCGTGATTTCGCCATCGTCGCCACGGCCTTCGAGGTGCAGGCCACCGAGGCGCGCAAGGCCGGGCTGATCGGCGCGGTGTCGCTGCTGCTGGGGACCATCCTGCCGTTCATCGTCGGGGTGATCGTGGCCTGGTCGTTCGGCTATCGCGACGCGGTGAGCATGACCACCATAGGTGCGGGGGCTGTCACCTACATCGTCGGCCCGGTCACCGGCGCGGCGCTGGGCGCCAGTTCCGACGTGATGGCGCTGTCCATCGCCACCGGGCTGATCAAGGCGATCCTGGTGATGGTCTTCACCCCGGTCTCGGCGCGCCTGCTGGGGCTGGACAACCCGCGCTCGGCGATGGTCTTCGGCGGCCTGGCCGGCACCGTCAGCGGCGTCACCGCCGGGCTCGCCGCCACCGACCGGCGCCTGGTGCCCTACGGCGCGCTGACCGCCACCTTCCACACCGGCCTGGGCTGCCTGCTCGGCCCGTCGCTGCTGTACTTCTGCGTGCGCGGCCTGGTGGGCTGAGGCAGGGGCCGGCTGCAAGCGGGCGGGGCGCCTCAGGCCCCCGCCCGCGCCGCTTCCTGCTCGTGGCGCATGCCGTACATGCGGCATTCGGCGAGCAGCGCCAGCAGGTTCGGGTCGCGCTCCTTGGCGCGCAGGAACACCACGCCGATGCGCTGCTGCAGGCGGTAGCGCGCCTGCAGCGGAATGAGCTTCACGCGGTTCTCGTACACCGCCTCGATGCGCTTGGGCAGCAGCGCGTAGCCGACCCCGGAACTGACCATGCTGAGCAGGGTGAAGATGTCGTTCACCTGCATGGCGATGTGCGGCTCGAAGCCGGCCTGGCGGAACACCCGCACGCCGTCCTGGTGGGTGGCGAAGCCCTGGGCCAGGGTGACGAAGGGCGCCTCCTTCAGGCTCGCCAGGTCGATCTCGGCCAGCTCGGCGTAGGGCGAATCCACCGGCACGGCGAGGAAGATGTCGTCGGAGAACAGCGGCAACTGCTCGCAGTCCGGGTCGGCCACGCTTTCGTTGAGCGACACCAGGATGGCGTCCAGCTCCATGTTCTTCAGCTGGTAGAAGAGGTCGACGTTGGAGCCGAGGATGAGGTCGATGTTCAGCTCGCTGCGCCGCAGCTTCAGGCCCATGATCAGCTGCGGCACGGTCTTCACCGTCAGCGAGTAGAGCGCGCCGAGCTTGAAGCGCTCGGCGGAGAAGCCGGCGGCCTCGCGGGTCAGGCGCACCGTCTCGTTGACGTCCTGCACCAGCTTCTGCGCGCGCTCCTCCAGCACGAAGGCGCTCTCCAGCGGCGTGAGGGTGCGCCCCTCGTGCTTGAACAGCGGGCAGCGCAGGGCGCTTTCCAGGGAATGGATGGCGCGGTGCACGCTGACGTTGCTGGTGCCCAGCTCGGCGGCGGCGCGGGCCAGGTTGCCGGTGCGCATGAAGGCCAGGAACACCTCCAGCTTCTTCAGCGTCAGCTCTTCGTCGATGCGCGGTATGGGCGCGCTGACCGTATCAGCGCGGGCCATGGGCGCCTCGGGCGGGGTGCGGAAGGGGCATGCGGGTTCTCGCTCGGTCGGTGGCCCGGCCAAGGTAGCGGAGCCGGGCGCGGGCTTCCAGCCGCTATCGGAGCGAGGTGGTGGACAGCGCTGTCTCGCTGGGCGGGACGCCGTTGCCGGGCTGCAGGCCGCCAATCGGCTGGCCTGCAGGGGAGTGCCGAGCATGGTCAGGCCGGCATGCAGGTCCCCGTATTGCCTTGGAAAAAGTGAGGATATTGAGGAAAATATTTCGCGTATGGGCTGGATTATTACGGGATATGAAAAATAATATTGCCAGCCCCGTGGCTGGCCACAGGCCTTCGCGGGCAGTAACGTGCGCGTCGCCTTTACCGAGGCGTTTTTTTCGTCCGCCAAAGATAGCGCTGTCTCAAGGCCGCACGACAATGGGGAACGGCCGTGCCAGAGCGGTGCGCCGGCCCCTGTTCTACAGTTTTCGTTTGGCCATGCGGCTCGCACCCTGGGGAGGCGGGCCGGGTGGCGCTTTTCCGCTTCAAGGCTGCCAGGAGGAATAGCCACCATGATCACCGCTCGCAATCTTGCCCCGGGGCTGGGGCTGCTCGCCCTGCTGGCCAGTGGCGCGCAGGGCGACGAGGCCTTTTCCGCCGATTCGAAATGGGGCCTGGGGGACTGGGGCGGTACCCGCAGCGAGCTGCTGGAGAAGGGCTACGACTTCAAGCTGGACTACGTCGGCGAGGCTGCGGGCAACCTGCACGGCGGCTACAACGACGACAAGACCGCGCGCTACACCGACCAGTGGGCGCTGGGCAGCCACCTGGACCTGCAGAAGATCCTCGGCTGGCACGGCGCCGAGTTCCAGCTGACCATCACCGAGCGCAGCGGCAACAACCTGTCCAACGACCGCATCAGCGACCCGCGCGCCGGCCAGCTCAGCTCGGTGCAGGAAGTCTGGGGCCGCGGCCAGACCTGGCGGCTGACGCAGATGTGGTACAAGCAGACT
>NZ_QGSL01000106.1:32080-88922 GCF_003176655.1 Pseudomonas sp. RW407 | reverse complement strand
GCATAACGCCTACGGCGTTATCCGCCATGATCGCGGACAAGGTCCTCCTACGGTTCCAGGAGGCACGGGCGTAGGAGCGGACTCCGTCCGCGATTGGACTCACCGGCCGCGCAGGACGCCGCGGTGGCACGAACGGCGCTCAATCGTGGTTGATCGCCCCGATCTTGTGGATCGACAGGTCAGCGCCGTAGTACTCCTCTTCCTGGCTCAGGCGGATGCCCACCACCGCCTTGATCCCGCCGTAGACCAGCAGCCCGCCGGCGAAGGCGATGACAATGCCCAGCAGGGTGCCCAGCACCTGGCTCGCCAGGCTCACCCCGCCCAGGCCGCCCAGGGCCTGCTGGCCGAAGATGCCGCAGGCGATGCCGCCCCAGGCGCCGCACAGGCCGTGCAGCGGCCATACGCCGAGCACGTCGTCGAGCTTCCAGCGCGTCTGCGCCGCAGTGAACACCCAGACGAACAGCGCGCCGGCCACCAGGCCCGTGGCCAGTGCACCGACCGGGTGCATCAGGTCGGAGCCGGCGCACACCGCCACCAGGCCGGCCAGCGGGCCGTTGTGCAGGAAGCCGGGGTCGTTGCGCCCCACCAGCAACGAGGCGATGGTGCCACCGACCATGGCCAGCAGCGAGTTCACCGCCACCAGGCCGCTGGCGTGGTCCAGGGTCTGCGCGCTCATCACGTTGAAGCCGAACCAGCCGACCACCAGGATCCAGGCGCCCAGGGCCAGGAAGGGGATGTTCGACGGCGCGAAGGCCACCAGCCGGCCCTCGCGGTAACGGCCGTTGCGCGGGCCCAGCAGCAGCACCGCGGCCAGCGCCAGCCAGCCACCGAAGGCGTGCACCACCACGGAGCCGGCGAAATCATGGAAGGGCGCGCCGAACTTCAGGGCCAGCCAGGCCTGCAGGCCGTGGTTGCCGTTCCACGCCATGCCCTCGAAGAAGGGGTAGACGAAGGCCACGATCAGCGCCGTGGCGCACAGTTGCGGGGCGAACCGGGCGCGCTCGGCGATGCCCCCGGAAATGATCGCGGGGATGGCGGCGGCGAAGGTCAGCAGGAAGAAGAACTTGACCAGCGCATAGCCGTTCTCCGCGCTCAGCTCGCTGGCCGGCTTGAGGAAATCCACGCCGTAGGCGATCCAGTAGCCGATGAAGAAGTACGCAAGGCAGGACACGGCGAAGTCCGAGAGGATCTTCGACAAGGCGTTGACCTGGTTCTTCAGGCGCACCGTGCCGACCTCGAGGAAGGCGAAGCCGGCATGCATGGCCAGCACCATCACGGCGCCCAGCAGGATGAACAGGGTATTGGAACCGTGGATCAGGGTTTCCACGGCACTGTTGAGGTTTTCCATGAATCAGGCAGCCCCGGATCAGACCGAAAAAGCACCAAAACAGCTCATCGCCCCGGCGCGCCGCACCAGCATGAAGCGCAGGCGCACCGATAAGGTCCAGCCCCCTGCTCCACACGGCACACGAGAGCGCGGAGGGGCACCTCTGTTTTTTTGATTTTTCTTTTGTCTTTCAGTTGGTTAATGGATTTTCCGGCGGTCTTCGGACGTCCCTGAACGCCCCTGTCTGGGGCACTCGCACCGGATGACGCACCACGGCGTTGCAAGCGGCATACCATGCGCCCGACGGGCGAAGCGGCGCAGACTGGTCTTCACTGAACGGGCCTGAGTCCTGCTCTACGTCGCCGCTTCGCCGTCGATTTATGGGAAACTTCCCAACGCCCTGGGGCTCAGAAACCAGTGAACCCCTCGCAAACACAAGGAGCCTCACAATGCCCCGCAAGAGCACCGCGAATACCACCAAGGACGAGCTGCTGGCCGAGTTCCAGGCCCTGGTGGCCGACACCGAGAAACTCCTGCAGACCTCCGCGGAACTGGCCGGCGAGGAAGCCGATGCCCTGCGCGAACAGCTGCGCTCCGGGCTGGGCCGGGCCCGCGAACGCATCGACGCCGCGCAGAGCGCCGTGCGCGACCAGGGCCGCGCCGCGGTGGACGCCACCGAGGACTATGTCGGCGAGCATCCCTGGCAGGCCGTGGGCCTGGCCGCGGGCGTCGGCTTCCTGCTCGGCCTGCTGGTCGGGCGGCGCTGACCGATGAGCGACGCCAAGGACGCCCCGCCACACCAGGGCCCTTCCGTGCGGCGCTTCGGCGCCGCACTGCTGGGCCTGCTGCATGGCCACGTCGAACTCTTCGGCCTGGAGCTGCAGGAGCAGAAGAGCCGTACCCTGGCGCTGCTGCTGTTCGCCGGGCTGGCGTTGCTGTTCGCCCTGCTGCTGATACTGGGCCTGTCGCTGCTGGTGCTGGTGCTGTTCTGGGACAGCGACCGGCTGGCCGCCGTGCTCGGCCTGTGCGCCTTCTATGCGCTGGGTGGCGGGCTGTGCGCCTGGCGCCTGTACCAGCTGGTGGACGACGACAGTTCGCCATTCAGCGCCACCCTGGAAGAACTGGCCCGTGACCGGGAGCAACTGCTGCCATGAGTGAACTGCCGCAACTCTCCCCCCGCCCCACGCGGCAGGAACTGCGCAAGGCCGTGCTGCGCCTGCGCCTGGAAGTCCAGCGCCAGCAGTTGCGCCAGGAAAGCGAGAAGCTCCTGCAGCCGCTGCGCCAGGCCCGCGACCTGGGCCAGGGCGTGCGCCAGCAACTGCGCGGCGGCGCCTCGCTGTGGGCCGCCGGCGGCGCGGCGGCCGCGGCCGCCCTGATGCTGCGCCGCAAACGTGGCCTGGTGCGCCTGCTGCGCCTGGCCATCGTGCTCGCGCCGCTGCTGCTGAAGCTGCGCCAGCCGGCCGCGGGCAGCCCGGAGAAGCCGTCGGCGGGCCAGGGCGACTGAGCGCCCTGGCTACATTCTTGCTAGGAGGCAATCCCGGGCCGGCGGCAACGCCCTCCCTTCCCCTTCACTAAGGATGTGTCCCTTGATCGACGGGCAACCGGTCGCCTGCTTCCAGCCTTTCATCGATACCGCCACCGGCCTGATCGCCGGGGTCGAGGCCCTCGGCCGGATGCGCCAGGCCGACGGCCAGCTGCTCTCGGTGGGCCCGATGTTCGTCGATCCGAAGATTCCCCCGGCGACCTTGCGCCGCCTCGACCGGCAGATCCGCGACGACGCCCTGGCGCGCCTGCCGGAAGCGCCCGCGGACTGGTTCCTCAGCCTGAACATCTCGCCGCGCTGGATCAGCCGGCTGCGCCCCAACCAGCCGCTGCCCAGCCTCAAGCAACTGCAGCAGCACGGCGTCGACCCGCATCGGGTGGTCTTCGAGATCACCGAACTGGGCGGCGGCAACCAGCGCCTGCCCGAGGTGGTGGCGCGCTACCGCGAGGCCGGGGCGCGCATCGCCATCGACGATTTCGGCGCCGGCTACTCCCAGCTCGACCGCGTCCTGGCGCTGCAGCCGGACATCCTCAAGCTGGACATGCGCCTGTTCCAGCAGGCGGCCCGTGGCGGCCCCAGCGGCGAGGTGGTCAAGGCCCTGGCGCAGATGGCCGAGAAGACCGGCTGCTGGATCATCGCCGAAGGGGTGGAGACCGAGGCGGAACTGGACTTCGCCCTGGAGTGCGGCGCGCGCTTCGTCCAGGGCTACCTGTTCGCCCGCCCGGCCCTGGACTTCCCCGCCAGCGACGCTTACCTCGACGCCTTCGGCCAGTGGCGCGACCGCTACGTACAGCGCAAGCTGCAAGAGCGCGCCCGGCTGGTGCAGCTGCGCCAGCAACTGGCCGAACTGGTCGCCAGCCTGCGCCCCTGGGCCGAGGGCGGCGCGCGCCTGGCCAGCCTGCCCACCCCCGACGCCTTCCCGCGCCTGCTGCGGGTGTACCAGTGCGACCGCCACGGCACGCAGATCTCGCCCAACCTGGAATGGAACGGCCTGTTCTGGAAGGAAGACCGGCGTTACGTCGGCCACAACTGGTCCTGGCGCCCCTACTTCTACCAGTTGCTCGCCGAGGGCTGGGAAGAACGCCGGCTGACGCTGTCCAACACCTACCGCGACGCCACCACCAACCAGTACTGCATGACCGCCGGGCAGTTCATCGACCAGGGCCGCCGCCTGCTGCTGATCGACATCGACGCCGAAGGTCTGTGACAGGCCGCGATTGAGATTGCCGCGGGCAAGGGGTAGCGTTGGCCCCACCACGAGCAATCGGACGAGCGAATGGACTGGCATACCCTGCTCCCCCGCGAGCGCCTCGGCAAACCCGTGCACAGCAGCGCGGAACTGGGCCGCAGCGCCTTCCACAAGGACCACGACCGCATCATCTTCTCCGGCGCCTTCCGCCGCCTGGGGCGCAAGACCCAGGTCCACCCGGTGTCGAGCAACGACCACATCCACACGCGCCTGACCCACTCCCTGGAGGTCGGCTGCGTCGGCCGCTCCCTGGGCATGCGCGTCGGCGAGATGCTGCGCGGCGAGCTGCCGGAATGGTGCGACCCCAGCGACCTCGGGGTGATCGTGCAGTCGGCCTGCCTGGCCCACGACATCGGCAACCCGCCCTTCGGCCACTCCGGCGAGGACGCCATCCGCCACTGGTTCCAGCAGGCCGCCGCGCGCGGCTGGCTCGACGCCATGGATGCCGACGAGCGCGCCGACTTCCTCAATTTCGAGGGCAACGCCCAGGGCTTCCGAGTGCTCACCCAGCTGGAGTACCACCAGTTCGACGGCGGCATGCGCCTGACCTACGCCACCCTGGGCAGCTACCTGAAGTACCCCTGGACCGCGCGCCATGCCGACTCTCTCGGCTACAAGAAGCACAAGTTCGGCTGCTACCAGAGCGAGTTGCCGCTGCTGGAGCAGATCACCGAGAAGCTGGGCATGCCCAAGCTCGACGACGAGCGCTGGGCGCGCCACCCGCTGGTCTACCTGATGGAGGCGGCGGACGACATCTGCTACGGCCTGATCGACCTGGAGGACGGCCTGGAGATGGAACTGCTCGACTACCCCGAGGTGGAGGCCCTGCTGCTGGACCTGGTCGGCGACGACATTCCCGAGACCTATCGCCAGCTCGGCCCCAGCGACTCCCGCCGGCGGCGCCTGGCGATCCTCCGCGGCAAGGCCATCGAGCACCTGAGCAACGCCGCCGCGCGGGCCTTCGTCGAGCAGAAGCGGGCCCTGCTGGAGGGCGGCCTGGGTGGCGACCTGGTGGAGCACATGAGCGGCCCGGCCAAGCGCTGCGTGCAGCAGGCCAAGGCCCTGGCGCGGCAGAAGATCTTCCAGGACAAGCGCAAGACGCTGCACGAGATCGGCGCCTACACCACCCTGGAAATCCTGCTCAACTCCTTCTGCGGCGCAGCCCTGGAACAGCATGGCGGCCGCAGCCCGTCGTTCAAGAACCAGCGCATCCTCGACCTGCTCGGGCACAACGCCCCCGACCCCGACTGGCCGCTGCACAAGGCCTTCCTGCGGGTCATCGACTTCATCGCCGGGATGACCGACAGCTATGCCACCGAAATGGCGCGGGAGATGACCGGGCGCTCCAGCCCGGTGTGAGGCGTCGAGGTTGCGCCGCGCCCGCGGGGAAGCCCGGCCCTAGGCCGGGTCGTTCTCGGTGGCCGACGGCGCCGGCCGGATGCAGCCTTCCTCGTCCAGCCGCTTCAGATGGCCATGCAGGCTGGCCTGCAGCGCATCCAGCGCCCTGCGCAGTTGCTCCACGGCACTGCGCAGCGTCGAGAACTCGGCGCGCTCGGCGCAGGCCTTCTCCAGCTCCGCGCAGCGGTCGTGCAGGGCCATGGCGCCCACCAGCCGCGCCGCGCCCTTGATGCGGTGGGCCAGCTCGGCCAGGCGCCGCCGGTCCTGCGCGTGCAGCAGGGGTTCGAGCTGTTCGGCGTCCGCCTCGTTGCTGGACATCAGCTCGGCCATCAGGTTGCGCGTCAGTTGGGCGTTGCCGCCGGTCATCTCCAGCAACGCGCCGATGTCCAGGTCGCCCTCCTCCTGCGGAGCCGCTGCCGGGACCGGCGCCGGCGGCATCATCTCGCCGCACTGCAGTTGCTCCAGCTGGTCGCGCAATTGCTCGATGCTGATCGGTTTGAACAGGCAATCGTCCATGCCGGCCTCCTTGCAGCGCGCGATCTCGTCGGGCTGGGCATTGGCCGTGAAGCCGAGGATGGGGGAATGCGCCGCGCCGGTCTCCCGCTCGATCTCGCGGACTCGCCTGGCCAGGCTGTAGCCGCTGAGTACCGGCATGTTGCAGTCGGTGATCATCAGGTCGAACTCGCCGGGCCGCCATAGCTGCAGGGCTTCGCCGCCATCCGTGGCCATGGCCACGGTGTGCCCCAGGTGCTCCAGTTGCTGCGCCAGCAGCAGGCGGTTGACCGGGTGGTCATCGACCACCAGCACGTGCAATGTCCGCTGCTCCACCGGGCGGCGCAGGATGATCGAATCCTCTTCCGGCGCGAGGGGCTCCAGCACCTGCAGCACCAGCCTGACGTGCACCTTGGTGCCCACGCCGGCCACGCTCTCCAGGCGCACCGAGCCGCCCATCATTTCCGCCAGCTTGCGGCAGATGGTCAGCCCCAGCCCCGTGCCGCCGTGGTTGGCGCGCCCTTCGCGCTGCACCTGGCTGAAGGGTTCGAAGAGCTGCTTCTGGTCTTCCTCGGCGATGCCGATGCCGCTGTCCTCGACGCACACCTCCAGTGCCAGCCGCTCGTTGGGCAGCGGCTCGCCCGAGACCCGCACCCAGACGCTGCCCTGGTCGGTGAACTTGATGGCGTTGCTCACCAGGTTGGAGAGGATCTGCTTGAAGCGCAGCGGGTCGATGAGCACGTCGCAGGCGGCCTCGGTCTCGATCTCCAGCTTCAGCAGCAGGCCCTTCTGCCTGGCCAGGCCGTCGAAGACGCGGGCCACCGACTCGATCAGCTCGCGCAGGCGCGCCCGTTCGGGCAGCAGCGTCAGGCGGCCGGACTCGATCTTGGCGACGTCGAGGATGTCGCCGATCAGCAGCAGCAGCGACTTGGCCGACTCGTAGGCCACCTCGATGGGCCCCTGCTCGCCGCAACCGCTGCAACGGTTGCGCGTCAGCGCCAGTTCGAGCATGCCGATCACCGCATTCATCGGCGTGCGGATCTCGTGGCTCATGGTCGCCAGGAAGGTGCTCTTCGCCCGGCTGGCTTCCTCGGCCTGCTCCTTGGCGATCTCCAGCTGCTGGTGCAGGCGCTCGCGCTCGGTGACGTCGACCCAGCCGGAGACCAGGCCGCGAACCTTGCCGGACGCGCTCCGGTAGGGCGTGAGCCAATGGTGCACCTGGCGCGGCTCGCCGTTGATCTCCAGCACCCGGTCGACGGCGACCGGTTCGCCGCTGGCCATCACCTGGAGGTATTCCCGGTGCAGGCCCTCGGCCTGTTCGGCGGAGAGCCAGATGCAGTCCCGCAGCAGCGACCCCGCCGCCGTCTCCTCCGACAGCCCGGTGGCCTCGCGGAAGGCCCGGTTGCAGGTGATCAGGCGCCCTTCGGCGTCGCGTACCGAGACCGGCTGGGGAATGCCGTCGATCAGCGCGCGCTTGAATGCCAGGCGGTCCTGCAGTTCCTGCTCGGCGTGCTGGCGCGCGCGCACCCTGAACAGCAGGTAGCAGTTCCACAGCAGGATCAGCCCGAGCAGCACCAGGCCGCCCCACAGCAACCAGTAGAACTGCGAGCGGTAGCCTTCCCAGATGCTGTCCGGCGAGGCGCCGCTGGTGGACCAGCGGCTGATGATGCTGGCCATGTCCTCCGGCGAGATCGCCAGCAGGGCCTTGTTGAGGATGCTCAGCAGCTCCGGGTCGGCCCGCGAGACCCCCAGGGATATCTGCGCCGGCTCCAGGTCCAGGGTCGCGGCGATGCGCAGGTCGCGGTAGTAGCGGTTGACCAGGAAGGTGGCGGTGAGCATCGGCTGCAGGGCGGCGTCCACCCGCCCTTCCTCCAGCAGCGGCAGGGCGTCGCTGTAGTTGTCCACCTCCACCAGCTTCACCTGCGGGAAGTGCTCGCGCACGTAGGCCCCCACCACGCTGCCATGGGGCGCCGCCACACGCTTGCCGTCGAGGTCCGCGAGGTCCTGGCGGGTGTCGTCCTTGCGCGAGAGCAGCACGAAGGAGGTGCTCAGGTAGGGCCGGGTGAAGTCCACCTGCGCCTCGCGCTCGACGGTGGGCGTCATGGTCGCCAGGGCGTCGACCTGGCCCCGGCGCACCTGGGTGAACATGCCGGGGATGGACGAAGTCGGCAGCACCTCGAACTGCAGGCCGGTGCGCGTGCGGATCAGGTCCAGCAGGTCGGCGACTATGCCGCGGAAATTGCCCTGGGAGTCGAAGAAGGTCAGCGGCGCCAGCGACTGGTCGATGCCCAGCCGCGGCCGCGGGTTGCGCTCCAGCCAGCGCAGCTCCTGGGGCGTGAGGTTCAGCCGGTGGTTGGAGATGGAGAACACCCCGCCCACGCTCCAGCGCCGCTGGATCGACAGCTGCTGCTGGGCGCTGACGCTCTGCAGCGCCTCGTTGACGCTGTAGAGCAGCGGGCTGCCGTCCTTGCGCGCGGCGAAGGAGAAGCCGATGCCGTTGAAGTTGGCGAAGTTCAGCAGCTTGAGGTTGACCAGGTAGCCCTGGCTGATCAGGTACTGCGCGCTCAGGGCGTCGCCGACGTAGGCGTCCACCTGCCCGAGGGCGACGGACTCCAGGGCGCGGCGCAGCGAGTCGAAATGCACGACCTCGGCATCGGGGAAATGCTCGACCAGCTCCTGCGGCGAGAAGTAGTCGCCCACCACCGCGAGCCGCTTGCCGGTCAGCTGCAGGTCGCCTTCCAGGCGCATGTCCTGCGGCCCGACGATCACCGGCTGGTTCAGGGAATAGGGGCGCGACAGCAACAGCTCGGGGATTTCCGCCTCGAAGCCGGTGGCGCGGCCGATCAGGTCGATCTCGCCGTCCACCAGCGCCTGGATGGTCTGGCGCCTGGACGGGTAGCGGCGCATCTCGATGCGCACGTTGAGCGCTTCGCCGATCAGCCCGAGGTAGTCGGCGGTGACGCCCTCCAGCTCGCTGCCGCTGACGGTGACGATCAGCGGCGGGTAGTCCGGCGCGGCCACCCCCACCACCAGCGTGCGCTTCTCGCGCAGCCACTGCCAGTCCGACTCCGGCAGCTCGACCCGCGGTCTCTCGGGAAGCGCCGCCGTGCGGGCCAGCAACGCGAGCTGCGTCCAGGGCGCGGGGGCCTGGGCCTCGTCGGCCCAGGCCCCCATCGCCAGCATCGCACCGAGAACGGCACCCAGCAGCGCCCTGCACCTCGACCCCATGGCGGACATCTCAGACCAGTGCGTTGCGCTTGGCGAACTCGATCAGGTCGACCAGCGAATGGGCATTGAGCTTCAGCAGCAGGCGCGTCTTGTAGGTACTGACGGTCTTGTTGCTGATGAACATCTGCTCGGAGATGTCCTTGTTCGAATAACCATTGGCCAGGTATTGCAATACCGACATTTCCCGGTCGGAAAGCCGCTGGATGAGTTCATGGTCGTCCATGCTGCCGTTGTTCTTGCGCGCCGGGCGCACGGCGGTGCTGGGGAAATAATTGTACCCGGCGATCACCGCGTTGACCGCGCTGATCAGTTCGGCCAGCCCGCCCTGCTTGCAGACGAACCCCGATGCCCCGGCCTGCATGCAGCGCATGGCATAGAGCGAGGCGCTCTGGCCGGTCAGCACGAGAATTTTCAGGGGCAGGTTGAACGCGGTGAGGCGGCTGATGACCTCGAGCCCGTCCAGCTTGGGGATGCCGATGTCCAGCACCACCAGCTCCGGCAGCAGATCCTTCACCAGGGACAGGGCGTCCACGCCGTTATCGGTCTCCCCGATGATGGTGTGACCTTCCTTTTCCAGCAGGACGCGCATTGCCATCCGTATTACCGGATGGTCATCGACGATAAGAACCTTGCTCAATTTTCAATCTCCGACAGACTTCCCAAGAGTGCGCCGTAAGATATCGTCTAGGGAATCGGTGTCGAGATTAACTGGGGCCACTTTTAACATCTTAAGTAAATTCCCATACATCAAAGGATAAATTCCTACACAAACTTGATTGGGCAACTTCCCCTAACTTTCCGATCGGTCTTTTTCAACATTCCCTGATGCAAATTCCCACAAGAAAAATGGAAGTTCTTTAAATAAATGGCGCCCGCCAGCCGGCACACTTCGCCCGTTATCCAATTCGGTACGCGCGACCATGAACAGATCGATCCCATCCAGCCTGCTGGTGCTGGAGGACCATGCATTTCTGCGCGAGGCGACCGTGCACGGCCTGCGGGTCCTCGGCTACGAGCAGGTCCTGGCCGCCGGCGACGGGGACAGCGCCATCGAGCTGCTGAGGCGGGAAGGCGGAGTCGACATCTGCATCTGCGACGTGCTCCCGCCGGGCATGGACCTGCTCGGGTTCCTGCGCCTGGCGGCCCAGGAGAAGCTGCTGCGGGCGATCATCGTGGTCAGCGAGATTCCCGCCGACCTGCGCCGGGCCATCGCCCACATCGCCACGCTGTACGGCCTGTCGGTGCTCGGCGAGCTGACCAAGCCGCTGCAGATGTCCAGCCTGCAGGCGCGCCTGCGCCACTACAGCGCCACGCCCGCCGCCGCCCCGCCGCTACCGCGGCCGACGCCCTCGGCGCTGGAGGTCTGGCAGGCCATGCGCAACCGCGAACTGAAGGCCTACTACCAGCCCAAGGTCGACCTCGACACCCTGCAGGAGGTCGGCGCCGAGGTGCTGGTGCGCTGGGACCACCCGGTCCACGGGCTGTTGCGCCCGGCCTACTTCCTCGCCGCGATCCGCCGGATGAAACTGCTGCCCGACCTCTTCGACCTGATCCTGGACCAGGCCCTGGACTTCGCCCGCCGCGAACTGCGCCAGGGCACCCAGCGGGCGCTGTCGATCAACATCGACCTGGAGGTGCTGCAGCAGCGCGACCTGGCCACCCACCTGAAGGAAAAGCTGCGGCAGACCGGCATCGATCCCGCCAGCCTGACCATAGAGATCATCGAAGGGGGGCTGGCGACCACGCCCCTGGCCAGCCTGGAGAACCTCACCCGCCTGCGCCTGCTCGGCTGCAACGTCGCCATCGACGACTTCGGCACCGGCTACTCCTCGCTGCAGCGCCTTTGCGACCTGCCCTGCAACGAGATCAAGCTGGACGCTTCCTTCATCCGCGACATGCAGCACAACCCGCGCACCCACGAGTCGGTCGCCAGCACCCTGGTGCTGGCGCGCCACCTGCAGCTGCGGGTGATCGCCGAGGGCATCGAGACCTGCCAGCAGCTGCAGCGCATGCGCGAACTGGGCTGCCGCTTCGGCCAGGGCTTCCTGTTCTCGCAGCCGATGTCGGAGGACGACTATCGCCGCTGGGCGGGCGTCGACCTGCCGGCGCCCGCGCCGGAGGCCGGCGCCGAACTGGAACTGGAGGGCGCGCACACCCCGCCGGGCTGAGCCGCGGGGCGTATGCCAGGCCCGCCCTCAGACAGGCTGGTGAATGGGCTGCTCCGGATACCAGGCGTCCTGCAGTGGGCTGACCGAACTGCCGCCCAGCTCGCCCTGCTGCTTCAGCCAGTCCTCCACGGCCTTGCGCTGCGCCTCGGTGACCGAGCCGCGGCGCGCCAGGCAGACGAAGCCGAAGTCGTCGCAACCGGTGTAGGCCAGGCCATTGGCGGTGATGGCCTGCTCCACGAAGCGCTTGAGGAAGGCCTGCAATTGCTCCGCGGGGAGCCCTTCGCGGTAGTCGAGCGACAGCTCGAACCCCAGCTCCTGGAACTCATCGACGCAGAGCTTCTTGCGCAGACGACGGGAACGGTTGCTGGCCATGGGGCGGATCTCCTCGATTGATGACGGCATGCGGGGCACGGCGGGCGCCGCCCCGCACAGACTCTAGCAGCTCGAAGGTGGCACTCACACGCGCATCGCGTGCAAACCCCAGCGCATCCGACAACGGCTTGCGGCATAATGCGCCGGCGCGTTGCCGCGCCACTGGCGCAATCGTCTATCGTCAGTGTCTGCTTTCGTCACCTTAGTCATGTCTATGCCCTGAACCGGGATTTCACTTCAACTATGTTCAAGTCACTGCGTGTTCTCGCCTTCGCTACCCTGCTGCCCTTCGCCCTGCCCACCCTGGCCGCCCCGATCAAGTCCGTCCTGCCCGAACGGGTGGAGAAGGCCCTCAAGGCCAGCAAGCTGACCAACGACGCCCTGTCGCTGGTGATGATCCCCCTGGACGGCCCGGGTACGCCGACCTACTTCAACGCCGACGTCTCGGTGAACCCGGCCTCGACCATGAAGCTGTTCACCACCTATGCCGCCCTGGAGCTGCTGGGCCCCACCTACCAGTGGAAGACCGAGTTCTACACCGACGGCAAGCTGCAGGACGGCGTGCTCAACGGCAACCTCTACCTCAAGGGCGGCGGCGACCCCAAGCTGAACCTGGAGAAGCTCTGGCTGATGATGCGCGACCTGCGCGCCAACGGCGTGCTCAAGGTCAACGGCGACCTGGTGCTGGACCGCAGCTACTTCAACCAGCCGCAGCTGCCGGTGTTCAACGATGACGGCGGCGACGACAACAAGCCGTTCCTGGTCGGCCCCGACGCCGCCATGGTCAACCTCAAGAGCGTGCGCCTGGTGGTGCGCAGCGAAGGCAACCAGGCCTCGGTGATGATGGACCCGCCGCTGGCCAACGTGCGCCTGGAGAACCAGATCAAGGTCAGCGGCCCGGCCAACTGCCCGGCCTGGCCGAAGCTGCGCTTCGTGCCGGAGACCCGCGCCGAGGGCACCGTGCTGGTCGCCGCCGGCGAGATTCCCCGCGGCTGCAGCGCGCAGACCTACATGTCGCTGCTCGACCACCCGGGCTACACCGCCGGCGCCATCCGCGGCATCTGGCAGGAACTGGGCGGCAGCATCAGCGGCGCCGACCGCCAGGGCAGCGTGCCGAAGAACGCCACCCTGCTGGCCCGCGCGCTGTCGCCGGACACCGTGGACATCATCCGCGACATCAACAAATACAGTAACAACACCATGGCCCGCCAGGTGTTCCTCAGCATCGGCGCGCAGAACCGCACCAGCGCGGACGCCAACGACGGCCTGGCGGCGCAGCGGGTGATCCGCCAGTGGCTGGCGCGCAAGGGCATCACCGCCTCGCACCTGGTGATGGAGAACGGCTCGGGCCTGTCCCGTGACGAGCGCGTCAGCGCCCGCGAGATGGCCGCCATGCTGCAGGCCGCCTGGCACAGCCCCTACGCCTCGGAGTACATCTCCTCGCTGCCGATCGTCGGCGTCGACGGCACCATGCGCAAGCGCCTGCGCCACACCCCCATGACCGGAGAGGCCCACGTCAAGACCGGCACCCTCAACACCGTCCGCGCCCTGGCCGGGTTCAGCCGCGACGCCCGCGGCAACAACTGGGTGGTGGTGGCCATCCTCAACAGCAACCGGCCGTGGGGCGCCTCGTCCATCCTCGACCAGGTGCTGCTGGACCTCCACGCCTCCACCCGCGGCCAGTGATGCTGGCCGCGGGGGCCTGGCGAATCAGCGTGCGCTGATGCGCCAGGCCCGATGGATCTTCGGATTGCGCACGAAGTCCGGGTCCAGGGTCTGGGCGCTGATGTCCTCGACCTGGTAGCGCGCCGCCAGGCCCGGGTCCAGTTCGAACTTGCGGAAGTTGTTGGAGAAGTACAGCACGCCGCCCTTGGCCAGGCGCGTCATGGCCAGGTCGATCAGCTCGACCTGGTCGCGCTGCACGTCGAACACCCCCTCCATGCGCTTGGAGTTGGAGAAGGTCGGCGGGTCGATGAAGATCAGGTCGTACTCGCCGCGGTCCGCCCGCAGCCACTCCATGACGTCGCTCTGCACCAGTTTCTGCTTGTCGGAGAAACCGTTGAGCGACAGGTTGCGCCGCGCCCAGTCCAGGTAGGTCTTCGACAGGTCGACACTGGTGGTGCTGCGCGCGCCGCCCCTGGCCGCATGCACGGTGGCCGTGGCGGTGTAGCAGAACAGGTTGAGGAAGCGCTTGCCGGCGGCCTCGCGCTGCAGGCGCAGGCGCATCGGCCGGTGGTCGAGGAACAGCCCGGTGTCCAGGTAGTCGGTCAGGTTGACCAGCAAGCGCACGCCGCCCTCCTCCACTTCCATGAACCGGCCTTCGCTGTTCTGCCGCTCGTACTGGCGCTTGCCGCCCTGGCGTTCGCGGCGCTTGATGACGATGCGTTCGCTGGGGATGCCCAGGGCCTGGGGCAGCGCCGCCAGGGCATCGAGCAGGCGCACCTGGGCCTTGGCCGGGTCGATGGACTTGGGCGCGGCGTACTCCTGCACGTGCACCCAGTCGCGGTACAGGTCCACGGCCAGGGCGTACTCGGGCATGTCGGCGTCATACAGGCGGTAGCATTCGATCTTCTCGCGCCTGGCCCACTTGCCCAACTGCTTGAGGTTTTTCTGCAGGCGGTTGGCGAACATCTGCCCGCCTTCGCTCAAGCGCGCCTGCTCGACGACCGGGGCCGGGGCCCCGGCGGACGCCTGGCGGGGTTCGGCGCCACGCTCGCCGGTGACGAACTGCCGCGGCTCCACCTCGAACATCAGCAGCTTGCACGGCAGCGCGCCGTTCCAGAAGGCGTACTGCTTGTGGCTGCGGATGCCCATGCGCTTGCCCAGCTCGGGCGCGCCGGTGAAGACCGCGGCGTTCCAGCCCAGGCAGGCCTGGCGCAGGCGCTCGCCCAGGTGCTGGTAGAGGTACAGCAGGCTGGCCTCGTCGCCCAGGCGCTCGCCGTAGGGCGGGTTGCAGACCAGCAGGCCGCGCTGGCCCTTGTCCGGGCGCGGCTCGAAGGTGGCCAGCTCGCCCTGGTAGACCTTCACCCACTCGCCCAGCCCGGCGCGCTCGATGTTGTTGCGCGCCGGCTGGATCAGCCGCGGGTCCGCCTCGTAGCCGCGGATCCACAGCGGCGTGCGCGCAAGGCCGGCGGCGGCGCGCTGCTCGGCCTCGGCCAGCAGCTTGCGCCACAGCGCCGGGACGTGGCCCAGCCACTTGTCGAAGCCCCAGTGCTCGCGCCTGAGGTTGGGGGCGATGTCGGCGGCCATCAGGCCGGCCTCGATGAGGAAGGTGCCGACGCCGCACATGGGGTCGGACAGCGCCCCGCCCTCGGCGGCCAGCTGCGGCCAGCCGGCGCGGATCAGGATGGCCGCGGCGAGGTTTTCCTTCAGCGGCGCGGCGCCCTGCTGCAGGCGGTAGCCGCGCTGGTGCAGGCTGTGCCCGGAGAGGTCCAGGGACAGCACCGCCTGGCCGCGGTCCAGGTGCAGGTGGACGCGGATGTCCGGGTTGACCTTGTCCACCGTCGGCCGCCGGCCGAACTCGGCGCGCAGGTTGTCGACGATGGCGTCCTTGACCTTGAGCGCGCCGAAGTGGGTGTTGTCGATGCCCGAGCCCTTGCCGCTGAACTCCACCGCCAGGCTGCCGCCGGGGTCGAGGTGGTCGCTCCAGTTGACCGCGTTCACGCCCAGGTACAGCTCCTCGGCGTTGGCCACCGGGAAGCGCGCCAGCACCAGCAGCACGCGGTTGGCCAGGCGCGACCAGAGGCACAGCCGGTAGGCCGTCTCCAGGTCGCCGCGGCCGCGCACGGCGGACACCTGCGCCCGCGCATCGATCAGACCCAGCGCCTGCGCCTCGTCCAGCAGCAGGCCGTCGAGGCCCTTGGGACAGGTGAGGAAGAGTTCGTAGTGTTCCGACATCGCGATTCCCGGGCCGAAGCCCTTTCCAGGGGGGCCTTGGCCCCCGGTACCGGATACCGCGCCAGACGCTGGCACCCGGCCATGATTCATTTCAAGAGGTTTCACCAACCCGCGACCCGAGGTCGCAGGCACTGGCCCGCTCGTCGGGATGAGAGAACCTCTCAATTTCCTGGCAGCTTGCCAGCTTCCGTTGCACAAGCCCCTGAACATGCGGTTTCGGGCAATTTGCCCGAGCCGCCTGCGGGGAAAACTTATGGCCTGAGCCCATAAGAGTTAAGTCTTTATGACAAATTGGTTGTTCACAGGCTCGAAGCCCATGGTTTAGAACTCAGCTTAACCCGTCGCCGCAAAGGTGTCGGGCGGGGTCTGTCACGCCGGCAACGGACCCCTTTTGGCGGAATTGTCCGCCAGGCCTCCCCAGGGGGCCAACGGGACATAACAGTCAACAAGTGAGGGCAACACCCTATGAGAAGACTCAAGCGTGATCCGTTGGAAAGAGCCTTTATGCGCGGTTACCAGTACGGCCTCAGTGGCAAGTCTCGCGATCTCTGTCCTTTCACCCATCCCACCACCCGGCAGTCCTGGCTCAATGGCTGGCGCGAGGGTCGCGGCGACAACTGGGATGGCCTCACCGGCACTGCCGGCCTGCAACGTCTGAACCAGATGCAACACGCCACTAGCTGACCAAGGATCACACCGATTTCCCCAAGGCCGTCCCATCCGGGCGGCAGGGCGCAAGCCCGAGGGCTCCGAAAGGAGCCCTTTTTTATTTGTCCTCAGCGCTCGGTGCGCTGCGTCTGGGCGATGGCGTCCACCGCCTCGCGGATCAGCGCCGGCCCCTTGTAGATGAAGCCCGAGTAGATCTGCACCAGGCTCGCCCCGGCGGCGATCTTCTCCGCCGCGTGGGCACCCTCGGTGATGCCGCCGGCGGCGATGATCGGCAGGCGCCCGCCCAGCTCGCCAGCCAGGACCTTGACCGTGTGGGTGCTCTTCTCGCGCACCGGCGCACCCGACAGGCCGCCGGCCTCGTCGCCGAACGGCAGCCCCTCGACGCCTTCGCGGCCCAGGGTGGTGTTGGTGGCGATCACCGCGTCCATCCCCGCCTCCACCAGCGCTACGGCGACCATGGCGGTCTCCTCGTCGGTCATGTCCGGGGCGATCTTGATCGCCAGCGGCACGCGCCGGCCATGCTGCTCGGCCAGGTCCTCCTGGCGCTGGCGCAAGGCTTCCAGCAACTGCTTGAGCGAGTCGCCGAACTGCAGGCTGCGCAGGCCCGGGGTGTTGGGCGAGCTGACGTTGACCGTGACGTAGCTGGCGTGGGCGTAGACCTTGTCCAGGCAGATCAGGTAGTCGTCCACCGCGCGCTCGACCGGGGTGTCGAAGTTCTTGCCGATGTTGATGCCCAGCACGCCGCGGTACTTCGCGGCCTTGACCCGCTCCACCAGGTGGTCGACGCCCAGGTTGTTGAAGCCCATGCGGTTGATGATGGCGGTGGCCTGCGGCAGGCGGAACAGCCGCGGCTTGGGGTTGCCCGGCTGCGGGCGCGGGGTGACGGTGCCGATCTCGACGAAGCCGAAGCCCAGCTGGGCGAAGCCATCGATGGCGTCGCCGTTCTTGTCCAGGCCGGCGGCCAGGCCCACCGGGTTGGGGAAGTCGATGCCCATGACCTGCACCGGCAGGCTGGCCGGCTTCGGGCAGAACAGGCCGTTGAGCCCCAGGCGGCCGCCGGCGCCGATCAGGTCGATGGACAGCTCGTGGGAGGTTTCCGGGGAGAGTTTGAACAGCAGCTCGCGGGCCAGGCTATACATGGTCGGGCATCGGTCGGCAAAATGGGGCGCTAGTATAGCCGGCCGGCCAGCCCCTAGGCGAGGCGCGGCCGCCGCGGTCGAGCCCGCGCCCGCGTGGCGCTCGCCATCGAAGGAAGGAAGCAAGATTTGTCACTGCCCGGACGCACAAGCGCTACTGGCTTACCTATGCTTAAGGCTGTCCGCCGGGCATCGGGAGTTTGCCGTCGACCATGAATCCACCCCGCAACATGGCCCAGCGCCTCGCGGCCATCGCCCAGCGCCTGGGGCTGGGCGGCACCGACCAGCACAAGGTCGCGCAGCGCACCCGTTCCCTGGCGCTGAGTTTCAGCGCCCCGGCGAGCCCGCCCGGCGGCATCGGCTGGCAGTCCGGCGCGCCGCTCTACCGCCTGGTCGACCTGCCGCGCGGCGCCTTGTCCGGGCCGGTGCAGGAAGACAAGGCGCGCGCCCATGCCGCACTGAAGAAGCTGGTCGGCTCGCGCCTGCTGGAACTCGAAGAAGTCGACCTGCGCGCGGTGGACGGCCTGTACACCCGCGGCCCCCTGGCGAATTCCGCGCTGCCCGACTTCGAGGCGCTGGCGGCCAGCGATGCCGGGCGCCAGGTGCGGATCATCAGCTACCGCGACTTCGGCAAGGCGCTCGGGCAGGCCCTGCCCGGCTTCGAGCGTGGCATCGAGCTGCAGTTGCGGCGGGCCGACTGGCATGGCCAGCGGCTGTTCCTGGAGCTGGACAACCACGTCGAAGCCTTCGCCTGCGCGGTGGCCTATGCGCGCCGCCGCGGCCTCGAACTGCGCCTGCCGGCCCGGGTGCGCCAGTTCAGCCTGCAGGGCAGCGCCCTGGACGACCTGGAGCGGCGCTACCACGTGCTGGCGATGCCGACCCAGGCCTGGAGCGACGCCGGGTTCATGGGCCTGCTGCTGGACACCGGCCTGCCCTATGCGCGCTTCGGCCTGTTCAACAGCGAAACGCCGGAAACCCTGCTGCTGCCCAAGGACCACCCGCAAGCCGATGAATTCGGCAACGGCCTGCGCAGCATCGGCGCCCCCGACCTGCTGGGCTACCTGCGCGGCTGCGCTGCCTAGTCGCGCGCCTCTTCGCCGTCGGGGCCGTCTTCGGGGTCGTCGTCGGTTTCCTCGCAGATTTCCCGCCCCGGCTCCTGGCGAAGGCGTTCGAGCACGTCGTGGTGGCGGCTGCGCCACTCCTCCAGGCTGAGATTGCTGCTGGCCAGCAGCGAGGGGTTCTGCTCCACCAGGTAGACGGCGGCGGACTGCGCCGAATCGGCGATTTCCCAGGCCACGGATACCGGATCGATGGGCCCTTCGTAGGTGATCCAGCGGGCGAAATCCGGATAGACGCTGCAGACCTTCTCGAAATCCTCGTCGCGCATGCGCTGGCGGCCGAACTCGATGTTCTCCACGGTCTTGGCCTTCATGCCGACGATCCTGGCGAATTCCGGGCGCTTGAGCCCGGTCAGCTCACGCAGGCCACGCAGTCTTTCCCCAGCGGTAAAAAGGAAACGTTTCTTCACGATCTGTAATCCATTTCCGGACATTCGAAGCACCATACAAAAACACTAATATTTAGTGTATTGTCGCCGGGAGATCCGTATCGCCTCTCTCCCAACAGCGCTGGTCATGGTGCAGGACACCACATGAAAGTGGAAGAACCCTTCTCCCCCGCTCCCGAGGATGAAACCTACTACCTGAGCCTCGAGCGTTTCGCCGAATGGCTCGGGATGTCCGATCAGCCGGAGGTTCTGGAGGCCTGGATCGCCAGCGGCAAGCTGCCCATGCGGGAGATCGCCGGACATCGCCTGGTTGACCTCAGAGCATTCCTACGCGCGGAAGGGAAACCCAAACCCTGAACACGCCAGGGCTCCCACGAACGCGAGCCGCTCGCTGCCCCGCGGCACGGCCGTCCGCCGTGCCGGCAAGGGCGCCTTCATTCGACAGGGGGTTGCTGGAAGCGCGTCCGAGGGGCGTCAGTCTTCCCGGCTGGCCTCGACCAGGCGCTCGTAGGCCGGTGCCGCCGGAATGCCGATCTCCAGGCACAGGGCCATGACCCTTTCCAGGTCGCAGCCGTACACCAGCACCGCCTGCAGCTCGTCGTCCAGCGGCTCGCTGAAGTCCAGCAGCACGTAGCCGCCCTTTTCCGGATAGAGCGCGCCCAGCTGCACCTGGATGCGCTTCAGCGCAGTGAGCGGGTCGGCCTTTTGCAACTGCTTGGCCTGCAGCACGAAGTTCACGCTCGCATCGAACGAGGCGCGGATGCCCTCGAACAGTTCCTTGTAGTCGTCGGCCTGGAACAGCACGATGTCCGGCAGGCTGCCGACCACCACCCATTCGCCCAGCGGGATGGGGAAGCTGTCGTCGTAGTTGATGTCCGGGTTGGCGGCGAGGAAGGCCTCGGGGTCGGCGTAGGCCGCGGCGGCCTCCTCGGCGATCCGGCGGATTTCCTCCTCGCCCATGCAGCCCGAGCTGATCAGGGTGAGGAGTTCGGCGAGCTGCTCTTTCATGGCGCGGTCCCGGGAGATTGCGAAAGCCGCGAAGGATACCCCGAATCGGCCCGGCCTGCTGGGCCGCCGGAACCTATGGCGGCCCCGGGTGTCGGAACTCGGCCCGGACGATAGCGACTATCGACCGGGATGATTTCCCTGGATGCCGGGCCCTCGATAGCCTTTGTCCACCCCCACTTTCCACGCCCCGGGTGAACCCGCCATGTTCCGATCCCTTTCCAGCCTGGTGCTGGCCGTCCCCGTGCTGGTGGGCTGCGCCGCGCAACCGCCCGCCAGCGAGCCCCAGCGGGCGTACAGCGACGCCGAGGTCAAGGCCTTCGCGCTGAAGATCCTCAGCGCCAGCAACATGGACAGCGACCTCTACGCGCGCTACCGCCGCGCCCTCACCGAGCCGCGCCACGCGCGTAACGAGGACAGCGGCAGCTGAGGCCGTTCAGGGCGCCTCGACTTCCATTTCCGCCGGGTTCTCCACCCACACCAGGTTGCCGTGCTCGTCGTTGTGCAGGGTCACCACCTGGGCGCCATGCAGGCGGGCCAGGGTATCGCCACTGATATTGAAGCTGCGCGACAGCGCCTGGCGCGACAGGTCGGGCATGCGCGAGCGCCGCTCGTAGCGCGCCGCGCGCAGTTGGTTGTAGCGGGCCCAGGAAACCAGCAGCGCGGCGATCAGGGCGCTGCACAGCACGTAGACCATCAGCGTGTCGAGGGTCTGCAGCAGCTTGCCGCCCCAGTCCAGGCGCGGCCCCTGCCAGCCGCTGGCGAGCAGGGCCGTCATGCCGCGCACCATCAGCCAGGCGAAGACCGTCCAGGCGCACAGCGTCAGCAGTACGTCCAAGGTGCGGGGCAGCCAGTGCTGCGGTGTCTTGATCAGTTCCATCACGTACTCCTCTTGATGCCGCGGTCGGGGCTGGTCCAGCGCGCGCGGCCCTGGCGCGCCCGGAGCATGACCTTGGGGAAGCTCACCAGGGTGGTCAGCAGGGTGACCAGCCAGAAGGCGAAGGGGTACCAGATCACCCAGAACAGCGAACTGGCCAGGTGGCGCTCGTAGCGCCGCTCGATCAGCAGGCTCAGGGCGAACTGCAGCAGGCACACGCAGGCCAGCAGCAGCCCGGTGAAGGCCGGCGGCACTATGTCGGCGACGCGCAGGCTGGGCGGCAGCTCGACCACCAGGCCCAGCGCCCAGAGCAGGATCGACAGCAGGAAGGTGAAGGCCCAGGCCGCCGACAGGCTGAACTCGATGAGCAGCGGCCACATGTAGCGGTAGCGCCAGGTCCAGATGCTGCGGATGTTCTTCAGCAGCACCTCCGCCCCGCCCTGCGCCCAGCGCAGGCGCTGCTTCCACAGCCCGCGCAGGGTCTCGGGCATGAGGATCCAGCACAGCGCGCGGGGCTCGTAGAAGATCGACCAGTGGTCCAGCTGCAGCTTCCAGCTGATGTCGATGTCCTCGGTGATCATGTCCGTGCTCCAGTAGTCCACCCGCGCCAGGGCGGTGCGGCGGAACGCGGCGACCACGCCGGAGACGGTGAAGACCCGCCCGTAGACGCGCTGGGTACGCTTGATCAGGCCGATGATGGAGGAGAACTCGCCGACCTGGACGCGGCCGATCAGCGTCGAGCGCGTGCGGATGCGCGGGTTGCCGGTCACCGCGCCGACCCGCGGGTTGTCGATCAGCGGGGCCACCAGGTAGGCCGCGGCGTCGGGGTCGAGCAGCGCGTCGCCGTCGATGCACACCAGGTACTCGCTGCGTGCGGCCAGCGCCCCCATGCGCAGGGCCACGGCCTTGCCCTGGTTCTGCGCCAGGTGCAGCACGCGCAGCCGCGGCTCGCCCTCGGCCAGGGCATCGAGCACCTGCGCGGTGTTGTCCGAGGAGCCGTCGTTGATGGCGATGACCTCGATGTTCGGGTAGTGCTGCGCCAGGGCGGCGCCGATGGTGTCGGCGGCGTTGTCGCCCTCGTTGAAGCAGGGGATGAGGATCGACACCAGCGGCTCGCCCTCCAGGCGCGGGACGTCCTGCCGCCAGGCCCAGTGGCGCTCCCAGTGCAGCCAGAAGTAGGCGCCGCCGGCCATCCACAGGGCCGACATGAACAGCGGATAGAAGAACACGAAGTTCAGCAGTATCTCGCCGGTGAGGACTATGGCTACGCCGATCGGGCCGCCGAGCAACAGCAGCAGGACCAGCAGGGCAACGATGCGATCGATCATGGCTCGGGGTACCAGGCGTTGGAGATGGCCGGACGCAGCGCCTCGAGCGGGGGCTGGTCGTTGACGAAATCGTCCGGGTAGTAGCCGAAGCTGCGCACGCCCTCCCACTGCAGGCGGTGCATCCAGCGCCGCAGCTGGGCGGCATCGACGGGCGCCTCGCGCCCTTCGCGCCAGTCGCGCGCCTGCAGCTCGAAGACGGTGCGCTGCAGCGCACCGGGGCGCTTGGCCACCTCGCGCACCAGGCGCTGCAGCCAGGCCTCGGACTGCTCCGCGGGCACGCCCTCCATCAGCGGCATGGCCATGGGCGCGGTCCAGTCGTAGGCGGCCAGGAAGTCGTCCAGGTTCTGCGCGAACCAGGCCTCGCTCTGCGGCTCGAGGATCGGCAGCGCATAGAGGTTGCGCGCCGTCTGCACCTGCGGGCCACGGATGGCGCGCACGCGCTCGGCGAGCTGGCGGGTGAAGTCCACCAGGTAGCGGCTCTTGAAGCGCGTCCAGCGCTGCAGCGTCTGCGCATCGCCGCGCAGGCCGGCGATGTCGCCCGGCAGGCCGGCCGCGCGGTAGGCCGCCAGCGCCTGGGGCCCGGCGTCCTCGAAGTCGGAGAGCAGCGCATCGTCGTGGAACAGCAGGCCGGCGAAGGCGGCGTGCCCGGCCAGGTCCTCGTAGATCTCGGTGATCTGCCGGCGCACCTCGGGGTCGAACGGCGACAGCCGCCGGTACTGCTGCGGGTCGATCTCCAGGCGCCCGCTGCGCGGGTCCCAGCGCTGCACCCGCGGCAGCTGCGGCGACAGGTCGAAGGCCAGCACCGGCATCCAGGCGAACACTTCCACGCCGGCGCGGGTACGCAGTTGCCAGGCGGCGCGGTTGAACAGGTCGGCGCGCATCGGCAGGTGGCGGTTGGGGAAGTACAGCGCTTTCACCGTGCCATCGCCTACCGGGTCGGCATAGGCCTGGAGGAACACGGTGTTGATGCGCAGGTCGGCGATACGCTGCACCAGTTGCCCGAGGTTGGCCTCCATTTGCCGCGGGTCGGGATCGTAGACGTAGTCCAGGTCGACGTGGGCGACGCGCAGGTTGTCCTGCGCCTGGACGCGGCTGATGGCCGAGGTGAAGCGGTGCAGGTCGGGGTCGCCGTTGAGCAGGAAGCGCGGCAGGTTGTCCAGGTGGTCGATGCTGCCCAGGCCGTCCTCGAGGGTCAGGGCCAGGGCGTAGCCGTCGTCGCCGACCACCTGCAGGGCGGTACCGCTGGCCGCGCCATAGGGCCATACCCACACCCGTGGCGGCTTGCCGGTGATGCTCTGCAGGGTGCGGCTGATGCGCTTGACGTCGATGCCCACGCGGTTGCGGTATTCGGCCTCGGTTTCATAGCGCCCGGCATTGGCCAGGTACAGGCGGTTGGCCGCCGCCGGCAGCTGGCTGCCCTGCGGGTTGCCGGGGCCGCCGAAGTGCAGGGCCTCGGTGTGCGCGCCTATTTCCACCAGGCCGGACTTGGCGATTTCCGCCAGTTGCTGGCGGGTGAGGAAGCGCCGGCGCTCCACCGCCAGGCCGCCGAAGTCCACGCGCTGCTGGTCCGGGGTATCCAGCCAGACGCCCACCGGCGCCATGATCGCCGGCCAGTCGTAGGCCTTCAGGATCGGCAGCACGCGCTGGTAGAAGCTGCTGTAGCCGTCGTCGAAGCTCAGCAGCAGCGGTTTCTCCGGCAGGCTGCCGCGGCCGGCGCGGGCGGCCAGCAGCTGGTCCACGGAGATCGCCTGGAAGCCCTGCTCGTGCAGCCAGGCCAGCTGGTCCACCAGGTTGGCGGTGCGCACGCTCATGAAGGCCTGGTCGGCGTCGCGGTCGGCGACCTCGTGGTAGGCCAGGGTCAGGATGCGCCCCGGCGGCCAGGGCTTCTCGTTGGCGGCAAGGGTGCGCTGCGCCGGCTCGACGAAGGGGGGCGCCTCGCTGGCGCAAGCCCCGAGCAGCAGCGCCAGCCCCAGCAGCAGGAAATGGTAGGTGGCTCTCATGTTCGGGTCCTAGAAGCGGTAGCTGAGGTCGAAGACCAGGCGGTAGTCCAGTTCGCGGTCGCCGTCGTAGGGGCGGCTGACGGCGGACAGGGCGAGGCCTGCGTCGAAGCGGTCGTCCAGGCTCAGGCGCTGGCCGTAGCCGATCAGGCCGACGGCGCCGGTGCCGTGGTGCTGCTGGCTGTAGCTGCCGGCGCCGAGCTGGCCCTGCTGGGTCCAGCGTGTCTGGTAGCGGCGGTAGAGGGTGTGCTCCAGGTTCAGGCTGGGCAGCAGCAGCAGGTCCGACTTCGGGTTGAAATAGGGGACGTCCTCCGACTTGCTGTTGCGGCTGCCGGACACCTCCAGGCCGAGGTCCGCCACCAGGTAGGGCGAGCTGTAGAAGCGCTGGCTGCCAGTGAGGGCGAGTTCGTGGCGCATGTTGCCGTCGCTGAAGTGCGAGGGCGCGTAGGCCAGGCGCCATTCGCGCTGCTCGCTCTGGCGCCAGCGCAGGAAGCCGTCCAGGCGGTCGGCGCGGATGCCGCTGTTGAGCGCCCGCAGCGGCGTCTCCCGGGACAGGCGCGCGGCGCTCCAGCCGTACTGCCATTGGTCGTCGATGTCGTGGACGCCGGACAGCCTCAGGCCCAGCTTGTCGCCATCGCCGTAGTCGTTGTGCGACACCTCCGCCTCCAGCGTGGTGTTGCGCCCGGTCCACTCGGTGCCCACGCGCTGCCAGCGGTAGTGGCCGGTGCCTTCCTCGAAGTCGCCGGTGGCATAGCCGGCGCCGCCGAACAGGCGCCAGTGGTCGGCGATGGGCGGGCTGTAGAGCACGCTGTCGAAGCCCAGGTCGCGGCTGCCGTTGACCTCGCCGCCATTGGCATGGCCGCCGTAGGCGCTGATGCGAAGCTCGGCCATGTGGTGCACCTGGCGCAGGTAGTCCAGGCGCTGGGCCTGCAGTTGTTCGGGGAAGCGCTGGATGACGTCGTCGGCCAGCAGGTCCAGCTGCCGCCATTCCTGCAGCTCGCGCGCCACCATGCCCTGTTCGGTTTCCAGGGCCACGCCGCGCGGGTCGGTGCTTTCGGCGATCTTCAGCTGGTCCTCCGCGCGCCGCGGCCAGCCGCGGGACAGGTAGGTGCTGGCCAGGCCGGTGCGCAGCCGCGAGTTGTCCGGCGCGCTCGCCACCAGGCTTTCGTAGTCCTGCTGCGTCGCCGGCAGGTCGTTGCGGTACAGCCGGCCGTTGGCCTGCAACAGGCGGGCCTCCAGCCAGTCGTCGTTGGGCACGGCCACGCCCATGCCCGGCGGATGCAGGCGCACCGGCTGCTGCGCCACCAGGCCATCGGCCAGGGTGGGCAGCTCGTCGAGCCGTTCGCTTTCCACCAGGGCGTAGAACAGCCCCTGGTGGTCGTCCATCCAGTCGCTGTCCTTGGCGTTCTCGCTGGCGATCACCTGGCGGTACAGCTCGGCGGCCAGCTCCGGCTGGCGCTGGTACAGGCTGGCGCCGGCGACCCAGCGCAGGGCGTAGGGCGGCAGCTCCGCACCCTCGGCATGCAGGCGCTCGTATTCCTCGACCACCTCGGCCATGCGCGCCCGGGCATAGAGGCCGCCCAGGCGGTCGACGCGCACCCGGCGCACCTCCTGCGCCGCGGCCGGATCGCCGGCCCATTGCGCGAGCAACCGGTCCGCCTCGGCGATGGCCCGGTCGGCGACCACGAAGCGCTCGCTGTCGCGCAGCGGCGACACTTCCGCCAGGCGCACCAGCTCGGCGACGCGGTCGGCCTGCAGGCTGCGCTGCTGCGCCGCCGACAGCACGCCGGGGTGGCGCTCGCCGAAAGCCAGGGCCTGGCGCGGCAGGCCGGCGGCCTGCAGGGCATCGACGTATTCGCTCAGCACACGGCTTTGCCGCGGGGCCAGTTGGCGGGCCTGGTCCACCTGGAACAGTGCCGCGTAGGGCTCGCCCATCTGCTGGTGGACATAGGCCAGGGCCAGGCGCCGCTCGGCGTCGCGCGGCGCGGCGGCGACCAGGGCCGCGGCCTTCTGCAGCGCCTCGGGGCCGCGGCCGGCATCCACCAGGGTCATCGCCTGGCCCTGTTGCAGGGCCGGGTCGCCGGGATGGGCAGCCAGGCCGCGGCGGTAGGCCTCAAGCGCCTGGGGCCAGCGCTTGAGGTTGCGATAGGCCCGCGCCACCGCGGCCCAGGCGCCGCTGGACAGCCGGGCCTGGGGGTGGCGCTGGTAGGTCTGCAGCACTTCCTCGTCCAGCCCCGCCCACCCGGCGATGACCAGGTGGTCGTCCAGGTGCGCGAGGTCGTCGGGGTTCTGCCGCAGGCGCTGCAAGGCCGGCTGGTAGTTGCCGGCGCGGGCTTCGCGCACGAGCTGGTCGTAGTCTTCCGCGGCCTGGGCCCAGGCGCTGCCGAGCAGCAGCACGGCCAGGCAGCCGCCCATGGGCAGCCGCCGCTGGAAAAGCTGCGAAGCGAGAAAGGACAAGGGGGTCTTGGACAGCACGAGCAATCATCCCTAACTGCATGGAAGCCGCGCGAAAGCCGACACTCTGTCGAAAACTGACGCAGCCGCCGCATGCCGGTTTATTGACATTCAAGGCGAGAAGAAAAGCTTTCCGTCAGAATTTAGTCAACTGCCGTTCGTGAAAAAACGCTGACGTCCTACGACTAATGGCTGATTTCACGCCAATAAAAGCCAGGAAATTGACGAACAAAGGCAAAAGCTGGGGAAGCGATTTTTTGACGGAAGCGGGCTATGGCGGGGCCAGTCAGGCCATACGGGACCTTAAATACCGATAAATATCGATATCTATTCTTGCCTTCCGGAAAAACCGTCGAGAGATGGCTAATAGCCATTGACCATAGCCGCTCCTTCTGAAAGCGCGAACAGAAATGTAACCAAACATTTCGAAATCGACCGTAACGCGAAAGGATCTCAAGGGGGGTTCGTTGGGGGATGTGCGGGGAGTTTCCCTGTAGGCGCGGATTTATCCACCCCACGTCGGGCCCGACCATGACGTAGGGCGAATAACCGTTCGCGGTTATCCGCCGATGCGCCGAGGCCGCGGCCAACGCCCAGGTCAACCCCGGAGCCGCCGAGAATCATGGCCAAACGGCGGATAACGCCGTAGGCGTTATTCGCCCTACGCCAGGCCCGACCATGACGTAGGGCGAATAACCGTTCGCGGTTATCCGCCGATGCGCCGAGGCCACAGCGCGCCATGGTCACATGCGATGAAAAAAAGCCCCGCACAAGGCGGGGCTCAGTATCGACAATGGGTTCAGCTGGCGGGCATCAGGCGATGCTCGTGGCGTGCTGGCTGCTCTGCGCCAGGTCCAGCAGTTCGCGGTTGGCCACCGCGTACATGGCGTAGTCGGTGCTGGTGGAGGCGCGCAGCTCCACCAGCATGGCGCGCCAGCGCTCGGCCATTTCACGGTGCTGCTCGATCCACAGGGCCACGCGCTCGCCCATGTCCTGCGGACCGTCCTGCATCTGCAGGACCGAGACGGTGATCGCCCGCTGCTGCCAGTCGAGGTCGTCGCGGAAGGCTTCGCGGGCCAGCGCCTGCCAGTTGTTCTCCACCGGCAGGTTGCTGATCTGCTGCAGGTACCAGGTCAGCTCCAGCTCGCTGCCGATGGCGAAGTAGGCGCGCGCCACCTCGGCCGGGTCGCGGCCGGTGACGTCCGCCGCCTCGACGATCGGCAGCAGGGTATAGAGGTGGCTGGTGCCGGCGACCATGCGCGCCAGCAGTTCCGGCACGCCGGCATCGACGTAGGCCTGGTAGCGCGCCTGCCACAGCTCGCGGGTCGGGCCTTCGAGCAGCTCGTTGAGCTTCAGCCCCAGGGCCGCGATGCGCGGGCCGAAGTGGGCCACGTCGCGGGCAGCGTCCTGCTCGTTGCGGCGGCTGCGCAGGAACCAGCGGGTGGCGCGGCGGCCCAGGCGCATCAGTTCGTCCATCAGGGTCAGCTGGACTTCCGCCGGCACCTGGTAGTCGAGCTGCTCGATCTGGCGGAACCAGTGCGGCAGGTGGAACACGTCGCGGACGATCACATAGGCGCCGGCGACGTTCGCCGGGGTCATGCCGGTGGATTCCTTCAGGCGCTGCACGAAGGTGATGCCCATGTGGTTGACCAGGTCGTTGGCGATCTGGGTGCTGACGATCTCGCGCTTCAGCCGGTGCCTGCGCATGGCGCTGCCGAACTTGGCCACCAGGGTCTGCGGGAAGGCCGTCTCCATGTCGCGGGTGAGGTAGTCGTCGTCCGGCACCTGGGACTTGAGCAGCGACTCCTTGAGGTCGATCTTGCTGTAGGAGATCAGCACCGACAGCTCGGCGCGGGTCAGCCCCTGGCCGGCGGCGATGCGTTCGGCCAGGCCGTCGTCGGTGGGCAGGAACTCCAGGGCGCGGTCGAGCTTGCCGCGGGCCTCCAGGTCGTTCATCAGCCGCTTGTACTCGGCGATGCGCTCGCGGGCGCGGCGTTCGGCCAGGCTCAGCGCCTGGGTCTGCTTGTAGTTGTTGCCCAGCACCAGGTCGCCGACCTGCTCGGTCATCTCGGCGAGCAGGCTGTTGCGCTGCTTGCCGGTCATGTCGCCGGCGGCCACCACCTCGTTGAGCAGGATCTTGATGTTGACCTCGTGGTCGGAGCAGTCCACGCCACCGGCATTGTCGATGAAGTCGGTGTTGCAGGCGCCGCCGTTCAGGCCGAACTCGACGCGGCCCAGCTGGGTCACGCCCAGGTTGCCGCCCTCGCCCACCACCTTCACGCGCAGCTCGCGGCCGTCCACGCGCAGGGCGTCGTTGGCCTTGTCGCCGACGTCGGCGTGGCTCTCCTTGCTGGACTTGACGTAGGTGCCGATGCCGCCGTTCCACAGCAGGTCCACCGGCGCCTTGAGCAGCGCGTTGATCAGCTCGGTGGGGGTCAGGCGCTCGGCCTGGATGTCGAAGCGCGCGCGCACCTCGGGGCTCAGGGTGATGCTCTTGGCGCTGCGCGGGAAGACGCCGCCGCCGGCGGAGATCAGCGCGGCGTCGTAGTCCGACCAGGCCGAGCGCGGCAGGTTGAACAGGCGCTGGCGCTCGACGAAGCTCAGCGCCGGGTCCGGGTTGGGGTCGAGGAAGATGTGCAGGTGGTTGAAGGCGGCCACCAGTTGCAGCTTGTCGGACATCAGCAGGCCGTTGCCGAACACGTCGCCGGCCATGTCGCCGATGCCGATGACGGTGATGTTGTCCCTCTGCACGTCGATGCCGCGCTCGCGGAAGTGCCGCTGCACCGAGACCCAGGCGCCGCGGGCGGTGATGCCCATGCCCTTGTGGTCGTAGCCGGCCGAGCCGCCGGAGGCGAAGGCGTCGCCCAGCCAGAAGCCGTACTCGGCGGCGATGCCGTTGGCGATGTCGGAGAAGGTCGCGGTGCCCTTGTCGGCGGCCACCACCAGGTAGGGGTCGTCCTCGTCGTGGCGCACCACGTTGGCCGGCGGCACCACCTCGCCTTCCTTCAGGTTGTCGGTGATGTCCAGCAGGCCGGAGATGAAGATGCGGTAGCAGGCGATGGCCTCGGCCTGGATCTCGTCACGGCTGCCGCCCACCGGCAGGCGCCGCGGGATGAAGCCGCCCTTGGCGCCCACCGGGACGATCACCGCGTTCTTCACCTGCTGGGCCTTGACCAGGCCGAGCACCTCGGTGCGGTAGTCCTCCTCGCGGTCGGACCAGCGCAGGCCGCCGCGGGCGACCTTGCCTCCGCGCAAATGAACGCCCTCGACGCGCGGGCAGTAGACGAAGATTTCGTACTTGGGCACCGGCTTGGGCAGTTCGGGGATCGCCTTGGGGTTGAACTTGAAGCTGAAGTAGCTCTTGTTCTGGCCGGCGGCGTCGGGCTGGTAGAAGTTGGTGCGCAGGGTGGCCTTGATCAGGTCCAGGTAGCGCCGCAGGATGCGGTCCTCGTTGAGCACCTGGACGTTGTCCAGGGCCGCGAGAATGGCCTGCTCCAGCTTCTGCTGCTTGTCTTCCAGGTCCTCGGCGGCGAGCTTGCGGGCCAGGTAGAAGCGCGTCTTGAACAGCCGCACCAGCTCGCGGGCGATGTCCACGTGGGCGTTCAGCGCGCTGGCGATGTAGCCCAGGTCGAAGCCCAGGCGGATCTGCTTGAGGTAGCGCGCGTAGGCCCGCAGCAGGGCGACGTCGCGCCACGGCAGGCTGGCGGTCAGCACCAGGCGGTTGAAGGCGTCGTTCTCGGCGTCGCCGTTGACGATGTGGACGAAGGCGTCCTGGAGGACCTCGTTGAGCTGCTGGATGTCCACGTCCAGGCCTTCGGCGTAGGTGAAGGCGAAGTCGTGGATCCAGTACTCGCGGCCGTTGGCGTGGCGCAGGCGGTAGGGGAACTCGCCGAGCACGCGCAGGCCGAGGTTCTCCAGGATCGGCAGCACGTCGGACAGCGCCAGGGGCGCGTCGGCGTGGTACAGCTTGCAGTGCAGCTGCTGCTCGCTCTGCGCCAGCGGCTGGTAGAAGCTCATCACCAGCGGGCGGGCGTCGGACAGGCTGAGCAGGTGCTGCAGGTCGACCACCGCGAAGTGCGGGGCGAAGCGCTCGCGGTAGCCGGCCGGGAAGCCCTTGGGGAAGTCCTCGAGGAGGTTGGTGCCCTGCCCTTCGCCGAAGTTCTCCACCACCAGCGCGGCGTAGTCGTCCTGCCAGGAACGGCAGGCCTGGATGGCCTCTTCCTCGAGCAGCTTGGTGTCGATGTCGATGCGCGTCTTCGGGTCCACCCGCAGGATGAACTGCACCCGCGCCAGGGTGGATTCGGAGAAGAAGGTCCAGAACTCGCAGTCGCTGGCCTTCAGGCGCTCGCGCAGGACCTGCTCGATCTTGATCCTCGTCTCGGTGGAATAGATGTCGCGCGGCACGTAGGCCAGGCAGTAGGCGAAGCGGCCGTACGGGTCCTTGCGCAGGAACAGGCGGATCTTGTTGCGTTCCTGGATCTGCACGATGGCCATGGCGGTGCTGAACAGCTCGTCCACCGGGGTCTGGAACAGGTCGTCGCGCGGCAGCACCTCCAGCACCTGGGCCAGTTCCTTGCCCAGGTGGCCGTTGGCGTCGAAGCCGGAGCGGCGCTCGACCTCGGCGACCTTGCCGCGGATCGAGGGGATGTGGTTGACGCTCTCGTTGTACACCGAGGAGGTGAACAGGCCCATGAAGCGGAACTCGCGCAGCACCTTGCCCTTGGCGTCGATCTCGCGGATGGACACGTAGTCCGGGTAGGCCGGGCGGTGCACGCGGCTGGGGTGCGAGGCCTTGGCGAAGGACAGCAGCAGCGGCTCGCGCAGGTAGGCCACCGCATAGTCCTCGATGTGCAGTTCTTCCTTGCTCAGGCCGGTGCGCAGCAGCTTGGTCACGCCGAGGAAGGACTTCTCGTCGTAGTTCACCCGGCCGCCGTCGCCCTCGTCGACCACGGTGAATTCCTCGTAGCCGAGGAAGGTGAAGTGGTTGTCCAGCAGCCATTCGAGGAAGGCGCGGACCTCGGCGGTCTCCTCGGCGCGGGCCTTGGCCTTCGACTTGCCGAGCCAGGCCAGCAGTTCCTCGGCCTTGCCGCGCATGGCCGGGAAGTCGGCCACCGCCAGGCGCACTTCGCCCAGCACCTCCAGCAGGCTCTTCTCCAGGGTGCGCAGCTCGCCGACGTGGGAGGCGCGGTCGATCTCCAGGTACATCAGCGACTCATGGCCCACGTCCTTGCCCTGGCTGTTCTTCGGCAGCACTTCCAGCAGCTCGCCCTTGGCATTGCGGCGCACGCTGACCACGGTGGTCTGCAGGGTGTGGATGCTGTAGCCGCGGCGGTTCAGCTCCATGCGCACCGAGTCGACCAGGAACGGCTGGTCCGGGTGCAGCACCTGCACGGCGGTGTGCGTGGACTGCCAGCCGTGCTTCTCGTAGTCGGGGTTGTACACGCGCACTTCCGGCTCGGCCGGGTCGAAGCGCTCCAGCAGGCGCCAGGAGGACAGGGTGCAGCCGACCAGGTCGGACAGGCGGCGCTGGGTCAATTCGTCGAGGGAGATGAGGCTGAAGAACTGTTCGGCGAACAGGGCTACTTGTGGCAGCACCTTTTCGCCGACGTGCTGCGCCAGCGCCGATTGCAGTTGCTGCTGGAAATCGGCTTTGCTGGCCGCGGTGAAGAACGCCATGGTCAATGCTCCGCTTGGCTTGTCATTGGGTGAAGCAAGGGCTTTCTCGAGCTGCGAATCGCCCCGGGGGCGGCGCCGGGCCGCCGTCTTCCGATGAAGTTCAGCAGATGCTGGGCATTAATCCAGGCAGGGGAAGCATCCAGGATGGCGGCCGGACCGCCCGGTCACGATTCACTTGCGGAGCTTAACGAGACGGCGGGGCGATGGGATTACCACGCCGCGACATATTCGTTCATGCAGGGGTAGCGGCGGCCCTGCCCGGAGGCGTGCCGGCCGGCGGCCGGCACGCCCGTCGCCGGCTCAGCGCTCCCAGTCGGGCTTCTGCAGGCGCAGGCCGTGGAGGCCGTCGTAGGCCGCACGCTGCGGCGGCTGCCAGCCTTCGAGCAGGGCCCGCTCGACGCGGTAGATCTCCACCCCCAGCGGGCGGCAGACACTCAGCGGGTCCTGGGCCTCGGGGCCCCACATCGGCAGCGACAGGTCGCCGCCCGGGCAGGTGGACAGCGCGCAGAGCACGTCGATCTCGGCGAAGAACTCCAGGTAGTCGCCCTGCTTCGCCGGGCAGGCCTTCATGAAGTACATGTCGTCGTGGTTCAGGCCGGTGCACTGGAAGATGTTCAGCACGTCGTGCACGTCGAACTCGGTCAGCCCGTGGGGCAGCACCGCGCGGGTCAGGTTCGAGTGGCAGTGGTGGTGGAAGTCCTCGCCGGTGAGCATCTTGTTGACGTAGGGGTCGCAGCGGGTGCCGAGCAGGTCGTGGAGGCGTCCGCCGTGCTCGTCGATGCCGTAGGCGGCCAGGCTGTCGTCGGTGATGGTCAGCAGCGGGCGCAGGAACGGCAGGTTGGACCACAGGCGGTCGTAGGTGGTCACGTGGGCGCCCTGCAGCTGGCGGGTGCGCGCGGCCCACATGCGCTCGCGCGGGTCGTTGGCGTTCCACACGTTGAAGTCGCCGACCTGCGGGCCCACCGGGGTGGTGACGCGGAACAGGTGCCCGGCCGGCACCTTCCAGGCGCGGCCGGTGCGGATCGGCACCTCGAACTGCTCGATCAGGGTGCGCGCACCCTTGTCCTCGCGCAGGCGGTCGTAGAACGCCTTGTCCACCTGCAGGGCGGAACCCTTGTTGGCCTGGTAGGCGGCGGGATAGTCCTTGTACATGTTCGGTGTCTCCTGGTTCAGAGGGAATGGGGCGTGCTGAGCAGGTCCAGCAGCGCGTTTTCGGAATCCTCGAGGTAGCTGGCCATGGCCTCCGCAGCCTCGTGCTTGCGACCGGCGCCAAGCAGGTCGTGGATGTGCCGGTCGCGGTCGATCCAGGGGCGCTGGAAGTTCTCCTCGTTGGGTGCGAGGGAGAACACCAGGCGCATCTGCGCCGCGACGTTGGCGAAGAACTCGTCGAACAGCGGGCTGCGCATCAGCCCGACGATGTGCTGGTGGAAGTGCAGGCTGTGGGTGCCGAAGGCCTGCCAGTCCTCGCGGTCCTGGGCCAGCTCGGCGGCCTCTATGGCCTCGAGCATGCGGTCGGACTGGTACTCGCGCAGCGGCTTGCTGGCGAGGATCGCCTGCAGCTCCAGGGTGCGCCGCACCAGGAAGATGTCGCGCACCTCGGCCAGGCCCAGGCGGCGCACCATCACCCCCTTGTTGCGCACGTAGGTGGCCAGGCCCTCGCGGCCGAGCTGGTGCAGGGCCTCGCGGATGGTGTTGCGCGAGGCGTTGTAGGCCTTGACCAGCTCGCTCTCGACCAGCGCCATGCCCGGCAGCAGGCGCCCGCCGATGATGTCCTCGCGCAGTTCGTTGGCCACCTGGGCCGACAGCGACAGGCCGCCGGCGTCTTTGCTTTTCATCTACGGCCCTCCTCAGGCCAGCTGGACGTCCTTGAGGAAGCGCCCCATGCGCTCGCTGCGCTGCTCCAGCAGCTCACGCGGCGGCCCGGCCTGGACGATGCGCCCGGCCTCCATGAACACCACGCGGTCGGACAGGCGGAAGGCGAAGTTCATCTCGTGGGTGACGATGACCATGGTCATGCCCTCCTTCGCCAGCTCCTCGATCACCGCCAGCACGTCGCCGACCAGCTCCGGGTCCAAGGCCGAGGTCGGCTCGTCGAACAGCATCACCGCCGGGCGCATGGCCAGCGCGCGGGCGATGGCCACGCGCTGCTGCTGGCCGCCGGAGAGCTGGTGCGGGTACTTGCCGGCGTGCGCCAGCATGCCCACCTTGTTCAGCAGCGCCAGGCTCAGCTGGCGCAGTTCGGCAGCATTGGCGTGGCTGTGGTGGTGCGGGGCGAGCATGACGTTCTCCAGCACCGTCTTGTGCGGGAACAGGTTGAAGCCCTGGAACACCATGCCGACCTGCACGATGCCCTGCATGTGCACCTTGTTGCCCAACGGCCCGCCCGGTTCGCGCGCGCCGCGCAGGAACGGCTTGCCGCAGAGGGTCACCTCGCCCTGGTCGAGCGCTTCCAGGCCGTTGAGGGTGCGGATCAGGGTGGTCTTGCCGGAGCCCGAGGGGCCGATGATCGACACCACCTCGCCCCAGCGCACGTCCAGGTCGATGCCCTTGAGCACTTCCAGCTCGCCGTAGTGCTTGCGCGCGCCACGCACCTGCAGGGCGAAGGCGCCCTGCCCCGCGGCGCCCTCGTTGCGCCGCGGCAGCACCGCCGGCAGGTCGCCCACCGGCACCGGGCGCGGCTGGCGGCGGGTGACGTCGAGGTGGTTCTCCAGGCGCCGCAGCAGGTAGCTGAACAGGGTGACGATGAGCACGTAGTAGAAGGCCACCGCCAGCATGGTCTCCATCACCAGGAAGTTCTGCGTGTAGAGCTGCTGGCCGACCAGCAGGATCTCGCTGAGGGAGATCACCGAGACCAGCGAGGTCAGCTTGACGATGGTGATGTATTCGTTGGCCAGGGTCGGCAGCGCCACGCGCAGCGCCTGGGGGATCACTATCAGCCACTGCACGCCGCGGTAGCCGATGCCCAGCGCCTTGCCCGCCTCCAGCTGGCCCTTGGCGACCGCCAGCAGGCCGCCGCGGTGGATCTCGGCGATGTAGGCCGTCTCGCTCAGGACCATGGCGATCAGCCCGGCGCCGTAGGGGTTGGACAGCAGCGCGCTGGTGCCGGGGAACACCTGCGGCAGATTGTAGACGAAGATCAGCAGCACCAGCAGCGGCAGGCTGCGGAAGAACCAGATGTACAGCGCCGCCGCGTCGCGCAGGTAGCGCCGCGAGGATTGCCGGGCCAGGGCCACCAGGAAACCGAGGGCGATGCCCAGCAGCCAGGTCTCCAGGCTCAGCTCCACCACGGTGCCCACCGCGCGCCAGAAGTCGGCGTTCCACAGCAGGCCCAGGGCATAGTGCCAGTCGAAATGCATGTTCGTGCTCCGTGTTGCTCGGCCGGCCGGCTGGCCGGCCGTCGGTTCAGTTGCCCAGCGCCTGGGCGACGTCCGCCGCGGTCGGCTCGGCGAGGTTGTAGCGTTGCAGCAGGGCCTGGTATTCGCCGTCCTGCTTCATGGCCTCGAAGCCCTGGCGCAGGCCGTCGAGCAGCTCGCCATTGCCCTTGCGCACGGCCAGGCCGATGACCACCGGGTAGATCAGCTCGCGGGAGGCGATCTGCAGGCGGCCCTGCAGCTTCTCGGCGGTGATCTTGGCCACCGCGGCGTTCTCGAACTGCACGTCCACCGCCTTGGCCAGCAGGGCCTGGGCGGCTTCCGGCGAGGTGGGGAACTCGCGCGACTGGATCGCCGGCTTGCCCTGGGCCACGCAGTAGTCGCGCGAGACCTCCAGCAGCCGGGGAATCCACGAGCCGCCCTTGATCGAGGCCACGCGCTTGCCGCACAGATCCTCGGCGCGCTGCGGGCGGAAGTCGTCGTCGCTGCGCACCAGCAGCGAGGCGCCGCTCTTCAGGTAGGGCAGGAAGTCCACCTGGCGGGCGCGCTCCGGGGTGACGTAGAGCGCCGAGGCGACCACGTCGAAGCGCCGCGCGTTGACGCCCATCACCAGGTTGGCGAAGCGGGTGTCGCGGAACTCCGTCTGCAGCTTCAGGTGCTCGCCCAGGCCCTTCATGAACTCCGGGTCGAAGCCCGCGGGCTGGCTCTGTTCGAGGTAGGCATAGGGTGGGTAGGTGAGGTCCGAGCCGACGCTCAGCCGCCCCTCCTCCAGGGTGCCGGTGACCGCCGCCATGGCCGGCGCGGCCAGCGCCAGCACGCCGGGCAACGCCAGTGCCGCCAGCCAGCCCGCCTTCCTGCCCACAATTCGCTGTTTCATGGTGATGCCCTCGCAGAGTGATTGTTCAACAATCTTTCCATTATGAGTAATCAAACTTGATGCCAACTCAGAAAAAGGCCGCCTGAAAATGGCCTTCGGCAGGAAAAAATCCGTTCTCTCGGAGGAAGTTCCCGCGTCCACGTGCGCTGTTACGGGGCAGGCGTTACCAAATGGAGCAGCGTGCTATCGAAAGGCTACCCAGCGCCCCGGCGGGAACAGCGGCAAGCCAGGCGGGCAGCCGGCCGCGCGGCCGAGGGCGATCGGTAACACTACGGCAAGGCCGAGGGCGCCGTGCCGGCTCGGCAAGGCTCAGCGAGCGGCCGCGGACGGCAGCGCGAAGCAGGTGCCACCAGCCTGCTGCGCGTAGTCGGCCAGCGCCGCCTGGCCCATCTCCAGCACCTGCTCCACCAGTTCCAGGCCGCTGCCGCCGCGCCAGGAAGCCAGCAGCGGCAGGTCCGGCGGCGGCGGCTCGACGCACAGCTCGACCAGCTCGCCACGCGCCAGTTCCCGGGCCACCAGCGCCGGCGGCAGCGCGCCTATGCCGAAGCCGTCGCGCACCAGGCGCGTCATGGCCGCCACCGAGTTGATGCAGCTCAGCCGCGGCAGGCTGACGCCCCGGGCCTGCAGCATGGTCAACAGGTCCAGGTGCGGGCGCGAATGCTTGGAGAAAGTCACCACGCGCTCGCCGGCCAGTTCCTCCAGGCCGGCATAGCCACGCTCGTATGCCGAGCCGCGCGCGGCCACCCAGCGCAGCGGATAGCTGCCCAGTTCCAGGTTGAGCACCGACTCGTGGCGGATCGGGTCGGTCTGGAAGACCAGGTCGAGGTAGCCCTTGCGCAACTGCTCGGCCAGGTTGATCGCGGTGTCGGCCATCAGCTCCACCTCCACCTCCGGGAAGCGCTCGGTCACCCGCGCCACCAGCGGGCTGAGCCAGGTATGCACGACCGTGTCCATGGCGCCGATGCGCACCCGCCCCTGGCCGACGCGGCCGGCGTCGATGGCCTGGCGCAGCGCCTGCGCGGTATCGAGCATGCGCTCGGCGTACTCGAGCACCTGCTGGCCCTGGGGCGTCAGGCTCACCCCACGCGAGTCGCGGACGAACAGCTTCACTCCCAGTTCGCCCTCGAGCACGGCGATGCGGCTGGAGATGGAGGCCTGGGTGCTGAAGAGCTTCTCGGCGGTGAGGCGGAAGCTCTTCAGGCGGGCGACCCAGACGAAGGTTTCGAGGAATTTCAGGTTCATGGCCAGTACCGCGCAGCGATGCGCAAGCATAACCCCGACGTGCACGGCGGTCAGGCGCCGGTATCGGAAAAACCTGTCACCGGCGACCGCATTTATTAGTTGGACGCGCGCCCGGCGGCCTCGAAGAATTTCGTCCTACCGCCACCGGACCGAGGACGACCATGCACCTTCCCCTGCTCAACTGCGACATCGGCGAAAGCTTCGGCGCCTGGAAGATGGGCCTGGACGCCGAGGTCATGCCGCACATCGACTGCGCCAACATCGCCTGCGGCTACCACGCCGGCGACCCCGGCAGCATGCGCCGCACCGTGGCCCTGGCGCTGGAACACGGCGTGCGCATCGGCGCCCACCCCGGCTACCCCGACCTGCTCGGCTTCGGCCGCCGCTCCCTGGAGTGCAGCGCGCAGGAGGTCGAGGACATGCTGCACTACCAGGTCGGCGCCCTCGACGGCATCTGCCGCGCCCAGGGCGCCCGCGTGAGCTACATCAAGCCACACGGCGCGCTGTACAACGACATGATGCGCAAGCCCGAGCAACTGCGCGCGGTGATGCGCGCGGTCGCGGCCTACGACCGCGAGCTGCCGCTGATGCTGCTGTCCACCCGCGACAACCAGGGTGCCCTGGCCATGGCCGCCGAGTTCGGCCTGCGCCTGTGGTTCGAGACCTTCGCCGACCGTGCCTACACCCCCGAGGGCCACCTGGTGTCGCGCCAGTTGCCCGGCGCGGTGCACCACGACAGCCGCCAGGTGATCGCCCAGGCGCTGACCCTGGCCCGCGGCGAGGCGCTCACCGCCAGCGACGGCGGCGCGCTGCGCCTGCGCGCCGACACCCTCTGCGTGCACGGCGACAACCCCGGCTCGGTGGAGGCCGTGCGCCAGCTGCGCGCGGCCCTGGACGCCCTGGTGCCGGCATGAGGCCGCGCCTGGAAGTGGTCGCCCTGGACAGCTACATGCTGCGCCTGTTCGACGCCATCGACGAAGCCAACATGCCCTGGCTGCTGGCCGCCGCGCGGCGCCTGGACGAGGTCTTCGGCGACGAGCTGCTGGAGCTGGTGCCTTCCTACACCACCCTGATGCTGCGCTTCGACCCGCTGCGGCTGGAGCCGCTGGCGCTCCGCGAACGCCTGTTCGCCGCCCTCGACGGCCTGCAGCCGCTGCCCGGCGAGAGCAGCCGCGAGCAGGTGCTGCCGGTGTGGTACGACCCCGGCGTCGGCCCCGACCTGGCCCGCCTGGCGCGGCACAGCGGGCTGGATGCGGCCGAGGTGATCCGCCGCCACAGCGGCCGCGCCTACCAGGTGTTCGCCCTCGGCTTCGCTCCGGGCTTCGCCTTCATGGGCCTGGTCGAACCGGCCCTGGCCTGCCCGCGCCTGGCCACCCCGCGGCAACGGGTGGCGGCCGGCAGCGTCGGCATCGCCGAGCGCCAGACCGCCGCCTACCCGCTGGCCTCCCCCGGCGGCTGGAACCTCATCGGGCGCACCCCGGCGCGCCTGTTCGACCGCGAACGCGACGGCTACAGCCTGCTGCAACCCGGCGACCGGGTGCGCTTCGAGGCCATCGACCGCGCCGAATTCATCCGCCTGGGCGGCGACGACACGCCCATGCCCGCCGAGGAGGGCCTGGCATGACCGTGCTGCACGTGGAAAAGAGCACCCCGCTGGCCCAGCTGCAGGACGGCGGCCGCTTCGGCGTGCGCCACCTGGGCGTGACCCAGGGCGGCGCCCTGGACTGGGAAGCCCAGGCCTGGGCCAACTGGCTGCTGGGCAACCGCCTGGACGCGGCAGTGCTGGAGATTCCCCTGGGCGGCGTGGTCCTGCGCGCCAACGCCGACACACAGCTGGCCCTGGCCGGCGCCGACCTGGCCGCCGAACTCGACGGCCAGCCGCTGGCCCCCTGGCAGGCCTTCGCCATGCGCGCCGGCCAGCGCCTGGGCTTCCACCAGCCGCGCAGCGGCGCCCGCGCCTACCTGGCGGCCCCCGGCGGCTTCCTCGGCGAAGCGGTGCTGGGCAGCTGCGCCACCGTGGTCCGCGAAGGGCTCGGCGGCCTCGACGGCCAGGGCAAGCCGCTGGCGGCCGGGGACGCGCTGCGCGCCGCCGGCGGAACGCCCCCGCAACGCCACATGCAGGCCCACCAGCGGCCGTGCTACGACGGCCCGGCGCACCTGGAACTGATCCTCGGCGCCCAGGCCGGCGACTTCGCCGGGCAGAGCCTGTTCGACGCCTTCGAGGCCACCTGGAGCCTCGACCAGCGCGCCGACCGCATGGGCATGCGCCTGCTCGGCCCGCCGTTGCACTACCTGGGCAGGCCGATGATTTCCGAGGGCATCCCCCTGGGCGCCGTGCAGGTGCCCCCGGACGGCCAGCCAATCGTGCTGCTCAACGACCGCCAGACCATCGGCGGCTACCCGCGCCTGGGCGCCCTCAGCCCCAGGGCCCTGGCGCGCCTGGCGCAATGCCTGCCGGGCGCCGAGCTGCGCCTGCGGCCCAGCGTGCAGCCCGCGGCGCTGGAAGCGCACCGGCGCCTGTTGGCGCAATGGCGACAGGTCGACTGAAGCCGGCGAGCAGCAATGGCACAATGGCATCCTCCAGACATCACGGAGGATGCCATGCAAGCCGCCCCACCGCTGAACCGCCCGCTGCTGCGCCACCTCGCCAACCTGCTGGTCACCGCCCTGGGCCTGGTGCTGCTGGGCCTGGCCTGGCTGCTGCAGCCGCTGCTGGTGCAGTACCTGCTGGCCGGCGCGCTGCCGGTGTACCTGGGCGTGCTGCTGCCGCAACTGGTGGGCCGCCGCGAGCGCCTGCGGCGCATCCGTGCCGCGCGGGCGGCCTCGGTGGAGCGCTGGGGCTTCTGCAGCCGCGACCGCCCCGGGCCCTGGGTCAACTACATCGACTTCCCGCTCACGGTGGCCTGCGAGGAAGCCCGTGGCTGCTTCTTCTATAGCGAATGGCTGGTGGTCCACGACGGGCGCATCATCGTCAACCCCGGGCACAGCGAGGTCGACCTGGCGCGCGGCGAGGTGCGCTACCACTTCGACCGGCCGCGCACCTACGCCTGGGACGGCTGCTCGCCGAAGGTGCCCTTCTACTGGCTGGCGATCTTCGGCACCCCGGACTGGTGGGAGCACCTGGAGGACCTGGCCTGCATCCGCGACGGCGAGGTCCGCCGCAAGCAGGTGTTCTGGCCCCTGGCGCACCATGCCAGCCTGGTGCACGACGCGCTCTACCAGTTCCTCAACGTCTCGCCGCTGGACAAGGCCTGCGCCGACCGCCTGTTCCAGCGGATGCTGCTGGACGCCGGCATGCCGCGGCCGCTGGCGTACCTCTATTACCTGGCGGTGGTGCTCGGCGGCGCTCCGAAGATGCGCCGGGTGCGCAACGGCAACAGCCCGTTGCGCTGCCTGACGCCTATCCCCGGCGCGGCGGCCGAGCCGGCCCGGGAGGCCCGGCTCGGGGTGCCTGGTGCGGTTCATTTGGGCAAGGACTAAGCGTCCCTTTCCGGGGGCGTAGGTGTTGGGTTTCAGAGCGCCCTCTCCCCAACCCTCTCCCGCAAGCGGGAGAGGGGGCTGTCCGTGCCACCGGAACGTCTGGCGTGGTCGGTTAGTCCAATCGCGGACGGAGTCCGCTTTTACGCCCGTGCTTTTCTGGAACCGTAGGAGCGGACTCTGTCCGCGATTCGGCGGATAACGCCGTAGGCGTTATGCGCCCTACGGGTTTTCCGAGAGCTTTAGGTGCTGGGTTCAAGAGCGCCCCTCTCCCCAACCCTCGCCTACGCGGCCCGCCCTGAAGGGAGAGGGGGCTGTCCCGAGCAAGCGAATAACACAACGTCAGCCGGCAAGGCCGTAGGGCGAATAACCGTTCGCGGTTATCCGCCGTTGACCGTGCCACCGGGGTGTCCGGCGTGGCCGGTGAATCCAATCGCGGACGGAGTCCGCTCCTACGCCCGTGATTCCTGGAACCGTAGGAGCGGACCTTGTCCGCGATTTGGCGGATAACGCCGTAGGCGTTATGCGCCCTACGGGTTTCCAGAGAAACAACCGAGCGCACCGGAACGCCCCTTCAGAAGGCCGAGCGAAACCGGCGCTCAGGAGGTCATGCGACATGGATGTCGCGAGAGCCCCGATGGGCTACAGGGACGTACCCTCGGGGCGGGCCTCCGTGGCGGGGGAGTTCGCGAGGGTAGCCCGGCTCCATCGGGCCCGTATGCGGGGCAAGCCTTCTTGGTTACTTCTTTGAGGTTCGGCTTCCCGACGTTTGAAAGAAGTGACTCGCCCGAGGGGGCGAAACGAGAGACATCCACGCACTCGGAGCGGCGCGCTACACCCAAACCCAATAGACAGTTGCTCCTACGTCCGTGCTTCCTGGAATCGTAGGACTCTGTCCGCGATTTTCCGTCGTTTTCGCGAGCGGGGCGGTCATGGGTGTCTGACCTGGGCTCTCGCGATGTAGGCAATTTCCGGTTTTTCTCCAGGGTGATAGCCAGGTGTGCAGCAGCGCACCCCGGGCGGGCGCCCGGCAACCGTACTTTCTCTCCCTCGCACAGACGTCGGCGAGGGGGACTCCATTCCTGAAGCAGTACTCGCCTCGTCTGATACCTATTGGTAAATGGTAACGAGGAGGTTACTATGGCGGCCATAGAGGTGGTCGAGTATGTCCGGGAAGACGCGTCCTGCCCCTATCAGGAGTGGTTCGACTCCCTGCATTTCCAGGCGGCGGCCAAGGTTGCCACCGCCAAGGTGCGCATGGCGGTGGGCAACACCTCCAACGTCAAATGGTTCGATGGCATCGGCGAATACCGCATCGACTGGGGGCCGGGCTACCGGATCTACCTGGCGAGGGACGGTGAGGCGCTCATCGTGCTGTTCGGTGGTGGCAGCAAGGCCGGCCAGGCAGCGGATATCCGCAAGGCGAAGGCGCTGCACGCCGAGTACAAGCAACGCAAGAAGGCCCGGCTCGGGCCGCAGATGAGAGGGTGATTCCAATGGCACTGACCAGGGATTTCAAACAGACCGTCGTCGCGCGCGTACAGCGTGAACCGGCATTCGCCACCGCGCTGCTCGACGAGGCCGCTTCGCTGTTCCTCAACGGCGAGCCGGACGCCGCGCGCCTGATCCTTCGCGATCTGGTCAACGCCACCCTGGGCTTCGAGCGCCTGGCGGTCGAAACCGAGAAGCCGAGCAAGAGCCTGCATCGCATGCTCTCGCCCGCGGGCAACCCGGGCATGGACAACCTGGCGGCGATCTTCGATGCCATCCGCCGCAACCTGGGGGTGGAATTCCAGGTGCGGGTGGTGCACAGCAGCTGATGCCACGAAGAAGCAAAGAAAAAGGCCCCGCATGGGGCCTTCTTCATTTCAGGCGTTCAACCCCCTTCAGTGGCTGGCCACCCGCAGGCTGTTCTGCCGCGCATTGTCGTACTCGGCTTTTTCCAGCGGCTTGGCGTCAGGCTTTCCCAGGTCTTCCATCGGCAGACGGTGGGTTTCCGGGGCCAGGTAGGCGGCGAAGGCGCACAGGCAGGTGATGAGGAAGGCCAGGCTGCCGATCACCCACGGGATGTTGTCCGAACCGGGCGGGGCGACGGCGGCGAACAGCGCCGGCAGCATGGCGGTGAGCATGGTGCCGATGTTCTGCGCGATGGCCATGGCCGAGACGCGGTAGCGGGTCTGGAACAGCTCCGGGTAGAAGGACGGGAACACCGCGTTGTAGCCCTGGTACACCAGGCCCCACATCAGCAGCGACATGAGGAAGGCCAGCGGCACGTTCTGGATGCTGATGGCGTACAGGTAGCCGAAGGCGAGCAGGCCCGAGCCCAGGGCGCCGACGATCATCGTCGGGCGGCGGCCGATGCGGTCGGAGAGGTTGCCGACGAAGGGAATGGCCAGCACCGCGACTATGTTGCCCACCACCGGGATCCACAGGTACACGCTCTTGTCGAAGCCGATGCCGTAGGCCGGCTGCACCGCGTAGGCCGCGCCGAAGATGGTGGCCACCACCGGGATCACGTTCATCAGCGACATGACCATGACCAGCAGCATCTGCTTCCAGCTGTTGCGGAAGGCCTCGGCGATCGGCGACCTGGCCACCTGCTGCTTGGCTTCCTCGTTGACGAAGGCCGGGGTCTCGTGCACCTCGCGGCGGATGATCAGGCCGGCGATCAGCACCACGGCGCTGAGCAGGAAGGGAATCCGCCAGCCCCAGGCGTTGAAGGCGTCGTTGGGCATGAAGTAGGCCAGCGGCAGGAACACCGCGGCGGCCATCACCTGGCCGGCCTGCACGCCTTGCAGGGTGTAGCTGGCGAAGTAGCCGCGGCGGCCGAAGGGGGCGTGTTCGAGGATCATCGAGCTGGCCCCGGAGATTTCCCCGGCCACGGCGAAGCCCTGCACCAGGCGCAGCACCACCAGCAGCGCCGGGGCGAGGAAGCCGACGTCGTGGTAGGTCGGCAGCAGGCCCACGGCCATGGTCGACAGGCCCATCATGAACATGCACAGCAGCAGCACGTTCTTGCGCCCGCGGGTGTCACCCCAGTGGCCGAGGAAGAAGGCGCCGACCGGGCGGGCCAGGTAGCCCACGCCGTAGGTCGCAAGCGACGCGACTATGGCCATCTTCGGGTCGGCGGAGGGGAAGAACAGCTGCGGGAAGATCAGGGCCGCGGCCTGGGCGTAGATGAAGAAGTCGTAGTACTCGAGAGCCGAGCCGATCCAACCGCTGGCGGTGGCTTTCTTGGCTTGGGAGCTGGAGGGAGTTGCCATCGTTGTCTCCGTTTCTTGTTGTAGTCGGTGCCTGCCCGCCGCCGCCGCGCCGCAGGGCGTGGTGCGCAGGTCGGGTCGGGGCACTGGAAGTCTTCGCGGGGGCCTGTCGCGCTCGGCTACGCGGCTCAGGGCAGCGGGCGAGCCGGCGTTCGTGGTGGGCTGGAGACGGCGGCGGTGAGGGGGCGTGCAGTCAACATGGGCAGGGACTCTTTGTTGAAATTGTTATGGGGCAAGGCGTCTCGCGGGCCAGGGGAGGCATGGCCCTGGTGTGTCGCGGTGAATCCATGGTCGGCCACTGGACGAAAAACCGTCAATTCGCTGATCGGCCTTTTGTTCGGTGATCGAACACAAAACTAACTGGTTCGTACAATTTGCCTTGCCGCTGGAAAATACCCTGCGAATAATCCAATGACCAGCCGTGCGTCCCACGGCTGGCGCTATTTCCGAAGGTCGCCGACAGCCGGCGGCCAGGCCATGGCTCGCAGAAGCCAGCAGCACAGGAGCCCCAGCATGCAGCGCTCGATCGCCACCGTCTCCCTGAGCGGTACCCTGCCCGAGAAACTCGACGCCATCGCCGCCGCCGGCTTCGACGGCGTGGAGATCTTCGAAAACGACCTCCTGTACTACGACGGCAGCCCCCGCGACGTGCGCCAGATGTGCGCCGACCTGGGGCTTGCGATCACCCTGTTCCAGCCCTTCCGCGACTTCGAGGGCTGCCGCCGCGACCGCCTGGGGCGCAACCTGGAGCGCGCCGAGCGCAAGTTCGACCTGATGCAGGAACTGGGCACCGACCTGGTGCTGGTGTGCAGCAACACCGCCGCCGATTCCCTGGGCGAGCGCGACATCCTCGTCGACGACCTCCGCGAGCTGGCCGAGCGCGCCGGCAAGCGCGGCCTGCGCATCGGCTACGAGGCCCTGGCCTGGGGCCGCCACGTCAACACCTGGCAGCAGGTCTGGGACCTGGTGAAGGCCGCCGACCACCCGGCCCTGGGCGTACTGCTGGACAGCTTCCACACCCTGTCGATCAAGGGCGACCCCCGCGGCATCGCCGACATCCCCGGCGAGAAGATCTTCTTCGTGCAGATGGCCGACGCGCCGATACTGGCCATGGACGTGCTGGAGTGGAGCCGGCACTTCCGCTGCTTCCCCGGCCAGGGCGAGTTCGACCTGGCGGGCTTCCTCGCGCCCATCCTGCGCAGCGGCTACAAGGGCCCGCTGTCGCTGGAGATCTTCAACGACGGCTTCCGCGCCGCGCCGACCCGCTCCAACGCCGCCGACGGCCTGCGCTCGCTGCTCTACCTGGAGGAGAAGACGCGCCGCCTGCTGGAGCAGGACGCCGCGCCCGCCGGCGACCCCGGCATCCTCTTCGCGCCGCCGCCGGCCAGCCGCTACGACGGCATCGAGTTCCTCGAGTTCGCCGTGGACGAGAACCTCGGCGCGCGCCTGGGCGGCTGGCTGGAGAAACTCGGCTTCGCCCGCGCCGGCGAGCACCGCTCCAAGGCGGTGAGCCTGCTGCGCCAGGGCGACATCAACATAGTGCTCAACGCCGAGCCGTACTCCTTCGCCCACAACTTCTTCGAGGCCCACGGCCCCTCGCTGTGCGCCACCGCGCTGCGGGTGCGCGACGGCAACCGCGCCCTGGAGCGCGCCCAGGCCTTCAGGGGCCAGCCGTTCCGCGGCCTGGTCGGCCCCAACGAGCGCGAAGTCCCCGCGGTGCGCGCCCCCGACGGCAGCCTGATCTACCTGGTGGAGCAGGGCGAGCCGGGGCAGACCATCTACGACAGCGACTTCCGCCTCGACGCCCAGGCGCAGGCCAGCGGCAACCTGCAGCGCATCGACCACATGGCCATGGCGCTGCCGGCCGACAGCCTGGACAGTTGGGTGCTGTTCTACAAGGCGCTGTTCGACTTCGAGGCCGACGACGAAGTGGTCCTGCCCGACCCCTACGGCCTGGTGAAGAGCCGCGCCCTCCGCAGCCGCTGCGGCAGCCTGCGCCTGCCGCTGAACATCTCGGAGAACCGCAACACCGCCATTTCCCACGCGCTGTCCAGCTACCGCGGCTCGGGCGTGCACCACATCGCCTTCGCCTGCGAGGACATCTTCGCCGAGGTCACCCGCGCCAAGGAGGCCGGGGTGCCGCTGCTGGACATCCCGCTGAACTACTATGACGACCTGGCGGCGCGCTTCGACTTCGACGACGAGTTCCTCAGCGAGCTGGCCTACTTCAACGTGCTCTACGACCGCGATGCCCAGGGCGGCGAGCTGTTCCACGTGTACACCGAGCCGTTCGAGGGACGTTTCTTCTTCGAGATCCTCCAGCGCAGGAATGGCTACGTCGGCTACGGCGCGGCCAACGTCGCAGTGCGCCTGGCCGCCATGGCCCAGGCGCGCAGCGGCGCGGCGCGCAAGCCCAAGCTCTGAGGGGCAGCGGCGGGGGCAGGCGCGCGGTGCCTTCCCCCGCCGCGCGCCACGGCCCATAATCGGCGGATTCCAAAGGGCAGTGAGCCAACCATGCCGAATCTCGCCGAACCCCTGGACCGCGTCACGGAAGTGCGCGGCAAGGGGCGCAAGAACAATCCCGAAAAGACCCGCGAGGGCATCCTCCAGGCGGCCATCGCCGAGTTCGTCCAGCAGGGCCTGTCCGGCGCCCGGGTGGACGCCATCGCCGAGCGCACGCACACCTCCAAGCGCATGATCTACTACTACTTCGGCAGCAAGGAGCAGCTCTACGTCGAAGTCCTGGAGAAGCTCTACGGCGACATCCGCAACACCGAGGACAAGCTGCACCTGGCGGAGCTCGCGCCACTGGAGGCGATCCGCCGCACCGTGGAGTTCGCCTTCGACCACCACGACCGCAACGTCGACTTCGTGCGCATCGTCAGCATCGAGAACATCCACCACGGCGAGTACGTGAAGAAGTCCTCGGCGATCCGCTCGATGAGCAACAACATGCTGCTGTCGCTGGCCGAGATCCTCCGCCACGGCGCTGAACAGGGGCTGTTCCGCGACGGCATCGACCCGCTGGACCTGCACCTGTTCATCAGCTCCTTCTGCTTCTACCGCATCTCCAACCGGCACACCTTCGGCGAAATCTTCCAGATCGACCTGACCGACGAGCAGGTCAAGCAACGCCACAAGCAGATGATCTGCGAGGCGGTGCTGCGCTACATCCAGCGCTGAGCCCGGCCAGCTCCAGGCCGGCGAGGTAGCCGAAGGTCATGCCCGGCCCCAGGGTGATGCCGCCGCTGGGGTAGTGGCCGGCCATCACGCTGGCCATGTCGTTGCCCACCGCGTACAGCCCCCCGATGGCCGCGCCGCTGCCGTCCAGCACCCGCGCGCGGGCATCGGTGCGCAGCCCGGCGAAGGTGCCGAGGCTGCCGGGCAACAGCTTCACCGCATAGAAGGGGCCTTTCCCCAGGGGCCGCAGCGACGGGTTGGGCCGCTGCCGCGCTTCGCCCTGGGCCTTGTTGTAGGCCGAGCGGCCGCGCTGGAAGTCCGCGTCCTCGCCGAGGGCGGCGTGTTCGTTGAAGCGCTTCACCGTCGCCTGCAACTGCGCGGCGTCGATGCCGCAGCGCGCCGCCAGCTGCGCCAGGCTGCGGGCCTTCACCAGGTAGCCGCGGCGCTCGTAGGGCAGGTCCGGGAAGGGGAAGGGCTTCACCCAGCCGATGCCGTAGCGCCGCCGCGCCCGGACGTCGGCGATCAGCCAGGCCTCGTGGGGCTCGCCCGCTGGCGTGGCGGCGAACAGGGCGTTCATGAAGTCGTGGTAGCAGTCGGCCTCGTTGACGAAGCGCCGGCCGTCGCGGCGCACGCAGAGAAAGCCGGGCTTGGCCCGTTCGACCAGGTGCGGGAAGTGGCCGACGCTGCCGTCGCGGCGCGGCACCAGCGACACCGGCACCCAGGCGCCGGCGTGGGCCAGGTCGGCGGCCACCCGGGCGCCCACGGCTTCGCCCAGGCGCAGGCCGTCGCCGCTGTTCTGCGGCGGTGCGGCGGAGCGGTGCTGCCAGCCGTCCGGGGCGTGGGGCATCAGCTGGGCGATGCGCGCGTGGTCGTGGGGGAAGCCGCCGCAGGCCAGGACCACGCCACGGCGGGCGCGGATTTCCAGGGTGTCGCTGCGGGCGCCGGTGACCTGGCCGCCTTCGTGGAGCAGTTCGTGGATCGGCGTTTGCGTCAGCAGTTGCACCTTCAAATCCAGCGCGCTGCGCAGCAGGCGGGCCACCAGGGCGTTGCCGTTGACCAGCTGCGTGCCGCGCCCGTGGCGCAGGCGCCCGTACCAATGCCGGGCGATGCGCTTGAGCACGTAGAGCGCGGCCCTGGGCGAGCGGGTGGCGTCGAGGAAGTTGGCCAGGTCGGCGCCGCCGGCGATGCCCATGCCGGCCAGGCTGACGACGTCCAGCGGCTCGCGCAGGTGGTGCAGCCAGGGGCCGAGTTCGCGGCCGTCGTAGGGCAGGGCGCACAGCGAGCGGCCGCCGGCGGCGGCGCCTTCGCCGTCGCGCATGTCCGGCATGCGGGTGCCGGAGAAGAACTGCACGGCGGTATGGCGCTGGAAGAAGTCGACCATTTCCGGGCCGTGGCGCAGGAAGGCGGCCTGGCGCTCGTCCAGCTGCTCGGCATGGACCTGGGCCTTCAGGTAACGCTCCGGCGCATCCTCCGGCTCGATGCGGCCTTCGGCGATGGCCAGCGGGTTGCGCGGGATCCACAGCCAGCCGCCGGACCAGGCGCTGGTTCCGCCGAGTTGCGCTGCTTTTTCCGCGACGACCACGCGCAGGCCATGGTGTGCGGCAGTGACCGCGGCGGCCAGGCCGGCGGCGCCAGAGCCGACCACCAGCAGGTCGCAGTCGAGGGGTTGCAAGGTGGGCATGGGGTTTCTCTTGTCGTCATGGAGCGCGCGGAACGGCTCCGCGCGCCATGGGGCTCACTGCAGCGGCGAGAAGCCGGTGGGTCGCAGCAGGCGCGACTCCAGCTTGAGCACCGCGCCCAGTTCCTTGTTGCGCTTGCCGAACTCGGCCCAGCGCGGGTCGGCGGCCATGCTGGCGCGGCGCTGCATGCGCTCGTCCAGGCTCTCGTAGGCCCACAGGTGCACCACCTGGCTGCATTCGCCGAACTCGGTGGTGAAGAAGCCCACCAGCCTGCCCAGGTGCTCGGTCTGCACCGCGTAGGCGTGGCTGTGGTAGAGGGCCAGCCAGTCGGCCAGTTTCAGCGGGTCGATGCTGTAGGTGCGCAGTTCGTAGTACATCGTCAGTGCTCCAGGGTTGCTTGTTTCGAGGCCGGCGTGGCGAGGCGCGCGGCGATATGGTTGGCGGCCAGCCAGGCGAAGGTCAGGCCGGGGCCGAGGGTGATGCCGGGGCCGGGGTAGGTGCCGTCCATCAGCGAGTTCATGTCGTTGCCGGCGGCGTAGAGGCCGGGGATGGGCCGGCCGGCCGCGTCGAGCACCCGCGCCTGGCCGTCGGTGACCAGCCCGCGGGCCGAGCCGAGGTCGCCGGTGTGGAGGCGGATGGCGTAGTAGGGCGCCTTCTCCAGCGGCGCCAGGCAGGGGTTGGGGCGGTGGTCCGGGTCGCCCATGTAGCGGTTGTAGCTGTTGCCGCCCTTGGCGAAGTCCGGGTCGACGCCGTTGCGCGCGTTGGCGTTGAAGCGCTCCAGGGTCTGGCGCAGGCCGCCGACGTCCACGCCGATGGCGTGGGCCAGGGCTTGCGGCGAGTCGGCGCGGTGCAGGTAGCCGGCCTCGATCAGCGCGCTGTTGTCGACCGGCTTCGGCCGCGCCAGTCCCAGGCCGTAGCGGTTCATGGCGGTGGCGTCGCAGACCAGCCAGCACTCGGTGTTGCCCGTGGCGAACATGCTCTGCACGAAGTGGTGGTAGGAGTTGGATTCGTTGACGAAGCGCTCGCCCGCCCGGTTCACCGCGATGACGCCCGGCTTGGCGCGGTCGGTGACCAGGTGCGGGAAGCGCTCGCGGCTGCCGTCGGCGTGGCGCAGTTCGGAGACCGGCGCCCAGAAGAAGTTCGCCGCCAACCCTTCGCCGGCCGCCGCGCCCACGCCTTCGCCCAGGCGCAGGGCGGCGCCGTCGTTGCATTCCGGCGACATGCTCAGGTGCCCGGTGTTGCTGGCCGGGCGGAAGCGTTCGGCCAGCTTGCCGGCGGCGAAACCGCCCATGGCGCAGACCACCCCGCCATGCACGCGGATGCGCTCGATGCGGCCTTCGTGCAGCACCTGCGCGCCCACCACGGCACCATTCTCGACGAGCAGTTGCTGCGCCTCGCTGTTCAGCCACAGCTCCACGCCCTTGTCGAAAGCCGTGGTGGCCAGGCGCGCGATCAGCGCATTGCCGGTGGTCAGGCGCGTACCGCGGTGGTGCCCGAGGCGGTCGATGCCGTAGCGGGCCAGCAGCTTGAGGCAGTGCCAGAGCGACTTCGGCGAACGGCGGAAGCTGAGGAAGTGCTGGATGTCGACGCGGTTCACCATCATGCCGCCGAACAGCAGCATGCCCGGCGGCGGCATGCGCAGGTAGCGGAAGCGCTCGCCCAGGCGGCGGCCGTCGTACTCGACCATCTCCAGCGCGCGGCCGAACTCGGTGCCGCCTTCCTCGTCGGGGTAGTAGTCCGGCGAATGCGGGCGCAGGGCGTAGCGCAGCTCGGTGTTGGCCTCCAGCCAGCGCAGCGCCGCGTGGCCGTTGCCGATGAAGCTGTCCACCAGCTCGGGCTTGTAGCCCCGGCCGATGGTGCGCTGCAGGTAGGTGCGCATGGCTTGCTCGGAATCCTTCGCGCCGGCCGCGCGGGCCTGGTCGGTGCCGTAGATCCACACCGCGCCGCCGGAGATGGCCGAGGTGCCGCCGAAGCTCTCGGCTTTCTCCAGCATCAGCACGCGCAGGCCCTGGCAGGCGGCGGTGGCCGCGGCGGCGAAGCCGGCGGCGCCGCTGCCCAGCACCAGCACATCGCACTCGCGGCTCCAGGCCGGGGTGGCGAGGCTGGTCATGGCTGGATCTCCAGCGGGGTGACGCCCATGAAGGCGCCCAGGTTGCCCAGTTGCGCGAAGGCCATCTCGGCGCCGGTCTGGATGCGGCAGCCGGCCTCGCGGGCACGCTCCAGCAGCGGGGTGATCTCGGGCTTGGTGACCACGTCGGCCACCAGCGTGTGGGCCTGCAGACCGTCGAGCAGCATGCCCGGCAGCGGCAGCTCGCCGATGTCGCCCATGCCCACGGGGGATGCGTTGACCAACAGGTCGAGGCCGGCGATGTCGTCGCCACCGACGCCGATGCGCACGTCCGGGAAGAGGGCGCCCAGGCGTTCGGCCAGCGCGCCGGCGCGGACCTGGTCGAGGTCGCGCAGCCGCAACTCGCCGATGCCGGCTTCGCACAGCGCATAGGCGATGGCGCTGCCGACGCCGCCGGTGCCGACCACCAGCGCACGCTTGCCGGCGGGTTGCAGGCCATGGCGCCGGGCGGCGTTGAGGAAGCCGGCGCCGTCGACGTTGTCGCCCAGCAGGCGGCCGTCGGCCTCGCGGCGGATCACATTGACCGAGCCCAGTGCCTCGGCGCGGGCGCTCAGGCCGTCCAGGCGCGGCGCCAGGGCCTGCTTGTAGGGCACGGTGACCACGCAGCCGCGCAGGTTGTGCCAGCCACGCAGGGTGGCGACGAAGGCATCCAGGGCATCGGCGCCCAGGTCGATGGCGATCATCGCGAGGTCCTGGCCGTTGTGGGCGAACCAGGTGTTGAAGTTCTCCGGCGATTTCACCTGAGCGATGGGCGTACCGACGATGGCGACCAGTTCGGTCGAACCACGAATCATGCTGACCTCCAGGGTTCTTGGCGTTGTTCTGCTGGCCAGGGTGCGGCGGCGGGCTCTTGCGCTCAATGCGATTGACGGCGCTTTAGTGCGCTATTCGCAGTAGTAATGCGATAATCGCAATATTCGGCCGAATTACCTGGAGCCCACACCTTGGAAACCCCCGGCATCCACCCCCGCGACCTGATCGCCGGCCTGCAGAAGGGCCTGGCGCTGATGCAGCTGTTCAGCGCCGAGCGCCCGCGCCTGAGCGTGCCCGAGGCGGCGCGCCTGTCGGGCCTCACGCCCAGTGCCGCGCGGCGCTTCCTGCTGACCCTGGTGCACGAGGGCTTCGCCGAGACCGACAGCCGCCACTACTGGCTGACGCCCAAGGCCCTGCGCATCGGCCAGGCCTACGTCGACTCGGCGCAGCTGCCGCGCATGCTGCGGCCGATCGTCGAGCAGGTGGCGCGGCAGACCCAGGAGCACGTCTCGGTGGGCACCCGCGACGGCGACGAGATCGTCCACGTGGTGCGCAGCCGCTACAGTCACATCGCCTCGCTGTCGATCCGCCCCGGCTCGCGGGTGCCCATGTACTGCACCGCCAGCGGCCGCCTGTGGCTGGCGGCGCTGGATGAGCAGGCGCTGGATGCCTACTTCGAGCGCAACCCGCCACGGGCGCTGACGCCCTATACGCTGACGGACCTGGCGGCATTGAAGGCGGAGATAGCCAAGGTCGCCCAGCAGGGCTACTGCCTGGTGGACCAGGAATACGAGATCGGCATGCGCGTGATCGGCGTGCCGCTGCCGGACCGCAGCGGGCGCCTGCGCGCCAGCCTGGCGATCACCACCCACGCCTCGCGCCTGGGCCTGGACGAGATGCGCCTGCGCTACCTGCCGGCGCTGTACGAGGCCCAGGCGCTGTTGCGTCCGGTGCTGGACTGAGCGGGCGCTGATCGCCCCAAAGGCCTGGCGCAGACGCGCTGACGCGGCATAATCGGCGGCTCCGCTTGCCAACGAGTTCCACGATGACCCTCGAATTCCTCCTGGTGGCGATCCCCGCCGTGCTGCTCACCGGCGTCTCCAAGGGCGGCTTCGGCGGCGCCCTGGGCGGCATCGCCGTGCCGCTGATGGCCCTGGCCATGCCGCCGACCCAGGCCGCCGCGCTGATGCTGCCGATCCTCTGCATGGCCGACGTCACCGGCCTGCGCCGCTTCTACGGCAAGTGGGACGTGCGCAACCTGAAGATCATGCTGCCCGGCGCGCTGCTGGGCGTGGCGGCGGGCGCGCTGAGCTTCGGCCTGCTCAGCGAGCGCTTCATCGCCCTGCTGATCGGCGGCATCGCCATCGCCTTCGTGCTGCTCAACGCCCTGATGGCCCGCGCCGTGGCCCAGCCGAAGCCGGCGGCGGTAGGCAAGGGCGTGGTGCTCTCGGGCATCGCCGGCTTCACCAGCTTCGTCGCCCACGCCGGCGGCCCGCCGGTGATGATGTACCTGCTGCCGCAGCAACTGGAGAAGATGCGCTACATCGCCACGGTGAACTGCTTCTTCCTGCTGACCAACGCCATCAAGCTGGTGCCCTACGCGCTGCTCGGCCAGTTCACCTGGAGCAACCTGGGCACCAGCCTGCTGCTGGCACCCATCGTGGTGCTGGGCGTGTGGCTGGGGATCTGGCTGCAGGACAAGGTCAACCATGTGTGGTTCTACCGCATCGCGCGGCTGGGGTTGCTGGCGACCGGGGTGCAGCTGGTGTGGGAGAACTGGCGGGGATAGGGGGCGTTTTTCGTAGGAGCGAGCTTGCTCGCGAACAATGACGCCAGGTTAGACTCCGGAGCTGGGCTGGAGGCCGCAACCCTCTCCCCAGCCCTCTCCCTGAAGGGAGAGGGGGCTAGTCCGTGCCGAGATAAGTGATGGTTTCAGCCTGATATCGCCGAGATTGCCGGCTAACACCATGACATCCAACCCTGCCCAACGGTCCCCTCTCCCTTCAGGGCGGGGCGCGCAGCCGAGGGTTAGGGAGAGGGCGCTCTTCTGGGCAAACACCACGGGACTTGTTGGACGTAGGGCGAATAACGCTCCGCGTTATCCGCCGCCTGACCACGGTCGAGCGCCCGCTGGCTGTAGAACAGGGCTCCGCTAGGTGTAGCGGCGTATAACCGCGAACGGTTATACGCCCTACGCTCAATCCAGGCTGCGGAAGTGGGCCTGCATGCGCTGCGCATCGGCCGGGCGGCCGCTGAAGAGTTCGAAGGCCTTCACCGCCTGGAACACCGCCATGGTGCCGCCGTCGAGGGTGCGGCAGCCGAGGCTGCGGGCGTGGCGCAGCAGTTCGGTTTCCAGCGGGAAGTAGATGATCTCCGCCACCCACAGCTCGGCGCGCAGCAGTTCCACCGGCAGCGGCGTGCCGGGCAGCTTGGCCATGCCCACCGGGGTGGTGTTGACCAGGCCGTCGGCCACTGCCATGGCGGCCGGCAGGTCCTCGCAGACCAGGGCGCGGCCGTTGCCGAAGTGGGCGTTGAGGTTGTCCACCAGGGCCTGGGCGCGGCTCGCGTCCACCTCGAAGATGCTCAGCTGCTCGACGCCTTCGCTGAGCAGCGCGTGGGCCACCGCCGCGCCGGCGCCGCCGGCGCCCAGTTGCACCACGCGGTTGCGCTTCACGTCCGCCAGGCCACGCCGGAAACCTTCGGCGAAGCCCAGGCAGTCGGTGTTGTGGCCGACGCGCTTGCCGTCCTTCAGCACCACGGTGTTCACCGCGCCGATGCCGCGCGCTTCCTCGGACAGCTCGTCCAGCAGCGGGATGATCGCCTGCTTGCACGGGAAGGTGATGTTCAGCCCGGTGAAGCCAAGGCGCTGGGCGCCGTCGAGCAGTTCGGGCAGGGCGTCCAGGTTCAGCTTCAACTGGTCCAGGTCGATCAGCCGGTACAGATAACGCAGGCTCTGGGCGTCGCCTTCGTGCTCGTGCAGGGCGGGGGTGCGCGAGGCCTGGATGCCGGCGCCGATCAGGCCGGCGAGGATGGAGGCTTTCTGGCTCATGGCGTCAACCCCGCAGCAGGTGGGCGAAGTGGTCGAGGGCCAGGCGGTAGCCGTTGCTGCCGAAGCCGGCCAGCACACCCACGGCGATGCCCGAGACGAAGGAGTGGTGGCGGAATTCCTCGCGCTTGTGCACGTTGGACAGGTGCACCTCGATCACCGGCAGCTCCACGGCGGCGAGGGCGTCGCGGATGGCCACCGAGGTGTGCGTCCAGGCCGCCGGGTTGATGACGATGCCGGCGCAACGGCCGCGGGCCTCGTGGATCCAGTCGATCAGCTGGCCCTCGTGGTTGGTCTGCTTGAAGTCCACCTGCAGGCCCAGTTCGTCGGCGCGGGCGTGGCACAGCGCCTCGACGTCGGCCAGCGTCTCGTAGCCGTAGGTGGCCGGTTCGCGGGTGCCGAGCAGGTTCAGGTTGGGGCCGTTGAGGATCAGGATCGGGAGGGGCATGCGGGTGTCTCTTGTAGGTCTTGTCGCCGCTGGAGTGCGGTCATCAGAAAATGTACTAAACAGTTACTTTCGTCAATCGCCCCCCGCGACGCCTGTCGAAAGCCCTGTAAGCCGGGCGCAGCAAGGCCCGGCGCGGCTTCTGGACCGGGCCGGGCGACTGCTGGGGTGGGCGGAAGTGTGCGATCAGCGAACGGTCAGTCCCATTGTGGGGCAAATTCCGGGCTGACCAGACGGACGTTCTTCGGCAGGGCGGCGATCTGCGCGCGGTCGGCGTCGTCCAGGCGCAGGTCGAGGGCGGCGAGGTTGGAACGCTGGTTGGCCAGGCTGGCGGCCTTGGGAATGGCGGCCACGCCGTCCTGCTCCAGCAGCCAGGCCAGGGCCACCTGGCTGGGCAGCACGCCGTGGCGCCGGGCGATGGCCTGGATCGCCGGCTCTTCCAGCATGCGCCCGCGGCCCAGCGGGGTGTAGGCGGTGAGGGCCATGTCGTGGGCGCGGGCGTAGTCCAGCAGTGGCTGCTGGTCGAGCATCAGGTGGTACTCCACCTGGATGGCCGCCAGCGGCGCGCCCAGGGTTTCCACGGTCTCGCGCAGCAGCGCCAGGGGGAAGTTGGCCACGCCGATGGCGCGCGCCTTGCCGCTGTCGCGGGCGGCCACCAGGGCCTCGACGCTGCGCTTGAGGTCGTCGCCGGCCAGGCTGCCGTTGCGGCCCGGCCAGTGGATCATGAACAGGTCCAGGTAGTCGCTGCGCAGCGCGCGCAGGCTGTCGTCCAGGGACTGGGCGAGGTCGGCCGGGGCCAGGCGGTCCCACCAGACCTTGCTGGTGACGTGGACGTCCTCGCGGGGCACGGCGCTGTCGGCCAGCGCCTGGCCGACGGCATCCTCGTTGTGGTAGCCGGCTGCCGTGTCGATGTGCCGGTAGCCCAGCTCCAGGGCCTGGAGCACGGCGGCGGTGCACTCGGCGCCGGTCATCGGCCAGGTGCCCAGGCCGAGCCTGGGCATGTTCAGGCCGTGGCGGTTGCGGATGCGTGCTTGCATGGGGTGGCTCCTGCTTGGGGTTCG
>NZ_QGSL01000106.1:21958-32070 GCF_003176655.1 Pseudomonas sp. RW407 | reverse complement strand
GGACATGGCGCAGGCTGGGGGTCGGGAGGCAGGGCGCCGCACAAACGCGACGGGGCGCCTAGGCGCCCCGTTCGCGAAAAGCCGCAGGCGTCAGGAGCCGAGCTGCTTTTCCTTGATTTCCGCGAGGGTCTTGCAGTCGATGCAGAGGGTCGCGGTGGGGCGGGCTTCCAGGCGGCGGATACCGATCTCCACGCCGCAGGAGTCGCACCAGCCGTAGTCGTTGTCTTCGATCAACTGCAGTGTCTCGTCGATCTTCTTGATCAGTTTGCGTTCGCGGTCGCGGGCGCGCAGTTCGAGGCTGAACTCCTCTTCCTGGCTGGCGCGGTCGGCCGGGTCCGGGAAGTTGGCCGCTTCGTCCTGCATGTGGTGCACGGTGCGGTCGACTTCTTCCATCAGCTCAACTTTCCACTTGTTGAGGATGGAGGTGAAGTGGGCGCGCATGCGCTCGCTCATGTACTCCTCGCCCTTGGTTTCCTTGTAGGGTTCGAAGCCACGAATCAGTTGGCTGCTCTGCTGTTTTGCATTGGTGGGCATGTGTGGCCGCCTCTCACTCTCGCTAATCCTGTCGCGGATGGTCCCTCTCCGGCACCGCCGGCCCCGCGCTCGCAAGCGGGCGAACTTACCAGATCGATAATCGTGATGCTACTCCCGGTTGTCGAGCTTGCTGCCACCCGCTGATGGCTTGGTTAGAATCGCCTCTTCGTCGCAAAGTTCGGTATTTCCCATGGTTTCTTCCTTCAGTGCCCGCAGCCGCGCCATCGAACCTTTCCACGTCATGGCGTTGTTGGCGCGAGCCAACGAGCTGCAGGCCGCTGGCCACGACGTCATCCACCTGGAGATCGGCGAGCCGGACTTCAGCACCGCCGCGCCCATAGTCGCCGCCGGCCAGGCCGCACTGGCCGCCGGCCATACCCGCTACACCGCGGCCCGCGGCCTGCCGCAGCTGCGCGAGGCCATCGCCGGCTTCTACGCCTCGCGCTACCGCCTGGCCATCGACCCCGAGCGCATCCTGGTCACCCCGGGCGGTTCCGGCGCCCTGCTGCTGGCCAGCAGCCTGCTGGTCGACCCGGGCCGCCACTGGCTGCTGGCCGACCCCGGCTACCCGTGCAACCGTCACTTCCTGCGCCTGGTGGAGGGCGCCGCGCAACTGGTGCCGGTGGGCCCGCAGAGCCGTTACCAGCTCACCCCGGAACTGGTGGATGCGCACTGGAATCAGGACAGTGTAGGCGCTTTGCTGGCATCGCCGGCGAATCCTACGGGCACTTTGCTGCACAAGGATGAACTGGCCGCGTTGTCGCAGGCCCTCAAGGCCCGTGGCGGGCACCTGGTGGTGGACGAGATCTACCACGGCCTGACCTACGGCGTGGATGCCAGCAGCGTGCTGGAAGTGGACGACGAGGCCTACGTCCTCAACAGTTTCTCCAAATATTTCGGCATGACCGGCTGGCGCCTCGGCTGGCTGGTGGCGCCGCCGGCGGCGGTGGGCGAGTTGGAGAAGCTGGCGCAGAACCTCTACATCAGCGCCCCGAGCATGGCCCAGTATGCCGCGCTGGCCTGCTTCGAGGAGGGCACCCTGGCCATTCTCGAGGAACGCCGCGCCGAGTTCGCCCGCCGCCGCGACTACCTGCTGCCGGCCCTGCGCGAGCTGGGCTTCGGCATCGCCGTGGAGCCGGAAGGGGCCTTCTACCTGTACGCCGACATCAGCGCCTTCGGCGGCGACGCCTACCGCTTCTGCCAGCACTTCATCGAGACCGAGCACGTGGCCTTCACCCCGGGCGTGGACTTCGGCCGCTACCAGGCCGACCACCACGTGCGCTTCGCCTATACCCAGAGCCTGGAACGCCTGGAGCAGGCGGTGGAGCGGATCGCCCGCGGCCTGAAGAGCTGGCGGCCCTGATGCGCTTCGCTCCGGAACTGGAGGAGGCGCGCCTGCTGCGCCGCTACAAGCGCTTCCTCGCCGATATCGAGACGCCCACCGGTGAGCAGTTGACCATCCACTGCCCGAACACCGGCTCCATGCTCAACTGCATGAGCGAGGGCTGCCGGGTGTGGTTCAGCCGTTCCTCCGACCCCAAGCGCAAGCTGCCCGGCACCTGGGAGCTGAGCGAGACGCCCCAGGGGCGCCTGGCCTGCGTAAACACCGGGCGGGCCAACCGCCTGGTGGAGGAGGCCCTGCTGGCCGGCAGCGTTGCCGAACTGGCCGGTTTCGCCGGGCTGCGCCGGGAGGTCGCCTATGGCGTGGAGAACAGCCGCGCGGACTTCCGCCTGGACTTCGCCGGCGGGTCGGCGTTCGTCGAGGTGAAGAGCGTCACCCTGGGCTTCGACGCCACGCCGGTGGCGGCCTTCCCCGACGCCGTGACCACCCGCGGGGCCAAGCACCTGCGCGAGCTGGCGACCCTGGCCCGTGCGGGTACCCGCGCGGTGCTGCTGTATTGCGTGAACCTGTCCGGCATCGAGGCGGTGCGCCCGGCGGAGGAGATCGACCCGGCCTATGCCGCCGCGCTGCGCGAGGCGCGCGACGCCGGCGTGGAGATGCTGGCCTATGGTGCCGATATCGACGTCAGCGAAATCCGCCTGAGCCGGCCGCTGCGCATCGAGTTGTAGGTCTTTCAGTCATCCTCGGGCAGGCCTATCCACAGGCCCCGCTCGTCCTCGCGGCAAGGCAGGCTGTCGAGCACCTCGCCCAGGCAGGGGCCCTGGATGCATTCGCCGGATTCGACGAGGAAGAGCGCGCCGTGATGGGCGCACTGCAGCAGGCCGCCGCTGGCGTCGAGGAAGCGGTCGGCCTCCCACTCCAGGGGCACGCCGCGGTGCGGGCAGCGGTTGCGGTAGGCGTACACGCGGCCCTGGCGGCGCACGGCGAAGACCTTCAGGCCTTCCACCTGGAAGCCGCGGCTGCGGCCCTCGGCCAGTTCGCCCGGATGGCAGAGCAGGATCACCGCGGCGCTCCCGGCGCCGACAGCAGGGCGCGTGGCGCCCCCTGGCGTCGGGATAGGGTGCACGTCCTTGTGCTGAAGTCGGTCAGATCTCCCAGATCAGGTTGGCCGCCGCATAGCGGCCGGGCTGGGTGTAGCGATCCAGGCTGGGGCTGTTCTCGGTGAGGCCGCGTACGTCGCCCCATTGCCAGTACTTCTTGTCGGTGAGGTTGAACAGGCCGGCGTTGAGGGTCACGCCGTCGGTGATCCGCACCCAGCCGCTGAGGTCGAGCAGACCGTAGCCGCCGGGCTTGAATTGGCTGGGGACTTCGTTGTCGTCGATGCGCTGCTTGGCCTGCACCAGGGTCCAGGTCAGCTCGCTGCCGAAACGTCCGCCGGGCGCATCATACCCCAAACCGAACACGCCCTTGAGCGGGTCGACGCTGTTGATCGGCTCGCCGGTTTCCTCGTCCTTGCCCCGTGCATAGGACACGGCGCCACGCAGGCGGGTCCCCTCGGGCAGGCCGGCGGCCAGGTGCAGGTCGAGGTCGCCGCGGGCCTCGGCGCCGCGGATGGTGACCTTGTCCAGGTTGGTGTACTGGTAGGTCAGGCGGCCGTTGCCGGTGGGGTCGTTGGGCAGGGTGACCTGCTCGATGAAGTCGTCGTAGCGGTTATAGAAGAGGGCGATGCCGAAGCTGCCCATGGTGTACTTGCCGCGCAGGCCGAGTTCATAACTGTCGCTGGTTTCCGGCTTGAGGTCGGTGTTGGCGATGGTCTGGTAGCCGATGGCGGTGTTGACGAACTCGCCGAAGATGTCCACCGGCTCGGGCGCGCGGAAGCCGGCGGCGTACTGGCCGTAGACGCTGTGGTGGTCGTCGATGCGGTAGGTCACGCCGAACTTGGGCGACAACGCGTGATCGCTGAAGTTGGACGGGGCGGTGTCCAGCGGGTGGCTGTTGAGATAGCGCTGGCTGACCTCCGGGCGCATCTCGTAGTAGTCATAGCGCAGGCCCGGCAGCAGGGTCCAGCGGCCGATGTCGATGCTGTCCTGGATGAACGCCGCGTATTCGTGGGTGACCGGATCGGGGAAGTCGCTGAGCGGGAAGGTTTCGCTGCCGAAGGCCGGCGGCACCGGTTGGCCGTTGCTCTGGAAGGTCTCGCCGCCCTTGCGCAGGTCGCTGCTTTCCAGGCGCTTGAGGTCGAAGCCGTAGATCAGGTGGTGCTGGGTGTCGGCCAGGGCGAAGCGCTTGTCCAGCTGGCTGTTCAGGCCCCAGAGTGTTTCCTGGTATTTCGAATCCCGCACGCGATCGCGCAGGCTGCCGCCGCTGAAGCGTTCCTGGTAGGTCTGCTGGCGGATCTGGCTGTCCTGGTAGTTGAGCTGCCATTGCACCTGGTCGGCCAGCGCGCTGTCGAGCTGGAAGCGGTGCTGCAGGCTGATGCGCTCGCGGTCGGTGCTGTCGGTGGCATCGGAGGTGCGGGTGGCGCCGGTGGCGCTGTACTCGTTGAGCAGGCGGGTGTCGGCGTCGTCGGCGTAGCGCTCGTAGGCCAACTGCAGGCGGCTGCCTTCGGCGTAGTCCCAGCCGACCTTGGCCAGCAGGTTGTCGGTGCCGAAGTCCACCGGGTTGGCCTCGCCACGGGTGGCGCCGATGCCGCCCTGGCCGCCGAAGGTCTCGGTGTCGTGGCCGTCGCGGCGGCTGATGGTCAGCAGGCCGTCCACCGGCCCCTGGCGCCCGGCGAAGGTGGCGCTGCCCAGCCAACTGTCGTCGGAGCCGTCGTAGCCGGTCTTGAAGCGGGCGTAGAAGTCCTTGCCATCCTCCAGGTAGTCCGCGGCGTCCTTGGTCAGGAAGCTCACCGCGCCGCCCAGGGCGTCGCTGCCGTACAGCGAGCTGGCCGGGCCGCGAAGTATCTCGACGCGTTTCACGGTATCCAGGTCGATGTAGTTGCGCCGCGCGTCCATGAAGGGGCCGAAGGCGAAGGCGCCGGGCACGCCGACGCCGTCCACCTGGGTCAGCACGCGGTTGCCGCCGATGCCGCGGATGGTGAAGCCCGACAGGCCGAAGCGGCTGCCGCTGCCGCTCACCGACACGCCGGGCTCGTAGCGCACCAGCTGCTTGATGTCGTTGGCGTTGTTGCGGTCGATGTCCTGCTCGGTCTGCACGCTCACAGTGCTGGGCACCGCATCCACGGGTTGCTCGCTGCGCGTCGCGGTGACCGTGGTCTCGCCGAGGGAAACCGCATTGTTCGCGAGGGCGAGTGAGGGGCTCAGCAACAACAGGGCCAGCCAGTGGCGGCGGGCGAACGGAGGCGTGATCGACATGGGGTACCTGTATTTTTCTTGGAAGTGGCAGATGGCAAATGGCCGTTGGCAGAAGGCGGCGCAGACCATAATGCCTCTCAAATCTAAATGCAAATTATTATCAAATAGATTTATTAAATTCGTTGTGGCACAGTTCGTCGGTGCCGCCGCGATGCGGCAGGTCTCCCTGTGAACGAGGACTTCTGCGATGACTACCCTTTCCGCGCCGGCTTCCGAGCTGTACCGCGCCTGGCAGGCGCTGCGCGCCGAGAAACCGCGTCTGCGCGCCCGCGATGCGGCGCAACACCTGGATGTGAGCGAGGCCGAGCTGACCGCCAGCCGTCTCGGCGTCGATGCCGTGCGCCTGCGCCCGGAGTGGGCCGCGCTGCTGCCGGCGCTGGGCGAGCTGGGCCCGATCATGGCGCTGACGCGCAACGAGCACTGCGTGCACGAGCGCAAGGGGCCGTACCAGGAAGTCACCGTATCGGCCAACGGGCAGATGGGCCTGGTGGTGTCCCCGGACATCGACCTGCGCCTGTTCCTCGGCGGCTGGGACAGTGTGTTCGCCGTCAGCGAGGAAACCGCCCACGGCACCCAGCGCAGCATCCAGGTGTTCGACCGCCAGGGCACCGCGGTGCACAAGGTGTTCCTCACCGAGCACAGCGAGGTCGCCGCCTGGGCGCCGCTACTGGAACGCTTCCGCGCCGAGGAGCAGAGCGAGCGCCTGGAGCTGCGCCCGGCCGAGGCCAAGGCCGCGCCGCTGGCCGATGAAGCGATCGACGTCGCTTCCCTGCGCGGGGGCTGGGCGGCGCTGAAGGACACCCACCACTTCTTCGCCCTGCTGAAGAAGCACAAGGCCGCGCGCACCCAGGCGCTGCGCCTGGCCGGCCGCGAGTGGGCCGAGCCGCTGGACGTGGCCGAGCTGCCGCGCCTGCTGGAGGCGGCCAGCGCATCCCGCCTGCCGATCATGATCTTCGTCGGCAACGCCCACTGCATCCAGATCCACACCGGCACCGTGGACAACCTGAAGTGGCTGGACGACTGGTTCAACGTGCTCGATGCGCAGTTCAACCTGCACCTGAAGACCTCCGGCGTGCGCGAGCTGTGGCGCGTGCGCAAGCCGAGCAGCGACGGCATCGTCACCAGCTGGGAGGCCTTCGACGCCGATGGCGAGCTGGTCCTGCAGGTGTTCGGCGCGCGCAAGCCGGGTGTGCCGGAACTGGAAGAATGGCGTAGCCTCGCCGAATCCTTCACGGCTATCTGAGGAGGCAACCATGACTGCGCGTCCCCTGCTGGCCGGGCTGTTCGCCGGGCTTTGCCTCGCCGCCACCAGCGCCATCGGCGACACCCTGCCCAAGCGCTGGGTGAGCGCCGGCGGCTCGCTGAGCGAGTGGGTGGTGGCCCTGGGCGGCGAGCCCCGCCTGGTCGGCGTCGACACCACCAGCCTGCACCCGGCCAGCCTCAAGGCGCTGCCGAAGATCGGCTACCAGCGCCAACTGGCGGCCGAGGGCATCCTGGCGCTGAAGCCGGACATCCTCCTCGGCAGCGAGGAGATGGGGCCGCCGCCGGTACTGCAACAACTACGCGCCGCCGGGGTGCGTATCGAGACCCTGTCGGCCAAGGCCGATGAGCAGACCGTGCACGACAACCTGCTGCGCCTGGGCGAACTGCTGGGTACGCCCGAGCAGGCCGGGAAGGTGGCGGCGGACTTCCAGGCGCGCCTGGCGGCGCAGCAGGCCTGGGTCAGCAAGGCCCAGGCCGGCCAGGCCGCGCCGGGCGTGCTGCTGCTGATCGGCAACGCCGGCGGCAGCCTGCTGGTGGCCGGGCAGGACACCGCCGGCGACTGGATGATCCAGCACGCCGGCGGGCGCAACCTGGCCAGCCACAAGGGCTACAAGGCACTCTCCGGCGAGGCCCTGACCGCCCTCGACCCGCAGGTGGTGGTGCTGGCCGACCGCAGCCTGGACGGCGACAAGGCGCGCGAGGCGCTGATTCGCCAGAACCCCGGGCTGGCCGCCACCCGGGCGGCGCGTGAGGCCCATGTGCTGCTGCTCGACCCGACGCTGCTGGTCGGCGGCCTCGGCCCGCGTATTCCGGACGCATTGGCCAGCCTCTCCCAAGCCTTTTATCCTTCCGCGCAGGCCCTGAACCCGGAAGGTCGTCCTTGACTGCGAAGCACGCTGCCCGACCGCTGTTCCTGCTCCTTGGTTTCCTCCTGCTGCTGGTCCTCTGGCTGTCCCTGGCCCTGGGGCCGGTCAGCCTGCCGCTGGGCGACACGCTACGGGCGCTGGCGCGCCTGGCCGGGCTGCCGGTGTCCGCCGACGATCTCGGCCAGGCCGAACTGATCGTCGGGCAGATCCGCCTGCCGCGCACCCTGCTGGGCGTCGCCACCGGCGGGGTGCTGGCGCTGGCCGGGGTGGCCATGCAGGGGCTGTTCCGCAACCCGCTGGCCGACCCCGGGCTGATCGGCGTGTCCAGCGGCGCCGCGCTGGGCGCCGCCATCGCCATCGTCTTCGGCGCCTCCATCGGTGGCCTGCCGGAGGCCTTCGCGCCCTACCTGCTGTCGGCCTGCGCCTTCGTCGGCGGCCTGCTGGTGACCGCGCTGGTCTACCGCCTCGGCCGCCACAACGGCCAGACCAGCGTGGCCACCATGCTGCTCGCCGGCATCGCCCTCACTGCGCTGGCCGGCGCGCTGATCGGCCTGTTCACCTACCTGGCCGACGACGCGACGCTGCGCACCCTGACCTTCTGGAACCTCGGCAGCCTCAATGGCGCCAGCTACCCGCGGCTGTGGCCGCTGCTGCTGGTCACGCTGCTGGTGGCCTGCTGGCTGCCGCGCCGGGTGGACGCGCTCAACGCGCTGCTGCTGGGCGAGTCCGAGGCGCGCCACCTGGGCTTCGACGTCGAGCGGCTGAAGGTCGAACTGATCCTCTGCACCGCCCTGGGGGTTGGCGCCGCGGTGGCCGCGGCGGGGCTGATCGGCTTCATCGGCCTGGTGGTGCCGCACCTGCTGCGCCTGATCGTCGGCCCCGACCACCGCCTGCTGCTGCCGGCCTCGATGTTCGGCGGCGCCATCCTGCTGCTGCTCGCCGACCTGGTGGCGCGCCTGGCGCTGGCGCCGGCGGAGCTGCCGATCGGCATCGTCACGGCGCTGATCGGCGCGCCCTTCTTCCTTTACCTGCTGATCCGGGGGCGTTCCTGATGCTGGCGGCGGAAAACCTGACGGTGAAGCGCGGCCAGCAGGTCGTGCTGCAGGGCGTGAGCCTGGCGCTGCAGCCGGGCGAGGTGCTCGGCGTGCTGGGGCCCAACGGCGCGGGCAAGAGCACCCTGCTGGGGGCGCTGAACGGCGAGCTGCCACTGGCCAGCGGTAGCGTGAGCCTCGACGGCCGCGCGCTGGAGCAATGGCAGGGCACGGCGCGGGCACGGCGCTTGGCGGTGCTGCCGCAATCCTCGTCGCTGAATTTCGCCTTCAGCGTCGAATCCGTGGTGGGCTTCGGCCGCCTGCCCCACGACAGCGGCCGCCAGCGCGACGCCGAGATCATCGCCGAGGCCATGGCCGCGGCCGACGCCTCGCACCTGGCCGGGCGCAGCTACCTGGCGCTGTCCGGTGGCGAGCGCCAGCGCGTGCACCTGGCGCGGGTCCTGGCGCAGTTGTGGCCGGGCGGCGCGGAACAGGTGCTGCTGCTGGACGAGCCGACCTCGGCGCTGGACCCCCTGCACCAGCACACCACCCTGCAGGCCGTGCGCGAATTCGCCGGCTGCGGCGCCGCGGTGCTGGTCATCCTGCATGACCTCAACCTCGCGGCGCGCTACTGTGACCGCCTGCTCCTGTTGCACGACGGCCGCCCGCATCTGTTCGGCACGCCGGACGAGGTACTGCGCGCGGAACCGCTGCGCCAGGTGTTCGGCCTGGACGTGCTGGTGCAGCGCCATCCCGAGCGCGGCCATCCGCTGATCGTTGCCCGTTGAAAGGAGTTCACGTGAAATACCTGCTGATTCCCCTGGTGGCGCTGCTGGCGGCCTGCCAGAGCCTGCCTTCCGCACCGCCCCTGCCGACCTGGCAGAGCCCCGAAGGCCGCGACAATGCCGAGTTGGGTGTCATCCGCGACCTGCGCAGCGGCCAGGCGCTGACTCCGGAACAACTGCTCGAACGCCTGGAGGCCGCACCGCGCGTGCTGGTCGGCGAGCAGCACGACAACCCCGACCACCACGCCCTGGAGCTGTGGCTGGTGCGCGCCCTGGCCCAGCGCCGCGAGCAGGGCAGCGTGTTGCTGGAAATGCTCAACCCCAACCAGCAGCAACGGGCGACGGCGGCCCAGGCGGCCAGCGCCGCCGGCAAGCCGCCGCAGGACCTGTACGCCGCGCTGGCCTGGCAGCCGGGCTGGGACTGGTCGCTCTACGGCCCGCTGGTGTCCTGGCTGGTCAAGCAACCGGCGCCGTTGCTGGCGGCCAACCTGGATCGCAGCGAGATCAAGCGCATCTACGGCGAACAGCCGGCCCTCGCCGGTACCCGCTCGACGGCCGAGGACGTGCGCCGGGTGCTGCTCGACGACATCCGCGAATCCCACTGCGGCCTGCTGCCGGAAAGCCAGATGCCGGCCATGCTGGCGGTGCAGCAGCAACGCGACCGGCGCATGGCCGAGCGGCTGAAGGCGGCGCCCGCGCCCGCCGTGCTGATCGCCGGCGGCTTCCACGTCCGCCGCGACCTGGGCGTGCCGCTGCACCTGGAAGACCTGGGGGCAGGGGAGGGCACGCAGGTGCTGATGCTGGCCGAGGTGGGCAAGACGGTCTCCGCGCAACAGGCCGACTACGCCTGGTACACGCCGGCGCTGCCGCCGCAGGATCATTGCGCGAAGTTGCGTTGATGCGGGCATAGCCTGACGGGAGGGCTCCTCTTTTTT
>NZ_QGSL01000106.1:13847-21948 GCF_003176655.1 Pseudomonas sp. RW407 | reverse complement strand
CCGCCAACTCCCCCCGACCATCACCCTGTCCGCCCTGTCCGCCCCGCACAGCAGCAGCGCCGACAACGGATCATGGCTCCCGGAGAACCGCAGCTCATCCAGCTTGAACAGCGCCAGGTCCGCCTGCTTGCCCGGCGCCAGCTCACCGATGTCGCTGCGGCCCAGCAGTTTCGCCGAGCCCCTGGTGGCCCAGCCCAGGGCGCGTTCCGGGGTGATGGCTTCGGCGCCGTAGCGCAGGCGCTGGATGTACAGGGCCTGGCGGGCTTCGAGGATCATGTTGGAGGCGTCGTTGGAGGCCGAGCCGTCCACGCCGATGCCCACCGGCGCGCCGGCCGCTTCCAGGGCCACGGTGGGGCAGATGCCCGAGGCCAGGCGCATGTTCGAGCTGGGGCAGTGGCAGATGCCGGTGCCGGCCTGGCCCAGGCGGGCGATTTCCTCGTCGTTGAAGTGGATGCCGTGGGCCAGCCAGGTGCGCGGGCCGAGCCAGCCGACGCTGTCCAGGTAGTCCACGGTGCGCTGGCCGAAGCGCTGCAGGCAGAAGTCTTCCTCGTCGAGGGTCTCGGCCAGGTGGGTGTGCAGGCGCACGTCGTGGCGTTCGGCCAGGTCGGCGCTGGCGCGCATGATTTCCGGGGTCACCGAGAACGGCGAGCAGGGCGCCAGGGCGATCTGCACCTGGGCGCCGTCGCCACGCTGGTGGTAGTCGCGGATCAGCCGCTCGCTGTCGTCGAGGATGTCTTCGGCGCGCTGCACCGTCTGCTGCGGCGGCAAACCGCCATCGGCCTCGCCCAGGCTCATGGAGCCGCGGGTGAGCATGGCGCGCATGCCCAGCTCGGCGACCACCCCGGCCTGCACGTCGATGGCCTGCTCCAGGCCGTCGGGGAACAGGTAGTGGTGGTCGGCGGCGGTGGTGCAGCCGGACAGCAGCAGCTCGGCCAGGGCCACCTTGGTGGCCAGCGCCAGTTGGTCGGGGGTCAGCCGCGCCCACACCGGGTAGAGCGTCTTCAGCCAGGGGAACAGCGGCTGGTTGACCACCGGCGCCCAGGCGCGGGTGAGGGTCTGGTAGAAGTGGTGGTGGGTGTTGATCAGGCCCGGCAGCAGCACGTGCTGGCTGGCGTCGAACACCTGCTCGCAGGGCTGCGAGGGTTGCTGGCCGGCGGCGACCAGTTCGAGGATGCGACCGTCCTGCACGACCAGGCCGCCACGGGCGTCGAGGCCGTTGGCGGTGAAGATGGCGAGGGGGTTGCGCAGCCACAGGCGGGGGGATGACATGGGTGAATCCTCTTGAGTGGCGGAGCCGCCGCCCGAGGCGAGCCGGCTCCCGGTTGTTCGGGAAGCCAGCTCAGTGTTCACCCTGTCTGCTGATCCAGGTGCACCTGACCCGCAGGTCAGGCGCCGGTGCATGTTAACGCCTCCGCCGGCGTCCGTCACCAGTCGATCGTCGTCCCCTGGTAGTCCAGGTAGTACTGGCCGCCGCGCCCGGCGTAGGCCTCGACCTGGTCGATCAGCCCGGCGGCGCTGGTTTCCACGTCCAGCGGCGCGGCCTCGCCGCCCATGTCGGTGCGTACCCAGCCGGGGTGCAGGTCGAGCACGGTCAGGCCGGTTTCGCCCAGGCCGGCGACGAAGCTGCGGGTCAGCGAGTTCAGCGCCGCCTTGCTCGCCCGGTACAGCGCCATGCCGCCGGATTCGTTGCCGGCCACGCTGCCCAGCTCGGAGGTCATGAAGGCCAGCACGCCGCGTTGCGCATCCAGCCGTGGCAGCAGGCGCTCGGCCAGGCGCACGGGGGCCACGGCGTTGACCATGAACAGCTCGCCGACCTCGACCAGGCTGGCATCCAGCGCCGACTGGTGCGGCGGGCCGTAGATGCCGGCGTTGATGTACACCAGGGCGAAGCGCTGCCCGGCGAGTGCTTCGGCGAGGCGGTCCTGGGAGGCCGCATCGTCCAGCACCAGGGACTCGACGCGCACCGGCAGGCTGTCCAGCACGCCGGCATTGGCGGCGTCGCGCACGGTGGCGGTGACCTCCCAGCCGCGCGCCAGCAGCTGGTTCACCAGGCCCAGGCCGAGGCCGCGGGAGGCGCCGACGATCAGGGCGGAATTGGCAGTGCTCATGGGCTTGTCCTCGTCGCTTGGAAAAAAACCAGCATAACCGCTCCCGCGCAACCGGGCCGCAAACGACAAGGCCCGGCAGCTGCCGGGCCTTGTGGATAAAACGCCCCGGAACCTGCCCGGGGCCAGGGCACGCGCCCTATCAGTCGGTGGTGATCTTCGAGTGTTTCTGGGTGTCCTTCATGGTCACGTAGACCAGCAGCGAGCAGGCGATGCAGCCGGTGACGTACCAGTAGAAGCCGCTCTCGAGACCGACGCTCTTGAACCACAGCGCCACGTACTCGGCGGTGCCGCCGAAGATCGACACGGTCAGCGCGTAGGGCAGGCCCACGCCCAGGGCACGGATCTCGGTGGGGAACAGCTCGGCCTTCACCACGGCGTTGATCGAGGTGTAGCCGCTGACGATCACCAGCGCCGCCATGATCAGGAAGAACGCGCCCCACCAGGTGTCGATGGTGTGCAGGGTGCTGAGGATCGGGTAGGTGAACAGGGTGCCCAGCACGCCGAAGGCGATCAGGATCGGGCGGCGGCCGATCTTGTCCGACAGCGCGCCGACGATGGGCTGCAGCAGCATGAACAGGAACAGGGTGGCGGCCGAGATCATGGTCGAGTCGGTCTTGCTCATGCCCACGGTGTTCACCAGGTACTTCTGCATGTACGTGGTGTAGGTGTAGAAGGCCAGGGTGCCGCCCATGGTCAGGCCGACCACGGTGAGCACTTCCTTCGGGTGGCGCAGCAGGGCGCGCATCAGGCTTTCCTTGGGCTCTTCCTTCTTCTGCGAGAAGGACTCGGTCTCTTCCATGCCGCGGCGCAGGAACATGGCGGTCACCGCGCACAGCGCGCCGATGAAGAAGGGCACGCGCCAGCCCCAGCTTTCCAGCTGTTCGACGGTGAGGGTCTGCTGCAGCACGATCAGCACCGCCAGGGCGATGAGCTGGCCGGAGATCAGGGTCACGTACTGGAAGCTGGAGAAGAAGCCGCGCTGTTCCTTGTTGGCCATCTCGCTGAGGTAGGTGGCCGAGGTGCCGTATTCGCCGCCGACCGACAGGCCCTGCAGCAGGCGCGCGAGCACCAGCAGGATGGGCGCGCCGACGCCGATGGTCTCGTAGCTGGGGGTCAGGGCGATGATCAGCGAGCCGAAGCACATCAGCAGCACCGAGGCCAGCAGTGCGGCCTTGCGGCCCTTGCGGTCGGCGTAGATACCCATCAGCCAGCCGCCGATCGGGCGCATCAGGAAGCCCACGGCGAAGATCGCGGCGGTGTTCAGCAGCTGGGCGGTCATGTCGCCCTGAGGGAAGAAGGCCTTGGCGAAGTACAGCGAGAAGGCGGCGTAGACGTACCAGTCGTACCACTCCACCAGGTTGCCCACCGAACCGCTGAAGATCGACTTGATGCGCTGGGAGGTCGTACGGGGCGCGGCAGAAGCGGAGACGGCGCTTGCGCTATCCATGGGTAATCCTCTTGTCGTTGTTGTCGTCGGGTGCGTGGACCACGAAACCACGCACCGGCGCGCCGCGAGGTGCGGCGCAGTGAGGAGGGCGATAGCAGGCAGCGTGCCAAGGGCGCAAAGCCGCGTGGCACAAGGGCTTACAGGGTTTTCGTACGCTGTGGGCAGGCGCCTGGCTGCCGATCGACGGGGGTGGATGAGCGGAAATCCGCTTATTCGGAGCGGCTTTTCGTAGGAGCGAGGGGAGCGCCTGGCTCTTGCTCGCGAACCGGGTCTCCTGGTGGCTTCGGTGCCTGGCCTGAAGAGCGCCCTCTCCCTAACCCTCGGCTGCGCGCCCCGCCCTGAAGGGAGAGGGGACCGTTGGGCAGATACGGATGTATAGGAGTTAGCCGGCAACTCCGAAGGTTTCCGGCTGAAACCACTCCTCCTCTCGGCACGGACTAGCCCCCTCTCCCTTCAGGGAGAGGGCTGGGGAGAGGGTTGCGGAGTCAAACTGCAACACCAGGGCCGCCTGGAAACGCTGTTCGCGAGCAAGCTCGCTCCTACAGGTACAGGGGAGATACACCGCAGCGGCTCAGCGTTGCTTGAACAGCTCACCGGGGGTGAAGCCGAACAGCCCCTTGAAGGCGGCGATGTAGGCCGAGGTGGAGTCGTAGCCGCAGTCCAGCGCGGCGGCGGTGACGCTGGCGCCTTCCTCCAGCACGCCGAGGGAACCGAGCAGGCGCTGGCGTTGGCGCCAGAGGCGGAAGCTCATGCCGGTCTCGCGCTGGAACAGGCGCGACAGGGTCTTCTCCGAGGTACCCAGGCGCTGCGCCCAGTCACCCAGGGTGAGGCTGGCGCCGGGCTGGTCGATCAGCGCCTGGCACAGTTGCAGCAGCCGCGGCTCCCGGGGCATGGGCAGGGAGAAGGCGACTTCCGGCAGGGTGCGCAGCTGGTCCAGCAGCACGCTCACCAGGCGCTGCTCGGGGCTGTCGCCCTGTGGATAATCCACCGGTAGCTCGCAGAAGGCCTTGACCAGCTCGCGGGCCAGCGGCGTCACCTCCAGCACCCGGCAGCGTGGTGGCGCCCAGGCGCAGGCCTCGGCGCTCAGGTAGAGGCTGCGCATCTCCGCGCGGCCGGAGGTGACCACCTGGTGCTCCAGGTAGGCGGGTATCCAGATGGCGCGCTGCGGCGGGGCGAAGAAGCTGCCCTCGGCGGTATGCACGCCGAGCACCCCGCTGATGGCGTAGGACAGTTGCACCCAGGCGTGGTGGTGGCGGCCGGTCCAGGAACCGGCGCGCAGGCTCTCGGCGCGCGCGTAGACCGGTCGCGGCAGGTCGTCGAGCGCCGGGATCGAGCGTTGCAGGTCGGGGTGCTGTCCGTTCATCGCTATGCTTTGGCTTTGTATCGCTAGTCGTCAGAGTCTGGCAGGGCTACCCTGCCGCCTCAAGCCGTCAACGGAGCCCGCCATGCTGAATTTCTCCGCCCAGGAATACCCCTACCCCTCGCAGCGTTCCCTGGTGTATGCCCGGCGCGGCATGGTGGCCACCTCGCAGCCGCTGGCGGCGCAGGTCGGGCTGGATATCCTCAGGCGCGGCGGCAACGCGGTGGACGCCGCAGTGGCCACGGCGGCGGCGCTGACGGTGGTGGAGCCCACCGGCTGCGGCATCGGCGGCGACGCCTTCGCCCTGGTGTGGGTCAAGGACCGGCTGCACGGCCTGGACGCCGCCGGCTTCGCCCCGCGGGCGCTGGATATCGCCACCGTGCAGGGCGCCGGCCACACGCGCATGCCGCTGTACGGCTGGACGCCGGTGACGGTGCCCGGCTGCCCGGCGGCCTGGGCCGAGCTGTCGGCGCGCTTCGGCCGGCTGCCCTTCGCCGAGCTGCTGGCCCCGGCCATCGAGCTGGCCGAGGAAGGCTTCCCGCTCTCGCCGGTGATCGCCGGGCTGTGGCAGGGCGGCCTGGACAAGTTCCGCGGCGTGCGCGACGCGCATCCGGAGCTGGCGGCCTGGTTCGACGAGTTCCTCGTCGACGGCCGCGCCCCGCGCGCCGGGGAAATCTTCCGCCACCCCGGCCAGGCGCAAACCCTGCGCGAGCTGGCCGAGACGAAGTGCGAGAGCTTCTACCGCGGCGCCCTGGCCCGACGCATCGCCACCCATGCCGCCGCCAGCGGCGGCTACCTGGGCGAGGCCGACCTGGCCGGCTACCGCGCGCAATGGGTCGAGCCCATCTCGCTGAACTACCGCGGCTACGACGTCTGGGAAATCCCCCCGGCCGGCCAGGGCCTGGTGGCGCTGATGGCCCTGAACATCCTCAAGGGCTTCACCTTCGGCGAGCGCGACAGCCCGGACACCTGGCACCGCCAGCTGGAGGCCATGAAGCTGGCCTACGCCGACGGCCGCGCCTACATCGGCCAGCCGGACGCCATGCGCTTCAGCGTGGCCGACCTGCTCAGCGACGACTACGCCGCCAGCCGCCGCGCGCTGATCGGCGAGCGCGCCCTGGAACCGCGCCCGGGCAAGCCGCGCGCCGGCGGCACCGTGTACCTGGCCACGGCCGACGGCGAGGGCAACCTGGTGTCCTTCATCCAGAGCAACTACCACGGCTTCGGCTCCGGCGTGGTGGTGCCCGGCACCGGCATCGCGCTGCAGAACCGCGGCGCCGAATTCAGCCTCGACGCCGGCCACGTCAACGCCCTGGCCCCGGGCAAGAAGACCTTCCACACCATCATCCCCGGCTTCCTCAGCCAGGGTGGCGTGCCGCTGGGGCCGTTCGGCGTGATGGGCGCCTACATGCAGCCCCAGGGCCACGTGCAGATGGTGATGAACCTGGTGGACTTCGGCCTCAACCCCCAGGCCGCGCTGGACGCCCCGCGCTGGCAGTGGCTGGGCGACAAGCGCATCGGCATCGAGCACGGCGCGCCGCGCAGCCTGGCGGCGGTGCTCACCCGCCGCGGCCACCACGTGGAGGTGGCCCACGACCTGACCAGCTACGGCCGCGGCCAGATCATCCTGCGCGACCCGCTCAGCGGCGTGCTCTGCGGCGGCACCGAGCCGCGCACCGACGGGCAGATCGCCGCCTGGTGAAGGCCCACCGCCGGGCCGGCGGAGGTGCTTGTGCGGCGCGGCTCTGGCATCATCCGCGCCCGGAAAGTCGCGGCTACCCGGCAAGGGAGCCGCGAAGGGCGGTTGTGTAGATTCTTCACAGCAAATTGTATACACATTTTGAATTGATTCCATTCAACTCAAAGAAAACCTGTATTCAATAAGCCCTTTCCATGCTCGCCAAAATGGCGCTTCGACGGCCTGCGCTGCCCTGTTCGAAGGCACTACCTGTCCCAAGAGTCAGGTTTTTGCCCGATTCCAGGCGCTCGCCCCGGCGTGGCCAGGCCCCTGAAAAAGCATGGTTTTTCCCCATACATACAAGGAAAACCCGGCCAACGCCCGGCGTTGGCCCCGATCTTGCCTCGGCAGGCCAGGCCTGACCGAATGGACAGGTTCAGAATTCCAACGAGATCGCTGCACTTCAAAACCTAGGAGCACCACATGACTCGCACCCTCGCATCCCTGCTGCTCGCCGGCGGGCTGCTGGCTACCGGCCAGGCCATGGCCGGCGGCGAAGACCTCACCCCCGCACCGGCCAGCAACGACGGCCCGCTGATCTGGCACAACGAGAGCCTGACCTACCTGTGGGGCAAGAACTTCAAGGTCAACCCGCCGATCCAGCAGACCTTCACCTTCGAGAGCGCGAGCGCCTGGACCTGGGGCGACATCTGGTTCTTCGTCGACCAGATCAACTACAACGGCAAGGAAGACAGCCAGAACGGCAAGAACACCTACTACGGCGAATTCAGCCCGCGCCTGTCGTTCGGCAAGATCACCGGCGCCGACCTGTCCCTGGGCCCGATCAAGGACGTGCTGCTGGCCACCACCTACGAGTTCGGCGAAGGCGACACCGAGGCCTACCTGATCGGCCCGGGCTTCGACCTGGCCCTGCCCGGCTTCGACTACTTCCAGCTGAACTTCTACTACCGCAAGCCCGACGGCAACCGCGTGCCCTCCGGCGCCTGGCAGGTCACCCCTGCGTGGGCCGTCACCATCCCGGTGGGCAACTCCGACATCCTCTTCGACGGCTTCATGGACTGGGTGGTCAACAACAAGAGCGCCAGCTCCAGCGAGCGCGGCCAGAGCGACTACCACGCCAACCTGCACTTCAACCCGCAGATCAAGTACGACCTGGGCAAGGCCATGGGCTACGAGGCCAAGCACCTGTACGTGGGCGTGGAATACGACTACTGGTCCGACAAGTACGGCATCAAGGACTCGCAGTTCTTCACCACCGACCAGAACACCACCAGCCTGCTGGTGAAGTACCACTTCTGATCCGGCCTGCCCCGCCGCCCGGCGGGGCTTTCCGGGCAGCTGGGGAAAGTTCGCCAGCCTGCGCCGGAAATTTCCCTGCCCCACAAAGAAATACCCCTCCCACAACGCGCCCGCCTCCAATAGGCGGAGGAACCCGCGCGCCGCATCGTGCCCCGCTCCAATCCCCCACCGGAGCCGCACCATGCGCA
>NZ_QGSL01000106.1:0-13837 GCF_003176655.1 Pseudomonas sp. RW407 | reverse complement strand
GAAGGCCGCCCTGCAGCTGGCCCTGGCCAACCTGCAACTGGCCGACGCCGACCCACAGGTGCGCCTCTCCGCCGTGCGCCTGCTCGGCGAATCCGGCGACCCGCTGGCGCTGACGCGCCTGCAGAACCTGCTCGAGCCGGCCGTGGAAGCCGACGAGCAGGTGCGCACCGCCGCCGCCACCAGCCTGGCCCAGGTCAAGCGCCGGCTGCTGGTCGGCGACCTGCTCGGCCAGGCTTTCAGCGGCCTGTCCCTGGGCTCCATCCTGCTGCTGGCGGCCCTGGGCCTGGCCATCACCTACGGCCTGCTGGGCGTCATCAACATGGCCCACGGCGAGATGCTGATGCTCGGCGCCTACTCCACCTACGTGGTGCAGTCGCTGTTGCAGCGCTTCGCCCCCGGCCTGCTGGAGTACTACCCGCTGCTGGCGCTGCCGGTGGCCTTCGGCGTCACCGCGGCCATCGGCATGGCCCTGGAGCGCACGGTGATTCGCCACCTCTACGGCCGCCCGCTGGAAACCCTGCTGGCCACCTGGGGCATCAGCCTGGTGCTGATCCAGCTGGTGCGCGTGCTGTTCGGCGCGCAGAACGTCGAGGTGGCCAACCCGGCCTGGCTGTCCGGCGGCATCCAGGTGCTGCCGAACCTGGTGCTGCCGTGGAACCGCATCGTCATCATCGGCTTCGCCCTGTTCGTGCTGGCGCTCACCTGGCTGCTGCTCAACCGCACGCGGCTGGGCCTGAACGTCCGCGCGGTGACGCAGAACCGCAACATGGCGGCCTGCTGCGGCGTGCCCACCGGGCGCGTGGACATGCTCGCCTTCGGCCTCGGCTCGGGCATCGCCGGGCTCGGCGGGGTGGCCCTGTCGCAGGTCGGCAACGTCGGCCCGGACCTGGGCCAGAGCTACATCATCGACTCCTTCCTGGTGGTGGTGCTGGGCGGCGTCGGCCAGCTCGCCGGCAGCGTCTGCGCGGCCTTCGGCCTGGGCGTGGCGAACAAGATCCTCGAACCGCAGATCGGCGCGGTGCTGGGCAAGATCCTGATCCTGGCGCTGATCATCCTGTTCATCCAGAAACGACCGCAGGGGCTCTTCGCTCTGAAAGGGAGGGTCATCGATTGAACCAGCTTCCAACCCTCGCTACGGCCGCTTTTCGTAGGAGCGAGCTTGCTCGCGAACAGCCCCCGCAGCGAATCCGTTCGCGAGCAAGCTCGCTCCTACAGGAAGCCGTGGAGGCTCGTCCATGAACCAGCCACTCACCGTGACGGCCGCGCAGAAGGCCGGCCCGCGAGTCACCGCCGGCATCGTCGGCGCCGCGCTCATCGCGCTGCTGATCCTGCCGCTGCTGCACCTGCTGCCCGAGGACAATGCCCTGCACCTGTCGGCCTACGGCCTGACGCTGACCGGCAAGATCCTCTGCTACGCCATAGTCGCCCTGGCCCTGGACCTGGTCTGGGGCTACGCCGGCCTGCTGTCCCTCGGCCACGGCCTGTTCTTCGCCCTGGGCGGCTACGCCATGGGCATGTACCTGATGCGCGAAGCCGCAGGCGACGGCCTGCCAGCCTTCATGACCTTCCTGTCGTGGAACGAGCTGCCCTGGTACTGGGCCGGCACCCAGCACTTCCTCTGGGCCCTGTGCCTGGTGGTGCTGGCGCCGGGGCTGCTGGCCTTCGTGTTCGGCTTCTTCGCCTTCCGCTCGCGGATCAAGGGCGTGTACTTCTCGATCATGACCCAGGCCCTGACCTTCGCCGGCATGCTGCTGTTCTTCCGCAACGAGACCGGCTTCGGCGGCAACAACGGCTTCACCAACTTCCGCAGCATCCTCGGCTTCCCGATCACCGCGCCGGGCACCCGCGCCGCGCTGTTCCTGGCCATCGTCCTGCTGCTGGCGGCGAGCCTGGCGCTGGGCTTCGCCCTGGCGCGGAGCAAGTTCGGCCGGGTGCTCACCGCGCTGCGCGACGCCGAGAACCGCCTGATGTTCTGCGGCTACGACCCGCGCGGCTACAAGCTGTTCGTCTGGACGCTGAGCGCGGTGATCTGCGGCCTGGCCGGCGCCCTGTTCGTGCCGCTGGTGGGCATCATCAACCCCAGCGAGATGTCGCCGACCAACTCCATCGAGGCCGCGGTGTGGGTGGCCCTGGGCGGGCGCGGCACGCTCATCGGCCCGCTGCTCGGCGCCGGCGTGGTGAACGGCGCCAAGAGCTGGTTCACCGTGGCCTTCCCGGAGTACTGGCTGTTCTTCCTCGGCGCCCTGTTCATCGTCGTCACCCTGTACCTGCCCCGGGGCATCCTGGGCCTGATCAAGCGGGAGAAAGCGCAATGAGAGCCGTGCCCCACCTGATGCTGGAACCGGCCTTCGACCCCAGCGGCACCAGCCGCGACGCCGTCGGCCTGGGCGCCAGCGCGCGCGAAGGCCTGGACGTGCGCCACGGCACCATCCTCACCCTGGAAGACATCAACGTCAGCTTCGACGGCTTCCGCGCCCTGCGCGACCTGACGCTGTACATCGGCGTGGGCGAGCTGCGCTGCATCATCGGCCCCAACGGCGCGGGCAAGACCACGCTGATGGACGTGATCACCGGCAAGACCCGCCCCGACAGCGGCAAGGCCTACTTCGGCGAAACCTACGACCTGCAGCGCATGAGCGAGGTGGAGATCGCCCAGGCCGGCATCGGCCGCAAGTTCCAGAAGCCCACGGTGTTCGAGGCGCTCTCGGTGTTCGAGAACCTGGAGCTGGCGCAGAAGGCCGACAAGTCGGTGTGGGCCAGCCTGCGGGCGAAGCTGTCCGGCGAGCAGAAGGACCGCATCGAGGAAGTGCTGGCCACCATCCGCCTCGGCGAGTCGCGGCGGCGCCCGGCGGGGCTGCTGTCCCACGGCCAGAAACAGTTCCTGGAGATCGGCATGCTGCTGGTGCAGGAACCGCAACTGCTGCTGCTCGACGAACCGGTGGCGGGCATGACCGACGCCGAGACCGAGTTCACCGCCGAACTCTTCAGGTCCCTCGCCGGCCAGCACTCGCTGATGGTGGTGGAGCACGACATGGGCTTCGTCGGCAGCATCGCCGACCACGTCAGCGTGCTGCACCAGGGCCACGTGCTGGCCGAGGGTTCGCTGGAAGAAGTGCAGGCCAACGAACAGGTGATCGAAGTTTATCTGGGGCGCTGACGCGCCAGCTGCAAGCTGCAAGCTGCAGGCAAGAGCGCTGTTTCCTGCAGCCTGAAGCCTGTCGCCTGCAGCCCAACTCCGAGGATTCTTCCGTGCTCCAAGTCCAACAACTGCATCAATACTACGGCGGCAGCCACATCCTCCGTGGCCTGTCGTTCGACGCGAAGATCGGTGAAGTCACCTGTCTGCTCGGGCGCAATGGCGTGGGCAAGACCACCCTGCTGCGCTGCCTGATGGGGCTGGTGCCGGCGCGCGAAGGCAGCGTCAACTGGGAGGGCAAGGCCATCACGGCTTTCAAGCCGCACCAGCGGGTGCATGCAGGCATCGCCTACGTGCCCCAGGGGCGCGAGATCTTCCCGCGGCTGAGCGTGGAGGAGAACCTGCTGATGGGGCTTTCGCGCTTCGGCGCGAAGGAGGCCAAGGCGGTTCCCGAGTTCATCTACGAGCTGTTCCCGGTGCTGCGCGAGATGAAGCAGCGCCGCGGCGGCGACCTCTCCGGCGGCCAGCAGCAACAGCTGGCCATCGGCCGCGCCCTGGCCAGCCGCCCGCGTCTGCTGATCCTCGACGAGCCCACCGAAGGCATCCAGCCCTCGGTGATCAAGGAGATCGGCGCGGTGATCCGCAAGCTCGCCGAGCGCGGCGACATGGCCATCCTGCTGGTGGAGCAGTTCTACGACTTCGCCGCCGAACTGGCCGACCAGTACCTGGTGATGGCCCGCGGCGAGATCGTCCAGCAGGGCCGTGGCGCGGACATGGAAAGCGAAGGGGTGCGCGGCCTGGTCGCCATCTGAGGGGCCGTCCGTGCCAACGGACACATCGATGCTCGCCGGCACCGTAGGGCGCATAACGCCTACGGCGTTATCCGCCATCGACCTTCCGCGCCCGGGCCATCGGCGTATAACCGCGAACGGTTATACGCCCTACGCTCCATGATGGTGCACGGCGCCCGCCGATGCACCGCAATCGCGCCCATACCTGACCACCCGGACAACCCCGTCCCCCGTCGCGGGCCAGGCTTTCCACGCCCACGCACTATCCTGGCGCAGAAGGCACGCCAATTGCTCTATCCAGGGCAACCGCAGCCGAACCCGAGCCCCATGAACGCACCCGCCGCCCTCTTCCACCCCGCCTGGCACGCCGAGCTGGAGCTGGCCTACGCCCGCGTCGGTGACGGCACGCGGCCGGTGAAGCGGCGCCACCTGGGGCCGTTGCGGGTGCAGAAGCACCTCTACGCCGAGGGCCCGCAGGTCTGCCAGCACATCGTGGTGCACCCGCCCGGCGGCATCGCCGGGGGCGATACCCTGGCCCTGGACATCCACGCCGGCCCCGGCGCCTGGGCGCAGCTCACCAGCCCCGGCGCGGCCAAGTGGTACCGCGCCGCCACGCCGGCCAGCCAACGCCTGCGCATCCGCGTCGAGCCCGGCGCCACCCTGGAATGGCTGCCCCAGGAAACCATCGTGTTCTCCGGCGCCCGGGCCGAGCTGCGCAGCGACATCGAGTTGCTCGGTGACGCCCGCCTGTTCTACTGGGACCTGGTCGCCCTCGGCCGCCCCGCTGCCGGCGAGCGCTTCGACCAGGGCCGCTTCGCCGCGCAGCTGGACATCCGCCGCGACGGCCAGCGCCTATGGCACGAACGCCAGCGCATCGACGGCGGCGACCGCCTGCTGGACTCGCCCATCGGCCTGGCCGGGCAGCCGGTGATGGCCACCCTGATCGCCAGCGGGCAGATCGACGCCGAGCTGCTGGAAGCCTGCCGCGCGCTACCCTGCAGCGGGCGCGGCAACCTCACCCAGCTGCCCGGCCTGCTGGTCGCCCGCTGCCTGGCCGCCGAGGCGCTGCATGCCCGCGCCTGGCTCATCGAACTCTGGCGCCGGCTGCGGCCCGCGCTGCTCGGCCGCGAGGCCGTTCCCCCGAGAATCTGGAGCACCTGAGATGGACTTGACGCCCCGCGAGAAAGACAAGCTGCTGATCTTCACCGCCGGCCTGGTGGCCGAACGGCGCCTGGCCCGCGGCCTGAAGCTGAACCACCCGGAAGCCATCGCGCTGATCTCCGCCGCCCTGCTCGAAGGTGCCCGCGACGGCCGCACCGTGGCCGAACTGATGCACTACGGCACCACCCTGCTCAGCCGCGAGCAGGTGATGGAAGGGGTGCCGGAGATGATCCCGGAAATCCAGGTGGAAGCCACCTTCCCCGACGGCACCAAGCTGGTCACCGTGCACCAGCCCATCGCCTGACAGCCGGCACAGACCGGCGATCTTCGACTGAACCTGCCCAAGGAACCCCCATGCACATCCGCGACGCCCAGCCCGCCGACCTCGAAGCCCTGCGCGACATCTACAACGACGCCGTGCTCAACACCACCGCGATCTGGAACGAGGTCGCCATCGACCTCGACAACCGCCGCGCCTGGCTGGAACTGCGCGCCCAGCAGGGCTTCCCGGTGCTGGTGGCCGAGGACGCCGGCCAAGTGCTCGGCTACACCAGCTACGGCCCCTGGCGCGCCTTCGACGGCTTCCGCGAAACCGTCGAGCACTCGGTCTACGTGCGCGCCGACCAGCGCGGCAAGGGCGTGGGCCCGCAGCTGATGCAGGCGCTGATCGACCGCGCCCGGGCCCAGGGCCTGCACGTGATGGTGGCGGCCATCGAGAGCGGCAACGCCGCCTCCATCCGCCTGCACGAACGCCTGGGCTTCGCCGTCACCGGGCAGATGCCGCAGGTGGGCCAGAAGTTCGGCCGCTGGCTCGACCTGACCTTCATGCAACTGACCCTCGACCCAAGGAGCGCCCCATGATCCCTGGCGAATACGACGTCCAGCCCGGCGAGATCGAACTCAACGCCGGCCGCCGCACGCTGGCCCTGACGGTGGCCAACAGCGGCGACCGGCCGATCCAGGTCGGCTCGCACTACCACTTCTACGAGACCAACGACGCCCTGCGCTTCGACCGCGAAGCGGCCCGCGGCATGCGCCTGAACATCCCGGCCGGCACCGCGGTGCGCTTCGAACCGGGGCAGAGCCGCGAGGTGGAGTTGGTGGAGCTGGCTGGCGCGCGTCGCGTCTATGGCTTCGCTGGGCGAGTGATGGGCGCGCTTTGAGATTGATGCAAACAAGAGAACCCTCTCCCCCGCCCTCTCCCTGAAGGGAGAGGGAGCTGTCCGTGCCGGCTGACGCCAAGGTTTCATCCTGCACCGCACGGTCCCCTCTCCCTTCAGGGAGAGGGTTAGGGAGAGGGCGCGTGGTTGAGTCCCGTGTCGAAGGCTCAGGAAAAGTACCGAATGCCCCTGGCCGCCAAGGAGCCGCAATGAAGATCAGCAGACAAGCCTACGCCGACATGTTCGGCCCCACCGTCGGCGACCGCGTGCGCCTGGCCGACACCGAGCTGTGGATCGAGGTGGAGCAGGACTTCACCGTCTACGGCGAGGAAGTGAAGTTCGGCGGCGGCAAGGTCATCCGCGACGGCATGGGCCAGGGCCAGCTGCCGGCCGCCGAGGTGGTCGACACCGTCATCACCAACGCGCTGATCCTCGACCACTGGGGCATCGTCAAGGCCGACGTGGGCTTGAAGGACGGGCGCGTCAAAGCGATCGGCAAGGCCGGCAACCCGGACATCCAGCCCGGCGTCAGCATCGCCCTCGGCGCCAGCACCGAGGTGATCGCCGGCGAGGGCATGATCCTCACCGCCGGCGGCATCGACACCCACATCCACTTCATCTGCCCGCAGCAGATCGAAGAGGCGCTGATGAGCGGGGTGACCACCATGATCGGCGGCGGCACCGGGCCGGCCACCGGCACCAACGCCACCACCTGCACCTCCGGGCCCTGGCACCTGGCGCGCATGCTCCAGGCCGCCGACGCCTTCCCGATGAACATCGGCTTCACCGGCAAGGGCAACGCCAGCCTGCCGCTGCCGCTGGAGGAACAGGTGCGCGCCGGGGCCATCGGCCTGAAGCTGCACGAGGACTGGGGCACCACCCCGGCGGCGATCGACAACTGCCTGGGCGTGGCCGACCGCTACGACGTGCAGGTGGCCATCCACACCGACACCCTCAACGAGTCCGGCTTCGTCGAAACCACCCTGGCCGCCTTCGCCGGCCGCACCATCCACACCTACCACACCGAGGGCGCCGGCGGCGGCCACGCGCCGGACATCATCCGCGCCTGCGGCTTCGCCAACGTGCTGCCCAGCTCCACCAACCCGACGCGGCCCTTCACCCGCAACACCATCGACGAGCACCTGGACATGCTCATGGTCTGCCACCACCTGGACCCGAGCATCGCCGAGGACGTGGCCTTCGCCGAGTCGCGCATCCGCCGCGAGACCATCGCCGCCGAGGACATCCTCCACGACCTGGGCGCCTTCAGCATGATCAGCTCCGACAGCCAGGCCATGGGCCGCGTCGGCGAGGTCATCACGCGCACCTGGCAGACCGCCGACAAGATGAAGAAGCAGCGCGGCGCCCTGCCCGGCGACGGCGCGCGCAACGACAACTTCCGCGCCAGGCGCTACATCGCCAAATACACGATCAACCCGGCGATCACCCATGGCGTCAGCCACGAGGTGGGCAGCATCGAGGTGGGCAAGCTGGCCGACCTGGTGCTCTGGCGCCCGGCCTTCTTCGGCGTGAAGCCGAGCCTGATCCTCAAGGGCGGCGCCATCGCGGCGAGCCTGATGGGCGACGCCAACGCCTCCATCCCCACCCCGCAGCCGGTGCACTACCGGCCGATGTTCGCAAGCTTTGGCGGCAGCCGCCACGCCACCAGCCTGACCTTCCTCAGCCAGGCCGCCTGGGAGGCCGGCCTGCACGCGCGCCTGGGCCTGCACAAGGCCATCGGCGTGGTGCAGGGCTGCCGCACGGTGCGCAAGACCGACCTGATCCACAACGCCTACCTGCCGCACATCGAGGTCGACCCGCAGAACTACCAGGTGCGCGCCGACGGCCAGCTGCTGTGGTGCGAACCGGCCGAGGTGCTGCCCATGGCGCAGCGTTATTTCCTGTTCTGAGCACCCGCCCAGGAACACCCTCGTAGGATGGTGTTGAGCGAAGCGATACCCATCGCCACGGCGTAGCCTGCAATCCTACGCCTCACCGCCCACGCCATTCCCCTGTAGGAGCGCGCCCTGCGCGCGATTCGCGGGCAGGGCCCGCTCCTACAGGCGACTGAAATCCACCGGGAAAATTCAGAAGACCGCCCCCAGCGGACGCGCTTCGCATTTCCCCCGGGAGTCCACCCCCTACGCTGGCAGGGCCTCTGTGCCCGCTAGAACAACAAGGACTCCCGATGAAACGACTGACCGCCACCCTGGCCCTGGCACTGGGCCTTTGCGCCTGCGCCCAGGCCGCCGCCCCCGCGCCCATCACCCTGGGCCTCAACTACCCCCGCACCGGCAGCTACCAGAACGAAGGGCGCGACCAGATGCGCGGCGCCCTGCTGGCCATCGACGAGATCAACGCCAACGGCGGCGTGCTCGGCCGCTCGCTGCGGCTGTCCAGCCACGACAGCGCCTCGCGCTCGAAGAAGGCCGTGGCCAACGTCGACAAGCTGGCCGACGAGGGCGCCGCCATGCTCTTCGGCGGCGCCTCCAGCGCCGTGGCCATCGCCGCCGGCAAGCGCGCCGCCGAGCGCGGGCTGCTGTACTTCGGCGCCGTCACCTACTCCAACGACACCACCGGCAAGGACGGCCACCGCTACATGTTCCGCGAGGGCATCAGCGCCTGGATGAGCGCGCGGGTGCTGGGCCAGTACCTGGCGCAGAAGCACCCGGGCAGCCGCTACTTCTACGTCACCTCCGACTACACCTGGGGCCACACCACAGAAGCCTCGCTACGCCAGGCCACCGGCACCCAGGACGGCGCCCAGCACCCCGGGCGGCGCATTCCCTTCCCCGCCGTCGGCCTTGCGCACTACCGCGACAGCCTGGCCCAGGCGACCGCCAGCGACGTCCAGGTGCTGGTCCTGGTGCTGTTCGGCCGCGACCTGGTGCGGGCCATGCAGGTGGCCCACGACCTCGGCCTGACCAGACGCATGCAGGTAGTCGCGCCCAACCTCACCCTGAACGTGATAGAGCAGGCCGGGCCGAGCGTGATGGAGGGCGTGGTCGGCACCGAGCCCTGGACCTGGCGCGTACCGGAACTGGAGAACAGCGCCCGCGGCAAGGCCTTCGTCAGCGACTACGTGAAGCGCTACCAGAAGTACCCGTCCAGCTCCGCCGCCTCGGCCTACGGCATCGTCTACCAGTGGGCGGACGCCGCCAGGCGCGCCAACAGCCTGGACAGCGAGGCGCTGATCAGGGCGCTGGAAGGCCACCGCTACGCCCTGCTCAAGGGCGAGCAGTACTGGCGCGCGTTCGACCACCAGAACGTGCAGCGCATCTATGCGGTGAAGGTGAAGCCGCGCAGCGAGGTGCTGAAGGACCCGCTGAAGCAGGACTACTTCGAGATCATCCACCAGCTCGACGGCGACCTGGCCGCGCCGAGCCTGGAGGAATGGCGGGAAGAAAGGCGCGCCGCCGGCAAGCCCCCGCTGCTGCAGTGAGGCCCCTCAGCGCAGCTGGCTGTCCTTGCTGCCGCGCCGGTTGTAGCCGGCGAAGGCCGCCTGCTCCTGGTCGTGGGCGGCCTGGCAGTTCACGCACAGGCGCACGCCGGGCACGGCCTTGCGCCGCGCCTCGGGGATGGGCGCATCGCACTCCTGGCAATGCGTCAGGCTCTCGCCGCGGGGCAACTGGCTGCGCGCCCGGGCGACGGCGTCCTCGATGGTGCTGTCGATCTGTTCCTGCACGGCGCCGTCGTTCGCCCAACCACTGGCCATGGCAACCTCCGATCAAACTTTGTACAGATTGCAGATATGGACGCCCCGGCGGCCGATTGCAAGGGCAACGGCTGCGCGAAAAGGTGGCGGGGTGCGCTGAAAAGCCCCTTCCCCGGGCGCCGCGCAACGAGAACAATAGCGCGCTTTCCCGTCATGGATGTTCCCCGATGCGAATCCTCCCGTCCCGTCTCCGCCACTGCCTGCCGCTGGCGCTCTGCGCCCTGCTCGGCGCCCAGGCCCAGGCCTCCGGGGCCACCAGCGTCGAAGCCGACCTGGTCGACGCCAACCGCTACCTGCTGCTCTACAGCGCCACCGCCGACGAACGCTTCCTCGAACGCCTGGACGCCACCGGCAAGCACCTGCAGGCCGCCCTCGGGCAGCGCCAGGACGCCGCGGCGCTGCGCGCGCTCTGGGCCAGCTACGAGCAGGGCCGGCAACAGATGCTGGCCGAGCACGCCGCCCGCAAGCTCGACCAGAATGGCGAGATGGCCCGCAGCCTGAAGCTGGCCGAGCCCCTGGACGCCTACCTGCAGGCCCACCCGCTGGCCGCACCGGGCCTGGCCGACGACCTGCGCAGCCGCGCCCTGCTCACCGCCCGCCTGGCCAACCTGCAGAAGGTCGACGGCCCGCGCGCCGAGGCCGAGGCGGCGAACGTCAAGGCCCTGGACGAACGCATCCAGCAGCGCATCGACGCCCTGGCGCAGAGCAACCCCGCCCTGCACGACGAACTGGACAAGCGCTGGCGCTACCTGCAGGTCAGCCAGCGCAATGGCCAGCAACTGCTCTACCCCTTCAACGCGCAGATCGAGGCCATGCTCGGCAAGCTGGCCGGCGCCTGACCGGGGCCGGCCGTCCCGGCCGGAGTCGGTCTACCGCAGACTCGGAATCGTCCGATAGGCGGCACCGGATGGGCCACCCAAGAATGGCGGCCCCATCGCCAGGAGCCGCCCCATGCACCGCCTCGTCCTTTCCCTGCTGCTGAGCCTGCTCGTCACCCTGCCCGGCGTGGCCCGGGCCGACGACCTCGACGCCACCCTGCAGGCCGCGCAGCGCTACCTGCTGCTCTACAGCGCCACTGGCGACGAACGTTTCCTCAAGCGCCTGCAACGGCTCGACGAGACCTTCCACGCCCAGGTCGCCGAACAGCGCAACGGCGAGACGCTCCAGGACATCTGGTCGCTCTACGGCGAAACGGTGGAACGCGTGGAAAGCGGCTACGAACAGAGCGGCCCGGCGCTGCGCGAGGCCCTCGCCCAGGCCCTGGAGGTCTCGGCGCTGCTACAGGAGTTCCGCGTGCAGCTTCCGCCGCCGGGCGAAGCGAGCCTGGCGGACAACCTGCAGCGCCTGGCGCTGCTCAAGGCCAAGCGCGCCAACCACAAGCTGCTGGGGGCGGACGACGGGAGCCTGGACGAGCAGGTCGCCGACCTGCGCGAAGCCATCGGGGCCCAGTTCACCAGCCTGCCGGACACCCCCGAGGGCGAGGCCATGCGCGCCCGCTGGCGCTACCTGCAGCTGACCGAGCGGCCGGCCGGCACCCTGCTCTACCCGTTCAACGCCCAGGTCGAGTACCTGCTGCACAAGCTCGAAGAGGGCCGGGAAGGCTAGGCCCTATTCCTTCACTTCCATGTATTCCCTGGCAAAGATCTGGTACTCCTCCGGCAGGGTGTACTTCTTCGCCAGCTCCGAGGCGGTCAGGTCGGAAGCGTCCACGCCGCGCTGCTCGCGCAGGCAGTCGTAGGTGGCCTTGATGGCGGCGAAGTAGGCGGCATGGCCGTCCACCACGATGCGCACGCCGAGCTTGGCCAGGCGCTTGTCGTCGTGCAGCTTCGGGTTGCCGTAGGACACCAGCATCAGCGGCACGCTCAGGTGACGGGCGATGGCCTCCAGGTGCTCGAAGTCGCGGATGCCGACCATGCAGATGCCGTCGGCGCCGGCGGCCTGGTAGGCCAGGGTGCGGCGGATCACGTCGTCCACCTCGATCACCTCGGCGTTGGTCCGGGCGATGATCGCCATCTCCTGGTCCACCCGCGCCTCCAGCGCCGCGCGGATCTTGCCCACGCCCTCCTCCACCGGGATCAGGTCGGTGGACTTGCGGCCGAACTGCGCCGGCAGCAGGGTGTCCTCGATGGTCAGCGCGGCGACGCCGGCGCGCTCCAGCTCGACGATGGTGCGCATCACGTTCAGCGCGTTGCCGTAGCCGTGGTCGGCGTCGGCGATCACCGGCAGGCGCGCGACGCGGCCGATGCGGGTGGCCTGCTCGACGAACTCGCTGAGGGTGATGAGGGCGAAGTCGGGCGCCGCGAGCACTTGTAGCGAAGCTACAGAACCACCCAGGATGCCGACCTCGAAGCCGAGGTCACCGGCGATGCGCGCCGACATCGGGTCGAACACCGATGCCGTGTGGTAGCAGGAGGAAGAGTTCAGCAACGCCCGGAAACTCTGGCGTAGCTCATGGTGGGAGGCTCTGTGCATGGTGGGATCCAACTGCGACCTGGAGGTGGGAAGGGGCTCTGCGGAATCAGCGAACTCATGTAGCAAAACTACAGGATGGCAAATGTAGCAAAACTACAAAGCCTTCCCAAGCACTCTATCGCCTTCACCGTCCAGCGGCACATGAGCCGATAGTCGAGCAGCGCCATGCGCACTCGCGTAAACTGCGCGGCCGTTTTTTCGCCGGACCTTTCCGCCATGCTGCACTCCACTGACGCCCGCGCCCTGGGCATCGACTTCGGCACCTCCAACTCCACCGTCGGCTGGTGGCGCCCGGGGACGGAACCGCTGATCGCACTGGAAGACGGCAAGATCACCCTGCCCTCGGTGGTCTTCTTCAACACCGAGGAGCGCCGCCCGGTCTACGGCCGCCTGGCCCTGGCCGAGTACCTGGAAGGCTACGAGGGGCGCCTGATGCGCTCGCTGAAGAGCCTGCTCGGCTCGCCCCTGCTCAAGAGCGAGACCACGGTGCTGGGCAGCGCCCTGCCGTTCAAGGACCTGCTCGGGCTGTTCATCGGCGAGCTGAAGCGGCGCGCCGAGGCCGTCGCCGGCCGCGAGTTCGAGGCCGTGGTGCTGGGCCGCCCGGTGTTCTTCGTCGACGACGACGCCGAGGCCGACCGCGAGGCCCAGGACACCCTGGTGGCGGTGGCGCGCAAGCTCGGCTTCAAGGACATTTCCTTCCAGTACGAGCCCCTGGCCGCGGCCTTCGACTACGAGCGCGGCATCGCGCGCGAGGAGCTGGTGCTGATCGTCGACATCGGCGGCGGCACCTCGGACTTCTCCCTGGTGCGCCTGGCCCCGGAGCGCCGCGAGCAGGCCGAGCGCCAGGCCGACATCCTGGCCACCGGCGGCGTGCACATCGGCGGCACCGACTTCGACAAGCAGCTCAGCCTGCAGGGCGTGATGCCGCTGTTCGGCTACGGCAGCCGGATGAAGTCCGACGCGCTGATGCCCACCAGCTACCACCTGAACCTGGCCACCTGGCACACCATCAACGCGGTGTACGCGCAGAAGTCGCAGCTGGCGCTGAAGAACATGCGCTACGACATCGTCGACGGCACCGGCATCGACCGCCTGTTCCGCCTCATCGAGCAGCGCGCCGGGCACTGGCTGGCGATGCAGGTGGAGGCCAGCAAGATCGAGCTGAGCGACAGCCAGCGCCGCGACATCGACCTGACGCGCATCGAGCCGGGCCTGGTGGCCGAGCTGACCCGCGAGCTGTTCGAGGGCGCCATCGAGCCGCAGCTGGAACGCGTACGCGCCGGCATCACCCGCCTGCTGGGCGACGCCGACCTCGACCCGGCGCGGGTCGACACCGTGTTCTTCACCGGCGGCTCCAGCGGCGTGCCAGCCCTGCGCCAGAGCGTGGCGGCCATGCTGCCCA
>NZ_QGSL01000105.1:0-401 GCF_003176655.1 Pseudomonas sp. RW407 | reverse complement strand
GCCCTGCCTGCGATTCGCGCGCAGGGCGCGCTCCTACAAAGGCACGGTGCAGGGGCAACCCGTAGGAGCGGATCTCATCCGCGAATCGCGCCGGAACCCCCGGCTATCGCGGACAAGGTCCGCTCCTACGGTGGGCCCCACCTCAACTGTAGGAGCAGGCCCTGCCTGCGATTCGCGCGCAGGGCGCGCTCCTACAAAGGCACGGTGTCGGGGCAACCCGTAGGAGCGGATCTCATCCGTGAATCGCGCCGGAACCCCCGGCTATCGCGGACAAGGTCCGCTCCTACGGTGGGCCCCACCTCAACTGTAGGAGCAGGCCCTGCCTGCGATTCGCGCGCAGGGCGCGCTCCTACAAAGGCACGGTGTCGGGGCAACCCGTAGGAGCGGATCTCATCCGCGAA
>NZ_QGSL01000014.1:0-582 GCF_003176655.1 Pseudomonas sp. RW407 | reverse complement strand
CCCAGTGAGATCTCATCTTGAGGCTAGTTTCCCGCTTAGATGCTTTCAGCGGTTATCTATTCCGAACATAGCTACCCGGCAGTGCCACTGGCGTGACAACCGGAACACCAGAGGTTCGTCCACTCCGGTCCTCTCGTACTAGGAGCAGCCCCTCTCAAATCTCAAACGTCCACGGCAGATAGGGACCGAACTGTCTCACGACGTTCTAAACCCAGCTCGCGTACCACTTTAAATGGCGAACAGCCATACCCTTGGGACCGGCTTCAGCCCCAGGATGTGATGAGCCGACATCGAGGTGCCAAACACCGCCGTCGATATGAACTCTTGGGCGGTATCAGCCTGTTATCCCCGGAGTACCTTTTATCCGTTGAGCGATGGCCCTTCCATACAGAACCACCGGATCACTAAGACCTACTTTCGTACCTGCTCGACGTGTCTGTCTCGCAGTCAAGCGCGCTTTTGCCTTTATACTCTACGACCGATTTCCGACCGGTCTGAGCGCACCTTCGTACTCCTCCGTTACTCTTTAGGAGGAGACCGCCCCAGTCAAACTGCCCACCATACACTGTCCTCGATCCGGAT
>NZ_QGSL01000104.1:0-403 GCF_003176655.1 Pseudomonas sp. RW407 | reverse complement strand
TGGACAGCGTGCTCGGCCGCGGCTGGGTGCTGCCCTGGGACCAGAGCCTGCGCCAGGCCGGCGAGTTCGTCTACCTGAGCGACAACCAGGGCCGCAGCGTGCCCTTCGTCGCCCTGGAACCGGGCGAGCGGGTGTTCGCCGCCAACGAGCAGGTCTACCTGGTGCGCAGCCAGGGTGGCCACTACCTGCTGCAGAGCCTCGACAACCAGTTCTTCTACTTCGGCGAACTGCCCGCGGACGGCAGCCCCGCCCCGCTGCAACGCCTCGAGAACGCCCTGGGCCACTACCTGCACTTCAACCGCGGCGCCGACGGCCGCCTGCTGGACATCACCGCCAGCGGCGGGCTGCGCCTGCACCTGCACTACGACCACCCGCTGCAGCGCCTCACCGAGGTGGTGCGGGT
>NZ_QGSL01000103.1:0-343 GCF_003176655.1 Pseudomonas sp. RW407 | reverse complement strand
CCGAATGCCGCGAGTGCAAGTTCTGCAAGTCCGGCAAGACCAACCTCTGCCAGGCCGTGCGCGCCACCCAGGGCAAGGGCCTGATGCCCGACGGCACCAGCCGCTTCTCCTACAACGGCCAGCCGATCTACCACTACATGGGCTGCTCGACCTTCTCCGAGTACACCGTGCTGCCGGAAATCTCCCTGGCCAGGATTCCCAAGGACGCCCCGCTGGAGAAGGTCTGCCTGCTCGGCTGCGGCGTGACCACCGGCATCGGCGCCGTGCTCAACACCGCCAAGGTGGAAGAGGGCGCCAGCGTGGCCATCTTCGGCCTGGGCGGCATTGGCCTGGCGGCGATCAT
>NZ_QGSL01000102.1:0-331 GCF_003176655.1 Pseudomonas sp. RW407 | reverse complement strand
GGCTTCAGCAAGGCGCGAGCTAGCAAGGTTGGACGTCCGGCCTATGATCCGGCCGACTTGCTCAAGCTGTACCTGTATGGCTACTTCCATCGAATCCGCTCCTCGCGCCGACTGGAGGCCGAGTGCCAGCGCAATGTCGAAGTGATGTGGTTGCTGGGCCGACTGGTACCGGACTTCAAGACCATTGCCGATTTCCGTAAAGACAACGGTGTGGCGTTCCAGGCAACCTGCCATGCCTTTGTGCAGTTCTGCCGTCAGGTCGGGTTGATCGGTGGTCAGTTGGTGGCTATCGATGGCAGCAAGTTTCAGGCGGTGGCTTCACGACGCAAGC
>NZ_QGSL01000101.1:0-341 GCF_003176655.1 Pseudomonas sp. RW407 | reverse complement strand
CCGACCTTCTTCTGCTGCTGAGCGATCAATCGGTAAATCACTTCAGTTCGCGGGCAAAGAAGGCCGAAGCCTTTTTTAGCAGGTCGTTGTCCTGCTTCAATTGGCGATTCTCGGCCTCCAACTGACGAATCCGCTGCTGCTCGGGTGTCAGCGGCTTACCCACTCCCGCCTGTCCCGACAGCTCGGCTTCGTATTGCTGAACCCAGCGGCGAACTGCCGTCTCTCCCAGGCCCATATCTCGGCAGACCTGCGTAATGCTCAGGCCCTGGTCCTTGATCATCTGGACGACTTGCAGCTTGAAACTGGCATCGAATGTTCTGCGTTTACGGCTCATGAATGAC
>NZ_QGSL01000100.1:0-314 GCF_003176655.1 Pseudomonas sp. RW407 | reverse complement strand
CCGAACAGTTGAACGAGCTAAACCTCGAACCACAAGCGTGGGCAGTCAGAGTGCTCTCGCCGTGCAGTTTACGAGGGTTTGATCATGACGTGTTGGGTGGGTATCGATGTCGCCAAGGATTCGTTAGCCGTATGGCTGCGTCCGCAAGGCAAGAGCTTCAGCGTTTCCAATGACGAGCAAGGTCACCAGCAGTTGCTGGCGCTGTTCGCCGAGGAGAAGCCCGGCCGTATCGTGCTGGAGGCGACCGGTGGTTATGAGTGCGATGTGATGTTCGGCCTGTCTCGCGCCGGTCACGCGGTCTCGCGCCTGAACCC
>NZ_QGSL01000013.1:0-1052 GCF_003176655.1 Pseudomonas sp. RW407 | reverse complement strand
CTCGATGTCCTTGCCGTCGAGCTTGTTCTCGACCAGCCAGGGGTAGGCGGGCATCTTCGATTCCGGCACCACGTTGCGCGGGTTGTACAGGTGCGCGCGGTGCCAGTCGTCGGAGTAGCGGCCGCCGACGCGGGCCAGGTCCGGGCCGGTACGCTTGGAGCCCCACAGGAAGGGGTGGTCCCAGACGCTCTCGCCGGCCACGGAGTAGTGGCCGTAGCGCTCGGTCTCGGCGCGGAACGGGCGGATCATCTGCGAGTGGCAGCCGACGCAGCCTTCGCGGATATAGATGTCACGGCCTTCGAGCTCCAGCGCGGTGCGCGGCTTCATGCCTTCCACCGGCTTGTTGGTCACGTCCTGGAAGAACAGCGGGACGATCTGCGTCAGGCCGCCGATGCTGACGGCGATGACCATGAAGAAGGCCAGCAGGCCGATGTTCTTCTCGACTGCTTCGTGCTTCATCAATGAGCTCCTACAGCGGGAATACGGGCCGCGGCGTCGACTTCAGCCGCGTTGTAGCCGCGCACGGTACGGAAGGTGTTGTAGGCCATCAGCAGCATGCCGAAGGCGAAGAAGAAGCCGCCCAGCGCACGGACCATGAAGCCCGGGTGGCTGGCCTGCAGCGCTTCCACGAAGGAGTAGGTGAGGGTGCCGTCGGTGTTCACCGCGCGCCACATCAGGCCCTGGGTGATGCCGTTGACCCACATCGAGGCGATGTAGAGCACGGTGCCGATGGTGGCGAGCCAGAAGTGCGCGTTGATCAGGCCGGTGCTGTGCATCTGCTCGCGGCCGAAGACCTTCGGAATCATGTGGTACAGCGAGCCGATGGAGATCATCGCCACCCAGCCCAGGGCGCCGGCATGCACGTGGCCGATGGTCCAGTCGGTGTAGTGGGACAGCGAGTTGACGGTCTTGATGGCCATCATCGGGCCTTCGAAGGTGGACATGCCATAGAAGGCCAGGGACACCACCAGGAAGCGCAGGATGGGGTCGGTGCGCAGCTTATGCCAGGCGCCGGAGAGGGTCATCATGCCGTTGATCATGCCGCCCCAGGA
>NZ_QGSL01000099.1:0-386 GCF_003176655.1 Pseudomonas sp. RW407 | reverse complement strand
CTGGCATCGGGGTTGAAGCGCATGTAGTAGTGCAGCACCGCCGGGACGATGCCGGCGGCGCCGTTGGTGGGGGCGGTGACCATGCGCCCGCCGGCGGCATTCTCCTCGTTCACCGCCAGGGCGTAGAGGTTGACCCATTCCATGGCGCTGAGGGTGGAGCCGATGACGTTGGGCTTGCCGATCTCCAGCAGGTTGCGGTGCAGGCGGGCGGCGCGGCGCTGCACGTTGAGGCCGCCGGGGAGGATGCCCTCGGCCTTGAGGCCACTGTTGACGCAGTCCTGCATGGCACGCCAGATGCGCAGCAGGCCGTCGCGGGTGTCGGTGTCGCTGCGCCACATGCGCTCGTTGGCGAGCATCAGCTCGGAGACGCGCAGGTTGTGGCGGCG
>NZ_QGSL01000098.1:0-476 GCF_003176655.1 Pseudomonas sp. RW407 | reverse complement strand
CGCCAGATGCGCAGCAGGCCGTCGCGGGTGTCGGTGTCGCTGCGCCACATGCGCTCGTTGGCGAGCATCAGCTCGGAGACGCGCAGGTTGTGGCGGCGGCACAGCTGCAGCAGCTCGGCGGCGCTGTCGAAGTCGTAGGGCAGGCGGGTGCTGTCCTGGTCGAGGGAGCCGGCGGCGGCCTGCTCGGCGTCGACGACGAAGCCGCCGCCGATGGAGTAGTAGGTGTCGGCATGGAGTTCCTGGCCGTTCTCGTAGGCGACCAGGCTCATGGCGTTGGGGTGGTAGGGCAGGTTCTCCTCCAGCAGGCGCATGTCGCGGACCCAGTCGAAGGGGATGCGCCGTTCGCCGGCCAGGATCAGCTCGCCGCTGCCGAGCAGCTCGGCCATGCGCGGGGCGATCTGGCTGGGGTCGATGCGGTCGGGCCATTCGCCCATCAGGCCCATGATGACGGCGCGGTCGGTGCCGTGGCCGACGCC
>NZ_QGSL01000002.1:0-59561 GCF_003176655.1 Pseudomonas sp. RW407 | reverse complement strand
GGAGCGCAAATAAAAAGCCCCGTAGACCTTGATCTACGGGGCTTTCATGTTGGAGGCTGAGGTCGGAATCGAACCGGCGTTCACGGATTTGCAATCCGATAGAAAGACTCAGCAATGACGCAATGTGCAACGCATTTGGCGTCCCATTATCATTTCAAAATCACACCTCTGTAACCCGCATGGTTGATAGGGGTGCATCTCCAGTTCTGGAACCAAAATTCCGGCCCTCTCTGCCCGTTCTGGGCGCCCAATCACACCGATCTAGCGATACTCCGCGACGCCCTTCCCAGCCGACCGCCATTCTTCTTGTGGCGAGTTAGACCGGAGCATGACGAATGCTTCAACCTCCTGCCCCTCTTTCGGTTCCGCCGGGGAGATAGCGGCATGGCGACCAGCCGCGTGGCCGGGGAACATGTCGGAGTTCGCCGACACGTGGTATTCCCAAATCCCGAAATTTCCCGCGTTGCCGACCATGCGCTCCAGCTGAAGCCGCGAGAAAGTGCCCTGACGAATGATGAGCATGCCGATCTCCGATAATTGAAGGCCGGCATTCTACCGCAGGCCATCGTAAGCCGCCTCGCAGGCTAGCCCCCGGGCTCTGGACTGGTCAGCAATGTCTGCCAGGCGCCCCGCTCTTTCGTCAGCGCGCTTGAGCACGTCGGCGAGCACTCGGGCGGCAGCGGCAGCTGCCTTGCTTGCTCCGGCAGTGCAGGTATCGCCGCGGGCTTCACTTGCTGCCAGTCTGGCTGCGAGTTGATCGGCGGCGTCCCGCAGGCTGCCAGCAGAAGCACGAGCAGCGGCAGCATCCATTTGAGCTTTGTCGATTGCACGTTGGCCGTCCTCGGCGAGTTTGTTGATGGACTGTTGGCGGGATTGCTCGATAGTGCGCTGTTCGGCCTGGGCCTTGGCGGTAGCCGCGGTGTCGGCGGCCAGGTGCTGGTCCCATCGAGCCTGCCAAGCTGCATCCGTCGTCGTCACGCCGTGGTGCCAGCATCCAATGCCCACGGCGGCGATGATCAGCACCATCAGGAGTTGGCGCCAGTAGCTGAGCAGCCAGGTCATACCAGCACCGCCTTCGCCTTCTCCCAGAGCGCCAGGCGATCAGCCTGACCGTTCAGGCCACCGTTGATCACCCGGGTGATCTGCTCGAACTTGCCGGCGTCGGCCAGCTCGTTCAGGCCATTACTCGACCACCACCAGGCTGCGGACGTGGCTGCCCACTCTGCTTGTTCCAGTAGCTCAGGCTGGTCGAGCAGCGGCAGGCCAAGGGCGCCACCAGCCTTCCGGTAGTTCTCGCGGCCGGTGATCTGGATCAGGCCGCGGCCCTTAAATCTGGCCCCGTCGCCGGGCTGGGTATTGCCCAGGTCCTTGCGGCCCTCGTAGCCCTTCTGCGCCGCGGTAGGTCCCCATATCTCGCGCACGTAGCGCAGCTGGCCTGACTCATGGCCGATCTGGGCCAGGAATGCCGCCTGCCGCACCGGCGAGTCGATCCGGTAGCGCTGCATGGCTCGGTTTAGCGCAGGAACAAAAACGCCAGCTCTCTGGCTGGCGTTGGGGTAGATGCGCAGCAGTTGCTGCTCGGTGAGGGGCATTCGTCTCTCCGTGCCGGATACCGGCCTTTGATTGGAAATGGCTTTTGGCTATTATCAATGTGTCAAGGAGGATACATGCGATACAACCCAGCATTTGATGGATTGCGCGCCATCTCCGCTTTAATCGTATTAGCATTCCATTGCTTAACGCCGAGAATGGACGGCTGATATATTGGGGTTGATCTGTTTTTTGTCCTTAGCGGATTCCTAATAACAACGCTCATAATTGAGAAATCAAGACTAGGCGAGTTCTCATATTTAGAATTCTATAAGCGCAGATTCTTAAGGCTTACGCCTCCACTCGCAATGATGCTTTGCATCTACCTAATTGCTGCTCCTTTTTTATGGGACATTCCATTCATCAACCATTTACGAGACTCGGCAGTCTCAATAACGTATCTGAGCGATTATGCTCGCGCCTATTTCGATATCCCTGACATACTGAGGCACACCTGGTCCCTGGCGGTAGAAGAACATTACTATCTGATCTGGCCTTTATTGCTATTGACAATCGCAAGTGGAAGAGGGTTGCTGCGCACTGCGGTCAACATAATACTACTGGCAATACTGGCCACTCTCTGGAGAAAATACGAACTCTACTACTCAGACAATTCATTCATGAATGTTTATCAGCGATTCGATACGAGACTCAGCGGCCTGCTGATTGGGTCAGCCGCCGCATGCGTATCAATGGCTATTTCTTTTAGCGAGCGAGCAACCAGGCTTGCTGCGATGTTTTCTACTGCATATCTGATCTACGCCATACTTGGACTAAGAAGACTTGATTTCCAAGCACTTTATTCAGACTTAACATACATAGAAATAGCCGCTGCAGTATTAATAATATCAATCCAGCAAAACAGAAAATCAGATACAGCATCAATTCTATCCATTCATCCGCTCCCATACCTAGGGAAGCTTTCATATGGAATCTACCTATACCACTACCCAATATCTTACTACCTAAGAAAACAGCAAGAGATAGACAATATATTCTTAACCACCGCCCTATTATCGATACTGCTCTCAGCAATTTCATATCATTCAATAGAGGCGTACTTCAGGAGGGCTCGGCATGCAGCGACGAAAGAATCAATAGAAAATACAGCTTGATTACGGCGGGGAGTTTTTATAAGGATGTCCACTTGGCAGGCTTGATTGAAGACCATACCTCCAGGCTGCCCATCCAAACAAACGATCAACATCATCAGTCGAAAGTTGCGAATTCCCCATGAGCGAGCATGCAATTTCCACATCAGCCCACGCAGCAGCAGAAAATCCACTACTAGAGAACGCACCGCCTATACCAATAGGGCCAGTACTGATTGTATTGCTCGTCGCACCGGCACCTGTCCATAGGCTCGTTCCAGAAGCGATTAACTGGCCATCCAAATAGGAGTCGACTTGCCGATCCGCCCACCTGAAATAATCAAGGCGCATATACCACGTACCGGCCGAGGCAGCGCCATCTGCGGCATATCCGAAAGAATCCGTATCCAGGCGCCTGCCTCCACCTGCGTGGACGTTTGCTCCACCGACATCAATTCCTATGTACTGTGCTGCTCGAATGCCAGGCGTAGAACCGCCGCGACTGACGCTCGCAATGATCCGATTTATCGCAGAACCATCCGCCGCCGTCTTCTTCACGACCGAAAACATGTACCCGTAAGTGCGGTTCTGGAACAGACCGAACGCAGCAGTGGCCGTTGTCTGCAGGACATCGTTCACGCCGTCGAACAGCACGGTACGGCGCCCATTCAGCCCACCACTGACCGGCGTGGGACGGTTTGCGGCGGTAGTCTGGGAGACATCCCAGGCATTCCCGGAGCGATCGCCCCACACGCTGACAGCACCCGATGCCAGCGTCATGGGGCTGGAATCGTCCAGCCATAGGCGAGGAACAGCGGTCAGCAGCGATGGGTTCCAGCCCTGAGCATACGACATCAAAAGCGATTGCATGCTCATGTCAGGCCTACCCCGCTGATCAGCCATTCGGTTGCAGTCACCTTGACTGCTGTGGCGATCCCATTCGGCGCCAGAGTCCGACTTCCCGTTGCGCCAGATCCGGCCAGGCGCATCGTATCGGTAGTGATCGCAATCGTGATCAGGCCCGCACCGTTCTGATTCAAGAACGTCACCATGTCACCGATGTTGAACGCCACGGAACTGTTCGCCGGGATGGTGAACGTCCGGGCAGTCGTATCAGCGCTGGGGTGCAGAATGTGCTTACCCACATCTCCGAGGACCAGGGTGTAGTTCGCCGATTGTGAGTTCTGTGGCATGTTCCCCGACGATCCCCCGCTTGAGGAAACAGCCCAAGCCGTACCGTTCCACTCATAGGTCACATGCTCATCGAGGACGCGTACGGACAGCCCCTCGCGAGGAGCGACGAACGTCCAAACCCCGAATGCCGTGATCCAGTAGGCCAGGTTGTTCGCCTTCCCAGCCCATGCTCCAGTGGGACTGGCGCCAACGATGTATAGAGCCCCATTTGCCGGACTCCCAGGGGGCGCTGACAAGTCCTTGTCCAGCGCCGCACAACCGATGAGTTGATCGATCATGGCGAACGCCTCGTTGGCGTTCAGATAGTTCGCCTGTCCGTTCGCTAGATCAGGCATGCCGAATTTGACGGTCAAAGTGTCGCCTCCAGGACGTAGCCGCGGCCGACAGTGCCGCTGAGCTGGTAGATGCGGAATGTGATCGAGGACTGAGCCGAACCGAAGTCGGTCGCCTGGTCTGCGGCGCTATAGGTCCAAGCCGGCGATGTCACGGAGATCGTCCGCTTCACCGTGGCTCCAGACATCACATCGATCTCATAGGCCTCGGAAGTCTCACCAATCGGAGCAACGACGCCATTGGTCCACCAGGTGCTGCTCAGCCGGCTGCGGCGGGTGAAAGATCCCGAGAAGTTGCTTGAGGTGTCGCGTGCACCCTTTGCATATACCGGACTCAAGCACTCAAGGTTGACACCCTGGTAGGTGAACGCAGTGTCGTCTGCACTATCAATGCTGGCCCCTTGGGTTACTCCACGATAGAGCGAGGGAACACCGATCGAGCCAATGGCCATATCAATGAAGATGTTGTCGGGATCCGCAAGGAGAACCAGATAGTCGCCAGATTGGTGAAGCCCTGTCGTCCACTCGGTTCCGCGATCCCCCCGAACAAACCCGGACAGTCGATAGCTACCATCGGCCTGCAGCACAGCATCCTGAAACCGAATGATCTCCCACCGGCCGTAGGCCCCATAGGCTGCATAGTTCGCACCCAGCAGCATCTGGTCACGCGTGATCGACTCAAGCTCGCCCGAAAGCATGTCGACCACCAGTGCGCGCTGATCAATGAGCGTGCACGCACTGACAGGCAACGTCCCCCGAGCGAACCCGATCGTCGCTTTCCCGGTGAAACCCTGCAGTTCTGTCCAAGTCTGCCCGTTGTCGACCGACCGGACCATTACACCACCTGGCCAGCCATCGGTGTAGCCACTCATCACCCCCACGAATCCAGGGGTGTTCTGTACGGTCTCGTCGACAACGGGAATGTCGAGTTCAAGCGCCAGCGATTGGCCGCGCAGGGGAACATTGCCACTTGGACCCGGGCCAGGTGCTCCAGCCGCGTTGCTCGAATAGATGGCGGCGTTGCTCAGCTTGGATTTGCAGGTGAGACGGCCATCCGATTCGTAGTTGATCTCGGTCAGACGCAGCTCGAAGGTGCCGAACTTGGCCTGCACGGCAACCACATCAGCCGTTTCAAGCGCCAGATAGGTTGGCGGCAATACCGGGCCGTCAAAGTCATCTCGCTCCAGCCAACGCAAGAACAGTAGTTTCTCGGACATCTGCGCGATCTCGTCATCGCTCAGAACCAGCGGAATGTCACGCTCCTCGGCATTGACCGCCGAGGTGTTCAGGCGCTCGTAGGACTGCGTTGCCGATGCGTATTCGCGGGTGGAACTCAAAGCAGTGATAGTCACCTTCTGCGGCAGTTGAGAGTCCATTTCTCGGCTATATGGAAGGGAGTCACCGATGTCCGCACTATCGTTCGCCGCCAGGTCTTCCCATGGGATCGTCATCACCGAAGACTGCCCACGCGGGACGAACTTGATCTTGTAGCCGGAGGGGACGACATCGAACGGATATGCACCTTGCAGCGGTTCGATCACAGACCTTATGGTGCCCCCCGGAACCCTATAGCCCCGTACGTCCTGGGTGAGCAGCGAAACATTGATGTCGCTCGGCTGAATCAACTCGGAAAGCGCGACCTCGCTGGCAATGACGTCACCAAGATTTTGGTATCCGTAGTCGAATTTCACTGACCGGATGAAGGAGATGATCGAACTGCCAAACACCAGAGTCAGCACACCATCCGAAGCTGCTCCCCATATCTGATTGGTGGAGAAACTATGCGAGAGGACTTCATCCTGTACGAAGTTGCCCGAAGAATCGCGCAGAAACGTCCGCACGCTCGGGCCAATAGTTGCGCCATCACCGGAGTCGATCAACCACATGACCTCTCCACCGGCCTCGACAATCGGCGTCGCCCCCTTATCCGGGTGGTAGATGTAGTTGCCGATCCAGCGGGTGTAAGGAACCCCGGGAGAAAGCTGAACCTCGTGCGTCGAGGTCAAGACGCCATCCGAGTAGATCTCGTAATAGCTTGACAGGTCTGCTCGGCGGCGGAAGACGTAGAGCAGATCGTCCACCACATAGGCACCAAAGCCGATATAGCTCTCCCCTGCATATGGCGTCAGCAGGGCGGTCTGGAGCCCGTTGGTATGCGCGCCGTATACTGAAACGTAGGTATAGGCATTGTTGTAGTGGTACGACCACGCCCATTTTCCATCGTGTCCAATGGGGTAGTTGAACGAGGACAGGGCAGGATTGACGTATTTCCCCGCAACCGACTGCGCCGAGACGAATTGACCATCTGCCAGCCGATATTTGAACTCGAAGTACCCTCCCACATCGCCGAGGTCTGGACGCGGATCACTAGGGTTTGCAGCGAAGGTCACCACTCCGCCCCCTGCGCTTACAACTGTAGCCGTATCGTTCAGCGCAATTCGCCCCTGGGCGGTCTCCAGGTATTCACGGAGCCCCTGGCCGTCAACCTCGGCAATCACCTCTACCTTGAACTGCGCCGCCTGCAGAGTATTTCCGTAGTCCGCCAGGGCAAAATCATCGAACACGATGTAGGAATAGCCCCTGAACGCCGGCGCATTCCCCACGCCTACGTCAGCCTCATAGCGCGGATCTGGCAATTGGTCATCGGTGCCGCGGTAGAGCCTCCAGCCCTTCGCTGCCTGGTTCGAGGCAATGATGGTTTCCAGGTCATCACTGCCGGCGTTGTAGATGAGCTTGTCGGCGCACCAGATTCGGCGGATACCAGCAATCTCGCCTTGGCAGAGCATGAGCGCGAAGGTGGCGAAGTACGAATAGGTCTTGGTGACCGTCGACGCCCCGCCCTTCCCGCCCGATTTCTTTTTCTTGACGACTTCCTTGAGCTGGTTTTTCTCCATCCAGACAATCTGGCTACCGGATAGGCCGACGGTGCCGTAGACGCGAGGAATGTCGCCGCCATACTCGCTGCCTTGGAAGGTTCGATTGGAGAGCTTCCCAACCTCGATAGTGGTCTTCTGCTGTTGAGAAAGACCAACAAGGAGTGCACCAACTACCCCGACGCCGATGCCTATCGTTAGGGGATCAGACATCAGTCACCTCGGAAAATCTGTAGGCACGTACAACACGTCCGAACCAGCGCGAATCCAGGCGGTGGACGCAGACCTTGCCGTGCTGCTCGCTGGCATGGATGACGTAGGGATGGCCGCGGTACTCGCCGGCATGGATCGCGATGTGTTGGGGCTGCTTGGTCATGCGCATCAGAAGGACGTCGCCAGCCTGTGCGTCGGAAACGGCGATACGCTGCAGGGATGGCTGGGCATCCATCTGGCGCTCAAGCTCCCCGTCGAAGGGCGTGCGCGGATAGCCCTGGGCATCACGATGGGGAATGCCCAACGATTGGCAGACGACGACGTAGAGGCCTGCGCAGTCGAGCCCCAGGCCAACGATACGGCCCTGGTGCCGAAACGGCGTCCCCTCGGCTTCCAGGGCGGCGGAAACGATTTCGTCGCGAGTCATGCGCCCCTCCCCACTGCTCCAGATTGGGAGGCGGTCGGCATATCGGGCTGGCCACCGAAGTTCGGGCCGTTGCCGTACTTGCCCACGCAATCTTCGGTGCGGCGCTTGCGGCAGCCGGGAATCATCACGTAGGCATCCCCGGGCGCGATGGCATAGGGGAACGGCTCGTGCGTGGTGATGACGCCAGCCAAGGTCGACGACTTGATCTGCTGGGGCTTCAATCCAGCGTTGAGCCCAGTGGTGAACATCACCTGTCCGGCGGTGAACCAGTCATCTGCCTCTGCCCTGGATGCGTCGGTGAAGGCGTACTGGCTGGTCACCCCGGTGACGCTGCCGCTGACCTTGTAATCGTTGATATCCGGGCCGTCCGGGTTGGAGCGAGGGCCGGTACAGCGGCTACGGGTAGATGCGATGATCCGGCCATCCAGCGTCTGGTCGAACAGGGTGTAGGGGCATTGAGCGGTGAACACCGCACCGACCGACTGATTCAGGGCATCCACGATGCTCATCATCTCGGCCTTGTAGGCGTCATCGGTGAGCGTGGTCTTGCCGAGGATCATGACGCCAAGCGGCTCTTCGTCCTCGATGGGCGCCTTCCAGGAGGTGGCGAAGATGTAGCAGCGAGCGTTGTCGAAGACACCAGTGGCCAGCTGCTCCCGGGTGATTCCCTGGTTCAGGATGCCGGTCAGGTCCACGCTCGACGGCGACATGCTGTCGGTCGCATCCAGCCCGCTGAACTCGTAGCCCGACTCGGTCGAATAGACCGTTCCGTTGCTCATCACCAGGTCAGTCGGATAGGCAGCCAGGCGAACAAGAGTGCCGTTCTCGGCCACGATGCGGGCGCAGTAAACCCTCGTCTTCCAGTCTGCGACGTGTGGTTTCATGGATGATCTCTGGGAGGGTCAGCGAGCAGCGAGAACGAGGGCAACGCCGGAGAGGATGAGGAAAGCGGTAATGCCGAGGGAAATCAGGATGCCGGCGATATTGGCTGCGCGCGGCGTCATCTGGAAATCGCCCCAATTGCGGTGATTAGCTCTGGCAACCTCGCGATCAGAACCAGGGCGCCAATGGCGAGCGCGGCATGCCACAGGTTCTTGCGGAACTCGGCCGGTTTGATGTTCACGGATTCCATGAAAGCTCCTAGGAATTTGAGGGTGAACCTCTTATCCTTCATCTACGTTCTGCTCCTTGTCCTTCCAAGGGGTGGAAATAAAAAGCCCCGGACGTTGCGAGCGCTCGGGGCTTTTGCTTTTTAGTAGTCCGAATAGGGAGCCAATCGAATTGGCGTTTCCCTAGCCGTGTAATAGGCCAATTATCCGACCACCCACCGTTCTGACCTAGCGCCACTCCGGCTATGCCAGATTCAAAGCTTCGTAACTTATGGGTTCAGCAACTCAACAAGGGTAAGACCCGAAGCTTGCCCAACATCTGCGCTCAGTGCCTGGACGTTGAAGTTGGAGTCGAAGGCAACGGGAATGTCGAACTCACAGCCCCCCGTCACGATGTCGGTTCCGGTATTGAGCGGGCGTGTCTGGACCGTGCCGCCGCTGGTGTAATCGCTGAAGCTGGTGGAGTTGATCGCAACGGTGATGGATGTTCCGGAGCGTGCGGTGATGATGCCGCGGCGCCCGTTTATCTGCGTCATGCCAGCCACGCCGGAGATCACTACCGACTCACCGACGGCGAAGCTGTTGGCTACCGTGATGACCGTGGTAGCGCCCTTCGTGATGCCAGTGATGGTGCCCGTCTTGTTCGCCGCCAGCGTCACCCGGCCGGTCGTGTAATCGATGGTGGTTCCATTGGGGTAGGCCAGGCCGGCAACGGCGATGACGGCCTTCCCGGACACCGGCTTGAAGATCGTGCGGCGCGGCCGGCCGATGCTGGCCAGGCCGGGCTTGTCCCGGCCGTATTCCTTCACCAGTTGGTAGACGCCATCACTCACCACATCCAGCACGCAGTCCAGCGAGGTATAGGCGGATTGCCCATCGAGCGCCGTGGTGTAATCCGCCCAGGCCTTCACCCGGAAACCCGCGAATCCACCCCAGGTCCGGTAGTACAGGCTGGCCACTTCCTGAGCCAGCTCCTTGTTGTACTTTACGTACTCGATGTCGAAGGTGCGGTATGGCTTGCCATTCTTCAACGAGACAAACCGCGAGCCGCCGGCCGTGGTGGTGACGCTGGTGAAGAAGCTGTCCTCTGCCTCGGCGCCGATTCGGAAGCAGGTGTCCAGGCGCTCCTCGATGAACTCGCCCATCAGCTATACCTCCCGGCCGCATCGACTGCACGAGCGATCTGGCGCGCCGCTTTGGCAGTGCTGGCCTGCTGTTCGCGCGAGCTTCCGCCACCTTGCTGGTAGAAGTTGATGACGGTACTGCGATTGTCATTGTTCGCGGCGATCATCGCGGCACTCGCCTTGCCAATAGATGTGTCCAGCTTGCCGGCGCGCAAGGCCTCTAGGTTGTCAATACCAATCCTGGAGGTCGCTGCGGCGTCGAAAACAAACTCCTTGCCATGGACCACACCTGCAACATCGTTCACGCCACCATTGCCGGTATATCCACCTTCGCGGAAACCACCGCCAAGAAGCGACGTAGTGGCTGCGCCAGCAGCCATAATCCCCGCAATCGCAGCAACAGAGTTCACGCCGAAGCTGGCCAGCGAAGCCATGGTGGCAGCCGGAGCATAAGCTTCTGCAATGGCGGCCCCGGTTGTCGTAGCCTGAGTCACTGCGGTAGTGGATCCAGCCTGCCCGATAAATGCCTGCGCAGCCTGAGCTACAAGCCATTGCGCCGCCATCTGGGCCAGCGCCTGGACGATCGACTGCCCAATAGTCGCAGCGATATTGCCGAGCGCATCATTCAAGCTCTCGGCGCCAGTCAGAACATCGTAGATGCCATCGCTAAGCCCCTTAACGGAGCCATTCAGAATGGTGTTCGCGGCATCCGCCGCCTGCTGGTAGTAGTTGCTGGCGTTGTCGACGTAGTTCTGCAGGGATTCCTGTACGCCTTTCCCCCAATCCTGCTGGGCGGCGTCCAAATCTTCATAATGCTTCTTCTGCTTCTCTTTGGACTTGGCGTAAAAGTCATCGAGAGCATCCAATTGCTTCTTGTACTGCGACTGGCTAATTCCGCCATTGCCCTCGCCCAGGGTGGCCAATTTCGCAAGTTGGGCCATATCGTTCTGGCGACTCTGCTCAAGCCTCAATTGCTCCTGAATGCGCTGGCGCTCTTTGGAGCCCGCCCCAAGTCCAGCAAGATCCAGGTCATAGGCCTGCTGCTGGGACTGGAGCTTGCTGTTCAGGCTATCCTGATAGGCCAGAACCTTCAGGTTTTCCTGGCGCAGTTTCAGCTCCTGCTCCAGGCCAGCATTTCGCTTCAGCTGAGCCGTGATCAGGTCGGAGCTGGCCAGTAGCTGCTGCTGGTCTGCGGTGAGCGTCTTCTTCGACTTGATCTGTGCGAGCTCTTCTTCCCACTTAGCCAGCGCCTGAGCCTGGGCGCCCAGCTTTTCGCCGGTATCCAGTTGTAACTGCATGGAGGCGTATTGCTGGCGGAGGTTGTCCAGCATCTTGGTGCCGGCGTCTTCTTGGTAAGCCTTGGGCTTGGCGGTGGACTTCTTGTCGAACTGATCGTTGATTTGCTTAACCCGCTCGGCATAGGAACCACCAGAAAACTCCTGGCCGTTGTACTCGACGCCGGCCAGCAGCGGGCTTGATTGACCGGTAATCGCGGAGGCCTTCATCAACCCAAGGTATTCGTCTTTCAGATCATTCAAGGCCTTCGCCTTGCGCTTCTCTGGCGATCCATTGGAGAGCGCAGCATCAATGGTGCCGGACAGGCGGATATAGTCCTGCTGCGCCTGGTTAACGTCGGCCTGGGCTTGCGCCAAGTCCCCTTCGGATTTGACCTGTGTATCCAGCAGCTTGAGGCGCTGCTGAAGGTATTGGATACCTTCCTGGCCGGTGACGGTGCGACGCTCACCAGGGACGGAAACCTCTTGTCCCGGAAACTTCTGCAGGAAATCCAATTGGCTCTTGGTCTGAGTCAGAAGCTCGGAGTTAGTCTGTGGCATGAACTTTGAGCGACCGAAGTTGTAGGCACTGGCCGCAGCCTCAGCGATGCTGTTCCAAATCTGCTGTACGCCAGTAAGGGATTCCTTGTAATCCTTCAAGCGCGCCATTGCGTTCTTGTTCAGGCTTTCCCCGAGAACATCCAGAGCCTTCTGGTGGTCGCCTTGATCATCAAGGGCCTTGATAAGATCGTATTGCTCGGCGGTGACAAGGTGATATTGCTCACTTGCCTTCTGTGCCGCTTCAGTGGCGTTTTTACCAAGCCCGGCAAAGGCAGTGGCGATGTCGGCAGCGCTCTTGCCTGTGTACTGAGCCACGGCAGCAGCAGCTTCGCCGAGATTAGCGACTTGGCTATAGCTGAGGTCACCGGCAGTGGCCAGGGCTTTCACCGCATCTTCAGCATCACTAAAGTCTCCGACCGTAGCGCCAATCTGACTGGAGAGCGCAATTAGTTGCCCAGTGGTAGCGCCGATGGTCTTGTTTCCAGCGAGGAGAGCTTGATCGAACTCGCTCTGCGTCTTCTCTGCATCGTAATAGGTAAGCGCAAGTGCAGCGACAGTCGCTCCAGCCAAAGTCGCAGGCCCAACCAACCCAGCAATATACCCGGCAGTACCTTTCAAGGCAGAGCCAACACCGCCAAACTGATCCTTGATTTGGCCGCCTTGTTGCAGAAATACCGTCAGCGGATTTTGTCCGGCCTGAAGCGATACGGCGATATCTGTGAACTGGGCCGGAAGGCCGCGCATGGCCCAAGCTGCTTGTTTGGCAGTTTGGCCATACTTATTTAGCGAAGAGCCACCAGCATCCAAGGAATTTCGCGCTTCATTAATAGCTTTGCTGAGGTTCTCATATTCCGTCTTATCAATAACCCCGGAACCGCTTTTGAAAATGCGATTCAGTTGTTCTTGTCTCTTTTCCAGACGATCATAGGCAGCAAGCGTCGGGTCGAATTCTTTCCGGAGATTCTCCAGGGCCTTCTGCTGCCCCTTGATGGTCCGCTCTGCCTGATTCATACCGCGCTCAAAGCCACCGGTATTGGCGATCAGATCGACCGTCAGGGTGCCAAGGGAATCTGTTGCCATATCAATCTCCGGACAATAAAAAACCCGCCTAGGCGGGTTGTGTTAAAAACACAATCAATAGAATCTGATAACGAATCCGTGCAGTTTAATTTTTTTGTCAATTTCTTCTGCCTTCGAATCAGCAATGCTCCTGCTGTCGAAAGGCCCGGCGTAAACTAAATTAACCCCATCCCGCTCCTTGATATATGACGGGATATCAATAGATTCGACATTCCCCTTGATTTTTTCCGCTCTATCCCTTGAAGAAAGAGATGCCAGCATGACAGACCATTTAACATTACTGGCCTCTGTATTTGCTGGCTCTATTTTATACTTTTCCGGATCATACCCGATCACGCACCTGGGATTCCAAAATGTCATTTCGAAAGGAGTTTCCAGCCTACCGGGAACGAATTTATCTTCTCCAGTATCCATCTGTGCATCTACTACAATCGCGCCAGATTTAGACAGAATTGTTTTTGCCACGAATCTAACTGATCCGGCATAAGCTCCAAATGCATTCTTTCCGTTTACGTATCCGCAAACATAACCTATCGGCTGATTGTCTACTGACTCTTCCGATCTTTTTAATGCGACATCTTCAAATTTTGCTGAATCCGGGTCCTTCAGCATCCTTGCTATTGATTTCTTGGCTTGGCTAATTGCCAGCTGCTCATTATCACCGCATCCGACAAGCAGAGCGGAAACAATACAAATAAGCGCTACTTTCCTCATGGCATCCCTCCCAGTCATAGACCGGTCGGAATCTAGCATGGAGCAGCGCCTGGGCCTAGATGCGAGAAGCCCCGCACGGGGCGGGGCTTCTTCTAGGTATTCTTCTTCTGCGAGGGACACACTTCATGATTCGGATCGTGCCACAGTACCTTGAAAGCCGATCCGGCCTGGAACCCGAAAATCCTCAGCGTTCCCGTCAGACGCATCGAGAAGATGGAATCCTGATCGTCAAGTTTCAGTTCAGTCAGACGAGCCTGCGCCTCCTTCGATATCTGATCGACGGGAATGCTATGACTGTTGGTTCCGTTGGTCCTTCCTCCAGAAGCGCTCTTGATTTCCTGCCAAGTCATTGTCTCGATGTTGGCAAGATGGCCGGAAGTGAACAAATCCCAGCAGGACTGAGCTTCCAGCTTCGACCATCCCCAACGCTCATGATCTTTGTCGATACGCGAGAATTGCCATGAGACCTTCTGCGTATCCTGTGATGCAGGATTCACCCCTGCCCTGGGAGAGCCAGCGGCAACAGCAGCGCCCTGCTTTGGCTTTCCAGCCTTAGGCTGGCTCCTTGCCTTAGGGGACGCCATCAGAGCGAACTGTAGTATTCGATCATGGACTCAAGCGTGATCGGGTTGCTCGACCGTTCCCCATCAGGAACATCATGGCGCGCAAGCCGCCAAGGTTCTTCCATGTGAGTCAGATTGCTGAGCCACTGAGGGTCTTTATCCCCGTAGAAGGCAAGCACCTTGTCTATACTTTCGGCCTCGTGCGGTTGCAATTCTCCGGTTCTGGAGCCAGCAAATTGCCCGGGGGTTACGCGGAAATTACCGCGATGAGCCGTATACAGCTCCTTGACTACGGGGCCGTTAGCCCAAGCCTCAATCTGCTCCGAGAACAGAGGATGCTCGTGCCAGGTGAGGTGCCATGCCTGGCTGTAATAAACGAGCTTCTGCAGCTTCATGGCGGACATGTCACCAAGACGTTGAAGTATGTACTCCGCCACGTCAAAGACGTTTGCCATTCCCTGCCCTCCTCTCGAAACCGCTACGTCATCGTCTTGATTACGCATATGCATAATCAAAAAATGAGGCGAATTCTCCACAAGTCAAGAGCTGTGTCAAACCGTACCAGTCCGTGTCACTCCGTCCCAATCCGCTGTAGCCCGCTCTGCGCCGGACCTGTAGTCATGCGGAACACCGGCAAAGAGATTTGTAACAGCGGAACGCCAGCACCAAAACCCAGCTTGGGCTGGGTTCTGGATCATGCTTGGAGTCGTGCTACGCGACCATGCCGCGCGCCGCGCAGTCCTCGGGACGTAGTGCCAGGTTAGAAACCCCGGACGCCGTCAGTTCTCAAACTCTTGGCTGTCTCGTCGGTCTTGAAGGTGATCGACCGTTCATCACGATGCTCCCACACCCCGTGCATCTGCATGGAGATATCCCTGTAGCTCTCCAGGTGGTGACGCATGGCCAGAACCTCAATCCGGCAAGCATCCACCTCATAGCCATTTCTGGAAAGCGTTCCGAGTAGCCGCAACGTGGGAGACTTCGAATCCATCCCGCACAGCCCTTTCAGCGGGATTCCAATGCTTGGATCCGAACTGGAAAACCGCCCATAGACATGCGGGTTCAGTTCCGCCAGACGCTCTGCCGGCCAATCAATAGGCAGCCGCTCTGCCTTTCTCTCCCGCGGAAGCCATTCTCCCTCCAGGGCATACGCCCCGATGAAGTTGCGCACGCTGTCCATCTGGCTGGCCGGGATATCCTCGACGCTTACCACGCTGAACGCCTTGTGAACCTGCGACCAGATGTGGTTCTTGGCGCCGCGGCGATACGGGGCCGGCAGATGACGGACCTTGCCGTCGACTACGGCAGCCAGGCAGTGGAAGCCATCGGTGCCGATGGTCTGGCCGACGAGCGTTGCCATGCGATTTTCCGTGTCCTCGTACCGGCCGTGCTTGCGGATTGCCGGGAGGACTTCGGCGGTTACCCATTTACGGAACCGATGCTGAGGGGTTCCCGGAGTGGTCGCTTCACGGCTGCGCAGGATCAGGGTGAAAAGGCCGGATTCGTTGATGATATTGGCCTTCCCCTGACGGCCTATGTTGAACATAGACCGTTCGTCATCGTCCAGTGCCTGCAGCGCCTGGGTGGTGTTTGCGATACCAAGAGCCTTGCAGATGTCGCTCGCGACGAACCACGGATCGCTATCTATTACCAGGGTGCGTACCTCGCGAGTCTCAAACCGGAATGGAATGATCTGCGCTGTCGCAGCCTGGACATTGTTTTCTACTGAAATTGCGGTAGCATTCATCTCGTGAACTCCTTCCAAAGTTTTCACACCCGAAGCCCTAGGTGTTCCAGCACCTGGGGCTTCTTCGTTTCTGGCCATCAGGCCGCCTGCCGCTTCAGTTGCGACAGGAGATCCACCAACTGGCTGTTCATGGAGCGGTTCTGCTCTTTCGCCTGCTGCTTTACCCAGTCCATCAGGTCGCTCGGAATCCTGACCTGGGTTCTGGTCATCTGCTTCATTTCAGCCTCCGATTAGTGACACTCAGTCACTATACGAACCACTTTCCGTAGTGTCAACCTAGTGACATGGATGAAATCTACCGCTCACAATTCAGGCTGCCATACCCGCTGTATGAGCAGCTCAAGGCTTCCGCAGATGCCAATCGCCGCTCGGTCAATGCCGAGCTAGTCGCTCGCCTGGAAGAAAGCCTTCTCCGTGAGCAAGATCCTCGTATTGAGCTTCCAGACAAGGATGGCGACCTCCATAGCCTCTCCGTGAAGGAGGTTGAAGCCGCCTTACTTCAACTGAACAGCTTTGTGCGAAACGCGCTGGAGAAGCGCAAGAAGAAATAATCAAAAGCCAAGGAGACGGCCATGCTCGACCGCGACATCCAATACCGCATCCTGACCATGCTTGCTGATGCCTATCCAACTGGAATCTCAAATCCATCCGAGGAGATGGAGCTGGATGCGAAGGTCGGCGCGCAGAACTTCTACTACCTGGCCGAGCATGGGCTAATCCAGGTGAACCGCACCAGGGAGATCGGGCCGACCTATCCCACTCCGGCGATTGCCACCATCACAGCTAGGGGTCTCGATTTCCTCGCTGATGACGGAGGCCTCGGAGCAATCCTGGGCACCGTCACCGTCAAGCTCCATCAGGACTCCATCAAACAGATCATCGAGAGCAAGATTCAGTCCTCTGGCCTGCCAGAGCAGGAGAAGACCGGCCTTCTGAAAGCCGTGCGAGAACTTCCCGGCGAGGCCATGACACACCTGACAACGAAATTACTGGACCTGGGCATGGACAATCTGCCGGCAGCAGTCGGGCTAATTCGTAAAGCCCTCCATCACCTCTCCCAGTGAACTCTTCGCTACCGGCCAGTAGCAATTCTGCGTAGCCGATGACGCCATGGCTTCGGCTGTGCAGTTCGATGAAGAGCTTGGGTTCAGAATGGCCATGAATCGCCAGGAATGCCTCGGTCGAGTCAGCAGACAGCCGGCCGGCGGCGAAGATGCAGATCAGGTCACGCTGTTCGATTTTCACGCCGCATCTCCACCTAGCAAGCCCTTCTGCCCATCCCGCTCGGCCGCAACCTCTTCCAGGTCCATGTGCAGCCGGGTGATTTCCTCGTGCAGATCAGCCGCGGGGCCGGTGAGGTTCATGGGACCCCAGGCGCCACTCTTCAGCATCGCTGCCATTCGAATGACGCTTTCCTCTAGCTCGGCGTTCTTGCGTGCGCGCATTGCTTTCGTCTCCCTCGTCAATCCGATGCTCATCCGAGCAGTCTGTCCCACGGAAGATTTCCAGACAGGTATCCAACTGCAAGCACGATTCCGATCAGCCATAACGCCCAAAAGCGCGGCGGTGATAGCTTGTCAGTCATGATTCGCACCTCGCGAATGATCTTGCTAAAATCCAATCACGTTCTCCTCATGCTGCTTCATGGGGTATGAATGAAAAACCCCCGGACGTTGGCGCGTACCGGGGGTTTTGCTTTTGGCTCAAAGGTATGGGCTTGTGTCTACCGAACCCTGGCCATGCTCAGGATCGCCGCGAACTGTTCAATGGAAGCCTCTTGCGGCTCTGGATCTCCATATTCAGGTAGGAAGTCCTCCACTGCTGCTTTGCCGCCATTAACCCGCTGGATCACCCAGCAGACCTTGGCAAGCATCGCCTCGACTCGTCGGGTCGAGTTGATGGGGCCGTTTTGCTTGATGAATGAGGCCCATTGCTGGGCCTCTCGGTAACTCATTCGGGACTTAGCCTCGGCAACCGTCACCCCTCCGACACCGGCCAGCACGAGCTCATGCCAGAAGGCGTCGGAGGGATCTAGTTTTTTGCCGGTTCAGCCTGATAACCGTTGGCTGAGTTGATCGCGCCCAGCAGCGCGAAGAACAGGGTGTCGATCATCTTCCCTTCGCCAGTCTCGGGATCACCAGTGATCTGCTCCTGCGAGGTGAACACCGGCTTTCCGGAACGGTCGACGATGGACGACACGATGCGCGCCACCAGGACGTCGTTGCTCTCTTTCTGGAGCTCGAATTCGCGCATGGCGCGGTCGTAGGAAGAGAGGCGCACGAAGACGGTAGCCTTGTGCTCCTTTCCGCCCACTACCCAGGTGATTTCCTTCTCCACGGGGGCGCCGATTGCGGCGCCGGTCGATTGGATCAGGTCGAGGCTGAAGTCAGTCATGAGGTTTCCTTAGCTGCTGGATTTCGGGATCAGTACCGGCTCACCCGACACCTGGATGCCGATGCTCGACGTCACGACAGCGTTCTGCGCGAAGTCGAAGCTGAAGCTGTTCATGTAGCCCTCAAAGAGCAGCCAGGAACGGTCTTCCGGCAGGTCGAATTCGTAGTCGCCATCGCTGTTCGCAACGGCAGTCGGGGTGCTGGTGCCATCGGACCAGCCCACAGCCCAGTCCAGGCTCGCGCCAGCGTTCTTCAGTTCGAGCAGGCGGATGTGGACCGCATCCTGCGGGTTGGTGTTGATGCTGAACGTGGCGGTGCCCGGGGTGGCCAGGCCGGCGACGTAGCTGCGAGCGGTCTCGTTCAGGCAGGTGGTCTCGATCTGATCAATCGAGGTGTCGATGCCGGAGAGCGACGTGATGCAGCCAGCGTTCAGAACCTGATGGGAATCAGGATCGATGCAGAACAGGTCAGTGCCTTGGGCCTTGACCACGTTGTTTTTTGCCATGGGTGAATCTCCAGTACTGGACTTGGCCGCTTCACAGCGGTCGGTTGGCTGCCTCCCGGCAGTCGTTTTCCTTGCGCAGGAAAAGAAAAGCCCCGGCATGTGCCAGGGCTTGGAATTTGGTGCGCCCTGTCGCAACGTCTCCCGACGTGGCTAGGGGCGGCTTTGGAGGCGCGTCTCTCGACGAGGCCTAAGAACGTGGTTCGATCCAGTTCACATCGAAGCTGGACCGGTAATTCTGGGTTTCTGGATCGCGGAATTCGCCGTTGTAGCTGACCACATGGCAATCGAGCTCGATGGCATGCTCGATGGCATCCGCCGCTGAACGAGCCGCCGATGCCGTACTCGCATAGACATCGATCTGAATGCGATACCGGGCGCCGCCAGGCCTGCAGTTGAGGTGGTTATAGGGAACCCCGCCGGAGACCAGTTGCCACACCGCATAGGGCTTCTGAACGCCTTGTGTCGCTTGCCCAAAAGGGAAGAACCGAACCGGCGATGATCCAAGAAGTGCAGTCACTCCAGGATCGGCGGCCACCTTGGCGAAGATTGGCGGATACATCAGTACTCACCCAGCTTGATCAGTTGATACCGTGCGGAACTGATGAACTCGCGGAAGACCGCCTCCCTGTTTTGCTCCAGGGCCGGGCGAACGAAGGGGTGCGGAGCCGAATGCTCAGTGCCCAGCTCAACCCACCACCAGTAGAAGGTGTTCCCGCCGCCCTGCCCTTTCTTACGCTTGCGAACGCCCACCGATACGTAGGCTGCGCCCATTTCCTCGCCGAGCTTCTTGCGCTCGACCAAGGCGATGTTCTTGGAGATATCCGGCCAGGTCTTGGGATCGTCGACGCGCGATGCTCGCTCTTCCGCATCGGCGCGAACGATCTCCATCGCGTCCTTCGCCGCAGGAACCACTACCTTGCGCCTGACGTTCTCGGACAGGTTGCGGAACTTCGCCACGATATCGTCGGCGCCGCGCAGCTTGAACTCGATGAAGTCAGCCATGACGGCGGAACGCAAAGGAGGTGATGCCTTCCCGGCCAAGCTCGGACTCGGCGTGGTTGATCTCCATGACCTCGAAGCCTTGGCGGTCCATCCAGGCGATGAAGCCCTCCAGGGACCAGTACCATAGGTGTTCTGCCGGCTTGTAGTGCTTGCTCGCCAAGCAGTCCTTGGCGTCCTTGTAGATCGGCATGGAGACGAAGGCCCATTCACCGATGCCCTTCAGCACAACCTCAGGCTCGGGGATATGCTCCAGGCTGTCCCAGAAGGTCATGGCCGGCCAGCCGAAGTTCGGGTTCTTGTAGCGGCCATTGGCATGCAGCCACGCCAGGGCTTCGGGGTTCACGTCGAAACCGAAAGCATCGGCTTCCTCGACGAAGCGACCGCCGCCGATACCGATATCCAGCACCTGGCCGTCGAAGTGGCGACGGACCAGTTCAATGCGAGCGCGAGTCAGCGCCTCACCCATCGGCGTAGCATCGAGCTTCTGGTACTTCGCGAAATACTCCCCGCTATAGTCCATCGGCTGGCGAGGATGGAAGCCCATGCCAAGCTCTTCAGACCAGAGCAGGCAGTCGGTCAGCCCAGGCGGCAAAGCGTGCGTCATGATCGGCGATCCTTTTGTCACAAGTGTGCTGTTTCAGGGTGCAGCGGCAGAACCTGTCGGGGACCGCGAAGGTGATGCGGGAAAGGTCCATACATTTGTCAGTGATGTGTTCTGGCGAGTTGTATCCGCCCTGACCGCCGCAGATGATCCAGGCCGGCACCTTGGCGGCGATGGCGGCCGGAACGATCCAGCCAATCCCACCGATTACCGCGTCAGCGTGCTGGAGCAGCGCCAGCAGTTGTTCAACTGGCAGCTCGCCCTTGTGGAACTGGATGTCAGCCGGCGGAAGTGGATCGAGCGCCCACTCCTTTCCCGGCTCCAGGTCCGCCACGGAAACCACTTTCCAGCCCCTGCGGCGCATCTCTTCGGCAGCGCTGGCGATGTACTCAGGCAGTGGGTTGCGCGTGTCTGCGCGCCACTCAGCGCGAACCGTGGCTGGGCGAACCAGCACATAGCGCCCATCGACTGGCGGAGGACCAAAGTCCGGCAGGTCGAACTCGCCGGGTTCGCAACGGAACGCCTTGCGCAGCCCCTGAATGATCGGGTCTCGGCCGTAGGCGATGCGCATTTGGCCGCCGCCGACAGGGCGGTGCCAGTCGTGCTCGCGCTGGATGTTCTTGGCCTGGGTTCTCAACTGCGTCGCCGGGCGAACGCACTTCACGTCGAGGTCGAGGTAAAGCTCTGGCCAGGGTGTTTCGAGGAATGCGCCTGGGTACTTCCTCAGGAATGCCCTGGAATAGATCGAGTCGCCGAGGCCGAGCATTCCACGGATCAGCATGGATCAGTCAGCCAGTCTGCTACGCAGTTCGTAGCCCATCAGTGGCCAGATTTTGGAGACGGCATTCTGCCGGGAGATTTTCCGGCCGATCTCCGCGTCGAAGTTCGCCGGGCTCGCACAGGCCGACTCGCCGGTGACGGTGAAGCCGTTCTTCAGTACCAGTACGCAGAAGGTCAGCAATCCCAGCTCGGCGTGGTATCCCGTCAAACGCGTCAGCTCATCCTGCTGGTTGAAAGCGGTCTTCACCCCATCCTCGGCAGTGAAGAAGTATTCACCCACGATGTTCGCCTCAACGTCAGCAGGCGTGATGCGGGGAGCGGTCAGGCCCTTGGCCTGGATTTCTTGCTCGATTGCTTGGTCGGTCATTTCATGATCTCCAGAAACGACGAAGCCCGCTCAAGGCGGGCTTTCGTTCGTCGCGATTGGGTTAGGCGGCGTCGAGGCCGAAGGTCAATTGAAGCTGGTTGATGTACTCCAGCAATTCCTCCCCAGGGCTGAACCATTCGCCATGCTCGCGCAAACCAGTAAGCCGCGCGTGTAGCTCTCGCTCCGCACCGAAGGATCCTGGTACAGAGGCTATAAGTTCGAGGCGTTCGCCAGCTCCAGTTTCAAGCTGATGTAGGCGATCCTCGACATTCATACTCGAACCGATCTTGATCGATCCACGACTGTTCCGAATGAAGTAAACCATGCGGCGCTTCACCTTCCCGTCACCGTCGATCATCAATTCGTTTTCCCCTACGCCAGATAGCTCCAAAGCGTAGCGACACAAGCCCGCGACGCGCGAGTCTTCGCCAGAGGCTTTGATGCAAAGATCGATCTCGTTGATCGCTTCGAGGACTGCCATCTCATCGAATAGGCCGACAGTTCGGACGAGGCTGCATTTCAGGAAGACAGCGGCTATCCGATCTATTAGGTACTCATAGGCATCGGTCGCCTTCAAAGCAGCGTCCAGCCCATCAGCCAATCTCTTAATCTCGAAAACATTACTGTCGCGCATCTGTCGTTACCTCGCTCATCAGGCGAATAGAAACGCAGCGGGGCGGACGGATGAGCGACATCCGCCGTTCGGCTGTACGGGCCTAGCTGCGTGTTAGGTGCCCTTGTGGGCCAAATAGTTACCGACCGTCCGTCAATCCATCAGAACAGCGCAGTCTCCATTCGCGCCGAGCGGTGACATCGGTCTCTGCGCTGGTGATGTTGTAGACTCGGCCATCCCAGATGACCCGCCAGGTGTAGAGTTCTAGCCGGTCAATCGGAAACCACCGGCAGTTGATGCGAGCAGTGGTTTCGGCCTGCTGCGCATCGGCGGCGATCAGTTCACGGCCGGGGCCTGTCAGCACCTCTGCGGGCACCTCGGAACGACCGGAAAACAGAACGGTCTCCCAGGTCGTTATCACCTCACCAGTCACCGGATCTTGGGTATGCACCTGACGCTGGAACTCGATGCGGTGGCGCATGCGGTAGGCGAGCATTCAAACCCCCAGGCCGCAGCGGTACGGCATCAGTTTTACCTCGGCCGCCTTGCGCAGCGTCTCGATTTCATCGGGAGCGGCCTGGTAATTCGCCTGGAGCAGCAGCAGAACTCCTACAGTCACACTCGGCGGAAGTCCTGGCTCGCTGCTGGCCGCCTCGCTGCTCTCTTCGCAATTGCACAAGCCGTCCAGGGATTGCCGCCACATGAACTGGCAGGCTTCGTCTTCAGCACCATCCAGCAGCAGTTGAAGCTTCGCGTCATCCGAATCGTGGATCACATCCAGAAATGCCTTGGCCGTTTCAAGCGGGATCAGGCTCATTCAGCATTTCCTCCAGGGGGCGCCGAGCGAAGCAGGCCAGCGCTGTTTCGCGAGTGCAATTGATGATCTCGATTGCCGGGTTGTTGCGCTTCAGGCGCTCGAACTCGGATGGCCATTCCGCGATCTTGCCGGCGCTCCCAAGCCCCTTCGGGTGGTCGCCGTGCCAGTGTGATTGGCCATTGGTTTTCTGCATGTCATAGCCCAGCAGGATGATGCGCTTAGCGCCCCTGGCGATGGCCAAGGAAACTGCGCCGCCACCTGAGTTCCTGTAGTGCTCGATGCGTGCCGTCTTGATGCCGAAACGGTTGGCGTTGAGGGTGAGCAGTTCGCCCTGGAAAAGGGATTTGGCTTCCGATGCGTATCGCTCCCACCAGACCTTATCCATTGCCCAAAGGGCATCAGCCCAAGGCGTCAGTCGGAATGTCGTGTTTGTGCAGACGGCCGCCCTCTGCGGCGCGGCTGCTCTCCATTGACGGACTCGCTCGCAGTCTTCTGTAGTGAGACTTGGGCCGCTGGCGATGCAGACGGCGACTCGCCAGCCGGTGTCTTTGGGCGCTCGGCCTCCACAATGCAGCAGAGGCCGCGTGCCTCCAGTTGTTTTGCCAGGTGCGCGGAGACAGGGTAATCCGCCCCTCCCGCCTTCCTGATGATGCCGCGGTCCATGTAGGAGCGCAGCGGCCTGACCATGACTTCGGACATGAACACCTCGAAAGCGGGGCCGGTTGCCCGGCCCCTATCGGTTAGCTGGCGGTCAGCGAACCAGTGACGAACGCTTCGGGGCGATAGACCGCGAAGGCCAGTCGCTCTTCGGCGCGGATGGTGACCATATTGTTCTCGAAGTCCTTGTCGTTCTCGGTGGATACCAGAACCTCGATGTCCATGCGGTCGAAGATCTGGGCGCCGAGGGTGAAGGCTCCGGTCAGGAACTCGTCCTGGGCGATGGCCTGGGTTTCCACCACCGGCAGACGCCAGAGCGTCGGAGTGGTGCCATTCTGCGGGCTGCCGATGATGTAGCGGTTCTCGGCGTCCTTGGTCAGTTCGATCAGCGCCCAGTCGATGGGGTTGAGTACGATGCCACTGGCCGGAAACTCGGCCAGTTGCGCCTGCAGGATTGCCAGGCGGATGCGGTCGATGCGCTGCTCGGCCACCACCGATACACCACTCGGCGCGGCGTAGGCCTGAGCCTGCGGGATGATGCCGTGCAGGTTGGCGCCAGTGCCGTTGCCGTACAGCAGTTGACCCTCTTCCACCAGCATCAGGCCGTAGCGAGCGCGGGCGTCGATGTAGCTCTGCAGGGCCGCGGCATCGTCCAGGATCTGGCGGCTCGCCTTGAACAGGTGCGCGATGGTGCGAACCGGCGCGTTTTCCAGCTCGAAGGTCAGGTCGGAGTAGGGCTTCTGGGTGCCTTCCGAGACAGGAGCGGCGTTGTTGGTGAAGCCGGTCTCGCGGACGTACTCGACCGAATTGCTGGAGGTGGTGCCAGGCGCCACCAGGTCGCGGATGGTCAGGCGGCGCTGCGGGGCAGCCACGATGCCGGGGCGACGGTCAGGGGCAACCAGGGCGCCGCCGGAGCCGTCGATGGAGGTGATGGCCGAGCGCGGCATGGAGACGCGGTGCGAGCCGCGCAGGGAACTGTTCACGCCCTTCTCTTTCAGGCTCTCGGCCACCAGTTCGCCGGCGGTCTTCGGCGCGTCTTCACCGCCTTCACGCTTCTCGTTGGCCAGCATGGCCTGCTCGGCAGCACTCAGGCGCGCCTGCAGTTCGCCCTGGGCAGTCAGCAGGTCATCGACCTTGGCGCGGGTTTCCTTGTTCATCTCGCCGAAATTGGAGATCTGGGTGTTGACCTGTTCGGCCTGGGCTTTGATCTGGTCGCCGACCTGCTTCAGGCTGGCATTCAGTTCGACGATTTGTTTCTCGAAGTCGCTCATTGCGATTCTCCCTGGAGTATCTGGGTAAGTTCTCGCGCCGCACGAAGGGCGGCAGAAAGGTCAGGAGCGACAGCGCCAGGCATATCGGTCGGGGTGTCGCCACCCCCGCCAGCAGCGCCAAGCATGCTGGTCTTGAAATCATTGATGAGTTCGTTGCGCTGACTGCGCGGCATCCCGCTACGAGCCAGGGCGGCGTCAATCCGGCGCTTGGCCAGAATGGTTTCGCTGCGGTTGCTCGGGGCGCTGGAGATTTCGTCGGACTCCAGGAAGGCATCTGCCCATCCCTTGTCGACAGCCTCGCGTCCACCGATCCAGGTCTCGGCATCCATCTGTTTCACGATGTCGTCGAGATCGATGCCAGTGCGCTGGGCGTAGATGTCCGCCAGCGTCATATCGAACGGCTCCAGCCAATCGGCGATCTCGCGGAGGTCGTTCCGATTGCCCATGGCGATCAGCCAGGCGTTATGGATCATCAGGAAGGCGGCGCGACCGATGCGGATTTCATCGCCAGCCATGGCGATGAAGGAGGCTGCGGAGGCGGCAAGGCCGATGATGTTCACCGTGACCTTGCCCTTGTGCTCGCGCAGCAGGTTGTAGATGGCCAGGCCTTCGAACACATCGCCGCCGGGGCTGTTGATGTTCACGATCACGTCGACATCGTTGCCGATGGAGCGAAGCACTCCGGCAATGCGCTTTGCCGTCACTCCCTCCCCAGTCCACCAGTCATAGCCAATGGGCTCGTAGATGGTGATGGTGGTGTCGGGACTGTCGCCGGCGGCCGCACGAAGCTCAGGACGCCATGCATCCAGCGCTTTCGGGGCGAGGTCGCACTGGACGCCCGAGCGCGGGCGAGCCTCCGGCGCCGCCGGAAGATTTCGCAGAGTCATGGGTTACTCCTGTGGTTCTTCGAAGTCAGGCCCCGGAACCTTCAGTCCCGCGCCATGCTGATTGACGAGTTGCCTTGCTTCGTCGGCGGTGATCATCTTGCCGACGCCTAGATATGCCTTCTGTACTGCCTCTACAGCTGAGAGCTTCCGCTCGCCCCCCCCAATTGATCCAGAGGGACCAGGTTGGATTGGACAGTGAGCACGTCGGCATTTCCACCCTTGCGAGGAAGGTTTTCCTTAACCCTGCAATCATCGCGCGTGTAGATGCCGTTCTGAGTCATCTTGCTGTAGAGATCAGCGCGGCCCGCACTGTCGGCCCGAAGGAAGGCCTCAAGCGAGAATTCGGAGTAGTACCGCTGGCGTTCAACCGAAGTCAGCAGGCGTTTGTTCACGCATTGCTGAATCTGGTTGGTGAATGAGCTGATGCAGAAGGTAAGGAAGGCCAGCATTTGCTGCTCAAGCCCTGTCCCCCAGTTACTGCCCTTGTCAGTCTGCCCGATCATCCAGGGCGGAACCCCGAACCACCGACAGATTTCCTCGATGCTGAAAGATCGGGATTCCAGGAGTTGGGCATCGGCTGGGTTAATGCCAATGGTCTCCGGGGTAATCCCTTGCTCCAGGACTGGTGATTTCCCAGAGTTCAGAGCGCCGGAGATAGTCTTGACGTACTCGCGGAACTCATCGCGCTGGGCTGGCTGCAGCACCCGGTCAACCTTGAAGGCCACCGTAGGCAAAAGGCCGTTCTTGAACGTCCCGTTCGCCGCATCATCTGCCGACATTGCTGATCCAAACACGTCCACGCCGTAGCAGATGGCCGATAGGCCAACACGTCCATCAAGCGTGAAGGCCGGAATGTGCAGCATGTTCTTCCGGTCAATCTGCCGGCGGCTGCCTTTCTTCGGCGTGTAGTAGTACTCCAGTCGCCCGTTGTCGTCGCAATCCAGGTCGATTCGAGACGGGAGCAGGAAATCCAGTGCCGCCACTCGATCACCAACTCGCCGGATCTCGGCATAGGCATTCCCCCAGAGCAGCATGGAGGAAACCATTGCCTGCCAGAACTGGAAAGCGGTCATGTCGTCATTGGGGCTGGTATGAACGATGTCGTAGAGCGGCAGGCTCCGGGCATCCTCTCGACTGCCATCTGCCTTGCGCTCGTATACGCCCATTGGCAGGCCGGCAACCGATGTGGAGATGATCCGCACGCAAGCCCAGACCGCAGACAGCCGCATTGCACTATCAACGGTTACGGGCTTCCCGCTGGACGAGGTTCGACCAAGAATCTGCGTCCAGAAATCTCCGTCGGTCAGCCGGATCGTTTTCCCTGCCCAACCAAGCAGGGAAGCCCGGGGGGCTTTCACCGCACGATTCAGAACATGAGCCAAGCTCTTACTCACCGGTCAGCCCCTTGCGGATGAAGGCCGCACCAACGAAAGAGGCGCAGGCGCCAGCCATGAGCGACCAGCCAAGCCCGAAAAGGACAAATGCGCCGGCGACAAAAAGCGCCAGCCCAATCACGCCGAGCAGGAGATAGAGGCCAGTGGCGATGTTCATGCGATGATCGGGTTCCGTATGGCATTCATGAAGTCGTCACCGTCATCAATGCCGGCAACTAGAGCTCGCCCCATCGTCATGATCAAGGTCACCGGACCATCGATCTTGCAGTTGGGGTCGTTGTCGTTTTCCTTGCGCGGGTAGATGTTTTCCTTGGCGTCGATCTTCGCCGCCACGTTGCCCATCATCCAGGTCATGACCGGATTCCCGTCATGCCAGAGCGTCCGCGCGATTACCCTCGCCTCCACCTCCTTCATCGGGTCACTCATGTTCTTCACCGTCTGGTTGAAGTCCACAACCGGAATTGAGGTGCTGGAAAGCCGGGTGATCAGGTAGTTGGCCTGCCAGTCATCGAAGGCGACATCCTGCAGTTCTACCTTCTTCGCCAGGTCCAGGATGTCCGCCTCAATGAAGGCGTAATCGGTCATGCTCCCGGGCGTCAGGATCAGATGCCCGTCGAGCGCGAAATTCTGGTACTTCTCGTTTTCTTCGGCCGCTGCTTCGGGAGCGTAGAACCGGGGAATGCAGTAGAACTGCCCCGCCTTCTCGAACAGCATCACCAGGGCGGCCACGTCCTTCTTGCTGGCCAGATCGAGCGCCATCCAGCACCGGCAACCCGCCATGTCGGCTACCGTGAAGTCGCGCTTCTGCCGCTGCCAGGCCAGCATGTTCATCCAGACCGTCCGAGCCCCCACCCACTGGTTAAGGTGCTTGGTGCGGAAGGCGTTCTGTTTCGATGCCGAGCGCTTGGCTTGCTGGAGCTGGGCCAGGAGAAAGTCAGGGAATACCGATATGCCGTAGTTCGGGTTGGCCTTGATCAGGCTGGCCGGGTCGTCCCAGGCGTCATCCTCGTCGATTGTGTAGATGATGCCGAAAATCGTCTCATCGACCTCCTGTCCTTCGAGAATCCGAATCACATCCCGGCGCTTTTCGTAGCACGGGCCGCCAAGATTCGACCCCGCCGTCGTGATGATTGACAGCAGCGGCTGCTCGCGCGCGCCCATGCCCGTTTGCATGGTGTCCACCAGGGCATCGGTGTCGTGCTCGTGGTACTCGTCCACCAGGGCTGCGTGGGGACTTGCACCATCCCCCGGATTGCCGATAACCGTCTCGAACTTCGACATGTCCTCCATGACGAACATGGGGCCAGGGTTCTTCTGGTTGCCGGACAGTTCTATCCCAAATCGGTTGCGCAGATTCTCCAGCTTGTGAGCCATCATCCAGGCCGGACGGAATACCTCGAAGGCCTGCTTCTCGGTGGTGGCGCCGGAATAGACCTCGGCTCCCGACTCGCCATCCGCGGCGAACAGGTAAATGCCCCTGGCGGCCAGGCGAGCTGACTTTCCGTTCTTCCTCGGGATCTCTTCGTAGGCTTCACGGAACCGGCGCTTGCCGGTGTCCTTCTTCACCCAGCCGAACAGGTTGACCTCGATGAACACTTGCCAGGGCTCAAAGACCAGCTTCGACTTCGCTGCACTCCATTTGCCCTTGGTGTGGGGCATGAGCTGCATGAATTTTACGGCGCGGTCGGCCTTCGCCTCGTCGAAGACATAAAGCCAATCGGCATCGGCCTGCCGCGCCAGGTCATTCAGGAAACGCTGGCAGGCCAGCTTGACGTAGCGGCATGCAATGACATGCCCTTCCACGACATCGCTCGCATACTGTCGCGCAATGTCGCTGGGGGCCATGTCAGAAATCCTCGAATTCGTCCCTCTCCTTCGGCTTCTCCAGGCCAAACTTCTGGCGGTCGGATGGGGTCAAACCCAGCCGGGCCAGGTTACCGATCAGGTGGGTGTACTTGCCGACCGCGAACTCTGTCGGGTTGGCGCGGTATTCAGCGAGCAGGTTGGCCGTCACCTCCAGGATGATCCGGTCCGAGCCGGTCAGAACACCCTTCAGCGATTGCGAACAGAGCTCTTTCCACGCGAGCCGAGCTGGACCTTGCAAATGGATCGGGGCATCGCCGACATTGCCCTCGCCCTTCGCCGATTCCTGCCGATAGCGCTGGGGGTTTTTCTTGTCAGCCCCCTTGAACTTCGCCACCTCGGCAGGCTGCTTGTGACGGGCCATCTTGGAACCTGAATTCTGTGGAAATGAAGAAAGCCTTGGGGCGGGCGCGGTATCCCCTTGATTGCCCAAGGTTTCAGACCGCCCTACCTTGGTGCATTTTCATGCACTATTTTGGATCACTTTATTTTGCACCAAATTGGTGCGCAATATTGAGAACATTTATCATTTAGACGACAAGGTCATCATCCCCGGCCGTATACCGCTTCCACCACTGCACAGCGAGGTCGGCCCACTTCATTGGATCAGCTCTGGCCCTGGTCCTGCGCTCGCACTCCATCGCATCGACCGCGAGGACAATGCTGGTTGCATTGAGCATCTCTTTCCATCTGCGGCGCTCTCCCCATGTGGGGGCAGAGACGATGAGCCAGCAGCGTTCGTACCTGACTGGCTGCTTGGCCAATGCCCCGAGCTTGGCATTGCGCTCTCGCAGGGCTGGCTTCAGCCAAGAATCATCGACCTGATGCATTGGCTGGCCTGACAGCCTTACCTTGATCACGTCCAAGTCAAGCACCAGGTCGTTTGGGCCTGCATGCTCTTTGACGTATCGGCTCTTGCCGCTTCCACTCGGGCCGCACACTATGGTCACTGGAATCAGCGGCTTAAGTTTGAAGCTCGGGATGGTCGCCACCCGCTGGAGGCCTTGCTTGGATTCCTCTGCCGTTTTCTTACGATGGCATGGAATGCAGATCGCCTGAAGGTTGGAAGGATGATCCGTCCCGCCTTGGGCGAGGGAGCGAATATGGTCAACCTCTTTGGCTATCCTGGTTCGGCCTTCCTTGGAGCAAGGCTGGCAGAGGAACCCATCGCGCTTGAGGATTCGCTCCCTGAGCAACATCCAAGCTCTGCCGCCGCGGCTATTGCCCCATTGCGAAGGGAACTGTGCCGAAGGTGGCTGCTCTGATGTCGCCTGATGTTTTCTTACTGATGCTTTGGGCTTCCTATGCTTCTGCGGAAGGTCAGGCATCGCTCAATCCCAAGTACTTGGCAACCATCAGCGATTCGGCCAGGTCGCTGCCGTTCGCATCGCGCCATTCAGACACGCCGGCATCCTCCCAAGTGACAGGCTGGCCTGGCGGGTTAAGCCGGGCTCGCACGACCTTGTATCTCACCTGCAGGATCAGCTTGCCGAACCAGCCGCGGCGCACACGCACAGCATCGATCTCGGTTAATTTGGAACGACCGTAGATTGGCATTAGCGCTTCCTCACGAACTCAACATGAGGAGGCTCTTGAGGGATGGGCTCTCCATTCAGGTAGGTCTGAGGCTCTGCATCCGGATCGCGCTCATCGGCCATTGCCTCAACCAAGGCGAGGAGCAGGCTATTGGTCTTGCGCTGCTCATCGAGGAGCGACCGCAAGAGTGGGCAGATGTCGCTATGGATTCCCACCTGATGACCGTCACTCAGGATCAGCGGTTTGGCTCCGATGCTCTGGGCTATCGGCTCCAGCGCCTTGGTCATCTTCTCCCGGGCTTCGCTCGACAGAGGGCGGTCCGTACTGATTACTAGCAGGGGCTTTGCGCATTCGTTCATGGGCTACCTTCCACCATTTCTTCAGCCAGGCTCGGCGTTTCTCACAACCTGCACAGGCCATCAGTGACGAACTCCCTGCATGGCGAATCAAGACCGGTAACCTCGATCACGTCGACATCGAAGATGGGCTCCAGCTTGATCGCAATCTGGTTGCCCCAGGTATCGCAGAGGATCGTCTCGCGGGCGGGGACCATATGCTCCTGACCATCCAGGATGATCTTCACCTGAAGTGGTTCAGACATCTGGATACATCGCCGCTTCAAGGATGACTTGCTTACCCATTTCAAGTAGACCGATGACCTGGAGGTCGTCCGATTTCGGGCCAAAGCCCAATGTGTCGAGTGTGCCGTTCTTGCCCATCAGGACAACACATCCGGTTTCGCAGGGCTCGATCTCGCCGGATTCCAGTTGGGCGATGATGTTCTTCAGGGCGTCAATGGCGTCGGAATAACCATCGCGCTTGATCGGGACGACTTTCAGGTCGGTCATTCGGGCTTCTCGACCAGCTCATAGCGCTGGACTATCTCGAAGATGTCCTCAACCTGTTCTCGCTCTGGGCAGTAGCTGACATCAACAGCAACCAAGGCGTTGGTCTTCATCTCGAGCTTGATGGCGGTGACATGCTTTCCATCGAGGCCAAGGGCCTTGATGAATTCTTTGCCGATCGCCTGAGAAAGAACCGCCATCACTTCCTCCCCATCCGGATCTTCATAGCGCGCGTTACGGTAGCAGCGATCTTTTCTTCATCAGGCTCCATGCCAGTAAGCCAGGCGAAGAGCATGCAGGCGCGCAGGTAGGGGATTACCCACCAGGAGCGCTTGACGGAGACGGTCATGGTGCAGGTTGCCATCAGCAAGTAACCACCGGCTGGCCAAGGAAGTACGGATCATGCGGCCGACGGAATGGCCACACATCATGCGATCGCTCCCCGGCCTCGCGGATCGACTCAACGATCTTGTCGAGATCGCCAGTCGGTGCCTTGATGTCGACCTTGACCTCGGGCGTCACCTTCACGAAGACGGTCTTCAGGTGATCCTTGATGGACTGCCATTGCTCTGCTGTTGGCTCGGAGCCATTCAGCTCAACGAAGCCTTGGAGCCAGTAGGCGAACTGTTCGCTGGTCATGCCTGATCCGCCTTCCGACCAAGCCAGCGGTCGGCATAGTCCCTGATCTTCTCCACCCCCATGAAGCCAACCATGCAGCCGGCGAAGGTGGCAAGGTTGCTGGGGAGGCTCAAGTATTCCAGGACAGGGACCAGGGAGACGGCGATCAGGCCGCACAGGGCTCCTTCCAGCATCATCTGGCGCCGTCCGCCACCGCCGTAGATCACGCGCACCAGCGCGGTGAGGCCAGCCGTCAGGCCGGCGTAGATCTGCGGCTGGTGCAGGGAGAGCCAAGCCAGCAGTGCAGCCCAGAAGCTGGGATCTTCTTTCATTCGTGGCATCTCGGTTGTCCTAGCCCTTCGCCGGGCAGGCACTGCGCGTTGGTGAGGCGATGTGGTGCCGCCACAAGGACTTGAACCCTGGGCCTTCCGCTTACAAGGCGGCTGCTCTACCGGCTGAGCTATAGCGGCGAAGAAAACGCCCGGGGCCTACGGCTATACCGGGCATGCGCTGGGGAGCGCGAAAACTAGATCAGGCTGATGACCAGGAAGGTCAGGACGCTGATGACGGTCCAGCCGATGATGTTCAGGGTGGCCATGTCGTTCGGGCGAGTGGACATGGCTATCTCCTGGCTCAGAAGGCTGCGATGCGCTCAGCCAGAATTTGCTGATATTCGCGCATGGCGCCGAGCTGAACGGTCAGGCGCTCTTGCTCGGCAGCATCCAGCGAACGGAAGAATTCGCCATCGAGGAAGTCGGTCAGCTTGCCGACCTTGTCATCCAATTGCGCTTTCTCGCCAATCACTCGCTGCTGATGAGCAGGCAGATGATCAACGTGGCCGATCGGGATATATGCCGCTTCGAAAACGTCCTTCGGGCTCCAGCTCACATAGCCGTCTGCGTATTTAACCGCGTAGCCGGGCTGGCCGTCCTTGTCCTGTTCCCAGGCCAAAATCTGCTTGGTGCCGATGTAGCTCTGAGTCATTTCCAATCTCCAGAAAATTTTTTAGGCGACCCGCGCGAACTCTCCGTGGAGTCGTTCAGCAGCCTTCTGGTAGGCCTCATACGCCTGCTCAGCGGTATCAAAACGACCAAGACTGTGCTTCCTTCCGTTCGCGCGAATCTGCGCCCGCCAGGGCCGGCCGTTCTTGTCTGGATCGAAGTAGACGCCCTTGTAGCCAGACCGGTTATTCCGGTTCATCGTTCGGTTCCGCATGTTCTCGCCATGACTGCATACCCGAAGGTTGCATCGCCTATTGTCGAGCCCATTGCCGTTGATGTGGTCAACCATTTGGCCCTCACCGCAGTCTGTTATTAGCCTGTGGAGGCTTTCATAGCCGACGTACTCATGGCCGGAGTAGATGGTCCGCTGAACATATCCAGTAGTGCCGCTCATGCGAATCGTCCATCCGCTTATCTCAAGAAGATGGACATCTTGCTCATCGAGCAGGACGTCATGCCCCGCAACCTTGATTGTGGGCATGCTCAAAGCTCCGGAACGTCAGAACTTTCGTGGGCGCATAAAAAAGCCCCGGCATTGGCCAGGGCTTCTTGATCATCGATTGCGTAAAATCCGCAGGATGAGGAAATTTTGTTGCACAGTTGCACGAAAGTCAAGCGGCTTCGTTGAGAATAACCCCTTCATTGCGCAATAGTTCTCCAGCCGCATTCAGGGCCTCTTTCACCATCTCGTCGAGACGATCCTCGATCTGCTTCCTCCATCGCCAATAGGTCGACCGATTAAGCCCCTGATCGTCCCACTGCGCCATGTCATAGAACCTTGCTGGCAAAATGATCATGTCGGTTGATCGTTTCCCGTCCATCCCTTTGAGCTGAGGTATGGCCCAAACGGTTACGGCCTTCTGCACGAAGAGCTTCGGGGCATGGCTGGCTATCAACGGACATAGCTTTCCGATCGAATCGACCTTCCTGCCCTTGTGGGTGCTGTACCGGGCAACCAGCGCATCCCAATGCCGGGGCTTCAACTGGCTGTGCAGCCTGGCGAATACCCAACAGTCCGCATCGGTGCGCTGGATTCCGTCAGAGCCTCCGCTTCTGATCAGGGTGGCTAGGTCGAGACCATCCTGATACCCAGGTCGATAGAGCTTCTGCCATGCCTGCTTGCTAGTGTTGTCGATGGTCTCGGCGGCGAGAGCCGATACGACTGCAGCCAGGACGCTGGTATAGATCATTCTCCTTCCCCCTTGATCAGCCCGCACTCTCGAAGGATTGCCCATTGTTGGGCCACGTATTCGGCTAGTGTCATGCCGGTTTTGCCTCCTTGCGGAAGGCGGTGGCGACGATCAGGAACTGCACCATGAATACGGAGGCGCCAAGCATCGGATGTCCGCTGAAGATCAGGGCATAGACGTAGAAGATGGATGGCATGAATTGAATCCAGAAGGTCCGTCGAACGCGCGCACTGACCTCGTCCTTGACCATGCCGAGGAGCATCCCGATCCAGGCAAGAACGTTCATGATGACGCAGACGTAGAAGGCGAACTGCGACAGTTGACCGATGCCGGACAGCAGGGAAAGACTCAGCGTCATGCTGATGATGATCGAGATGGCAGTTTGCATCAGGCAGTCCTCTTCTTCAGTTCGCGCAGCTTGGCGCGGTATTCGGCCGTGATGGCCTTCAGTTCGTCGCTGGTGTACTTGCGGGGACGGTGATCGGCTTCCAGGGCCTCTACGGCTTCCAAGCCGATTCGTTCGATCAGGCCCTCCCGGAACCCCTGGGCAACGGTCAGCCCCTTCCTGGCGTACTTGCTGGAGCCGGCGTTACAGGCTTTGCACTGAAGCCATATGTTGGAGGGCTCCAGGCGGTGCTCAGGACGGGCTCCCTTACCGAGGAAATGCCCGGCATCGAAGGCGCCGCCGGTCTTCCACCCCTGGGCCGCCTGGACCTCTGCCTGCGACTTCCCGCAACTGATGCAGCCGCTGCCGATGGACAACTCGTAGGTGCGGCGGTAGTCGCGCACCGCCTTCTCGGCATCCTTCACGAAGTCGCTGTGGCTCTTCAGCTTCTCCTTCCGCGCCTTGATCTCCCGGCGGTTGCGGTCGGCGATCGCCTTCCTCGCCGGAGCCTGGTGCTTGTCCTTGGCGGCCAAGGCGCAGGCCGGTGAACAGACGCGCTGTCCCAGGCGCTGCGGGATGAACTTGGTGCCGCACTCGGCGTTCTGGCAGCGCTTAGGTTTTGGCTGCTTGCCTTGGATACCCATCAGTACAGGTCCTCGCTGAACAGCTCAGTGGAGTCGGGATGCGGGGTCTTAAGCCGGCGCACGTTAAGCTGGCCGGCAGCCTTGGCGACCTTGAATGCCTCTTCGCGGCTCATGAAGACGCCGAACTGGTCGATAAAGCCCTGCTCAGCCCGACCTACCGCCTCGAAGTCGAACAGCTTGTCCTCGCGAATCTGGCGAAGCTGGGAGTGCATCACCATGTCGTAGTGGCGGGCGCCGCAGACGATCAGGTCGCCATAGCGGCAGGCAGCGCAGACGACGAAGCGGCCTTCGATCAGGACGTTGCTCATTGGTAGATGCTCCCTGGCTGGCCTGTCTCGTTACTCCCAGTGCACCGTAGGCCGTGATCACTGGCGTGCGGGCATCGCTTGTTCCCACAGAGCGGGCAAAGGATCATCTTCGTAGCGGATAGAGGGAGCTTCAGAACACCCTCCCCGGTCAGGCCCTTCTCCCGGATGCAGCGGTGGCATTCGCAAGTGTTCTCAATCATCAGTAGGTCACTCCAATCCAGAAGTGGCCGACGCGCAGGTAGCAGTGGTGGCCGTCGTAGTACATCGGATTGCACCAGATGAATGGATCATCGGGCTTACTACCCCACTGCGGGTCCCAGCCGGCGCTCCATGCACCGTGACGAACCGCCCACCAGACGTGCTTGAAGATGCTCACGCTTCCACCTCCTTCGCCTTCTGCTGCTCGGGCTGGAAGTCGCAGCTCCGGAATCCGTTAGCTGCTTCGTAGGACTTCCTAGCGCAGGCTGCATCGAAGATCGTCTCGAACGAACCGAGATAAATGCTCTTTTGTTTTTCGCCAGTCCTGACCTTGACCTGAGCAACCCAGCGTGAGAAATCAGGACGCCATTGAACGCCCGCGATTCCTGACTTGTTGTTGCGCAGTAGCGGGAGATTCCTGCCATTAATCGCGTGAGTGACCATTCGAAGGTTCTCAGGGCGATTGTTGAGGCCGTCGCGGTCCTTATGGTCAATTTCGCTCTCGGGCCATTCGCCGCGCGTGATCAACCAAACCAAATGGTGCTCGCGAATGCTCAGCTGCTTACCATCGAAGTAGACCTTATGGCAGCGATAACGAGCCTGGCCCTCCTTTGGCTCAAGAATCCAGCCTTCAAGAACTCTGTTCGAAAAATGCGAGCAGACTCGGCCGCTAGCTTCATCCAGGAAGTAACGCTTTCGCATGGTGTCAATGAAGTCTCTGGAGCGCTTATCGATACCACCCGCCTTGAACTTGCTCATGCCGCTCTCCCCCTGCGCTCGCCGTAGATGGCCATCATCAGTTCATCCGGATGCGGCAAAAGCAGGCCCAGGTGCTCGGCGCAGTACGCATCGAGTAGCTCCAGGTAGGTCGTCATCTGCTGGATGTTGAAGGTCCGAGTCTTGGCGCGACCGACGCGGTACTTGGTGCCATCTGGTAGCTCTACTGGGTGGATCTGGCTAGGCCAGAGCTTGGCCACCAGGATCTCGTGCCATTCCTCTGAGCTGGCGATCTGGCCGAACGACTCGCGCAGGTGCTTCTGGATCTCGCCATTCCACATCCAGAGCAGACGGTTCTGAGCATCGCTGCGCTTGCTGCGGACTTCGCTGATGGCCACCTTGCGGGGCTTGCTCAGGTCCAGTCCGGAAATGAAGCCCAGCAGGCGCCTGCGGTCGGATTCGGTGCGGAGCTGGAGATCAGCCATGATTCGCCCTCCGCTCGCAGTTCTTGCAGCGCTTCCAGCTGCCAGCCGCGAACATCGGCACTCTGTCCGCGGTGACAGCATCCACTCCACAGAGAGCCACCCAATACTTCTCGCGCCCATGCGGGCCGATACTGTCGGCGTAGATGAGTTCGAAGAAGTGGGCCTTGTTCCCGCAAAACGGAGCCTTGCCCCAGCCTTTCTTGCCGGGAAGGGGGCCGTCAGATACCTGCGTTGTTGGGGAATTGAGGCGATCAATGAAGTCAGACATTGCGCGCCTCCCTGGCCTTCGCCTTGCAATCGGCACAGCGCCAAGCCTTGGACGCCGGAGCCTTGTCGCGGGGCTTCACCTGGTTGCAGCCGAAGCACATGCGCTTGTTGTAGGGAAGGTGGACGCCGTAGCTGGCTTGGTAGAACTGGCTGGGCTTATCCATTGGCTACCTCCACCGGGTGCGGAATGGTGTCGTAGATGAACTCCTTCACGTGCTGGAGGAACTGGCGAGCCACGTCCTCTCCGTAGCCGGTTGCCTCGTCGACCATGCGTTCAATCTCGCTGCGAGGGAGTCGATTTCCGGTCAGGCGAAGCCATTCGTTCAGGAAGCCGGATTCCACTGCCTCGTGGACGCACATCCAGAACCAGGGATCTGCGAAGTGGCGGTTGTCAGTCATGGCTCAGGCTCCTCTCCGGTTCCACGGGGGCGTTGAGCTTCACCTCGATGGCTGCGAGCAGCAGGTCACGCTGCCGTGTCACGACCTGAAGTTGCTCGCGAAGCGCAGCAGCTTTCTCGTGCGCGCAGATGTAGCAGTCGGGCACTGGCCCGCCCTTCTGCTCATGCCAGTCGTCGAACTGCTCGAAGCGCAGGCCGTGCTTTGTGCATTCCAGGGTTGTCTTACGGCTCATTGCACGCTCGCCTCCGGCCAGATGCTCTTCACGACCTGCAGCGGATCGCAGTCTTCCATCAGGATCATCACGAATGGCGCGCGGCCAGGGATAAAGACGTTCCAGGAGCGTTTCATTGGGAGGCCCTCCTTCCTGCCGAAGCCGATGCGGCGGGACCAGTCCCGGTGGGGAAGTAACGGTTTCGCCACCAAGCGATGCCGCGATCTGAAATCGACAGTTCGCGGTCAATCGAGCGGCGATCATCATTGGTTCGTTTGTGGGTAAGCCGGAGGCAGTCCTCTGCTTCGCTCCTGCCCATCGTTTCGAGCAGGACCTCGTCAAGGACTTCGCTGGCCGGGCGCAGACAATCCAGGATGTTTTCGCGAACCGAGAGAATCGCCCTGTGCCATGCGTACTCGCCGGCTGCTTTCAGAAAAATCTGACCAAGCCAATCCAGCGACATGGCTGCCCACTCGTCATCGCGCGGAACCAGCAGGTAGCAATTCATGAATCCGCGGGTGTCGCTCTGCGGCCTGGAAACCAGAAACACGACGGGGCGCCCCGTTGTCGTATGAACCTGTTCGGCTTTTGCCTTCTCGATGTCGGTCGGCCGCGTGCCTTTGACCTCCAAGTACATATCAGCCGACGGCAAGTAGAAATCGGGCAGGTACTTGCAGCCTTCGACTTGGAGCAGGTGAGGCTCGTAGAGGTAGAAAATATCCAGCGCATCCATGAGTCGAGCCCACATCAGTTCGGTGTACGAGCGGAGCTTGTATCCCTGGTGCTGGTAGATGGTCCGGCGCTCTTTCATCACCAGTCCTCCTTCTGCTCAGGCTGTTCGCGGTAGTGACTTGCCAGGGGTACGAATCGGGATTTGCTTCCCTGGAAGGCGGTGAAGACGCTGCCGATCTCCCCATCCCGGTTCTTCCGGATCAGGATTTCGCCAATGCCCTTCTTCTCGCTGTTCGGGAAATAAACCTCGTCCCGGTACACGAACATCACGATGTCCGCGTCTTGCTCGATGGCGCCGGACTCTCGCAGGTCGCTGAGCACCGGGCGCTTATCGGGGCGAGACTCACATCCGCGGTTCAGCTGGCAGAGCGGGAGCACCGGACATCCGATCTCCCTGGCCAGCAGCTTCATCTGGCGCGACATGGTGGTGACGTCATCCACGCGCCCCTTACCCTCGCCTTCCACTAGGCCCAGGTAATCGATGACGATCAGGCCCAGGTCGCCCATGCGGTGCTTCTGCCGGCGGGCAATGGAGCGGATGCGCGGCATCGTCATGACCGGTACGTCGCTCACGGCGATCTTGGCGTCGCGCAGCTTGAGGGTGGCCGCAGCGAGTTCGGTCGACTCCTTGTGGGTACAGGAACCGTCCTTTAGGTTTTGCAGGGGTATCCCGCCGACAGCAGCGATCAGGCGATCCATCAGCTGGCTCTTGGTCATCTCGAGACTGATCACCAGAACCGGCCTATTCTGCTTGATGGCCACGTCTGCCGCGATGTTCATTGCCAGGGTGGTTTTTCCCATCGCAGGACGACCAGCGACAACGATCATCTGCCCCGGCTTCAGGCCTTGCATGTACTGGTCAAGGTCGGGAATGCCGGTGCTCAAGCCATCCATCGTGTCGCCTTTCTGCGCGCGGTCATGGCGCTCCTGAAGCACCTCGACATGGTCGCGCAGGATGTCTCCCACCATCTGGCACTCACCATCAGCGCCGCCCGCATCCAGGCTGAGCACCAGGGCTTGCGCCTGGGCGATCTTGTCCTCAATGGAGCAGTTCTCGTGGGCGATCTGCTCGATCCCGCTGGCGGCGTCTGCGATCTGGCGGGAAATGGCGCGCTCACGAACGATACGGGCGTATTCCTTGGCGTTGGCCACGCTCGGCGTGTTGAGCATGATCTCGCCGGCATAGGCCATCGTGCGCGTTTCGTCCGAAAGGCACTCCCTGGCTTCTCCGAGCGTGATGATGTCAACCGGCGTGCCGGCCGATTCCAGATCGAGGATCAGGCGATACAGCTCGGCGTTGACGGAGTAGGCGAACGCATCCGGCGAAAGCTCGTCGGCGATGACGCTGATCAGGTGCGGCTGCTTGAGCATGGCGCCAATCACGCCGTGCTCCGCTTCGAGGCTGTGAAGTTCGATCATGCCTGCTCCTCCAACTGGCGGAACACGGCACGCGAGCAGATCACTTCGAGGCGCGGCACAACGTTGGCGCCGCGATACCAGACCTGGCTCAGGCGATTGGCACGTTCGAAGATGGTCTTCCACAGCGGGCTGGCCTGGTGCTTGTCGCTCTCGTTCCAGCGCTCGACGATCAGGGCGCGGAGAACCTTGTCGTTGGCGACGGATACCGCCGGCAGGTTCGGGCAAACGCGGTGGTACAGGTCGATGATCTTGTCGACAGGAACGCCCGACTCGCTCACGGACTTGTCGGCGCTCTTCGCCAACCACTTGACCAGGAACATGCGCCAGTTCTTCTTCGCCTTGCGAGGATTCGCGGCAGCCCAGACGGCAGCCCGGGAAACTTCGGTCTCCACGTCAACCGGGGCGTAGGCGCTAGTCCATTTGGCGATCAGGGCTGGCTCGACGTGGAACTCCTCGCCATCGAACGAAACCCCGTTCGGTTTTTCGATGGGGGACTGAGCAGCCCCTTGGGGGGCGGAAATCTGTTCCGAAGGAACAGTTTCAGGGGGTAGATCTTTTTTCTTTGTATAGAGAAGGGAGTGAGCAATTTTGGTCTCACTCGCATTACCGCTCAGTGAGACCACATTGTCCGAGTGAGACGATTTGGTCTCACTGAGACTGCTTTTCTTCTCTTCGTGGAATACCCACTCGTTGGCGGGCGATACGCCGAGCTCACCGCGGCTCCCACCGATACGGAACAGGATGCGACGCTCGAGGAGGTGGCTGATCGCCTTGGAAACCACGTCCCGGCGCATGTTGGTCAGTGCGCCAATCTCGTCTGCAGTAAGGCGCTTCGCCTCGACCTGGTAACCGATCGTCTGCCGGCTGATTGCGAAAAGAACCCGGAACTCGCGGGCAGGCAAATCGACCTTGGCCAGCGACTCCATCAGGCTGTTGTCCATTCGGGTAAACCCCCTGGACTTGTCAATCTGGACTACGTTTGTCATGATTCATCCCGTTCACAGCTTTATCGAATCAGCCGGGCCGCAATCCCGGCTTTTTTGTGTCTGTAATTCAGCCGACCACGCGGAACGGCCGGCCACCAACGTGGATGGCCAGTTCGTTTTCCATGCGGCGGCGCATCTCGAAGCTCTTCGACTCGACCAGTCGCAGGCGGTCGATAGCAGCCGGGAGTTCCGGCACGTCCTGCTCGTCGATCTTCCCGTCAGCCAGAACGGCGCTGCAGCGCTCCACGGCCTCTCCAAGGCCGGCGACCAGTTGGCCGAAGGCGCTCACCGGGCAGCCATTGACACCCTCGGAGCGGGCACCGATCAGGCCGTAGCGGGACGCCAGTTCGTTGATGCAGCGCTCCCGCCATTCGGGCTCAAGGGCTTCCACCCAGGCCTCTTCCACCCAGGCCGGAATCTCCTGGTCATCCAGAAGGCGCTGGACACGTTTCAGCCAGCGGCCGCCGGCCTTCAGGAACTCTGAAGGGTTGGCGCACAAGAGGTCTGATTCGAAATCCGGCACGCCCTTCTCTGCAGCCTTGGTCGGGCAGCGATCATGCAAGGCACGGCTCAACGCCTGGGCGAAGTCATCCGTACTGAGGCTGGTGCGCGCGATCTGGTCCGCGGCGTAGGCCACCAGAACCTGGTCGCGCGTCTGGGTATGTCGAAGGCTGGACGTTTCCACGTTGTGCTCCTGCTCGTAGCCTGTCATCACTCGATCAACCGACAGGGATTTCCCCATGGCCGACCTCTCCGAACTCCAGGGCGAAGTGCTCGCGCTTCGTTGCGCGCTTGCCGCCCTACTTCACTCACTGCCGCTGACCTATCAGTTCAAGGTCTGGCCGGCGTTCAATCACTACTCAGAACTGGTGCAAGACCGGCTGGATGACGCAGGAAAGACAGCCTTCAACCATGCGGTCACCCGGCTTGCGGCGCGCCGCAAATGACCGGTCTCAATGGGCGTCAGGCGCTCCGTGCTATCGTTTTGCTTCCACACACAACGAAGGCCGCGGAGGCCCGACATGAGCGTCGAAATCACCAAGCTTTCCGATCCGGTTGTCGATCCAGAAAAGGCTGCACACGAAGCGCTGGTCGCTCTGATTTCCTCTGCAGGGGGCGATCTTTTCCGTACAAAGGGAGTGAGCTCTGCGTCTGGAGCAAACGCCGCTGCTTTCCTGGTCGCGATGTACAAGGGGCTCACAGAGCACTACCGGTCGCTTCAGAAATAAGCCGCAGGCCGTCCACCAGTGCCTGCGCTACGTGGGCGGCCTTCTCTTTCAGCTCTTCACCACTGCAAGGCACCGTGGCCATTTCACGAACGGCATCGGCATACGCCTGGCTGGCAATCTGGACTTGGAGTTCGTTCATGGAGCGCTCCTATGAATTCGTGAGGCTGTCGGCTAGGCAGCGGACGGCTGACGACTGCGCAGGTACGCCCAGTCGATATCCGGGCGCAGCTGATCGCAGCTAACCGCCCCCTTGGTTTCCCGGTCGATATCGATTGCCAACGCAGCGCTTGCCCGGCGATGGCCGTAGGCGACCTGTTTGATTTGCCCGGCGCTGGTCTTGCAGCGAGCAGCGAAATCCTCCAGCTCCTCGCGCGACAGCGGCTTCATGTATTCGAGTAGGTTCATTTGAGCCTCCTTTTCTTGGAGCAAGATTAGCGTTTGCTAATGGCACAGGCAATAGCAAACCGTAATTTACAGTTTGCTAACTGGCTGCGACGATCAACGGATGGACATGAACCAATTACGAGTTGAGGCCCTTAAACGCCTGATGGGCGGCCTCACGCAGGCAGAATTTGCGAACAGGCATGACCTGAACGCCTCCTATATCTCTCAGTTGCTGAACGGCACCAGGAACTTCGGGGAGCGCGCTGCACGCAACATGGAGAAGAAGATCGGTCTACCGCCTGGATCCCTTTCCAGGCTGGACGGAGACGCCATTGATGGCGAGTTCGTCAGGATCTCAGGCGCCCTTCAGCATTTCCAGAACGTGGAAGGCGCGCCGATGGCAGTTAAGGACGGATTGGTTCCAGTCGTAGGGATGGCGCAGTTGGGAACGGATGGCTATTTCGAGGCCTTGGATTACCCCGTTGGCCACGGGGACGGGTATATCAGGATCAGCAGTGATGACCCAAACGCCTATGCGTTGAAGGTCGTCGGCGACAGCATGGAGCCAAGGATACGCAGCGGCGAGTTCGTCATCATTGAGCCAAACAAACCCTACGTCGCCGGGGATGAGGTGTTGGTCAGGACGACGAATGGCCAGTCCATGATCAAGGTCTTCATGTACGCGAGAGATGGCATGGTTCGCTTGCTTAGCGTGAACGATGCTCATCCGCCCCTAACGATCGCCGAAACCGACATAGAGAAGATCCACTTCATGGGGGCCATCTCGAAGTCGACCAGGTATGTCGAGCTCTAGCTCATAAGACAAGGAGGTCGCCATGCGCACCCTAGCCATCGCCATCATGGCTTCAATTCTTCTGACGAGCTGCGCCATCGTTGGAAAGAGAATCACCGATGCGCAGATGCAGCAGGTCATTCCTGGGAAGACAGACCGGCAGGACCTGGTTGCCCTCTTCGGGAATCCAATTTCAGAGACGCTCGACTCTGACGGCAATCGAACACTCGGCTGGTCCTACGTGAATACCGGATTCATGGGGATCGGTACCGAAATTCAGAGCGTGGGAATTCAGCTTGGGCCGGATGGCACAGTGACTAGGTTTACCCGCGGCGGGACAGCACCTATTTCGCCATATGAGCGAACCGTTCGCCCTGCTCCCACTGCAAGCACGACAGGTCAGCCGGCAGCCCTAGTATCTCGCGAGCAATGGCAACAGCAGCAACTCGAAAAGCTGAACGCCGAAACTGGCCTGAGCTACGACGAATACCAGCGCCGCTATAGGCAGATCATGGGGGAGTGAGCGGAGAGCACCGTCATGGCGATCAGATTCAGGAAGAGCTTCAAGGTCGCACCTGGAATTCGGGTGAACGTCAGTAAGAGCGGCGTGAGCGCGTCGATTGGCAAGAAGGGGCTCACCGCCAACCTGAGTAAAAAAGGTACACGGATGACCGCAGGCATTCCCGGCACCGGCCTTTCTGCGTCGAAACTCTACGCGAAAGGCGGCGGGCAGAAGACCGAAACCACAAACCTTGGTTTCGGCGGGTGGCTGATCGTGATCTTGATCGCCATCACAGTCGTGGCATGGCTAGCGCTGCGCTAGGTCCTCGGCGCCACGATGGAGCGGTGCAATCGATTGCACATGGCGATAGCTGCCTACAACAAAAAATGCGACAACGCCAAGCGTTTTTTGCAGAAAAGCATTGACGTCATCATCACGACGCTTATACTTCGCGGCATGAGTCGGGAGCGCTGACCTTCTTGCAGTGCGTCGGGGTTTCTACCCTGCCCGGCTTACCTAATTCCAAAGGCCGCGCATTGCGCGGCCTTTTCCTTTGGAGGCATGGATGCATCTACTGTACCTTGACGAATCGGGAAGCGTTGCCGATCCACAGCAACGTTATTTCGTGCTCGGCGGGGTCAGTGTCTTTGAGCGGCAATCTCACTGGATAGAGACTGAGCTCAATAAGATTGCAGAACGCTTCAAGCCTGCTGCTCCTTACGACATTGAGCTCCATGGATCTCCCATGCGGTCAGGCAGGGATGGCTGGAAGCAATTCCCGCTTGCGGACAGGGTTCAGGCAATCAAGGACTCGCTCGCTGTCAGCCTGACCAGCAAGCATGTACGTCTCTTCGCAGCAGTGATCGATAAGCAAGGATTTGCCGGGGCAGATCCCGTAGAACATGCGTTTGAGAAGCTTTCGATGCGATTCGATCTTTTCCTTCGCAGGCTCTATGCCAAGCATGGCGACCCCCAACGCGGAATTATGCTTTTCGATAAGAGCAGTACTGAGCGCAGAATCCAGACGCTCGCGCGCGAATTCAAGCATACCGGGCATAGCCAAGGCCAAACCAAGAATTACGCTGAAGTCCCCGTATTTCTGGATTCCAAAGCCTCTCGCCTGATCCAGCTCGCTGACCTGGTTGCATTCGCGATCTTTAGGAAATTCGAGCATGGAGACGGGCAGTTCTTTGAGGTAATCAAAGACAACTTCGATATCGATAGCGGAATCCAGCACGGCCTCTATACCAAGACTCAATCGAATCCAGCACCACAACCGGTAATCCAGGCGCGCCCGGCAAAAAATTAACCCCGCACCCGCGGGGCTTTTCGTTTCTGCCTATCCTTCCCTCCCGGCTCTCTACTGAGCTGACGACCGCCCCGCCCCGGCGCTGAACTCGCTCCAGCGCCGCCCCTCCCCGCCTGACACCGAATCCTGAGCCCGCCTAGTGCGGGCTTTTTTGTGGGCGTGAGAAAATATTTAGCAATTGCTATTGCAAAGTAATTTAGCGATTGCTAATTTCTCTACACACCAACGCAATCCACCGCGCTGGCAGGCCCCTCGGGGCAAGGCAGAGATGCCTCGGCGAAGCCGGAACGCTCTTTAACAACGCAGACCCCACCGCAGTCCCGACGCCACAGAACAGCGTGGCGAGCGACGGTGGATAAACACGACTGCTGATGCCGGGTAACCCCGGCCAGCTCGACGCCAGGCGGCGCGCTCCCTCAGCTCAGGACACTGAGCAGATAGCGCAAAGCGGGCTGAGGGTTGCACTGCTAACGCTCCCTGCTCGGGCCATGAATTGGCGCTTTCCCGGGCAAAGCGGACAGGCCATGCAAAGGCTTGCGGTGAACACAACCAATAGGAGGAACCCACCCATGCAGTAACAAGCCCAGCCGATGTTCGGATCGGCACCTCGCGAGCAGCTGCCCACATCACCAGGCCGCCGGGCTGCAGCGAACCCGCGAGATCACCCCTAGTCCCCCATGACCTGCTCCGTAAGCCGATTGAAGGCGCGGCGAGGGAAGCCCAAGGCCAAACACATCGAGTCCGAGCTGCTATCGGCAGTGGTGAGGACATGACGCCGCGCAAGACGCCAGATTGCTGAGCGCGGCGGGAAGCATCACTGAAGCGCCTTCACCCGAGGGCGCTTTGGGATGACAACCGGAACAGGAGAGGTCAATGAACGCTGCGATGACCGCCGACGAACAGTCCATGTTCGAGCTTGGGGCCAAATATCAACAGGCCGGATTGATGCTGACGCCGTATGACTGCCAGCCGGTCGATCAATTCATTTTTGCCGAGACGCGCGGGCTGGATCGCACTGAGCGGGCGCGTATCTACAACCGGCTGCGTGGCGCCTTCAACCGCGGATGGCATACCTCGAACGCCGCCGCCTGAATTCCCGGATCGCAACCGGGGTGTAGCAGAGGGTGCGGTAGCGCCGCACCACGAGTCGGCTCCGACCAGGGCGCACGGCGGCTCTGCGGATGGCGTATCCATCCAACCGCCACCCGATTTCCTCGATGCGCCTCCACCAGAGGCGCATCCGGGAAGACAACCGCCCGCAGGGCGCAGCAGAAGGGAGAACCGAGATGGACGAGACCAAGCTGAAGTTTCAGCGCCGCATGATCAACGCCATCGAGCGCGGCGACATGTACTCGCTTGAGAACTGGACCACCTACGAGCTGCACGACCTTGAGTTTGCCGCCGAGACCTGGGGCGCGAAGAAGGCCCAGGCGGCAATCCTGAGCGAACTCGATCGCCGCGATTTGCAGGTCAAGCTGTGCGTGGCCACTGCGCGCGATGCGAACCACGTTCGCATCCGCATGCTGAAGACCGGCTACCCACAGCACGCCAGCGCAGCGCTCGGCATGCGCGTTGCCTCCATGGTCAGCGCCCGTGAGCACGCCGGCCAGGTCGGCAAGGTGCCGCGCCTTCTTGCGCAGCTCCAGGCCTAATCCGCCGCCCTGCCGACGGCAGGGGCTCCCGAGAGCATCACTTCTGCACCTGGGCGACCGGGTGCAGCGGGATGACAACAGGAGGAACGCCATGCGCATCAACGTCTACAGCCAGGAGCTGACCAGCGAGGTCATCACCGTGGCGAAGGAATCGAACACCGGCATCGTCTACCACGCCGCCCAGCTGATCCTGCACAGCAGCGAGCGCCTGCACCACCCGCCGGCGGATGACGACCGCAGCGCCGTCACCTTCTGGCTGCCGAAATCGCAGGAGCGGCGCGAGGAAATGGCCCAGGCCTTCGAGCGCATCGCCGCCGTCTTCCGCGAGGCGCCGCCGGAAACCGGACTGGACTGAACCCGATCCCCTGGCCCAGCCAGGGCGCATCAAACCTTGGAGTCGTGAGGGGAGCGGTCTGCAAGTGAGTAGCCAGGCACCTGACTTGTAATCAGGCCGATGCCAGGTGGAACGCAAGCAGCCATCGCGAAAGCTGGGGACGCCCACGCAGACCGCTCCCCCATGGCTCCATACCTAAGACAGGAGAACAGCATGAGCATCACCGTTTCCGAGTACGTGGCGAAGCGCAAAGAAGAGCTGGAGCAGTTCGAGCGCTACTGGCTGCAGAACCAGGGATCACCCGGCTGGCCGAAGAAGATGGCCGAGGGCGAATGGTTCGAGCAAGAAGCCGCATGGGGCACTTACTCCGAACGTGTCGACTGACTTCCCCGGCAAGGACGCCACCTCTTAGCCCGGTTCGCCGGGCTTCTTTTCCCCGAGGAACCACCATGCTTCTGATCATCCTGATCGGGGTGTTGCTTTCGTTTGCGCCGCCGGAATCGGCGCAACCTGAATTGCCTACCCGATCCACCGGAAAGCCGGTGCGCCGGCATTGGTTCGGTCGATGTACCACCGGGCGCCACTGCAATCCGGTGCATAGCGTCCCGCCAACAAGCCTCAACCGCGCCGAAAGCCCGTGACACCGCACGGGCTTTCTCTTTCCGCCCTCTTTCGCATGCCGACGCATCGCCGGCAGCCGAAAGCGCGCACCGCCCAAACCACAAAGGAAACCCGACATGATCCCTGCATCGATCAAAGCATCCGAACTCCCCGCCTTTGGCCAGCCCTTTGCTGATGGCACCCTCTTCGCCCGCCAGTGGTACGGCAATTCCGAATACGCCCTGGTTGCTCTCGGCGCCGACGCTGAGATCAAAGGCGAATGGGGTAAGCGCGGGAAGAGTGTCGATACCAACCATGGCGACGGCGAGGCTAACACTCGCGCCATGGCTGAAGCGGGAAGCGAGCTGGCGGCCAAGGTTCTGGCCCTCGGCGCCGTCATCCCCTCGGCGCTCGAATCGCACCAAATGATGTTCGCCAAGCAGCAGGGGTATCTGAGCGACCTGGACGAGAGCGAGTGGTATTGGACCAGCTCGCAGTACTCCTCCGACCTCGCCTTCCCCGTGCACTTCCTCGGCGGCAGCACGTACATCGGCCTCAAGGACGGCAGCTTCCGCGTCCGCCCCGTCCGCAAGATTCTCATCCTCCACTGATTCAATCATTCAGTCCTTCTGGAGCACACCATGACCAAGGTCATTACCACTATTCTTGCGGATGAACTTCCGGAAATCGGTCAACCGCTGGCCGACGGAATTTTCAGTGCCCGCTACTGGCTGAACGGCTTCGAGAGAGCCCTGATCGACATCGGAGCTGAACGGGAATTCACCGGTAAATGGGGCGAGTACGGCGTCAACGTCGAAGGCGCCAAAAGCTTCCGCGACGGTGCTGCAAACACTAGCGCGATGGTCGAGGCCGGCAGCCCCATCGCCAAGCTGGCTGTGGAGATCGGCGATGGCGTATTCATCCCTTCCGCCCTGGAACTGAACCTTCTGTTCGCGGCGAAGCATGCTGGCGAGATCGGCAGATTCCAGGATCGCTGGTACTGGTCGAGTTCGCAGTACTCCTCCTACGACGCCTTCAGCGTGGACTTCGGCGCCGGCGGCACGGACATCATCAACAAGGACTACAGCTTCCGCGTCCGCCCCGTCCGCAGCCTCATCATTCAGTGATCCATTCCTTCAATCCCTTCTTGCAGGCGATTCGCGGGACCGTAGCCCCTCGACGGTCAGACCAGATGCTTGCCGAGTAGCGCCGGCCGCCTGCTCTTTTCTTCAGGAGTCGACATGACCACTGTCATCATCAAGTCCGGAAACACAGATATCGCCACCGATAAAGTGGAGTTCGCTGCGCTGATGCTCCAGATGCTGAGAGAAGAAGCCCTGGAGGCTGCTTCCTCTGCAGTAGGAACCCGGCCCGCCATCGGCACCGAATGGCCCGAGCAAGGAGGTATCTACCTTGGCGTCATGCGCGGTCGCGATGGTCATCCCGATTACGATCTCATCGTGGCGAAGGCCGAGAGCGATACGAAGCTCAAGTGGGGCGCCCACGGAGAGGATTCGAAGGCGACCAGCAAATGGGATGGCCTGGCGAACACCAGAGTGCTGATCGAGGAAGGTGATCATCCGGCTGCGGAGTATGCCGCAGGCATCACCATCGACGGGCACAGCGACTTCTACCTTCCAGCCCAGGCAGAGCTGATGCTGGCCTGGGCGAATGCCCCGGAGGTCTTCAGCGAAGGCTGGCACTGGAGCAGTACGCAGTACTCCTCCTACTACGCCTTCAACGTGGACTTCAACGTCGGCACCACGACCATCGACGGCAAGGACGACAGCTTCCGCGTCCGCCCCGTCCGCAGAATTCTTCGGTAATTCAGTCATTCAATCCATGGGGGTGCCAGGATGGCGATTCACACCGAACTGGCGATTCACAAGGCAGCCGAAGAGCTACTTGGGCTCACCCTTGATCTGGTCCGCAACATCCCGCGTGATCTGAAGCAGGTTGTTGGTTCCAAGCTCCGCGATGAGGTACTGCAGATCATGGTGCTGATCGGCAGAGCAAACATGGCGAAGGACAAGGTCGCTCACCTAAACCAATTGCTAGAAAGCGTATGGATGGTGAACTACCTGCTCCGCGCTCTCGCCAACAAGCGCTTCATCAGCCTCAAGCAACATGCTGCAGCTATGCAACTCACTGCCTCCATCGGCAAACAGGCAAATGCCTGGAAAGGAAAGTTCGCAACCGCGCCCGTTGCGTGAAGGTCAAGGCCTCCGCGCCTGCGCGCTGAATCTGGTCTCGCCGCTGCCTTCGGGCACCGCCATGCGCACCACGGAAACCATCAGGAACGACTGGAACGGTCCGGCGCAGTTTCTCGGCTGAGCAATCGGCTGGGCGACGTAGATAGCGAGATAGGTCGCAGTACTCCTCCAACAACGCCTTCAACGTGAACTTCAACGACGGCAACACGAACATCAACAACAAGAACAACAGCTTCCGCGTCCGCCCCGTCCGCAGAATCAGGAGTTGCGATGATGTTTCCTTTCGAAGATCTGGTTCAGGCCTACTACGACTGCCGTCGGCGCAAGAGCAATACGACCAGCGCGCTGAAGTTCGCGGAAAGCCTGGAAGAGAACCTGGTCGGCCTGTACGAAGACCTTCAGGCCGGAACCTACACCCCTGGCAAGTCGATTTGCTTCGTGGTGACGCGGCCCAAGGCAAGAGAGGTATGGGCTGCCGACTTTCGCGATCGCATCGTGCATCACCTGCTGTACAACCACGTCGGTGCGCGAATCGAAGCTACCTTCATCGTCGACAGCTGCGCCTGCATTCCCGGCCGCGGCACCCTGTACGCCGCCGAGCGGCTCGAAAGCAAGATACGGAGCGTGACGCAGAACTGGAGCCGTCCATGCTTCGGAATGAAGCTGGATTTGGCTAATTTTTTCGTCTCGATCGACAAGCGCGTACTGAACGACCAGATCGCCCGTCTGATTGACGATCCATGGTGGCAGTCGCTGGCCTTGCAGATCCTCTGGCACGACCCGCGCACCGACTACGAGACGCGGAGCCCTAAGCACCTGTTCCGCGAAGTGCCGCAGCACAAGCGCTTGACCGCGCAGCCGGCGCATCTCGGGCTGCCCATCGGCAACCTCAGCAGCCAGTTCTTCGCGAACATCTACCTCAACGATCTCGACAAGTTCGTGAAGCACCAGATTCGCGCCAAGCACTACATCCGGTATGTCGACGATATGGTGCTGCTGCACGAATCACCGCAACAACTGAACGCCTGGAAGGCAGAGATCGAGGCCTTCCTGCCAACCCTGGGCGCCCGGCTCAATCCTTCGAAAACGATTCTTCAGCCGGTAGATCGGGGTGTGGACTTCGTCGGTCACGTCATCAAACCCTGGTGCCGCACCACTCGCTCGCGAACGGTTGCCGAGGCTCACAGGAGAATCGCTGCGGCGCCCGATGAAGACATACGCACGCTCGCCAACAGTTACCTCGGCCTGTTCCGCCAGGCCAGCCATTCCCACAAATACCGCGCCGTAGTCGCCCGAGCCCTGCTCCGCAGAGGCTTCTCAGTCGATGCTGCGCTGACGAAAACCTTCTCTCCCAGGAGGAAGCCATGAACGCCAAACTCCAACGCGCCCAGGCGGCGTATGACGCGATGCTTCCTGACGATTCACCTTCCTGGTCTGAGAGCAGCGAATGGGAAAACCTCCACTTCGTCTGCGTCGATGACCTGATCAACAAGGGATTCGTCAGGGTGGCCGGCAAGAAGGTGCTGGAGGCCGACGTGCTCGCCATCAAGCTCCAGAAGGCCGCCGAGGACGCGATTCCGAGTGACCACGAATGCAACCTCGGCCAGCTCATCGTCGCGCTCGAAGCCAACAACCTGAGCGAAGCCAAGCGGCTCATGCGCTGCTTCATCGGCAACGACAAGGTGCGCGATATCGCTGGAGACCTGGTGAGCGCGAAGGAAGACGAGATCTACCGGCTGTACGTAGCAGCGCAGGAGGCGGCATGACAATCACCATCGACCTGACCAAGGCCGCCAAGACCATCATCTTCGCGGCCTTTTTCGTGGGCAGCGTTCTGGCCTTCGCCTGGGCTTTTGTGGGGATGGTGACGCCATGAACGGAGTTCAGCTTTTCGACGGCGACGCTACTTTCGTCAACAGCTTCACGAAGATCGGCTGGGGCGAAGAAACCGGGCAGAAATTCACCTTCGGTTTCAAGCCAGAACGCGGCAAGAAGTTCGTCGTGATGCTGCTTGGCGAGGTCGACAAAGACGCCACCGGCTACGACCTTGAGGCAGCCCTGAATCGCCTTGGCTTCTATCGGAAGGAGGAATAGCCATGCTCAGAAAAGCCCTCCGCAACGGCCTGATCCTCGCCATCGTCGCCATGCTCCTGTTCTTCAAGGCCATCGAGTTCGCTGACTCCATCACGGGGCGGTACAGCATCGAGTCGCCTCAGTACCCAATCACGCACCCGAGCGCAGCGGGCCGGTAAACCGGATATCTGCGACTGGATCAGCCGGATAGTGCCAGGTGTGAAAAACCCAGGCAGCCAAGGCCCGGAGCGCCCTTTTCTACGCCCGGACGACTTGGCCGAGTGGCGCCGTAAGCGCCTTCCCCTCCCTTCTACCTGGAGAACAGCATGAGCCATACGCCTGGCCCGTGGTTCGTCAATGGGCATGAACGCTACACCAAGTACGTTGAGGCTCGCATTGGCGGCGGCCTTCTACAAGAAGTCGCAGCTTGCGGGCCTACCGAAAGACAAGAGCAGCAGGAAGCCAATGCGCGCCTGATCGCTGCTGCGCCTGATCTGCTGGAGGCGCTGATCGATGCTGAGAAGAAGCTCTGCATTGCCGAGCATCTTTTGGATCTCGGAGAGGATGATTCGATCGCCTTTGAATCGGAAATCCTCTATGCCAGAGCCGCCATCGCCAAAGCCACCGGCCAGTAACCATCCCTCTACCAGCTGCGCGCCGCGCGGCAAAGGACCTGTACGCATGAAACTCTTCAAGAAAGCTGAGAACACCCAGGCCTACCTGAAGGCCGGCATCATGGGTTTCGCCGGTGACGGCAAGACCTTCACCGCGACCGAGATCGCCATCGGCATGGTCGAGCACATGCGAGCCAAGAGCCTGCCGGGTGGCGACAAGCCAGTGATGTTCCTCGACACCGAAACCGGCTCTGACTGGGTAAAGCCGCGCTTCGACGCTGCTGGCATTCCGCTGTTCGTAGCCAAGACTCGCGCATTCGTGGACCTGCTGACCGCCATCGACGAGGCCGAGGCTGAGGGCGCCTTCTTGCTGATCGACTCCATCAGCCATTTCTGGACCGGCCTCTGCGATGAGTATGCCAAGCGCCGCGGTCGCAAGCGTGGCCTGGAATTCAGTGACTGGGCGTGGCTGAAACAGGAATGGCGCCGCTTCACCGACCGCTACGTGAACAGCAACTGCCACATCATCCTGTGCGGCCGTGCCGGCTACGAGTACGATTTCTTCGAAGGTGAAGACGGCAAGAAGAACCTCGAAAAGACCGGCGTGAAGATGAAGGCCGAGGGCGAGACCGGTTACGAGCCGTCAATCCTGATCCTGATGGAGAAGCAGATGGACATCACCACCAGCCCTCCGCAGGTCTGGCGCACCGCCACGGTTCTGAAGGACCGCAGCACCAAGATCGACGGCAAGCAGTTCGCCAACCCCTCCTTCAAGGACTTCCTGCCGCACATTGAGTACCTGAACCTCGGCGGCCAGCACATGGGCGTCGACACCACTCGGGACAACGCTGAACTGTTCGAAGAAGACGGCGAACCACGCTGGCAGAAAGAGAGGCGCATGAAGGAAATCGCCCTGGACGAGATTGTGGAGCTGCTGAACAAGCACCACGGCGGCACCAGTAACGATGCCAAGAAGGCCAAGGGCGACATGCTGGAGTTCGCCTTCAACACCCGTAGCTGGGAGCGCATCAAGACCTTCGACTTCGCAGCCGTCAGCACGGCCCGCAATGCCCTCTGGCAGCGCCTGGAAGGCGTGGAATACCAGTGGGTTGAGCCTGGCAATGCGGAAGCCTATCAGGAGCCGCAAGCGGCCCAGGACGACGCGGCATGAGCATGATCCCCATCGACTACCGCACACGTCATCCTCTGGAAGATCGGCGGGAGCAACTGGCCGGCCAGGTTGAGCAGTACCTGGCGGCGGGTGGCGAAATTCACGTCATCCCGGGAATCGAACAGCGTCTAGACCAGCCGTACCAGTGGAACCGCAATGACCTGATCCTTTCCGGTAGCAGTCTCTCCAGCCCGGAAGAGAACCGAGTGGCTGCGGCGGTACGTAGGATTCGCGAGCTGGCTGAGAATGGAGCCGGCATCACTGCCATGAAGATGGACCTACGCATGGACTCCAGCCGCATCAAGCGTATCGCGGCTGAGCACGGTATCGAGATTCGGCACTCCACTGCTCAGCAGCGTGTGATCGGCGAGAAGGCCCGTAATGCATGCGTGGACGCCGGGAAGCTTAGGCGATCCAAGCTCGCACCGGTTATCCGGAAGCTCTGTGCAGAAAGCCTGACTATCGCCCAAATCGCCACGCGGGCCGAGACCTCCACCACCACGGTCCTACGGATCATCGATGAATATCAGATCCAGCGAGCCCGTCATGAGCAGTGAGCCCTACGGCCGGCTCGGTAACTCCGAGCTGGCCCTGGCCTACGAACTCCACTGCTCCGGATACGACTGGCAGCACATCGCAAGCGGCCTAGGCGTGAATGCCGACTGGCTGCGCAAGCGGGTGCGGCAGGTTGAGATCAACGGCCTTTCCGCGCCTCGCCTTCCCCGATAACCATCCACACGCCCTCCGCTGCACCGCGGCGGAGCTTTGTCTGGAGAAAGCCATGAACCCATATCACATTACTGGACCGGCACAGATCGGTTTCAGCGGCGGGAGATCGTCAGGCTTCATGCTCTACCACATCCTGGAAGGGCACGGCGGACAGTTACCCAGTGACGTGCACGTGACATTCCAGAATACTGGAAAGGAACGGCCGGAAACGCTCGACTTCATCCGCGAGTGCCAGCTTCACTGGGGAGTGCCGATCACCTGGCTGGAGTTCGACGGCGTTTATGGTCAAGGCCTGAGCTGGAAGGAAGTCACCTACGAGTCCGCGTCACGGAATGGCGAGCCATTCGATCTCATGCTCCGTTACTACGCCGACTACCGCCGCGAAGAGAAAGAAGAGCCGCCAATTCTTCCCAACCCCGCCAATCGAATGTGCACAGATCGGATGAAGATCAAGGCGGCCACCTGGTGGATGCGTGACGTCCTCGGCCACAGTTCCTGGGACGCGATCATCGGCATCCGAGCTGACGAGCCGAAGCGGTACCACCGGATGATGGCGGCCAACGAGAAAGGCTCCAACCGCTGGGAAAACGTCACCCCCATGTACCACGCAGGGGTGCTCAAGGCGGACGTGAACAGCTTTTGGGCGCGCCAGTTGTTCGACCTCGGTATCGATTCCGACCTTGGCAATTGCGACCTCTGCTTCCTGAAAAAGCCCGAGAAGATCATCCGCGCTATCGTGGAAAACCCGCAATGCGCCAAGTGGTGGATCGAGGCCGAGGATCGCTCGGGCCAAGTCTTCCGCCAGGACCGACCCAACTACCGCGCCTTGGCTTGGATGGCAGACCAACTAAGGCGGCAGATACCGCTCGACCTAGACTTTTCCGAAACGGAAGACCTGATCGACTGCATGTGCGGCGACTAGTCCTGGCTTAGCCAGGTGAACGGCAGGTCCCCGTAGGCCCATATCAAGGTCCCCACGATCGTCAGGCAGAACACCGTTAGCTCCGGCGCATTGAATTTCGGAATAAACCGATCTCGTTGCTCTTGGAGGCCGCCCCACCCCCACCCAACTGGTGTGATGGAGAGCTTCGCCCTAATAAGCACAGACTCAGCCAGGAGGGCAAACACAGTCGTGACCGCCCCGCTCCGACTAAACCAACCGCCAAGCTCAAGCCCTTTGAATGGCGGCATCGGCAACATAAGCGCCAGCATAGGGCTGATGAATGCTATGACGAGCAATCCATATGCGATGAAGAGGCTTGTCTGAAGCTCTGGATCAGTCGGTTCCTTCACTGCCACCCATTTCTCCTTGATCCGGCCCTATGCCGGGCCATCCGAACCTACCCCACTCCATGCCATTGCGCCACTACGGCGCGAGGTAACTTCCATGCCCCTCGACGAATCAGCCGTTCAGCGCGGTATCACCGAGCTGATCGCGAACCCGCACGCGCATTACCAGGCGCAGCTTGCTGAAGCTCTGTTCCACCAGCAGGCCCTGGACCTGATCCGGCGCATGAAATCCCACCTCACCAACGGAATCGGCGGCCAGCAGCTGAGCACAGAGGCTGCTGAGTTCATCGCCAAGCACACGAGGACGAAAGTATGAGCAAGGAACAAGAGAAGAGCGACGCCTGCGACTGGCTGCAGAACCTGGAGGGGGATGCCTGGGCCGATGCATGCGAGGAAATTGCGGCATCTGTGCGGAAGCAGGCAGAGGGCGCGCAGGGGGAGTTGTGGGCGATCCATGCACAAGGGCCTGACGACCTGTATGCAGCGTTCAACCGCGAAGACGCCGAGAAGCACGCCGCCGAGCTGAATGCCCTGCCAATGCCTGAAGGCATCTCCGTCGGCGCCGTGGTGATTCCGTCGCCATGGACACCTGCTGAGCACTGGCAGTACCTGGCAGAGCAAGAGCGCGAGCACAAGGACGCTATCGAAGGGCAGCGCCGCAACCTAGCAGCAACCCTGCTCAGCCAGAACCACGAACTGATGGAGGCCCGCGCTGCCCTGGCGCCGGAACTGGAGCAGCCGGGAGTCGTGGACTTCAATCCATATCGCCGCCATGCCGAGAAGATTCGGCAGCGAGTAGAAGAGGCGGCCAGCGTATACGAAGCCGGCGGAAGTGCTCTCGGGCACATGGAGGACATTGCCGAATCCGCGCTCATCGTCCGCAATGGCCTGGATGAACTGAGCGTCCAGCATGACCGCATCGTCGGCTCCCTGCGCTACAAGGCCGAGCTGTACGACGAAGTGTGGGAGTTGGTCACCGGCAAGGGCTACATGAACGTCACCACGGCGATCAGCAAGCTGGAGGCAGAGCGCGACACCGCCCAAGCCAGGCTCGCCGAGTTGGAGAAGCAGAAGCCGTTCTACTACTTCGCCGACTGCGACGATCCGGACTACTCCCGCCTGTACAACACCGAAGGCGATGCCCTTTCACAGATCAGCGATCACGGCGGTGACGTGGTGAAGCTCTACGCCGCCCCGGTCGCCCAGGCTGGGCAGGTGCCCCAGGCCTGGCTCGACGTGCAGGCCGAGCGGCGCCGCCAGGTGGCGGCCGAGGGCTGGACGCCGGAGCACGACAACGAGCACGACCACGGCCAGATGGCCCGCGCCGCCGCCTGCTACGCCCTGGCCGGCTCCAGCGCGGCGGATGATAAAACCGCAGCTCTGCTGGTTTCGCTGGCCTGGCCGTGGGACCAGCAGTGGTGGAAGCCGACCACCGCGCGCCGCGATCTGATCAAGGCCTGCGCGCTGGCGTTGGCTGAGATAGAGCGCCTGGACCGAGCCGCCGCGCCTCAGCCGGCAGAAGGTGAAGCGTGATCTACCGCATCCTGCTGCGCATCACCGAATGGCTGGAGCGGCTGATGAAGCGCAGCCCCAGCTACTCCCGAAACGATCCAGACTGGAACGAACTGCAGAACGAGGTCACCGCCCTGAAGCGTGACCTCCGGAAGAAGGGAGGCCGGGATGGACGCGATCATCAGTGACTGCGGCCTGTACCGCTACCTGCTCACCCGCGAGACCGGTCTGCTGCTGGCCGAGAAGCCCGGTGCGCTGTTCGTCATGCTCAACCCGAGCACCGCCGACGCCACCCTGGACGATCCGACGATACGCCGCTGCATCGGCTTCGCCACCGCCTGGGACTGTGCCGGCCTGGCCGTGGCCAACCTCTACGCGTACCGGGCAACGGATCCCCGGGAACTATGGAGGTGCGCCGATCCGGTCGGGCCGGAGAACGACCGGCACCTGGCTGCGCTGGCCGCCGAGTACGGCGACATCGTCTGCGCCTGGGGCTCGCACGCGAGGCCGGAGCGAGTCGCCGCAGTGGTGAACCTCCTGCAGGCCGCCGGTGCGCGCCTGTGGTGCCTCGGCGCCAATCAGGACGGCAGCCCGAAGCACCCGCTCTACATCAAGCGGGACCAGCCGCTGGTCGAGTGGCAGCCGTCAGCACCGCTCCAGCGCTAACCCCCCCATTCAGCACCACCCCACTCCAACATCGCCGGCCAGCATCAGTCAGCCGGCGCGATGAGGTATTGCCCATGGAAAGCGAAATCCTTTCCGATGAGGAACTGGCCGAGATCACCGGCTACAAGGTCAGAGCCTGGCAGCGACGCTGGCTTGATAGTCACCACTGGGTTTATGTCGAGAGCCGCGGAAAGCGTCCGCTGGTTGGGCGCCTCTATGCCCGGATGAAGCTCGGGATAGTCCCGCCGCAGGTAGATTCTGCTCCGCCGCCCAAGCCCAAGCGCGGCCCTGACTTCTCACGGATCAACGAATGAGACCCCGCAAACCAGAGAACCGACACCTCCCCATCAACGTCTACCAGCGCAACCGCAAGCGCAAGAACGGTAAGGTCTGGACCAGGTACTACTACCGCACGCCTGACGGCAAGGACATCCCGCTTGGCGCCGACCTGAACGAAGCCCGGCGGAAATGGGCGGAGCTTGAATCCACAGCTATCCCGGGAGAGGCAACGCTGATGCGATCAATCTTCGACCGGTATGAGCGGGATATCATCCCCAAGAAGGCCGCGCGCACCCAGGCGGACAACAAGTCGGAGATGAAGCGCCTGCGCCGAGCATTCGATGAGATGGCCATCGAGGACATCACTCCGTCGATGATCGCGCAGTATCGAGACGCCAGGGAGGCCAAGACTCGGGCAAACCGGGAAATCGCCCTGCTCAGCCACGTCTTCAACACCGCCAGGGAATGGGGGCTGTGCCAGCAGGCCAATCCTTGCCTTGGAGTGCGAAAGAACAAGGAGAAACCCAGGGACTACTACGCCAACGACACGGTCTGGAAGGCGGTCTATGCGCAGGCCTGCCATGAGTTGCGAGACGCCATGGACCTGGCCTACCTGACTGGCCAGCGCCCTGCCGACGTGCTCGGGATGCGCAAGGATGACATTGTCGACGGCTATCTGCTGGTCACTCAGGGAAAGACCGGCAAGCGCCTGCGCATCCAGGTCGAAGTCGATGGCGAGCAGAACTCGCTCGGGAAGCTGCTGAAGCGTATAGAACAAGGGAATGATGGACTGCTGTCGCCGTTCCTGGTGCTGAGCCGGAACGGCAAGCGGGTGTCCTGGCCAATGCTCAGGAATCGGTGGGATGAGGCCAGGTCAAAAGCGGCCAGTGAAGCGGAGGCGAATGGTGAGCCCGATCTTGCAGTGCGTATCCGGCAATTCCAGTTCCGCGACATCCGACCAAAGGCGGCGAGCGAAATCCGGGATGTGGCCGACGCGAGCGTACTGCTGGGGCACTCGAAGGAGGGAATTACAGAGCGGGTTTATCGCCGAGTGGGTGCTGTTGCGAAGCCGGCGAAATAGGAAAGATTCTGGAACGCGTACCAGAACATACCGTTTCGCGTGGCTATCTGGAGCGCAAATAAAAAGCCCCGTAGACCTTGATCTACGGGGCTTTCATGTTGGAGGCTGAGGTCGGAATCGAACCGGCGTTCACGGATTTGCAATCCG
>NZ_QGSL01000097.1:0-599 GCF_003176655.1 Pseudomonas sp. RW407 | reverse complement strand
CTGGAACATCCGCTTCGCCGACACCGTGGCCGACAACGCCTCCAGCGGCTGCTTCGTGCTCGGCGGCCCGGCCCGCCGCCTCGACGGCCTGGACCTGCGCGGCGCGGCCATGCGCATGACGCGCAACGACGAATTGGTGTCCAGCGGCAGCGGCGCCGAATGCCTGGGCCATCCGCTCAACGCGGCGGTGTGGCTGGCGCGCACCCTGGCCCGCCTGGGCGACCCGCTGAAGGCCGGCGACATCGTCCTCACCGGTGCCCTCGGGCCCATGGTGGCGGTGGCCCCGGGCGACCGCTTCGACGCCGAGATCGACGGCCTGGGCCGTGTCGGCGTGACCTTCAGCGCCGAATGAGCAGAGAGAAAACCATGAGCAAACGCAAAGTCGCCATCATCGGCTCCGGCAACATCGGCACCGACCTGATGATCAAGATCCTGCGCAACGCGCAGCACCTGGAAATGGCCGCGATGGTCGGCATCGACCCGGCCTCCGACGGTCTGGCCCGCGCATCACGAATGGGCGTGGCCACCACCCACGAAGGCGTGGAGGGCCTGACCCGCCTGCCGATCTTCGACGAGATCGACTTCGTCTTCGATGCCAC
>NZ_QGSL01000096.1:0-442 GCF_003176655.1 Pseudomonas sp. RW407 | reverse complement strand
AGCCCAGTTCGCCCAGCGGGGTGCTTTCGCCGAGCAGGCGGCCGTTGGCGTCGTAGGCGAAGGCCAGGCGTTCGGCCTGCAGGCCCTGGCGTTTGCCCCGTTCGCTGGGCAGGCGGTCGATGCCTTGCAGGCGGTCGCCGGCGTCGTACTGGTAGTCGTAGCGGGCGTCGTCGGTGAGCTTGGCCAGCAGCCGGCCGAGGGCGTCGCGTTCGAACCGGGTGTACCGCGTGGGGCGTTCGCCCTGCTGGCCGTAGCCGGTTTCCTCGACTTCCACCAGGTGGCCGCCGGCGTTGTAGCGGAACCGGCGGGTGAGGTTGTCGATGCGCTGCTCTTCCACCAGGCGATCGCTGGCGTCGTAGGCGAAGCGGTAGGCCGCGCCGTTCTCGTTGACCAGCGCGGCCAGGCGCAGGGCGCGGTCGTATTCGTAGCGGACGATCTGCCC
>NZ_QGSL01000095.1:0-393 GCF_003176655.1 Pseudomonas sp. RW407 | reverse complement strand
GAAACGTTCCGGTTCGGTCTGCTTGGCCAGCAGCGCCGTGGCAGTGATCGGACCAATGCCACGCACCGTCATCAGCCGTTTCGCTGCCTGGTCCGCATCGGCACACGCTTCCAGACGCTCGGTCAGCGCTGCGATGCGCTCGCCCAGTCGCTTCCACTCGCTCAGCATCTCGTCGATCAGCTCACGCAGCAGATCCGGCAAGGGCTGGCTGGCGTCTTCCAGCACTCGGGGGACACCTTGGCTCAAGGCAGCCTCCCCCTGAGCCAGGGCGATGCCCTGCTCCAGCAGTAGCCCGCGTATCTGATTACCCGTGGCCGTACGCCGCCGCACATAGCCACGCCGAATCCGGTGGCAGGCCTGCATCGCCAGCGCCGCGACACTCTTCACCGGCAC
>NZ_QGSL01000094.1:1038-1337 GCF_003176655.1 Pseudomonas sp. RW407 | reverse complement strand
AAGTGACTCGCCCGAGGGGGCGAAACAAGAAACATCAACGCACTCGGAGCGGCGCGCTACACCCAAACCCAATAGACAGTTGCTCCTACGGTTCCAGGAAGTACGGACGTAGGAGCGGGCCCTGCCCGCGAATCGCGCGCAGGGCGCGCTCCTACAGGGGAATGGCATGGCTCGGGCGTAGGAGCGGACTCCGTCCGCGATTGGACTCACCGACCACGCCGGACGCCCCCGTGGCACGGATGGCGGCGGATAACCGCGAACGGTTATTCGCCCTACACGAATCCCCGTAGGGCGCATAA
>NZ_QGSL01000094.1:0-1028 GCF_003176655.1 Pseudomonas sp. RW407 | reverse complement strand
GTCGCGAGAGCCCCGATCAGCACAGGGACGTGCTGTCGGGGCGGGCCTCCGTGGCGGGGGAGTTCGCGAGGGTAGCCCGGCTTCATCGGGCCCGTATGGCGGGGCAAGCCTTTTTGGTTACTTTTGTGGCGTTTGACAAAAGTGACTCGCCCGAGGGGGCGAAACAAGAAACATCAACGCACTCGGAGCGGCGCGCTACACCCAAACCCAATAGACAGTTGCTCCTACGGTTCCAGGGAAGCGAGCAACTGTCTTGCGCCCCGCGCCGCCCCCTTGCAACCCGTAGGGCGCATAACGCCTACGGCGTTATCCGCCAATGGTCCCGGACACCGCTGTTCCGGACGGCGGCGGATAACCGCGAACGGTTATTCGCCCTACGGTCGGGCATGGTCGTAGGGCCTTGTCCGCGATTGGGCTTTCAGACGCCGGCTAGCCCCCTCTCCCGCTTGCGGGTGAGGGCGGCAGCCGCCGCCGGCAAGCACCGTTCGCGAGCAGGAACTAGGCGTCCCCGGGTTTCTGCTGGGCGTAGGCGCGGGCCTTTTCCTCCATCAGCCGCAGCACCCGGGTGGCGGTCTCGACGTCTTCCCGGGGGATGCTGCCGAGCACTTCGGCGCGCAGGGCGTTGAGGGCTTTCTCCAGGCGTTCGGCCAATTCGCGTCCCGCATCCTGCAAATGGATGGCGCGCAGCCGCCGGTTGCCCGGCACCATGCGCCGTTCCAGCAGGCCGGCGGCCTCGGCCTGGTCGAGGGTGCGCACCAGGGCGGCCGGGTGCACGCCGATGCGGTCGGCCAGCACGTTCTGCAGCACCCCGTCGCCCATGCGCGAGACCAGCAGCACCGGCGTGGCCACCGCCAGCGACAGGCCGCTCTCGGCCAGCACCAGGCTGGCGGCCTGCTGCCAGGCGCGGCGCGCCGGTTGCAGCGAGCCGGTGAGGGCGAACAGGTGGTCCTGGGGCGGGCTGGGCATGGGGCGGTCCGTTGCGGGTGGATTCGCGCCGATGATACGGGCACGGGCGGGGAGCACAAGGC
>NZ_QGSL01000012.1:0-308 GCF_003176655.1 Pseudomonas sp. RW407 | reverse complement strand
CAGACTGTGTGAAAACCTAGCAGTCTGAGTGCAAGCCCAAGACAATGCCCGTATCGATCGATACGGGCATTGTCGTTTATGGGCTATATCCGCGGTGAAGGGCGTGATCAGGGCAGCTTGTTTCCAGTGTGTCTGGATGAACTGGTCCCCGAAGAACATCTGGTCCGCGTGATCGAGGCCTACGTGGCGCGGCTGGATTTGCACAGACTGGGCTTCAGCAAGGCGCGAGCTAGCAAGGTTGGACGTCCGGCCTATGATCCGGCCGACTTGCTCAAGCTGTACCTGTATGGCTACTTCCATCGAATCCG
>NZ_QGSL01000093.1:0-486 GCF_003176655.1 Pseudomonas sp. RW407 | reverse complement strand
TGCATGCGTGTACTCATCGTGCGACTGAACGCCATGGTCAGGGACGGTACCTGCTGGAGAACAGATACCGTGCAGCAGTGAAAGACAGTTGCTCCTACGTCCGTGCTTCCTGGAACCGTAGGAGCGGACTCTGTCCGCGATTCGGCGGATAACGCCGTAGGCGTTATGCGCCCTACGGGGAACCGGGAGCTTCATGGTTCCGCATCGCGCCGAACGGTCCCCTCTCCCTGAAGGGAGAGGGGGCTGTCCGAGCAGGCGGATAACACAGCGTCAGCCGGCATACTCGTAGGGCGAATAACCGTTCGCGGTTATCCGCCGTTAGCCCAAACACCGATGCCCGACGACGATGGCGGATAACGCCGTAGGCGTTATGCGCCCTACGGGTTTCCAGAGAAATATCCGAGCGCACCGGAACGCCCCTTCAGAAGGCCGAGCGAAACCGGCGCTCAGGAGGTCATGCGACATGGATGTCGCGAGAGCCCCGAT
>NZ_QGSL01000092.1:0-402 GCF_003176655.1 Pseudomonas sp. RW407 | reverse complement strand
GTAGTGGATGCGCGCCTCGCGCTGCAGGGCGTCGCTGACCGTGGTGACGCGGGCCTCGAGGTCGTAGTGGAAGTGGTAGTGCTCGCCGTCGCTGGTCCTGTGCTCGACCACCCGCGGCCGCCCGCCAATGTTCGCCCAGCGGTATTCGCAGCGCAGCCCCAGGGCGTTCTCGTGGCGCACCATCAGGCCGTCCTGGTAGGCGAAGCGGCGGCTGGTGTCGCCGTTGCGGTTGTGCACTTCGCTGAGCTGGCCCTGCGCGTCGTAGCGGTAGCGCACCAGGCTTTCCACCGCCTGGTCGCCGACCACCCGCACCACCTCGGTGAGGCGCTGCAGCGGGTGGTCGTAGTGCAGGTGCAGGCGCAGCCCGCCGCTGGCGGTGATGTCCAGCAGGCGGCCGTCGGC
>NZ_QGSL01000091.1:956065-966439 GCF_003176655.1 Pseudomonas sp. RW407 | reverse complement strand
AACGTCTGGAAAAGCCCCGGCACCCGGGGCGGGCCGACGGAACGGCCGCCGGCCTGCCCGGGGGTTCACACTTGCGCGCCCAACTGCTCGGCGCGCTTGAGCCACGCCTGGCGCTGCTCTTCGCTGGCGCCGCGCATGGGGCTGAACTCCTCCAGGTGGCGGGTGGCGATGCCGCACGGGCCGAGGATGCAGCGCACCATCTGGCGGTGCGCCGGGGCGCCCTGGCGCAGGCGGTAGCGCCAGTGCGTCTGGTCGTGGGTCACCAGCAGGTCGGCGCTGCGCCCGCCCAGCAGCGGTTCCCACTCGCGGTCCTGCGGGGTGCGGTAGCGGAAGGCGAAGCCGGGCAGGAACACCCGGTCGAAGAAGCCCTGCAGCAGCGCCGGCAGGCCGCCCCACCAGATCGGGTAGACGAACGCCAGGTGCTGGGCCCAGTGCACCTGGCGCTGGGCCTCGAGCAGGTCCGGCTCCAGGTCCTGGCTGCGCTCGTAGCCGCCGCGCAGCACTGGGTCGAAGCGCAGCTCGCCGAGCTTGAGGGTGCGCACCACGTGGTCGCGGCTGCGCGCGCCGTGCTGGTAGGCGTCGGCCAGGGCGTGGCAGAAGCCGTCGGCCTTGGGCGTGCCGAGGATCACCAGGATGCGCTTGCCGTCGCCCTCCAGGGGCGTGGCGCCGGATTTGCCGGATTCAACCATGCTGCCCGGCCTCCAGCATGTCCTGCGGGCGGACCCATTCGTCGAACTGCTGGTCGGTCAGGTAGCCCAGCGCCAGCGCCGCCTCGCGCAGCGAGGTGCCCTCCTTGTAGGCCTTCTTGGCGATCTCCGCGGCCTTGTCGTAGCCGATGTGGGTGTTCAGCGCGGTGACCAGCATCAGGCCGCGCTCCAGGTGCTCGGCCATGCGTTCGGCGTCCGGCTGCAGGCCGGCGATGCAGTGGCTGTTGAAGTTGCGGCAGCCGTCGGCCAGCAGGCGGATGGACTCCAGCAGGTTGTGGATGATCACCGGCTTGAACACGTTCAGCTGCAGGTGGCCCTGGCTGGCGGCGAAGCTGAGGGCGGCGTCGTTGCCCATGACCTGGCAGGCCAGCATCGACAGCGCCTCGCACTGCGTCGGGTTGACCTTGCCGGGCATGATCGAGCTGCCCGGCTCGTTGGCCGGCAGGCGCACCTCGGCGATGCCCGCGCGGGGGCCGGAACCCAGCAGGCGCAGGTCGTTGGCGATCTTCATCAGCGCCACGGCGAGGGTCTTCAGGGCGCCGGCGAGGGTCACCAGCGGCTCGTGGCCGGCGAGGGCGGCGAACTTGTTCGGCGCCGAGACGAAGGGCAGGCCGGTGAGGCTGGCCAGCTCCACGGCGATGTCCTCGGCGAAGCCCGCCGGGGCGTTCAGCCCGGTGCCCACCGCGGTGCCGCCCTGGGCCAGTTCGTAGACCGCCGGCAGCGCGGCGCGGATGGCGCGCTCGGCGTAGTCGAGCTGGGCGACGAAGGCCGACAGTTCCTGGCCGAAGGTGATGGGCGTGGCGTCCATCAGGTGGGTGCGCCCGGTCTTCACCAGGTCGGCGTGGCGCGCCGACTGCGCGGCGATGCCGCCGACCAGCTCGGCGATGGCCGGCAGCAGGTCCTCGTGCACGGCGCGGGCGGCGGCCAGGTGCATGGCGGTGGGGAAGCTGTCGTTGGAGCTCTGCGCGCGGTTGACGTGGTCGTTGGGGTGCACCGGGGCCTTGCCGCCACGGGCGTTGCCGGCCAGTTCGTTGGCGCGGCCGGCGATCACCTCGTTGACGTTCATGTTGCTCTGGGTGCCGCTGCCGGTCTGCCAGACCACCAGGGGGAACTGGTCGTCGTGCTGGCCGGCGAGAATCTCGTCGGCGGCCTGTTCGATCAGTTGGCCGATCTCCGCCGGCAGCTCGCCCAGGCGCACGTTGATGCGCGCGGCGGCCTTCTTGACCAGCGTCAGGCCATACACCACGGCCAGCGGCATGCGCTGCCCGCCGATGGCGAAGTTCTCCAGCGAGCGCTGCGTCTGCGCGCCCCAGTAGGCCTGCTCGTCGACCTCGATGGGCCCCAGGCTGTCGGTTTCGGTCCGTTTCATGAAGGCGTCCTCCCACAATGGTCTGAGGGAGTTTAGGCCTTGTACCGGGGTTCGGGTTCCGCGCTGCGTCAATGGCGCCGATAGCTTGCCGGCGGGCCTACCAGCGGGCGTGGGTGGCGCCTATCCAGCCCAGGGCGCGCTTGACCGGCACCTGCTCGCCGGCGGCGCTGCGCAGGAAGCCGTCGTAGTGGCCGAACCACTGGCTGGTGTGGGCGTAGAGCAGGCCCAGGCGCGGCGAGGCCTCGTGCAGCTTGAGCGGGGTGAAGGCGAGGTCCACCCGCTGGTCTTGCGTGGTCAGGCGCCAGGGGGCGAGCGGGTCGTTGGGCTCCTGGCGGATGTCCACCTCGCCGCGCAGGCGCTGCAGCTCGCCGCCGAACCACAGGGCGTTCTCCTTGTGCTCGCTGTGGTCGGTCCAGCCCGAGCCGAAGTTGCCGGCGATGCCGCCGGGGGCGGCGAAGGCGGCGCGCGTCCAGAAGCTGCGGAAGGGCCAGACGCCGCGGCCGAAGTCCAGCGCGGCGAAGCTCTGCCCGGCCTGGGCCTGGTAGGTCTCGTCGCCCAGTTGCAGGGTGCCGGTGAAGGGCAGGCCCATCTGCCGGCTGCAGGCGTGGAAATGGTTGCCGCCCATGGGCACCACCAGGTTGACCGAGTCCAGGTGCGCCGGGCGCTGCACGTCCAGCGCCAGGGACAGCGGCAGGCCGCCCAGGTCGCTGGCGTCGGCGTGGATGCGCAGGCGCGCGCCCTGGTCGTCGAAGCCCAGGTTGAGGCGCTCGTGGTGGAAGGCGTGGCTCTGGTTGGGGTGGTCGGGCAGCTCGCAGCGCAGGCCCAGCGGGCAGATTTGCGTGCGGGCGTAGGCCTTGCCGGTGTCCAGGTCGAGGAAGTAGAGGGCGCCGTAGCCGAGGTAGTCGAGGTCGGCGATGGTCAGCGAGAGCATCCAGCCGGGGCTGATCAGGCACCAGTGGTTCCAGCGCTTGCGCCGGCCGCGCTGGCCGGGCAGGGCGCAGTCCAGCAGCGGCCGCGACGACCAGCCGATGGCGCCCGGGTCCAGGTGGCCCCGTGCATCGCACAGCATCGGTAGGGCGGGAGGCAGCGTGAGGCGGGCCTGGGAGGTCATCGAACACGTCCATGTGACAATCTGACCCAGCATGCCGATTCGCCGCTGGCAGGACAAGAGCGGGCCGCAACTTTCAGCCATTTCTGCCATTGGGCTGGCATAAACGCCGTTGCTCGACTCCCGCTTGAGGGCATTCCGAACTTAGGCGCAGAATGGCGGGTCCCAAGGGACACACCAGACAGACTCAAGGACTGCCCATGACCGCCCTTCGCAAGCTTTGCACCGCCGCACTCCTCGTTGGTTTCAGCTCCATGGCCCTGGCCGATTCGGCCGCCGAGGCCGAGAAGTTCCTCAAGCAGGTCCACGCCGACAAGCTCACGGTGCCGGTCTACGCCCAGGTGCAGCAGATGTTCGCCCAGCACTTCGCCCAGTCGAAGGCGCCGGACAGCAAGAAGGCGGTGCTCGACCGCTACCAGGCCAAGGCCAACGCCGAGCTGGACCGCGCGGTGGGCTGGGACAAGATCAAGCCGGACCTGGTCAAGCTCTACTCCGACAACTTCACCGAGTCCGAGCTCAAGCAGCTGAACGACTTCTATGCCTCGCCGCTGGGCCAGAAGGTCCTGCAGAAGATGCCGCGCCTGACCGCGCAGTCCGCCCAGCTGACCCAGGCCAAGCTGCAGACCGCCGTCGACCCGGTGAACAAGCTGCTGGCCGACATGGACAAGGAACTGGGCGTGAAGGCCCCGGCCAAGAAGTGACGGAAACCGTGACATGAGCATGCAGGAACGTATCCAGTCCGCCCTGGCCGCCGGCCTCGAACCGCAGCACCTGCAGGTGCTGGACGAGAGCCACATGCACAGCCGCGGCCAGGAAACGCACTACAAGGCGGTGATCGTCAGCCCGGTGTTCGCCGGGCTGAATTCGGTCAAGCGGCACCAGAAGGTCTACGCCACCCTCGGCGAGCTGATGGGCCGGTTCCACGCCCTCGCGCTGCACACCTACACCCCCGAGGAATGGGCCGAGCAGGGCGCCGCGCCCGACTCGCCGACCTGCCGCGGCGGCAGCAAGCACGACCACTGACGCTGCCCGCGGCTTGCGGTAGAATGCGCCAACGCCGGCAACCGATGCCGGCGTTGTCTTTTCTGACCCGGTCCGCCCTTTACGCGGGCGACCACTGGAGGATGTACCCCATGACCCGCTCCATCGTCGTGGCGGCGCTGTACAAGTTCGTTTCCCTGCCGGACTACGTCGCGCTGCGCGAACCCCTGCTGCAGACCCTGCTGGACAACGGCATCAAGGGCACCCTGCTGCTCGCCGAGGAAGGCATCAACGGCACCGTGTCCGGCACCCGCGAGGGCATCGATGGCCTGCTCGCCTGGCTGCGCAACGACCCGCGCCTGGCCGACGTCGACCACAAGGAGTCCTACTGCGACGAGCAGCCGTTCTACCGCACCAAGGTCAAGCTGAAGAAAGAGATCGTCACCCTGGGCGTGCCCGGTGTCGACCCCAACCGCCGCGTCGGCACCTACGTCGAGCCGCAGGACTGGAACGCCCTGATCAGCGACCCCGAAGTGCTGCTGATCGACACCCGCAACGACTACGAGGTGGCCATCGGCACCTTCGAGGGCGCCGTCGACCCGCGCACCAAGTCGTTCCGCGACTTCCCCGAATACGTGAAGGCCCACTACGACCCGGCGAAGCACAAGAAGGTCGCCATGTTCTGCACCGGCGGCATCCGCTGCGAGAAGGCCTCCAGCTACATGCTCGGCGAGGGCTTCGAGGAGGTCTTCCACCTCAAGGGCGGCATCCTCAAGTACCTGGAGGAAGTGCCCGAGGCGCAGAGCCTGTGGCGCGGCGACTGCTTCGTGTTCGACAACCGGGTGACCGTGCGCCACGACCTCTCCGAGGGCGACTACGACCAGTGCCACGCCTGCCGTAATCCCATTTCCAGCGAGGACCGCGCCAGCGAGCACTACGCGCCGGGCATCAGCTGCCCGCACTGCTGGGACTCGCTGCCGGAGAAGACCCGCGCCAGCGCCCGCGAGCGGCAGAAGCAGATCGAGCTGGCGAAGCTGCGCAACCAGCCCCACCCCATCGGCCGCGACCCGCGGCAGGTCGCCCTGGAGGATTGATCCGTGGCCAACGCCCGCCTGCTCTACGTGATGGACCCCATGTGCTCCTGGTGCTGGGGCTTCGCCCCGGTGGCCCAGGCGCTGATCGAGCAGGCGCGCGCCGTCGGCGTGCCCCTGGCCCTGGTCATGGGCGGGCTGCGCACCGGCCATGGCGCGGCGCTGGAGCCGGCCACCCGGCGCTACATCCTCGAGCACTGGCAGGCGGTGCACCTGGCCACCGGCCAGCCGTTCCGCTTCGAGGGCGCGCTGCCCGAGGGCTTCGTCTACGACACCGAGCCGGCCTGCCGCGCGGTGGTCGCCGCCCGGCGCCTGGACGAGGAGGCCGCCTGGGCGCTGGTCAAGGCCATCCAGCAGGCCTTCTACATCGACGGCCGTGACGTCACCGAGGCCGCCACCCTGGCGCAACTGGCCGAAGGCGTCGGCCTGCCGCGCATCGAGTTCGCCGAGCTGTTCGACAGCCAGGAGAACCACCTGGCGACCCAGGCCGACTTCTCCTGGGCCCGCGACCTGGGCATCGCCGGCTTCCCCACGCTGCTGGCCGAGCGCAACGGCCAGCTGGCCCTGCTGACCAACGGCTACCAGCCGCTGGAGGAGCTGGCGCCGATGCTGGAGCGCTGGCTGGAGCGCGGGCGCCAGGGCTGACGCCGGCCGCGCCGAGATGCTTTCGTAGGAAAGGTTGAGCGATACCCATCGCGCCATGCCGATGGGTATCGCTTCGCTCCACCTATCCTACGGGTGTTGTGCCTGCCGGAGGATGCCAGGCGCGAGCCCGCTTGCGAATCGAACTCAGCATGAACCGATGGCCGACGAGGGGCGTCACTGTCGCCCGTCGGCTGACCGACGGCTCTGGCGCAGGGGTTGGCGGCCGCGGAGGCGGCGGCGGCCGGCATCTTGTCGGACAATTTTGCGATTTTCCTCGGTGCGAGCCCTGTACCCCCGCCTTGTGGAATGGCTACCATGCACTAAGAGTAAGGAGGGGCCGTTGCGCTCCAGTCCGGCTACGGCGGGCTGCCGCAGCGGTAGGGACACGAAAGGAATCCGACAATATCCATGGGTGCTACTGGGCTGAGCCGCATTCGCCATGATTCCCGGCTGTGGAAGCTGGTATGGCCGTTCATCGCCGTGGTCCTGCTGCAGGGATTGCTTGGCGTAGGCAGCCTTTACCTGATTTCCGGGGTGCGCGCCTACGTTGGCGGCGAGAGCCTCTGGTCCAAGGGCCAGAAGGACGCCATCCATTACCTGCAGCGCTACGGCGAGACGCGTGACGCCGACGACTACCGGCGCTACCGGGAAGCCATCGCCATCCCCCTCGGCGACCGCCTGCTGCGCACCGCCCTGGACAGCCCGCAGCCGGACTACGAACTGGCGCGCAAGGGCATCCTGGCCGGCGGCAACCATCCCGACGACGTCGACGCCATCATCTGGCTCTACCGCTACTTCCACGGTTTCAGCTACTTCAACGAGGCGGTGCGCTACTGGAAGGAGGGCGACCGCTACCTCGACCAGCTCGAAGCCATCGCCCAGGAGATGCACCAGCGCATCCAGGCCGGCCAGGTCGGCCCCGGCGACATCAGCTACTGGGACCAGCGCATCCAGGCCATCAACGAAGGCGTGAGCCCCGCCTCCAGCGCCTTCAGCGCCGCCCTCGCGCAGGGCTCGCGGGCGGTGATGCGCCTGCTGCTGGCGGCCAACATCGCCAGCGGCCTGGCCCTGATCGTCCTGGCGGCCTGGCGCACGCGCAAGCTGCTGCTGGCCCAGCGCGCCTTCCAGAGCGCCCTGGACAGCGAGCGCGAGAGGGCCCAGACGACCCTGGCGGCGATCGGCGACGCGGTCATCACCATCGACGAGAACGCCAACATCGCCTACCTCAACCCGGCCGCCGAACGCATGATCGGCTGGGACAGCGACATGGCCCTGGGCCTGCCGCTGAAGTCGCTGCTGCGCATGCTCGACGAGGCTTCCGAGGAAGAGGACCTGGCCCTGGTCGGTCAGGTCCTGCGCGGCGAGGTGGAGGCCGGCAGCGAGGTCAGCAAGCTGCTGCAGCGCCTGGACGGCAGCGGCGTGGTAGTGACCCTGGTGGGCACGCCGATCCGCGTCGGCGGCCGCATCGTCGGCGCGGCGCTGGTGCTGCACGACATGACGCGCGAGCGGCAGTACATGGAAAGCCTGTCCTGGCAGGCCACCCACGACTCCCTGACCGGCCTGAGCAACCGCCGCGAGTTCGAGTACCGCCTGGAGCAGGCGCTGGAGCGCTCGTCGCAGCGCAATGGCCGCCACAGCCTGATGTACCTCGACCTGGACCAGTTCAAGCTGGTCAACGACACCTGCGGGCACGCCGCCGGCGACGAGCTGCTGCGCCAGACCTGCAGCATCCTCGAGCGCTGCCTGCGCGAAGGCGACACCCTGGCGCGCCTGGGCGGCGACGAGTTCGGCGTGCTGCTGGAGAACTGCCCGCCGGAGGTCGCCGAGCAGGTCGCCGAGAACCTCCGCCAGGGCGTCGAGGGCCTGCACTTCATCTGGGACCGGCGGCCCTTCAACATCACCGTCAGCATCGGCGTGGTGCACGTCTCGGCCATGCTGGTGTCGGTGGAGGAGGCGCTGCGCTGCGCCGACATGGCCTGCTACCTGGCCAAGGAGAAGGGCCGCAACCGCGCCCAGGTGTTCAGCCCGGACGACAGCGAGCTGTCCATGCGCTTCGGCGAGATGGCCTGGGTCCAGCGCATCCGCCAGGCCCTCGACGAGGACCGTTTCCGCCTGTTCGCGCAGCCCATCCGGGCGGTCGACCCGCAGGCCGAGGAGGGCCTGCACGTCGAGCTGCTGCTGCGCGTGCTGGACGAGAACGGCCGCCTGGTGCCGCCGAACGACTTCATCCCGGCCGCCGAACGCTACGGCCTGATGCCACTGATCGACCGCTGGGTGGCCAACCGCGCCTTCGAGATCCTCGCCGAACGCCGCGAGGCCGGCTGCGAGCCGATCGCCACCTGCGCCATCAACCTGTCCGGGGCCACCATCGGCGATGCCAGCTTCATCCAGATGCTCCGCGAGCTGCAGCCGACCTATGGCCTGGCGCCGGAGAACATCTGCTTCGAGGTCACCGAGACCAGCGCCATCGCCAACCTGGTCAGCGCCACCCAGTTCATCCACGAACTCAAGGCCATGGGCTACCGCTTCTCCCTCGACGACTTCTGCGCCGGCATGTCCTCCTTCGTCTACCTCAAGCACCTGCCGGTGGACTACCTGAAGATCGACGGCAGCTTCATCAAGGACATGCTCGAGGACCCCATCGACCGCGCCATGGTCCAGGTGATCAACCAGATCGGCCACGTCATGGGCAAGCGCACGGTGGCGGAGTTCGTCGAGTCGAAGGAAATCCTCGACGTGCTGCGGGAAATCGGTATCGATTATGCCCAGGGCTACGCCGTGGGCCGCCCGCAGCCGTTCAGCCGCCACTATTCCGGGCGCACGGAGCCGGCCCTGGCGGAGCCGGACACCACCTCCGGACGGTGACAGTCCGCAGGTTGTCATCTAGGCTGGCGGTCGATTTCATCGATGCACAGGGATGGGCAAGCATGAACGAAGCATTTCTCCGTGTCGGGCCCCTGAAGGACCTGACCAGCTACCCGCAGTGGGCACAGGACCTGGTGGCCGCCTGCGACGGCGCCCGCCACGCGGTGTCCGGGCACGAGTTCTACCGGCGCCTGCGCGACGGCCAGGTGTCCGCCGCGAGCATGCGCACCTACCTCATCGGCGGTTGGCCGGTGGTCGAGCAGTTCCCCCTGTACATGTCGCAGAACCTGCTGAAGACGCGTTTCGGCCGCTCCCCTGGCGAGGACATGGCGCGGCGCTGGCTGATGCGCAACATCCGCGTCGAGCTGAACCATGCCGACCACTGGCTGCGCTGGGCCGAAGCCTATGGCGTGGGCCTGGCGGCGCTGCGCGCGCAGGACGTGCCCGAGGCGCTGCATGCCCTCGGCCACTGGTGCTGGCACACCAGCGCCTCGGACGACCTGGCGGTGGCCATGGCGGCCACCAACTATGCGGTGGAAGGCGTGACCGGCGACTGGTCGGCGCTGGTCTGTTCCAGCGATGCCTACGAGCAGACGCTGCCGGCGGAACTGCGCAAGAGCGCGATGAAGTGGCTGCGCCTGCACGCCCACTATGACGACGACCACCCCTGGGAGGCCCTGGAGATCATCTGCACCCTGTGCGGCCAGGAAGTCTCCGCCGAGCGCTGGGATGCGCTGCGTGCGGCCGTCTGCAAGAGCTTCCGCTACATGGAGCTGTTCCTGGACCATTGCCTGGCCCGGGAACTGGCCGGCAGCACGCGCCGCCCGCAGGTGCGCGTGGCCGGCTGAAGCCCGCCTCAGGGCAGCAGGATGTGCTTGTCGCTGCTGCCTTCGTTCACCTCGCGGTAGCGCTGCAGGCCCTCGGCCAGCGGCGATTCGCGCAGTTCCCCGGGCAGCGGCAGGCTGCCCTCGTCGAACCCGCGGCCGAACTGCTCGAGCATGCGGGCGCAGGCCACGCTGTCGTACAGCAGCGAATTGACCCCCACCAGCGTTCCCCCGCGGCGGTACAGCGCCAGCGCCGGCAACTGCACGTGGCCGTCCACCGGCGCGGCGATGATGGCGATGCGGCCGAAGGGGGCCAGGGCGGTGACCGACGCCGGCAGCCAGAAGCCGGTGGTGTCGAAGATCACCTCGGCGCCGCCGGGGAACACCGCGTCGACCTGCCCGGCCAGGCGTTCCGGCTGCTCCAGCACCAGGCTGGCGATGCCGCGGGCCTGCAGCGCGGCGGCCTGCCCGGCGCGGCGCACGGCGGCCAGCACCTCGGCACCGCGGGCGCGGGCCAGGTCCAGCGCGGCCGAGCCGACCGCGCCGGCGCCGATCACCAGCAACCGGGTGCCGGCCTTCACGCCGCTGCGCTCCAGGGCATCCCAGGCCGTGGTGTAGGGCACCCCGCAACTGGCGGCCTGGGCGAAGCCCAGGCGCTTGGGCATCAACGCCACGCCGCGCGCCGGCAGGGCCAGCAGGCCGGCATGGCTGCCGTCGCGGAGGAAACCGAGCTCCTTGCCGGTGCCCCACACGGCCTGGCCGAGCAGCGCCTGCGGGCCCTTGA